>RAZE01000001.1 GCA_003611955.1 bacterium 1XD8-76
GCCACCGAAAGATGGCTTATTTGTTGTGTAATTCAGGTAATGGATACCCTCTGCTTCTCATTTTCAATCTTTATCTCCCTGTATGACTCTTCTGTTGTCAATTCTCCTGACTACTTCTTCACATATCTTTACCGCTTCCAGACCTGCCCCCCCATCCACTTTCACCGGCTTATCCTGCACAATAGAATCATAGAGTGATAACAGCTCTTCACGAAGAGGTTCTCTGCTCGGCACAAATATTTTCTGCACCACACTGTCCTGTGTATAAGAATTTGCATTCAATCCGTCTACGACGATATTCGTATTTCTTGCAATCGACAGAGTCCTTGTCAGTAAGTCCGCATAAATACATCTGTCCTGCGTGTGTACCGTCAGGCCACGTTCTTTATTCTGGGATACGCGGCTTGCATTGATGACAGCATGCGCATTTTCTCCAAAATCCAACATACATGTGGCAAAATCAGTCCTGTTCGACTGAATCTTCTCCCCGTTGCCGCGAATATCTGTCACTTGATATGGACGCATAAGACCGCATACAAGATCAATATCATGCACCATCAAATCTTCTACTACACTGGTGTCTGTAATTCTGCCACTGCCGCTGAAAGGACTATACCTGTGTGCTTCTACAAAAAAAATCTGGTCACTGTTTAATATCTTTTCCAGTTCTACTATCACCGGATTGAAGCGCTCCACATGACCGACTGCCAGCTTCAGCCCCTTTTCTTTGAACTTATTCACAATCAGTTCTGCGTCAGACACATTCAGTGCAATGGGCTTTTCGACCAGTGTGTGCACATGATGCTCTGCTGCCAGAAAAGCCATCTCTCTATGAAGAGAAGAAGGAACCGCTATGACAACAGCTTCTATTTCCTCTAAAAGTTCCTCCGGCGTTTTAAATGCTTTTACATGGAATTGTTCCGAAATTTGTTCGGCCTGTTTTTCTGACTTGTCATAAATACCAACAAGTTCAAAACAGAACTCTTCCGATAATATTCTGACGTGATTGCAGCCCATATGTCCGCAGCCGATTACACCTATTTTTAATCTGTTCATTCTTCCGCTCCAATCGTTATATAAACAGAATCCTTTCCGTAATATCGGGCAATCCCTACATTCATTTCATAATCTTTATCAAAAGAAAGATCGGGATCACGAATAAAAGTATTGCTTCTGATCTCTTCTCGAGTCACAACCACTTCGCTTTCTTCGGAGTATTCTATCTCCTGAAGCACACCTTCCCAATAGTCCACATAACCTGCTATCTCCCCACTGGCAATCTGCTTAATCATATCAAGTGTCGGATAATCTGAAGGATCCCTTATTACACACAGATTACATCCATAAAGTAAAAAACTGATACAGATGCATATCATAACATCCTTTTTTATCTCCAGATCATAAAATTTCCCCTTTACCCATTCTGCCAGACACGCAGTCCAAGCAAAAGCGCCTAAATAAATAACGCAATTTTGTACCCAAACACACCGGTCTGGAAAATAACTCTCTATATAACCCAAACATACCGGAAAATTAACTACGGCGGCCCCCAACATAATAATGCCTGCAAAGATAATCAAACTTCTTCCCTTTATGTTTCTCGGATTATGAATTGTTTTCAACATCAGAACAAAAAAAATACACAATAGCAAAATAAATGGCGAATGAAACATTAATTCCTGCATTTCCTGTTTTACATGGTAATTCGCAACGTATAATGCTCTGAAAACCGGATAGCTATCTACTCCATGCCGGATAAAATTTCCTGGAGCAACAGCATTTATAATAGCTCCTGCCAGCGCACTTACAAAGCAAATAGTCGAAATTTTTTTCTTCTGATACGCCTTGTATCCAAAATACGCTACTAAAAGATACATTCCACAATTTAAAGCCGTTAAATTCAGGCTTCCTCCACTCGCCAAAAAACCTACTGCAGATGATAGGACTGCGTATTTGATTTCTCCGCTCTGTATTGCTTTTAAAAAAAATATAATTCCCCAGAACGTACAGGCCACTATGAAAATATACCCTATCATAGTGCAATACCAGGATGTCATTTCTGAATTATATTTACAGTTTATAAATATAAAAAGAACAAGAGTATAAACGAAAAGTATTACTTTTAAACTTCTTATATTATAAAAAAATCTGAGAAATTCGTTTATAAAAAAATATAATGATACAAAGAAATAAAGATTAAGCAAAAAAACCGTTAAACGCAATGCTCCCATCCCCCCACGTAAAAGCGGAGAAATATAAAAATTTAAAAAAGCTCCGAAAAAATATCCACTGACATTTTTATAATAATAAATCACTTCACTTATTGCCGCACTTATGTAGAAACGATGGTTCTGCATACTCGTTCTTATCGTGACACTATTGACAAAATCATCTGCTGATGGAATCGTATAAAAGGATATGATAAAAACAGGTATTAGCATAATACATACTGCTACAATTTCAAGTATTATCATTCCATCTATTCCCTGAAGCCATTTTTTTATTTTCACTTGTTTTTTCATTTATACTGCCCTCTGTATTATCTGCCCTAGCATTTTATCATTTTTATCTTTTGCCCGCAATATAATTCTTCCTGTTTATTTTTCATCCTCCATCGGCGGAAGCACCACTTCTTCCCCGGATATGAGTTTCCAGTTATCCGCCACCCTCATATCATCATGCACGGAATACCATTTTGCAGGAAGATACGTAGTTCCGTTATTCTCCTCCGCATTAAATTTATCCGAAAAAATAATATACTGATCATGTGCTGTTTTCTCGGAATTATCTATTGTTTTTCCTGTAAACGGATTTATCGGGTTCTCGATAATATCTTTTGTCGCAAGAGTCGGTACATCGCCGTTTGTCATAAACTCTTCTGATGTCACAAAACCACTGCTGCCAAAATCTTTCATCATTAACAAAGGATAATAGGACAATATATCACTCTCTCCCAATCTATGTTCATCTTCCTCGTACAGTGTACTTCTGCCGTGATCCGCGACCAAAATAATTCTGGTATTCTCATAAACCCCTTCCTCGCGCATATAATCAAACCATTTCCCCAGCTGGATAATGGTTGCCATATTCGCCTGATAGGATGTCATCTGTATGTTTGTCTCCATTCGCAGCGTTCGCCCGTTGACTGTAAACCTGCCCTGATGATTCTTTTCATACTCCGTATTGTCCACTTCCTGGGCCGGAACATAATCAGGTTCCTGCAGCAGCATGGTATCGTGAGGTGTCGCATTCGACATCATCAGAAACGTATTCTTGTCCTCATCTACGGTATCTGTAATACTGGGGAGTGCTTCCAGCACATTATAATTATCCATAAAAGCGGCCGCCACGCCGACTGAGTGAAACAGGCCTGTCGCTACCTGTTTTGACTCGGTTGACACCTTACTCTCCGCCTGATTATATCTTCCATAATCATATATCGTTCTCTGAAGGCAGAGCGGAGCACTTTTTAAGATGCCATAGCAGAAAAAATTTCGATGATTATTCTCTATTTTTTGTCTGTTCGTATAATTTTCTGTAAACTTACCGGTCAGTACATATTTCTGAATTTCAGGATACTCATTATAAATCGACAAATCCGGTATCCACTTATAGCCTGCATAAGGGGGGTCACATACCGTCACTTCATATCCGTTTTGATCAAACAGCACTGGCATCACTTTCAGCGCCTCATTATGCTTTGTGACCATCTTCTCTTCATTTCGTTTATTCATTTCCACTGGTGTATACTCATACCCGCCAAAAAGAGCCGGCGTTCCGAAATTAGTGTATGCCCCGAAGGATACCGTATTGGCATAGTAAGTAAATCCCGAAAACTGCTCCTCCAATTCCGGCTTTTCCTGCATAAAATATGGAATATACTCACCTATGGCCTTGTCGAGCATAAGCACTATTACATTTTTACCCGTTTTGCTCAATGTCAGTCTCGGCACCGTCATATAATCTTCCAGATTTCGTTCTTTCACATTGTTAACATCTGTAGTTATCCCTGCCACATTCACAGCCGTCATGCAAAAAATCGCCAGAGTCCCAACAACCAACACTTCCGAAACCAGTTTTATCCGGTATTTGTATATCACATAAAGTATCAATATGACAGCCGCGATCACCGCCAGATTCTTCAGATGATCCATCCCTGCAAATACCAGCCCTTTTTCAAATTCCAGCTGCGCGCTGATCACGCCCATATCTCTCCCAAAAAACATATAATCCGCTCCAAATATCCCTGAGAGGATCCATACCACCCCGTCAAAATACTTCCTCACCGCCGGCTTAACCAAATGGTAAAATACTCCCGCCCAGACGACAAATACGCCAAGAGCAAGGCAAAAGGAACTCACAACAAACCACAGTGGATTGTAAAAATCGGTAATCTCTACAAAATCCAGCGGAGCCGCTTCGATTACCGCAGAGGGAATCAGAGCTCCCGTCAAAACCGCCAAAAATATTCCGCCGGAAAAAAACACCTTTTTACTCGCCGCATTCTGTGTGCCCTTCCATTTTATCCTGCCCTTCGCGATACTATAGAGCAACGGCAGTTCCAGGCATACTGCAATCCCTAAAAGAAATGCTGCCTTTTTCAACATTAATGTCCGATATAAGAGGAGACTGAAGACTGCCAGCAAGATTCCACCGGCAGAGCATATTACGCTCAATACCTTCCCCGGATTTTTCAATTTATAAAAAATCGTCTTCACCAATGAAAAAACATTGTTCAGCGTCCAGTAAAAGACAAGTCCTGCCGGTGAGCTGTATAGAAACACCAGAAAAAACAGCGCCATGATATACAGTTGCAGCTTCGCTTTCAACGGACTACCCTTCGTGAAGATCACGCAGGATATCAGATTCACTGCGGTCATAATGACCGGCAAAAGATTGATTGTCAGCCCTCCCAGCTGCACCATTCCGTCCGCTCTTCCGAGATCGGCGATCGGTCCGAAAGAAACTCCATTTAAGAGCTGCAGTCCGGAAAGAAAACGATAGGCGGCAATAAAGAACGGAATCTGCAGAAACAATGAAACCGCACTGCGCAGAACATAGACAGGCTTATAATTGTTCTGCCTGTAATAGGTCTGCAACATCATCATACGCTCATCTCCGCTGAACGTCTTTTTAATGTGCTCCACTCCTCTTTGAAGTTTCTTTTCCAACGCATGTTCTTCTTCCTGTATCTTATCTGCCCTCATATATAACGGCAAGACCAGAAAATTCATAAATAAACTCAGCACAATGATCGACAATCCCGGATTGCCGATCACCTTATTGGCCATAACATAAATTATTTCAAACAGCAGATACAGAGGCTTTAGCAGCAATGTATCCAATATCTCCAGAAAAGACATTTTACTTTTCCTCCGCCACCTGCGTTAGCGTTTCATACTTATCCAGCAGATACTCTACCGCCCGTTCTGTCCCTTCCCCCTTATACTCCCACGTCTCTTCCCTTGCTTCCTGCCGCCCTTTTGCGTACTTCGGATCCTGAATACACTCATCTATCATTTCCTTCAGGGAATCCAGATTATCCATCGTCAGTTTCTGACCAATCCGGGGCAGCGCCGTAAATGTCCAATACGGCGTATCTAACCACCACGCATCATAGGGACTGTTGTCAAATTCCGTGTCCGCATAGATGACAGGCTTGTCATATACCAGAGAAAAATCAAAAATGATACCGGAAAAATCCGACACCAGAATATCGGCCCGCTTGAGTACCTCAAAATTATCGTTATCCTGATTCCATTCCAACTGATCGGATGCGGGATAATCCCGCATGATCTTCTCTATGGTCTCCTTCTCCGAGCTAAACGACTGCGGATGCGGGCGGACAATAATATGATATCCCGTCTTCAACAGCACTTCCAGGATCCTGCTGCCATACTTCTGAAATATTGAACTTTTCCCCCAGGAGGGTGCCAGCAGTACCGTGCGCCCCTCCATCTTTTCCTGTGGCGCTTGTTCCAGCCTTTTTGACATTTCATCCATATAGGGAATCCCTATTTTTATCAGATCCTTTTCCGGCAGGCCCCGAAGTTTTTCCAGATCTCTGACCTCCTGCACCTGATACTCTCCAGACAGCATCACCGCATCAAAATAATCCACTCCAAACATCCGATAGCCTGAAATGTCGTTCGCCGCATGCTGCATATGCACATAGTACTGTACATCTTTGGAGCGTTTCCACTGATAAACATCCAGTCCCGGCGTTGTAGACAGCACTATTCCTGCATTCAGAAAATTCATTTTGGCAAAAGCCCTGTTATTTTTTCCAATAAATTCTCCTTTTATATGTTTGTACGGATTTTCAAGCGCCGGATCATCCGGGGATGCCGTCATATAGACCATATCCACTCCCCGCCTGTCGAACTCTCTGCAGATGGGCTCAAACACATTCCAATATCTCTTGTCATCCGAAAAGATTACAAAAGGAAGCTTGTCCGTATTCGTCTCCACTTTCTTGCCGCTGCTCAGCACAAATCGCAGCTTTACAATCCAGTTTTTCATCAGGTAATTCAGCGTTCCGATTATTCCGATCAGAATTGCAAAAAGCATGCTCCCTGTCCCCGGATCGATATACAGCAATATATTCATTCCCTGTCTCCCTTCTGTCTGCCCTTTATGACTATTACATTCTACAACCATCAAATAAAATCCGCAACCACTTTAAATACAAATTTATTCCAGATATTTTTTCACATCCTTCATAAAACTTGCCACGATCAAAACAATGACCATTCCAATCGGAAACGCTGCTATGATGCTGACTGACTGCAGATTATTCATGGAACTGTCCGAAAACACAAGGGCGATCGGCAACAGAATCAGTAAAATACACCACATAAATTCTATAAGCTTATGCGGAGATTCACCATCGCCAAGCTTATGGTAACTGTAACAGGAACCTATCAATGCGATGGAGTCGAAAGACGTCGCATAGAAAGCCACCATCGTGATAAGCAGAAGCACCAGCACAAAGGACGTGCAGGGAAGCGTTCGGACGGTGGCGATGATCACATCATACAGGTCTCCATCCCTCTCATATATCGCAAGAAAGTCCGCTGCCCCCGCCATCTGTTTTCCCAGAGAATAATTCCCCAGCACAATAAAGCTGATGATCGTGGAGCCTGTCCCGAACAGATACCCGCCACAGATCACCTGACGGATCGTCCTGCCTTTCGAAATGCTTCCGATAAAAAACGGTGCCGCCACACACCACACCATCCAGTAGGCCCAATAGAAGATAGTCCAGTTCTGGGGGAAATTTGTCGTTCGTTCAGGATCCGTAAAAGTCGCCAACTCAAAAAAATTCTGCACCATTCTCCCCAATGCCGAGAAACCCGTCTCTATAATATAGCCCGCTTCACCTCCAAACAACAATACAAAAGCGATCAGCCCAAAAAACAAATAGATGCAGGACTTTGCCAGAATGCTGATGCCGGCGAATCCGTGGAGCAGCGCATATGTGTAAATAATACATGTTATGATCAGAATAACGATCGTGACCATATTGCGGCTCAGTTCCACATGAAAAAGTTCATTTATGATGCCCGCCATAAGGGGCGTTGCCAGGGAAAAAGTAGTCGCAGTTCCTGCCAGCAACGCAAAAACCGCCAAAAGATCAATGATCCTTCCCAATATACCGTCTGTCTGCCTCCCGAGAATGGGACGGCAGGCCTCCGAATATTTTTGCCTCTCTCTCTTTCTGACATGCAGCATAAAGCCGAAAGCCACCGCCAGCACAAGATAAAATCCCCAGGGGATCAGGCTCCAGTGAAATATCGGATACACGCTGGCCCAGTCCTGAACACTTCCGAGTTCCGCAATGTGCGGATCCGTGGCATACAGGATCCACTCCGAAAAAGAATAAAACAAGATGTCTGCCGCCAATCCTGCCGTAAACATCATAGAGCCCCACACAAAGAAAGAGTATTTGGGCTTTTCACTCTTACTGCCGAGAACAACGTTTCCATATCTTGAAAATGCAATAAACAGTGAAAAAAGAAAAGTTCCCAGACCAATTGCCAGATAATATGTCCCAAAGACATCCCCGAGCAGATAACGGATCTGTCCGAGCACACGGTTCGATTCCTCCGGCATATAAAAAAACAGAATACAAAGTATGACGATAATGCCAAAGGGTACCAGTGTTATCATCCAGTCAATCTTTTTGTCCCCGCCGTTTTTTTCAGTTTTTCCCATCATTTTCTCCTTGTCGCACATACTTTTCGTAGCTTTTATCTGTTTCCGCAAGTTCTTCCACGTCATCTATCTCCAGGACATCTCCCTGCTCCATTTTGTAAATTCCGAGCTGATATTCTTCCGGATAGCAGAATAATGCTATATCATCCCAGTATATTTGTGTATTTCTCTTTTTTTCAAATTCCGTCTCCAGATGTCTCCTCAGCCGTCTTCCGTCTTCCATTGTCCACCTCGAAATACTGTAAAGCTGCCAGCCTCCTTTTCCTCCCGTCCGGCTGCAGCCCGTCACCGTTCCGCCTTTTGTCGTGAGCAGCCATTCTTTCGTCTCCCGCTCCGACCACACACAATTATAGCCGGAACGCTCAAATGTCTTTTCTAACACCTTTTCATTATAGATCACCTGGTCCGCATCCAGAATTACAGACTCTTCGATATGTTCTCTTGCCGCATACAGTGACGAGATATTATTGCAACTGTCATAATACGGATTTTCAATCAGGGAGACGCCCGGATATTCCATTTCCAGTGAAAAAAACTTTTCTTTCATATAACCCACTACTACGTATATTTCCTCTATCCCGTTGGCATGCAGTCCTTTTATCACCGTATCGATCATCCTGACTCCGTTCACTTTGATAAGCGGTTTGGGTGTCTCCAGCGTGAGCGGGCGCATCCTTTTTCCCATGCCTGCCGCAACGATAATTGCGCGTTTCACTTCATGCAAGTTCCTGTTCCTCCATCTCTCTCATCTCCTCCCGGGCAATGCGGTAATACTCTTTTGCATAGCGATACTGCCGCAGGGAATATTCTCCGAATTCCACCCCGAGTTTCCTCTTATATTCACACCAGTTGCTCCACAGCAGGCCGCAGGCCGCAATGTAACAGTAAATCTTGATCCGCAAAGTCTTCTCACACCCCTCCGCAAAGTACAGATCAATCAAATGATCCACCTGCGCCCGTTCATAAAAAGAATAAATGCAAAACATGGCGATATCGATATGGGGATCCTGCATGCCCGCATATTCCCAGTCTATCATCCGAATGCTTTCCTTTCCGTTCTCATCTACCACAAACAGAAAATTGTCGGGAACCGCATCAATGTGCGTCAACACCTTTTGCGCCGCATATTTCTCTGTAAAAGGTCTTAACGACAACACACTCTCTTTCGTCTGAAAATAATCTCTATAGGAAGAGCTCTCACCTTCCCATAGGCTTTCGTAAAATTCAATCTGTTTCCAAATATCAAACTCATGCGCCGTGACAAGTTTTAGCGCATGGAAATTCCTCAGTTTCTCCATACATTTCCTGATGTCGCTCTCCGCACAGGGATCACAGACTCTCGCCCCCTGTATATACTCTGTAATCTTATATCCGTTTTCCGCGTCGATATAAATGACCTCGTCGCAGATATTCTGTTCCCGTATTTCCCTGTAGACCTCCGCTTCCTCCCTGCGGTTAATAAGCTGCTCCGTTCCCTCCCCCGGAATTCTCATGATATATTTTTTTCCCCCGCAGCAAAAAGAAAACGAGCGATTGGTCATCCCCTTTTTCAACACGGAGATTCCTGTTATGTCTTCCTCTTTCACACACAGAGCTTCTGCCGCAATGGTAATGGCATCCGATCTCAGCTGTTCCGAAGAACTGTCCAATTCCCGGAGCTGTTCATAGGTATTGATCTCCACAATGCCGGAAGAAGTGATTACTCTTGGGTATACCGTCATGCGGCCGTTCTGATACAGCACTTCTTCCCAATAAGCATCCTCATATCTCCTGCCGGAGCAGTATTCGTTTATGCGATCGCGGATCTCCTCCGCATCTTTCTCCAATATATAACTTATTCCTATCATGGCGTTTCCCGGCAATTCCGCCTGTGTTCTTACCAGCTCCATCTTTCGATTGACCCGAACGCCGCTTCCCTCCTCCGCTCTGTCGCTGACCATATACCAGGAATAAAGCTCCTGCCGCCTGAAAAGATTCTCTTCACACCACAGATCACAGGGGAGAATATACGTGTTGGAAATATGCCTGGACGCCAGATAAAGAGAATACAGATTATTCTTTGCCGCATAATCCGGATTTACGATCAGCTTAACTCCAAAATCATCGATCAAATACTCAAAACTCTCCTTTTTAAACCCGACGACAACATATATCTCCTTTATTCCCGCTTCCCGAAGCTGCTTTATAAGCCTCTCTATCAGCTTTTCGCCCCTCACTTCCAACAGCGCCTTGGGCGTTTCCATATTGATCGGCACCATTCTCACCCCGAATCCAGCCGCCAGGATAATTGCATTCCGGGGACGCCCTGCAGACAATTTTTCCCGACTCAATCCCGTAAGACACATTTTTTCATCCAGATAACCGCATTTCACCAAATTTTTTACTGATCGATTGATCAATCCCAGAGAATATCCCGTTCTCTCCGCCAGAGCACGCTGACTATCATACACTCCGGACGACAAAGACAATAGAATATCCAGCTCTTGCTTGTTCATGTAATTACACCTCATTATTTTCGTGAACTTTAATAATACTAAAATACAGCTTTAAATGCTGTTTGTCAAGTAAGTACGCCATTATTTCTATACAATACGCCTGCACTATGCTATTATACTTACGTGGTCTGCTGCCACAGGCAGACTTTTCACAAACTATTTTACAAGGAGTTCCCGATGAATAAAAAATACCGCATCCCCGCCGCTCTCCTCATGGCAGCCCTCTGGATCTTCCTCATATACCGCTTCGCCGGCATCTTTTTCGAGACCAACGACGACCGCCTTCTGTCGGAAATCTTCTCCGGCTCCATGACGGGTGTCCCGGAGCCCCATTCCTACTATGTGGATTATATTCTGGGCTTTGTGCTCTCGCTTCTCTACCGCGCAACGACCGACATCCCCTGGTACGGCGGCATGCTTGTGCTGTTTCAGTTTCTGTGCAGTTTTTTTACCGCGGACGCGCTGCTCTCCCGCTACCGAAGCAGAAGAGATGTGTTCTTTGCCCTGATTCTCTGCGCCTTTTTATATATGGACAGCTTTTACATTATCGCAAACATACAGTATACCTCCACTGCGGCCATGCTCGCCATAACGGGCTACCTTTGCCTCTTACTCTATTCCGAAGGCAGGGCGCGTTACCTTGTGTTTTTTCTGCTGGAATTTCTCGCCTACCTGCTGCGCAGCAATGCCATGCTTATGATCCAGCCTCTTGGGGTTCTGGCTTTCGCCGGGTTTTACTTTGCGGAGCATAAAATGTATCGTTTCCGCGCTTTCTCCGTAAAAGAATGGCTGAAAAAATGCCGCCCTCTGTACCACATTGCTCTCCTGCTGCTCTTGATTCTGATCATCGGAAAAACCAACTACTATATCTTTTACAGTTCTTCCGGATGGAGGGAGTATAAAAAGATCAACGACGGCGTGACGGAGATCACCGATTATGCCTCCATTCCGGATTACAGCAAAGTCCAGGATATACTCCCGAGATACGGTGTGACAGAAAAACAGTATAACGCTTTTCTCCAGTATGCCATGATCGAAGAAAACCTTTCCGGGGACTGCCTGCTGGAAGTTGCTAAAGTCGCCCGGGCGGAAAATCCTGCTCTCGATACATCCGAAGTTTTGAAACAATTTGGAAAAAGCTATACGACCCGTGAATACTGGGATCTGAACTTTTTTCTGCTGACAGTCTGGGCGGTTTTTCTTCTCTATGTTATTTTTTACCAAGCGTTCTTCCTATTACTTCCGGCGGGAGGAATTTTTCTCGCCCGAAGCCTGCTGTGGCTCTTTCTGCTATGCGAGGGCCGGACGCCGCCCAGAGTAATGATTCCTCTTTATCTGGGTGAGATCGCCCTGCTGCTCTGCACGTTTTTCCTGGCTGTCCTAAATGGAAACGCGCACACTGTCAATAAGAGACAGACTCTCCGCTTTTTCCGGAAGCATCTGTCTGTTTTGCTCCTTATTCTATTGCTGCCTTTTGCTGCAAAAACTTTTAAAAGCCAATATTTACATCTTTCTGCAAAAAATGCCAACGAAGCCATTTACTTTCAGGGCATGCAGGATATAATTTCCTACTGCAACAATCAAACTGAAAAACGCTACTTTATTGATGCCAGCGCTCTGATCTATTATCGCGGCAGCGCTTTTGAAACGAAAATTTACGGAAAACGAAATAATGTGATCACCGGCTGCTGGTATTCCGGCGCACCTGTTTTATACCAATATGAAAAAGACTATTTTGCCGATTGCGATGCCATATATCTTATCACATCTTCCGACATGGAAATGCAGGCCGGTATGGTGATCGACTACCTAGAAGAACGGCTGAATTCCACCGCTCGGCAGGACGATACTTTTACAGTTTCCAACGGAGGAAAATATCTGGTTTATGCATTTCCTTTATAAACTTTTTACTTTTTCGCGCATCTGTTAAATAGTTGCAGAAATTGTTTTCGGTCATAGAATATGTAATAAAATGTAGAATTTCTAACACTTTCTAATGACTGAAAAATGAAAATGTGCTATACTGACAATGACATTATTATTGAAAAAGGAAGAGAGGTACTATAGTAATGAAGAAACGTAATGTTCTCCTGATTGCGGCATTGACTTCAGCGCTCTGTTTATCCGCCTGCGGAAAAGGTGAGAGCGAAGAAACTTCCGCCATACAGGATATCACCGTGGAAGCGGAAGATCTTCCGGGTGCCGCAGAAGAGGAAACTTCCGAGCCGGTGGAAGAAGAAACTTTTGTCGATGATGAGGAAGCTCCCGGCGAAGGCTATGTGAGAAGTTCCCTGACCAATTTATGGGTAAAAGAGGAAGTTGCCAACTCCAGGCCGATTTCCGTTATGATGCCTACTGACGCCGTGGCTCAGCCCCAGTATGGGATCGGCAGCGCCGGCGTTTTATATGAGATCATGGAAGAGGGCAGTATTTCTCGTCAGATGGCGATTATCGAGGGATGGCAGGATATGGAGAAAATCGGCAACATCCGCAGTGTCCGCCACTATTATGTTCCGGTTGGACTGGAGTGGGATTCCATCATCGTACATTTCGGAGGTCCTTACTATGCGGACGCCTGGGTTATGCGGGAAGACGTAAACAATATCACAGGCACTCACACAGGCAATACCAATGTCGCTCCCGGTTCCGAGGCATTTTTCCGTTCCAACGATAAAAAGGCCCCGCACAACGCCTATACATCCGGCGAAAAGCTGACCAGCGCTATTGAAAAACAGAAATATGAGAAAGATCACAGGAGTGAATATTGGAAGGCAGATCACTTTACCTTCACGAATTCTTCTCATCCCAATACGCTGGAAGATTACAGCGATGCGAAATCAGCTACGAAAATTGATCTGAGCGATGTATTTCCTGTCACATTGTCTTCTCTGGAATACAACGAGTCCGAGGGAGTCTACTACAAGACGCTCCACGGCAAAGATCAGATCGATCAGTCCACCGGTGAACAGCTCACCTTTGCCAATGTTATCGTACAGATGACAGAGTGCAAGAGACTGGATGACAAAGACTACCAGGATTTCACAATGATCGACAGCGGAAAGTCCGGTTACTTCTGCACGAAAGGCAAAGTGATTCCGATCACATGGACAAAGACTTCCGATTATGCGCCGACCAAGTACTACGATATGAATGGCGATGAGATCGTTCTGAACACAGGTAAAACCTATATCGCAGTGGCACAGGCAGGTACCAAGCCAAGTTTTGAGTGATAAATCAATAGACGAAGAATTAAAAAGCCGGGCATACAACAGCCCGGCTTTTTAATTCGTTTTACTTTTCTCCCAGCCCCAATCTGTTCATCGCCGAGAAGATAGCCCGGATGGAAGCCCTCGTAATATTGGAGCTCACCCCCACACCGTAAGTCACATGGCCGGTCTCACCGTCCAGCAGATGAATATAAGCAGCCGCCTGGGAATTGGAGCCGCTCTGCAGTGCGTGCTCTTCGTAATCCAGCACTTTTATGTTGACGCCAAGCTGTTCCGCCAGACCCCGCCGCACCGCATCGATAGGCCCGTTTCCCACGGCCTCAAAACTGTGTTCCTCGCCGTGGTCGGTGTACACGACTTTCACATGGGTGTCAAACTCACTGTCGATCGTATCGCTTAAGTCATCCACACGCAGTTTCCGGAAATGGAGCGGTTCTTTCTTGTTCAAATATTCCTCTCTGAAATTCTCCATCACCTGATCCGGGGAAACCTCTCCCTGATGCTCGGAGATTCTCTGGATCACATCCGCAAACTCCCTCTGCATGCCCTTCGGCAGCTTGAATCCAAAATAGGTATCCATCACAAAGGCGACGCCGCCCTTGCCGGACTGAGAATTGATGCGCACGATCGGCTCATATTCGCGGCCGATATCCGCGGGATCAATGGGCAGATAGGGCACCTGCCAGATCTCGCTTCCCCTGTCCTTCATCGCCTTGACACCCTTGTTGATGGCATCCTGATGGGAGCCGGAAAACGCGGTAAACACGAGTTTTCCCGCGTAGGGATGGCGGGGGTGGATCGGAATTTTACAGCAGCGCTCGTAGAGCTCTATGATCTCATTGATATGTTCGATCTCCAGTTTCGGATCGATTCCCTGGGAGAACATGTTGTAGGCAATATTCATGATATCCACATTGCCGGTGCGCTCGCCGTTGCCGAACAATGTTCCCTCCACGCGCTCCGCGCCAGCCAGCATCGCCAGCTCCGCGCTCGCCACGCCGGTGCCCCGGTCATTGTGCGGGTGTACGCTGAGTATGATGCTCTCGCGATCTTTAAAGTGCGTGTTCATCCACTCGATCCTGTCGGCAAAAACATTCGGAGTCGTCATCTCCACGGTGGAGGGAAGGTTGATGATCATCGGATTTTCCTTTGTCGGCCCCCACGCCTCCTGCACTGCCGTACAGATCTCCAGCGCGAAGTCCAATTCCGTCCCGGTAAAGCTCTCCGGCGAGTACTCCAGCACGATCTTTCCAGGGAACTTCTCCGCCCTCTCCTTCACCATCTTCGTGCCTTTTACGGCTATATCTATGATCTGCCCCCTGCCCATGCCGAACACCACATCCCGCTGCAGTGTGGACGTGGAATTATAGATATGGACGACCGCCTGCTTACAGCCCTGGATCGACTCGAAAGTGCGGTCGATCAGCTCTTCACGGCACTGTGTCAGAACCTGCACCAGCACATCGTCCGGTATCAGTTTCCTGTCCACAAGCTGCCGCAGAAAATCATATTCGATCTGGCTTGCCGCGGGAAAACCGATCTCGATCTCCTTGAAGCCCATCTTCACCAGATACTGAAACATCTCGATCTTTTCCGACACGATCATCGGATCGATCAGAGCCTGATTACCGTCCCTCAGATCTACCGAACACCAGATCGGAGCTTTCTCGACCTCAAGATTCGGCCATTTCCTCTCCGGATAGTCCACCACCGGATTCTTTTGATAACGCTTGTAATTTAACATCTTGCCCTCCTGTTCCCGTTTTGCCGCTGTCTGTTATCTGTTCCCGCAAAAAAGCCCATGTGAGACACACGGGCTTAACACTACTTTTGCATATGGCTCTGTCATTCTCCAAGACCACTTTCAATGGCTCCGATCAAAGCTTCCAGCGCTTCTTTCTCATCCTCGCCCTCGCAGGTCATAACAATTTCATCACCACATTTTACACATGCGCCGAGTACACTCAGTACACTCTTCGCATTTGCCGTATTCTCACGAAATGTAAAAGTTATAAGAGATTTGAATTGCATCGCTTCCTTGCATAGGATGCCTGCCGGTCTTAGATGTAGCCCTGTCGGGTTTTTGATAACTACCTTCTGGCTTACCATGTGACTTACCTCCCAAATATATTTATTCTGCCAGGCCATCCTTCTCCATGACCCTGCAGTATATGTCCCCTTCCACAAATCTTTTCTTCATTATACCATCTAAACTGTGTTCTAACAAGCCACAAAATATATTTGTTACACTAGACTGTAACAGTTCTGCCCGCGCCATTCACAAAGGCACCTGCGGTGCTTTCCCGCTGCTCACGCAGCTAACTTTGCTCATAAACGGGCGCTCCCGCTCATCCTCGGCAAGATGTGCTCATTCATGCAAGCATGATTCGCCCATCATGCTGAGGATGGCAGAACTGTTACCTTAAAACATAATATCCTGTATCAGGTTCGCCAGCTTCTGTGCTTCCCTGCTGATCTGCTCCTGATCTTTTCCCTCGATCATGACCCGCACAAGCGGCTCCGTTCCGCTGGGACGGATCAGCACTCTGCCCTCGCCGGCAAACTTTTCTTCCAGCTTTGCGATCGCCGAAGATATCTCTGGGTACTCCATATAGTGCTCTTTCTTATGGTTTGCCACTTTCGCGTTCACCAGAGCCTGCGGGAGTACCTGCATGATCGACGCCAGTTCCGACAACGGTTTCCCGGTCTCCACGATCACCTGCAGGAGATGCAGCGCGCTGAGCAGGCCGTCCCCCGTCGTATTCTCATCCAGGAAAATGATATGTCCCGACTGTTCTCCGCCGAGGCTTGCGTGAATCTCCCGCATCCGCTCCAGCACATATCTGTCCCCTACTTTCGTGGCCTCCATATGAATCCCGTTTTCCTTCGCCATCAGCGTAAAGCCCAGATTGGACATGACCGTCACCACAATCGTATCCTGCTTCAGTTTCCCCTGGCTCTTCATATGGTTTCCGATGATCGCCATGATCTCGTCGCCTTCCACGATCTTTCCGTTTTCATCTACGGCCAACATCCTGTCGGCGTCGCCGTCAAATGCCAGCCCCAGATCCGCTTTCTCGTACACCACGCGGGCTTTCAACTCTCCCATGTGCGTGGAGCCGCAGTTGGCGTTGATATTTGTGCCGTCCGGCATATTGTGAATGGGCACCACGTTGGCGCCGAGTTCCCGCAGCGCTTCCACCGATGTATAGAAAGAGGCTCCCTCCGCACAGTCCACAACAATCTTCAATCCTGTCAGATCCACTTTCACAGACTGTATCGCATGGTTGATATACTCCTCTCTGGCATCCGTGCGGTACTTGATCTTTCCCACGCCCGGACCGATTGGAAATTTAATACCCGCCATACCGCCGCGGATCACCGCCTCGATCTCATCTTCCATCTCGTCCGGCAGTTTATAGCCGTTACCGTTAAAGAATTTAATGCCGTTGAATTCCACCGGATTGTGCGACGCCGAGATCACCACGCCCGCATCCACCTTGTACTTTCTTGTCAGGTACGCCACTGCCGGCGTGGGGATCACTCCCACATAAATACAGTTCGCCCCCACGGAACACGCTCCTGCCATCAGAGCATTTGCCAGCATGTCGCCGGAAATTCTCGTATCACAGCCCACCATGATCGTCGGCTTATGCTCTGTTTCCTTGGTCAGAACATACGCGCCTGCCTGGCCTAGCTGCATTGCCAAAAGCGGAGTGAGTTCCTCGTTTGCCACACCCCTCACACCGTCTGTTCCAAATAATCTTCCCATCCTTTTTGTCCCTTTCCATATATTCTATTATTCCATATTTCCTTCCGTCACTTCGGAAACTGTCATGACCGCCGTGACTGGTCTGTCAAGCTCTGTATATTCCGGATTGTTGTACTGCAAAGAAACCGTGTATCTTCCCGGCAGCAATTCTCTTATCCCCTGCTCGTGCATCCACGCCGTGACATCCAGTGATGCCTCCAGACTCCCCGCACTCAGAGTACTCATGACGGAGCGTATCCCGGTGACAGACACTGTGTATTCCTCCTCCAGCCCGCTCAGTTCACATTCCAGTCCCTCCGGTACGTTCGAGATCATCACATCCTCGGCTCTCAGCGTATAATCCGATGTCGTCTCGCGTTCCACCCCGATCGTCACATTGGCCGGTACCGTCGTTCTCTTATCCGCCATCTGCACGCTGTCCGGAAGATAATCGCACACATCTATCTCTGCCGTCATATCCTCGTCTATATCCGTCACATCAAACGCTTCCGCCGGTATCACAACTTCATTCACGCTGTTCAGCGCAGACCGTCTGCCGGCGATGCGGACCGTCTCGATATCGCTCGTCACCACTCCAGTCAGCCCGTAACCGTCCGCCGGCTCTCCGTCCACCTCAAAGCGCAGCGGCACTTCTTTCGTCGATAAAATTTCAACCGTGATCATCACATTTTCCGGACTCTTTGCCAGGGTACTGCCTTCCACCTCATTACCGTCCGCGTCATAGAGCCGCACCGGCACGCTGGTCGTGATATCGCTGGTAAATTCCGAGAGCGAATTCATATCTATATTGATGACCGCAGAATCCACCCTGTTCACGATCGATTCCGCCCCCGATACCCTGATAAGGTTCTGGTCCGTCATCACATTCCCCACCACATATCCTTCCGGTGCCTCGCCTGTCACATTGGTCTGCAGCACCATCTGGATATTCTTTTTATTCTCAATGCTGACCCTCATGCTGTCCGCGCTGCCCCGGATATCGGTAACCTGGCTTCCCATTCTGGGCACGGAAAACTCCACCTGCAAAATATTCAGACTGTTCAGCGTATTCATATCCGCCGTCGCCACGATATCCGACTTGCTGATATTTTCCCCCACGGACCGGGGGGCATAGACGGTAACTCGCGGAATGACATCCGTCCCCTCCAGCACTTCATAGATCATACCCTGATTCGTGATCACATCCGCATTCTTTATTGTCACAGGCACATCGAGATAAGTCCATCTGACGACCGGATCATCAATATTTACAACCAGCAGCCACAATCCCATCGCCAGCAGAAAAGAAATGATTTTCAGCCCAAGGTTTCTGGTCAGCCTTCCGGACCATTTTACTTTTTCCTTTTTATTCATTTTTCGCCCTTCCTTTCCAGATAATGTGCTTCTTCTCTTCCACCACTTTATCCTGAATCTCAGAAAGGTATTCCCGCAGCTCATCCGCCGTCAGACCCCTGTGAAGTCTTCCGCCGTACGCCACACTGATCTTTCCCGTCTCCTCCGAGACGATGACCGTCATGGAGTCCGTCACCTCCGAAATGCCTACACCGGCCCTGTGTCTCGTCCCCAGCTCTTTGCTGAGCAGCATATTGTCGGAGAGGGGCAGATAGCAGGTGGCAGATACGATCCTGTCTCCTCTCACGATAATGGCGCCATCGTGCAGCGGAGTATTATGTTCAAAAATATTGATCAGCAGCTGGTTGGATACGATCGCATCCACATCTATGCCGGTTCTCTCGTAATCTGTCAGGGGCTGTTTATGCTCCACTACGATCAGAGCGCCTGTCTTTGCCTTTCCCATCTCGACACAGGCCTTTATGATCTCATTGATCGTCCTGTCGGAAAACCTGGCATCTACCGACGCCTTCAACATATCCAGCGAAAACAGACTGGCAAAAATATTCTTCTGTCCCAAATTTTCCAATGCCTTCCGAAGCTCCGGCTGCAGAATGACTACCATCGCAATAACCGCCAGAGAGATCAGTCTCTCCGCCATCCACAAAATCGTAGTCATCTTAGTAAAAAACGCAATCAAAAGAAAGGCGCCGATCACCAGCACGCCCCTGAGAAGCGCCCACGCTCTGGTCTCCTTCACCCACACAAGTATGGCGTATATCATAAATGTTATGATAATAATTTCCACAATATCCGTGCGGGTGATCGCATTTAACGAGGGGATATAAAGATTTTCCATGTGTGTACTGATCGTACCTAAAAATTCATTCATTGCTTTATTCTTCCCTTTCTGCCTTTCCTACATAAGATGCGATTCAGGGGAAGAAAGTTTGAAAGCGGGTCTTAACGGCTTTTTTTCTTTTTCCTCTGGGCATTGATCTTCTTGACAGTCTTTTCCGGTTTAGAAAGTACGACCTTCGGAACCGCCTTCACATAATAATAATACTCATCATCCTCAAACTGAACGTTTTCTGTTCTGCTGTAATCCATCTGAAACATTACAAATTCCACAACTTTTGCGATCCCGGCGCTGACAAGACTGCCCAGTATTATTCCAATGGTTGATACTTCCGCATCCATCAGCAGAGCACCCAACAGCAACACCACCATCTGTGCAATCGTTCCCGCCACAATGGCGATCGTCCAGCTGTGGTCTATGGAGAGCCTGCGGATCAGATAGACAATGATCACCGTCAACGCGAAAGCAGCCATAACGACGATCATCGTTTTATTCTTCAAAAAACCGTCCACCACATAGCGAAACCGCCCCGCCATGTCCTCCGCTTCCAGTGCGCTCAGACCGGATACATTGCCGGACACATAACTCACCATATAATATACGATCACGCCGCAGGCCACGGAGACCGCCGACACCGGCGCCGCCAGAAGTCCTGCACAGATGGGAATCACATACGGTATCTTCAGATAAAAACACATCGGAAGGATCAGCACGATCACCGCGTCCTTCGGCGCAAACCGGAAATACACAAGCGCCAGAATCAAAAACAGGATCAGCGCCACCAGCGCGCATTCCATTGAGAGCGCGTACAGATGAAGTATAATAAAGCCGGCGGCACATAAAATGATAAAATTCAACGGCAGGAAAGATCCCATCAGCGCCACCACCAGTACGACGGATATATTGTTCAGCCTCTCCATATAGCCTGTGGAAGAATTGATCATAATCAGCGCCAACAGGGCAAGCAAAAATTTTCCAAACGGTTTTAAATATACTTCATATCTTCCGACAAAAGTCTTCAGGGTTTCTTTTGCTAACAATAACTGTGTCATTCACTATCCTCTCAAGATTCCTCATGATACATGGCGTTTAGAGCTTTCAGTCCGCCATAATACTTTTTCAGATTCTTTTTCGCTTTTGCATAACGGCAGGCATACACCAGATAAGTGATCAGGGTATATGCCACCACGAGAACCAGATAACGGGTGAGCAGCGTCTGTGCGTACTCAAGCCAGTTTGTCTGGTATATATTATTTAAAAACTCTTCCAGATTGTAGAAAACATAGCCGGCGAAAAAAAGGCCCGCTGCTATTGTCACGTAGATAACGCTCTTCAGCATCTGCATCCCGAGGTAATCCCCTCTGAAATAGTTTGAAATGGCAATATCTCTTTTTCCGTCGCCGTCCTCATAAACCTGCAATCCCGTCATCAGGATCACTCTCTCTTCATGGATCATACCGCCCTCTCCTTACTGCAGGAAGCGCATCTTTGGATTATCCTTCGGATCCTTTTTCTGCTTTGCTTTCTCCTTCGGCGTCTTCGGTATCGCGCCGTTTAATTCATTCGTCATATCCATTTTACATTTTTTGCAGAATCTGCCCGTCGTGATAGGCGCGCCGCACTTTTCGCAGGTAATCCCCGTAGCGCCGTCGCCGCTGAATTCCAGGCGTTCCTCGCGCACCCACTGACGCACCTGCTGTGGATCCACCTCACAGTTCTCCACCACATCATGGATCGTAGCGCCCCTGTTATCCTGAACATACTTCTTCACTTCCTGAAACTTTTTCTCCAGAGCTTCCTTACATGCCGGACAGATCGGCGCTCCCGACACATAGTTAAACACTTTTCCGCATTTTTTACAGTTTTTAACGTTCATATTTTACTTTAGCCTCCTATTTCAGTTCTTTCCCAATAGCTATCGCAATAAAATATACTTTTTCTACTCCCGCTCTTTTCAATTCCAGGGCACAGGCATCTATTGTACTTCCCGTTGTATATATATCGTCAATGATGACAACTCTTTTTAATTTTACATCATTTCGAGCTATTTTAAAAGCCCTTTTCAAATTATTTTGGCGCTCCCGGTCATCTAACAGCTTTTGGGGAAGAGTTTTTTTCACCCGCTTTATCAGGCGGAAATCAACCGGTATCCCCATTCTTCTTCCGATCTCCCCGGCCAGCGCCTCGGCCTGGTTATAGCCTCTCTCCCGCTTTCTCGCCGCATGGACGGGCACGGGCACAAGCGCGTCCGGCCGCCATCCTCGTATCGTCTTTCCCAGTTTTTTTGCGATCTGTTCCCCGTAAAACCGAGCGTATTCCTTTCTCCCCGCGTACTTGAAGCGGTACATCGACCTTGCCATGGAGGGATACTCAAACAACCCTCTCCCCTGATCAAACTTATGCGCTGCCACCCTGCAGCCTTTACAGTACTCCTCCCTCTCATCGCCCAGATGCTTCCCGCACTTCAGACATCTCGGCTCCTTCACCGGGACAAACCTCCCCCCGCACGCCGGACAGATCAATTCCGGATACGGCGCAGGCTTATCGCAGACCGGGCACCTTGCGGGGAACACCAGATCCAGTCCCCTCTCCCATACATTCCTGATTTTGTTTTCCATACACACCTTTCCCTCTCCGGGCAAAAGATGTTTTTATCTCAACACTTCCATCATCTCAGCGATCCTTTTGTCGAGGGATGTATATCGGCAATTTTCCCCTGTATTGTCGATCATTTCCTGCAGTGTCCGGGAGGATCCCAGAATCGTGACACAGTTTTTCGCCCTGGTCACCGCCGTATATAAAAGATTTCTGTTGAAAAGCAGTCTGGGACCGGACAGCACGGGAATCACCACCGCCGGATACTCGGATCCCTGAGATTTGTGGATCGTCACCGCATAGGCCAGCTCCAGCTCCTCCAGCCCTGTAAACGGATATGTCACGCGCCTGTTCTCGTCAAACTCCACCGTCATGGTGGAACCAAACTCGTCGATGTCCTGAATGATTCCCATATCCCCGTTAAAAATACCGGTTCCCCTGTCCACAGCGATATTGTATTTTGACACGACTTCCCACTCCAGCTGATAATTATTTTTGATCTGCATAACCTTGTCCCCCACCCGGAACAGATCATCCTGCCCGATCTTATACTCCTTTTTGTCCGGAGCCGGAGGGTTCAGATACCGCTGCAGAACACGGTTCAGCGCTTCCACTCCCAGGCTTCCTTTTTTCATGGGTGTCAGCACCTGTATCTCCATCGGCGATGCCTGCACATAGCGCGGCAGCATATCCTGCACCAGCTGTACGATATGTTTATATATGACATTAACGTCATTTCTTTCCAGGAAAAAGAAGTCCCTGCTTTTGTTGTTCAGCGAAATACTTTTTCCCTCGTTGATCCGGTGCGCGTTGACTACGATATCGCTCTCACCGGCCTGCCGGAAAATCTTTTTCAGCACAACGGTCGGAAATGCCCCGCTCTCTATCAGATCATGCAGAACCTGTCCCGGTCCCACGCTTGGAAGCTGATCCATATCTCCCATCAGGATCAGTCTCGTCCCATGCAGGATCGCTTTCAGCAACGACTGCAGCAAAAACAGGTCCACCATGGACATCTCGTCCACTATGACCACATCCGCCTCCAGCGGGTTGTCCGCATTTTTCTCAAACTTTGCGCTGCGCCCGCTGTTGTCGTCCGATATACCCCCGTTCAGCTCCAGCAGGCGATGTATTGTCCTCGCCTCATATCCGGTGGCCTCCGACATCCGTTTGGCGGCTCTCCCTGTGGGTGCCGCCAGCAGGATGTCCATGCCCTCCTGCTCAAAATAGCGTATCATCGTCTTGATCGTCGTCGTCTTCCCGGTACCCGGTCCGCCGGACAGAATCAATACACCGTGCCGGATGCTCTGCATCACCGCCTCCCGCTGCAGCTCGTCCAGTTCAATTTTCTGTTGTTTTTCCAGTTCGCGGATCCTTCCCAGCTGACGCCTCTCTTCCGCCGGCAAAGCGCCTTCCCCCGCCTCCATAGCACGGTTCAGGTCAATCAACATTCTGGCGCAGTTCATCTCCGCGTGGTAAAAAGCGGAAGCGTACACCAGTTTTTTCTCAGCTTCCCTCCTGCATATTACTTTCTGCTCCATCGCCAGATTTTCGAGCTGCCCTTCCAGCGCTTCCTCCGGCACCCCCAAAAGCTCCGCCGCCCTCTCCAGAAGTTTCTCCTCCGGCAGGTAGGAATGACCCTCCCCCGCCGCCGCCTGCAGCGTGTAAAAAAGCCCGCTCCGCACCCGGTACTCGGAATCGATATGAATCCCTGTCTTAAACGCGATCTCATCCGCCCTCTTAAACCCGACGCCGTTTATATCCTCCGCCAGTTTATAGGGATTCTCCCGCAGAACACCGTAAAGTCCCATCCCGTAAGTATCGTAGATTTTTGTGGCCAGCGCGCCGGAAATTCCGTATTTCTGCAGAAAAAGCATCGCGTCCCGCAGATCCTTCTTCTCCTCCATCTGTACACCGATCTCCCGGGCGATCCTATCGGAGATCCCCCGCACTTCCGCAAGGCGCTCCGGTTCCTGTTCCATAATGCGCAGCGTGTCCGTCCCGAATTTTTTCACGATGCGCGAGGCCAAAACAGCGCCCACTCCTTTCACCGCGCCGGAGCCCAGATAACGCTCCACGCTGACGGTATCTTCCATCTGTGTCACCCGGAAAGCCTCCGCCTTGAACTGTCTGCCATAGAGGGCATGTTCCGTAAAGCCGCCCTGTACCTCCAGACTCTCGCCCTCGTCCACGCCCCGAAACATACCGACACAGGTGAGTTCCTCCCCGTCTGTCACCAGTTCGAGCACCGTATAGCCGTTCGATTCATTCCGATATATAATATGCCCAACATAGCCCTTGATCGTCTCCAACTTATTTACTGTTCCTCCCGCCGCAGACACGGCATCTTTCTCTCTTTGTTCTCCAGGCGGCAGACAACGCCCATATCCCCGCCGTCAGATAGAGTGCCGTATAAACCGCGTGCGGCAATACCGGATATTCATACAGAAATTCCCCCCAGTCCAGAATAACCGCCAGTTCCAGAAGCATTCCCACCGGAATCCACCTTTTATCGCAAAAGCATAAAATAAGAGCCAGAACCAAAATCGGATACAGCATCCAGGTCCCCATATTCTCCCAGAAATTTAAAAGTTTGAAGAGATTTTGCAGGACATTGTATCCACAGAGCAATCCTGTCATACTGCTGAGCACCATTACCATCACACATGTGTTCTCAAACCGCTTCTCTCTCCTGCCTTCCTCCAAAGAAGCCTTCGTCCCTCCGGTCATAGCCAGCCTGACGCAGGAAACAAATGCCAGCGCCACCGCATAGTGCGCCAGCAAACCGCAGGCAGCCCCCGCCAGGACTCCCGCCAAAACCTCTTTCTCTCTCACATACAAAAGATACGCCCCAGCCATAAGCCCCACAGAAATACTGTCCAGATGCGCCCAGAAGGGAGAGTTCAAAAGTACCGCGGGCAGAAATAGCATCAATCCGTAGATCACAACAGCTCTCAGCTTCCGGTCCACCGTTCTTTTTCCCAAAACTGAGTCCTCTTTTCTACCCCCGGAGGCAAAAACACACACGGCCAGCATGGCCGCCGCAAAAATATCCGCCGCCATGCAGAGCAGCTTCACCAGAAAAAACAGCGTTTTTTCCGGCAGAAAGGTACTGTTGACAAGACTTATAACGTGCAGGAGAAACATGTAGAGCGGTGTGTGATAATTTCCCTCCGTCTCGATCAGATTCGGCAGATAATCCGCGCTGATGCACTCTATCATCGGTTTTCTGACCGCCACCGCCAATAAGGTCAGAGCGGCATATGCTATATATATAATGTATTTATTGATAAAATCCATCACCCGGTTTTCCAGAGCGGATACACCGCGGCGTCCTTTCCGCACAGCAGCACCCTCCACACCACAGGAGCTATCGGCAACACACTCTCCGTCCCCGTCCCAGTTCTTTATCATCCTCCAGGTAAAAAAACCGAGAGTCAGCAGATAAGCCGCCGCGATCCACTGATCCGGTAAAATATGCTGTCCGAAAGTCACCTGCAGATAAGCGATTAAACTTCCCGCTCCGATGACCACCGCATTCCACCACGTTTTTCTGTCCAGAAACGCATAGATGATCGCCAGCACCTCAGCGAGCATACCGTACCTCTCATGCATACAGGGCAGAAAACACATCATGAGAAATGTGCTCCACACCGCAAATTCCATCCACTGTCTCTCCGAAACCTCCGTCTTCTTCCGGATCACAGAGACCGCAAAAATCCCCAGTCCCGCCAGTATGCTGAGGATCGCCACATTGGAAAAAATATAGTACGGACTATCTTTGAACAGTGCCCAGAAATTGGGATAAAACACATACATATAGGGATAGCGCCCGAGCTGTCTCGTATAAATCGAAAAGGGAATGAAAACAGAATAGCCGCCTGCAATGGCAGGAATACAGAGCACTTCCATCATCGCCGCCGTGAGCAGAAAATAAGCCCCGGAAAAACTTCTCTTTTTCCACCAGAAAATAAGCAGAACCGGCAGAATCAACACCGCCTGCAGTTTAAAGGAAAAAGCACACCCCAGAAGGAGCATCGCCGCCGCGTAGCGTTCTCTTAAAAGCGCATAGATCATATACAGCAGAAACGCCACATAGATAAAATCACATTGTCCCCACCATGCGCCGTTCAATACGGAGGAAGGATAAAACAATACCGCGATGCAGACAGCAGTAAACATAAATCTCTTCTTTTCCGCCCCGGCAAAGTGAGCCGCGATCAATCCCGCCGCTGCCGCCCCAAGGTACTCAAACAAAACCGAGAACAATTTGACTTTGACGATCGTTCTTCCCGGCAGATAATTCAACAGCCACAGAACAGTGACGTAGGGCATATTGTAATCCCCGTCGTAGGCGCGCAGAATGCCGGGCCCCTCTCCTGTCTTCATCGCCGCCGACCAGGGAATCAGACAGGTCTCAAAGTCCGCCGTAATATGTTCTATTCCCGCCAGGCGGACGCCGAATGCCGCTGCTCCCGCGAGCAAAAGAATGATGATATATAGATATCCCCTTTTTCTCCCTTTTTGTATCAGCACTTTATCTTTCCTTTACTACTCAGACAGCCGGGCATCAACGATTCCCGGCTGTTCACTGTTTTTATCTTATTCTTCCCGTTCCTGCTCTCTCTACTTCGGCAGTTCAGATACATCGATCGTATTGCGCTTCATAGATTCGTAAAGCTGCTGCGCAAGCCCGAGATTTGACTCTTCCGTTATCTTTTCGGCAAATTTCTGCACCACACTGTCTTTCATCAGATCTTTGCTTGTGGACATGGCGCCCGAACTGCTCTCGCCCATCCCAAACAGATCCACCGTCTTAAAGACTTCCTTCAGCGTCATCTCCACAAAATACTCTTCAAACTGCTTACAGGCATCCATAAGCTCTTCGTCTGTGGCATTCGCATAATCCTTATTTTTGATTTGATCCATCCTAGCCGACGCCGCCGACGACTGAGACAAATAGTTTGTATAATTTGTATAATCCGTGTTCAATCCGTTAATATCCATCGATCGTCTCCCTGTCACCGTCTACATTACTGTCTGAGCTGGTTTGCCTGCTGCATCATCTGATCCGATGCGGTGATCGCCTTGGAATTCAGTTCGTAGGCTCTCTGTGCCACGATCAGATTTACCATCTCATCCACCACCTGCACGTTGGAGCCTTCCAGATAACTCTGCAAAAACCGGCTCTTCTGCACCTGATTGTTCGTCGCCTCATTGATCGCCGGGCCGCTGGCATCCGACACGGCGTACAGGCTGTCTCCCTCTTTGGTCAAACCCGTCGGGTTGTTGAACTGGTAAGCGCCGATCGCCACACCGATAGGCGTCGGGTTGCCGTTCGCGTTCGGATAGCAGATCTGACCGTCCTGGCTCACGGTGATCCGGTTTGTGATATAGTTGTTGCCGAGCTCGATCGTCCGGCCCCTGGAATCCAGCACTTTCAGCCCTTCCGAGTTCGTCAGCGTCACGCCGCCGCCGCTGTTGATCGCCCAGAGAAAACTGCCGTTTCTCGTATAGTAGGTTTCGCCGTCCTCACCTCTCACTGCAAAAAAGCCTTCTCCTTCGATCGCGAAATCCGTGAGACTTGTGGACTCCAGCAAATTTCCCTCTTTAAATCTGCTGGTGATTGCAGCGTTGCGCACACCCAGTCCGACCTGCGCGCCGGTAGGTTTCGTCTCTCCGTTTCCGGACGTCGTCTCCGTCTGAAGATTCTGGTATAACAGAGATTTAAACTGATTTACCTGCGTCTTATAGCCGGTCGTATTGACATTCGCCAGATTGTTCGCTATCGTATCAACATTTGTCTGCTGTGCGATCATACCGGTCGCCGCAGACCATAAGCTTCGTACCATTATGTATTCCTCCCGCCAAAGGTTTTAGCCGCTCAAACGCGCCATTTCATGTCTACGTATATATCGGCCTGAACCCTTTGATTCTTAACCCCTTTTTATAATTTTCCGATCTGGTTTGCCGCGATCTGCAATGTCTCATTGTGAGCCTGAATCACTTTCTGGTTCGTCTCATAGGCTCTGGTCGTCGCGATCATCTGCACCATCTCATAGACGGTCTGCACATTTGCCGCCTCCAGATAGCCCTGGTAGGTCTGCGCTGTCGCTTCCTTCTCCTCGGCGCCGTCCACCGGCCGGTACAGATTCTCCCCGAATTTTTCCAGATAATCATAATTCTCAAAATCCGTGATCTGCATCTGGGCGCGCTGTGTCCCATCCTGGTAGATACGTCCGCCCCTGTCGATCTTCGTCTCGCCTGCCGTCGTGGAGAGCCTGATCCTCTGTCCGTTTGTCCCCATAACAAAATCGCCGTCCTGCGTCACGAGATAGCCTTCCTTCGTCATATTGAAATTGCCGTCTCTCGTGTAGAGTGTGGAAGTCTCCCCCTCTTTATTGGTAAACTCAATCGTAAAGAAGCCTTCCCCGGCCAGCGCCACATCGAATGTATTGTCCGTGATCTTCATGGGCCCCTGCGTGTAATCGGTATACACCTCGCCGATCTTCACACCCATGTTCATGCTGCCGATACGTGCCGCATCCACACCGGGCGTGGAGGAGTCCTTGATGCGGTAAGCCAGCAGACTGTCAAAAGACTGGTTGGTCACTCCCTCCTTCTTGAAACCCGTGGTATCGGAATTCGCCAGATTATTCGTCAGAATATCCATTCTCCTCTGTTCGTTGCGCATTCCCGTATAAGCTGTATATAATCCTTTTACCATCTGTCACTCGCACCTTCCTGTTTTCTTTAATCTTCCCTGTAGCCTGCCAGAAATTCCACATAGCGTCCCGTGCCGATCGCCACCGCCGTCATGGGATCCTCAGCCGTCATCGTGTTGATGCCGGTCTTATCCGAGATCAGTTCCTCCAGTCCTCTCAGAAGACTGCCGCCGCCCGTCAGGACAATTCCCCGATCCGCGATATCTGCCGCAAGCTCCGGCGGCGTCTTCTCCAGCACACTGTGGATCGCCTCCACGATCTGAGATGTGGTCTCCTTCAGCGCCTCCTCGGTCTCCTCCGAAGAAACGCGGATCGTGTTGGGCAGTCCGGACACAAGGTTTCGTCCGCGCACCTCCATGTAGTCCGGCTCCGGCCTCGGGAACGCGGAACCGATCCGAATCTTGATATCCTCCGCCGTTCTCTCACCGATCAGCAGGTTATGTTTTTTTCTCATATAGCGCACGATTGCCTCGTCGAAATCATCCCCCGCTATTTTGATGGAAGCGCTGACCACCGTACCGCCCAGCGAGATCACCGCCACATCGGAAGTACCGCCGCCGATATCCACTATCATATTTCCGCAGGGTTTTGAGATGTCGATGCCCGCTCCGATGGCCGCCGCGATCGGCTCCTCGATCACCGAAACCTCACGGGCACCCGCCTGGTAAGTGGCATCCTCCACCGCCTTCTTTTCCACCTCTGTCACGCCGCTCGGCACACAGACCGCGATCCGCGGCTTCCGGATGCTTCTCTTTCCCAGCGCTTTCTGTATAAAATATTTCATCATCTTTTCCGTCACGGTATAATCGGAAATAACGCCCTGCCGCAGAGGTCTCACCGCCACGATATTGCCCGGCGTTCTCCCCAACATCAGCCTCGCGTCCTCACCGATCGCCTTGATCTTATTGGTATCTCTGTCAAAAGCAACGACAGAGGGCTCCTTCAACACAACCCCTTTTCCTCTGATATATACCAAAATACTGGCAGTCCCCAAATCGATCCCTATATCCGTATACTGCATCCCAACTTAGCCCCTTTCCATGGTTTCTCTATCTTAATTTTTCCATTTAACCTGTATTTAAACATAAACCGGCATAATATCAGCCATACAAAGCTATTATAAACCACAAGGAAAGATTTTCAAAGACATTTCATAAAATTTTTACAAAAAAGGGACGCAAAACAAGACAAATCTCTTATTTTGCGTCCGTTTCTGTTTTACGGGATCATGGCAAATGTACCTTTCGGCGCCCACATGATCGCATAACTCCGGAACTGATCCGTGTCGATCGTTATCGTGCTGTCGTTTGTATCGATATCTTTCAGAATGCTGACCGTCCCATCCGCATTCAGCACCGCCACCGCATAATCCGCATATGCCGGGAAGTCGAAAGGCAGTGTCATCATAACACGAATCTTCTGTCTCGTCTCGGTAACTCTCTGCCCCTTTCCGTTTTTCAGCTCGATCTCATAATAGGATGCCCTCCTCGCTCCGGCCTTCCATGCCGCATACCGCAGAAGACTCATGGAGTCCGGTCCCGGTTCAAAGGAGCTCACCTCCAGGGAGACGATCTGATCGCCCACCGCCGCTCTCACGGCAGCCACATCCGAAACCGTGCCGATATCATACATCCGGTAGCCTTTCGACTCTGCACTGACCGTGCTGATAATGTCCTTCGTATAATTGGATACCCAGAGCTGATCCAGCGCATGAGGGCTCGCCACCCTGAACGCGTTGAAAGTTCCCGCCGGCGCGGCAATGATCGCAAAAGTGTCAAAAGAAGCGCTGTCCACCGTCAGAGTTGTCGGCTCCGGATCCAGATCACCCAGCACTTCCATGCTTCCGTTCTCCCTCACGCTGATCACCGCGTAATCCTTCGTCAGATCACAGCCCTTCGGGAGCGTCATACCGACCCTGATCGGACTGGTCATCGTCACAACATCCTCGGTCCAGCCCTCTTTCGTGTATAATTCCATGTCCATGTCCAGAACCTTCACCACGGTAGCACCCATGGCCGCCGCCAACGTATGGAATCCGTTCATCGCCTGCGGTCCGCACTCGCTGTCACTCACGTTCAGCCGCACGCCGATGTTCTCCTCCAGTCTCTCCCAGCTCATGCCCGCATAAAGCTTTACCGTTGTCTGGGGCGTCTGCATGTTGATGCTCGGAATGCTCTTTGAATAGTTCGCCGTGTAGACTCGGACATCATTCCAGTTAGTGGACCAGTCCGGTGCCGCCTCCGCCTGCAGTCCCGATACCGGAGCCGCAAATATGCCCAGCGCCATCACGGACGTCAATACTGTCGCTATTATTTTTTTAAATTTCATAAAAACCTCCCATCCGGAAATCATATACCTTAAACTATATTCAGTAACAGCATACCAAATCTGTCCCTCAAATTCAAGTCAAACAAAAAATCTTCAACAAAATTTAATATTTATTTTTGTTTTTTTCCAGCATTTTCCCGATATATTGTCCGGTATGGGAATTTTTGTTTTTCGCCACTTCCTCCGGTGTTCCCTTCGCGATGATCCGGCCGCCTCCGTCTCCGCCTTCCGGACCGATGTCGATGACATAGTCAGCCGTCTTGATCACGTCCAGATTGTGCTCGATCACCACCACTGTATTTCCCCCTTCGGTCAGCCGCCGCAGGATCTCCACCAGCTTGTGCACATCCGCGAAGTGCAGTCCCGTCGTCGGCTCATCCAGTATATAGATCGTCCGCCCCGTGCTCTTTCTGGAGAGTTCCGTAGCCAGTTTTACCCGCTGGGCCTCTCCGCCGGAGAGTTCCGTCGAGGGTTGTCCCAGCTTGATATAGGAGAGTCCCACATCGTGCAGCGTCTCTATCTTTCTGCGGATAGTGGGCACATTCTCAAAAAATCCCAGCGCCTCCTCCACTGTCATGTCCAGCACGTCAAAAATGCTTTTCCCCTTGTACTTCACATCCAGCGTCTCTCTGTTATATCGTTTGCCGCCGCAGACTTCGCACGGCACATACACGTCCGGCAAAAAATGCATTTCGATCTTGATAATACCGTCCCCCGAGCATGCCTCACACCGGCCGCCTTTCACATTGAAGCTGAACCGCCCCTTTTTGTAGCCCTTCGCCTTGGCATCCGGCGTGGCGGCAAACAAATCCCGGATCATATCGAAGACCCCGGTATAGGTGGCCGGGTTGGAACGGGGCGTTCGCCCGATCGGAGACTGGTCGATGCTGATCACCTTGTCGAGCTTCTCCAGGCCCAGGATATCATCATGATCTCCCGCGATCGTCCTCGCCCGGTTCAGGCTCTTCGCCAGATGCTTATACAAAATTTCATTGACAAGAGAACTCTTCCCGGAACCTGACACTCCTGTCACACATGTCATCACTCCCAACGGGATCTCCACGTCAATATTTTTCAGATTGTTCTCTCTCGCCCCTTTTACGGTCAAATATCCCGCGGGTTCTTTTCTCTCGTCCGGCACCGGTATCCGCAGTTTACCGCTCAGATATTGACCGGTAATGGATTCCTCCACCTGGCAGATTTCCTCCGCCGTCCCCTGAGCTATCACCCTTCCGCCATGGGAGCCCGCCCCCGGACCGATATCGATAACGTGATCTGCCGCCCACATCGTATCTTCGTCGTGCTCCACCACCAGCAGCGTATTGCCCATATCCTTCAGATTCTTCAGTGTTTTTATCAGCTTATCGTTGTCCCTCTGGTGCAGGCCGATGCTGGGCTCATCCAGTATATAGCAGACCCCCACCAGTCCGGATCCGATCTGTGTGGCGAGCCTTATCCTCTGCGCCTCCCCGCCGGAGAGAGTGGACGTCGCCCTCGCCAGGGAAAGGTAGTTTAAACCGACATCATTCAAAAATCCCACCCGCGCGCGGATCTCCCTCAAGATCTGCTTTCCGATCAGCTCCTGCTGTTGTGAGAGCTGCATCTCCCGCAGAAACTCGTGGAGATTTCCGAGGGACATGGCCGTCAGTTCGTAAATATTTTTATCGTATACCGTGACCGCCAGCGATTCCCGTTTCAGCCGACGTCCGCCGCAGAGTTTACAGGGCGTCACCCGCATGAACTCTTCATACTCCGCTTTCATGGTTTCCGAATAAGTTTCCCGGTAGCGTTGTTCCACATTCTTGACAAGTCCGGTAAATGCCACCGGATAAACTCCCTCACCCCGCTGCCCTTTATAGTGTACTTTTACCTCTTTCCCCGCCGTGCCGGAGATCACGACCTCTTTCGCCTCCGCCGCCAGTTCCTTCCACGGCGTATCCAGGCTGAACCGGTATTCTTCCGCCAGGGCCTCCAGCAGCGCGTGCGTGAAACTTCCCTTGTCCTTGCTGGACTGCCATCCCATCACCTGTACGGCTCCGCCATTTAAACTCAGCGACTCATCCGGAATCATCAGCCTTGCGTCAAACTCCATCTTATACCCCAGCCCGAAGCAATCCGGGCAGGCGCCGAACGGATTGTTGAAGGAAAAGCTTCTCGGCTCGATCTCGCTGATACTGATCTCGCAGTCCGGGCAGGCAAAACTCTGGCTGAAGGTCAGACTCTCCCCGTCGATCACATCCACGATCGCCAGCCCGTCCGCCAGTTCCAGCACATTTTCCAGAGAGTCCGTCAATCTTCTCTCGATCCCCTCTTTTATGACAAGTCTGTCCACCACGATCTCGATGGAATGCTTGATATTTTTCTCCAGCCTGATCTCCTCCGAGAGGTCATACAGGTTCCCGTCTATCCGCACGCGCACATAACCGCTTCTGCGCGCCCGGTCCAACACCTTTTCATGCTGCCCTTTTCTTCCTCTCACGACCGGCGCGAGAAGCTGGATCCGGGTACCTGTCTCCATATTCAGAACGTAATCCACCATCTCGTCCACCGTAGTTTTCTGGATCTCCCGCCCGCATTTCGGGCAGTGGGGAATACCGATCCTGGCATAGAGCAGTCGAAAATAATCGTAGATCTCCGTGACCGTCCCCACCGTAGAACGGGGATTCCGGTTGGTAGACTTCTGATCGATGGAGATCGCAGGGGAAAGTCCCTCTATCTTTTCCACGTCCGGCTTTTCCATCTGTCCCAGAAATTGTCTCGCGTAGGAGGACAGAGACTCCATATAGCGCCGCTGCCCCTCCGCATAGATCGTGTCAAAAGCCAGCGACGATTTGCCGGAACCTGACAGTCCTGTCAGAACCACAAACTCGTTGCGCGGCACATCCACATCGATCCCTTTCAGATTATGCTCATTCGCCCCCCGAATCTTGATGTATTCCCTCGGACGCATTTTCTTTGGCTCTCCCATCTTACTACTCTCTTTCATTCAAAATTTTCTTCAGCTCCAACATTTTGTCACGCAACTCCGCTGCCGTCTCGAAGTCCAGATCTGCTGCCGCCTTCTTCATCTTCTTCTGTACTTCCGCTATCAGTTTTTCCAGCTCCTTCAGATCCATGGACTCAGGATCTTTCTCAAAGCGCACCTCTTCCCTCGCCACAGTCCTGGAAATACTGATCAGATCCCGGACTGCTTTTCGGATCGTCTGGGGCGTGATGCCGTGCTCTTCATTGTAAGCCTGCTGCAGTTTCCGCCTTCTCTCCGTTTCCTCCAGCGCCGCCCGCATGGAATCCGTTATCACATCCGCGTACATCACCACATGGCCATCCGCATTTCTCGCCGCCCGCCCGATCGTCTGGATCAAAGAGGTTTCTGAGCGCAGAAAGCCCTCCTTATCCGCGTCCAGTATCGCCACCAGTGAGATCTCGGGAATATCCAGCCCCTCGCGGAGCAGATTGATCCCCACCAGCACGTCGAACACGTCCAGACGCATATCCCGGATAATCTCCGCTCTCTCCAGCGTATCGATATCGGAATGCAGATATTTCACACGTATTCCCACATCTTTCATGTATTCCGTCAGGTCTTCCGCCATCCGCTTTGTCAGTGTTGTCACAAGAACCTTGTTCTTCTTCTCCGTCTCCCTGCGGATCTCGGATATCAGATCATCGATCTGTCCCTCCACCGGGCGCACCGACACCTCCGGATCGAGCAGTCCTGTAGGGCGGATGATCTGCTCCACCCGCATCAGCTCGTGCTCCGCCTCATATTTGGATGGTGTCGCGGAGACAAACATCATCTGATCTATATGGGACTCAAACTCCGAAAAATTAAGCGGCCTGTTGTCCAGCGCGGACGGAAGCCTGAAACCATAGTCCACAAGCGTCGTCTTCCGGGACCGGTCACCCGAATACATACCGCCGATCTGAGGGATCGTCATGTGGGATTCATCTATGATGATCAGAAAATCATCCTTGAAGTAATCCATCAGGGTAAACGGCGTCGCCCCGGGCTCCAGACCGTTCAAGGGCCTCGAGTAATTCTCTATGCCGGAACAAAATCCCGTCTCCCTCAGCATTTCAACATCGAAGTTTGTCCGCTCGGAGATCCTCTGCGCCTCCAGCAGTTTATCCTCACTCTTAAAGAAACGAATCCGCTCCTCCAGCTCCTTCTCGATCTCCACACAGGCCGCATTGATCTTGTCCTGCGCCACCACATAATGGGATGCCGGAAAAATCGAAATATGGCTCAGTTCCGCATGGGGCGCCCCGGTCAGGGAATCCACTTCCATGATCCGGTCGATCTCATCTCCAAAAAATTCGACGCGAATCAGATGATCTCCGCCCTGCGCCGGACAGATTTCCACAGTGTCCCCTCTCACCCGAAAAGTTCCTCGTTCCACGTCCATATCGTTTCGGTCGTATTGAATCGCGATCAATTCCTTTATCACTTCATCCCTGTCTTTCAGCTGCCCCGGCCGCAGGGAGACAATCAACTCCTGGTACTCGTCCGGACTTCCCAGCCCGTAGATGCAGGACACACTGGCTACCACGATCACATCCCGCCGCTCGGAGAGAGAAGCCGTTGCGGAGAGCCTCAGTTTATCTATCTCGTCGTTGATGGAGGAATCCTTCGCAATGTAGGTGTCTGTGGACGGAACATAGGCCTCAGGCTGATAATAATCGTAGTAGGAGACAAAATATTCCACCGCGTTACTCGGAAAATACTCTTTGAACTCACCATAGAGCTGTGCCGCTAATGTTTTATTGTGCGCTATTACCAAAGTCGGCTTGTTAAGCTTAGCGATCACATTCGCCATGGTAAAGGTCTTCCCGGAACCCGTAACCCCCAGTAAAGTCTGGAATTGGTTGCCTTCCCGGAACCCACCCACCAGGGCTTCTATGGCCTGGGGCTGGTCGCCTGTGGGCTTGTATTCGCTGTGAAGTTCGAAGATTTTTTGTTCATTTTGCACAAATGCTCACCTCTGATTTCATAGTAAAAAAAGACGCCTATTAGGCAAAAATTCGTCGTGGAACATTTTATTTTCGTCGTGGCATTTACTCAAATTGGAGAAAAACAGGCCCACGACGAATCCCGTTCACAATTTGCTGTTTTTGCAACTTGGCGCGCCTCTGTAATTCCATACGGACGTGGCAGCACCAAAGAGCCTTTTTATCTTACCACAAATCGATAAATTTGTATAGATGCAAAATCGAACTTTTGTTCTTTTTATCCTTTCTGTCACCCCGCATCCGGAAGAAATTCTTTTACATCTACAACAATCTCCAACAGTTCCTTTTTAAAATTTTCTATCTCTCTCAGGTTCGGTAAAACCTCCTTCATATATTCCTCAATTTCCGGCACCCCATCCGCTATGATACCTTTATTATCGGCGTAAACGTCCATAGTTATGAGTTCCTTGGCATGTCCCATAAGCTTCGATACCGCTTTGGGGTTGAATGCCTCTTTTAGCAGGAGCGTGCAGTATGTACTGCGCAAATCATGCCAGCGGATGTCCGGCAGGCCATTTTCAGCAAGAAGCTGTTTATAATACCTGCAATGGAACCCTTTGCTCCTTGCTCTGCCATAGTTGGAACAACAGATATAATCCATATCCTGAAACTCTCCCTTTCTACGGTTTCTGTTTCTCTCATAAACCTGTCGTTCCTTTAAGATTGCCTCAAAAACATAATCAGGAATCGGAATCTCTCTGTAACTGGATTTTGTCTTTAATCCCACCTCCTGTTTCGTAAAAGTTTTCGGGGCAAAGTCTTCTTTTACTGCATTATGTATCCTCCCCAACTGACGTTCCACTTTTAAGGTGCGGTTGATATAATCTACATCCGAATATTTTACACCATTGATCTCGGACCTGCGGAGCCCCATAAGTACATTAAACAGCACCTGCATATGGATCGGGGTATCTTTGCTCTTTTCCAGCAGAACCGAAATCTGCTCCATAGTCAGTGTTTTCTGTTCATCTATATTTCGGGTCCTGAAGCCTGATTTGGGCTGCGGCTTTTCCGCTTTAGGAAGCCCTATTCCATCCACCGGACTGGTCGGGATCACTTTGGCCGTTACCGCATAACGAAAAGAGACATTCATGATTGTTTTTACCTGCTCTGCTATCGGTCTCGAATAGTCTGCCTTGATATTAAACAATTTTTGAACGTCTCCGCGAGTAACATCCGTCATTTTTTTCTTACCCAGGATGGGAATGATATGATTCTTTACTATTCCGCAATAATTATAGTACGTTTCGTGACTGTCTGTGCGCTTTTTAAGATCCGTTTCAAGCCAAAACATCATATAATCAGCCACATTAACTTTTGCGTACACAACAAACGTACCATTATATAATTCTGCGATGGTCTTCTCTCTTGCCTTATTTGCTTCTTTCTCTGTTTTGAATCCGGACTTCTGCTGTGGTTTTTCGCTCCCATCCGGATATTTCAGGAATACCCTGTAGCCGAAGCCGGAGCGCACAGGTATTACCTGTGACACTCTCCAATCGACATAATTTTTCAAGCTCAAATCTAGCATGTCGCAACACTCCCTTCCGGAACAAACGTATGATTCATAAACGTGATAATCTGCTCATTCTCATCCATGACCTCACAATAATATTCAAAGGTTGTATTGACACTTGCATGTCCCAACAGGGCAGATATTTTAATCAAAGGAACTTTCTGCTCTACCAATATAGTGGCATACATATGTCTCAGACCATGAACCGTAATGTGGGGCAGGCCATTTCTGGAACACAGTTTTGACAAAGCGCTGTTCATAGCGGCAGTTGAATGCGGCAGACCGTTTTCCTGACACGAAATATAATCGTGGTCAAAATATTGTTCGCCATACTGCTGCTTATTAGATTCTGCCAGAATCCTTCTTCTTTCAATTTCCGCAGCCACAGCCTCTGGTATCCTCAATAGCCTGTAACTATTGTCCGTCTTTGGCGGTTTCTCTATGACTTCATACGTTTTAATTTTTCTTTCACCCTTTGGAATAACAGGATTGGATGTAATTTGCCGCTGAATATAGATTGTCCTGTTTTCAGCATCAAAATCTCCGAATTTCAAACCTGAAATTTCACCTTTTCTGAGTCCGCAGAACAACCCAAGCAGAATCTCCAGATACCATCCGCTATTGTAAGCAGCTTTCAGAAGTTTTTTCACATTTGCTTTGTTTAAAATGATAATTGTTGGCTTTTTTCTCGGATATGATTTCGTTGCAGATATCGGATTCCTTTTGATATATTCCTGTATTACGGCCTCTTTCATTGCCATGTTCAAGAACTCTCTGGATTTGTTGCCAGCGGAATCGCATGCCTTTGATACAACAGCCAGCAGGGAATCAAAATATTCCTCATTTGCATATCGCAATTTTATATCCTGCTGCATATTCGGAAGGATCAGGTCGTACAGTACATAAGCACATACCATGCGGGTTGTATTCTCAATCCTCTGTGAAAATATATCCTCAAACCAATAAAGCAAATAATCTTTCAAATCAACATCTGCATTAGGTTTTGCCGACATCTGATAAGTTCTGGAAGCTTTCTTAAACTCTTCCTCGTATTTGTAATAGCTTGCTTCCGCTTCTGCCTCACTCTGAAAGCCTCCACGTTTGCTGTACTTTACAGAACCATCTGGCTGCAGCAGCTTAACTCTATGAAACCAGGATGTTTCTTCATAAAAGACAACTCCCTTTTTCTTTGCTGGCTGTTTCATTAAATCACCTCTCTTATAAATCACCATTCAGCCATTCATCAAATCCTTTCTTTGGCACTCTAAAAAGCTTACCAATTTTAAGAACTCTGAACGGCGGGTTTTTCTGCTTATACACATCTTCAAGGAAGGTATAGGCTTTACTCTTTCCTATTCCAAGCATGCGCTGAATATCGCCTGCCAGGTATACCTGCTGATCAACTGCCGCTTCATTATATATATCTGCTGCCATTCTCTATATCCTCTCTTTCCCTGTTTTTAGTATCTTTCGCTATCATAAAACGATTTTTGCAGCCGAAGTGGCATCAGTCTGGCATTTGATATAAAGTATCTTCATATATCTTATACGAATTGAACATCCTGTTTTTCAACTGCAATTAGCATATCTTTTTCTACTTATAATTTAAGAGGTGTAATTTATGCACACTCAATCAGGTCATTTCCTGCGCCAATTCTTTTGCCGCGTATTTCAGGTATTGCTATGCAATCTTTAATCAGAGGGCGTGCTCACGCATGGTCATCGCACACTATCCGTCTATACCTGTATAACTCCTGAATGGTGCTGTAAGATTGTCAAGGTGCAAAGGGTCTTCCACATTTTGGATGTAACCCATATGCTATATAAATAGAGGACACTATCCCGTTTTTCTGCAAATATTCAAAAATAATTTTTTCATTTTTACACCATAAAATCCTGGCACGAAATTGGCACAATTCCGCACAAAATTGGCACGGTTCTGCTCTTTCCCCGTAAATAGGGATATGCTACACTAAATATGCTTAAAACTGTATCCAGAAGCAATCCGGGCTGGCATGGCACCTTTCCAAAGAGGTGCTTTTTTTGCGCCTCTGACCGCAGAGCCGACTTTTCCCTGCCTCCCGTCCGGAAGAAAGAAGACCATGCCCGTTACCGTGGCATGGTTTTTCTTTCACAACCAAATCTTATTTAAAGGAGGTCCACAAATTGAGACTGAAAAACAAACTGCAGACACCTGCCCCGGCAGGCAAAAAGCCCAAAGCCAGGTTCTCCCCTGCGAAGGCCGCCTACTATGTATTCCTGAGTTTTATGATGTTCCTGATGGCCACGCAGCCGGTCTATGCCTCGGATGTATGGACGAAGGCCACGGAGATCATGAAGGACGTCTACAACCAGATCGTGCTCATCTCCACCGTGGCCGCCATCGTCACCGCTTCGGTGGCCCTTTTGATGATGAACTTCTCCCGCTCCGGCCGCACGGTGGACGAGAGCCGCGCATGGCTGAAGCGCATCTGCATCACCTGGGCGATCTTAAACGGCCTGGGGTTCATCATGGCCTACATCACCCCGTTCTTTGCGGATGGCAAGTGGAATGGCTGACCGCCGGAAAGCAGTGAGCATTTATGGGTATTTTAGACGGCATTGTGGAATGGATCGCCGAACAGGTGATGAACGGCCTTGACCTTGTGACCACCTCGGTCCTGGGGGCGCTTGGCTGTGACATGGCCGTATTCCTCCGCTACTTCCCCGCCGCCGAGACCATGTATAAGGTCTTTGTGGCGCTGGCTATCGGCATCATCCTCTTAAACTGGGTATGGCAGCTGTTCAAGAACTTCGGTTTAGGTATCGGCATTGAGGCAGAGGACCCGGTGCGCCTGAGCATCCGCTCCGTCCTCTTCAGCCTGCTGGCCTATTTCTCGGACGGGATCGTGGATACCGTCTTAAAGATTGGCGGAACCCCGTACCACTGGATCATGGATTCCGACCTGCCTGCTTTAAGTTTCGCGGACTTTAATTCGGTGATGTTAGCCATCATCGGCGTCTGCGTGGGCGGTGCGGTGGCACTGATCACGCTGATCATCGTTCTGATCCTGGCATGGAACTACCTGAAACTCCTTTTTGAAGCGGCAGAGCGGTATGTCCTCTTAGGGGTTCTGGTCTACACGGCTCCCGTGGCCTTTTCCATGGGGGCATCCCAGTCCACCTCTAACATTTTTAAGTCCTGGTGCCGGATGTTCGGCGGGCAGGTGTTCCTCCTGCTCATGAACGCCTGGTGCCTGCGGCTGTTCACAAGCATGGTCGGGGCGTTCATCGCAAACCCGCTCTCACTATGAAAAATCAAGAAAGGAATGGCGATAACCATGAAAAAATATAAAAAGGTACTTACTGCGGCCTTTCTGATGGCACTCCTTTTCTGCCTGTCCAGCCAGACGGCTTTTGCCTTTTCGGAGGGCGATGCCCAGGCCCAGGTGGATGCGGCAGGGCGGGAGGCGGTATCGGGCAACGTCCTGGTCTGGTTCCTGTGCGCCATTGCGTTTTTAAAGGTATCCCAGAAGATCGACTCCTTCATGTCCAGCTTAGGAGTAAACGTAGGGCATATGAAAACGGCTACTGGTGCAAGGGCAGCGGTTCCTACCACGCGCTGATACCGGGCGCCGCGGAAAACTGGGGGCTTGCCGTTTCCGGCTGCTCCCCCTCAGAGCCCCAGCGGATACTGGACGCCCTGGCAGACGTGAAGCTGGTGGTGGCCATCATGTCAAAAGGGCATTTCACAAGCGGAGGCCACTTTATCGTGCTGCGGGGCGTGAAGGACGGGAAGATCCTGGTGGCGGACCCCGCCAGCTATAAACGGAGCGGACAGCCCTGGGACCTTTCCATCATACTGAACGAAGCCAGCAGACGTGCAGGCGCAGGCGGCCCATTCTGGATCATCGGCTGAACCGCCCTGCCGCAGTCCGGCCATGAACCCTGTTTACAGACGTTCCGCTCTGATCCCGCCCATGGCCGGAACTGACACACTGCGAAAGAGAGGTACTACCATATGAACAATCAAAATGACCACGATACCTATATCATCCCGCCGAATTTTGTGGACACAGGCACGTTTTTCGGCGGCATGTTCCGGGCAAGGAATGTGATCGAGGCCGGCATCCTGGCTGTCGCGACCGGGCTGCCGGTGTTTTTATTCCTGCCCTTTGGTCTGACCGCACGGATCATCGTGCTGTGCCTGACTACCCTACCCCTTGTCCTGTTTGCCCTGATCGGCATATCGGGGGAAAGCCTGTCGTCCTTCCTGGTCATCTTCTTAAAATACATGAAGAACCGCCGTATCGTGGGCGGCGGTGAAAGCCAGGAAACAGTGCGGACGGCCGCATCTGCGAAAAAGGTCAGGAAAAGCGGCAAAAAGAAAAATCCTGTTTGCAGCGAAAACACAGCCTCTGCTGGCACCAGACAGGAGATAAAAACTGACAGAAGTAACCATAAATCTGTCAAAAATGAAAAAATCGGCGGCATATCCGGCTGGCGGCGCAGAGGGGAGGAGGATTTCCCCGCAGAGTTCGACCAGATAAAAGGCTATGAGATCCGCCAGAAGCTCCGCCCCAGCCAGACACAGAAAAAACAGCAGGACGGAATGCAGCGAAAGAAATCTGCAGGTGGAAGGAAACGGGGTCCACAGCAGGATTCCAGAAAAAAGGCCGCTGGAAGATCAGCAGGACCGGACCACAGAAACAGCCGGCAGAAAAAGGGCCGCTCCCCCAGAAAGCCGCTCCGTACACCGGAACCGCAGTTTACCCATTTGAACCCGGTGGCGGACTACCTGCCCATCCGTAAGATAGAAAACGGCATTATCTACACGAAGGACCACCGGTATGTGAAGGTGGTGGAGGTGATCCCCATCAACTTCCTGCTCCGCAGCGCCAGGGAACAGAGGGGCATCATCTATTCCTTTGTTTCCTATTTAAAGATAAGCCCCGTAAAGCTCCAGTTCAAGGTGCTGACCCGCCGTGCGGATATCGGGCGCCACATGGACACGGTGCGCCGGGAGATGGCCCAGGAGACCAACGAACAATGCCGACTCATGCAGGAGGATTACCTGCAGTTCATCCATCAGATCTGTTCCCGCGAGGCTGTCACGCGCCGTTTCTTTCTGGTCTTTGAATACGAGCCCTGGAATGGCGCAAGACGCACGGACGAGGAAGGGGAGGCCATCGGCTCCCTGCAGTCCGCCGTCCACACGGCCTCTAATTACCTGCGTCAGTGCGGGAATGAAGTGGTGCTGCCGGACAACGAGGACGAGTTCACCATAGATGTGCTCTATAACCTCCTGTGCCGGAATGAGAGCGCCGCAAATCCCCTCCCCGTCCGGGCAAAAGAAGTGGTGGCACAGTACCTGGCAGACGGAAGGGAATCTGACATTGACCATATCCCTGCCGGGGAATTTATTGCGCCCAGAAGCATTGACTTTACCCACGGGCGGTACATCTGCATTGACGGGCTTTATTACGCCTACCTGCTGATCCCCTCGGACGGCTATAAGACCCATGTGCCGGCCGGCTGGCTCAGCCTGATGGTCAATGCCGGTGACGGGATCGACCTGGACATGTTCCTCTCCCGACAGCCCAAGGAGCGCATCATCCAGAAGGTGGGCCAGCAGCTGCGCATCAACCGCTCCCGGATCCCCATTTTCATCATTGCCCCGTTAAAGGGGCATGAGTTCCACCGGGCCTGTGCCAATGTGGGCGGCGAGTTCATCCAGGTCTCCCCGGCAAGCCCCCACTGTATCAACGTGATGGAGATCCGGCAGGTGGACCGCACCGTGAACGAACTGCTGGACGGCCCCGGCATCCAGTTGTCAGAACTGGCAGAGAAGATCCAGCGGCTCCATATCTTTTTCAGCCTGCTGATCCCGGACATGAACCATGAAGAGCGCCAGCTTCTGGACGAGGCCCTGATCCACACCTACAACAAGAAAGGCATCACCCATGACAACGCATCCCTGGCAGACCCCAAAGACCCGGCACGATACCGGGAGATGCCGGTACTGGGCGACCTTTATGGAATACTGAAGAAATCGGCTGCCACAAAACGGCTGGCAAATATCCTGAACCGCCTGGTGAACGGCTCCGCCAGCACCTTCAACCAGCAGACCAACGTGTCCCTGGACAACCGATATACCGTTCTGGATATCTCTTCCCTGACCGGGGATCTGCTGACCGTGGGGATGTTCGTAGCGCTGGATTTTGTCTGGGACCGGGCCAAGGAGGACCGTACCGAGGAAAAGACCATCTTCATTGACGAATGCTGGCAGCTCTTATCCGGAGCCGGCGCCACAGGCACACGCCTTGCCGGCGACTTTGTACTGGAGATCTTCAAGACCATCCGAGGGTACGGGGGTTCCGCCGTCTGTGCCAGCCAGGACCTGAATGACTTCTTTAACCTGGATGAAGGACGGTTTGGGAAAGGCATCATCAACAACTCCAAGACCAAGATCATCCTGAACCTGGAGGATGACGAGGCCATGCGCGTGCAGAGCGCCCTCCACCTCTCCGATGCGGAGATCATGGAGGTCACCCACTTTGAACGGGGCAACGGCCTGATCAGCACCAACAACAATAACATCATGGTGGCGTTCAAGGCAAGCCCCCTGGAGAAAGACCTGATCACCACGGACAGAAGGGAACTGAAAGACATCGTGGAACGGATGCGGCGGCAGAATGAAGCCGGATAACAAAAAGGATTACGCACCGTATACGCATGATTTACGCAATCCCTTTTTCCATACGTCCGTTATACGCACAGATTACGCATTTACAAAAAGACAGAAAGGAAGGTGGTGCCAGTGAAGACCAGGGCAGAGTTATACGGCCATGAAGCCACGGAACTGCTCCGGATCATATCCATGTATCCGGGACTTTCAGAAAAACAGTTATGCCGGTTCTACTCTGGCCGGGAGGCTGTCACCAGGAACCTGCTCTCCCACCTGTGCAGACAGGGGCGTACCCGGCAGGCAGACACCGGGGGATATTTCCCCTATGGGAACGGTAAAGCAGAAACAGATCCCGGTATGGTGCGGGCGGTATGGGTACTGCTTGATTTTATCGACAGGGCGGAATACCACTCGTCCAGTGAGTTCCCCGTAAAGATTGCCTTTTTCTCTAAAGGTGAACTGTATGAGATCGTCCATGCCGCTGCCGGACAGGAGGCGCTTGTCACCCATCCGGGTCAAAAAACTCTGCCCCTTCCGGCACACCTGCCGGGATTGTATCTGCGGACAAAGATTCCATCATGTCCTGAAACGAAACTGCTATGGAACGGTCCATTTTGGAGACTGTGAAATAGAATAACAACACTATGGAGGTAAACACATGGCAAGAAAAAAAGAACTTATGGAACTGGAAAACCCTTCTATGGAAGAAAACAATTCTTTGGACGGAACGGACACAGAAGCCGGGGCTTTCCCCGGAGAAGTAGGCGGCACCCCTCCTGAAACTGACGGGGACGGCATGGACTTAAATGAACTGCTTGGCAGCATGGACCAGGAACCGGCTGCCGACCCGGACAGGACAGATGGGGATCTCCCGGAACTGACAGAGGAAGAGATCTTCGGGGAAACGCCGGAAAATCCCGATGGCGCCGGCACTGTGCATGGTGCCTCTGAAGAAAGCGATACCCCCGGCGAAGCACAGCCGGAATCGGCAGCCCCGCCTGAACCAAACAGTGCCGCTGCAAAGACCAGACGCACCACCCGCAGGAAAAAAGAAGAGCCCCCTACAGAAACAGACGGGGAAACGCAGCGGCCAGAAGCAGAGATGCCGGAGGGCATGGAAGCTGTACCAGAAAACGTGCCCGATCCCCTGGCTGCTGCTGTCGATAAAAGCGGGCTGGCGGATGAGACAGCAGATGGAATGGATGGCACCATTCCGCAGGAAGAAACGGAACCCGCTGGAACCGGGCCGGAAGATACGCCTTTACCCTCCGCTGAAGACACAGCCGGAACCGCGTCTCCCCCTGCTGCATCCTCTTCCCGCCGTACCGCTGCCAGAGGCAGAAAAGAAGATGCCCCGGTACTGACACTGGAGGTACGTGGGGAAGTGGAAACGGAAGAATCCCGTGACGATGCCATCTGGCATGAGATCCACAATGCTTACCGTACCCGGCGCATCCTTACCGGGCAGCTTGGCGGGATCGAGCAGACGGACAATGGAAAGACCATCACCATTGTAGACTATAAAGGCTTCCGGATTGTGATCCCCTTAAAAGAGATGATGATCAACGTGGGCCGCAGCCCTTCCGGGCAGGAATATGCGGAGTTCATGCTGCGCCAGAACAAAATCCTCGGCAATATGCTGGGCGCAGAGATTGACTTCATCGTAAAAGGGATTGATTCCAAAACCCGCAGCGTGGTCGCCAGCCGGAAGGAAGCCATGCTCCGGAAACGGCAGACCTTCTATCTGGATACGGATGCAGCAGGCATGTACCGCATTTACGAAGGCCGCATTGCCCAGGCCCGTGTGATCGCCGTGGCCGAGAAGGTCATCCGGGTAGAGGTATTCGGTGTGGAATGTTCCATCATGGCCCGTGACCTGGCCTGGGAATGGATCGGGGATGCCCACGAACGCTTTTCCGTGGGAGACCAGGTTCTTGTACGCATCCTGAACGTGCGCCGTGACAGCCTGGAAGATATGGGTATCAAAGCGGACATCAAGAGTGTGTCCCAGAACACCAGCCATGACAACCTGAAAAAATGCCGTATCCAGAGCAAGTATGCCGGCAAGGTCACGGATGTACATAAGGGCGTGGTCTATATCCGCCTGTCTAACGGCGTGAATGCTGTGGCCCACTCCTGCTACGACTACCGGACTCCCGGCAAGAAGGATGATGTGAGCTTTGCCGTCACCCGGATTGATGAAGAACGGGGCGTGGCCGTGGGGATCATTACCCAGATCATCCGGCAGAATCTGTGATATTTTTATAAAGTATATGGGGCCACAGTTCAGTGTCCTGTGGCTCCATAGCTTATTTTTAGCACCTCTCTTTTCTATACATAATCACCTAAGATTTTTCCTTACCCAAATTGTATTTTTATTGAACTTAGATTATAATTACAGCTATAGATTGAAATTTAAGCTATTTGTTAAATATATACCATGTGAGGTACTATAATGACATCTAAGATTAAAAGCCTTATATTGTCCACCCTGGAAGGCGGAGGATTTCAGGACTTATGTGATACCCTTCTATGTGCAGAGGGATATGAAGATATTTTTTCTCTGGGAATGAAAGCCGGAACATTAAAGACTACAACTGGAAATCCTGATACTTACTTCCGAAGCAAATCAGGTAAGTATATTTTTGTAGCATATACCACGGAGCAAACAAGCATAAACAAAAAAATCAAAGAAGATATTGAAAAATGCTTAGACCAAGAAAAAACAGGGGTATCCGTAAAAGATATTGAAAAAATAATTTGTTGCCATACATCTTCTACACTAAAGGCTGGTGATGACCAGGCATTAAGAAAATTATGTAGTTCTCATGGTATAGAACTGGAATTGTATGGAATAGATAGGATTGCAAATTTGCTTTATAGAGTTTATCCGTATATTGCAAAAGATAAATTAAATTTTCCAATAGACAGTAACCAAATATTCCCAATAGAAGAATTCATCAAGCAATATGATAATTCAAATGGCAGAACAGCGCCTCTGACAACAACCTTTTTATATCGTGAAAACGAGAAGAAAGAAATTTTTGAAGCACTGGAAAAGGAAAAAGTAATAATTATCTTAGGGAAGGCTGGTGTTGGAAAGACACGATTAGCTTTAGAAATTGCGAAAAAGTATCAAGAGGAAAATAACTGCAGAATTCTCTGTATTAAGTGTAATCATCTTCCTATCATGGAAGATTTATCCCGTTATATCTCAACAGCAGGAAAATATCTTATTTTTGTAGATGATGCGAACGAATTAGTGGGATTGTCACATCTGATAGAATATACTATAAAAGATGAAGATAGATATGATATCCGCATTATATCTACAGTTAGGGACTACGCATGTAAATCCGTTATAAATGAAGCGAAAAAGCTTGTGAATGTAAAAAGCTATGTTATTTCAAAGTTTTCCAATCAGGAGATTCAGGAGTTTATAAAAACAAATTTAAAAATAGAAAATAACGATTACATAGAACAAATTATCCGTATTGCAGGCGGAAATCCGCGTATTGCATATATGGCCGGGAAATTAGCAATAGAAAAAAATGATCTACGGTCAATTGCCAATATGGAAGAACTATACAAAAGTTATTATGGTTTTTTTCTGGAAACTACAACTATCTTAACCGATTTAAGGCTTTGCCTGACTGCTGGAATTGTTTCTATTTTTAACATAATAGATTTGGAGAACTTAGATAGAATACAAGATATTCTTAACATAGTTGGAATGGATAAAGAGGCATTTACTACTAACATTCATTCTCTTCATAGTATGGAGTATGTAGAAATTAAATCCGAGCGGGTAGCACGGATTTCTGATCAATGCCTGTCAAACTATATGTTATATTATGTCTTCTTTGAAAAAAGACTGATCAACTTCTCTGACATTTTAAGAGTTGGATTTCGGAAGCATAAAAACAGTACGATTAAATCTGTTGATATCCTTTTAAATATTTTTTATTCTGACAAAATGAAAGAATACTTAATCGATGAAATAAGTAAGGTATGGGATGAATTTAAAACAGATGATAAAATGTTTGGAGAATTTGTAAGGGCATTCCACATTTTCAAACCAGAGGAATCTTTGCTGTATGTATGCGAAAAAGTTGAACAGGCAGAAAGCGTAAATATTGATATCAATTCATTGGAAAATGAGGAAAGAGAATGGAATGTAGATATAAAAGATGACATACTTCAGTTGCTGGTTGGATATAAAAAAGACCATGGTTTAACAGAAGCAATAGAACTGATAGTGAAATATTGCATGAAGAGGCAGGATGCTGTGAAATTGGTTTATAGTCTCTTCAAATCATATTACAGCGTCAATAAAGATTCCTATTATGAAGGCTACTTTGTTCAGAATCTTGTTATTGACAAAATAAGAGAAAACTTAGATTCTCCTGTTATAAAAAAATTGTTCTATAAAATTTCTAGCCATTATTTATCACTTTATTTTGATTGCGTAGAAATAGAAAGGGATCATGTACTGACATCATACCGGATTTCTGTTGTTTTGACAGAAGGCTGTAAGCAATATCGGACTAAGATATGGACAGAGATTATTTCCCTGGCTAATGATAAAGATAATTTAGAGGATATAGTTAATTTTTTATGTACATATCCAAATTTGTATGCAAATAAAAGTAACTTTTCAGATGAACTGAAGTTTGACTGGGCGAATATATGCTTGGTTTTGGAATGTATAAGGTTATATATGGAACCATTCCGTTTTGCATATATATGTTCAAAATTTTTTAGAATATCAGAGATGTGTTCCTTTAAATTAACTGAAAAGTACAAGGAAGCATTTGATACAGAAGATTGGAGCATATATAAAGTATTATCCCATCAATTCTATAGAGATACTTCAAATTATGAAGAAATGGAGGCTGTATTTAAAACAAATATAAAAAGATGTTATGAAAGATACCATTTTGGTCAAATGAACGACTTAGTGCAACATATTAACAGTATCATCAGTATGCTAGGGTGCAAAGAGGCAGATATGGGCGAGGGGTTAGAAATCCTCTGCATCTTCCTGACAGATGATAAAGAAAAGCTATGGGCGTTTGTTTCTGCCTTCTTTAAATTTGGAGAAAACATTGTACTTCGGCCGGAAATGCTAATTTCTCCATTGTTAAAATATTATGATTGTAAGAAAATCCAGGAAAGTATCTGGAACGCTTCGTTTTTAATGAAAAACCAATGGCAGTTTGCATACTATGAATTGATTGATGATAGTCAAGTAACACAAGACGATTATCAACAGTTAATGAATCTTGTAACGGAATCAATAGTTGTATGTGGGGAAGAAAAATATGTAATCAATCTGAGGCTACTTGATAAATTTATAAAATATTCTCCAAATATATATGTCAATATTGCAAAAATTTTATTAAATGAAGCGGGGAATAGTACAGGCATATTTAGTAAATATTTCTCTAATTTGTTTAACGCCCATTATTTTACTCCCAAAGAAGTATTACATATTTACCAGAGTGCAGAAACTGAACTGAAACATGTATACTTTAAATGTCTGGAAGAAAACAATTATATAGATTACAGAGGCACTTTTCTAAGTGAATTCATATTACAAGATATAGATTGGATAAAATGGTACGCCAAGTATATTCAGGAAACACATGAGAGTTATTCAGTAAATGATAAAGAATACCGCTTGGATACTTGCTGGCAACAGGAAAATTTTTTAAATATATTTGATCTGTATTTTGAGGAATTGCTTTGTGGCAAACCCTTTTATTGGCATAGTAAAGGTTATTTTCAAAAGCTCCTTTCATCTGATGGTCAAAAAGAAATAGACTACCGAAAGGAACAATGGATTATCCATTATATAAGAGCGAACTCTGACAGTGAAAATTTAATAGAATTATTTGGAATCTTACTGAATATAAAAAAGGAAATAAGAAAAAAAGCAATTCTGTGTTTTTTAGATTGCAATTCCAATTATGAATTGTTCAGCCATTTAGGACTGGTATCTAATTCATGGACTGGAACATCAAGTGTAACAGATAAAATTATATTCTGTGAGGAATTGCTATCTGAAATATCCGGAGTGCAATTTCTGAAACATAAAAAACGAATCAAAGACGAGATTGCAAAATGGAAAGCAGTTAGAAATAATGAAGAAGTGGAAGAAATTCTTATGAAAATGTACCAATAAATAACTGGCAATGTTTGATGAAAATGTTGTCATATTAAAAAGCCGGATTCGCTCTGACTCAAAGCGTTTGCGGAAGGATTTGAACCTTCGGTGCGTTGCCGCACACCACCTTAGCAGGGTGGCACCATAGACCTCTCGGACACGCAAACGGAAAGTGGATGGGGCAGGACTCGAACCTGCGGTGTTTCTTTGTGACGGATTTACAGTCCGCTGCCCTCGCCACTAGGCATACCCATCCATGGGGTGACCAGGGGGAATCGGTCTCCGCTCCGCTTCGGTCGGCGCAGAGCAGATGTCCCCCGGACATCTTGCGCCCCCATAAGCAGAGCCACAATCTGCCGGACTACCATTGTCCTATAGCCACAGTAGCTCCTGCGGGGCTCGAACCCATCATCTCCGGCTTGAGAGGCCGGCGTCCTGACCTTTAGACTAAGGAGCCATAATGATCCCCATGGGACTTGAACCCAATACCTCCGGCTTGAAAGGCCGGTGTCCTGACCTTTAGACCAGGGGACCTTACTGCAGGCATTTTCAGCCTGCTAATCAATCATTCTCTTTCTTTTCTATTCATGCGCCAATCTGTATCTGAGCCGCTGCATCTATGACCAGAATATCATCCAGGCGTACCTGAAGAACTGCAGCCAACACTACCAGATTATCTATGGTGGGCAGAGCTACGCCCTGCTGCCACTTGTATATGGCCTGCGGTGTGGCAAAACCAAAAATATCCTGCAAATCCTTTACGGACAATCCTGCCTGCTTCCGCAGTCTGTTGATATTCTGTCCTGTTCCTGTCATATCTATGGTTGGCAGATTCACCATGTCTTTCACCTCCTGTTATCAAAATTCAATACCCAGGCGGTCATACTCCATATGGGGTGCTGTGGTCCAGTGGACCACGTCCAGCACGGACCGGAACGAAGTGTAGACCTCGGACCCATGGCCACTCGATTAAAAGTCGAGTGCTCTTCCATCTGAGCTAATGGAGCATAAAAAATACCGCCAATCTTGTAAAGATTTTCTCATACAAGATAAGCGGTACATAAATCCATGTTCTATTCCTGTCAGGCATCCGTACAAAATCTGCCGTCCAGGTATCACACAGTTTTTCGCCTTTTCCTTACCTTACATGAGCGCATCTTAACCAGACTCTGTTCTTTTTCTTTACTGAACAGTGCCTCATAATGTTCGCTATGCAGATAATATGCGAAAGCCTTCGCAGCGAAATTAACTGTTGCCATGATCATTTCCTTTCTGGACTCATTCGGTCCGCTTTTTTCTTAACTGTAATCACTATAACACCAATTCACGAATTTGTCATTATACCAATAATATAATTTGTGGTTAATCACTTTCTGACAAAATCTATCATATTAAAAATCAAAAAATCCAAAACCACATTTTATAGGCGGTTTCGGATTTTTATAATCAAATGCTCACAATTCTGTTAAACCTTGACAAATCCAAGCCACTGTTCTACGGTCTCTACAGTGACCTGACATGCCTTTGCAATATCCTGTAGAGAAATCCCCATTTCATGTAGTCTTTGAGCTGTTCCTATTTTGGCTTTTTCGAATGCTTCCTTTTCCCTACTTTCCACATAAGTCTTTAAAATATATTCCTCATTAAACAATGTCATCATAATATCCACAACCTCCTTTTCACGTTCTGAGAGAAACTCAGCCAGCACATTCCAGTCGTTCCTTCTTTCCTTTAATAATACGGCAATAATCGTTTTATTTTAAGAATACTGCGTGAAAAATAAAGAGTCGTTATTATATTGAGCAGTTCCTTTCATTTTCTCTCCCAAATTTTCTCTTTCTATAATATCTGTTTTCCATTTTCCATATCATTTAGAACTTCCTGTAACTTATTCCATTGACTTGTGACAAATTCAAACGGCAGTAAATCTTTCTCCGAAAAAACATAATTCTTCTGCATATTCTGATAAGCATCCTTGAGAGCTGTATGGTCAGACATACCATAGAATATCTTAAAATCAGAGAACTTTTTGTCTGCCAGATCACTGCCCGTCCTCCGTGTTTCTTCCAATCTCTTATATCCAGACATTTCAAGAAACAGACCAGTATTCCCAAGCATATCCTGAATTGACTGCAGATCCAGCATAACACCCACATCATAAATATGCTTTGCAACATCAAAATACATTGCACGTTCATAATAAAATTCTGCTGCAAATATTTTATCTGTAAAAATCCTTTCCAGACGGATCGTTTTTATCGGGAATGGCATTACCTCGAACTGTTCCCGCAGGATAGATCTCTGTTCTTCTGTGGCATATGTGTATATAATGGGTTCAATTTCCAGAGCGGAAAAGGGTTCGCTTACAGTAAACGAAGTCCCTTCCACTTTGACATAACCAAACCTCTGGAGAGGATCATCTGTATCCACCGTCACTGCAGGTGTATAATCATAGACCGCTGTAATGCTTCCCTTTCTGTCATCTTCCAGTTCCTTTCTGGAAGTCCTGGGCAGCGAAAGATATTTTTTAGTCGCGGTTTCCAAACGCTTTTTTGCCTGGCTCCCGCTGCAATTATCAATACATATCGTCAGATCAATGTCCTCAGAAAAACGGCGGATACTTTTCTGGGCCTTATATAAAGCCGTTCCCCCTTTAAAATATGCAGGAAGGGTTTCCTGTTTTTCTGATAATTCCCTTAAGAGAAGCGTAACATAGTAGTCTTTCTCCAGTATGTCTTCCCTTATTCCGGTGACGCCATGAATAAGCCCGATGATATTTAAAAATGAAAATTTATCCCTGTGCAGTTTCATAAAGCCCTCCCAGCATAATATCGATTGTTTTGATCAGTATTCCCGGATTGTAAAACTTCCTTGCCATATAAATCAGGATATCTGTGTCAAGTTCTAATGTTTTTACTGTTCCCTTTAACAGTTCTTCCGGCTTCGCGGTATCAACCGGGGCATGATCCAGATCTCTTATCACATCCAGAATCTGGAGATAACGGTAATTAGAGCGGTTTACATTTACAGAAGGCCTTTTTATCTCAACCTGTATACCGGCGGGTACTCTTTTGGTGTACCGGTTTGTCGCAATGCATTTCCTTTTTGGCATCTGGGACACCAGGCCTAAACGGTTCAGCACAGACAACCCTGTTTCATATCCGATCACATCATCCTCATCATACAGCAACTGCCTGCAGAATAAAGTTTCCCTGTCAGGTGTATAATATCCAAATGCCGTTTTGATCTTTTTACAATAAACACCCTTTTCTATCCGCAGGATCTTGTCTGCCCTTTCCAGTCTGGCCATATTCACATTAACTGCTTTTTTTACGTCTGTTTCATCCAGGCCTGTTTCTTTTGCAACATACTTTGTGATCTGAGCTGTCAAAATCGGCTGGCCGGCTTCCTGTCTGTCTATATATTGGATCAATAAATTCCTGTATCCTATATTGTTCATATGACCATCCCTTTCTTTGCTATCATGTTATTATATTTATGCTTTTTATGTCTTTTTATGCAATCATAATAACACTTTTAAAAAATATAGTCAATCTGAACATCCCAAACTTGAAATATCATGATTTTGGCACAACATTGGCACGGTTCTGCTCTTTCCCCGTAAAGGCATCCATGCTATACTTGGTACAGTCAAAAATATGTAAAGCAGCCGTTTTCCATCCAGGGAGACGGCTGTTTTCGTCAGAAAGGCGGTGGTTTTATTTTGCCAAAGGCAATTTCCAACACAATGTCCAAAGCAGCCGGCAGGGCATCTCCCCATACGGGCAGGCCCGGCAGGAACCTGGCATCCATACTGAAAAATGAGCGTGGGGACGTCAATTATTTCAGTACGGTGGTGTTTATCTTTGTCGCGGTGCTCCTGCTGGCATTCATCCTGGACCTACCTCCTGTCCTGTGATATGGAAGGGCATAACCAAAAATTCTTTGGTATGTTCTTTGCCTTTGCAGTAGATACTGCAGATGCCGTCATGAAACTCCCAGTCGGAGGCATTACACCACCAGAGAACAAATCCCTTTCCATCATTTGCCAAGCTCACTTTATGGTCTGGCTCATTTGGCACGATACTGTAAAAGCCTTGGGTATTTGCCATCGTAACCTTGCGTTTCTGCCCTGTAAATTTCGGCCTGCAGTGAACAAGAATCTCCAAACAGGTTCCCTTCTTTATGGTCTTTTTTAACTGATTCAGATTTTTTACCATAAGTTCCTCCTTATCATTGAAAAGGGCAGGATGTCCTGAAACACCCTGCCACATACTTATCAAGCGGCATCTGCCAATGCAGTTCCCGCAAGCTCCTCTTTGTTCTCCATCCGCTATCTTCCTTTCCGGAATCGCCCACCGGCAATCCCCCGTCCTCAAAAGGATTTTCTTCCATGCACACTTCCATGTTCATATCTTCCAGTACTGGTCATTGGCTTTCTGGACAGCGGTATCCCTGAACGGGTATCCTGCCGCCTGTTTCTGCCAGCTCCTGCCGGCCTTTTTGTTTCTCATGCTCATTCTTTGTACCTGCCTTTCTAAAATGTTTTATCCTCAAAGCCGTTACCGGCATTTGGGCAGAAAATAAAAAAGCGAAAATGACCATCTGCCAAATCCCTGGCGTCCATGGATTTCCATGAACCATAGTCATTCCCGCTCTTAAAGGGAAAATCATCCCTTTTACATAAAAAAGCCAGTAAACCACTGCCCGGAGGGCATAATGGTACTACTGGCACAAAAATACAAACTTAACAGCGTGTGCAATGCGGAAAGTTCTCCGCATACAGCCTGAACGGACTGCATTTCCCTTACGGGTTACGCACAAAAATCAATTACAAGGACAGTTTAGTGCAAGATATTGATTTAGTCAAGTTGTTGATACTATATATAGTGTTTTATAAATAACCAACAAAAGAAAATGCGCTCACACCTTTAGCCAGTTCGAGATTGTAAATATCTTCTGGCTCTTTACATCAATCATTGCACTCATGTTAAACACTGATAACAAAAGATTCGTTATAATACGGAATCAAAGTATCATGTGTCATAAATTTCATTCCTTCTGATTTTGCCTGCGCAAGCAAAATCCTGTCAAAAGGATCTTTATGCGGTGGAGCATCCTTTGGCCTTACCAAAGATTCCAGCTCAGCCACATGTTTATTAAATACAGGCAGCGAGACAAAACCATTCTCTTCACATCCTTTCTCCAGGTATTTCCCACTAAATAAAAATGTTTCCGGATGTGCCATATGCTTGATTGTAATCTCCCACACGGAAGCGGTACTGTAATAGATTTCATTGTTCTCGTCAAGTATCATTGCCCTGGCTGTATTCGACAATTCCTCCGAATCCAGTACTGCCCATATTGCAATATGTGTATCCAGCAAAATCTTCATCAATCATCCACCTCAAATAATCTGGCTATTTCATCATTACACTCGTCTATATCATGACCATCCGCAATAAATTTCTGCCCTTTCATACTTCCAAGCCTGCGTTTTTTGCCCTGTGTGGCAACGCCATAATTTATACTCACACGCCTTGATTCTGACGGCTGCACAAACCGCTGTATCATATCAAGAATAAAGCGCAGGCTGTCATCAGAAAGTCCCTCCAGAGATTGTGTGATCTGATTCTGTAATGTTGACATAACAGACACCACCTTTCTACATGATTTAGAAAACATATATCTGATTAAATTTTTACCTTCTGTCACGATTTTATTATACTAAAGAAACCGCTTTTTATCAAGAATATCCAAATTGACACTACAATGGTATGGATGGTTGTATAAAAATACTGGCATGAAAAATATTATTGCTGCTCCAGGCAGCCTTTCCTTTATCTTACAGAACTTCCATATCAAACAAACTTAATTGCACTGGCTGCTCCCTTCTCTCTTTCTCTTTTTCCAGGCGCATCTGTTCCAGTTCTGCGATCCGTTCCTCTCCCAGCCATTTATCCGCATGGCGCCGGTCTACACTGAATTTTTCCAGACTTTCATATCCGTTCTCCAACAGTTTCTTTTCCAGACGCCTGACCGCAGACTCCCGCGCCTGCCGCCGTCTCTCCCTTTTATTCTCAGAATCCCTTTTTTCCATATCAGAAGCATGCACGATCTGGATTCCGTTCCGTATATCCTCCAGGTCCTGCATCAGATCCCGGCTCTCCCTGCGTTCCGCACGGACATTCTGGATCTCAAAGGAAAAATGCCGGCCGTGGTATTCAGAGAAAAACAGCTGCGTAAAATAATGTCTCCGAACTTTCTCCCTTATCCGATCCTGGCAGAGCCTGGCGCATATCTTACCGATATCCATGCTCACCGGATGGTCAAAGAGCTTTTTCCCCTTGATGATCCGGGTATCCACCTGTCCTTCAAACAGTGTGCCGTTCAAGTCATTTCTGAAATAAGATATCTTCACATCATAAAATACATTCCCCTTTTTCTTATCCAACTCATGCCCCAGGACCGGACACATCCCTGCACATCTGCTTGATCCGCAATAATAAGCCAAAAAACGCAACGCAGATAATCAAATCGAATATCGCATCTGCGGAATAGAAGAATACGAATACCCGGAAAACACCTGGGATTGTGTTGTTTCCAATCTGGCCCTGCACTACATAGAAAACATAGAGATAATCTTTCAAAAAGTACATAGAACACTGAAACAGCGCGGAACATTTCTTTTTAATATTGAGCACCCTGTTTTTACCGCAGGAGTTAGGCAAGATTGGATTTATACAAATGATGGAAAACCAAAATACTGGCCAGTTGATAATTACTTCATTTCCGGAGAACGATATACGTACTTTTTGGGATGTAATGTGGTAAAACAACATCATACACTTACACAGATAGTAATGGGGTTGTTAAATAACGGTTTTGAACTAAATGCTGTGAAGGAAGCAATGCCGCCGCAGAAAATGATGAATATTCCAGGCATTAAAGATGAGCTCCGCCGCCCAATGATGCTATTGGTGAAAGCGACAGCAAAAGAAACTGCCGAAGACAAAATATTGTAGTTCTTCCATCAGCATATTGGGAAGAATTGCATTTGTATGGAGCGCAGCATGAGCTTCTGCTGACATCGCCTGTTCCAAGATTTCGAGCCGGAGGAATATCCGCAATCTCCCATACCGTGCATGTACCTTCAAAGGAACTGGATATTCTGTAATAATCGCCCCGCTGTATCAGGTTATAATACTTTTTAAATATGCCGACCTGCTCCCTGATTACCTTATGGAAATTACGGCTTATTCCCCCCGCGCCGCTCCCGCTATGGGTCGTCATCACTTCGGGAGTCCAGAACGTATCTCCCCCATGCAGAGCCCACAGAAAATTGTCGGGATGAATCCCACAGATTAGTCTGGTTCTGTCAATCCCGTCCTGTCCTGCCTCCCCATTTCATACGGATTACCGGAAAAACCTCTGTCCGTCTGACAGGTTGATTTTTTTGTATGTAATGTAAAAATCCTGCGCTGGTCATCAATGATTATCGCCATCGTTATTCTCCCCCATTTTTTGTTCCAGATAGAAGAAGCCGTAAGCAGGGATGGACAAATCCTGTAAGAAGCAGGATTCACCTGTCAGCATATCCGTAAATCTGCCCGGATCATGGGGAAAAGTAACCGTTTTTTCCCATTCGGTAAAGTTAAATACACCAATAACTTTCTGCCCTTCGGCATAACGCCCGACAGCCAGCAGGCCATTGTCCCCCGTATCCAGAGTCCAGACGTCCGCTTCCGTTCCAAATGCCGGGGATGTTCCCCGCAGCGCAGTCAGCGCATTCAGACCGCAGAACACTTTCCCCTCGGGAGTCTCCAAGTCATGCACATGTTCCGCCTGATCCCATCTCATCCTGCCCCGGTGAAGGTAACGGCTGTCATCCGCTTTCCGGGGATCGTTCTTATAACCATAGTCGTTTACCTGGGCCAGTTCATCCCCGCTGTACAGCATGGGAATACCGGTCTGTATAAGCATCATGGCATGGAGTGTCAGATCAAACTGTACCGCCCGCTCCATCGCCTCATGATCCTGCTCAAACCCCGCTTTTTCGATACCGCACAGGCTGGCCGTCGTGCCGCAGAGTCTTGCATCACCGCTGGTAATATCATCATTGTAAAGCTCCCCCCTGCTGTTGCTTTTGCCTGCAAATCCCTGGAAGTAATCGTTCAGATACCTCTTATGGAGCACTTCATCCGTGCCAAAGTTCTGGTGGAGCCACCCATAATCCAGCCCCCAGCCAATGTCATCATGGCAGCGGAGATAATTCAGAAATACATAGTCCTTCGGCAGAGCATTCACTATGTCAAGCTGCCGGCGGAGCAGGCGGGTATCCCGGGTGGCCACGGTATGCCATGTGGTACACATGGTGGTCACATTATATAACAAATGGCACTCCGGTTTGTCTATACTGCCAAAGTAAGGGACTACCTTTACCGGTTCCATGACTACCTCCCCCAACAGTATCACACTGGGGCAGACAATCTCTCCTATCATCCTCATCATCCGTACAATGGTGTGGACCTGCGGACGGTTGCGGCAGTCGGTTCCCAACTCTTTCCATATATACGGCACGGCGTCAATACGGATCATGTCCATGCCCCTGTTTGCCAGATAAAGGTAATTGTACATCATCTCATTAAATACCCGCGGATTTTGGTAATTCAAATCCCACTGGTAAGGGTAAAAAGAGGTCATGACATAATGCCCGCAGTCATCCAGCCATGTGAAGTTTCCCGGTGCAGTCGTGGGAAATACCTGGGTTACGGTTTTTTCATATTCCGCCGGTATGGAAGGATCGGCAAAAAAGAAATACCGGCTCATATATTCCCCTTCCCCCCTGCGGGCCCTTTTTGCCCATTGGTGATCCTGACTGGTGTGATTCATTACAAAATCCATGCACAGATTAATTCCCTTTTCATGACAGATCGCAGCCAGCTTCTCCAAATCCTCCATTGTTCCCAGATCAGAACGCACTTTGCGGAAATCCGCCACTGCATAACCGCCGTCACTGCGGCCGGGCACCGTGTCCAGAAACGGCATCAGATGGAGAAAATTTACTCCTGTCTGCTGAATATAAGGAAGCTTTTCACGCAGTCCATTCAGATTTCCGGCAAAATTGTCTATATACATCATCATCCCTGTGAGAGCGTTGGACTTGTACCACTCCGGGTCCGCTTCCCTCTCCAGATCCCGCTTTTTTAAAGCCGCCGGCCGCTCACGATCAAATTCATATAGTTTCTGGCACAGTTCCGCAAACATGGATTCATTGTGATAAAGTTCCATATACAGCCATCGCAATTCCTCTATATGACGCGCCATACGGTTTTGAAACAGTATTTCTTTTTTCTCAGCCATCCCTGCCACCTTCTTTCCTCAAATCAACTGTAGTTTTTGAAACGCACTGTAAAGGCCGTCCTCGGTCACGGACGGGCAAACCATGCGGGCAATTTTCTTAAGAGAAGGGCTTCCATTCGCCATACAGACGCCGGTTTCCACCGCCTGAAGCATCTCCAGATCATTCATGCTGTCCCCCAGGGCAATGGTATCCATCCGGGAAACACCCAGAAATTCACATAGCCTTTCCACCGCCTTTCCTTTATTGAAGGCCCTGCTGGCCAGTTCACCATTCACAATACCGCAGGCATCCTCATCCTGAATACAAAAGTCAAATTCATCCCGCAGTACCTCCATGGGCTTTTTCAGCCGCTCTGCACCCCTGCTCATGAATGCCATCCCATAAATAGGCTCGCCGTCATATTCCGACATGGGACGAATGCCCAGCTCATTCTCAATCTGAATCCGCCACCGCAACAGCTCACTGTTCGCCCCGGATTGTGTATTCTGTGCCAGAAACTCCTTAAATCCCTCATCTGTATAGCTGCTGTTTCTGCCTCCTATGGTACGGTAAATACCGCTTTCCTTAAAAACATCCAGTACCCTGGCCTGCTGCTCCGGAGTCATCGGACAGTCATAAACTACCTGGCCGCCAAACTCAATATAACCGCCGGCGCTGGCAATCAGCCCGTCAAACCCAAACTCCAGCACAGGAAAAAGCATCCCATAATTCCGGCCGGAACACAATACTACCTTGTGCCCCTTTCCCCGGGCCCGGCGTACCGCTTCCACCGCGGACCGGGGCGGAACATTCTTCCCCGGTTCGGTCAGCGTACCGTCGATATCCAAAAAAATCAATTTCTGATCCATGCGAACCTCCTCAAGCAATTTTTATCCCCTCTGCTGAACACGCTTTCATTTTGTTTATTATAGTTTTCTTAAACACCCCTGTCAATCCGCCATATTTCTTTTTCTGTTTTCAACAAATCCTCAGGGAAATTTTTATGCAAACTGCCGATTTCATCTTTTTTTTGATACTTGTATTGACTTTTCATTTTTCCTCATGCTATCCTTTCATCAACATGAACGCGAGTACATCATGCACATTTTCATGGTATACCAAAACAAAATATTCAAGGAGGAAGCTATGAACTACGATTATGCGAAGATAGCAAAAGAAGTCATTCAGGCCGTCGGCGGATCGGAGAACATCCGGTCTGCCGCCCATTGCGTCACCCGTCTGCGTCTCATTGTCGCAGACCGTTCCCTGGCTGACGATGAAAAAGTCGGCGAAATTGATGCGGTGAAAGGTACTTTCTTCACTGCCGGGCAATATCAGATCATCTTTGGCACCGGCCACGTTAACCGGGTCTATGAGCAGATCACCCAGCTGGGTATTGCCGAGACCACTGCAAGCGAAGCAAAAGAAGCAAAAATGGACGGTAAAAACAAAGTACAAAAAGCCATCCGTACCTTTGGGGATGTGTTTGTCCCTGTCATACCTGCACTCGTGGCCACCGGTCTGTTCCTCGGTTTAAAGGGCGCTTTACTCAACAATAACTTTCTGGCCTTATTCGGCATGACCAATGCCAATATTCCTCAGACCTTTCAGGTTCTGGTAGATGTACTCTCCGGCACCACTTTCGCTTTCCTGCCTGCTATTGTGTGCTGGTCCACATTCCGTGTATTCGGCGGTTCCCCGGTACTTGGCCTGATCCTGGGGCTGATGCTGGTAAATGGCGCCCTGCCAAACGCCTACTCTGTGGCAGACCCGTCCAGCGGCGTAACGCCCCTTATGCTTTTCGGATTTATTCCCATCGTAGGTTATCAGGGCAGCATCCTGCCGGCCTTTGTGGCCGGAGTAATCGGCAGTAAGCTGGAAAAGAAACTGCGGAAAACGGTTCCCGCAGTATTTGATTTTATGATCACCCCCTTTCTGGTGCTGTTTGTTATGCTGATTCTTTCCCTGCTGGTAATCGGCCCCCTTCTCCATGCACTGGAAAATGTCCTGTTAGTCATCGTAGAATATGCACTGGAACTTCCTTTGGGAATCGGCGGTCTGGTAGTAGGCTTCTTCTGGTCTATTATCACCCTCACAGGTGTCCACCACATATTCAATATGCTGGAGATCAGCCTGTTGGCAAGCACTGGCTTTAACCCTTTCAACGCCATTTTGTGTATGTGCGGCTTTTCCTCTGCCGGCGTATGTCTTGCCATCTCCATAAAAGCCCGGAAAAAAGAAATCCGCGCTATTGGCCCCAGCGCCACTGTATCTGCTCTGCTGGGCATCGGCGAACCTGCACTGTTCGGCGTCATTCTGCGTTACGGCATGAAGCCCTTTCTCCTCAGTTGTTCCATCAACGGTATTGCCGGCATGATCGCCATGCTGCTGGGAATGAAAGGTACCGGCAATGGCATAACCACGATTCCGGGGCTGTTGCTGTACATATACTCCCCTTCCCAGCTAATAATGTATGTGCTGCTTGCCATCGCCACCTTCGCCGTGGCATTTGGCCTGTGCTGGTTCTTCGCGGTGCCGCCGGAGGCCATGGAAGCCGATGTCCCCAAAGGAAGTAAACAGGCGGCCCCGGCTTCGGCGCCTGCACCAATACCTTTTCCGGATGTGTTGGGAGCTGTCGCACAGGGCGTTTACGTTCCCATGGAAGAGATTCCCGATCCGACATTTTCCCAGGGTATCCTCGGAGTATGCTGCGGCATTAATCCGGAAACAGGAAAAGTTTATTCTCCCATGGACGGCAAAATAAGCCAGCTTGCCGACACCTTACATGCCATAGGCATTGAGGCAGAAGGCGTAGAGCTGCTCATCCATGTCGGTATTGATACTGTGGAAATGAAAGGCAATGGATTTAAGAGCCACGTCAAAGAAGGGCAGACCGTAAAAAAGGGAGATCTTCTGCTGACTATGGATTTGGAAAAAATCAAAGCCGCCGGCCACCCGGCCACCATTATGGTAGCAGTTACCAATTCTGACGATCTGGCCTCTGTTAAAGCCATAGCTTCCGGCCAGCTTAAGCCCGGCGACCAGTTGATGTGCCTGGAAGCATAGTACCGGACATTTACCGCAACATCCAATTACAGTTGTAACTGAAGGGCCGCCCATAAAGGTGGCTCTTCTTGACAACGGCGACAGTCAGGAATAAAATATCCCTAGAGTATGTTTAAAGTTTATCTTTATCATCTGCACGCCCACTTTGCATGACATTCGCCTGACATTATGCGAACAACCATGATTCCATGTATGAAGAAAGGAGGGATTGCCGTGGTCAGTATGCAGGATATTGCCGATAAGGCAGGGGTCTCCAGAGTCACCGTCTCCAGAGTTCTCTCCAACCATCCTTCCGTCAAAGCAGAGACACGTCAAAAGGTGCTCTACTGGGTCAAAGAACTGGATTATGAACCCAATCTCATCGCCCAGAGTCTGGCTGGAAACCGAACGAACATTATTGGCCTGCTGGTTCCGGAAATTGCCTACCCTTTTTTCAGTGAAATTATAGAGTCTATAGAAAACCAGGCATTTTATGAGGGATACAGCGTCATTATCTGCAATACACACCGCAGTCTGGACAAAGAGAAAAATATTCTCGCCCAACTGCGGCAGCGGAAAGTGGACGGGGTAATCGCAGTCCCTGTTTCCACAGAGCAGAGCCTGTCTGCCTATCAGCGTCTGCAGGTTCCGGCAGTAATGATCACCAAGCGGGTGGAAGGATTCAGCAGTGTATATATCTCCCATTATCACGGCGGACAGCAGATAGCCAAACATTTTCTAAACATGGGTTTTCAGAAAATAGGATATATCGGTCCCACCAGAGAGTCTACCTCTGCATTGAAATACGCCGGATTTCAGCAATATTTGTCCGCCAGCAGGATAAATCTGACCGACGTAATTGAATGTCCGGCGCCTGAGAATATGAACGCCAGCCTTGTCTATAAGCTGGTAAAACAGTACGCGGCAAATATAGGGCTGCGCTGTGAAGCATATCTCGCCAATGATGACATCACCGCCTGCGAAGCCATCGCCGCTTTCCGTGAACTGGGGTATTCCGTTCCACAGGACATTGCCATTGCAGGCTTTGATAATTCCCTGCTGGCAAAGGAAACCAACCCCAAACTCACCGCCCTGGCTCAGCCCTTGGATGAAATCGGGAAAAAATCTGTGGAAATTCTGCTGAGCCAGATAAACAACCAGGCAGAACCATGTATGTATGAACTGGAATCCCGTGTCATCGCCAGGGAATCTACCATCCGCTTTGTATCTGATCCACAGGAAAAACAATGTGCTGCTTATATATGAAGTCCAATAATGCCGGAATGGCGCCGATAACCACTGCCCTTTTCATATCGGGGGGACGGTGGTTATTTTTTTATCTTCCCGTCTTTTTCACCAGGCCATAATAATATCGCATGAATCGGCATACTTCCTCATAGGTCTCCTGAATTGCATTCTTTCGTTTCTCTGCGTCCGCAATCTCCATTGTCCCGAGAAACAACTGTGCGTTTTGATACATCACCGCCATGGCGTCTCTTGGATCATTGCAGGCTTCCGGGAACTCCTTCAGGCGGTCTTTCATATAATCGGAATTATGTCTCACGCACTTTTCAAGGCACGCATATCCCTCCGCTTCCTTTCCGGTCAGCAGATCCCACACGCCAGACAGATAGCTGTCCGCTCTCCAGGGATCCGGTTTTCCCTCCCCATCCAGATTCCACATGGGCCGGCCAGTTCTCGGATCGTTCGAGCCTTTCTCTGTGGCCTTCAGGTAATCCTGGCGCTCTTTTGCAAAGTAGGTCTCCAGGCTGTCGATTTTCTGCCACCCCGGCAGCATGCCGTCGGCCAGGAAGGTCAAAATATCATCAAATTTTCCGTTGATGCTCTCCACCACGGCGTCGTCCACGGCTTCCATAAATAATTGCTTTCGCAAAGGCACAGCACCGCCGGAAACGGGGCGGCATCTGTGGGAAAACATATGGGTATGGTTTTGATGTATTTTCCTGCTGTAATCGTCAGTTCGCAATATTCAATATTATCCGTGGGTTTTCTCATCATCCTGTCCTCTGGCGGCTCCTTAAAATCCTACATACTGTTCATTATCTTCTTCCGCCGCGCTTTCTCCTTCATCGCTTAGAGCTGTTCTGCCCAGTCAATGCCTGGATAAAGTTTTCCCGTCCTTATGAAATATTCAACCGCCTTTACGCCAACTTCCATATTGGTAAGCGCAAGGTATTTTTCAACAGGATATAAGAACAGGTCAGCTAAATCCACCGGCTGTCTTTTAATTATATAGGAAACTCCTAAATGAACAAAACAATTATTTATAGAGATCGAAAAAATAATGGACAGAAAATCGTCACCGCAACCGCTGGTTCCGCTTTCTATCCATTATCTGTCTGTTATATTCTCAATACTCAAACCGCCTGTAACTGCTTCTCATATTTCCCATCTTCCAGTACAAATCCCATCTTCAGGAGATAACCCTCATGCTTTTCCAGCACTCCGGAACAGGTCAGTTTCCGAATTCCATACTCTGGCAGTCTGGAATATAAATATTTCCCGACAGAACAGTCCCGGTATGCCGGTGTCGTATAGTCAACAGCGATATCCAGAACGCCTGCGGACGTATTCCCAAGCAGCAGACCCGCAGGGGTCGTCCCACAGCAAACGATATAGGCTGTATCCGACGCGGAGAGGGCAATATCCGCCCCCTGAAAGAAATTCTGAATGTCCTGTCTGTAATGGTCCATAAAATATACAAGGAATGCGTCGCCCGGGGTTGCGGGGATCAGATCATACTCCTGCTCCGACCTCAACAGTTTTATAAGATTATAACAGTTGATAATAATCAGGCATATATTCATGAGCGCCAGAGGATAGGAGTGGATGATCAGCGCATATGTCGCCGAAATGACACTTCCTATTGTATTGATGACCCTCAGTTTTACGACTGACGACATCAGCATGGAGACAACTACCAGTGTGGAACCCAAATAGCCGGCCAATTCTATGATCGCTGTTGTATTCATTGTCTGTTATCCGCCTTTCCTGTCCAATTTTTATTTATTATCTTATCCTATTTCAGCAGCAACTTTCAAGTCCTTTGTCATCATAAATTTTTCACCGATCATTCATCATGCAAAAGGCTGCCGCAGATACACCGCACCCGCGACAGCCTCCCCATGGAACACCGAGTCCCTTCCAGATCAATACTGACCGGAATTATACTTAAACGCATTCGGCACATTCTTATCCGGGCTGTATGTCTCCAGGATTTTTCCGTAGCGCTCTCTGTAATCGTTGTCGATCTTGAGCTGCGGAATCACCCTGGTTCCTTCCTCAAAGAAATGTTTGGAACCTCTTCCCATCTCCTGACCGCGTTTGGTATGCTTATCCAGCGCCACATCCATAATCTCCGGCACCTTGCCCATTGCCGCCTCTTTGATGATAATGTTCTTCAGATAATCGCTGGAACGATCTTTCTCGCTCTCGCAGAGAATGCGGATCGCGTGAATGAAATACATCGGCTGGTCGCCGTCGTCATACGGAAAATTCTTGCGCATCTCGTTCATGGTGTTTACCTGAACCGCCGCATTCAGATTGCCGAATCCTATATCCTCCACGGAGATCGTCAGCAATCTTCTCCACATTTTCTCCAGAAATACCGGTCCTGATACGTACAGTTCGTACGCATACTGACAGGCTTCCTCCACCATCGCCCTGCGGATCGATTTCTGCAGGCAGGAAATAATTTCATCCGCAGCAAAACCATTCAATGTCTTCGACGCTGCCCAAATATTAAATTCACCCATTGTTATTCTCCTTTTCTGTCTCTGTAAAGTTCGATCAATTCAAGAATGACTATCTTCAATGTCTCCGCCGCCATCAGCTGATCCTCCGCATGAGTCATCAGAAGGCTGATCTGCGGTTCCTCCGAGTTCACCTCTTCCTGCAGCACATCCATATGCCCGTCATGCGCCATCACAAAGTTCGCCGCGCCTTCCTCGAGCTTTTTGTCAGCCTCGGAAAATTTTCCCTCTTTCGCAAGAGCGAGCGCTTCCATATAGCAGGATTTCGCCATGCCCGAATACGTGATAACCTCCATCGCGGATGCTGATATTTTCTCTATATTTACCATCTGTTCTCCCTACCCTTCAACCAGGCTTATCGCGAAATCGAGCGCCTTGTCACCGTCAGCCATCGCATAGGTTCTGGGCTCTACGCTTGCCACCGGAATATTAAGCTGCGCTTTAATATTCGCGACCGCATAGACGAGCTGAGGCCCCACCAGACACACATCCCACTTGCCGACCTCATCGCGGATCGCTGCGCTGGGAACCGCGGTGATCGTGAGCTCCATCCCACGCTTTTCTGCCGCCTCGCGGATCTTCTTTACCAAAATGGAACTGGACATTCCGGCATTACAGCATAATAATATCTTCATATAGTCTCCTTTCCGTACGTTTCGTACAGGTTTTATTTTAATTCCGGCCAATACCCCTTATTTGCTTCAATCAGGTCGTCCAGAATCTTTTTCGCAACTCCCGCACCAGGAACTGTTTTAGACAAGGTAAGCGCCTGCCAGAGTTTGTGATAACTCCCTTCCATCCAGGCATCGACGGTCAGCTTTTCCACGGCCACCTGCTCTTCCATCAATCCCTTTTGGAAAGTCGGGATCTTTCCGATACTGAGCGGCTCATAACCGTCCTTCCCCACAATACAGGGGATCTCCACCATCGCGTCAGACGGGAAATTCTCGATAGCCCCGTTGTTTTCCACAATCAAAAGCATTCTCTCATGCGTGTTAAAAGCCAGGGCTGTCGCCAGATCCACGATAAACAACGCATGGATACCGATCTTTAACTCCGTATTTTCCGCGGTTCCTGCCGCCTCAATCTTTGCACACTCGCCGAATACCCGTTTTTCTCTGCCGTCTATCACCTGGTCTGCCCTGGTGTAATTCGGGTCCATGTGGGCAGCCATCTCATCCGGATACAGATAATACTGGAGATAAGAGCTCGGCGCCATGGTCGGATCCACAGCCACAAGATCCTTCACTCTCTTTGCCGTCTCATGCCAGCTTTGATCCGTGAAATCCGTATCCACAGAATCCGCCGGACAGTTGCCATAAGTAAGCTGGTGCTCTATCAGTTTATCGATGTACTCGTTTCCATCCTTATCTTTGATGGATGTCCACCATCCGAAATGATTGAGACCAAAATAGCGGATATCCATCTCTTTTCTGTTCTGAAAGCCCAGAATTTTTGCTATCGTCTGCTCCATCCCGATCGGCATATCGCAGATGTTGATAACTCTGGAATTCGGACGGAGCCTTCTGCATGCCTCCGCCACGATGGCGGCCGGGTTGGAATAGTTAAGCATCCAGCAGTCCGGTGAATACTTCTCCATATAATCAATATTCTCCAGCACGCCCGCAATAGAACGCATACCGTACGCGATACCTCCCGGTCCGCAGGTCTCCTGCCCCACAACGCCGTATTTTAACGGTATCTTCTCATCTAACTGCCGCATTGCAAGCTTTCCGACACGTATATGCGCCAGGCAGAAATCTACGTCCGTGTATGCAAGTTCCGGATCAGTTGTCGCAAGATACTCGATGGAAGGATCCTTTTCCTTCACGATAATCTCACACGCCTTTGCCACCTTATTCTGGCGCTCCCCGTCATTGTCATACAGCTTGATCGCGCGCAGCGGAAGCTTATCAAGATTATCCAAAAGCATCAGAATGATTTCCGGGGTATAGGTGCTGCCACCTCCGGCAATCACAATTGAAAATTTTTTCTTCATCACTACATTTCCTTTTTCTTTTTTCTATGTATTTCTACCCCTTGTAAAGTTCAAGGGAGCCGGATATCTGAATCAGTACATCCGCAAATTCTTCCGCCGTCTCCACCGCGGCAAGCCTGCGGACCGCCTGGCGCTCCCCGGCTATATGGCGAAACAGTTCAAAGAGAACGCCGAGCTGTTCATTCTGTTTCCGTTCCATGGCAAGCAGAAAGATAAGCTGTATCTCCTTCTCCTGCATCCGCAGGGGCTGTTTCAGTACCGCCGCGCCGATCGCCGTCTTCTTCGCAAAGGTCACCAGAGGATGCGGCAGCATAAACCAGTCTCCTATGAAAGTCGGATAGTTCACCTCTCTCTGGAGCACATCCTCCGCGAATTCCCGGACATCAAAGATGCAGTCCTCCTGTTTCAGAGCTTCCGACAAATCCAGGATCACCTTTTCAAATACCGTTTTCTCTCTGTAGATCCGAATGGATTCTTTATTAAAATATACTTTTATCATCTCGCGGAAGCGGTAGTTCATCCGGATCTTATGGATCAGGGCATTCACCGCTGTCAGGGTATACTGATTCGGTATGCCGTCCATCCGGAAAGTCGCCACCGAAGGATGGACATAGGTATCCATAATAGAAATGATCAGATCCACCTGATGTCCCTCAAGATATTTTTCCAGATTATGTTTGGGCAGCAGCGCCTCCACCTCAATCTGATTCTGAAAATTTGTCCGCATCCAACTGCTGACAATGCTGTTGACACTGAACCTCGTAGAACTGATGATTACCGCCTTCAGCTTCTGGTTCACGTTTTCCAGGAAATGTTCCACAAAGATAGCAATAAAGGAAATCTCATCGTCCTGGATATAGCAGTTTTTGTACCGGTATATGATGGATGCCATCAGCATGGAAATCTCATAGGCGTAGGGATACTGTTTCTTCACATCATTCAGGATGGGATTTTTCACCTCATAGCCTGTTTCCTGCCTCCGCATCATATACTCGATATGGATCAGGATATTGTCATAAAATTCCTTTGACTGCCACAGATCAAAATGATATTTCTCCATCACATCGTGGCAGAAATCCTCCAGGATCTGGACGCTCAGGCCGCTGATCCTGCCCTCCGGCGATATATCTGAAATCATCTTAAAACCGTGGAGCAGCCCTCCCAGAATTCGGATATCTCCGCTTTCCAGCCCGATGCCCTGAGCTTTCAGATATTCAAAAAAACCCGCCAGTTCTTTTCCCGCCAATTCCACCTTTTCCGTCTCCGGAGCACTGTGGTTCTGGTAATTTCGTACAATTGTAATATAGACCGCGCTGACAGCCATATAGAGACCGTCATCCGGGATCTGGATCAACCTGCTGTCGAAATACTCTTTCACAAGCTTCTCCATCCATCCGTATTCCTCTTTATCAAAATCATCGTAGAGGAAAGTACGCAGAAACCATGAATAGTTATGAACTCTGTTCTGCGTCTCGTTTTTAATGATACGGAACAGAGTCTGGCGCAGTTTCGCCTCATCCTCATCGATCCAGAGTTTATCCCCGCTCATTCTGAGCAGCCCGCTCTGGTATTCCGCCATAAGCTTTTTCTGGAAACGGCTGATCTCTTTGTACATTGCCGGTTCAGACAGGGCAAGCTTATCCCCTATATCGAAAATATCCGCCTGCCCGGTCTTTAAGACCATGCCGAGGATCACCCATCCGCGGTCCGAAACCGCAATTTCCGTCCTCCCATGTCCCTCCGACAGAAAATAGTCTTTCACTGACGCCATATCCGCCGTCTCAATAAAATAGCCCCGCTGCCTGGATGACTTGATAACGCTGCCGCTCTCCCAGATGCGGTTGATCGCACTGACCTCATTACGGACAGTGCGAGAAGACACTTCCAGATACTCCGCCAGCTTTGCACCTGTAACGCCCTGGACATTATTCAACAACATCTCCAGTAATCTGGACTGTCTTCTCGTAAGCATATCTATCACCTGTTACCCTTAAGCTTTTTCTCCCTGTTCCTTCTTCAGCTCATCCGCTTCCATCATTTTAAAGAACGGGTAGTAGAACAGGGTCATAATGATCAGGTTCACAAACACTAACACCACGCACTTCCAGTCCAGTGTCATGATAAAGGCTCCCACACCCGGCGGAAGAAATCCGGGAGGGCCTGCGATCGGTTTTCCTACCAATCCGCTTGTCATGGACAGATATGTGATCACCGTGATCACCAACGGTCCGAATACAAACGGAATAAACAAAAACGGATTCAGGATGATCGGTGCGCCGAAAATGATCGGCTCATTGATGCCGAACAGGGAAGGTACGATACCCACCGTTCCGATAGACTTCAATGATTTTGCCTTGGAGCGCATCATCATAGCGACAAGGCCCAGAGTCAGTCCTGAACCGGTCACCTGGAGGACAGCGTAGAACAGACCGAATGTAAATATGTGGTCTACCGGTGCGCCCGCCGCATAGTTTGCCATATTTTCCGCCTCATAGGCGATCGCAAAGGATGCCCATACCGCGGAAGTGATGGACGGTCCGTGGAGTCCGAAAAACCACAGGAACTGTGTCAAAAAGATCACGATCAGCAGTGCCGGAAGCGTATCCATCGTGCTGAGCGCCGGAGCCAGGATGCTCATTATAAACGCCGGGAACACCTTCCCTGATGCCGCCAGCGAAATATTCGCGATGGCCACCGCGATCACTGCGTTCACGATCAGAGGGATCAGTGCCGCAAAACTCTCTCCCACCATGGAGGGCACGCTGTCCGGAAGCTTGATGATGATTTTCTTCTTTGTCAGAAGTCTGGTCACCTCCACACTGAGGATCGCGGAAATGATACAGGTAAAGAGGCCTGACGCCCCCAGATAGGAAATGTCCATGCCGCCCTCGACGGACAGTCCGCTTAAGATCAGATGCACCATGATCGCCGTCGCGCCTGTCAGATTTCCACAGATGCCATAGCTCTTTGCCAGAGCGATCGCGATAAACATAGCCGCATAAATGGATAACATATCTGTCGTAAACATACCCGCATATGTAAAGATGGACATATGCGCCGTCAGGAAGTCATACACCGCTCCGCTTCCCAGCAGATTGGCGACAGCTAACGGCAGCAGGCTGATAGAACCGACGATAATGATCGGAACGATAGATATCATGCCGTCCTTGATCGCCTGAAGATGCTTCTGCTGTTCCACTTTGTTCGCTACAGGCATCATGAACTTCATTAATGTGTCTTGAAACTTGGAATTCATAGCTTTTTCTCCTTAAGATTATTTGCCACCCCGTCGACTAAGGTCTGATATAACTTACAGGAAATCCTTGCTGCAAATTATACTTGCTAGGATGATTATAAAAAAATCATAAAGTAAAGACAAATACTCTTTTTCCGCTTCTATAGGAATCACACATTGAACCTTGAGCCCTCTCTCCGAATATGCTAAAATAAGAATCTGACAAACGCAGAGAAGAAAGGCGCCCTCCGATGAGGGCGGATAAAGAAAATGATATACGACAATATTTTACAGGCGCTGGGCCACACGCCCATCATACGCTTGAACCGCATGGTTCCGCCTGAAAGTGCAGAAGTTCTGGTGAAATTTGAAGGATTGAACGTAGGGGGATCCATCAAGACAAGAACCGCCTACAACATGATTTCCAAAGCGGAAAAGGAAGGAAAAATAGGGCCGGATACGATCATCGTGGAACCCACCAGCGGCAACCAGGGGATCGGGCTCGCCCTTGTGGGGGCGGTGAAGGGATACCGCACTATCATTATCATGCCGGACTCCGTCAGCGAAGAGCGTCGAAAGTTAGTGCACCACTACGGCGCTGAGGTGATCCTCATCCATGACGACGGCGATATCGGCGCCTGCATTGAGGAATGCCTGCAGACAGCACTGCGCATGGAAAACGAAAATCCGAACGTCTACGTTCCGCAACAGTTTGAGAACCAGAACAACACCAAAGCGCACAAACATCATACCGCACTGGAAATACTGGAGCAGGTGGCAGGACCGATCGACGGTTTCTGCTCCGGCATCGGGACCGGTGGTACCATCACCGGTATCGGAGAAGTGTTGAAATCCCAAAATCCCCGGATGGAGATATGGGCCGTGGAACCCGAACACGCGGCAATCCTCTCCGGCGGCGCCATCGGCACTCACCTGCAGATGGGGATCGGAGACGGACTTATCCCGGCAATACTGAACCGGGAAATCTACAATGACATCTATATCGTCACCGACGAGGAGGCCCTGCAGACCGCGAAGGACCTGGCAAAGAAGGAGGGCATTCTCTGCGGTATCTCCAGCGGCACAAATGTGGCAGCCGCCCTGCAGCTGGCAAAAAAACTCGGTCCCGGAAAAACGGTTGTGACCGTACTGCCGGATACGGCGGAGCGGTATTTTTCCACCCCGCTGTTTGAAGAGGAATAATCTTTATTCCCGGTGAATCCTCGGGTATAAATCTTTCACTTTGCAGTATAACTCCTTAAAGATCTGCTGCTGTATTCTATACCGCTCAACATTTTGGGCGATGGGCTCCACCGGATGCTCGTTCAGCTTCACGACCGCCCGGCACGCCTCCTCTATATCTCCGTACATGCCACATCCTACCGCCGCCAGGATCGCCGCCCCCTGGCAGGCTTCCTCCTCCGTGCTGGTCGTATATACCGGCATCTCCAGAATATCCGCCTGGATCTGCTTCCAGGTATTTCCTCTGGCCGCCCCGCCGGAGGAAATCATCCGGTTTCTCCGAATCCCCATCTCATCCAGTATGGCGATACACTCTTTCAGATTGTAGATGACGCCCTCCATCGTGGCGCGGATGATATGGCACTGTTCATGCTTCATGCCCATCCCAAAATAGATGCCTCTGGCGTATGGATCCATAAACGGCGTTCTCTCGCCGGCAAGATAGGGAACAAACAGAAGTCCCTCCGAACCTGCCGGGGCAAGTGCGGCCTCCGCATCCAGTTCCGCGTATGGTCTCGCATCCTTCAGAATCTTCTTTTTCAGCCACCCCAGCGTACTTCCGCCGTTCAGCGTTCCCCCCTGCACATACCATTTCCCCTGCGCCGCATGACACCATGTCTGCAGGCGCATCTGCCGATCGTACAACGGCGCATCCACCACCGCCGCGATCTGGGAAGCCGTTCCTATATTGCAGGCTATCGTTCCGGGCTCTGTCACACCGTTTCCGGTGAGCTGCGCCGCCGCATCGCCTGCGCCAAACACCACCTTCGTGCACTCCGCAAGTCCGGTCTCCTTCGCCGCCGCTCTGCAGACGCTGCCAGCCACCTGAAAGCTCTCCCCCGCCTCGGGCCAGATATCCTCCTTTAAGCCGATCCTGCCGATCAGTTCCCTGCACCAGCATCTGTTTTTCACGGAGAATGCCAGCGTACTGCAGGCATCCGAATACTCCGTGCCGATATTTCCGGTCAGACGATAACGTATATAGTCTTTCGGCAGCATCACATAACGGATCTTCTCATAGGTTTCCACCGCATTCTTTTTAAGCCACAGCAGTGAACAAATCATCATCCCCGCTCCCGGCTGATTTAAAAGTTCCGCATCCAGAAGCTCCGCCGCCAGTTCTTTGATCTCTCCCGTCTCCACCGCGGATCTCTGGTCCATCCATATGATCGCAGGCATCACCGGCTTTTTTTCTTTATCCAGCGCCACCAGACCGTGCATCTGCCCGGAAAAACCTATTCCGACCAATTCCTCCGGACGTATTTTGGAGACGGCCAGCGCTTCCCTGATCGTTTTCACCGTGCACTCCCACCAGATCTGAGGATCCTGCTCCGCATATCCCATTTTCGGCGTCATCACCTCATAATCCGCATGACTCACCGCCAGCGTTTTTCCCTCCGGCGTCATGATCAACGTCTTTACACTGGAAGTTCCCAGATCGATACCTGCCAAATATCCCATAATTTTCTCCCTGCCATTCTCTGTTGTTATTTTGCTTATCTGCATGGTTTCCCACGACCGAATTATAGCAAAAGTCCACAAAATATACAACTGTTTTTCCGAAGAGGTTCTAAATTTAGTTGACATTCTCCGCACCAGGTGAGAGACTGGAATCAGGAGGATAAAATAATGGACAAACAAACAATTTTGAAACATGTAGATCATACCCTGCTTCTTCAGGATGCGACCTGGGGAGAGATCCGCCAGATCTGCGATGACGCGATCGCATACAAAACGGCGTCCATCTGTATTCCGCCGGGCTATGTAAAGCAGGCGAAAGAGTATGTGCAGGACAAAATGGCAGTCTGCACGGTCATCGGTTTTCCAAACGGCTATATGACCACTGCTGCGAAAGAATTTGAGACAAAAGACGCTCTGGCAAACGGGGCTGACGAGATCGATATGGTGATCAACATCGGCTGGGTGAAAGACCGTAAATATGACAGTATCGAGGAGGAGATCCGGACGCTGAAAGCAGCCTGCGGCGACAGGATCCTCAAGGTCATCATCGAGACCTGCCTGCTGACAGACGAGGAAAAGATCGAAATGTGCCGCGTTGTGACAAATGCCGGCGCAGATTATATCAAAACTTCCACCGGCTTCTCCAAAGCGGGTGCAACCTTTGAGGATGTCAAGCTGTTTTCCGAACATGTCGGTGAGGGCGTGAGGATCAAGGCGGCCGGCGGCATTTCCACCATGGAAGATGCGGAAAAGTTCATGGAACTGGGCGCGGACCGTCTCGGCACAAGCCGCATGATCAAGCTCGTAAAAAATGAACAGGCGGAAGGATATTGATTTTCGGAGGTTAAAAAAGCTTTGGTTTTGCGCATTTTCCGCAAAACCAAAGCCTCTTTTTTATCACATATGCTCCACCGCTCACCCATGCAGTTTTTTCTTCAGGTACTCCTGCGCGGCCTCCAGCTGATTGTCGATCTGTTCATCCCCATAATAGGCCTCCGCGTCAAATTCCACCACCACATCCGGTTCGATTCCCTTTCCGTGGATATTATTTCCTTTCGGCGTAAAGTAACCGCTGGTGGTAAGCTTCACTGCCGAGCCGTCCGAGAGCGCAATAATCTTCTGCACGATCCCCTTACCGTACGTGGTGGTCCCCATGACCGTGCCCACACCGTAGTCTTTGATCGCTCCGGTCAGCACTTCCGCCGCGCTGGCAGAACCTCCGTTGACAAGCACTACCATCGGCATCTGTATTTCCCTTTTTCCATCGCAGGTGTATTCCACCCGCTCTCCGCTCTTATCCTCCGTATAGACAATGAGACCTTCAGGCAGTATCTGCTGGCCGATGCTGACTACCGCATCCAGCAGCCCGCCGGGATTTCCCCGCAGATCCAGCACAAGGGCCTTCGCGCCGGACCCCCTTATGACCGCGTAAGCCTCCGTAAACTGGTCCACCGTGATATCCTTGAACTCGGTAATGCCAATATAGCCGATCTCCTCATCCAGCATCCGGGATGACACGGTAGGATTGTTGACTTTTCGCCGCACCACGTCCTGCTCAAACGCCTTTCCGTCCCGCACGATCGTCAGTGTGACAGCTGTCCCCTCCTCCCCTTTGATCAATCCGGTCACCTCTTCCAGCGCCATCTGGAAAGTCGCCGTGCCCTCCACCGCGTAGATGATGTCCCCCATCCGCAGCCCGGCTTCCTCCGCAGGAGTTCCCTCGATCACGCCGCTGATATAAGGCGTCTGCGTTTCCGCATCCATCATAACATAGGCGCCTATACCATAATAGACCCCCTCATTCTTTTCCAGCTGAGCCATCAATTCTTCCGCCGTATAGTACGCAGCGTATTTGTCATCCAGCGCTTCCACCATACCATTGTAGATACCGGTCTGCAGCTCTTCCTCCGTCATATCTTTCAAATAAAAATTCCTGTTTATCGTCTCCTCGATCGCAGCCATTTTGCTGAGCGTTTCACTGTTTACGACAGATTCCGCACCGTCCTCCGAGACGGAAGTCTCCTTCACCCTTCTGTTTTCATACAGACTTTTCCCCGTCCACGCGCCGCAAAAGATAAGCACTGCCGCCAATACGCCGGTCAGCACGCCGAGACCGTAACCGTTTGATTTTTCTACCTTTAACCTCAAAATTGATACGCCACCTTTTTCTTACTTCTTTTTGACAAAAAGTTATCCCAGATATCCCCAGGGACTCACATAGCTTCCGTTCTTCCGCACACTGAAATGCAGATGCGGACCGGTCGATCTCCCGGTGGATCCCACCGCCGCGATCTTCTGCCCCTTTGCCACAAGATCCCCCTTCGATACATAGAGCGCGGACGCATGCATATAGATCGTATAGAGGCTGTCCCCGTGATCGATCATGATATAATTGCCCATGCTGCCGCTGTACGCCGCTGCCACCACTTCCCCGTCGTAGGCCGCCAGAATCGGACTGCCGTTGGGTGCCGCCATATCCACACCGTTATGGAACTGTTCCACACCGAGGATGGGGTGCATCCTGTTTCCGTATTCATCGGAAATTCTCGTCATGGAAGGCGCCGGAAACGCAAACATACCGCCGTCGTACGTCAGTTTTCGTCCGCTCTCCTCCGCTATCCGCTTCCGCTCCTCGGCCACCGCCGCCTCCAGCGAGGCGATGATCTCGTTCTGCGCCTTGATATCCGCCTCATACTCGGCGATCGCCGCCGCTTTATTGTTGATATCCCCCTGTTTTACGACGATCTCCGTCTCCTTGGCGGAAATCAGCTGCGCCAGAGAAGCTTCCTCCTTCTCCACACCGATTTTCGCCTCATCCAGCACTTCCTTCTCCGCATCCAGTTCTTCCTTGCAGACTTCAACGTACTCGCGGATCAAAATGTACTCTTCCAGCTTCTGGTCATCGTAATCCACAACCATCTGGATATAATCCAGTTTATTCAGAATATCTCCAAAAGATTCTGCACTCAGTATCGTCTCCAGGTAATAATCGTCATTTTGCTCGTACATCATCTGGATCCGCTGTTTCATAGCGGCATACTGCTCTTCCTGTTTCAGCGTGGCAGCCTCCAGCTCCTCCTCCGTCTCCCGAATCTCCTCTTCCTTCTCCTCGATCAGACCGTTCAGTTCGGCAATCTTTTGCTGGATCTCCTCCAGATTGCTGTCCAGTGCCACCACATAGCTTTCCAGGCTCGCCTTCTCTCCCTCCAGCTGTTCTTTCAACGCCTTGATATCCGTCAGAGCGGACTGCAGCTGCTGCTTTTCACTCTGCGCCTCTGAAATCTGCCCCTCCTTTTCCCGTATGCTCTCGGAGGTGATAGAAGAAAGGGAGACGGCTTTTGCCGCCCCTGTCTGCGAAAGTACCACCGCCGAGAGCAGCAGGATACCCATGCACTTTTTCATATGTCCGTTCTTTTTCATTCCTTACCTCTGCCGTACAGATACCCGAACCAAATTATACCCTGAGATGCTTCCTCACCGTGATAAAACTTCCCAGGAAACCGATTCCCACGCCGATGCCCAAGGACAGCGGCAACAATATGTGATAGATCTCCGACACCGGCAAAAACGCCAGCAGATTGGTCAGTATCGAAAACCGCTCCAGCACATAAGTCACGGCCTTATTATACACAACATAGATGATCGCCAGTGGGATTCCCGCCCCTACCAGTCCGATCAGGATCCCCTCCACCACGAAAGGGAACCTCACAAAAAAGTCCGTAGCGCCGATGTATTTCATGATCGTGATCTCTTCTCTCCGCACATTGATGCCGATGGTCACGGTATTGCTGATCAGAAAGACCGATACGCCCAGCAGGATCGCGATCAGACCGATGGACACATATCCCAGAAGGGAATTAAAACCCGACAGTACATCTGCCGTCAGCTGGGAGCGATTTATCTTTCTGACTTCCGGCATGGACTCCAGATAAGTCACCAGAGAATCCTGCATGGAGACATCGCTCAAATACACTCTGTAATTCGCGCAGTTTGCCAGCGGATTCTCCGTAAATCCTTCCGCATACTCCGGGGGATAGCCCGCCAGCCAGTCCTCCCATGCCTGGTCTGCGGAGATATACTCCACATTGGAGACTTCCATTCTTCCTGAGATCTTCTGCCCGATCTCCTGAATAACCGCATCCTCCGTGCCATTCTCGAAAAACACCGTGACGCAGACTCCCTCCTCCGCATTTTTCACCATGCTCTGCAGATTCACCACCACCGAATAGAAAATGCCGAACATAAACAGGCAGGCGGTTATCGTCGCTATGGAAGCAAGAGAAAAGAGTTTATTGCGAAAGATATTTCGGAAGCCCTGTCTGATCGTATAAAAAAATGTACTAATCCTCATCGATATACGCTCCCTTCTCCTCGTCGCTCACGATCACGCCCTTTTTCAGCGTCACCACGCGCTTTTCCATCTGGTTTACGATCTCCTTGTTGTGCGTGACCACAACCACCGTCGTCCCGGACTTGTTGATCTCATCGAGCATATTCATAATTTCCCAGGAGTTCTTCGGATCCAGATTTCCGGTGGGCTCATCGCACAAAAGCAGCGTCGGTTCATTCACCAGCGCCCTGGCCAGCGCCACCCTCTGCTGCTCACCGCCCGAGAGCTGTTTCGGCCTCGCCTTATATTTTCCGGCAAGCCCCACCGCGGCGAGCACGGCAGGTACATTTTTCCGCATCTGCTTTGTGGGTGTCAGCACGATCCTCTGCGCAAAGGCCACGTTCTCATAGACGTTTCTGTCCTTCAGCAGGCGGAAATCCTGAAACACGATACCGATATTGCGCCGAAATTCCGGTATCTTTCGATGCCTGATCCGATTCAGATCATATCCCAGAACCTTCACATTCCCCTCTGTCGCCGTCAGCTCCCTGAGCAGCAGCTTGATCATCGTCGATTTACCCGAGCCGCTGTCCCCCACGATAAAGACAAATTCCCCCCGCCTGATCCGCAGATTGATGTCGTTCAAAGCCGGCGAACCCGTCTCATAAGATTTGCTCACGTGATCCAGCACGATAATGTCCCGATCACCGCTCTTTTTCTTTCGTTTCCTTCTTACTGCTTTTTCCGCCACTATAGTATCCCTTTCCTTTAGTACTCAAGCGTCTCCATGTATTTCATGTACTTTACAACCATCAGCGCCATCTTGAACGTGATCGCGTCCTCAAATACACGCAGGTCCAGCCCCGTCGCCTTCTGCAGCTTATCCAGTCTGTAAACCAGCGTATTCCTGTGGATAAAGAGCTGCCTGGAAGTCTCCGATACGTTCAGACTGTTCTCAAAAAACTTGTTGATCGTAGTAAGCGTCTCATCATCAAAATCGTCCGGGCTCTTTCCGCCGAAAATCTCCCTGATAAACATCTTGCAGAGGGGGATCGGAAGCTGATAGATCAGACGCCCGATGCCGAGTTCACTGTAGGCCACCACATTCCTGTCGCTGAAAAATATTTTTCCCACATCCAGAGCCATCCGCGCCTCCTTATAGGAACGGCTCACATCCTTGATCTCCTTTACGACCGTACCGTAAGACACCCGGACATTCCTCATGCCTTCCTTCACCAGAAAGCTTTCCAGCGCCTTTGCGCCCTTGTCTATCTCTATCGGGGAATCGCCCTCGCTCAGGTCCCTCACCACGATCACGTTATTCTCGTCCACCGCCGTGACAAAGTCTCTGGCATTTGTATTGCCGCCTCGAACGATCTCCAGCACATTGCAGTCTTTCGTGCTGTCCGTCTCGATGATCATCACCACGCGGCGCACGTCCGCCTGAATATGCAGTTTCTTTGCGCGGCTGTAGATATCTACCAGAAGCAGATTATCCAACAGCAGGTTCTTTATAAAGTTGTCCTTGTCAAAACGCTCCTTGTACGCCACCAGCAGATTCTGGATCTGGAAGGCCACCATCTTGCCCACCATATAGACGTCTTCCCCGGAACCGCCCGCGATCAGTATGTACTCCAGCTGCTGCTCATCGTAGATCTTAAAGTACTGATAGCCCTGGATCTCCTGTGAGTCCGCCGGAGACTGCGCAAACTCCATCGCAGGCCTTTCACATTCATACATATTCACCGTCGCGGCCACTTCCTTGCCGTCGGTATCCATAATGCAAAGTTCCACTCTGGCAATGGCTTTTAATCCTTCGATCGTATTCTGCAAAATCTGATTTGAAATCATCCGTTCCCTTCCCTCCTGCTTTATACATTTTTAACAATATATTTCCACCCCATAAAAGGCTTTTCCTGCAACCTATTTCCTATTTTAAAACAAATGCACAAATAAATCTACCTCTTTTCAAATATTTTTTGTCTGTTTTTTAACGGATATTCCAAAATTTGTATATTTTTCATAATAGTAAACCTACACAAACAAAAAAGACGGCCAAAATGGACCGTCCTACTTTTTTTCATCCTGTCTGTTCGCCCCCTGATATTCCGACAGTTGCTTCTGAAACAGGAGGTGATACCACTTACTCAACAGCTTCTTTAAAAAGGGTTCTTTCTCTCCTCCCGACAACACACGATGGTCCAGCGCAAGCCATATCTCCGCGTTCAGGATCCTTTTCATCCCCTCCATCATCCGCATCTGATGTTCAAATCCCATTCTGGATATCACTGCCACCGGCGCAAGCTCATTCACCCGGTTCGCGATGTCGTCCCACTCCTCCTGAACGATGCCGTCGGCTACACTCCTGCCGATAATATTCAGGCCTTCACGGACCCCCTTCAAATCCGCTTCCAGTTCCTCAAGTTTCTCCTCCGACTCCGCGAGCAGATACAAAGATTTCTTTCCTCTCCCGAGGCGTTTCAAAACTTCCCTGATATAACTCTGGTCCTCCACCTCATGAATGCGGTCCTTTGTCCTGATGCCAGCCTGCTTTACGATCTCCGCATCGGTCCAGACGATCAGATCCGCATCCGCCATCCATGCCTGCTGTTCCTCAGAGACTCCGACCCCCACCAGAATCTTTGCGGAAATAAAAAGAATCGTATTCAGAGAACCGCTCCCCAGAAAACGATCGGTAATACCGACTGCCTCCCGCACAGAGTAATCCGTCAGATTCATCCCCAATATATTAATTTTCTGCATACGGCTCCTTCCACGAAAAAACTCTCCCCTGTTTTTTCACGTCTATACATGTCCAGTATACCAGATGCTGACCGTTTTATCAAGATTGACAAAAATCCGCCTTACCTCTATACTGGTATTATACTAAACATATGCGTATAAAGGAGAGATGTCATATGGATATTGCCGGCTTGTCAACTGTTATGTCTATGTCCAATCTTCAGACCGACTGGGGAATGAAGATGCTGGATAAGACGATGGATACCGCTAATGTACAGGGTTCGCAGTTAGCTCAGATGATCGCATCTGTCCCGACTGCACAGATGGAACTTTCCGTCAATCCTTACATCGGAAGTCAGTTTGACGTCCGCATATAGTTGCGGTAAACGAAGACAGACAGGATATTCTATGTTCTGTCTGTTTTTCGTTCCTGCCATGGAGGAATAGAAATGTTTTCCAGAAAACACTCGACGATAACCAAGGGGATACTGATACTCCTCATGCTGGCGCATCACGCTTTTTCCCCGGATATGATGTCGCTCTACCAGGTGAAGACCCTGATTTCAAATCCTGTTCTGGTGACCCAGATCATCACCTTTTTTAAGATCTGCGTCGCCGGCTTTTCTTTTCTCACCGCTTTCGGCATCACACGGACCCTGAAGAGCAAAAATCCGCAGACCGCCGCGGAAAACATATCCGCCGTAGCCAGGCGGCTTCTCAAACTGGAATCCGTCGTCATCATCATCTATGTCGCGGCGGTTCTGTACAAACAGTTCGTGATGCGGGAGTCCATCGCTCTCTTTTACGCCGAAGCCGACATGGATCCCGCCCATATTCTGCTCAGTATGTGCATCGATGGCCTGGGGCTTGCCGCGTATATGGGCATCGTTCCCCTGAACGTCACCTGGTGGTATCTGTCCTACGCCGTTCTGCTGATCGCAGTGATGCCCTTCGTGTACAAGGCCTACGAAAAGTTTCGGTATCTTCTGCTGCCCGCCGCCTGTATGCTGTCCCTCGCTATCCCCAATATGCGGGTGGAATTCTGGTGTTATCTGCCGACGGTTTTTCTGGGATGCGCTTTCGCCTACGAAGACTGGTTTGAGAAATGGAGAGACTGGCACTCCGGAAATAAAACAATAAAGACAGGCAAATTTATCGCCTGTCTGTCTCTGCTGTATCTGTCCTACCTTCTCAGCAAGTACACCGCCCTGGAGTTCAGCTATCTGTTTGTATTCGCGATCCCGTACATGGTCTACGAATTCATCGCCTCTGTCCCGGGGCTTAACCTGTGTCTGGAATTTCTGGGAAAGCATTCCGCCAATATCTTCCTGGTACATACTTTTATCTACTATTATTTCTATCCCGATTTTATCTACTCCTTCGGGAGCACCTGGACAATACTGCCCCTGCTTCTCCTTCTCTCCCTGGGGATTTCCGTTCTGATCGAACTGTTGAAAAAATATACGGGCTACAACAGACTCATAGAGAAACTTTACATCAAAATCTGAGCCGCCGTCTCTATCCCGATATAGACAAGCGCCAGAGCCACGCCTATCGCCAGGCACACGCTCCACAGCCTCCCGCCCCGGTTTTTTCTCGACGCCCAGATCGTCCGCAGAAAGTTCTGTTTCCCCTCGTTGGAGGCGATCCAGGTCACCACACAGAAGGCGATCGAGGTACATACCACCGCAAGCAGCAGGTAGACCGCTATCGCAAACATCAGCTCGCTTCCGCCAAAGCTCTCCAGCTCTTCTTCCATAAGCTCCGGAACTAATTTATCCTCCAGAAACAGCAGACACACGCTCTGTCCGTTAAAAATGAAATGTACGATAAACGGAGCCCAGGTAGATCCGGCCGCCTCCGCAAGCAGCGCCATCATAGTTCCCAGAAGCAGCGCATACGCCGCCTGATTGAGATTCATATGCATCAGAGCAAACAATATCCCGGATATTACAATGGCTCCGAAAATATTGCCGGTCTTCCGAAATCCCCTGAAGAACGCTCCCCGAAAGACTACTTCCTCGCAAAACGGTCCGAAAACCGCCATGATCGTAAACATGACAACAAAGGGGACATTCAAAATGTCCCCCGAAAGATTTGCTACTGTATTATCCACGAATATCATGGATATCGCATTGGCCAGCGTTGTCAATGGCATCAGTAAAAATGTATAAAGGACTGTCATAAGAGCCGTAGATATTTTTATACGCCGAAACCCCAATATATCCCTGAAAACTTTTTCATCCCTGAACTTTCTGCGCCCGATCAGCAGCATGAACGCCAGGGGCAGGACATTCACAGATTGCGACACTATCAAATTTTCTACTATCCCTAAATTCCTTCCCGCCGGATTGCTCATATAATATACCGTTATACCAAATATCAGCAAAAAGGAGCATAGCATCTGAAGCAGGAAAGTAACTCCGATCCTTCTACTGTTCATTTATGTTAGTCATTCTCCATCATGAAGTTTACAAGTTTACCGATATCTTCCGCCTCATATGCGATGATCTCCAGCTCAGGGATCTCACCGTTGGAGAAGATGTTTGCCATGGATACATACTGGGACAGTTTGGATTTCAGATTTAATCTGTCTCCCTCACCTGTAACCAGCTCCACCTTGCCTGCGCAGCCATCAACTACCTTGAAAAACTTTTCGATGTCCTTAATGTTCTGTACTTTCATTTCGTACTCCTTTCTCCCTGCGTGTCTTTGCAGGAACCAAAATCAATCATTTCTGTTTACAAGATTGATTTTACTCAATTTTTTCCAAAATGCAATAGTTGGAAAACGTTTTCTCTCTTTTTTTCTTATTTTTTTCAAAAACAATTTTTCCACTTGGCAATAATGTATAGTTTACTTCGTTTTGCGGATAACTTTTTCACCAATTTCAATACGATGTTCTTTGTACAGACGGCCCGCTGCGCGTTTAAACTCATTTTTGCTCATACCTGTCTCCCTGCGAATCACCTCGGGATCCGCCTTATCCGAGAAAGGCAGTACGCCGTCAGATCTTTCTATGATCTTCATCAGTTTTTCCGCGTCCTCATCGATCTGGAGATACGCTTTCTTCCGCACGGAAAGATCCAGCTTGCCATCCTCCTTCACTTCCGTGACCCGCGCAGTAATCACTTCTCCCACCTGAAATTCCTTCTCCCCATACATCTGTTTTTTGGGAATCAGTGCGGAATATCTGTCGTCCACAGCCACAAACGTACCAAAGTTGCCGCTGATCTCATAAATGCGCCCCGTCACCGTATCCTCTCTGTGATACGGGCTGTCCGACTTCAGGTAGTGATAGAGCTTCATGGTGGCGCATAATCTTCCGCTCTTATCTATATACAATGCCGCCAGACAGTCCTCCCCGGGTTTCACGCGGTATGTCTGTTCCCGGAACGGCAGCAGAAGCTCTTTCTCAAGTCCCCAGTCCAGAAATGCGCCTATCTTCGTCACATCCGACACCTTTAAGAGGGCCACCTCCCCCAGCCTCAATTTGGGCATGTTAGTCGTCGCGATAAGCCGGTCGGAGGAATCTCTGTAAATAAAGACCTCCAGTTCGTCCCCCTTCTTTGCCCCCTCCGGCACCTGCTTCCCCGGCAGAAGAACTTTTTCTTTTTCATCCCCCAGATAGACGCCGAAATCCACCTCTTTCACAATCGCCAGCTTTTGCCGTTTCCCTAATTCTATCATCCCTCGCACCTGACTCCGGCAGATCGATCCCTTCGCCTGCCCCCTGAGCCGTAAATCCTTTCTCTGTTATTTTCTTTTCCCGGTCAGTTCCACCACCGCATAAGGTTCGCCCTTCCGATCATTCAGGCTTATCACATAACTTCTCTCTCTCCTGTAAACCACCGGACAAAATACATCGCCAAGATACGCCTGCTTCTTATACTCCGCCCGAAGCCGCCGAACCTCGAAATCCTCCTCCGGATACTCCAGCGCTATCTTTACATACTGCCCGTTGTTGACATGGTAGTTCGTATCAAGGTGGTGGCGCGTGATCACAAGCTCTGTCCCCGCCTCTCCTCCTTCCGGTATGGCTATCTTCCTCGGAAGATACTCCATATCAAGTCTCGCCTCAACCCGATAGCCATCTATCATCTCCTGCGATGGTCTCATCGGTCTTCCCGATTTCAGATCAAGAAGCGTCCAGACAGAGTTCGCCGCCGCGATCCGCCTTCCCTCCTTATCTTCCATCCAGAAATTACGAAACCCGATAAATCCCTTAAAATCATAAGGCAGAGTCCCCACCTTTACCCGCTCTCCGATCTCAGGATATCTCTCCACATCGATCTGCCAGGAGCTGAGCGCCCACACCTGTCCCAGTTCCATCAGATATTTCACGCCCAGGCCGAGATCCTCCGACTGAAAAGTGGAGCAGTCCTGAAAGTAATTCAGGAGCCCTTCCAGCGTCAGTTTATTTTCACAGTCCGCTTCACTGTATCTGATTCTCGCGTCAAAAACATACATAGCATTTCTCCCCCCTCATTATATACTTAATTTTTCTTCCTGTTCAAGAAATTTTTCGGATAAACGAAAAGCTCCGGAAGTGTTTCTCCCGAAGCTTCACTAGCAGGTCAACCCCTGCTTCGCAGGGCTACAAGGATTCGAACCTTGAAATGACGGAGTCAGAGTCCGTTGCCTTACCGTTTGGCGATAGCCCTTTAACTTACTTTAGGTATTATACAGGATTGTTCTCAGAAATGCAAGTACTTTTTTTAAATTTTTATCACATTCTTCTTTCATATATCCCTAATACCAGCAGACCCTTTCCCCGGAACACTTTCCAGCCAACGATAAGAAACCTGCGCCACCCCAAAAAGAAGGACCAAATAGATTATCATATTGATTCGGTCATCGATAAACGACAGGTTAAATGAACTTTCTATATAGCGGAACCAGCGAGCAAGAGGAACATGCCACATATAGACAGATAAACCGCATTGCCCGATCCTCTGTATGATCCGAAGCGACAATAGTTTAACAATATGCTTTTCATAAACCGCTATGCCGATCAGATTACTGCATATCAGCGTAATAATCCATCGCATATCGACAGGCAGCATTTTAAATACGAATACAACTGCAGCAATCAATCCCAAACTGACAATATGAAACGTTAATACATACTTCCTGGTGACTTTGGGATTCCTTATAATCTCCGCCAGAATCACCCCCAGGAAAAAATTCATATATCCTTCGCCGCAAATGCGGTAATGAAAAGGAATGTTCCACGCCTTTACTTCCAGGATCATCCCCCAGAAAACCAGAAAAATACATAACGGCATATAGACGGCAGAAAAACGATGTGAAAGTTTTCCAATCACGTAATATAAGATATAACATATCATCAAAACGCTTACAAACCATAAAGGTTGGTTATAGGGAGTGTCCTGCGAAAACCATCCGCTTGGCAAAATCAAAGCAGTGGTGAGAAATTTCTTAATATCGAAAAGTTGAGCTCTATCCTTAAAGCATAGATAAAGCATCATCATAACATTTGTCAATAAATACATGGGAAGCCACTTGCATATGCGTTTGGATATATATTGAGAAAAAGTTATTGTCTGATCGATCACTCGTTCTTTATAGAAAAAAGCCACTAAGAAACCGCTCACCATAAAAAATATGTAGTTTCCAAAATAACCGCCATATTGATATACCGGCCAGAGCAACGCATAAAACGCTGAGTGAAATACTTCGTTGATATGATAAAATACTAAACCTGTACAAAAAAGTGCTCTCAGGCCATCAATACCGATAAATCTGTTTTGTATCTCCATATTTATTCCCTACGATATATCTCAAATTCGATGATCATACTTTTCCTGATATTACATACCATTTCAGGTCAGACCTGCCAGTACAATGCAGCTTTTTCCGCAGCACATTCTTTGCTGAGCTTATACTCTTTTATCAGCGCATTGATACCCTGCTCTCTGGAACCACTCAATTCTTTCACAGTGCGCAAAAGACTTTGAATCCCTTTCTCACGTTCTTCTGTTCTTCCCTCAATTTTCCCCTCTTCTTTCATATCCTCAAATGCTTTACACATGCTGTACTCTCCCTTCTCAAATTCTCTTTCTCACCAGAATATCTCAGGAATTCAAAGACATACTGTAATTCAGAGCGGAATTGTTCAAAGCTGTCATAATCGTGGTAATCAAAGAGGTTCAGTCGATAGTTCGATATAAACGGAAAAATTCTATCCTCATTCCCGGCCACATTCAGCAGTTCATATAGTTCCTTTGCGCCATCCCATGGTTTTTCTTTTCCATAATATACCACGATTGTAATAACAGGAGTAAATTTGTCGCTCTTTCGCATGCTGGAAATAAATTCATCCTGTGTCAATCCCGCCGACTCGTTCCCGGATTGCGGCCCTTCTCTCCGCGCTCTTTCCAGATCGTTTTTCAATCTCCGCCATTGTTTGTCATAGGCCATACTCTCCGTCCTGCTCGCTCAAATCCTGTGGCTTCACAACCCGCTCTCCCTCATACAGGATTCCGTTCACCAGATCTGCAAAAATTTCCGGATTTTCCAGATAATCACTCTCATAGATATCTGCTTTACCCATGTCTTTCCTCCCTTTATTCTTTTTTCATATAAGGGAGTCTTTTGATTTCACGAATGTGACAAGAATTATCAGAAACATCAGAAGTTCCCAGATACGTGTCTATATACTACTACAAATAGCAGCATTTGGCAATGGGCATTTAAATTTATCTGTTTATTGATCGCTCCGTTTAAAAACCGGCCGGCATCACTTTCCTGTGATACCGACCGGTTATTATGATCTACTTCTTTATCTTCTGATTTTCAGAGTTTTCTACTCCTCTTTTTTCTTCTTGCTGTAACGGAACGCTCCCACTCCCGCAACCGACAGTCCTGTCATAAACATCCAGAACACAGGTGCCATACCGTCCGCAGTCTTCGCGGATGTTCTCCCTGCAAGCGGAACTTCATCCTCCGGAAGATATACCCACTCTTCCTTCTGGGGATCCCAGACTCTCACATAAGTCCGGGGAACATCGTCATCCGTGATCGTTACGGTTGGAGGGCTTTCAGGATCGTTGGGATCCGGCAGATCGGGCTCGTCGGGATCATCCGGATCCTTTGGATCTTTCGGATCTTCCTTTGGATCTTCCTTTGGATCTTCCGGTTCCGTCTCACGAACATATTTCAGAATGATAACCTCGGATCCGTCCTCTTTAACAACTGCATTTCCTTTTTCCGGATCCTCTTCATACTCATCTACTGGTTTCCATCCGTTCTTATCCGGAACGTTATCCCCCTCCGTCTCACTTTGCCTCTCTGCCGCCATGCTGGCATCTTCACTGTCATCCGGCGATTCTTCCTCAGAACCTTCCTTTCTGTCACCGGTGCCGTAAGCTTCTGCCTTATATTTATATGTGTAATCCCCAAACTTCAGCACTTTATCGACTTCTTTTCCCGTGACTTCCTTATCCAAATTATCTTCTTTGATCGAAATCGCGCTTTTCCCATCAAGCTTTGTCATCGCTTCATCTTCATAGTACTCATGCACAACATTGTAAGCGCCAATCTTTGGTATCTTATAAATATTAGTAAACCTTACGCCCGGGTTATAGTACGTTATTGTACATCCGCCTGCCGGCTGTATAGAATATTCACCATCAGCCAAATCGCCAAGACCCGCCTCCTGCAATGCTGCGGCCAGCGTCTTCTCTGCACCGACTGATATCACTCCTATCTCAGCATCGTCACGGAAAATCTTATAGCTCCAGGAATTCGCTGTACTTCCTGCGCCACTTCCCTCTGCTTTGATACTGACTTTCATATTCGGACGTTTCACGATATTAAGCTTATTAATATACGCACCCGTGATTTCACAGCTGTAATCAACAGTGAACGCTGCTCCTTCTGCAGGTTCTTCCGCCAAAAGCATAATTTCTTCTTCCGCATTGTCATTCACGGGAAGCTCTTCTTCCCCAGATACATCTTCTCCAGATGTATCTTTTTCCTTGTTCTCATCCTCGCTGGGTGTATCTGCAGGCTCCTCCTCTTTATCCTCTGTAGGATCCGTTGCAGGCATATCCTTATTTTCATCCTCTGCGGGATCTGCTGCGGATACATCTTTATTCTCATCCTCCGCCGTTTTTTCTACAGATTCCCCATTCGTCAGAGGCACGGTTCCATCCGCAATTTCAGTTGTTCCGGCATCCCCTTCAGGTGCTGTCTCATCCTTATTTTCCCCCTCGGATGTTTCTTCGGAAGGCTTTTCCTCACTGCCGGCAGTTCCGGTATCATCCGGTGCTGCCGGTTCTTCTTCCTCTGTCAGACCCGCATCTTCCGCTTTTTCTGAATCAGGCTCATCATTCGCCACCGGCACTGCACGTTCAGCAGTCTCTTTTTTCACCACTTTATCCAGTACTACTTTATAGACTGCATCGCTACTCCAACTGCCGGTATAATGTGTTTTGCTCTCACCGGAAGCAATCGAGAGCCAACCTTCATAACTGTCTCCCCAACTTTTCACGCTGTAAATATAAAACTCATACGTCTCATTATCCCCCACGCTTCCAGGGGCATGCACCGTAATTGCAGAACCGCCAGGCATAAAAACGCCATCTTCTATGACATCGCCCGGTATATTCTCCTCGCTGATTTTAAGGGTAACGTTACTTCCTCCTATCTCCTCCACTTTATAATTAACAGTATTATCCTTTAACCCGAGCACCTGAACTACCGCTCTCGGGCGCTCTTTTGACAATGTCACTGTCTTATCAGCAAATCCGGTCGCAGAGGATTTGTCACTGGTAATTTTATACTGATACTCCGTGTTGTCTCCATCTGCAATATCCTTTTTTTCCAAAACAAGAAGATCACTGAACCCCCACGAAATAGGTATCTCATCACCACACTGGTAATCTTTTTTGCCTTCCTCCCACTCTTCCTCGATTCCAGTCAGCAAATACTCTCCCAGCTTTTCAATACCAGGTATGGTTACATCACCCTGGTTTCCGCCTTCGGTGATTTCCCTCACCGCCACGACCTCGATCATACCATCAAATTTCTTTTGGATGAACCATATATCGCTTTGCGCATTATACTTCATATACACGGTCTCGGTGTATGGTTTTTCTGTTGTATAATTTCCATTTCCGTCCAGATTATAATAGTCGATTTCAAAAATAACCGTAATATCCTGATCCTTTATCAGCGTCTTCACATCATCGGGAATCTCCCAATACTTCCTTATCCCCAGATAAGAGGACGGCTGACTCGCTGTCGCCACCGTTCCAACAGCCAATCCCCCCATCAGCAGCAACACCGCTGCAATCAAATAAGTTTTTAAGTTCCTTCTCAGACTCACTTTAAAACCTCCTTTCAGCAAATAACACTCATCATTCCTCTTGCTTTAATTTTTGATTTACCGTCTGAACAATTTCTTCTACTCTGCTCTCCAGATAAGGTCCCGGACATTCCGTGTCGGCGAACATCTTGTGGAGCGTCAGATTCCCGCTCTCGTCCCCCGTATAACGGAGTTCCTCGATCCCGTTCCTTCGGCAGATATCTGTACAAAGTTCGATCAGTTTCTCGTAGGACTCATCCCCTACATGCCACTGACCGCCGACCTCATCGTTCGCCACCTCGATGGTCACCGCCTGACTGTCATTTTCCTTGCTGCTGGATGTCCAGGCCCTGTTGGCCTCCTCCACGTACAGCGCCACTTTCCCACTGCTGTCGATGGCGTAGTTGGCGGAAGTCCTTCTGTCCCTGTCGGAGAAACGCTTTCCCACTTCCTCCAGTTCCAGATCGCCCGCCATATGATGAATCGTAATTTTTGTTATGGTTCCCTCACGGGGAAAATCAGCATTGGGAGAAAGATAAACATACTCAGCCAGCGCACTGTTTCTGCCGACTACTGCCTCCTGCTCCTCCTCCGTCAGTACCCTTCCCACATTGTCCGGGATTTTGCCGGCGCTGCTGATACACATTATGAGCACCAGCGTTGTTATAGCACCAAATCCTGCCAGAAGAAGCCATATGCTGAAAAATTCGTTTTCTCCGATTTTTTCTTTTTTTCTCACATATCCGCTCCCCTCCGTCTTTTTTTCTTAACCGTTAAAGAACCATTTGATAAGATCATATATATGAATCACAGCGAGAGCGCCGAACAGCCATCTCAGCGCACTGCCGGATAATTTTCTTCCCTTGATCCCCGGTTCGCATGCCGTCAGCATCAGCAGACTGGTAATTCCCAGATAAAAGAAACCGGTATCTATCATATTATGAAAGAAAAACGCCGCAAGTTCCGCTTTCTGGGCGGCTTTTTTCTCTTTTTTCAAACTCCTCACTGCGGCTGCCAGAAGAAACGCCGCCGCTACAAGCCCCATCTCCACTGCCACATGGATCAGGATGTTGTGGATATGCCATGTGTTAAAATAGGTATCGCCGTCCTGCAGATTCAGCATTCTCCACTGATAGGGGCCCACCCCCAACAGCGGATTTACGCCGATATAGCTCAAACCGTTTCGCATCATCGCCAGACGTTCCACAAAAGTCGCCGCCGAGCTGGGTCTCACGATTACAACCCCCCCAGCCACCAGTATCCCCATCACGGAAACACCGACCGGAATAACCGGATAAGCCTTCAGAAACGCTTCAAACTTCTCCCAGTATACCGCCAGCGCCGCTATGTACAGCAACGGAAGGATACAAATCCAGGGTTCATCCGTCCTCGCCCCCGCCAGATAGAGCAGAAGGCCGGTACCGATTCCAAGGCTCGCTTTACTCAACAGTCCGCAGACGTAGAAAAATGCTCCTCTCCAGTCCGTGTTCTTCCTTTCCAGCAGAAACAGTACAAATATCCCGGCGGCCATCGCCAGAAAACTGCCTATGGACAATGTCAGCGCCAGTGCCGCCAACAAAATGGGCTCCAGAGCCGGCAGATATTTCTCCAGTTTTCCCTCCGCCGGATCCCTCCTGCATTGAAGCAGTGCGATCCAGCCCAGTACCAGAAATATCCCCATGGCGTTCGGATTGCCCAGAAAACCGCTGAGCCTCCATGCCCGCCCCAAAATCACGGTGCTGTAGACAAACTGCAGGCATCCCGCCGCCGCCGTCATCGCCGTCCAGAGAACACAGAGTCTGCGAAGCAGTTTCGTCTCCTTCACGGAAAGGCATCCCATTATTAAGTATATCGGCAGATACACCATCTGAGTTGAGGCATAACCATCCACAATATTGCCGTGTGCGGCGAAAGAGGAAGCCATACTCATCAGCTGATACCCCGCCAGAAACGCAAAGGCCCACATATCCACCCTCGCGAACTGCTGCATCAGCCCGACGATACAGAGGAGAAGCCCCAGCAGACTGGCAACCACAATATTCCCGACGCCGACCCAGGTCATAGTAAAGAGGGACAAAAACAGACAGACTACCAAATAATAATCTGTCAGGCCATCAAGTTTGCGTTCCAAACTGCCTTTCATATGCCTGCAATCCTCCGCTTCCTTTCCTTCATTATAGCAAAGCCAAAATATCTGTCAAGTGCCTAAAAGGTAGAAAATGTCGTAAAACAAGCCAAAAACTGCCGTTCTATATTTCTTATACTTCAAACATCAGTTCTCCGTAGGTCGGAATAGGCCAGATATCCTTATCCACGATCATCTCCAGCTCGTCGGCGGGATCTCGTAACTCCTGCATCACTTCCTTCACCACATCCTTGTAGAAGAAGGCCTGCTCCTTTGCGTCCTCCATGGCACCGGCTTCCGCTTCCGCCTTCTCCAGCTTTCTGAGCGCCCTCTGCATGGCGGAGAGTTTTTCACATACGGACTGCAGTACATCCGCCTGCACGGAGGCGTCCGCCCCCGCCGCTTTCACCGCGTTCACGGTGTCTGCAAGACTTCTGGTGTACTTCATGACCGCAGGGATAATCTTTTTGCCCGCCATATCGATCATGGTCAGCGCCTCGATATTGATGGTCTTCGCGTAGGTCTCATAGATGATCTCTTCACGGGATTTAAGCTCCGCTCTGTTGAAGATGCCGAACCGCTCAAACAGCGCAACCGCCTTGTCCGTGGTCAGCGTGGACGCTGCCTCGATCATGGATTTAATGTTGGGCAGGCCGCGCTTCGCCGCCTCCTCCACCCATTCCTCGGCGTAGCCGTTGCCGTTGAAGACGATCCTCTGATGCCTGGTCATATACTCCTTGATCAGGTTATGTACCGCCATATCAAAGTCTTCCACTTTCTCCAGCCTGTCGGCCGCCTCACAGAAGGCTTCCGCCACGATCGCATTTAACGTCGTGTTAGGACTTGCGATGGAATCCGCGGAACCCACCATACGGAACTCAAACTTGTTGCCGGTGAAGGCGAAGGGCGATGTCCTGTTCCTGTCCGTGGCGTCCTTCTCAAAGTCGGGCAGTGTGGACACGCCGGTCTCCAGCTTGCCGCCCTCCTTCAGTTTCGCCGCGTCGCCGGTCTCGATCAGCTGTTTCACCACATCCTCCAGCTGTTCCCCGAGGAAGATGGAAATGATAGCGGGAGGCGCTTCGTTCGCCCCCAGTCTGTGATCGTTCCCCACATCCGCCGCGCTCTGGCGCAGCAGATCGGCGTGCGTATCCACCGCCTTCATCATGCAGGCCAGCACCAGCAGGAAGCGGATATTCTTGTTCGGCGTGTCGCCCGGGTCAAGCAGGTTGACGCCGCTGTCCGTGGTGATGGACCAGTTGTTGTGCTTCCCGGAGCCGTTCACACCGGCATAAGGTTTCTCATGCAAAAGACATCTCAGATCGTGATGATAGGCGATCCGTTTCATAGTCTCCATCACAAGCTGGTTGTGGTCCACCGCGATATTCGCCGTGGCGTAGACCGGAGCCAGCTCGTGCTGCGCCGGCGCCACCTCGTTGTGCTGCGTCTTTGCCGTCACTCCCAGCTTCCAGAGTTCTTCGTTCAGGTCTTTCATGTAAGCTCCCACGCGCTCCTTGATCACACCGAAATAGTGATCCTCCATCTCCTGCCCCTTCGGAGCCGGTGCGCCGAACAGCGTTCTGCCCGCGAACATCAGGTCTTCTCTCTGCAGGTACAGATCTTTATCGACAAGGAAATACTCCTGCTCCGGTCCGACGGAAGCGGTCACCTTTGTCGCGGCCGTATCGCCGAACAGTCTCACGATGCGCAGAGCCTGGCAGCTCAGCGCCTCCATGGAGCGCAGCAGCGGCGTCTTCTTATCCAGCGCATCTCCCGTGTAGGAGCAGAATGCGGTGGGGATGCAGAGGATCGTACCGCAGGCGGACTCCTTCAAAAATGCCGGGGAAGTGATATCCCACGCCGTGTAGCCTCTCGCCTCGAAGGTCGCCCGCAGACCGCCGGAGGGGAACGAGGATGCGTCCGGCTCTCCCTTGATCAGCTCTTTTCCGGAAAACTCCGTGATCATCTTGCCGTCCTCATCGGGATGGGACACAAAAGCGTCGTGCTTCTCCGCCGTTATGCCGGTCAGAGGCTGAAACCAGTGGCTATAGTGCGTAGCGCCGTGCTCCACAGCCCAGTCCTTCATCTCTTTCGCCACCACGTTCGCAGTTGCCATGGAGAGCTCACCGCCCTTATCCATGACCCGTTTCACCTCTTTAAAAACATTTTTCGGCAGACGGCTGCGCATCTTTGCCAGATCAAACACGTTCTGGCCAAACAGTTCTTCCACATTCATTACATCGCTCATAATCTTCTCCTCCCAAACGGAAAATACCGTTTTCATGCATTCTCACCGTCCCGCCATCGACCGCAGCAGATCGTACTTCTCCGGCGCCACGCTCAGTTTGACAGATAACTTCTGTCTCGCATGGGGACAGCTCTCCATCGGATTGCCCTCCTCATCCTCCATCGCCTCCACAGTCACAGGTATATTTCTGCCGTCCGGCTTCATGATCTCAATGAGGTCCCCCGCGCAGAACTTATTTTTCTGTTCCAGGCGCGCATACCCCCGCCCATCGGTCCCCTCTATCATACCCAGGTAGACCGCCTCGCTCTGATAGGTGGAGGAATCATAGATCTGGGACTCCCGCCCGGGCTTCCCAAAATAAAATCCTGTCGTGAACTGTCTGTAAGTGCACTTTCCGATCTCCCGCTTATACCACTCCATATTGCCCCGGTAAATCTCTTCCGATTTCAGGCAGTCATCGATGGCTCTCCTGTATGTCCTCGCCACCGTCGCCACATAGAGAGCCGCTTTCATTCGTCCTTCTATCTTAAAACTGTCTATCCCGGCCTCGAGCAGTTCCGGTATATGCTCGATCATACACAGATCGCCCGAGTTAAACAGAAACGTCCCCCGATCATTCTCATACACCGGCAGATACTCCCCGGGCCTGCTCTCCTCCACCACCGCATACTTCCAGCGGCAGGGATGCGTGCAGGCACCCCGGTTGGCATCCCTCCCGGTCATATAATTGCTGAGCAGACACCTCCCGGAATAGGAAATGCACATTGCGCCGTGCACAAAAGCCTCTATCTCCATCTCCTCCGGTATATGCGCCCGTATCTCCTTTATTTCCGCCAGAGAAAGTTCTCTGGCGCAGACTGCCCGCTTTGCCCCGAGTTCGTGCCAGAAAGTATATGTTTTATAGTTTGTATTGTTCGCCTGCGTGGAGATATGTATCTCCATCTCAGGACACACTTCCCTCGCCACGGAAAACAGACCGGGATCGGAAATGATCAGTGCGTCCGGCTTCTCCTCCATGCCGCGCAGTTCCTCAAAGTACCGTCCCGCCTCCTCGATATCTCTGTGGTGCGCGAAAATATTCGCTGTCACATAGACCTTCACGTTCCTCTCATGGGCAAAACGGATGCCTTCCTCCATCTCCGGCAGCGAAAAATTTTTTGCTTTGGCCCGCAGGCTGAAAGCTTCCCCGCCGATATAGACCGCATCGGCGCCGAAAATCACCGCTGTCTTCAGTACTTCCAGGCTCCCCGCCGGGATCAACAGTTCTGTCTTTCGCATACTTCACCTCTGTTTGAAGCACATAATTTACTGGCCGCCACACCGTCGCCCACCGGCAGAATGATCGTCTCCAGCCGGGGATCATGGGTGATCTGATACAGATATTCCCGCATCCTGCTGTGGATCGTCCGGTCCCGCCTCGTCACCGCATAGCGGGACTCCAGAATATCTCCCTCCTGCAGCACATTGTCGGAGACCAGAAGCCCTCCGGGGGAGAGCAGCCGCATCGCCTCCGGCAGAAAGGAGAGATACTGCCCCTTCGCCGCATCCATGAATATCATGTCATAGGAATCTGTCAATTCCGGCAGGATATCCGCCGCATCCCCCTGCAGCAGCCGGATCTGTTCCTCTTTTCCCGCCGCCCGAAAGTTTTCTAGCGCCTGCGGGATCCGCTTCTCATAATTTTCTATCGTTGTGATACGGCAGTCCTCCCCGCCGTACTCACTCATCAATAACGCAGAAAAGCCGACCGCACATCCGATCTCCAGAATCCGGCGGGGCTTTTGCATCTGCAGCAAAAATCGCAAAAGCCTCTGTGTCTCCGGTCTGATCACGGGTACGCCCGCTTCCCTTGCCTGCTTTTCTATTCTGTTTAAAAAAGGTGTGTTCCCCTCATCCAGAGATCGGATGAAGGCTTCCGTTCTCTCCTGCGTCACTCTTCTTCCTCTTCGTCCACATAGGAACTCGACATGACCTGCAGCATCTCTTCCCCTGTCATCGCCGTGCTCAACTCATAATTCCCCGGCATCAGCTTTCCCCGGTAGGCGGAGAGCAGATATTGTACATAGAAGACATCCCTGTCCCTGACAAGCCCATAGTCCTCCAGCGCCTCCGCCACCTGCTCCGGCGTCGTCTCCTCAGACAGCGTCACCGTGTAGGTGATACCCGGCTCCGCGCTGACCGGTTCCTCCGTGAAAATGCGGTAGCCGAAAGCGTACGCCTCCGTCGCCGTGCCGATCACATACCTGACTATCAAAACAAACAATATAATTTTTACCGCTGCCGTTCCGACAGACACAATAAACTGTTTCATCTCCGCCTCTTGCCCTGCTAAAATCCTGCCGGAATGGAAAACTCCAGCTCGGAAAGCATTCTGTTATCGATATCCTGTTTCAGTTTGACAAAATCGCGCTCCGCGCACAGATATTTATCCACTAACGGTTCCGAGCGGAAAGCCGCCGTCTCCAGCTCAAACTCCTCCAGTTTCTGCAGAAGCTCTTCGCCCTCATGGTTCTGCTGAATCAAAAAATTATTTCTCCTGTACTCGTCAATTCTCTCCTGCAATCCCGGCACTTCGCCTACTTCTCTGCTAACCTCTTCGTAATTACGATATATCTCGGAATTTTTAATACTGCTGATCAATTCTGCCAGGCTGCTGTTGATTCTCAGGTCATTTTTTAGCATGTAGTAAACTCCTTTTTTTAATTTTATACTTCCATAATGATCGGCAGGATCATAGGCCTGCGCTTCGTCCTCTTCCAGATAAAATCCGTCAGGTCATCCCGAATGCTGCTCTTGAGTTTTCCCCAGTCAACGATATTTCTCTCCAGGCACCTCTCCACGGTAAACTGCACGGTGGCCCTCGCCTCATCCATCAGCTCATCGGCCTCCCGCACATACACAAAACCTCTGGATACGATATCCGGTCCCGCCGTGAGCTGTCCACTCGCCTGATCAAGCGCCAACACCACGATAATGATGCCGTTCTCCGCAAGATGCTGTCTGTCGCGCAGGACCACATTTCCCACATCGCCCACGCCCAGGCCGTCCACCATGATATCGCCGACCGGGACCTTCCCCGTCACCGCAGCGCTCTCCATATCCAGTTCCAGCACATTCCCGCTGGACAGAATGAAAATTCTTTCTTTCGGAATCCCCAGCGCTTCCGCCAGCTTCGCGTTGGCCTTTAAGTGCTTGTACTCTCCGTGTACCGGGATCGCATACTTCGGCTGCACAAGGTTATAGATCAGTTTAATCTCCTCCTGGCAGGCATGTCCTGAGACATGGGGCGCATCCTGAAAGATCACATCCGCCCCTTTTACGAGCAGATCATTGATCACTTTCGTGACGGCCTTCTCATTTCCCGGAATCGGATGGGAAGAAAAGATCACGGTGTCGTTCGGACCGATGGATATCTTTTTATGGTTGTTGCCGGCCATACGGCTTAACGCCGCCATGCTCTCCCCCTGACTTCCCGTGGCGATGATCACCGTCCTGTCCTCCGGATAATCTTTGAGCTGTTCGATATCGATCAGCGTGTTCTCCGGTATCTGCAGGCAGTCCAGACTGGTGGCAGTCTCTATGATGTTGACCATACTGCGGCCCTCCACCACAACCTTCCTGCCGAACTTGCAGGCCGAGTTGATGATCTGCTGCACCCTGTCCACATTGGACGCAAAAGTCGCTATGATAAGCCTTGTGTTTTTATGCTCCTCAAAAATCTGGTCAAAAGTGGGCCCCAATGTCTTCTCCGAGGGAGTAAAGCCCGGACGCTCCGCGTTGGTGGAATCGCTCATCAGGGCGAGCACCCCTTTCTTCCCCAGTTCCGCGAACCGCTGCAGATCTATGGCATCCCCGAACACCGGCGTGTAATCCACCTTAAAGTCTCCCGTGTGTACCACGATCCCCGCCGGGGAATAGATGGCCAGTGCCGCCGCATCCACAATGCTGTGGTTTGTCTTGATAAACTCGATCCTGAAATCGTCCAGCGTAATCATTTGACCGAATTTCACGACCCGCTGTCTCACATGGCCGTTTAAGCCATGCTCCTCCAGTTTTCTGTCTATAATGCCCATCGTCAGCCTTGTCGCGTAGATCGGCACCAAAATTTCTTTCAATACATAGGGCAGCGCACCGATGTGGTCCTCGTGCCCGTGAGTAATAATAAATCCCTTTATTTTCCCCACATTTTCTCTCAAATAAGTAATATCCGGTATCACAAGGTCGATACCCAGCATGTCGTCATCCGGAAATGACAGGCCGCAGTCCACGACAATAATACTGTCCCCATACTCAAAGGCAGTAATATTCATGCCTATTTCGTCCAGTCCGCCAAGCGGAATGATCTTAAGCCTGGACGCCGTCTTCATTTTTTCTTTCTTCAATCAAATTCCCTCCATACTGCTCGTCTGAAGAGAAGACTACTCATCATCTGACACAAATGTCACATCCTCCATTAATGTTTCAAAGACAGCCGCCACCGCACCGAGCTCTTTCTCTTCGGATACGATCTCGTACAGTCCGTCTTTTTCTTCCGGCTTTGACAGATCTTTCAAAATCAGAGCGTCCCCGTCTCCGTCTTCCATATCAGTTACTAAAATATAATTCGTTCCGCCGATCTTTGTCTGTTCCAGAACGTAAAACTCCACTTTCTCGGTTCCGTTTACCGTAAATGTAATTTTCTCCATATCTCTCTACCTCTCCGGTTCCTGTGCCCCGGAAGCCGAATCCCGCATTCCCCTGTAGTCCAGATAACTCTGCAGAATCAGAACGGCCGCGATCTTATCTACGTATTCTTTCCTGTGTTCCCTGCGCACATTCGCCTCTATCAGTATTTTTTCCGCCGCCACGGTAGTCAGCCTCTCGTCCCAGAGCGTGACGGGCAGGCCTGTCCTCCGCTCCAGCATATCCTTAAACTCCGCGGAGAGTTTCGAGCGTTCTCCCTCGTCCGCATTCATATGCCTGGGATTGCCCAGTACAATTTCAGACACTTCATATTCTTCAATCAGTGCCTCGATCTGTGCCAGTGTCCGGCGAAGTTTATTCTCTCCCTTTCGCTGGATCGTAGTGATCCCCTGGGCAGTGATGAGAAGCGGATCGCTTATCGCAACGCCTACCGTTTTGGAGCCGAAATCCAAACCCATTATTCGCATAATACGCCCTCGCTATTTCCATCCGTTGCTTCTGATATACTGCTCCAACAGTTCCTCGACCAGCTCGTCCCTCTCCACTTTCATGATGAGACTCCTCGCCCCCTGGTGGTTTGTAATATAGGTGGGATCTCCCGACATGATATATCCCACGATCTGATTCACCGGATTATATCCTTTCTCGGTCAAAGCGTGATACACCGTATCCAAAATAATTCTTGTTCCGTTTTCCTGCTCCGCTTCCACCTTAAAAAACCTGGTATTTCCAAAATCTTCCATATTCTGTACCCTTCGTCCCGCTGTCGTCCTTCTGTATACTCACTATACTGGCGAAAATTCTCTTCACATTTTAACCTAAAAGCTTCGTAAAATCAACTATTCGAACCATAATAAATTATCTTCTGTGAATCCGGTCAGCTTCCCGGCGCATATTTTCCCGCAAAGATCTTCTTTTGTCCTTTTTGCCGCCCTGATATACTCCGCGGTATAACCGACCTGGCAGGAAACACCGTCCATCTCCCTGCTCTCCTCAAAAAGCACTTCGACATCTCTCCCTATGTAATTTTTCCGAAACTCCTTCGACTGCCCTTTTGCAAGCTCCAACAGTATTTCGCTCCGCCTCTTTTTTACGGGCTCCGGCACCTGGTCCTTTCTCACGGCCGCCGTTGTGCCCTCCCTCCTGGAATACGGAAAAACGTGCATCTCATAAAAACGGATCTCCTCCAGAAAACGTTTTGTTTTCTCAAACTCCTCCTCGCTCTCCCCCGGGAACCCCACAATAACATCCGTGGTGATGGCCGGGTGCTCAAAAGTCTCCCGAAGCAGCTCCACCTTCTCCAAGTATTCCCGCGCCGTATAATGTCTATTCATACGGCGCAGTGTTTCATCACATCCGCTCTGCAGGGAGAGATGAAAATGATGACACAGCTTTTTTATCCCTTTTAATCCCTCCGCAAATTCCGGCACAATAATACGGGGCTCCAGGGAACCTAACCGGATCCGGCCCAGTCCCTCCACACGATCCAGTTCCTGCAGCAGGTGCAGTAAGCGTCCGCCCGGAAAGGGCTCCCCCGGCAGCGGATTCTTTCTGCCGTCAAAATCCAGTCCGTAGGAACTGATGTGGATCCCGGTCAGCACGATCTCCCGAAACCCGTTCGCTGCGAGTCCCTGTACCTCCTGCAAAATATCCTCTTCTCTGCGGCTTCTGACTCTGCCCCTCGCATAAGGTATGATGCAGTAAGAGCAAAATTGGTTGCATCCGTCCTGAATTTTTATGTAGGCGCGGGTGTGTTCCGCGGTTCGCACCAGCCGCATCTCCTCGTATTCCGTCTCCGCACCTATATCGACGACCGTCCTCCCGCCGAGAGTCTTGTCCGCCCCCTCCCTGTCCCGCAAATATTCCTCCAGAATTTCCGCGATATCCTTTTTGCGGTTATTGCCGATCACCAGGTCTACCGACTCATCGGACAGCGCCCGTTCCCCTGCAGTCTGGACATAGCAGCCCACCGCTGCCACCACCGCTTCCGGATTTCTCTTTTTCGCCTGATGCAGCATCTGTCTGCTCTTTCTGTCCGCAATATTCGTCACGGAACAGGTATTTATGATATAAATATCGGCGACTTCATCAAACGGCACAATAGAAAAGCCCTTTTCCTCCAGTTTTTGCCCAATAACGTCCAATTCATAGGAATTGACCTTACATCCAAGATTGTGTAATGCCACGTTTCTCATAATAATTATTCCTTTATTTTCGTAGTAATTTGGTATTGACTTTTCCCCATTCTGCAAGTAGACTAAGGGAACAAGAACATAAAATCAGCAAGTGCCCGGGCAGTGCACTCGCGGAACTCTGCACGAGAAGGAGGAACTGCTAATGAAAACTGTTAAAATTTCTTTAAATTCTATCGACAAAGTAAAATCCTTCGTAAATGAGATCACGAAGTTTGACAATGAGTTCGATTTAGTTTCAGGCCGTTATGTTATCGATGCAAAATCCATTATGGGTATCTTCTCTCTGGATTTATCCAAGCCTATCGATCTGAACATCCACGCCGAAAAAGAAATGGACGATATTATGAGCGCTTTGCAGCCATATTTAATTCAGTAGAAATCGAATATACATAGAATTTAAAAATCACGGAACCGGAAGCAGATGCTTCCGGTTTTTTACGTAGGGCCGCCCGTAGCCGCAGCCTTCTATCTGTCCGCGCTCACCGCAAGGATCTCTCTTGTCTCAAGAGCGGTGCGCACCAGCTCATCTATCCTCTCCGCCAAATGTGTCTCATGTTTCCGAATGATATTCAGGTTCGGCTTCGTCACGGGATGTTTTGCCACGAAGATCGTACAGCAGTCCTCATAGGGAAGTACCGATGTCTCATAGGTGTCGATCTTTTCAGCGATCTCCACAATATCCATCTTGTCGAAGGCGATCAGCGGACGGTACACCGGCAGCGTGCACACTTCATTTGTCACCAGTAAGGACGCCGTAGTCTGGGATGCCACCTGCCCGATGGATTCCCCGGTGATCAGTCCCAGGCAGCCGTTCTCCTTCGCCAGATATTCCGCGATCCGCATCATATATCTGCGCATAATGATCGTCAGCTCATCATGAGGGCATTTATCGTATATATACATCTGAATATCCGTAAAGTTGATCACATGCAGATGTATCTCCCCGGCATATTTCGACACCGCTTTCGCGAGATCGATCACTTTCTGCTTCGCCCGCTCGCTGGTATACGGCGGCGCATGGAAATACACCGCGTCGATCCGGACGCCTCTCTTTGCGATCATATAGCCCGCCACGGGAGAATCGATCCCCCCCGACAACAGCAGCATCGCTTTTCCCGCCGTCCCCACAGGCATTCCGCCGGGCCCCGGGATGACAACGGAATACACATAAATGTGTTCGCGCACCTCCACATTCAGCATTACCTCGGGCTCATGTACGTCCACCCGCATCTCAGGAAACGCATTTAAGAGAGCTTCCCCCAGATCGCAGTTGATCTCCATCGAGGTCTTCGGATAATTTTTTCTGGCTCTCCGCGCGTTCACCTTAAAGGTCAGATGCTTGTCCTCGTACACTGCATCCATATATTTTACGATCTCCCCGCTCAGTCTCTCAAATCCCTCATCCTCCAGCTGGATCATCGGACAGATATGGGAAAGCCCGAATACTCTTTTCAGGTTCTCCACCACCTCATCGTAATCGTAGCGTTCCGAAATGACATCCGCGTAGATACGCCCCTGCTCCTTTCTCACCGAAAACTCTCCCTCGCACCGTCTGAGAGCGTATCGGATCTGCTCCACCAGGGCATCTTCAAAGAGATAGCGGTTCCGGCCCTTGATGCCGATCTCAGCATATTTCAGCAAAAATGCTTTGTATTCCATGTTCTTTTCCTTTCCGCGTTCTTTCATCCCCAAAATTTTCCATAAATTTTTTTGCCGCTTCCGTCCCCATATTATAGGTAGGCTGCCGTATAGTTGTCAACCTCGGCGTAAAAAATTTTGAAAAAAAGACGGGATCCGTATTCTCTCACCCGTCTTTCCAAATCTCACTACACAATATCTTTTATCATCCTGTCTAATATCTCGAATATCTCCTCAGCACAGGCACTATCTCATGCAGTGCGCGTACAGTATAGACTATTTCCTCCTCTGTGGTAAACAGGGAGAGGCTGAAGCGCAGAGTGGATTCCAGCAGAGAGCGCTCCACGCCGATCGCTTTGAGTGTCTCCGACGGGCGGGGATGCTTTGCAGCACAGGCACTTCCCGCGGATACACAGATTCCTTTGTCCTCCAGCGCATGGAGAAGCACCTCGCTCCTGACGCCGCGGAAAGATATACTCACCACATGGGGCGCTCCTTCTCTGCCCGGACAGCCGTTCACCTGAATATTTCCGATATCCGCAACTCCCTGTATCAGTTTTTCCCGCAGGCGGTACATCCGCCCGGTGTCCTCTTCCAGCGTCTCATATATCTTTACGCTCGCCAGTCCCAGTCCCGCAATGGCGGGAACATTCTCCGTGCCCGAGCGTATTCCTCCCTGCTGCCCGCCGCCATGTACGACAGGATGCAGTTTCACCTTCTCCGCCACATATAAAAATCCGATGCCTTTCGGACCGTGGATCTTATGACCGCTGACCGAGAGCAGATCAATATACATCTTCTTCGGATAAATGCGGAATTTCCCGAATCCCTGCACCGCATCCACATGGAACAGTGTGCGCGGATTTATTTTTTTGATCAGTGCTCCTATCTCCGCGATCGGTTCCACCGCACCGATCTCATTGTTGGTGTGCATGATCGACACGAGGATCGTATCGGGCCGAATGCTCTTTTGCAGGTCCTCCATCCTCACCCTTCCGGTACCGTCCACCGGAAGATATGTCACACGGAATCCCTGCTGTTCCAGATATTCCATTGTTTTGAGCACCGCGGGATGCTCTATTCTGGTAGTGATCAGATGCATGCCGTTTCTTCTGTTTGCCATCGCCGCTCCGACCAGCGCCAGATTATCCGCCTCTGTGCCGCCGGAAGTAAATATAATTTCTTTCTCATTCACCTTCAGCAGTCTCGCAATCTGCTCTTTCGCATGTTTCACATACTGTTCGGCCTGTACGCCCTTAAAGTGCATACTGGAAGGATTTCCGTAATCCTTCAGCATGATCTTTGTCATAAGTTCAGCCACCTCCGGGAAAACGCGGGTTGTCGCCGAATTGTCCAGATATACTTCCATTTTCATCGTTCTCCTGTCTCCTGTCTGTATCTGTCAGATCAGCCCTGCGCAGGCGCCTCTATGAATACATCCATTTTCTGTCTCATAACTTATTTTATGTATCTGTCGAAAAAAGGTACCAGATTACTGTCACTCTAACGCATACATCAGCCAGGAGAGAGCTGTGATCGCCGCCGTCTCCGTCCTGAGTATCCTTCTCCCCAGCGTGACCGGTATCACGCCGGCATTTTTTGCCTCCTCGATCTCCGCCTCCTCAAAGCCTCCCTCCGGTCCGATAAAGACCGCGATCTTCTGCCCCGGCTTCAACTCCCCGAGGAGCCTTTTTGTCTCCGCCATGCCCTCCGCCCGCTCATAGGGGATCAGCCTGACATCCATATCCGCCGCATAGGACAGCGCCTGCGAAAAACGCATCACTTCGTGGACGCGGGGAATGATCCTGCGCCCGCTCTGCTTTGCCGCCGCCTCCGAAATGCTCTGCCAGCGCTGCACTTTGCTCTTTTGCTTCTTCTCCTCCAGCTTTACAACGCACCGCCTGCACGCCACCGGAATGATCTCGAAACACCCCAGTTCCACGGCTTTCTGCAAAATGAGCTCCATCTTATCGCCCTTGGGAAACCCCTGGAACAAAAATACTTTCGCGGGGAGTTCCGTGTCCGCCTCCTCCGCCGACAAAATATCACAGCAGACGCTGTTCTCCTTAAACTCCCGTATCTCACAGATCCATTTTTTCCCTTCAGCTTCGCTGACCGCCGTTATCCTCTCCCCTGCGCGCATGCGGAGCACATTTTTGATGTGGTTGACATCCGTTCCCATGATCACGATATGACCGTCCCGCACTGCCGATGGTTCTATAAAAAACTGGTACATCTATATCTCCTGTTCCGTATCCGCTTTTCTCGCCGTCACACTCACCCATTCGCCCTGGTAAGTCACCTCCAGAATCTCCAGTCCGGCGCTTTCCACCGCTTCCCTGACCACATCCTCCCTGTCGTCAATGATTCCCGATGTGATGTAGATCCCGCCGGGCTTTAACTGATGTACGATGACCGGCGTCAGCGGCACGAGCACATCCGCCAGTATGTTCGCCACAACGATATCGTAACAACCAAAGCCCGCTTTCTCCTGCACTTCCCTATCCGTGATAATATTGCCGATAATCAACTCAAACAGTTCCGGCGAAATATGGTTTGCCTCCAGATTTTCCTCCACCGCAGGCACCGCGCAGGGATCCAGATCCGTGCCGACCACTCTCCTTCCGCCGTACATCAGAGAAAGAATTCCCAGGATGCCGCTGCCGGTTCCCACATCCAGCAATACGGTATCTTCTGTCAGATACTTTCTGATCTGCCGAATGCAGAGCTGAGTCGTCTCGTGCATCCCTGTCCCGAAGGCAGTCCCCGGATCGATGTGCAGGATCTTCCTTCCCTCATCCTCCGGCTTTACTTCCTCCCAGGATGGGATCACCAGCAGATCATCTATATAAAACTGATGGAAATACTGTTTCCAGTTGTTGATCCAGTCGATGTCCTCGGTCTCATCCACGGCTACACTTCCCTCGCCGATATCCATAAACTGCCGCAGGCCCGCCAGCTCTTCCACCACACGCCCTAAAACGTCCTGTTCCCCCACATATATTTTCTCCACGCCGAAAACGTCCGTTATCGTCTCCGCATTTTCCGCCGTAAAGTCTGTCCGCGGAAGCAGCAGTCTCCCGTCCTCTGTCTCCTCCACAAAAAAGCTGAGATAGGCGATGCCGTCGTCCCGCTCCCCCTCCGGCATGATATCCACAAACATCTGCTCCTTTTCCAGCGCCGTCAGCGGCACCTTATCCTCGATCTGCGCCCCTTCCAGGCCGATATCATAGAGCGTGCTGACAATAATATCCTCCGCGTCCGTGATGGTTTTTATTCTGAATTTTTTCCATTTCATCGCTGTTCTCCCTTCTTTCCGCCTATCTACCATATCACATATTTCGCACAAAAAGAAGCTTTTTTATTTTTCCTCTTGACAGCTTTACTGTATTATTGTATTATGCACTTAATACAATAATACATAAATCATCAGCGCTCCGGCGCGGAAAGGAGTATCAGAAATTGGAAAGTACGCAGAATAAGAAACCGACCGCTGATAAATGGCATCTGACATCGGACCGACCGGTTTTTATCCAGATCATGGAAAAGCTGAAACTGGATATCGTCACCGGAAAATATCTGCCGGGCGATAAACTGCCCTCTGTCCGGGATCTGGCGAACGAAGCCTCCGTCAATCCCAACACCATGCAGCGTGCCTTCTCGGAGCTGGAACGGGAAGGACTGGTCTACACCCAGCGCACCAACGGACGATTCATTACGGAGGATACTGACTTGATCGATCTATTGAAACAAAAAATGGCGTTTGATTCCATTTCTCAATTTTTAAAAAGTATGCAGCAACTCGGCTTTTCCGGGGAGGAAACACTGCAGATGCTGAGAGAAGCGTTAAAGGAGGAGACAGCATGAGCACTTTAGTAACCTGTAAAGAGCTGACAAAGGCCTACGGCAAAATGACCGCCCTGAATCGCGTCAGCCTGGAGATCGAGAGCGGCCATATCATCGGACTGCTCGGCCCCAACGGCAGCGGAAAGACTACCTTTATCAAGCTGCTGAACGGACTTCTCACCCCTACATCCGGGGAACTCTACGTCAAAAAACTGCCGGTGGGCATCGAGAGCAAGAAGATCATCTCCTATCTGCCGGACCAGACCTATCTGAACATGAACAATACGGTGAAAGAAGTTATGGACTACTTCTGCGCTTTCTACGCCGACTTTGAGCCGGAACGTGCCTATCGGATGCTCGAATCCCTTCAGATCGATCCGAAGGCCAGACTGAAGACCATGTCCAAGGGGACAAAGGAAAAAGTACAGCTTATCCTTGTGATGAGCAGACGGGCGGAACTGTACGTCCTGGATGAGCCGATCGCGGGGGTCGATCCCGCCACGAGGGATTATATCCTGCATACCATACTGACAAACTACGATCCGGATGCCTCCGTTTTGATCTCGACCCATCTGATCTCCGATATAGAAAATATTCTGGACCAGGTGATCTTTATAAAGGAGGGACAGATCTGTCTGCAGGCGTCCGTGGACGATATCCGCATGCAGCATCAGAAATCGATCGATGCTCTATTCAGGGAGGTATTTAAATGTTAGGAAAGCTGATCAAATACGAATTCAAACATACATCAAAAACGATATTTACGACCTGGGCGGTCCTTGCGGCAGCCACTCTCATGGGCTCTCTCGCCCTGCTCAGACTGGATCAGGGAGACAGCTCGGATGCAACCTTCTCCGTCATTATGAGCGGAGTCATGCTCATCCTCTACATCATTGCCCTTATCGGTATTTACTGTGTAGATTTTATCTACCTCTGCTATCATTACCATAAAACCATGTACTCCTCGCAGGGGTATCTGACCCATACACTGCCGGTCTCCCCTGCCGCCACCCTCGGAGTGAAAATTTTTACTCTCTTCGTATGGATGACAGTGTCATCTGTTTTACTGGCGGCCTCCGTGCTGATCCTCCTGCAGGTCGGTTCCGGCGGAGAATTCTTCAACGTCTTTTCCACCTTTTCGTGGGAGGAATTTGCCCTGAGTGTCGATGAGATCTTCGGTATGTCCGTTTCCTATCTGATCTTTCTGGCTGTCGTTCAATTTTTGCTCGGCCTCCTCTACCGCATCCTCTGGATCACAGCCAGCATGGCAATCGGACAGCTTTTCCAGAACGGACGCACCGGATTCAGTATCCTGGCCGGCTTCTGCATCTATTTGGCAAACCAGATTGTCAGCACTATCTTTCTGGCCGCCACCGGTTATAATTTAAATGCTTTCCTGGAGGGAACCTTCAGCTCTTTTATGAACTACGTTATGGGCGGCAGTATCGGTATCGGCATCGCTTTTATCGTTCTGTTGTACGGGATATGTTTCTATATCAATAAAAAGAAACTGAATCTGGAGTGACATGACGGCTTTTCCCCATGGTACATCACTCGGTGGGGACAGAAATAGAGGGCTGCTCCATAAACGCCGGAACACAGACCCGGAGAGAGTGAAGCTCTTTTAAACTGTTCCGGACTGTCAGTTCAAACCAATTAATAAGCTCCCGTTCGGGCAGCGGGTTTATCATTCCACCTGTCTGCCCGAACGGGAGCCAACCTTATTTTTTAAAACAGTTTTCTCTTCTTCCTCTTTCCTCCGCCGCTTTCGGTCTGCTTTTCTTCGCCCGCTTTCCTGGCGGCGTTCAGGGAATCCCCTGTCAGTTCGTCAAACTTTCTGAGCAGTTCTTTCGCCTCCGAGGAGAGTTTCTCCGGCGTCTGGATCACCAGCGTCACATAGTGATCGCCTCTCACTTCCTTATTCCGGAGCGTGGGAACACCCTTTCCTTTCAGGCGCACTTTCGTGTCGGTCTGAGTGCCCGCTTTCACTTCGTAGGCGACCCTGCCGTCCACCGTATCCACCAGCACTTCTCCGCCCAGCGCCGCAACCGCATAAGATACCGGCACCGTAGAGAAAATATTATAATCCTGACGCCGGAAGATCGGATGGCGTCCCACGACAACCTCCACCAGCACATCGCCTCTCGGTCCGCCGTTCGTACCCGGATCTCCAAGCCCTGTCTTCCGGATGCACTGCCCGTTATCGATACCCGCCGGAATATCCATGGCAAATTTCTTCCGCATCGGCACAAAGCCTGTTCCGCGGCAATCCTGGCATCTTTCCTTGATAATCTTGCCGGTTCCGCGGCAGTCCGGACAGGTCTGAATATTTCTGACCGTGCCAAAGAACGACTGGGAAGTCATCACCACCTGGCCCTTACCGCCGCACTTCGAGCAGGTCTCCGGGCTTGTGCCCGGTTTTGCACCGGTGCCATGGCAGGTCTTACACTCCTCCTTGACATTCAGCTCCAGTTCCTTTGTGCAGCCGAAAACAGCTTCCTCAAAATTGATGCGCACGGATGTGCGAATATTGGCTCCCTGCATCGGCCCGCTGTTGCCCCGCCTGCTTCTGCCGCCGCCAAACAGATCCCCGAAAATATCTCCGAAGATATCCGTGAAATCCATACCGCTAAAGTCGAAGCCTCCGGCTCCCCCGGTGCCGTCAAACGCCGCATGCCCGAACTGGTCATACTGCCGTCTCTTTTCAGGATCGCTGAGCACCGCATATGCCTCCGAAGCTTCCTTAAATTTCTTTTCCGCCTCCGCGTCACCCGGATTCATATCCGGGTGATACTTTTTCGCAAGCACTCTGTATGCTTTTTTCAGTGCCGCATCGTCCGCGTTTTTATCGACGCCGAGCACTTCATAGTAATCTCTTTTCTGTTCAGCCATGTTGCTTTCCTCTATTCCAGTTTCTTTTCCGGTTCCGCAAAGGTCTCTCCAGTACACCCTAACCTGAAATAATTTTTATACTTCTCTGAAATCTCCGTCCACTACATCATCCTGAGGCGCGCTTCCGGCATCCGATGCACCCGCGTCTGCCTGGCCGGTGAATCCACTCATATCGGGACCTGCCTGACCTCCCTGCGCTCCCTGCATATTCTCATACATCTTTGTGAACAGCGCCTGTGCATCGTTCATCAGTTTTTCCTTCGCCGCTTTCAGCGCATCCAGATCACTGTCGGAGATGTCCGCCTGATCCTTCGTTCTCTCCAAAATATCTTTTACCGCTTTGATATCGTCTTCCACGGTCGCCTTCTGGGATGCATCGATCTTATCGCCCACTTCGCTGAGAGCCTTTTCGGTCTGGAATACGAAGGAATCCGCATCGTTTCTGGTATCGATCGCTTCTTTCCTCTTCTTATCCTGCGCCTCAAACTCCGCCGCTTCTTTCACCGCTCTCTCGATATCGTCATCGGACATGTTGGAGCCCGCCGTGATCGTGATATGCTGCTCTTTACCTGTTCCCAGATCTTTCGCAGATACGTTTACGATACCGTTCGCATCGATGTCGAAAGTAACCTCGATCTGAGGCACACCGCGCATTGCAGGCGGAATTCCGTCCAGTCTGAACTGGCCGAGGGACTTGTTGTCCTTGGCGAACTGTCTCTCGCCCTGCAGTACGTTGATATCCACCGCGGTCTGGTTATCCGCCGCTGTGGAGAACACCTGGCTCTTCTTGGTCGGGATCGTCGTGTTTCTCTCGATCAGTCTTGTTGCGACACCACCCATGGTCTCGATAGAAAGTGACAGTGGTGTCACATCCAGAAGCAGGATATCGCCCGCGCCCGCATCGCCCGCCAGTTTACCGCCCTGTACGGACGCACCGATCGCCACGCACTCGTCCGGATTCAGCGACTTGTTGGGATCTTTTCCTGTCAGCTGTTTTACCTTATCCTGCACTGCCGGAATCCTTGTGGAACCGCCGACTAACAGTACCTTGCCCAGATCGGCGTTGGTCAGCCCGGCATCCCTCATGGCGTTCTGCACCGGAATAGCCGTTCTCTCCACCAGATCATGAGTCAGCTCGTCGAATTTTGCCCTTGTCAGGTTCATGTCAAAGTGTTTCGGACCTTCCGCTGTGGCTGTGATGAACGGCAGGTTGATATTGGTCGTTGTCGCGGAGGACAATTCCTTTTTCGCCTTCTCAGCAGCCTCTTTCAGTCTCTGCAGCGCCATTTTATCGTTGGACAGGTCCACGCCTTCCGCTTTCTTAAACTCACTGATCATATAATCAGTGATCTTCTGGTCGAAGTCATCGCCGCCCAGACGGGTGTCGCCGTTTGTAGCAAGCACCTCGATCACGCCGTCGCCGATCTCGATGATGGACACATCGAACGTGCCGCCGCCCAGGTCATACACCATGATCTTCTGCTCTTTCTCGTTGTCCAGACCGTAAGCCAGCGCCGCCGCCGTGGGCTCATTGATGATACGCTTTACCTCAAGCCCTGCGATCTTTCCCGCGTCCTTTGTCGCCTGCCTCTGCGCGTCGTTGAAGTATGCGGGAACCGTGATGACCGCCTCCGATACCGTCTCGCCCAGATAGCTCTCCGCGTCCGCTTTCAGCTTCTGTAAGATCATAGCGGAGATCTCCTGCGGGGAATATTTCCTGTCGCTGATATTTCTCTTTTTGTCCGTGCCCATATCTCTCTTGATGGAAGAGATCGTGTTCTCGGCGTTTGTGACCGCCTGACGCTTTGCGGGTTCACCTACCAGTCTCTCCCCTGTCTTTGTAAATGCCACTACGGACGGAGTTGTTCTTGCGCCCTCCGTGTTGGCGATAACGGTGGGTTTACCACCTTCCATAACTGCCACGCAGCTGTTTGTTGTACCCAAGTCAATACCAATGATCTTGCTCATAACTTTTCTCCTCTCTTCTATCTGAAATGTTTTATTGTTTTTATTGTCAATGATGCCTCCGGAATCCTCAGCATCAACTTACAACCGCCACCATACTGTGTCTTACCACGCTGTCCCGGTAAGTGTAGCCCTTCATCATCTCCTGGGCCACCGTGCCGGATCCGTACTCTTCGCTCTCCACCTGCATCACCGCATTGTGAAGGTTCGGATCAAACTCTTTTCCCACAGCCTCGATCGGTTTTACACCCAGACTGTCCAGTTCCGTCAGCAGCTGTTTATAGACCATCTGCATGCCCGACGCGAAGGGCGCTTCCTTCTCCTCCCCGGACAATCCCGAAAGCCCTCTCTCAAAGTTATCCACCACCGGGAGCATCTTCTCGATCACGCTCTTTGCCCCGATCTCAAACATCGCCGACTTTTCCTTTTCGGTCCTGTTTCTGAAATTCTCAAATTCCGCAAGCTGTCGTTTTACCTTATCCTCCAGCTCCCCGATCTTTTCATTCAGAGCATCGGTCTTTTTGTCTTCCCGGCTTTTTTTGCGGAAGCCTTTTTTCTCCTTCTCTCTGGCGGGCGCTTCCCCCTCCGAATCCTTCTCCCCGTCAGGCGCCTTTTCTTCTCCGTTCTCCTCCGGAATTTTCTCCGCGCTTTCCTCCGGCATCTCTTCCGCCCCGTCCGTTTCTTTCACTTCCTCCACGGGAACAGTCTCCTCCAGTATATCCTTTTCCTTTTCTGCCACGATCCTCATTCCTTTCTATATCTCATATAATTGATCCATCTGTTTTTTCATTGTCTTCAGGGCATCCACAACCTTCTCATAATCCATTCGCTTTGGCCCGATGACCCCTATCGTTCCTTTCATCCCGGACCCCAGCTCATAAGTTGCCGTCACCACACTGCAGTCTTTCATATTCGCCATGGGCGTCTCCTCCCCGATGTAGACCTGAATACCCGTATTCTTCTCATCCGTCAGAGTCCCCTGGACCAGTTCCGTCAGCTGCTTCTTCTCCTCAAAGGTGGAGATCAGCTCGCTGGCGCGCTGTCCGTCCGAAAGTTCCGGGTACCGGAAGATATTGTTGGCGCCGCTGGTGTAGATCTGGAGATCCTCATCCGCCCGGATGGCCTCCGCCACCGCATCGATCACACCGCTGACGATCTCGCTGTGTATACCCGCCGTCTGCTTCATGGCAGCTATCATACCCAGATTGATCTCTTCGATGGATAGCCCGTTTAAATTCGTGTTGAGCAGCATATTCAGCTTCAGGATCGTCTCATCGTCCAACTCTTCCTGCACTTCCAGGATATTGTTGCGGATCACGTTTCCCTCCACCACGATCACCGCCAGGAGCTGTCTCGCGTCCACTCTGGAGAGCTGAATGAACTTTACCTTATTGTGATGCACCGTCGGAGCGGAGATCAGTGTGGCATAGTTCGTATTGTTGGCCAGAACCCTCGCCGCCTGTTTCAGAAGATGTTCGATCTTATCCTCTTTTTCCAGAAGCAGGCTCTTCATCTCCTCCACTTCTTTTTCCTTCTCCTGCATCATATTATCCACATACAGGCGGTAACCCTTATCGGAGGGAATCCTCCCCGCTGAAGTATGAGGCTGCAGGATATAGCCAAGCTCCTCCAGATCCGCCATCTCGTTGCGGATCGTCGCGGAACTCAGATTCAGATCGGTGTACTTGGAGATCGTCCGACTTCCCACCGGCTCGCCGGTCTCAAGATAGTTGCGGATAACGGCCCGCAGAATTTTCAGTTTTCTGTCATCTAATTCCATTGCTGCTATTATCCTCCTATCTTATTTTCCCCATATTTTTATAAGATACTACATATTATCTTATAGAATAGTATATGCGGTTTTTGAAATTTGTTAGCACTCATTTGGATAGAGTGCTAATATCTTCTTACCATAAAATATCACTTAGCCATCATCATGTCAATTGATTTTTCTAAATTAATTCTAAAATATTGATAAAGAAAAATCCGCCTTTCGACGGATTTTTTTGTTGTCATATTGCATTTATCTTTTATTTTTGTGTATGCTTTCCACCATCTTCCTCTTATTCTCTTCTCCATAGAAAGCCCGCCCTATCACCACCTCATCCGCACCGCTCTCCACAGCTTTCAACGCCCGCCCGGCATCTAATCCTCCATCCACATTGATCCTTATCTCTCTCTCTTCCCGGCGGATCATCTCATCGATATCCCGGATCCTGGCATATACTTCCTCCGTAAATTCGCTGTTTTCCTCCCCCGGTTTTCTGCTCATCACAAGGACAGTATCGATATAAGGCAAATATGGCGTCAATCTGTCCGGGGATGTAGCCGGAGAAATCGCCAGCCCGCAATCCGCTCCGGCATCCGTAATTTTTTTCAGCAGCCGTACATTTTTATCAAACTCCGCCGCCTCAATATGGATTACCGCTTCCTGCGGTTTCAACAAGAGATACTGCTCCAGCAGATCTTCCGTCAGATAAGCCATAAAATGAATCTCAGCCGGTATCTCTATCTCAGCGAGAACCTTTTTTATCCATATAGTATTGCAGCCAAACAGCGGTACAAAATGTCCATCCATTATGTCTATATGCAGGCGATCGGCACCCGACTCCGAAATAGAGGCAATTTCACTTCTCAGCTGCATGATATCTGCGGCAAACAAGGAAACAGACAACAATGCCATGATTCTCCACCCCCATCACTCATTCAGTTGACTTTTCAGTCTTTCACCGACCTCTCCGCCCGGATGAATACGGAGAAAATGTTCTTTTGTAAAATTTTTCTCTTCCGCCATTTCTATCGCAAGAGCATCAAACACGGCGATCACCGCCATCGTGCTCGCCGTAGCCAGCATGTTAAAGGAATCCGGTTCCCTGTCCACTCTCACAAACAGCTGCATCGTTGTATTTCTGGCCAGATAGGTATCCTCCTTCTCGGTGACCGCAATTGTCGCGACTCCCATCTGATTGCAGGATCTTAAAATACTGTCCATCTCAAAAGATTTTCCGCCTTTTGAGATCAAAATCACTATATCCTCCTTCGCTGCAGCTCCGAGCCCGCCGTGCAGACCTTCCGCCGGAGACAAAAACAGCGCCGGGATCTCTATACAATTTAATGTATGCGAAATTTTTTTTGCCGCGGTCCCCGAAGTCCCGCATCCTGTGAGTATCACTTTTCCCATGCACCCTAAAAGGGCCCTTTTTACCTGTTCCAGCTGTTCCCCGGACAGACTGTTCTCCAGCTTTTCGATTTCCCGCGCCTCGCAGGAAAGCACCTCTCTGATCCGTTCACTGATTTCTTTTTTCATCACTGTTTTTTCTGCCCGTAATAGGCATTTTCTCCAAATTTTCTATTGTAATGTCTGTCCAGAAGAACCCGTTGGATCTTTTGATTCTCTCCTCCCGTCAGGGTGTAATTGCAGTACGCCATCCGGGAAATATACTCCAGTACCTGACTGTGAAGCACTGCATCCAACGGTGTCTTTCCCCATACGAAGGGACCATGGCTGTGTACCAGCACCGCGTTCATTTTTTTGCAGGCATCCCCCTCAAACCTCTCCAGAATGACCTCCGCCGTATTTTTTTCATATTCCCCGTTGATCTCATCCGCTGTCATAAGACGCGTACACGGAATATCCCCATAAAAGTAATCGCTGTGCGTCGTCCCATAACAGGGAATATCCATTCCAAGCTGCGCCCACATCGTGGCATACTGCGAATGGGTATGTACTATCCCGTGAATGCCGTACTCCGTAAACCTTTTATATAACGCCACATGAGTCTGCGTATCCGTGGACGGAACATATTCTCCCTCCACCACATTTCCATCCAGATCCACTATGACCATATGTTTTGTCTCCAGCTCGTCGTAATGGACACCGCTGGCTTTTATGGCGACCAGTTTTGTTTCCGGATCATACCCCGAGACATTTCCCCAGGTAGAAATGACCAGATTCCTCTCGACCAGTTCCAGATTCGCATGCAATACTTCCTGTTTCAATTTATCCAAGCACATATCTCTTTCTCCCGATTCTAACTATAATTTCTATATTTCTGATGCCATTCTTTTCAACCGTTTCATGACATCATTTGTACCGCGCCCAAAATAATCATGCAGCGCAATATATTCTTTATATAAAATATCGTACTGTCGTTTCTTTTCCCGATCCGGCACATACGCCGCATCCATAAGCTTTCCCATTTTTTCTGCGGCCTGATCGACGTCATCGTAACCCCCGTTTTCACTGCCCGCCGCAAGGGCCGCCCAGATGGCGGAGGACAATGCGGCATTCTGCCCGGAGCCCGCTATCTGTATGGTCCTCCCGGTGACATCCGCATAGATCTGCATAATAAAAGGGTTCTTTCTCGCAATCCCGCCCGCCATAATGATCTCATCCACCGGGACGCCATACTCGGCAAATGTTTCCATGATCTTTCTCGTCCCGAAAGCCGTAGCCTCAATCAAAGCTCGATAAATATCCTCCGGCTTCGTCTGCAGCGTGCAGCCCAACAGTAAGCCTGACAATTCTCCGTCGGCCAGGACAGATCGATTGCCGTTCCACCAGTCCAGCGCGATAAGCCCGCTTTCCCCTACTTTTTTTGCGTCGGCTTTTCGGTTAAGATATTCATAGATACTGCATCCGCTCTCTTTCGCTGCCTCTTCATAAGACGACGGCACACAGTTGCGCACAAACCACGAAAAATGGTCTCCCACACAGCTCTGTCCGGCCTCGTATCCGAAATACCCCGGCACGATGCCATCCTCAACGTACCCGCATATGCCTTCTACCTCTTTCTCCTCCCTGCACATCAACTCATGGCAGCTGGAGGTTCCTATCATCACCAACATTTTCCCCTCTGACACCACCTTCGCGCCGATCGTCGCCCCGTGGGCATCGAGATGGGCAACCGCAACCGGCGTTCCCGCCGACAATCCGGTCAATGCAGCGCCGGCCTCCGTCAGCAGTCCCGCCCTTGTGCCGATGGACACCACAGGCCCTTTTAGCTTGTCTTCCACGACATTCTCAAGCCCCGGATGCACCGCTTTAAAATATTCCTTTGACGGAAATCCGCTCTTTTTGTGCCAGAGACATTTCGCCCCCGCCGCGCAGCTGTTCCGCATCAGTTTTCCGGTCAGCTGTAACACGATCCAGTCGCCGGCCTCCAGAAAAGTATATGTGTCCCTGTATACGTCGGGACTCTCCTCCAGCGTCTGCAATATCTTCGGCAGCATCCATTCGCTCGATATCTTTCCGCCGTAGCGTTTGATAAAATTCTCTTTTCTCTCCTGTGCAACCCTGGTCAATCGGTCCGCCTGAGGCTGCGCGGAATGATGCTTCCACAATTTTACATATGCATTCGGATCGGAGCGGTATTTCTCCAGCATGCACAGAGGTGTCCCGTCTTCCGTGATCGGCAGCATGGTGCAGGCGGTAAAATCGACACCTATCCCGATCACCTGCTCCGGCTTTACTCCGGCCTCATCCAGCGTTTTTTTCACCGTGTTTTCCAGCACTTCCAGATAATCCTTCGGATGCTGCAGATACCAGTCAATCGGAAGTTTTCTCCCATACGGGAGACTTCCCTCGATCACTCCGTGCGGATATTCATATACGGAAGCAGCCACTTCTTTTCCCGACGCGACATTCACCAGAAGACATCTTCCGGATAATGTCCCAAAATCGATACCTATCGTATATTTTTCCATAATTTTACCTGTCTTTATCTTTTATCCATGCGCTTATTTCTGATCTTAATAGAAAACTCGGTAAAAGCCACGGCGAGAATCAAAACCACACCTTTGACCAACCTCTGCCAGTAATCATCCACACCGCACATGATCATACCTGTGGAGAGCACTCCCATCAACACGACGCCTATCATAACCTGGTTGATTTTCCCCTCGCCTCCCGAAAGGCTTACCCCTCCGAGAACTACCGCCGTAATGGCATCCATCTCATACCGGTCCGCCGCCGAGGGCTGTCCGCTGTTTGTTCTTGAGAGCAGCACCAGCCCGGCGATCCCCGACAAAAATCCGGCGAACATATAGACAAACAGCTTTATCTGTGTCACATTGACGCCGGAAAGTCTCGATGATTCCTCATTTCCGCCCACGCCGTATATATAGCGCCCCGTCGTCGTCTTCTCCAGAAGAAACTTGCCGCCTGCAAAAACGCAGACCATCAGAATAACCATGTAGGGTATCCCCAGGACACTCGCCTTCGCAAAGTTGCCGAAACTGTCGCTGAAGCCATGTACCGGCAGTCCCCCGGTGACGATATACGCCACCCCTCTGAGGGCAGTCTGCGTGCCGAGCGTCGCGATCAGCGCCGGCATGTGAAGTTTCGTCACGCTGAACCCATTTACCATCCCAAAGAGGACCGCCAGACACAGGGCCGCCAGCACACTCGGAATACCGCTCCAGCCGTTCTGCATAAACATCGCGGCGGATACTGCTGTCACTGCCGCAATGGATCCCACCGACAGGTCGATCCCTCCTGTCAGAATCACATAACACATACCGATCGATGTAATGCCGGTGATCGATATCTGCTTTAATATTGTCACCAATGTATTAACCGATAAAAAATTGCCGGATAAGAAGGAAAATATCACGATCAAAAACAATAAAACCAATAATATCCCATATTCCAGCAATATGGATAACGCATCAAATTTGTTAGCTCTTTTCATAAATTCTGCTCCTAAATTGTCTGCCCCGCTTCTTCCGCGGAGGCCATCTCCAGAATACCCTCCTGTGTAACCTCTTCCTTACTCAACTCTCCCACTATTTTTCCGTTGTTCATGACAAGCATCCTGTCAGACATGCCGATGAGTTCCGGCATCTCGCTGCTGATCATAATAATGCTCTTCCCCTGTTCCGCCAGAGATGCCATAAGCGAGTATATTTCCTGTTTCGCACCGACGTCGATCCCTCTCGTCGGCTCGTCAAAAATCAGAATATCACACTTTGTGGCGAGGATTCTCGCAATCACTACCTTCTGCTGATTTCCTCCGGAGAGCGTTTTGACAGGCTGATCCTTATCCGATGTCTTGATCCGAAGGCTTTCGATATATTCTTCTGCCAGTTCTGCCATTTTTCCATCCTGTATGACAATTCCTCTGGAAAGCTTCTCCAGGCTGCTGTATGCCGTATTGTTCTCCACGGAAAAACCGAGCACAAGCCCCTGCTGTTTTCTATCCTCCGGGATGAGGCCAATTCCACGGCGAAGCGCGTCTTTCGGACTTTTAGGAGAATACGGTTTCCCGTTCAGGATCATGGTCCCCGACAGATATCTGTCCGCACCGTACAGTACCCTCGCCAACTCTGTCCTCCCGGCCCCCACCAGGCCTCCGATCCCTACGATCTCTCCTCTTCTCAGCACAAAACTCGCGTCCCTGACTCTTGCGTTTGTGATGCCGCGCACCTCAAGGCATACCTCTCCCGCCTTCCCGTTTGCTGCGGGATAGTCCTCTGTCAGTTCCCGCCCCACCATATAGGCGATCAACTGCTTCTTTGTCACATCCTTAACCTCTTTCGTGATCATATATTTTCCGTCGCAGAACACCGTCACACGGTCACACAGCTCAAAAACTTCCTCCAGACGGTGAGAGATAAAGATGATCGTAACCCCTTTTTTCCTCATATTTTTGACGATATTGAAAAATATATCCGTTTCATTCAGCGTCAGCGGAGCGGTGGGCTCATCCATAATAATAAATTTCGCATTCCTGGAGACTGCTTTCATGATCTCCACGATCTGCTGATAGGCAATTCCGAGATCTCTCACCCTCGTATTGACATCCACTTCGATTCCCATCTCATCACAGAGTTCCTGTGCCATTTTCTCCATCTTCTTTATATTGCGCACGCCAAATTTCTGTATTTCCCGCCCGAAAAATATATTCTCCGCCACTGTCAGATATGGAATCAGGCTGAATTCCTGATAGATAACAGAGATTCCCAGATCCATAGCCAGCTTCGGATTCAGCCTGTCATACTCGTTTCCATCAAAAGTTATTTTACCTTTCGTAGGCTCATGCGCTCCTGTCAAAAGTTTGATAAAGGTTGATTTCCCTGCACCGTTCTCACCGCACAACGCATGTATTTCCCCACGCTTCACATCAAAGGTGATATCGTCCAGAGCTTTCACATGAGCAAAGTATTTTGACAGATGATCCACTTTTAAAATCGCATCGACCATAACATTCCCTTTCCGACCGGTCCTGACCGGAGGCCGCCCGCTGCAACGCCGCAGTCTCCGATCAGGAAAATCGTTATCTTCAAAGATTATTTACCATGTATAAGTTCCGTCCAGCACATCCGTCTTCGGCACTTTCACATAGGGCAGATATACCGTGTTCTGGCTCTCCGGCGCGCCTTCCGTCGCGTAGAGGTACAAATAATACGCGCTCTCATATCCGCCTTTATAAGGGAACAGATCGACCGTACCTCTGTAAATGCTGTTCTCTTCCGCGATGTATGTCAAAGCCTCATCCGTCGCATCCCCGGAAAATACCGCGTAGTTCTCCCCTTCACATCCGGCATTGACCATAGCCTGATAGCCGCCGATAGCCCCGGAATCATTTGTTCCGACTACAACGTTCATATCCGGATACTGTGCCAGCACGGATTCCACTATGGTCATTCCGCCTTCCAGCGTATCGCCCGCCTGCCTTGCCACGATTTCCACATCCGGGCAGACCGCTTTCAAAGCATCCTCCAGGCCGTCCCCTCGGGGAATTACACTTTCCACATTATCCTGGGAGATGATGCACACCTGTGCTTTCCCGTCAAGATTGTCCCTGATCCACTCGCCTGCCTGTTCGCCGATCGTATAACCATAGTCGTACTCGTCCAGTGTGTAGCTCAGCAGAACATTGTCCTGCGTCTGCGCAATACAGGCCGTAATGATTCCCGCCTCATTCGCTTTATCCGCCAGATCTATGGTTGCCGCCGTGTCGATCGGAGTAAAGGTAAACCCGCTGTATCCGTCATTGATCAATGTTTCCAGCGCATTTACCTGTGTATCTACACTGTACTCGGAGTCTATCACCTGATACGTCACGCCGAGCTCCTCACAGGCAGCCTCAAAACCTTTTTTAACCATCGCGTTCCAGGGATTGGCCAGGTTCATGCTCACATAAGACAATTTGATCTCCGAATTATCCTGCGCCTGTGCTTTCGCTTTGATTCCTTCCACGTCCAACGTCCAGTCATCACCGGAAGACGCCTCTGCCTCCTCCGATTCTTCCGTCTCCGCTTCTGTCTCCGGCTCTGCCTCCTCCGCAGGTGCCGCTTCCTCTTCTTCCACTTCCTCCGTCTCAGCGGGCGCTTCTTCTGCCGGTGCGCTGCTGTTTCCGCATCCCGCGAGAAGGGCCGCTATCATTCCAACACTCAATATGATTGACAATACTTTTCTTTTCACAATAATTATCCTTCCTTTCCGTAACATATTTATGACTTTTTCTTAATCTTGTTTATCTCCATAACTTTGTGCGTATCCTGCATTTTTTTCACAGCTTCTTTGCCCATCCTGATACTCATCCCTACAAACAATGCGTCAAGGATCGCCTGATCCGCCACTCTTCTCGCCACTTTCTCTCTTCCTATCGTAAGGTCGCTGACAGAAATAAAAAGGGCGATATCCACATAGTGTAACAGGGGCGATTTATTCATTTTTGTAATGCAGATCGTTACAGCGCCTCTCTCCTTTGCAATTTTCATAGCCTCCACAACATTTCTGGATCGGCCTTCATAGGAAACCGAAAACGCAACATCTCCCGGTTTTATATTGGCTGCTGCCACCAACTGCTGTGTGACATCACTGTATGCTGACCCGCTGATTCCAAGCCTGCTGATCTTCATATGAGCCAGCTGGCAGACCGCATAGGCATCGCCAACTCCGAAGAAATGAATAGATTTTGCTTTTACCATAGCGTTTAATGCTTCATCGTAGTTGGTTGTCGCCAGTGACAGAGTATCTGTCAGCGTCTGCATGTTGCCTCTAAAAACCTTTTTCAGGATCACCATCATGCTGTCCTGATTTTCTTTCTCCTCATCCTCATCGCTCAAATCTTTTCTGCAGCTGAACGCGGTCTTAAAGTCCGTATATCCTTTGAAGCCCATCCGCCTGCAAAAACGGATGATCGAAGCATCGCTGCTCCCGGTTTCTTTTGCCAGCTGAGCCAGTGTCAGACCCGAAATTGCCTCCGGATTCTCCAGTAAAGCCTCTGCAACCACTCTTTCAGCTCTGGGCAGTGAAGGAAGTTGAAATCTGATGCGCATCAATAAACCTTTCATTTACATCCTCCGTTTTCCATAATCAAGGTACTTGATTACTTCACTAAAAGTATAACAATATTATTTTTTGGAGTAAATAATGTGCCCCTTTTTCAGCACATTTATGTATTTTATAACGTGTACCCCGTATACTTTTTTTCATTTTTAGTTACTTTTCATAACAAATAAAATTTTTCACTTCAAGCCGAAGTATTTTATCTCCATTTTCACTTCACTATCTCTCTCCGTTTTTTGAAGTTTCTTCCTGTTTTTCTGCACAAAAAAAATTGCGGGCCGCTAAACCGACCCGCAATTTTTCTTATTCCAGATTAGCATGTTTCTGTTTCATCCTGTCCGTTGACGTCAGACCGAGTTCCATCATGTCCAATATCAGCGAGTCCAGATAGATCAGCAATTCCTGTTCAAACAAAGCCCCCATGGGCTGAACAGAACCACAGTCATTCCCTTTCTGGAACTTGGAATTTCCTTTCAGTACGATCACCGTATCCGCCTCTTTTGCCAATGTCGACATATCCGCTGTCGTCAGCGCTATACTGCTCATCCCTATACGTTTCGCGGTTCTAATGTAATTACACAGCGTGCCCGTCTCTCCGCTTCCGCTCCCCAGAATGATCAGATCCCCCTCTCCCGCGGAAGGGGTATTATTATCCCCGATCCAGAAGACAGAGTATCCCGCCTGCATCAGCCTCATGGAAAAACATCTCATCACATAGCCGGTTCTTCCGACTCCCGCCACAAAGATGTGGTTCGCCCCGCAGATCCGATCGATCATATTTTTTCTGTTCTCGTGATCCAGTGTACCAAAACAATCTGCCAGTTCTTCCAGAATTATCTCCGGATTATTCTTCAGCATAATACCTCTTTCTCTATGCCGCAAAATCTATTCGATTTCCATTATATATTTAATCTCTCCGGCTTTCAAGACAGAAATTTGTTATAATATAATTCGCTATTCAAATCTGTCAGATCGCTTCCTGCTCAGCGATACACCGCCGCATTCCACTTAAGTTCATTTTTAAAGTTCCTGATCGTTGTATCCGCGTCGATCACCACGCTCTCAATGCCCATCGCGTCCGCCCAGTCTGCCATCTGTTCGGAAGTCAGATCGTAGGAGAATGCCGTATGATGCGCGCCGCCCGCCAGGATCCATGCCTCGGAGCCTGTGTACAGGTTTGGCCTCGGCTCCCAGAAGTTGGTTGCCACCGGCAGCTTCGGCATCGGTTTCTCCACTTTCCTGCAGTCCACCTCGTTGATGATCAGGCGGAACCTCGTTCCCAGATCGATCAGGGAAGTCGCAATACCCGGACCTTCCTTGGAAGTGAATACCAGTCTCGCGGGATCCTCTCTGTCGCCCATGGACAGCGGCTGGCACTTGATGCTGATCGGTCCCTCCGCGATGGACGGGCAGATCTCCAACATATGCGCCTGCAAAATGCCCTCTTTTCCTTTCACCAGATTATAGGTGTAATCCTCCAGCATGGACGTTCCCTTCGCGTCCTTCATGCCGCTTGTCATCAACTTCATAATGCGCACCATGGCAGCCACTTTCCAGTCGCCCTCTGCGCCGAAACCGTAACCTTTCTCCTCCAGCCTCTGAATCGCCAGCCCCGGGAGCTGTTTTAAAGCGCCCAGATCGCCAAAGTGCGTCACGATGGCCTGATAGTTCTTCTCCTCCAGGAAGCGCTCGAAACCGATCTCGATCTGTGCCTGCACCGCCACATGGCGTCTGAATTCAGCGGGATCTCTGCCTTCCAACAGGATCTCATATTTATCATAATACTCATCTACCAGCGCGTTGGTATCGGATTCGGATACGGCGCCCACCGCCTCGGCGATCTCATTCACCGGATAGGTGTCCACCTCCCAGCCGAACTTCAGCTGCGCTTCCACTTTATCGCCTTCCGTAACAGCTACATTTCTCATATTATCCGCGACACGCATCACTCTCACATGGCTGCTCTCGATGACGCCTATTGCGGTCCGCATCCAGGACGCGATCCTCTCCTGCACGTTCTTATCGGACCAGTGCCCCATCACCACTTTTCTCTCGATACCCATACGGCTCACGATATGTCCATACTCTCTGTCGCCGTGGGCCGCCTGGTTCTCGTTCATGAAATCCATATCGATCGTGTCATAGGGAATCTCTTCATTAAACTGCGTATGTAAATGAAGAAGCGGCTTCCTGTACTCCTGCAGGCCCAGGATCCAGGACTTCGCCGGGGAGAAGGTGTGCATCCATGTGATAACGCCTGCACATTCTTCATCCGTATTTGCCTCGTTGAAGGTCTTTCTGATCAACTCATTCGTGATCAGAGTAGGCTTCCAAACCACCTCAAAGGGCAGAACTCCCGACTTATTAAGCTCTTCCACAATGATCTGGGAATGTTTCGCCACTTTTTTCAGACACTCGTCCCCGTAGAGATCCTGGGAACCTGTGCAAAACCAAAATTTGTAGTTCTTTACTGCTTTCATTGATTACCCTCCATAATCTGTTTTTGGTTTTGCTATCCTTGTGTATTACCTGTTTCTATTCTTCTGCACTTTTATTATAAACAACCTGTTTCCATTAATCAATCCTAAAAAAAGAACACCTCAGATTTTATTTCTGAAAGTGTTCTTTTCTGTTAGAAGATTTTTATTTTTCTCTCCATCCCGCATACAGCGTTATGGATTCCGTCACCTTATCCTCCTCCGGATCCCAGGGCATCGTCCCCGAAGAATCCAGATACCAGCCATCAAACTCAAACCCTTCTCTGGTCGGTTCCTCCGGCACTTCTATCAGCTCCCCGTGCATAATCCCGCTCTGCATTTCCACCGGCGTTCCGCCCTGTGTATCAAAGCTGACACGGAAACCTCCCTTGGCAATGCCGAATGCCATGCAGCCGATCAGCGCAATAACTAATACCACGATAATGATATTCAATGTCCTGACAGATATCTTTACCTTGCTGTAAAGTCCCCGCAGCTGCGGAGTCTGCTGTTCAGGCTGTTGTTTTGGTTCTTCCATCTCACTCTCCTGTACAGATCTTATTTCTTCACAAGATATTTCCGCATATCGATCGCGCAGGCAATCAGGATGATCAGACCTTTGATGATGTAAAGCATATTGGCATCAACTGCCAGGAAGTTCAGTCCCGTAAAGATGATCTGCAGAAGCAGAACACCCACCACGATACCGCTGATACGTCCGATACCGCCTACGAAAGATACGCCGCCGATAACGCAGGCTGCGATTGCATCACACTCGTAGTTCAGACCGGTATTCGCGTTTGCGGAAGCGATACGCGCGCCATCCAGGAAACCGGTAACGGCATACATCATACCCGCCAGAACAAATACCATAATGATCGTTCTCGATACATTGACACCGGACACGTTGGCCGCTTCCTCGTTGGAGCCCACCGCAAACATGTTTTTGCCAAAAGTAGTCTTATTCCAGATAATCCACATGACGATGACAAGAATAAAGCTGTACAGAACATACTTCGGTATCGCCACAGATCCTGTTGCCGTGGGGATGCTGAACAGCGTACCGGTAACCAGATCCCTGTAGCCGTCCGTCAGGCCGCTCAGTGTCTGTCCGTTGTTTGTACCTCTCATCAGATACATCAGGATAATACCATACACGATAAGCTGTGTGGACAGTGTCACGATAAACGGATGCAGCTTAAACTTTGCCACGCTGAAACCGTTCACCAGACCTACAAGTCCGCCCGCCAGAAGAATAACGAGCATTACCACAATGATCGGCGGTGCGCTCTGCATATCCGGAAATACCTTGAATGTGGTCGTCAAAAGGGATGCCGAAATACATGCCGTCAGACCCACCACACGGCCGGCGGAAATATCAGTACCCGTCAGCACGATACAGCCGCCTATTCCGAGCGCTATCGGCAGCTTCGCCGCTGTCAGTGAAATAACGTTCACGATAGAAGGAAGCTTCAAAAACGCCGGTACTTTAATTGCTACATAGATAACTGCCAGCACAATAATAATGTACATTGCATTGTTTAACAGCAGATCGGTCACCTTTTTTGTTTTATCTTTCGAGGAAAGCTCCTTGAAAGCCTGTTCTTTTGCTTTTAATTTATTCTCAGCCACTTTCTCTCCCTCCTTACGCGTATTTTGCGGCCAGTGTCATGATCTCTTCCTGAGATGTCTCTTTCGCGCCGACCTCTCCCGAGAGCCGTCCGCCGGACATTACCAGAATTCTGTCACATACCCCCAACAGCTCCGGCATTTCCGAAGAAACCATAATGATCGTTTTACCCTGTTTTGCCAGATCCAGGATCAACTGATAGATCTCATACTTAGCGCCTACGTCGATACCCCTTGTAGGTTCATCTAAGAGCAGTACCTCCGGATCTGTCAGCAGCCATCTCGCCAGAATAACCTTCTGCTGGTTACCGCCGGACAACGATCTGATCTGTGTCTTCTGGCTGGGAGTCTTTGTCCTCATGGCGTTGATGCCCCATTCGGTCGATTCGCTCATAAGCTTATCGCTGAGGAACGGTCCCTTTTTGTATTTGGGCAGGCTGGATATCGTCGTATTCGCCTGAATATCACGGATACCGAAAATACCCGTGGCGCGCCGCTCCTCCGTCAGCATGGCAAATTTATTCGCCAGGGACTCTCTGGCGTTCCGGTTCATAACCCTTTTGCCGTGCAGATAGATTTCCCCGTCTTTTCTTGTCGCAATGCCAAAAATATTTTCCAGAAGTCCGGTCCGCCCGGAACCGTCAAGTCCCGCCACACCGAGAACTTCTCCCGCTTTCGCCTCAAAGGAGACATCTCTCAGCAGAGAATACTGCGCCGTCAGATTTTTCACCTGCAGAATCGGCTCGCCTATCTTATTATCCTTCTCCGGATAACGGTTCGTCAACTCTCGCCCTACCATCAGGCGAATGATCTCATTCATTGTCAGTTCTTTCGCGGGACGGGTAGCTACCCACTGGCCGTCACGCATGATCGTCACTTCGTCTGAAATCCGCAGGATCTCCTCCATCTTATGAGATATGTAGATAATGCCGCATCCGCGGTCCCGAAGCATATTGATGATACGGAACAGATGCTCTACCTCTTCCTCTGTCAGAGAGGACGTGGGTTCATCAAAAACTATCACTTTGGAGTTAAAGGATACCGCCTTGGCAATCTCTACCATCTGGCGCTGTGACACCGGCATCCTGCTCATGACCGTTCTGGGATCCACATGGACATCCAGTTCCTCGAATACCTTCGTCGTGGCATCATACATCTTCTTTTCGCTTGTCAGGGGACACCACTTTGAAATTTTCGGGAAGCGCCCCAGCCACATGTTGTCCATCACGTTTCGTTTCAGCGCCTGGTTCAGCTCCTGATGCACCATGGCCACGCCGTTCTCCAGAGCCTCTTTGGATGTCCTAAAATTGATTTCATTTCCCTCAAGGTAAATGTGGCCGCTGTCCTTGTTGTACACCCCGAACAAACACTTCATCAGTGTGGACTTTCCAGCTCCGTTTTCGCCCATCAGCGCATGCACCGTACCGGCCTTCACGGTAAGATTTACATTGTCAAGGGCCTTTACACCAGGAAATTCCTTGCAGATGCCCTCCATCTTCAGGAGCACATTTTTGTTCTCAGACGATGCTGTCTGTTTTTCCAAATCATCTCACCTCCGTTTTAAAAGCTGTTCTTTTATTTTATAAAAGAGTCCGGTTGGACCGGACTCTTTTTCTATGGCCGCACACACAATGTGCGGCCACAAAATTTCTGACTTTTGGTCGGAAGATCCTGTTCCTTATTCACCTGTGTATGTAGCGTAAGGAATATTTACACGCCATGTTCCCACAACGTTTGCTGCGTCAACATCCGCGAATTTGTCTGCGCCGCCCTGGAAGTTCTGAGCGATCTGAGCGATGGTATTTGCCATACCTTCCGCATCCTGTTTGATCGTACCGATCATGCTGCCTGCCGCGATCGCGTCTTTTGCAGCATCTGTAGCGTCTACGCCGAATACCGGAATAACGGTAGCGCCTTCTTTGTTGTAGCCTGCATTCTGCAGAGCTGTAACGGAACCGATTGCCATCTCATCGTTGTTAGCGATAACGAGCTCGATCATGTTGTTGTTTGCTTCGCTGTACTGGGACATAGCTGTCTGCAGGTAATCTGTTGCTGCTGCTGCGGACCAGGCGCCGTCTTTGTCTACCAGATACTTGTCGCTGTTGTTGCTGTCATAGAAGGAAAGGGGCTCCTTGCCAGCTTCTGCCAGCACTTTGTCAGCGTCTTCCACGCCAAACTGTGTACGAGCATCTGCTTCTGCGTTGCCTTCCTGTCCTTTGAACATAACATAGGAGATCACGCCGTCACCGTTCAAGTCAACAGTGTCATAGTTCTCAACCAGATAATTACCGATCATTTCGCCCTGCATGTGACCTGCCATTTCGTAGTCAGTACCTACGAATACAGCCTTGTCGTAAGTGGTTACTACTTCTTCGCTTACGGAACGGTTAAAGAAGATAACCGGGATGTCTGCTGCCTGCGCTTTTTCGATAATGTTCTTTGTTGTGTCATCGGAGCCTGTATCTACCTGGTTTACCACCAGAACCTTCGCACCCTGAGCGATCGCTGTATCGATCTGCTCTGTCTGAGTTGTCTGGCTGTTGTTGCTGTCATAATCCTGATATGCAACGCCTGCGCCGTCCAATGCTGCGTCCAGTGCGGAACGCACGCTGGAGATGTAGGTATCGCCATAGGTGTAGTAGAATACTGCTACGGAGCCGGCATCTGCCGCCGGAGCTTCCGCTGCTTCCTCAGCCGGAGCCTCTTCCGCCGGTGCTTCCTCAGCCGGAGTCTCTGTCTCCGCTGCTGCCGGAGCGTCTTCTGCGCTGCTGCCGCATGCTACCAGGCTGGCAACTGTCATTGCGGCAACTAACAATAACGCAATTTTTTTCTTCATGGTTTTTCCTCCCTTTATTCTGCTCTTTTTGAGCGTTTTTTTGGTTTGAGCTGCATAATTATACATACAATTGTACATTATGACCACTCATAGGCTCATTATAGAGGAATTTCTCACCGTTTTCAATAAGATTTTCTTTGATTATATATAAAATTTTTTTCTTTTCAGGCTGTCAGCCCTCCAGATCCTGGATCAGTATCTCCTGCGAGATCCAGTAGTATCTGCCGTCTGTCAGCGGATATTCCTGCGGCAGAGGTTCTCCGAGAGCGCAGCCGGCGGCAATTTCTATGACCGCACTGCCATATACTTCCTTGTTGCTGGACACCGTACCCAAAAGTTTACCGTTCTCCATCGCCTCCACCCCCGGGGTTGTCCCGTCGATTCCGACTACGTTTACCCCTTCGATCCCCGCCCGCTCCAGGGCATCGATGGCCCCCAGCGCCATATCATCGTTGTTGCTGACTACCAGCTCTATGGTATCCGGACAGCTGCTGATCCACTGCTCCATCAGGGCGGAAGCCTGGCTGCGCTCCCAGTTGGCGATCCCCCCGGTTATCCTCTCGATCGGCACACCCTCGTCCTTCAACGTCTGGATGGACCATTCCGTGCGGACCATCGCATCCTGATGGTTTGTCTCTCCCTCCAGCAGGACATAGCTGACGACACCGTCATCGTTTATGTCTATCCGATCCGGCTGCTCCCAATAGAGATCCGCTATCAGCTGCCCCTGGAGAATACCCGTCTCCTTCGCGTCCACACCGATATAGTAGAGCCTGTCCCAGCGGTTCATATCCTCCTCCACCGGCTGACGATTAAAAAACACGACCGGTACTCCCGCTGTCATGGCCTTGTCTATAACCACCGTCGCATCCATGCGATCCACCGGATTGATACACAGCACATCGCACCCCAGGGAGATCAGCCGCTCCACCTGATTGTTCTGCGTGCTCTGGCTGCCCTTCGCCTCCTGAATGTCCAGGGTCACTTTAATGCCGTGCTCCTGCTCGTATTCTTTCGCCTTCTCCTCCAGTTCGCTGCGTATATTGTTTATGAACGTGTCATCCCCCCTGTAGAGGCTGATCCCGATGCGAATGGATTTTTTCTCCTCCTCCTCCCTCGGCCCCTGACACGCCGTGAGAAAAGCGCACACCACCGCCAACAGTGCCAGCGCCTTCTTTTTCTTCCCGCTACTCCATAGGAAACAGCATCTTCTCATATTCCGATTTCCTCAAATCTTTCTTTTCTATATAGTAGGATTCCATGACCAGCGGTTCGCGGCCGCCCCTTTTCTCCAGCGCCTCAATCGCCATCTGCACGCTGAAGTATCCTCTGCTGAACTCATCCGTCACGCAGATCCCCGTGACAATGCCGCTGTCCAGGTCGTTCAGCGCCGCCATATTGCTTCCACGCCCGTAAAGCCCCTGCACGCAGCCGGCGAGAACAGGATCCTCCTCCAGAATCCCCCCCGCTTCCGATAAAGTCTCCGGGGTTCCCGCCAGGATCACCGCCTTCCCCTCCGGCAGGGCTTCGATCACCTCCCGATAACCTTCCTCCCCCTCCGGCCTTACTCTTCGACAATCATACCCGCCGTCTTCCAGAACCGCTTCCGCCCCCTGCAGAAAATCCTCAGCAGCGGCACTCCTCTCATGTGGCTCAGCCAGGATCAGCACATGGCTGCCGGCGGGAATACGCTTTTTCATCTCCTCCGCCAGCTGTTCGCCCATCCTTCGGTAGTTGACCACAACCACCGCCTCCGCTCTCCCCTCCGGCTCTCCGGTTCCGAGCAGAACCATCGGAGCGCTGCCCTGTTTTCCGGACGCGGCCGCCACCACTTTTTCATCCACCGGAGCCACGATCAGCGCATCTGCCCCATCCTGTCTTTCTCTCTCGATCAAATCCAGCTGCTGTCCGGCATCCATCTCCTCATAGAGCGTGATAAAACGCACATCCGCGTTGAACTCCACCGCCGCCTGATCCATTCCCTTCCGAAAATTACCATAATTATCATCCCTGGCATCCTCAATGATCACCGCCACCTGATAGACTTCTTTCTCCGGTTCTCTGATGATCAGATCCGTTGAACACATCAAAAACAGGATGACCAAAAATATCATATAGACTACTATCAGCAATTTACCCCGTCTTCCAATCATGCCCGTTCCTTCTCCATTGTCTCCATATAAATTTCCGCGGGCAGATGACAGCGGATCACGGTCCCCTCATCCGGTTCCGACTCGATCACGAGGCCGTACGCCTCTCCGAAATACAGCCGGATCCGTTCGTTCACATTTTTCACGCCGATCCCGGAACCCCGGCGGGAGGATGCCTGCGGCTTCTCGCTGAGAATATTCCCCACCTGTTCCGCCGTCATGCCCAGCCCGTTATCACAGACTTCGAGCCACAACTCCCCCTGCTCCTTTTTGACCCGCACATGGATCTCACCGTCACCATCCATAAATTCCATACCGTGATAGATCGCATTTTCCACGAGGGGCTGCAGCATCAATTTCAGACAGGCGAGGTCCATCACGTCCTCCCCCGCTTCAATCTCATAGATAAACTTATTTTTAAACCTCATCTGCTGGATCGTCAGATAATTCCGCACGTGCTCCAGCTCATCGCGCACCGTAATAATACTTTTCCCCTTGCTGAGGCTTATGCGGAAAAACCTGGCCAGTGCCGTCACCACCTTGACTGCCTCCTGTTTCCGCTCGTTCTCGATCATCCACACGATAATATCCAGCGTGTTGTAAAGAAAATGAGGATTGATCTGAGACTGCAGGATGTCGAACTCGCTCTTTCGCTTGGACTCGTGCTCCGTCACGATATCCTGCATCAACGCCTTGATCCGCTTTGCCATATCGCCGATAGAACGGCCCAGATGCTCGATCTCGTAGGACCCGCCGGTGTAGACTTCCGTGTCCAGCTCTCCCGCCTCGATGGCATTGACCGATTTCTCCAGCTCCTGAATCGGATTCGTGATGCGGGAAGAGATAAAGGCGTTGATCATCACCAGCACAAACAGAAAGGCGGCCGCCACAAAGGCCACGAAGAGGCGCATCTTTAAGTTGCTCAGCGACAGCCCCTTCTCCGGCGTGACGCTCAGAAGTTTCCAGCCCGTATATCCCACCGATTTCACACTGACATTGCGGCTCTCGCCCTTATATTCCTCACGGTAATTTCCGTCTCTGTACTCTATCGCTGCCGGGATATTCTCACTCATCTGCCCCGTCTCAATGAGCTGCATCTGCGGGTGATAGATCAGCTCCCCATCGCTGCCGATCATATAGAGGTATCCCTGATTGCCGATAGAGATATCCTCCAGTATCTGTTGTAAGCTGCTGTAACGGATATCGATCAACAGGATCCCCTGCTCCGTGGACGTGCCGTGGGTGATCTCCACAGCCCGGGTGAGGGTGATCACCCACCTGTACTGCTGCTCCTTATTGTCAAATATATACTGTACGTGAGGCGTTGTAAAATGCAGATTGTCCGTCCGCTCCAGCGTGTTGTCGAACCACTCCTCCTTCGTCACGTCAAGCCCGGTCTTTATGCGCGCCGCGGGCACCGCTTCCAACAGCTCCCCCTCCTGAGAAAAAAGGGCGATATTCGCTATACTGTCTTTGTTATTGTCATACAGGAGCGTGATCTGATCGTTGACTTCCTCCGTCCAGAGGTCCGCGTTTTTTATGACGCCGTAGTAGAGACTGTCAGACAGTTTCATAATGGTTCTGAGATAAGAATCCACCGAACGATTCACCTGGCTGAGCACCGCCTGGCTCTCCTCCTGCACCGTCGCCGCAAGCTGTCTCGACATCTGCTCATAGAGCGCCACGCCGCCGAGCAGCATTGCCACCAGCGCGCTGACGGTAAAATAAATAAATATCGTATACCGGATACTGACCTTTTTCCACAATCCGGTCCATATCCCTCTATCCATTTCCTCTGGTCCCTCTGTATTTCGTGGGCGATACGCCGTATCGCTTCTTAAACACGTAGCTGAAGTAGTTCTGTTCCTGATAGCCTACTTTCTGCGCGATCTCATAGGTTTTATCGTCCGTCTTTTCCAGCAGTTCCTCCGCCTTCTGCAGACGCACCTCCGTCAGATAATTGACATAGGTCTGTCCTGTCTCCCTCTTAAAGACAGTGGAAAAATAGGCAGGGCTCATGTGCAGGTAACGGCAGAGCACATCCACGGACAGCTCCGGATCCGCATAATTTTCCTGAATAAATTCCTTCGCCTCCACGATCACCTTCCTTGTGGTGTTATCCCTCGCCTGGTCCAGCGCTTCGTTCATGCGGCATGCCATGGGAATCATCTCCTCCGCAAAACTCTCTCTGCGGCATATCCTTTTTATAATATCCGCATAGTGCTCTTCCGAGTCAAACATATCGCTCATTTTCAGGTCATACTGCTGCATCAATCTGATCAGACAGTTCACAATCGTCAGCATATAGACCTGATACTGGTTGGCGTGGACCTTCGCGTCGTCCATGCGGGCCGCAAAACCCCGCAGCATATCCCCGATTTGATCCTTCGTCCCGAATTTGATGACCGCCGTCAGCTCTGCCTCCTCCTTGGTTTCAAACTGCAGTTTCCCCCGGTTCACAGGCTCCACATCGTTGATGTAGATCGTTCTGCCGCCGCCCACGATGGCCCGGTATCCCAGCGCATCCACCGCCGTCTGGTAGGAGCGGCTAATCTCCTGCAGCGTATCGCAGCTGTGTCCCACGCCCGCCGTAATGGAAACTCCCAGCATACGCCTGCTCTCCTTGCAGATATCATCCAGGAGGTTGATCAGTCCCGTCTCCGAATTGTTTCCATCCACCGCCGCGATCAGCGTGATGCCCTCCGCGGAATTAAAAACAGTAAAACGCCCGAATGCCTCCATATGATCTTCCACCAGTTTTCGCACGGAGATCGGAATCAGTTCCTGATGCCGGAAAAGTTCCTGTCCCTCCGCCTGTTCCATACGCTCCACATGGATCACTGCCGCCAGCCATTTGCGGGCCTCCAGAATATCAACGCCGTACTCCCTGAGTTTCGGTGCCATGGCGGATATATCCGCGCCGCGGCTCACCAGATCGTTCAAAAACACCTCTCTCAACATCGGCAGAGAATTTTCGTAGCTTTTCTGGAGCATGCTGATATTGCGGCGCTCTTCGATCTCTTCATCCAGGCTGATTCTCACCCGTCTCAGAATCTCCGCCAGTTCTTCGCCGTTGACCGGTTTCAGGATGTACTCCGTCACCCTGTATTTTATAGCCTGTTTCGCATATTCAAAATCGTCGTAGCCGGAAAAAATAAGAATCTTAATAGATGGATATTTCTCCCGAATCCGGGCGACCAGCGTCAGCCCGTCCATGTACGGCATTCGGATATCCGTCATCACGACATCCGGTTCCAGCTGCTCCAGCTTCTCCAGCGCATCCTCACCGTTTTCGGCATCCCCCGCCACCGTGAATCCCAACTGTTCCCAGTCCATCTTGCGGATCATGGCTTTGCGGACTTCCTCCTCGTCATCCACCAGCATAATGCGATATAAGCTCACCCCGAATCTCCCCCTTTCCAATGCAGAGTTCTACTGTTTATTCAAAATCTTCCGCTTATTATTGTCTCAATTTTATCATGGTGACAAAAAATGTACAAGCTGTGCCAACATTTGATACAACAGAAAAACCGGGAAGACATTTCTATTATTCTTCCCGGTTTTCTATATCATAATATGTTTTGTTTCAACACGACAGCTGCCGCCTGCCATCCCTTAGATAAAGAAGCTTCCCGTATGCTCTCCATTGATGACATAGTAAGCCTGATTCTCCTCGGGCTTCACATACAGCTCCACGCTCTTGAAATCGGAAGCCTTCTGCTTCAGGTCATATTTCCACACGTCCTTTGCGATCGCAACCAGTTCCTGTGTTGTATAGGACTTGCCGGAGAACTGTACGCTGACCGTTGTCTCAACTTCTTTCTTCACTGTCACTTTCTTCGGTGCCGCTTTCTTTACCGCAGTTTTTGCCTTTGCCGCTTCCTTCTTCACTGCCTTTGCCGCGGGAGCCGCCGCTTCCTTTACCGCTTTCGCTGCAGGAGCTGCCGCCTCTTTTACCGCCTTTGCCGCGGGAGCTGCCGCCTCAACTGCCTTTTTTGCTGTATCTTTTGCTGTTTCTTTCAATGCTGTCTTTTTTGCCGTCGCTGTCGTCTTTTTGGTCTCTTCCATAATCTACCTCATTCCTGCGCTGCTTCAATAGTAAAAGAGCGATCTGTGTAAACAGCGCATAACCGCATATCGCTTCAGAAAAATTTCACACCGTTCTCAGTCTATACCCATACATACTGTTTGTCAACTTTATTTTAACGCAAAATACAGTAAAACCGTTGCTCCGAGGACAATTCTATACCACCCGAAGACTTTGAAATCGTGTTTTCTGATATAACCCATCAGAAAACGGATCACCAGCATGGATACCAAAAATGCCACCACCATACCAACCACCAGCAGCACCAGTTCCGTTCCGGTAAAAGCAAGGCCAAACTTCAAAACCTTCAACAGGCTTGCCCCAAACATAACCGGAATCGCCAGGAAAAATGTAAATTCCGCCGCCACAGTCCTGGATACACCGATCAGCAGAGCCCCCACAATAGTCGCTCCCGAGCGGGAAGTTCCCGGGAAAATCGCCGCGATAAGCTGGAATACCCCGATCAGCGCAGCTGTCTGAAAACTGATGTCCTTTAACTTTGTTATGTGCGGCGTCATATGTTTATTCCTGTTTTCTATGATAATAAAAGCGATACCAAACACGATCAGTGCGATCGCCACGCACCACGGGTGATAAAAGAGTTCATCCAGCTTATCATCAAAAAGTACGCCCACGATCGCCGCCGGCACGCACGCTACGACTATCTTTAACCACAGCATAATGATATCTGTCTTTACATAAAATCTGCCGCTCTTTTTCTTTTTGCCGAAAGGCCATATCTTTTTCCAGAACAGGATCACCACCGCCATAATAGCTCCCAGCTGAATGACCACCAGAAACAGATTCCAGAACTCCTCCGACACGTTCATCTTTACAAATTCTTCCACCAGGATCATATGACCTGTGCTGCTGATCGGAAGCCATTCCGTGATTCCTTCTACAATGCCGAATAGTACGGCTTTTAAAATGTCAAGCATAGATTAGATTACTCCTTCCAATTACTTTTATCTGTACTCCCGCTCCACAAACTTTCTCAGCGCAGGCAGTGAGCGCTCCACCTTCTCCGTATCGATACAGTATGCCATCCTGAAAAATCCCGGACATCCAAAACTGTCGCTGGGCACGAGAATCAGATCGTATTTCAGCGCTTTATTGCAGAAAGCCACCGCGTCCTTCTCCAGCGCCTTCGGGAAAATATAAAAAGTTCCGCCGGGCTTTGTGGTGGTAAAGCCAAGGTCTGTCAGTTCCCTGTACAGAATCTTCATGTTCGTCTCATAGACAGACAGATCGGCCGTCATATCTATCGTCTCCGCCACCGCCAGCTGGAAGATCGAGGACGGACAATTATGCCCCGTTCCTCTGGAAATCTGCCCGCACATCTGCACGATCGTGGCCGCGTCCTCACAGGCCGGATTCACCGCCACATAACCGATACGCTCTCCCGGCAGGGACAGCGACTTTGAGAAGGAATAACAGGTTAAAGTATTTTCGTAATATGCCGCCACATACGGCGCATCCACCCCTTCAAATAAAATCTCACGGTAGGGTTCATCGGAAATCAGATATATCTCATGACCGTACTGTTTTGATTTTTCTCTCAAGATCTCCGCCAGCTTCTTTATCGTCTCTGTGGAATATACTGCGCCGGAGGGGTTATTCGGCGTGTTGATCAACACCGCCATCACTTTCTCAGTGAGCATCTCCGCAAAGGCTTCAAAATAGATCTGAAAGTTCTTTGTATCCGCCGGGACGACTTTCAATTTTGCTCCTGTCAGATTGATATACGGTCCGTACTCCGGAAAATAGGGTGCAAAGGTCAATACCTCGTCCCCCGGCTCTGTCACACAGCGCACCGCATGAGCGATCGCCCCCGCAGCACCGGATGTGGGAAAGATGTGCTCCGCCCGATAGGGGAGTCCGAAACGCCTCTCCAGAGACGCTGCGATCTTTTCCCTGACGGAAGTTATTCCCAGACTCGGACTGTAGCCGTGCAGTTCCATCGGATTTTTTTCCTGCAGCAGTCTGATCATCGTATCCGTAAATTCCTGCGGTACAGGCACAGAGGGGTTCCCCAGACTGTAATCAAACACATTCTCATAGCCGATCTCCTTCCCTCTCGCCGTCGCAAACTCCGAGAGGGAACGGATCACCGATTTATTGCCTAACATATCTCTATACTTCTGTACCAGCATATTATATTCCTTTCTTTTGTCACTTATGAATTTCAATATTACTCAGTATACACCCTTTTTGTTTTCCACGCCACAAAAATTACCATACAGACGGAAAGAGCAGCCCCCACCGGCATATCCGCGTCATAGTGCCGTAAAAATGCCCGATCCCGGCACAATGCCGAAACCGTCCACCAAAAAAGCACCGCCGCCAAAAACCATTTTTCGGCCGGCATTTTCTCCTTTTTCCAGAAAATAAACCACAACGCTCCCAGAAGCGGCGCGCATCGCAGCGCCAAATAAAAGATTTCTCCCATTCCTGTCAGTTCCGTCTCTATATAATAGAAATACTGGTTCTGCAAAAATTCCTGTCTGATATAGAGAAACCTGAAAAAATTGTCGAAAAAGAAAAATACTGCTGCCGTCAATCCCAGAATGCCGGCTGACGCCTTCGCGATCCCGCTGTCTTTGTCTGATAATGACACACATGTCACAAACAGACCAACCGCCGTAACCAGCTTGCCCAAAAGGCATATCTTCTCCGCCGTCTGCAGCCCCGCCATCGCCGTCGCCTGCAAATAGAATCCATAACCCATCTCCATCAGAAAAATGCCGCAAAGTACGGATAAGACAGGCATACCGCATTTTTCTCTGCGGAATTCCTCCCCGGATGCGGCAAGGTACAGGCAGATCCCGGAAACCAAAATGCAGACGATCTGAAAAGCCATGATATAAAAATACATCCCGCCTAATCCTCCCTCGTCTGAAGCAATGCGCAGTCCACCGCTTTTTTCCAGCCTCTCAGCAGCCGCTCTCTTTCTTTTTCCTCCATCGTCGGCCAAAAGCTGTTTGCTTTCTGCCAGTTCTCCTGTATCTCCTGTCTGTCCTTCCAGTAACCCACGGCAAGCCCCGCCAGATAGGCGGCGCCCAGCGCGGTCGTCTCAATACATACAGGCCTGTCCACTCTGATATCTATGATATCCGCCTGAAATCCCATCAAAAAGTCGTTGGCGCTTGCTCCGCCGTCCACCTTCAGACCCTTTATTTTTATTTCCGCGTCTTCTTCCATGGCGCGCATCACATCCGCCGACTGGTAGGCTATCGATTCCAACGCCGCACGGATGAAATGTTCTTTGCTGCATCCCCTTGTCAGCCCCACGACAGTGCCTCTGGCATACGGATTCCAGTAGGGCGCCCCCAGCCCGGTAAACGCCGGCACAATGTACACTCCCGCGGTATCCGGCACTTTTTTTGCGTATTCTTCCGATTCCGCCGCTTTCCTGAATAAACGCAGCTCATCTCTCAGCCACTGGATCAGCGCGCCCGCCACGAAAACACTGCCCTCCAGCGCATACTCCACATCCTCCCCCGCGCCTGCGGCGATCGTTGTCAGAAGTCCGTTCCTCGACGCAATAGGCTTTTTCCCCGTGTTCATCAGAATAAAACTGCCTGTCCCGTAAGTATTTTTTACGTCTCCTTCCTCAAAGCAGCACTGCCCGAACAGCGCCGCCTGCTGATCTCCCGCTGCACCCGCGATGGGGACCTCTCCGCCCACCAGTCCACTGTCCGTGTAGCCATAGATGCAGCTGGACGGCTTCACCTCCGGCAGCATGCTCCGTGGAATGCCAAAATAAGCGAGAAGCTCTTCATCCCACCTTAACGTATGGATATTGAACAGCATCGTCCTGGAAGCATTGGTATAATCCGTCACATGTACCGTGCCTTTCGTCAGCTTCCAGATCAGCCAAGTGTCAACCGTTCCGAATAAAAGTTTTCCCTCTTCCGCCTTTTTCTTTGCTCCCGCAACATTTCTCAGGATCCATTCTATTTTTCCGGCAGAAAAATAAGCATCCGGTATGAGCCCCGTCTTCTCCCTCACAGTCTTATCAAAACCCTCTTTTATCAATGCGTCAATGCGATCCGCCGTCCGGCGGCATTGCCACACAATGGCGGGATATACCGGCTTTCCGGTCTCCCTGTCCCATACGATCGTTGTCTCCCGCTGGTTCGTGATACCGATGCCCTCGATATCTTCCGCTTTTACCCCCAGTCTCGCTATAGCCTCAGCCGCCACCGCAAGCTGAGAAGACCATATCTCCATCGGGTCATGTTCCACCCATCCGGGTTTCGGATAATACTGTGTAAATTCTTTCTGCGCCATACTGCAGATATTTCCGCTCTTATCAAACAGGATACACCGGGAACTGGTCGTTCCCTGATCTAAAGCCAGGATATATTTTTTTCGGTCTTTCATTTGCGCCCCTTATCATTTCTGTTCAAACAGTTTTTGATATTCTTCTTTTAACATACTATAACATTTTAAATTTTTGTATTCACCGTTTAGAAACAAGTGCCGCCTGAGCTCGCCTTCATAAATAAATCCAGCTTTTTCATACATTTGAAGAGCTTTCATATTATCTGACAAAACACTTAAATAAACTCTCTCCAGGTTATATTTCTGAAATGCAAGCTTCAGTATTTCCTTTGTGGCCTGGGCCGCTGCCCCTTTATGTTGAGCGCTGCTTCTAAGGCAAATCGCATATTCCGCATTTCCTGCCTGAAAATTAAAATTTTTTAAACTGATTGTACCTTCATACTGATCGCTTTCATTCACTATTGCAAAATGCACACTGCCCCCTTCTACCGGTTCAGTCGTTGCCTCTTCAATAAATCTAATTGCATCTTCCTCTGTTTTCTCTAACGCATTCATTCGAAGCCCTCTTTGAACCTCCGGGTCATGCATCCACTCCAACATTCCGGCAGCATCTTTCCTTTTCAACTTTCTAAGCAAAATTTCTTCTCCCTTTTCTCTAAATATAAACTGTACTTTTAAATTTTTTACCAAAGCGGAATGCCATAACAATTAAATGTTTGACTGTTTAAAAGAAAACACATTCCAAGAAACAAGATATAAATCCCCACTTTTTTCCACTTATACAGCACAAATTTATTCCACCAGTCCCGATTTGTCAATGCTGCTACCCCAAACAAATATAAAACTATATGCGCTCCTACAAAAAACCGCGTTTCAACTGCTGTCGGTACCACCAATAAAATTGGAAGACAATAAGTAACAGCCATGCTTACTATCAAACGATTCCAGCACTTTTTCTTTATAAAAAATAACAATCCTTCTATACCAAAAAATATTAATGTATAGTTTATCAGCTGTGTAACAAATCGATTACAGAATACATTTTTTATATAAATCATCGGATATACAATATCCATTCCATTAAATATATGCTTTAAGTAGATACAAGCCATATCTGCAAGATGTCTAAAACAAAATCTAATATATGAAAAATATGAATCTATTCCTCCTTCCTTTTCCAAAATTTCTTTTCCTGTCAAATCCTCAAAAACCATCCCGGCAGGGATATCTTCTACAGTATCATCTATGTTTGTCTCATATTTCTGCATGCTGACTCCCCACTCCAGCTGACTTAAATATAACGATTCTCCTAAATCCAACTGTGTTTGGATCATAGGGCTCCATGTATCAAAATGCATATGATTAATACATACCTGCGGCATAGCTATAAATAACATTCCAAGTATTCCAAATAACAATATCCATTTTTTTGTTTTGAATATTTCAAAAAACACAATTCCCGCAAACGCAATCCAGGTTATCAGATAAACCGGTCTGACATAATATGCCCCCCCTAACGCTATACCCATGCATACCGCACATAATATTTGCATTGATTTCTTTTTTATTCTGTTCTGCGTCAGTATCAAAAAGAAATAAACAGCAATACATAACAGCATAATTCCAAACAAATCCGTCAAAGGATATAAAATCATCCCTCGAAACATAAATGTACAAACAATTGTAAATATCCATCTACTCCACACTGGAATAATGATTTCAAACATATATTTTAAAATTTGAGGTATCAGTATCATAAAGAAAAAAGAATACAACAGGCTTGTAACAATGCAAAAAACTTTTCTTTCAGATCCTAATCCTTCAAAAGCCAATTTACGAATGGCATATGTAAACAATGGAAACAAATATCCTCTCAGCGGATAACTATAATTGTATATACTAAATTTTTCCAATCCGTATACAGCACCCTCGTACCAGTATACACCGGCATCATAAGGATAATCTCTAATCCGTTCGTAATAATGCAATGCTAAAATAGAAAGAACTCCTGCCGCATATGCGATCGTTTTGCTATGAAATAGTTTACTGCCTTTCTCTCTCATTATCTTCCTCCACAATATAAGGCGGTCTGTTTCTCGAAGCATCAAACGTTCTCCACAAATATCCTCCGAGAATCCCCAGCGTCAACATTGTGACACCAAAACTGAACAAATTAAATATAAACAGAGTTGTCCAGCCATTGACACCAATAAGGCCCATTAATTTAAAGATAAATACCAACACTGCCCAAACCGCGGCCCCCAGGCAGGATATAATACCAATGACAAAAACAATTGTAATCGGAAGGGTTGAAAAACTAAATAGTGTATCTGTTACCAAACGAATTTTTTTCCGCAATGTCCATCGACTCTTTCCTATTTCTCTTCGAAGACGAGTATAATATATCTTCTCCGTCTTAAACCCACTCCACAGTATCTGTCCTGTCAATGCGCTGTTCTTTTCGTCCAATGACATTAACACATTGATTACTTTTCTATCTATCAAATATACATCGAAGCCTCCCTTTGGCATTGATGGGAGGGACGTTTTCCTTACCAGCCAGTAATATAAATTTGCAAAAAGCTTTTGTCCTGTTCCCTCATCCCGCTCTTTTCTGACGGCGAGCACTACATTATTTCCTTTTTTCCAACTTTCCACCATATTTATTATCATTTCAGTGGGCTCCTGTAAATCAGCAGCTTTTACTACCGCGCAATCCCCGCTGCATTTAGAAAGCCCACATAAAATAGCTGCATGAGATCCGAAATTACGGGAAAGATTATAAATTTTTATTCGTTCGTCCTTTTTAGCCAATTCCTCCATAACTGCATAGCTATTATCCTGTGAACCGTCATTTACCAGAACAAGTTCCCAGTCATACTCTTCATGTATATATATTTTTTTCTGTATATCATGATACAAAGGGCCCAAATTTTCCTGGTTATAGTAAACAGGTATTACCACTGATATCTTCATTCCGGCTTCCTCTCCTCCTTCACGTATTCTGTAAAAGTTCTGTAATCCCTGATGTATTCTTCCGGATCATAATGCTCCGAAGCCAGGCATAAAAGAATGGAATCAGCACTAAAATCATACATATCTTTCCAGATAAGCCGTGGTAAATATATTCCTGTATGAGGTCTGTCCAACAAAAAAATCTCTTCCTTACCTCTTCCATCTTTTATTCGCACTTTGCTATGCCCTGATATATTAATCAAAACAAACTCTGTTTTTTTATTCGCATGTTGCCCTCGAATAACTGTCGAATCTGAGCCGTATATGTAAAAAACCCTCTTAATATCAAAAGGGATGTCCCGCATTCCTTCCACAATGACTAAATGTCCTCTGTCATCTCCTCGTTGAGGAAATTCAATCATTTTAACCTCTGCATATTCAGCCAATTTTATTCCCTCCCAATTTCATTCTATTTTATTTGTTGTTTTCCTTCGCCCTGATTGCTACGGTATCCTTCCCATAATATTGTGCGACTGCCTGATTAACCCACCAACTCTCATCTTCGCTTAACCCCGGCGTTTTCAGAATTGTTCCCGGAATTTCCGGAATTTCTACAACAACATTCTTTTCCTCGCTGTTTTCAATTTCATCCAGTATAATAAGCCATTCCTCCGAGCAGCTTTTTATTTCTCCTGAGCGCAACTGATAAAACGTTTTTCCGGCGGCTTCCTCAAATAATTTTCCATACTCTCCTGTTTTGAAAAAGATGAGCATAACGCATATAAATGTCAGGAAAAATCCTTCTTTGCTGATCAGATATCCTTTCTCCTGACCGAGCCATCCTCCAAATTCCAATGCGCATACCGCCCCCCCAACTCCAAGGTAAAGATCACAAATGTATACATTTCTGGGCGCCAGACTGTCTCCTCCATATCCAAGGCAAACCGGAAACAAAGAAATCATCATGCCGACAAAAAAAATAACAAAAAATGCGATTGGGTAATGTTTTCTGTCTCTGGTCACATGTTTCTTTACCATATAAAGCCCCAACATCACACACAGAATCATCAGGTACAGCCAGAGATCCCACATCAAAATACCCTTTACCCAGGATATTGTCAACAAAAATACATTTTTTATCGCGCGGAAAATATGTATCCCTTCCTCTATATTGGAATGTCTGACAAAATTCCCTGGTGCCAACGCATTTATCAATGCTCCTGCCAGCGCTGCCATAAAGGGGACTCCCGCCAATATTCCATCTCTGTTTTTATGTGTATAAAAATAACACCCCCATGCTGTCAGCATTCCATAGCACAATATTGCCGTTGTCTGTAATACGCCGCCGCTTGTCATAAATGCCAGAATACATAATACTATCATATTAATCCTGGATTTCTTTTCCCATAAGAACCTAAGATAAAAGGCGAAACAGCAAAATGTTAAACTTATGGGCATTGTATAAACACATGCTCCGGTATACCAGTAAAATATTTCCTGTCCTCCCCTGCATACCATAAAGGATACAAAGACAAGAACCAGCTCAAATAAAAGCAGGCAATTTCTGCTTTTTAATCCAAAAAGATTTTTTGTTAAATGATGACCAAACCAAAGAATACTCCCCAAAAGAAGCACCACATTCAAACACAAAAAAAGTCTCAGACCAATAAGTCCCATCATCTCAAAAGGTCTGAAAAAATAAATAAAAAAACAGCCTGTAAAAGTTCCCTGCCAAGTCAGGTATGTGCTCCAGGTCATCTTACATGCCGCAATAAAAGAATTATGATTCTGCAAAAAATTATACACATCATTTGCATTGGAAAAATCATCCGCTGAAGGCAGCGCATAAAAACTTCCCAAAAGTAAAGGAAGAGTTAAAATAATTATACTTCCGCCTAATATAATACTACTCAAACATGTCCTATTAACTTTATAATTTATAAAAGATATATTCACAGTATACTCCCCCGTCTGTCAAACTCCTGTTTTTACTATAACAACAGAATATTTTTCTGTTTTAATATTCTACGTTGACGCTTGTCTTTTGTCAAGCAAATCACAGTCATCCGCCCTCTTAACACAGCAACACATTTTAGAAACTTTACAAATCCCGTTTTTTTCTTTATACTGTTCTTTCAGGGGGATTCTTTTAATATGCTTCGATTTTTCTATGTTATCCTGTTAAACTGTTGGAAGGGACCTTATATTATACCCATGATGCGCTACAGGGCAAACCGCCCTGCCAGGTACACGCTGGAGGAGCGATACGCCTACGCAAAATGGGTGGTGCATCAGATGCAGCACACGGGCAGAATCACCACAAAAGCCTACGGTGTCGAAAATCTGCCGAAGAAAAACGGCTATGTTCTGTATTCCAACCATCAGGGAAAATATGACGCGCTGGGCATTGTGGATATGCACGAACAGCCCTGCAGTATTGTGATGGACGAGGCCCGCTCTCATGTGATGCTGACCGCTCAGTTTCTCGATCTTCTGGAGAGCAAGCGGCTTGTACTCGACGATATGAGACAGGGACTTAAAATCATGAAGGAAATTACCCGGGAGATCAAAGAGGATCACAAAAATTTCCTGATTTTTCCGGAGGGCGGCTACACAGATAATCACAACATGGTCTGCGAATTTAAGGGAGGCTCTTTTAAGTGTGCCCAGAAGGCAAAGGCCCCCATTGTACCCGTTGCCATTATCAACTCCTGGAAAGCCTTTGAGAGCAGAGGTCTTGGCGCCGTGGAAACCCAGGTGCATTTTCTTCCCCCCCTCTATTACGAAGAGTACGAAAAAATGACTACAACCGAAATTGCTGCCACTGTTCAGAGCAGAATACAGAAAACCATTCTTGACAATCTCTCCGGAAAAGATCTGGAGGATCTGCAAAAACAGCTCGCACAGCGGGATTTTTCCGGAAATTTATAATTATCTTATCTTTTTTTCATTGATTTGACACAAATTGGTGTTAAAATAACAGCTATTACCAAAATTCAGACGCGAGGCGATTTTATGATCAAAACATTAGCAGCACAGATGAAGCAATATAAGCTTCCTTCTTTTTTGACGCCCTTTTTTATGGCGCTGGAAGTTGTTGTGGACATTCTTCTCCCGAGAACAATGGGGGCTCTGATCGACAAGGGCATCCAGACAGGAAGCATGCCGGATATTTACCGCTATGGAGGATATATGCTTTTGCTTGCCTTTTTGGGCCTTTTATTCGGCGTGCTGGCCGGAAAGTATGCGGCGCAGGCATCCTCCGGCTTTGCCTGCAATGTGAGAGATGCCATGTACACCAACATCCAGAAATTTTCCTTTTCCAACATCGATAAATTCAGCACGGCAGGTCTGATCACCCGCCTGACCACAGATGTGACCAATCTGCAGAACGCGTACCAGATGGTCATCCGCATGTGTTTCCGGGCGCCGTTGACTCTGATCTTTTCTCTTGTCATGGCCTTTTCCATCAGCGCCAGGCTGAGCATGGTATTTGTGGCCGCACTGGCGATCCTGGTGGTTTTGCTCGGTCTCATTATCTCCAGAGCAATGAAATATTTTAATGAAGTTTTTGAAAAATATGATGATTTAAATGCCAGCATACAGGAGAATGTATCGGCGATCCGCGTCGTCAAGGCGTTTGTGCGGGAAGAGCATGAAAACGAGAAATTCAAAGCGGCGGCAGGCGGTATCTACAAAATGTTTGTGCGGGCGGAAACCGTTGTGGCTAATAACGGTCCCGTCATGATGCTCGCCGTCTACTCCTGTATGTTATCCCTCTCCTGGCTTGCGGCGCAGATGATCACCGCGGGAAGTCTGACCACCGGAGAACTGACTACACTGTTTTCTTACGTCATGTCCATCCTGATGAGCCTGATGATGCTCTCCATGATCTTTGTGATGCTGACCCTTGCCGCTGCCAGCGCACGGCGTGTGGTGGAAGTATTGAACGAAACGCCGGATCTCGTGAGCCCGGAGAACGCGGTAATGGAAGTGCCCGACGGCAGCGTGGACTTTGACGCCGTGTATTTCTCCTACTCCAGAGCAAACACGTCCTCTAAAAATAACTCCTCCGATCAGGTGTTGAACCACATCGATCTGCATATACGCGCCGGAGAGACCATCGGCATCATCGGCGGGACCGGTTCTGCCAAATCCAGCCTTGTGAACCTGATCAGCAGACTTTACGACGTTTCGGCAGGCAGTGTAAAGGTGGGCGGCCTCGACGTGCGCCGCTATGACCTGGACACTCTCCGAAACGAGGTTGCCGTGGTCCTGCAAAAAAATATTCTGTTCTCCGGTACGATCCTGGATAATCTGCGCTGGGGGGACAAAAACGCCACCCTGGACGACTGCAGGCGCGTGTGCCGCCTCGCCTGCGCGGATGAATTTATCGAACAGTTCCCCGACGGGTATGAAACTTACATTGAGCAGGGCGGCTCCAATGTCTCCGGCGGTCAGAAGCAGCGTCTTTGTATCGCCCGCGCTCTCCTGAAAAAACCGAAAATACTGATTCTGGATGACTCCACCTCCGCCGTGGATACGGCGACGGATGCCCGCATCCGGCAGGCTTTCCGGGAGGAAATTCCGGGCACCACCAAATTTATCATCGCCCAGAGAATTTCCAGCATTCAGGACGCAGACCGCATCATCGTCCTGGAGGACGGCAGAATCGACGGCTTCGATACCCATGAAAATCTGCTGCAAAATAACGCGATCTACCGTGAAGTTTATGAGAGCCAGACAAAGGGCGGCGGTGATTTCGATCAGAGAGGAGGTGCTCTGTAATGGCACAGGCGAAAGTAGTACACGGCCCCGGCAGACGGGGCGCCCACGGGCCCAAACCCAGGCTGGAGAACACCGGGCTTTTAATAAAACGGCTCACAAAATTTATTATGGGGCGATACGCCTTTCCCGTTATCATTGTACTTCTCTGCATCCTGGGCTCCTCCCTCGCCACGGTGCGGGGCACCCTGTTCATTCAGTCTCTGATCGACGACTATATCATGCCGATGATCGGCGCAAGCTCGCCGAACTTCGGTCCGTTAAAGAGTGCGCTGATAAAACTGGCCGGTATCTATCTGATCGGCATCCTGTGCTCCTGGGCTTACAATCAGATCATGGTCAGAGTCAGCCAGGGTGCTTTACATGACATTCGTGTCACATTATTTACCAGGATGGAATCCCTGCCGATCAAATATTTCGACACCCATCCTCACGGAGATATCATGTCTGTCTACACCAACGACGTGGATACGCTGCGGCAGCTGATCGGCGCAAGCCTTCCCCAGCTCGCCTCCAGCCTGATCACCCTGATCAGCGTGCTCTTCAGCATGGTCTATCTGAACATCCCGTTGACCATCGTCACGCTGGTCATGGTGGGCGTCATGCTCCTCATAACCCGCAACGTCGCCTCACTCTCGGGACGATATTTCATGGCACAGCAGCAGGATATCGGTAAAGTCAACGGCTATATAGAGGAAATGATGGAAGGACAAAAGGTGGTTAAGGTATTCTGTCACGAGGAGGAAAGCCTTGCCGGCTTCCGGGAGCTTAACGACCGTCTTCGGGACAGCGCCAACAACGCCAACAAATTCGCCAATATTTTGATGCCGCTCAGCGCCCAGCTCGGGCATATCAGCTATGTGGTCTGCGCTATCGCAGGCGCCCTCCTGGCCATCCACGGCAACATGGGATTGACCATCGGCACACTGGTCTCCTTCCTGACCCTCAACAGAAACTTTAATCAGCCGATCGCCCAGGTCAGCCAGCAGCTGAATTCGGTGGTGATGGCTCTCGCGGGCGCCGACCGCATTTTCAAACTGATGGATGAAACACCGGAAGTGGATGAGGGGTATGTGACGCTTGTCCGCGCCAGAAAGGACGCTGAGGGCAATATTCAGGAGTGCAAAGAGCGGACCGGCATGTGGGCATGGAAACATCCCCACCAGGCGGACGGCACTGTCACCTATACGGAGCTGACCGGCGATGTCGTCTTTGATGATGTGGACTTTGGCTACAGCGACGATAAGATCGTGCTTCACAACATCAGAATGTTCGCGACGCCGGGGCAGAAGATCGCCTTCGTCGGCAGCACCGGCGCAGGCAAGACAACGATCACAAACCTGATCAATCGTTTTTATGATATCCAGGACGGCAAGATCCGCTATGACGGCATCAATATCAACAAGATCAAAAAAGCCGACCTGCGCCGTTCCCTTGGCATCGTACTGCAGGATACCCACCTGTTTACCGGAACCGTCATGGAAAATATCCGTTATGGAAAACTGGATGCCACCGATGAGGACTGCATTGCGGCGGCAAAACTTGCCAATGCCCACGGTTTTATCAAGAGGCTGCCAAATGGCTATCAGACGCTTTTGACCGGGGACGGTGCCAACCTCTCCCAGGGGCAGCGACAGCTTCTCGCCATCGCCAGAGCGGCGGTCGCAGACCCACCGGTGCTCATTCTGGATGAGGCAACTTCCAGCATCGATACCAGAACGGAAATGCTGGTTCAGCGGGGCATGGATTCTCTGATGAAAGGGCGTACCACTTTCGTCATCGCCCACAGGCTCAGCACGGTCCGCAACAGCGACTGTATCATGGTTCTGGAGCAGGGAAAGATCATCGAACGCGGCAATCACAATGAACTGATTGCCGAGAAGGGAAAATATTATCAGTTGTATACAGGGAGAAAGGCGGAGGAATAAGCTCCGCCTTTTCCCATAATCAACAGGAACATACTCTGCCGACATTACATTTTTAGTATGAAATCTCCAGACTCCCCGCTTCTGTGCCGCCGCCCGTCTCGCGCCAGATAATCTCACAGCTCCCATGCTCCTGCGCCGGAACACAGAACTCCCTGTTTTCGGAAAAATCCTGAAACATATGCGTCTCCCCGCCCTCCGGTGTCAGGAAGATCTGACACTCTATGTTGTCCTTCCGGGTGGCCGCGATCGTCATTTTCAAATTTCTGTCCGGTTCATCGCCAGGCTGCAGTTCGGCCTCCTCCATCAGATAGCAGTACAGCCCGTACACTTCCGGCTTCTCCTTTTCCATCTTTTCCTGATAGGAGCTGTAAAAATACTCCGAATTTTCCTCCTCAGGCGCCGATACTACCCGATGAAAAAAGTTGGAATAAAGTGCCGCTCCCTTTGAGTTCAGATGCCCGGCATCCATAAAATATTCCGGTTTCTGGATCGGCAGACACTCTCCTCTCACCATGTTAAAATCATAGTAGGGAACGCCGTATTCCGCCGCAACTTTCCTGATTCCATCTGCATAGTTGTCATAGTTCTCCGTCGACGCAGGCTGTATCTCATACATTGGATTGGTACACAGTACGATCCGGATCCCTTTTTTCTGACAGTATTCTATGATCTTCCGCAGATACTTTTCCGCATCTTTTGTCAGATACATATCCTCCGGATTTCTCTCCCTGACAAACAGCGGATTTGTCAGTTCCATCGATGTCGCGTAATACCCTTTATCCCGATATTCCGTCAATCCGTCCACATAGATATATTTTTTATAGTTCCCAGAGCTCTTATTATTTACCCTGTCCTTCATCCAGTCCTTCTCCGTCAGGTGCGCCCTGTAACGCACATACGGAAAAGCCGCATCCACATAATATTCTTTCGGGTTCATATGAAAAAAAGCATCCAGTTTGAGAGGCGACATTCTCATATAATCCGTAATTCTCCAGCTGATCTGCACCGATTCCTTTTCCCGGTAATTTCCCTGCCCGCCCGTGGAACATGTATAATACAGTTCCAAATACACCGTCTCGATCTCGTTGTACCTGTCGGCCTCCCTCAGCAGGTAGTAAGATCCCATCAGCGACTGTCCCGACGTCGCCAGATTAAAATTGTTTTTTCCGTTCTTCTCATCCAGTATCTCCGGATCAAAAGCGCAAAAGACATGGGAGGAACCGAGATAAACACAATCTATGTTCTCTTTCTGCTCATAAAAATGATGAAACAGGATCCTCTCCCAGTCCTCCTCCTGCCAGTACAGATAATTAAGTAGCTTCGTACCGGCCAGAAAAAACAGAGCCGTCGTCAGCACAAGAAGAACCGCCCTGCAAAAGCCGCAAAAAGAACTTTGTCTAAAATTGGAAATAGATAAACTGTGTCGTGTCATATAGCTCTCCATAACATCCGTACAAAAATATCGTAAAAAGCAGAATGCTCTCAGTGGTCAGCCTCACCCACCAGCAAAGCCCCATAAATCTTTCCACCACGTTTATTCCGATATATTTTTTATAGTCCACAAGAAAGAGCAGGATAATCGCATAACACAATACCCTGAAATATCCCTCCGGCACTCCCAGCAGATAAAGCGAACCGTCAAACAGGATCGTCCAGTTGAAATGCATCATATCCCTCAGCAAAATCAGAGCCGGCCTCACTCCTCCCGCCCTGAAAAACAGCCACGCAAAACTGATCAGAAGAAAAACCGTGATCCGCCTCAGCAGATTTTTCCCGAATTCATTTTCCCACTTTGTTTTCTTCCGTACGACATCCCCGATAACCTGATATACTCCGTTTAACAATCCCCAGACAATATACGAAACCGCCGGGCCATGCCACAGCCCGCTCAGCGCAAAGACAAGCAGCAGGTTGCACTCCGTCCTGAACTTCCCCTTTCTGTTCCCGCCGAGGGGAATATACAGATAATCCCGAAACCACCCTGTCAGAGATATATGCCATCTGCGCCAGAAATCCTTCACACTCTTCGCAAAATACGGCGCGTTAAAGTTATCCGTGAGGGAATACCCCAGCACCAGCGCCGTTCCCCTGGCGATCGTGGAATAGCCTGCAAAATCGCAGTAGATCTGAATGGCAAAAAAGAAAGTCGCGATCACGATATACACGCCGCGGTAGGTCATGCTGTCCCCGTACACCGTATCGACGATGATCGCCGCCCTGTCCGCAATGACCATTTTCAGAAAAAATCCCCAGAGCATAAGAACAAGCCCCCTCTGCAGATTTCCAAAGGAAAATCCTTTCGGTCTCCCAATCTGCGAGAGCAGGTTCTCTGACCGCTCGATAGGGCCCGCCACAAGCTGCGGAAAAAATGCCACAAACAGCGCATATCTCAGGAAATTTTTCTCCGCCCGGATCTCCCCTCTGTAAACATCGATCACATAGCCCAAGGCCTGAAAAATATAGAAAGAAATGCCGACGGGCAGCACGATCTCCACAACGGAGATCGCCTGCCCCGTATGAAAGGCCTCCAAAAGATGATTCCCTATCCCAATCACAAAATTCAGATACTTGAACCAGCCCAACAGCGCCAGATTCAGGGCAACCGTCGCTGCCAGACATATCTTTTTATATTTTATCTCCTTATCTCCGGCTTGTCCCGCGCGCTCTATCCATATCCCCGCCAGATAGGTGAGACAGGTGACGCCGAGCAGCAAAAGTCCCTGCTTCCTGCCCCAGCTCATATAAAAATAGTAGGAACTGAGCAGGAGCCAGATATGCCTGACCTTTCCCGGCAGTACAAAATATACGATCGCGACTATTGGAAAAAACAATAAGAAATCAATGGAATTAAACAGCATCGCATGCTCCTCGATCACTGGTTCATACTCTTCGTCTCCCATTTATTATACGCCAGGCCCCATGGCAGGAGCAACCGTTTTTCTATTTTAATTATAGCCCTGCCCCCCCGCAAGCATCCGCTTCACATACCCCCTGGAAAAATTATAACTCCGAAGCGACATCTCCTCCGCCCTCTCTGCGTGTCTTGTGATATAGTAATTATACCAATCATCCTCCGTCCTTTCCATCTTTCCGTTTAACGGCATGATCACCGGCGCCGCGTCCGCCGACAGACCGCTCAGATACCGGATGTCAAGTTCCCTTCCCATCTCCGTATCCTCTGCTCTCTGTTCCAGGCAGGCCGAAATATTGTAGCGGGCGATCCAGTAATCCGGCCGGCTATAGGACAGCACCAGATAGCATACCGTGATCACGCACAGCCCATATCGAAACAGCGGAAAACGGTTCTTCAGCGTCTTTCCGACAATACCCGCCAGCAGCAGCGCGATCACCGCCAGCGCCCAGAGCACAAAGATCCTGAGAAAAGTCAGGTAATATGCGCCGATATACAAAAGCATCCTGTACGCGCTGGATGCCGTCATGATAAACGTACAGAGAGAGATCACCAGAAGGATCCCCTTCAATACCCGACTCTCCCTGAAAAACCCAAGTCCTGTCAGCACCAGCGCCAGATTCATCAGACAGATAAACAGAAGCTGGAAAAATCCCTGTCTGGCATACTGCGCGTAGGTGTAGCCCTCCGGCAGAGTACCGTACCCGGCAAACAAGTATACCACCTGTATCACGCAGAAATAGACATAGATCAGAGCGATCACAGCCGTGGCGGAGATGGCGATGATTGGCTGTCCCTTTCTGTGATCTTTCACTTCCTCGTTCAATCCCCTGCTGTCCAACAGCGACACCATCCCATAGCTGAAGAAAAACATTACGGAGGACCAGAAAATACAGCAGAACACGTCCCACCCGTCTATATCGCCAAATACTACATGGACACTCTCCCTGAAAATAACATCCGCCGAGGAGAGCAGGATCAACACTATGGCTATCAGCGGGATCGACGCCCCCACTCCCGCCAGCACATAGCAGGCCTGGGAATTTTTCGTTCCTCTATGTTTTTCCATCCACGCCTGTGCATCCGGAAAAAATGAAAACATCCTGCCGATACTCCCGAAAGTCAGCCCCAGAATATTTCCCAGAAACTTCCTGAACTGCCAGCGCCTCGTATCAAAATACACGGACAGCAGAAAATAGGTCATCAGTACAAAAAGCCATGCTTCATTCATCAAAATGATCCTGCTGTCGTCTGTAAAACAATTTGAAATGCCAAACAGAAGGCCTGCCGTCACCGCCCCAATGTGCTCTCCTCTCCAGGAAATACCGGACCTTCTGATAGTATAGACAGCAAAGCCGATAGTTCCTGCCACGTAAAAAGGGAAGGCGATACCCGATGCATTCCTGTAGAGACAAAAGGTAAAAAAGACCGCATAGAGAAAACATGCCGGTGCCACCTTCTCTGCCAGTTCCGGCTTTGCGGAGGAAGACTTTTTCCGCACTTCCTCGGGCACCTTATACAGCTCATTAGGGTACAGATTATCAACTCCGGAAACGCTTGTTCCCGCAGCCGCGATTACAGTATTATTTTCCATCTTTCATAGTCCTTTCTTATTTCATTTTCGCAGCTATCTGCTGTTTTTACTCCTGCTCTTCCTCATACTGGAGAATATCTCCCGGCTGACAGTCCAGTGCTCTGCAGATCGCCTCCAACGTGGAAAAGCGCACGGCTTTCGCCTTATTGTTTTTCAAAATAGACAGGTTCGCAAGGGTGATGTCCACCTCCCCGGCAAGGTCGGTGAGACTCATTTTGCGTTTTGCCATCATGACATCCAGATTAACAATGATCCCCATAGCTTCCTCCTACATAAACTCACCTGCGCTCATTATATCGTCCAGTCCGTCTCTTCCTTGTATGCCACCGCCTGCTCAAACACAAAACTCAGTACCCTGCTGAACATCCCGGCGATCAGAAAGACAAAAATGACCACACACATTGCTATCGTCATATACACGATACTGCGAACGCCCGCCATCAGCGCGATGAAAAAACTCCAGTTGCCCATCTTTCGCAGGCTGACCACATTCTCCTGCACAAAACAGTCCTCGACCTGCACCGTCTTAAAAATTTTTCGCAGCTCCCACAACAGCTTTTCCGCCGCAACTCCCAGCACAAAATAGATGATCACGGTCTCCTCATAGTGTCCAATCATATAGGGCAGCTGTTCCCCGATCCACCTGATGCTCCAGGGCAGAGTAGCCGTCACCAGCACCCCCGCATAAAACATAAAATCCAGAAGATATTTCGTCCCTTTTATCCAGCACCATTTTTTGTCCGCATCTGCAGTTTTGTTACTTTTCACGATTCTTCTCCTCCTGTTCCTCCATTTTTACGCTTTTCCGAAATCTCTTAAACTCTTTCCCGTATACTGAATGGCGATCCGGTTTTCCGGATTCGCATCCGTCAGGTACAGCACGATCAAAAACATCCACTCCAGAGGCTTCATCAGAAAATAGACGACATCCGCCATATATTCTGAATGGATCAGCTTCGCCACAGGAAAACCGTACGTGTCATAGACATGCCTTACCCTTCTGTGAAAGCGGGGCGTCCTCTCCTCCAGCACCTGTTCAAACGCGTTGGCCACACACAACTGCCTGTTGACAATGACCTGATGGCCGTGCCGCACTCCCAGGCGCTTTGGCTTTACGATCTTCTCATGTCCTCCCGCCGCCACGGTACAGAGGTAGTGTTCATCGTAATAAACATTCTGGGGCGCCACTTTCTGGGACAGGGTCCAGTCACTGGTCTCCGTGAATGCTCTGATGACCGCGTCCGGCTTTTGTCCAAACAGCACCAGAACTCCGATCAAAATTCCAAGCAGCGGCCACATCAGCAAAAATGCCGCCAGGGGCCAGCGCTCCGATCTCGCCAGAAAGCGATTGCATGCACGGAGAATCCCACCGCCCTCCTGATACCGTTCTCTCTTGGCGTCATCCGCCTCCATCATCTGTCTCCACTCCCACATCTTATGGCTCACCGTCCTCGCTGTGAGCAGCAGGCAGTTAAACGGGAAAAGCAAAAGCAGGCAGTCGAACACATCTCCCCGAAAGACCTGTATGCCCCATACTACGCTCTCCGCCGCCCCCAGATACATGGCCGCCATCCCCAAAACCAGAGCCAACGGCGGCATTTTCTCTATCGGAATATAATTTACTATCAGATACCCGACTACGGCCACCACTGCGATGGCGGCCACCGTGAGCTGCGCTTTGGTGTAGAGCGGCGTATGAGTCTGGCGATTTACCAGCTGTTCCGGCCAGTCTCTCCCAAAAAACACTTCATAAAAAAGACTCAGATAGATCAGGCTGTAGAGAACACCCAGCACGACGCCCGCCACATCAAAGATTCTGCCCTTCTTATAAAGCGCATGGTTCTTTCGCCCTCTCACAAGAAGATAGATTTCCGCCCCCGTCAAAACCAATGGAAAAATCATAAACCCTCCATAAATAAACATGCCAGATATGACCGCTCCGGTCAATTCTGCTATCTCGTCAAGGCTTACGCCTCTCATAATATATAATCCCGCCATACCGATCTGTAAAACCAGCGCCAAAGCCGCCCCCAGTCCCACCGACAATAATACCGCCGCAAAGAACGGATGCTTTTTGTAAAACTTCTCTTCCATGCCGCATTCCTCCCGTGGATTTTTCCAGCTTTTTCTATCGTCACTATATCATCCGTTTAATCGAATGTCAATACATTTTTATTGTTTTTCAATAAATATTTATCAATTATCGATTATCACCGGTGTCCAGCCTTTGGGAATCAATCTGTGAATATCTTTACATTCCGCTCCATCAATAATATAATCTATAATATTGTTTCAGATTTTAACGACTATTTAAATTATCAAACAGGAGGCACATTATGAACAAATCAGCAGATTTAAGAAACCTACTCATGCGGATCGACCACAGAGGTTATCCCGCCTATAAAGATACCAGAGGAAAATACCAGTTCGACCAGTATATTCTGTCCATCGACCATGTCCAGGGAGATCCTTTCGCCTCCCCCTCCAAAGTGAGCCTTCTTGTCCCCGGGCGCATCGCCGGTTTCGGGAAAGAGTGCTATGAGACAAAGGAGCGCCGGATCGCCTTTCAGGATCACCTGCTGCGGCGCATGTCCCTCAAAGTGAAGGACTTCTCTTTCAAGGCGAAAGGTTCCGGCAAAAGCGGCCTGATCGGCATCAGCCACCCGGGGCAGGAGATCCTGGAGCGAAGCGCCTGCACGGTAAACCCCGCAAACGGTGATGTGGAGGTCCGCATGGAGATCGGTTTTCCCGCCAATGGACGCACGATCAACGCCGGGGAGCTGATCAAAATTCTGTTTGACTTCCTGCCTCTCTGCGTCCGCCAGACCCTGCTCGCCTCCACCTGTCCGAAGGCCGCTCTGGAGAAAGTACTGTATCTGGCGGACGACCAGAAAGCCATCCGGGAGGAACTGCAGAGACAGGGGCTGGTCGCCTTTGTCGCAAACGGCGCCATTCTGCCGAGAAAATCCGGCGTCTCCTCTCTGCCGATGAAAGAGGCGGTTCCCTTCCGGTCGCCGGAATCCATGGAAGTCACCCTCTCACTTCCCCACAGGGGTGAGCTCTCCGGCATGGGCGTCAAAAAGGGAGTGACTCTGATCGTCGGAGGCGGTTACCACGGAAAATCCACTCTGCTGGAAGCGCTGATGGCGGGTGTCTACGACCACATCGCCGGGGACGGCAGAGAGTATGTGATCACGGACGACACGGCGGTCAAACTCCGGGCGGAGGACGGACGAAGCATCCAGAAAGCCGATATCTCCATGTTTATCCGCAACCTTCCGAACGGCAGGGACACTGCCTCCTTCTACACCGAGGACGCCAGCGGCAGTACCTCCCAGGCCGCCAACACGATAGAGGCGATGGAAGCGGGCACCAGGGTCTTTTTGATCGACGAGGACACCAGCGCCACAAACTTCATGATCCGGGACGATCTGATGCAGCGTGTAGTGAGCCGGGATGCGGAGCCCATCATCCCCTTTATCGACAGGATCAGGGAACTCTACGACAGCTACGGCATCTCCACGATACTGGTAGCCGGGAGCTGCGGCTCCTATTTCCACAAGTCCGACTGTATCGTCCAGATGAAGAAATATGCCCCCGTGGAGATCACCGCCTTCGCCAAAAAGGAAGCGGAGAGCTATCCCTACTCGACGGGAGATCTCCCCGCCGCAGCGACTCCCGATTTCCGCAGGATAGTAAAGCGGGATGATGCTTTTGCGAGGGAAAACAGAATCAAGATGCGCACCGACGGAACCGACGGCTTTTCGATCAACAAGACAGAGGTAGATCTTCGCTATGTGGAACAGCTCGTGGACTCCGAACAGCTCACCTCCCTGGCCCATATGCTGAAATCCATGAAGCTCCACGATTTCGACGGCAAAAAGACGCTGCAGGAGGCGATAACAGGCGTCTATAAGAGGATCGATGCGAAAGGTTTTGCCGTGTTCGCCGGCGGGGAATATCTGCCCGGAAATCTTGCCATGCCCAGACCGCAGGAACTGTATGCGGCCATCAACAGATGCAGGGAACTGATCAAAATATAAGTTTACCTTTACTTTAACAGGTAAAAGTGCTAAAGTGAGTGTGTAGCGTTTTTCACGGAGTATAAAGGATTGAGAGGATCAAAAAATGCCAATCACAGAACTGCTTGAACAAAATTGTAAAATGTATGGAAACGATATCTGCCTTGTGGAAATCAATCCGGAAGCGAAGGACAAGCGCAGAGTCACCTGGAAAGAATATGAACTGATCGAACCCTCCCACGCCCCTTACTACAGGCGTGAGATCACATGGAACGTTTTTAACGAAAAGGCAAACCGTTTCGCCAACCTGCTTTTATCCCGAGGTATCACAAAAGGCGACAAGGTTGCCATCCTGCTGATGAACTGTCTGGAATGGCTGCCGATTTACTTCGGTATTTTGAAGACCGGCGCTCTCGCCGTACCTTTAAACTTTCGTTACTCGTCCAGCGAGATCGAATACTGTCTGGATCTGTCCGAAACCGATATCCTGATCTTCGGTCCTGAGTTTATCGGCCGGATCGAGGAGATCGCGGACCGCATCAGCACAAACAGGCTCCTGCTCTTCTTCGGAGAAAACTGCCCCACTTTCGCGGAGGACTACAATATTCTGACCGCCGACTGTTCCAGCGTATCGCCGAATATCGCGCTGACGGACAAGGAGGATGCCGCCATCTATTTTTCTTCCGGCACCACCGGTTTCCCGAAAGCTATCTTACATAACCATGAGAGCCTCATGCATTCCTGCAAAGTGGAGCAGAACCACCACGGCCAGAATAGGAACGACGTTTTCCTGTGCATTCCGCCGCTCTATCACACCGGCGCGAAAATGCACTGGTTCGGCTCTCTTTTATCCGGCAGCAGGGCCGTACTGTTGAAAGGCACAAAACCGGAGTATATACTGGACGCGGTATCCAAAGAGAAATGTACCATCGTCTGGCTTCTCGTACCCTGGGCTCAGGATATCCTGGAGGCGTTAGATTCCGGCAGATTAAAAGCGGAAGATTACGAGCTGTCGCAGTGGCGTCTCATGCACATCGGCGCACAGCCTGTTCCCCCCTCACTGATCCGGCACTGGAAGGATTACTTCCCGGATCATCTGTACGACACCAACTATGGTCTCAGTGAGTCCATCGGTCCCGGCGCCGTACATCTCGGCGTGGAGAATATCCATAAAGTGGGGGCCATCGGCATTCCCGGTTACGGCTGGGAAACAAAGATCATTGATCCCGACGGCGTCCCCGTAAACCGCGGAGATGTGGGAGAATTATGCGTCAAGGGCCCCGGCGTGATGACCTGCTACTACAATGACAAAAAGGCGACCGAAGAAGTCTTAAAAGACGGCTGGCTTTTGACCGGGGATATGGCAAAACAGGATGAGGACGGCTTCTACTATCTGGTGGACCGCAAGAAGGATGTGATCATCAGCGGCGGCGAGAATCTTTACCCGGTACAGATCGAGGACTTCATCCGCACCCACAACGCCGTTCACGATGTGGCGGTGATCGGGCTTCCCGATAAGCGCCTGGGCGAGATCGCGGCGGCGATTATCGAATTGAAATCCGGCATGACCTGCAGTGAGGATGAAATGAATCTGTTCTGCACCGGTCTTCCCAGGTACAAACGTCCCCGGAAGATCATCTTTGACGACATTCCGAGAAACCCCACCGGCAAGATCGAAAAACCGGTACTGCGCGAACGGTATCAGGTGCATCGGCTTGTGGAGGCGGAAGTCAACGCATAAACCGGAACTTTAAAACCGGGCAGGCTGACACCCTGTCCGGTTTCTCTATATAAGCCAGGAGTCTGTTTACCCCTCTCTGGCAGGAGCAGCTTTCCCATACCCGTCCCATGCAAACAGCGCCTGCCTTGTCTCATCCCCGACAACTTTATCAATACTGCAAAGGTATAAATAATGATCGCCGGATTCCACCGTCTGCATAAGAGATATTACAAAAGCATTTCTGGTATCCTCGGGTATCTGAATATCACTTCCTTCTACACTCTGTAGAGCAATGGGTACTTCTTTCAGTTTATCTTTTTGACTCCCATGAGCAGACCCAAATGCCATTACCGCCTCTTTCAGACTAACTCCCGGCGTTGCCAGGACCGCTTTCCCGGTTCTGCGGATATTTTCACCCGAATTTGATGCTTTGCCTATTGCAAATGCCAGAACAGGTGGATGAAAAGAGGAAAACATAAAAAACGATACCGGAGCAATGTTCAGAGTCCCATCCTTCTTTTTCGTGCAGACCAGCACAAGAGGATTTGGTGATGTCATTTTTGCCGCCTGTCCCATACTTATTTCTTTCATTATAAAACCTCCTCTTCTTTCTTAAAATGCTATTCATTTTTCTACGTTCTTGCCTTCTCCACAGCCTTTAACCAGCCCTGGTATAATTCCTCCGCTTTTTCCTTTTTCATCTTTGGTTCATAATACTCCTTCTCTTTAGCAAGCATTTTTATCTCATCAATACTTTTCCACACCCCCTGTTTAAGTCCTGCTATATAGGCGGCTCCAGTCGCGGAACTATCCTCCATTTTAGTTCTTACTACCGTCATTCCTGTAATATCCGCCTGAAACTGCATCAAGTAAGAATTGAATGTCATTCCGCCATCTGCCAGTAAAACCTCCGACGGCAAATTTTCTCCATAGAAAGCATGCAGAATATCTTTCACCTGATAAGCGATTCCCTCCAGAGCTGCTCTGACAATGTGTGCTTTACCGATCCCGCCTTTCATTCCCAAGATGCAGGCTTTTGCATTTTCATCCCAATACGGAGTGCCAAGCCCATTGAAAGCGGACACAAAATAGACACCCTTCGTACTGTCTACGCTTCGTGCAAGCTTCTCACTCTCTTCCGCACTTTGCAATATTTCCAGTTCTTCCATCAACCAGTTTACAGATGCTCCGGCACAGACTGCTGTCCCCTCCAGCACATAATCCGCCTCCCTGTTTCTTTTCCAGGAAATCGCCGGAATCAGGCCATTCTTCGCTTTTACTGGTTGTTTCCCCACATGGATAAGAACGGATACTCCTGTTCCATAAGTAATCTTTATCCTTCCGGCCTCAAAACCGCATTGACCAAACAGGGCTCCATTACTGTCCCCTATTACCGCACAAATCGGTATCTTCGGCAAACCCTCTATCTCCACCGTCCCAAATTCTCCATCCGATTCCAACGGTTCCGGTAAAATGCAATCCGGAACCTCAAACATTTTCAGAATATCCTCATCCCACTTCTGCTCAAATATATTGAATAGTTGTGTCAGGCATGCATTTCCAAAGTCTGTCGCATGTACTTTTCCCCTTGTCAGTTTCCAGACAAGCCAGCTGTCTATTGTTCCAAACAACACCTCTCCTGTCTTTGCTCTCTCATGCAGCACGCTGTCATGTTCAAAAACCCACCGTAATTTCGAAGCCGGATAAAACGCACTGAGTTCGCTTCCGGTTCTTTCTGCAAAAAATCGCATCTCCTCCTCTTTCATCTTCTCAACGACGGAATATCCCCTTCCGCATTGCCATCCGACAATATTACACACAGGTTCCCCTGTCAACTTATCCCATAAAACAAAGGCGCCTGTCTGATTTGTAATAGCGATCCCTCTTATTTCAGACAGCCTGGCTTCTCCATTCAGAGCAATTTCACTTATCCCCCGTTCTACATTTTGAAAAATTTCCTCCGCATTCTGCTCCACATAGCCCTGTTTGGGATAATACTGTTTATGAGGATAGTTTTTCCTGTCGCATATACTCCCACCGCTGTCCACCAAAAATACTTTAGATGAAGATGTACTCTGGTCGATTACGATCAAATACTCTTTCATATTTCTACTCTCTTTCTATTTTTTTCTTTTTTGTCTATTTTTAGATTATTACACTTTCTTTTTATTGTCAATATTTATTATTTTTTATTTTTATATTTACTTTTCGAAAATTTTGTTTATAATAATAATTACAAATCATTATATAAAAAGGAGGTACTTATGAATTTTAAAAAAGAACAGTTAATCGAACTAAGCCATCCTATTCTCGTTGGCAAGGAAAATTTTCCTTATGAACCGCATGCGCTGGGATATGTTTCACCGGAGCACTGGTATATTGAATGTATCTGCACTATAGGCTCCCATGTCAGCACCCATATTGAAGTACCTTACCACCGGGATGAACACGGTATTGACTGTAAGGACTGGCCTGTTGAAAAACTTATCGGCGAGGCTGTAGTGATCGATTGTCTTGGGAAAAAGCCGAGGCAGCCTATCACACTGGATGATGTAAAAAAATATGCTGACATCATAAAAGAAGGAGATATGATTTTTCTGCATACCGGTTATGATAAGTATTTTCGTACCCCTGACTGGCAGCCTTATCCTCACATTGACGAAGACGCCCTGGCGTGGCTTCTCTCTTTCCATCCGAAAGTACTGGGCACGGATGCTTCCGGTATCGAAATCCCAGGGGAAACAACACAGGAACTGGAGGGGGAGCCCAACCATGTCGCCTGTTTTGAAAACGGTACTGCCATTGTGGAATCCCTGACAAATCTGGATGCAATCAAAGATTGCCGTCCCACTGTTTTTATTCTGGCATTAAAAATGGAAAAAATGGATGCGTCTCCTGTACGTATTATCGCCATTAAAGATCTGTAAATTGTATGCTTTTATTATTCTTTTCGCAAAAGACCAGAAGAATCGGGCAGATCCTCTGGTCTTTCTTTTCTTTTTCTATTTGGAACGTTTTATAGAGCTGACCGCATCGATCGCTACGGCGATCAGTACAATTCCCCCCACAACGATCTTTTCCCAATAGGAAGATATCCCCATCAATCCTATTGTAAAGGATATCGTACTTATCATCAAAGCTCCAAATATTGTACCTACGACACCGCCTACGCCACCGCTCATAGCCGTACCGCCAAGCACAGCAGCCGTAATGGAGGTCATTGCCCATGTTTCGCCAAGTTTTACCTGAAATGCCCCCAGGCGAAATACCTGGATCATACTGGCAATTGCTCCGATCATACCTGACAACGCATATACCAGAATCCTTGTCTTCTCCACATTAACACCTACGATCCTGGCTGCCGCGGCATTTCCGCCTATCGCATAAATATGTCTTCCAAAAGAAGTGTACTTCAGCACGACCGCCAATATAATACACATGACTACAGCTACAATAAGCGGATATGGTACAACCCCGAACAGATCATTCTGCCCGATCCAGGTAACGTTTGCCGGAATCCCTGTAATCGGCATTCCTTCTGTCACTACATAGATAATCCCGCGAAAAATATTATCCGCTGCCATTGTCACGATAAAAGCGTTTAAATGAAGTTTTGTTATTATAATACCGTTCAGCGACCCCAATGTAAAACCGATCATAAGTCCCAGAGCAATCGCCACCGCCGGATTGACATTATATTTTGTCAGCATATAAGAAACGATCATGGATGTCAGCGCCCCGTTGGATGCAATAGAAAGATCAATTCCATCATTCAACAGACACAATGTCTGCCCAAACGCAATAATCATATAAAATGCCGCCTGACGTGTAAATGTCAAAATATTATATGATGTATAAAAATTGCCTGTCGATATGTGCACGATTGCCGTCAATAACAATGTAACCAGAAATACCGCAAATGCTGTAGATTTTGTCAGTTTACCCATTTTTTTGCTTAGAATAAGCTTGTATTCTTTCATATCCATACCTCCTCTAACTACCGCAAAGCCATTTTCAGAACTTCTTCACGGTCATATCCTTCCGGATCCTCAATGAAACCCTTACAGTTCCCTTCATGCATCACCATGATTCTGTCGCATACAGCCAGCAATTCATCTGTCTCTGATGAAATAATAATAATGGTCTTTCCCTCATCCGCCATTCCGCGGATCAGCTGATATATTTCCCCCTTTGAGCGCACATCGATCCCTCTGGTAGGTTCATCCAATATCAACAGATTACTCTGTTTCTCCAGCCACCTGGCAATGATAACTTTCTGTTGGTTTCCGCCTGAAAGATATTTAATCAAAGTATCCAGAGATGTCGTTTTAATCGATAATTTTTTTACATAATTTTCCGCGCTTTTATCGAGCTGGCCATAGTGTATCATTCTGTGTTTATAGAACTTTTTCAGAGATGGCATCATCATATTGATGTCAACCGGAAGCTCTGCAAAAATGCCCAGTTTTCTCCTCTCCTCCGTGACATACCCGATACCCAATTTCATTGCATCTGTCGGCACCCTTATCTCCACAGGTTTTCCATTCAGTTCCAATGTTCCGGAATCTTTTTTTGTAAGCCCGTAAATCGCGTTGATCAGTTCCGTTCTTCCCGCCCCGACCAACCCTGCGATTCCAAAAATCTCTCTTTTCCTTACAGAAAATGAAATATCTCTGAATTCATTTCCTCTTGTATAACCGTTTACTCTCAGCATGATTTCATCCGGTATATCCCTCTTCATATGTTCCATCATGGCTACTTTCTGATTTGCCATATAATATATCATTTTTTCTATTGTGATATCCTTTGTCGCACATTCATGTACACGCCGCCCATCACGCAGGATCGTTACCCGGTCAGAGATATGGATCACCTCATCAAGATGGTGTGTAATAAAAATGAAGGAACACCCTTCTTTTTTCAGTTCTTTCATAATCGAAAACAGATTATCTGTCTCCCGATTTGTCAGAGAAGCTGTGGGCTCGTCCAGAATGATTATTTGGGAACCGGACGCAAGAATCCTTGCAATCGAAATCAACTGTTGAAAAGCTGCACTGAGTCCTTTTGTCATGTTCTCCGGCTGGATATCCCTGATGTGCAGTTTCTTTAACAGCTTATCAGCTTCCGTATTCATGCGTTTCCAGTCGATCGCACCTGCCCCGTTTTTTATCTCGTTTCCCATAAAAATATTTTCTGCAACGGAGAGTTCCGGTATCAGATTTAATTCCTGAGGCACCAACCCCACTCCACAACGCAGAGCATCGCCTGGATTTTTAACCTGCACGATCTTTCCCTGAATACTTATCTGACCTTTATTTGCCTGATATATCCCCATTAAAATATTCATAAGAGTACTCTTTCCGGCTCCGTTCTCACCTACCAGCGCATGTACTTCACCTTCCAGCAAGTCAAAATCTACATCTTCCAGCGCTCTTGTCCCCGGAAAATCTTTTGTAATCCCTGTTGCTCTCAAAACACTTTTTTCTTCTATTTTAATCACATCCTTATCTTTTAGAATGACAGACGGGGACAATAGCTGACAAGTTATTGTCCCCGCGTTTATTGTAGGTCATGCATCAGTTTTTGTCTTATCCCTTATGATCCGGATATAACGTATTGATATAATCCTCGGCCTGATCCTGATAAACAGCTCCTACCGGATATGGCTGAACCTCATCGAAATCCGTTCCTGCCTCGCATCCATCCGCAACCTTGATCGCTGTCAAAAGTGTGTCAAAACCGACTCCAAAACAATCACAGATACCGAGTGAATAGATCGTTCCATCCCGAAGATATTCCAACGCCTGAATATCATGGTCATACCCGACGATTACAATATCCCCCGCTTTTCCTGCTGCTGTAATTGCCTGCGCCGCGCCGATGGGATTTGTCATGTTATTACAGAAAATTCCTGCCAGATCATTATATTTCTGCAAAAAGTTTTCTGTATACTGGATGGCCTTGTCCAGCTCATCATTATCATACTGTGTGTCCACCAGCTCAATATCCGGATATTTCGCAATCGTATCATAGAAAGCCTGGTTGATTGCTTCATGCCCCGGCGCACCAATACTGCCGCCTAAATTTGCCACCTTTCCCGCATAGCCAATTTCTTCGCAAAAAATTTCTGCCATTAATACGCCATCCTGATAAGGATCCGACTGTCCGATAAACGCAGAACGCCCTGAAGACTCCTCATAACCGGTCAAATCCGTCGCCCCAAAACACAGAACCTTAGTTCCATTATTCACAATGTTTGTAATACTGGGAGCTACCAAATCCAGGTTTGAGGGTTCTACGCAGATCACATCAAATCCGCGTCCCACCGCTTCTTCGATACGGTTCACCTGATCTGCCGCATCCGGATCTGTAGGCGCAATCCATTCGTACTCGATATTTACCCCTTTTTCTTTGTACTCTTCAATTGCCTTTTGAACCCCTAACTCGATCGCGTCATACCAGACATGAATATTCTTATAATTAAAATATATCTTATAAGAATCTTTCTGAGGCTCATAATCGTCCAGTACTCTGTCGAAAGGACTGCTCACCTCTTCAGTGGCAGCGGATTGTTCTTCGCTTCCCTCCGCCGGTTCCTTCTGCTCTGCATCTGTCGTTTCCGCCAACTCTTCCACAGGTTCCTGCACGGTTTCCGCCTCTTTTTCAGGTTCTGCGCTCTGTCCGCATGCTGTCAACGACACAGTCATAATTATGACCAGCAAAAGTGCCAGCATTTTTTTCATCTTCTTCATTCCTTTCCCTCCTTTTATTTTCAGCACATTTTTGTGCCAATTTACTTTCTCTTATTTTTCCATATATTCCACTACTTTATCGATCTGTTCCGCAAAACTGCCATCAAATTTATTCTCAAAAAATGCTCCACCGATCGTAAACGCCCAGCTTCCGGAAGCTTTCACCTCATCCAATCTCTTATAGCTGTCCACAGAGCCTGCCAGGCAGACCGGAGCACCTGCCTCTTTTACAAAAGTATTATTCAATTCCACCGGATCCCCCGTAAAGCGATATCCCAGCAGGTCAAATCCGTCTACTCCCTTCTCAAGAAGACTTTTGGCCTCTTCTACGATTCCCTCTACCGTTCCCTCCAATACACTGGGACGTCCAACGATTTTTCCCACAAAGGGAAGATATTTTAAACCGGCTTCTTTCACATAATCGCGGATCGAATCAAAATACATCGTACCCATCAGATAATCAAATCCGCACTCCCCGGCCATTTTTGCTCCTTCCAGGCATTCCTTCTCCGTGTAGGCAACCACCTCCAAAAACGTTGTTTTCCCTGCTTTCTTCATCATCGTGCACAATTTTTTCATCTCATCCAGCGGAATACCCACCTCTTTAAAGCCCCAATACTCTGCTTTTGTATGCCTGCAGGATTCAAAGATTTCCACTGCATTGTCGACAGTTCTGTCATGGTGCGTCAGCATTACAATCAATTTCGGGTTCATTTTTTCTCCTCCCTGTGCTGTTTATTTAATATTTCTCTCACCGTCTTCGCGATTCCTGCACCGTCAAGTCCATAATGCGCAAAGACCTCCGGAGAGTCTCCGGCTATTACATGTTCATCCGGAATGCCCAGTATTTTTACCGGTACAGGACAATTCTGACAGATATACTCCGCCACAGCACTTCCCAATCCGCCGCAAATACTGTGTTCTTCGATTGTCACAATATATCCTGTCTCCTCTGCAGCCGTCTGCAATGCTCTGGTATCCAGAGGCTTTATAGTATGTACGTCCAGCACTCTGGCACTGATGTTTTCCTCCTGAAGCATCTCAGCCGCACATTTCGCATACCACACCATCTCCCCGGCAGCAACCAGCGTAATATCACTCCCTTCCTTCAAAAGATGTGCCTTTCCTATTTCGAAGCAGGAAACATCTTTTTCAGTGTAAATATCTTCCACTCCGTTCCTTCCCATCCGCATATAGACCGGGGTTTCCAGCTCTGCAATCTTTTTTACCATCCAGCCTGTCTGTACCGCATCCGCCGGCATCAATACTGTCATATTTTCCATAGGACGTATAGCGGCCAGATCATGTATGGAATGATGCGATCCACCCAGCGCGCCGTAACTCAGTCCGCCGCTGACACCGCAGATTTTTACATTCGTATTGGAATAAGATACATCCACCTTGATCTGCTCCAGACTTCTGGCACTCAGAAAAGGTGCCGGTGCGCAGACAAAAGGTATCAGCCCGCAGGCGGCCATACCCGCCGCAACCCCTATCTCATCCTGCTCAGCTATTCCCACTTCCACAAACTGTTCGGGAAGAGCCGCCGCAAAATCATTTAAAGTGACAGAGCCCCGCGCATCGGATGTAAGTACCACTATCTTTTTATTTTTTTCTGCAATTTCCAGTAATGTTTTTGTCAATGCTTTCCGACAGGCAGTCTTACTCATAACATAACCTCCTTGTTCGCTCCGCAATTTCTTTTGAGGCTGTCTCATATAACTCGTCATTCAGCCCTCCATGATGCCACTTCGTCTGATTTTCCATAAAGGAAACGCCTTTTCCCTTTATCGTATCTGCCAGTATCAGCTTGGGTCTGTCTTTTACTTTTTCCAGTTTGTAAAAAGCGTACAGAATCTCCCGCATATCATTTCCGTCGATCTCTTCCACATAAAATCCAAAAGCTTCCCATTTTTCTTTTAACGGTTCCAATTTCATCACGTCCTCCGTTGGTCCGCTGATCTGAAGTCTGTTTCTGTCAAGAATCGCATACAGATTATCGAGTTTATAATTTGCCGCAAACATTGCCGCTTCCCATATGGAGCCCTCTCCCTGTTCGCCGTCTCCCATCACAACAAATACTCTGTAATCCCTGTTCTGTATTTTAGCCGCTTTCGCCATCCCACACGCCACACTCAGCCCATGCCCCAACGCCCCCGTGTTCATTTCCACACCGGGTATCTGCCTGTTCGGGTGCGCGATCAGCCTTGTTCCAAACTGGCAGAAACTTTTTAATTCTTCTTTTTCGATAAAGCCTTTATCTGCCAGAATATTCAGATGTCCTTCCACGCAGTGCCCCTTGCTCAAAACAAATCTGTCTCTGTCCGGATCCTCAGCCTTTCCCGCATTCACCTTCATAACCTCATAGTACAGTGCAGTTAAAATATCACAGCTTGAAAGCGCGCCGCCGACATGGCCTACTTTACTTATGTGAACCAGATCGATTATACCCTGTCGGATTTCATTTGCTTTTTGTTCCAGTTCCCTGATCGTCATACTTATACACTTCCATTTCTTTTTGTTATTGTTTTTTGTTTATTTTTGTTTTTATTTTCTTTATTTTTCTTTTATGGGTTAATAATATTACTTTTTATTTCTTTTGTCAACATATTTTTTGTCTTTTTTAACAAAAAGAAAAAAAAGGAAAATATATTGCTTTCTAATTCCTTTCTGTAGTAAAATAGCAATGTATAGCTTTTAAAGGCATTTTTAAGGAGTCCGGTATAATTATTTATGTTTAAAGCCGCAAGAATTCAAAAAATTAAAGAAATTATCGCAAATCGTACCCAGATTGATGTACAGACGTTAAGTGATATTCTGGAAGTGTCCAATGTTACGATTCGAAATGATTTAGAACAATTAGAAAAAGAAGGATTCATATACAGAACCCACGGCGGAGCTATTCTGCGTGAAAATACCGGTACGACAACCGTATCCGGAATCGGATATGGTTCCTCGCTCTCTTTTGATTTTTCCGTAGATATTCTTCATATTGCCAATCTGGCCGCAGAATATATTGAAGAAAATGAGTGGATCTTTCTGGGCGGAGGATGCACCTGCTGTGCCATTGCCAAAGCCCTCATATCCCGCCGGGTCAACCTGGTAACCAATAATATCCTTGCCGCCCTTATCCTTTCGGAAAATCCAAAGGCCAACGTTGTACTGACTGGCGGCGTTACTTATAACGATCGTTTTCCTTTTCTCTCAGGTGATCTGGCCATAAACAATATCAACGGCCTGTGTTTTCAAAAAACTTTTTTTGGGGTCTCCGGTATCGATCTGAAATACGGTTATTCCGTACCTTCAGCGGTAGAGTATAATCTTTTTCAATCTCTCAGGGAAAGGTCCAAAGAACTGATCATAGTCGCTGATGCGTCAAAATGTGATAAATCTGCCTTTTTAAGTCTGGGCACGCTGGATTCTGTCGATACTCTCATTTCATCCTCAGATCTTCCGGATGAATACAAGGCATATTATTACGAAAAAAATATAAAACTATTTCTTGATTACGATATTTCTCCCGCACAGGTAAGCGGAGGTGAGTTTTAATGCCAGAAAGTTCAACGCCTTATATTGAACTCCGACACGCCTGTCTGGATCTGGACGGCGTTCGTTTACTGCATAACATTAATTTAACTATTTATCCCGGCACCTGCCATATTGTCTATGGCGCGAACGGTGCCGGCAAAACCAATCTGCTGCGTCTTCTGAGTGGTCTTTATCCGCCTGCGGAAGGGAGGGTTATTCTCTTTGGCCAGGAACTTTTTTCTCATACCCGGACTCCTGCCAGCAGCCGTATCGCCTACTGCGGCCAGGATTTCGCATTATTTGAAGAATTGACCGTATTGGACAATTTTTATATCGGATATCAATCTGCCTCCGAACATCTTTATTCACGCAGAAAATACCGTCTGCGCCTGCAGAATTTTTTTGAAAAATATGATTTTAGTTTTCCTTTGGATATCCCTGTCTCAGAATTGGATCTCTCGGAAAAATGCCTTCTGCAGCTCGCCCGCGCTCTGTTTGCGGAGCCCAGCGTTCTGCTTGTAGATGAATTCGATTCTTTTCTGAACCATAAACAGGCATCCCATATTTTCCATATCCTGCAGACTTTGACCTACCAGGGGAGCGCTGTCGTTCTCGCTACTCATTCTTCCGAGTTAAAAGAACTCCGGGCAGATCATGTTATCTCCCTGGACAACGGATATGCGCATACTACCCTGATCACTTCCGATCAGCAGAGAAAAAAACTCTCGGAGCAAACAAAGCGCCAGGGTTATACTAATATGCCCAGACTGCCTCATCAACCCGGAAATATCCTGATCGACGCATCCCATATTACGGTTTCCTCTCTTTCCGATATTACCTTTACATTAAAAAAGGGAGAGATTCTGGGCGTCTGCAGTTCAAGAGGCTCCAGCTGTGATATTTTTCTGGAAATGACCGCAGGCCTTCGCGAAATACAGGAAGGTTCTCTCTGTTACTATCCCGATAAAAAGCACATTAAGATTGGCTATCTTCCTGAAGAAAGCTCCGTTTTTCCTGATTTAAGTCTCTCACAAAATGTTACGATCAGCAATCTTACTGCTGTAAAAGGACCCTTAGGTCTGCTGGATCATCCGCAGGAAAAAATCATTTACAACGATTACGTCAAACGGCTTGGAATCCGGGCAGAAACACTCGATCCATTAAAACTGAGCAAAGGAAACCGTCAGAAACTGCTATTGGCTCGCTGTCTGCATAAACGTTGCAATGTCTATTTACTGAATAACCCGACCAACAATGTAGATTCCGCCGGCAAACTGGAACTCTACAATATTCTGATGGAATTATCTCATAAAAACGTGGGAATCGTTATTGCTTCCGCGGATCTGAATGAGCTTCATGGGCTCTGCGATACGATCTTTCTTCTCTCCGAAAGTACGATTATAGGACGATATGACCCCAGGGAAGTTTCCGTAGAATATATTTATGATCAGATGCAGACAGCAAAGTCAGCAGACTTTCCGCTATCCGGCCATGCATTATAGATCAATAGCGCAGATCAAAACCCTTCCCGCCTCCTCTGCCTGCGCAGTTCCGCCCGTTTCATCCCGCTCTCCCACTCGATCTTCTCCGTCTCCGTCCTCAACTCCAGGCCAAACTCCACCTCTCGCGGATGTTCGTTCTCATCCAGCGCCACCATCGTCACATAAGCTCTGTTGATCGGCCGTCTGAATCCCTGCGCGTCCTCCACATAGCTGTCCACCCGCACCTCCATGGAACTTCTCCCTATGTAAGTGATCCTGCCGATAATGACCACCATATTCCCCAGAAAGGCCGGCTCCTTAAACTGCAGATTGTCGATGCAGGCAGTTGTCACCTGCCTCTCACAGTGCCGCCTGGCCGTGACCCCGGCCACCTCGTCGATCCACGCCATCAGCTTCCCGCCGAAAAGCCGGTTTGCACCGTTGATATCCTCATACTTCAGCAGTCTAAACTGCTCTGTCTTACTGTCATCCACACACTTTTTCTTCATTGGAACAGTCCTGTCCTTTCCGCGGTCCCGATTGCGGGACCGCCGATACCAAATGATCTCAGAAAGTCAAAAACACAGATACGATCGGAATCGTCAAAACTGACAGCAATGTCGTCAATATACTGCCCTTTGTACACTCGATCTCATCCGCGCCGCTCTCCGCCGCCAGCATCACCACGATAGACCCCACCGGCATTGCAAGCATCAATATAAACACGCCTTCCACCATCGCCGGCCATGGGAGAAGCCTCATCAGGAGAGCTGCCGCAACGGGAATTGCCAGCATTTTGACCGCCATAAACACATACATCTTTCTGTCCAGGAAAAACTCCTTTTTGCCGCCCTGCGCCACGGAAGCGCCGATCAGGATCATCGAGAGAGGCACAGCCGCGTTCCCTACATAGTCAAAAAACGTGCAGACGCTGTCCGGCATCGTCACCCCCGACAAAAAGATAATAATCGATATCAGGCACGAAGCCACGCCAAGGTTGAGCAGCTTTTTCCACCCCGCTCCTTTCGCCGTCTCCGTCTTTTCCCCCGGCTCTCCTCCCGTCGATGCCAGATAGATTCCGTACGTGTAGAGCAGCAGATTATAACCCAGATTGTAGAAAGCGATCAGAAGCATGGCTTCCTTTCCGTAAATGCTGGTAACGACCGGAATCCCCATAAAGCCCACATTGGAAAAGATCAACATCAGCCGGTAGAGATTATAATGTTTCTTTTTCACCCGCAGAATGGATGCCACAGGAATGCTGAGCAGAATCAGCGCTCCGTAATAGACGACCACCAGCACCAGCGTTTGAAAGAGCATATCTCCTTTCAGGTTCACTGCTTTTCCCAACACCCCGTTGATCATCAGACAGGGATTCAATACATTGACTACGATCTTGGACATTTTACCGCAGGCATTTGCGTCCAGCCATTTGATCCGGAACACAATATAGCCGATCAGCATCATGACAAGCAGCACCAGCATCTGTTGTATTACCACAAACATATTCATCTTCTATTCATTTCCCCTTTTTCACACACAAATTTCAAGGGTGCACAAGAACATTCCCATGCACCCTTCACACATCAGATCCATTTCCTCTACGCCTGATAATAATTATCCGTAAAATTTCCGTTTATATTCGGCTCTGCCTGAGGCTTGATCGCCAGATAAAAATGGGCCAAAGTCGCCGTCATATAAGGCGACACATAGAGCGAAGCCAGGCCACAGGTGATACTTACAAGAATCATCCAGGGAATAAAGGACAGAAGGAGCACAAAATAATCCATCTTATGTCCGTCCATTATGTCGATGCTCTCATCCAACGCCTCCTTGGCCGTCATCTCCGGATGTTCCGCCAGTATATAATACGCCTGAGAATAGCTGATCGACTTGATGATTCCCGGCACAATAAAAAGCAGACTCCACAGGAACGTAAAAATGGAAATCAAAAGCGTCAACACCAGCGTATCCACAAAACGCTGAAATCCGCTGAACAGTATACTCACATCCGGTTCGAATCCCCTTGTCAGGTTCAGATAAATATATGCCGAACCGAGGCTGAGGGGGCCTGTGATGCATATGGATACGATCCACCCCACATAAGGTATCAGATTACATGCCACAGACATTGCTCCTACGATAATCAGGCAGACGATCAGCATCCCCATATTCCCACTCATATCATTCTTCGCGCGCCTTTTTAACTCCACTCTGTCAATCATTTTCTTTTCTCTCCTTTCTCACGGAGACTGCCATCTCATACTGCTCCGCATGGCGCTTCTCCACTAACTTTCTCCCGTAGCCGATCAGACCATGATTATGCCACGGGTCGTTGAAATAGTAGTTCTCTTCATCATAGCCCACGAGCAGCATACAGTGCTCATTGGACCGCCACTCAAAAGTTTCTCCGGTATCCGCTACGATCCACTCCGGCCCCGCATAAGTCTCCTTCAGATCGATGCTCGCCCAGAATATGACAGGCATGTCATTATTTATATATTCCCGCAGCAACACCTCCACAGGGACACCCGTCAGATCCACCGGTTCCCACACATCCTGTACTGTGCCCTGCAGCCCGGTCCCACACTCCGCCGCCCTGCAAAGCGCACCCTTCAGCGCTTTCCGGATCACCGGCGCGTAACATCCCATGGAGTTTTCATCCGCAGGGCTTCCCACGAACACTTTCCGGGGATCAGCCCCGTAAAGCCTGCCGTCCTTCTCAAAAAGCGGTTTCCTCTCCAGATGGCGCTCCACAAACTCTTCCACTGTAATATCTATTCCCAGATACTTAAGTAGCATCACCGCGGAAACGCTCTCACAGCCGGTAGGCCAATCCTTAGTCTGGTCGATATACGGAACATTTATTACTTTTTTCAGCATTCCGCTTCCTTTTTATCATAATACTTTTTGATCCCGAAGACCGCCGCCACGAGGATCGCCGCGCTGAGCAGCAGCGTGATAAACCAGTTCTTACAGATCCCCGCAATAATATATCCGATCACACACACAACCGCAACCACCATCGCGTACTGCATCTGGGTCTGCACATGGTTGATATGGTTACTCTGGGCTCCCGCCGAGGACATGATCGTCGTGTCGGAGATCGGCGATACATGGTCGCCGCACACCGCCCCCGCCAACACCGCGGAGACAGCGATGATCATCATCTTCTCATCCGCCATCTTAAACATCTCCACCACGATCGGCACAAGGATCGCGAAAGTACCCCAGGAAGTTCCTGTCGAGAACGCCAAAAACAGCGCCACGGCAAACATGATCGCCGGGATAAAGATACTCGCGGTCGCGCTCGCCCCCACCGTACCGTTCACAAATTCGCCGATACCAAGATTGTCGCCCATGCCTTTCAGGGTCCACGCAAAAGTCAGAATCAATATAGCCGGAACCATCAGCTTGCACCCTTCCGCCAAAGAGTTCATAAATTCCCTGAATGTAATGACCTTTCTCGGCAGATACAGAACGGCCATGAAGATTACCGTCACTGTGGTGGCGAAGATCAGGCTGGTCTCAGCATTACAATTCGCAAAAGCATCTACGATACCTGTCGCTCCGCCCAGCATGCCTGTGTAAATCATGCCGAAAACCGCTGACACAATAAGCACCGCAACCGGCAGAACCAGATCCATCACCCTGCCGTTTTTGTTCCCTTCTTCCTCTGCGGCCGCCATGTCCTTAAACTCCTCCGCCCCGGAAGTAAAGAGATCGCCCTTCTCCGCATTTTTCTCATGCTTCTTCATCAGACCGAAATCCAGATTAAGCCCGATCACCAAAAACACCATCAAAAGCGTCAGAAGCGCGTACAGATTGAAGGGAATTGTGCTCAGAAACAGCTGAAACCCTGTCAGAGAACTGTTCTCAGGCACATAGGAATTCACCGCCGCCGCCCAGCTGGAGATGGGCGCGATAATGCAGATCGGTGCCGCCGTGGCGTCGATGATATAGGCGAGCTTTGCCCTGGAAACCTTGTACTTATCCGTCACCGGACGCATAACCGAGCCCACCGTAAGACAGTTAAAATAGTCATCCACAAAAATCAGTACGCCCAGACCGGTCGTCGCGAACAGTGCGCTCTTTTTCGATTTGATCTTTCCGATCGCCCAGTTTCCGTAGGCTCTGGACCCTCCGGACTTCTGCATCAGCACGATGATCATGCCGAGCAGTACATCGAAAATAATAATGTTCAGGTTCATACTCCCCGTCATGGTTGTAAACAACGTCTCAAACGTTCCCCAGGGCTGAAATCCCGTCGTAAACAGTGCTCCCAAAAGCACTCCGACAAAAAGGGAAGAATAAACCTCCTTTGTTATAAATGCCAGCAAAATCGCCACAACGGGCGGTACTAACGACCACCATGTTCCATACATTTTTTCATCTCCTCCTTTGTTTAAAAGCCTCTATACAAACGCCAGCTTTTCGTATTCCTCCACCGGCATTGGCTTTGCAAAATAATACCCCTGTACGTACTCACAGCCCACACTGTTCAAAAAATCCACCTGTTCCTTCTCTTCCACTCCCTCCGCGATAACCGGAAGTTCCAGATCCTTGGCGAGATGTATCACGTTGGCCACAATGGACTCGCTTCTCTTTTGATTCTCACTGCCGGACGCCGCCATAAACTTCATATCCAGTTTCAGGACATCCACGGAGATATCCTTCAGCACATTGAGGGAAGAATAGCCGCTGCCGAAATCATCCATCAATATCGTATGCCCGTATTCCTGCAGCTGATGCATCGCTTTCTTGATCGTCTCCGGATTGTCCGTATAAGCGCTCTCCGTCAGCTCCAGCTGAAATAACCTGGGCGGAATATCATATTTTACCGTCAGTTCATGGATCTCCTCCACGATCCTCGGATTGTACATGCTGACTCTTGAAATATTGATGGAGATCGGGAAAGGCTCGATACCTCTGTCAAGCCAGCTTCGGATCAGTTTGCAGGACTGTTCCCAGATATAAAAGTCCAGTTTCATGATCAAACCGTTTTTCTCAAAAATAGGAATAAATTTTCCCGGAGACACCATCCCTTTATCCGGCGTTATCCAGCGCGTCAGCACCTCAGCCCCCGCCAGCTTGTAATCCGTCAGTCCGTATTTGGGCTGCAGATACAGGACAAACTGCTCCTCCTTCATCGCCTGCTCCATATCGTTGACGATCTTCTGCGCCTCCTGTATATCCTCGCCCATCCTTTCAGTATAAATATAATAATTATAAATATAATTTCCCTTACATTCTTTGGAGGCCAGCCTCGCATGGTCTATCATCGCGGGAATCGAGGCCTCCCGATCCTCTATATAAAACACTCCCATGTTTGACAGGATATTGTAATCTCTCTGATACTCCTGAAAATCTTTCTGAAAATACTCCACCACTTTCTGAATCTCATCACCGACCGAGGCGGGAACGCAGATGCCAAACGCATCCGCTTCTATTCGGCAGTATGTCATATGCTCCACATGTTCCGCCATTCTCCGCAGCAGATCAGCAATATGGCAGAGCAGCTTATCCCCTTCTCTCCGGCCGAATACACTGTTGTAAACCTGAAACTGATAGATGTCAAAATGCAGTATCATAAAATCCGTATCCGGATTTTCCTTTAACATTTTTTCTGTCTGGTGCACAAACATATTCTGTATATAAATACCGGTAAGCGTATCAAACTGCTCCTGATAGCGGAGCTGCCTGAGCAGATAAAATTCGCTCCTCTCAATGACATTCTTCACCCGGAATCGGATAATATGGGGATTATACGGTTTTCTGATAAAATCCCATGCCCCATATCCCAGACATTCTATCTCAACATCCTCCCCTTCCTCGCCGGTAGATACGATAACCGGCACATTGAGAAGTTCCGGCGAAGAAGAATATACTTTTAAAAACTCATAGCCGTTCATTTCCGGCATGATCAGATCAACGATCACGGCAGATATCTTGTTCCTGGAATTCTGCAGTATCTCCAGCGCTTCCCTCCCGTTTTCCGCCTCCAGCACCTGATAAGTATCCTCCAGAAAACTTACCAGCATCATCCTGTTCATCTCATTGTCTTCTACCACCAAAACCGTGTTCTTCATAAATAACTCCTTTGCTCCATGATACAACTTCCTGCCGGAAATTTTCATACAGTTCTATGATAACAAATATGGTGAGTAAAAGCAACATCGGCAATTCAAAAAAAGGCCTCCGGAGAAAATTCTCCGGAGAACCTGCCGCATGTCTACTCGACATCCTGAAGCGCCTCGTAGTCCTCCTCGCCCGTGCGGACTTTGACTACTTTCAGCACATTGTAAACAAAAATTTTGCCGTCCCCGATATGGCCTGTATAAAGCGCTTTCTTTACCGCTTTCACCACATGCTCCACCGGTATCTTGCTGACGATGACCTCCACCTTGATCTTCGGCATCAGCGTCGCATCCATCTCTACGCCGCGGTAATATTCCCCGGCGCCTTTCTGGATACCGCAGCCCATCACCTGTGTCACGGTCATACCTGTCACGCCCAGCTCGTTCAGAGCCTTTTTCAGCGCATCGAACCGCGCCAGTTTAGCGATAATCGAAACCTTATGCATCCCCGTGTTAAAGATCGGCACGCCGTTCGCGTCCGTCTCGCTGCTCGTCGCTACGACAGGGATCGCTCTGTCCACCTTAAAGTCTCCCGCCTTCTCGTAATCGCTCTCGCCCAGGTCGGTATTTTCATTGACATCCATAGTTGTGGCGGACATATCCGTGATTGCAAAGCCGGAGTAAGCGCTGGGCAGACCGTGCTTCGTCGCATCCAGCCCCACGATCTCCTCCTCCTCGGACACCCTCAGGCCAAGCGTCGCCCTGATCAGCAAAAATGCCAGTGTGATCGTAATAAGCGTCCACCCGGCAACCGCCGCAAAACCGATCAGCTGCAGGCCCATCAGCTCGAAACCTCCGCCGTAGAACAGTCCCACAAGTTCCTCTCCCGCTGCGTTGGCTATGGAGTAACCCGGCGCCGTGTTTGTCGCGAAAAGCCCCACGGAGAGCGTTCCCCAGATACCGTTTAAACAGTGCACCGCCACCGCGCCCACCGGATCGTCCACGCGCAGCTTATGGTCCAGAAACCAGACGCCGAACACCACCAGAAGGCCGGCGACGGAACCGATCACAATAGCGCCGAAGGCATCCGTCACATCGCAGGGCGCCGTGATCGCCACAAGCCCCGCCAGGGAAGCGTTCAGGCACATGGAAACATCTGGCTTACCGTATTTGATCCAGGTAAAGATCATGCACACCACCGTCGCCACCGCCGGAGCGATCGTCGTCGTCACGAAAATAGATCCCAGCTGTTCCACAGTCGTCGCCGCCGCCCCGTTAAAACCGTACCACCCTAACCACAGGATAAATACGCCCAGACAGCCGATCGGCAGATTGTGCCCCGGAAAAGCGTTTACCTTCACGATCTTTCCATCTTTATCTTTTCCGAACTTTCCGATCCGGGGTCCGAGTATCTTCGCCCCGACTAACGCCGAAATGCCGCCCACCATATGTATCGCGCAGGAACCCGCAAAATCGTGGAATCCCATCTGCGCCAGAAAACCGCCGCCCCAGATCCAGTGCGCCTCGATTGGGTAGATCACCGCGGAAATGATCGCAGAATAGACGCAGTAGGATATGAATTTTGTCCTCTCAGCCATGGCGCCCGACACGATGGTCGCCGTGGTCGCGCAAAATACAAGGTTGAACACAAAGTTGGACCAGTCAAAACTCTCATAGGCCGTAAAAATGTCAAAGCCCGGTTTTCCGATCAGCCCGAACAGGTCTTCACCAAGCAGAAGCCCGAAACCGATCAGGATAAACACCACTGTGCCGATGCAGAAATCCATCAGGTTCTTCATCAGGATATTTCCCGCATTCTTGGCTCTCGTAAAGCCCGTCTCCACCATCGCAAAGCCGGCCTGCATCCAGAATACCAGTGCGGCGCCGATCAAAAACCAGACGCCAAATATCTGACTATTCATTACACTCATAATTTCTTCCGTCATAATATCTCCTCTTTTCTTTTCTGTTCTGAATCTGCCGCCGCGGACAGCCGGCTTTCGTCCCCGCGCAGTCTTAATACAACGGAAAAGGCGCCCTGAGAATTTATCTCAAAGCGCCTTTGCCTTTGTTATCCGCAAGTCTAGCACCATCCTTTTTTCCTGTCAACACGGTTTTTGCAATTTTGTTGGATGTTCCAAACTTTTATAAATAATTTCGATATCTTTGTGATAGTTTACAGAATTTTTATAATTGGTTTATCATTCTGTTATGCAGAATTCTATCATATAACTGTTGTAGAGGATCCCATCCAGCGTCCTCTTTTCTTTATAGCAAAAGCCCAGCTTACGGCACAGCCGCTCCGAAGCCGTATTCTCCGGGTGCATCAAAGCCCGCACCCGCTCAAAGCCAAGCTCCTCCCTGCCGTACGCCAGTATCTCCCTGCACACCTCCTCCGCCAGTCCCTGTCTCTGCCACTTTTTGCCGATCACATAGCCCAGCTCCGGCTCCTCAAACCCTTCCCGCATCGAGATTCCCGCCCTGCCGATCACCTCACCGGTCTCTTTCAGGCAGACCGTCCACATGCCGAACCCGTAGAAACCGTACACCTTCTCTGCATAGTCCCTGATATACTGTCTTTCTTTCTCCCGGTCCTCGAACAGGTTTTCCATATAGCTGGTAATCTCTTTATCCCGGTAGATGTCGTAAAAACTCTCCACATCTTCCGGCACCGTCTCCCGCACAATACATCTTTCCGTCTCGCAGATCTTCCACGGAATGCTCCGATACCGCTGCCAGACCCGTTCCAGATATGTTTCATCCAAATCTTCGATATCCGTCACCGCATAGGGAATTTCCGAAAAATCCTTCCCCTCCCCCGATATAACTGCCGCCACCGCCATGCGGAGCTCTCCGCAGATTCGTGCAAGCGCAAGACTGTCGGTGAGGATCAGAAAGCTGTCCAGAATATCTCTGTCCGTCTCCCGAAACAAAATCTCCAGCTTCCGCAGCTCTTCTGCATTCAGTTCTTCCTCTAAAATAATTTTTGTGATCATCCGTTTCATTCCACTTCATTTCATTTTATCATTTCCATCGCCCCTGTTGTGTGATAGAATCAATATATCTTACCACAGAAAGGAAACATACAAATGGCACAAAATCCAATCGTAACCTTTACCATGGCGGACGGCAGCGTAATCAAGGCGGAGCTCTATCCCGAGATCGCCCCCGTCTCCGTAAACAACTTCATCTCCCTGGTCCGGAAAAACTTTTATGACGGTCTGATCTTTCACCGCGTCATCAGAGGCTTTATGATCCAGGGCGGCGATCCGAACGGCACGGGAACCGGCGGCCCCGGCTACTCTATCCCCGGCGAGTTTGCAATCAACGGCTTTGAGAACAACTTAAAGCACACCGAGGGCGTTCTCTCCATGGCTCGCTCCATGCATCCCGATTCAGCCGGATCCCAGTTTTTTATCATGCACAAGACAAGCCCGCATCTCGACGGGCAGTACGCGGCATTTGGAAAAGTGATCGAAGGAATGGATGTGGTGAATAAAATTGCCGAGACAGCGACCGATTATTCCGACAGACCGCTGGAAGATCAGGTGATGCAGACCGTTACCGTCGATACATTCGGCGTGGATTACCCGGAACCGGAGAAGCTTTAAGGCTTCTCCATTTCCTCTAAAACCTGCTCCGGATCATATTCCGGAGTATATAAATGATTCTGAGCACTTTCCTCACAAACCGCTCCCCGACCTCCGGGTAAGTTACCAGCGAACCGAACAGGAAGTCATCCAACAGGTTCATCTCTTCCAGTTTCTTTTTTGCCTCTTTTTCCTTCATACAGATAGTTCTCCTTTCATTTTGGACGGAAAGAAGAATCTCTATAAAGGATTACCCTGACAATTTCATTAAAACCGCCACCACCACCGTCTTCTCCGATCCGCCATATTCATTGAAATGTTCTCATAACAGGGATCGTCAGCCGAAATGGTCAGAAGTTTCACAGGATGTTCCCCGGATATGTGTTACTATACTAACAGGTAACATTGATAAATGCCAATATATTTTTAACATTTTGTATTAAATTTGTCAAGTCTTTCATTTTCCGGCGTCTCCTCCTTGCCGGGTTTGTCGAAACAGCGTATAATCAAAATATGTCAGTCAGTTACACGGAAGGCGCCCCATGAAGATCAAAGAACTTTGCATCCAGAATTTTAAATCCATCCGCCATATGCATATTCAGGATATCGAGAATGCGCTGATTCTGGTGGGACAGAATAACACCGGCAAGACCACCGTACTGAACGCAGTCCGGGCGGCAGGCGGCGATTACCGGATCTGCCCGGAGGATTTCGAGGAGGACGGTGCAAATATCGAGATCACGGTCTCTCTGGAATTTACAGGGAAAGATCTGGATCTATTGCGGCAAAAAGGCGTTGTCAGCAGATACCGGAAAAAAGAAGCATGGATGCAGGATTTTCGGAAAAAACTCCCTTCTTTCGCTGAAAACGTCCTGACCTTTACCATGTCAGCCAACCGCAACGGACAGATCCGTTATCAGGACGGTTTCAGAAAACACAACCCGTACATACAGGAAGTTTTTCCTAAAATTTATTGCGTGGATACAGAGCGCAGCCTGGAGCAGCTTCAGAATGATCTTTTTCTCCTGCAGAAGGACGAACTGCTGCTGAAAATGCGTTCGGGCTGCTGCATGTTCAATCAGGCCAGGAAATGCAGCCAGTGTTTTCGCTGTATCGGTCTGATTCAGCAAAAACGCCCGGCGGAACTGAATGTGATGGAAGTCTCAAAACTTCTGGATTACAAGCTGTACCAGCTGAATCTGGACGAATTCGCCCGCAGAGTCAATAAAAATTTCCGCAAAAACGGCGGGCGGGAGAAAATACTTTATTCGATAAACCGGGATATGGAAAAGATGCTCTCTGTCACCACGAATATTTACTCTCCTGCCCAGAATCTGGTCCGTCCAGTTGGACGGATGGGAAAAGGCATGCGGTGCATCTATCTGTTTTCCCTGCTGGAGGCCTATACGGAGATCAGGGAAAATCTGCCCAGCATCATCATGATCGAGAATCCGGAGATCTTTCTGCACCCGAGACTGCAAAAAGTTGCCGGCGAAATCCTGTACCGGCTGTCCCGAAAAAATCAGGTCATCTTTTCCACCCATTCGCCCAATCTTCTGCCCAATTTCAACAGCAGGCAGATCCGACAGGTGATTCTGGACAAAGAGGGCTGTTCCGGCATCCGGGAAAAAACGGATATCAGCGCCATTCTGGATGATCTCGGCTATACAGCGGGCGATCTGATGAACGTGAACTTTGTCTTTATCGTGGAGGGCAGACAGGACAAGAGCCGTCTCCCGCTGCTGCTTCGGAAATATTATTCCGAAACCTATGATTCGGACGGAAATCTGTCCCGAATCGCCATCCTCACCACCAACAGCTGTACCAACATCAAGACCTACGCAAATCTGAAATACATGAACCAGATCTATCTTCGAGATCAGTTTCTGATGATCCGGGACGGCGACGGCGACGACCCATCCCGGCTGAGACAACAGCTCTGCCGCTACTATGAAGAGCGGAATCTGGAAGATATGGATATGCTTCCCCGGGTTCGTCCGGAGAACGTGTTGATTCTGCGCTATTATTCCTTTGAAAACTACTTTCTGAACCCCAAAATCATGGCCTTGCTCGGCATCATCGAATCCGAGGACGCCTTCTATGAAATCTTTCTGGAAAAATGGAAAGAGTATTTGCACCGCATCACCAGCGGCAGACATCTGACAGCGGTTCTCGGGCAGAATCTTACCTCTGTGGAAGATGTGAAAACACACATGGAAGAAATTAAAATCTACATGCGCGGACATAATTTATTCGATATCTTCTACGGTAAATATAAAAATGAGGAGTCCGCTCTTCTGGAACGCTATATTGACCTGGCTCCCAGAGAAGATTTCCGGGATATTCTGGAAGCAGTGGAATGGTTTCCATATTTTGAAAACCGGAGGATTTGAGACCCCCAAAAGTCAAACAACAGCAATAAAGTAAAGGAGATTTATATGCAACACGAAATACAGGACGAGAGGTACTATGTGGCCGACGAAGCTATTTATGATGCGTTTTTTCTGCTTCTGAAAGAAAAGGATCTGGAAAAAATAACCGTATCCGACGTGATAAAGAAAGCCGGAATTGTCCGAAGCACCTTTTACAACCACTACGAAAACATTCCGGCTCTTGTGACTGCCATCGAGGACAAGACTATCGATGATATCTTTTCCCTTATGAAAACCTTTCATCCAAAAGATGACAAAGATATATGCAAGTCATTTTTCGTGACTATCTGCGGTTACACAATGAATAATCCGTTTCTGGCAAATCTCCTCCGGAGTCCCAGAGGAGACAAATTTTTCGAAAAAGCACTGATGATGTTCCATCGCTTTGTGGCGGATGTCACACAAAATACAGCATCCTCCCGGCACAGCAAGGAGGAACTTTCCTACATGATCGCCTGTACCATCGGCAGCACCCTCGGCGTACTCCATAAATGGACCAATGACAATTTTTCGGTACCCGCGGAAGCCGTCGCCAACATTCTGACGCAGGCTTTCATATCGGGCATGCTTCCTTTTATGTCCTGATCCGGATCAGCCACAATAAAAATTTTACCATCCTGTGCTCCTGGGAAACTTACGGCTCGTCAATCTCAGCCTCCTGTCGTTTGATCTTTTTGGTCGTACTTTTGATAAACGGATTTTTCCGGATCACCAGCCCGGTGATCTGGCGGTAGGTAGGCTGGGATTTATTATAGCTATCCAGAAATGCCTGCAGCTCCGTCCTGATCTTCTCTTCACTCATATGTTTGGCTTTCACCACATCCTGATCCGGATAAATTCTTGCAGTAAGGCCGTTGTTTTCCCCTGTCACGATCACTTCCCCGACCAGTTTCCCCAGCGCTAATTTGTTCTCGATCTCTTCCGGGGAAATATTTTCTCCGTTTGAAAGAATGATCAGGTTTTTGATACGTCCGTTGATGAACAGGAAACCGTCCTCGTCCAGATACCCTTTATCTCCCGTGTGAAGCCAGCCGTCCCGCAGGGTATCAGCCGTCTCCTCCGGCATTTTGTAATAGCCTTTCATCACGCTGCTGCCTTTTACAAGTATTTCACCGTCCTCAAAGGAAATCCGGACATTTGAAAGAGGTCTTCCGATAGAACCCGCCTTGTGGCGCTCCGGCGTATTCGAGCTGATGACCGGAGAACATTCCGACATACCGTATCCCTCAAAAATGTCGATCCCGTAATCGGCAAATTTATCAATATAAAACGGATCAAGATGGGCGCCGCCGGTAATAAGAATCTTTAAGTTTCCGCCGAATGCCTTTGCCGCCACCATCTTTTTGGGTATAAGCGGGCTGGCAGCGGAAAGTTTCTTGTAAATGGTCTCCACCATCAGCGGCACCATCAGGATTACCTCCGGTTTAAAGATGCCCATGTTTTTTACCATATGCATGAGGGAATCATTGATACACACCGTTGTCCCGAGGGAAAAACCTTTCAGCCAGTCCATCACCAGACAGAAAGCGTGGTGGATTGGAAGAACGCTTAAGATCACCGTTCCGGGCTCCAATGCAAAATCCACAGAACGCACATTGGACGCCAGATTTCCCTGCGTCAGCATAACACCTTTACTTTTTCCGGTGGTTCCGGAAGTGAAAATAATCGTTGCGGTATCTCCGCTATCCGGCCTCTCCGAATCCGTTTCCGTCTCTCTGCCCGTCTCCTTTAATTTGCCGAGGCAGGTTACTCTCCCGTCGGATAATTCCGCCGGCTCCTCCTGCAGCAGCCATATTTTTTTCAAATCAGGACATTCTGTCAAAAGTTCCTCCAAAAGCCCCTGGTTTTTCGGACTTAAGAAGAGCGCTTCGGAATCGGAACGGTTGATCAGATCCGCCAGATCCTCCACCGGTAACATCGCATCCAGGGGGACGGCAACTGTCCTGCCTGTGATAATCCCCAGATAACCCTCTATCCACTCCAGGGAACTGCCGCCGATCAGCGCGATGTGTTTTCCCTGAAAGCCTTCCGCAGCCAGCCCTTTTCTCACCACCCTGACATCTTCCATTATCCCGCGGTAGCTAATCTCATAAATCTCCTTTTTCTTCAGCCACTTTACCGCTGTCATTTCCGAAAACTTTTTTTCGCTCTCCTCCAGAATATCCAAAATCAACTTTTCCATCATAAGCCTCCGTCCCTACTGCTGCAATGTTTCCAGTAACGCAAGCGCCTCCCCTATGGTAAAGACCTGCAGCGCATTTTCCTCTTCCAACTCTATGTCAAAGGTATCCTCCAGCTCTCCCAAAAAGGACATAAAATCAAGAGAACTAAAGCCCAGATCCTCCCTGAATCTCAAATCATTTGTCATATCCTCCGGTTTTACTTCGCAATACTGCGCAATAATTGTTTTAAACTGCATTTCCTGTGTCATATCATTCTCCTCCTAACTTTAAATCGCTGCGCGATGGCACCGAAGGGTAAAGTCACTTCGACGCACTACTTACACTTGTTCCATAATTTCCCCGATACTCATATCCGGTTCTGCGATCCCCTTAAAGAGAATACGCATCATATAGTAATACAACAGCTCCATGTCATGCTCTTCCAAATGTGCTGTCTGGTAATGATAAGAAAAATTCATGCCGCCCTCCCCGGTGTGGGATACGGTCAGATACATCTTCTTGGTCGCAGCGCCGTTGGCAAACCATTTGGAATGCTGCGGTATCTGGACAAGATGCGGGTTTTCCAACTTTATCGGCATGGGCTGGTAGGTGAGGTAACAGCTCTCATAGACTGTGTGCTCCGGTGTATGATATCGTTTCCTCATTTCCTCCCTGATCAGCTCCGGATCGTAATTGCTGTGCATATATATGCGGTTCTGGACATTCTGAATCTCATATGCCGCCGACAGGAAATCGGTCTCCGGAGAAATCACGGTCCTACAGGGAAACATGATCGTCCTGCTGCCGCCGGAAGTCCACTCGTCATGCGTGGAACGTCTCGAGATAAAATTCTCAATCGTGATATCCTCCTGTCCGTTATTTACCTTCGACAAATAAGTCCGGATTCCCAACAGTATAAGATTTGTCATGGAAAGCTGGTGGTTCATGCAGAAATCGATAAGGTTTTTGGTGGGCACCGGCTCCAGATAATAATCCTTTACTTTCACAAACAGATTTTTGAGCTCGATATCCGCCGATCTCAATGCCGGAGCACCATGACGCTTTCTCGCTTCTTCCAGAACGGAAGGCCCCTGGATATCGGAATAAAGCGGTTCTCCCAACGCATCTAACTGATCGTCCCAGAATTTCTTATCCCTGGCAAAGCGTTTTTCATTGTTTGCCCTCTTTAAATCTTTCGCCAGAACCTCCTCATAATCCGCCAGATCATCCGGGTAAGGAGACCCGAATCTGAAATGGGTATAGAGCTGCATCAGATCGTTGATCATCACCACCAGTCCGCAGGAATCGATCAGTCTATGATCCATGTGTATAAAAAATCCGTTAAAGCCCTCGGGAAGCTTTACCATGGTTACGTCACAGAGCGGAATATCATCTCCGTCAAAAGTCTCATAGGCCCACTGCTGCATCAGCCCGTCCGCCTCCGGCAAACTCATACCGGATAAATCCTTTATGGGGATATCCCTTGTCTCTTTCTCCGCAATATACTGCTTTATTCCGCCTTTTCCGTCAGGTTTTGTAAAGCGAATCCGCATACAGCCGTAACGCTCAAATTCCAGCTGGATACATTTCTTTAAAAGTCCGAAGTCCAACTGAGCCTTTAAGGACGCTACGACGCTGACTCCCGATACCTGCTGTGTTTTGTATGTTTTCATCCAGTTATAATGCAGCTTCTGTGCCGCTGTCAAAGGATAGTATTCTTTCATTTGCAACCTCCTGTTTTCCTGTCCTTTTGTGAAGTTAACACATTTTATATTTAAATTCTACCCCTTTGGGGACTTAACAAACATTTTGCATATAACTGTCTGAAACATTTCACAGGACACAATTTCCTGTGAAATGAAAAAAGCGCCAGCACGTTAAGCTGACGCCATGGTATAGATCAATGATCATATTTTGCAAAAAATTCCAGAAGTCTGCGCCTGTACAATTCCGGTTCCACATACGGACTGCATCGATGTCTTGCCTCCGGAATAATGACAAGTTCTTTGGATGCCCGGCATAATGCGTAGTTATATCGGGTATTCTCAGGCCTTACATAGGAATCCTTTCCCCCGTGAAAAAATAAAACCGGCCTTTTGTTGGTTTTCATTGCGTTCGTCGTGTCGGCATCTTTCATGCGGAAGCCCCCCAAAAGCCTGCAGAACAAATCTACCCTGAGCAGCAGCAGGTCCACACGGTTCAGATGGAACCACCCTGCGGCAATGTCCTGAAGCTGCCCTTTCATGGAACGGAAACCGCAGTCCGCGATCAGCCCTTTTACCTCCTTCGGCAGTTTGTGCCCCGATGCCATGAGCACCGAAGCGGCTCCCATAGATTCCCCGTAGAGATAAACGGGAAGCTTTTCTTTATTTCTCTTCGCAATATAGTATGCCCATTGCTGTACATCCCACTGTTCTTTTGCCCCGAAGGTAATATATTTTCCCTCACTTTGTCCGCCGCAGCGCTGATCAATGAAGAGCAGGCGGCACCCGTTTTCGTGGAGAAACTTTGCCGTATAGGCAAAATCTCCGAAACCACTGCCCTTATATCCGTGGCAGAGCAGAACATAACGTTCTGCTTTCGCCGCCGGCAGATAAAATCCGTGCAGCAACAAGCCGTCCCTGCTTCTGATATAGCAGTCCTGCATATTCTGCCGCCGACACCAGGCTTTGCCCTCTTCGTATTCTTTTTCAAACTTATTCCTTGGATGGTTGATCTTTATATGGGACAACTCAAACCATTTCTTATTTGCAGGCCGACTCCTGTCTCTGCAGTGGATCATCAGATCAAAAAAAGACCAGCCAAACGCCATAAAAACACCGAATGCAGCAGTGGCGGCACCTGTTATTCTAATTACTTTATTTTTCATAGAATATCCTGCCTGTTATTTTTCCTATTCACAATCATACAGGAAAACCTCCGCAAATACAACACCATCTTAATCTTTATTTGCATGATAAAACCGCACCCCGATCTCCGGATAAGTCACCAGCGAACCGAACAGGAAGTCATCCAGCAGGTTCATCTCTTCCAGTTTCTTTTTGCCTCTTTTTCTTTCATACAGTTAGTTCTCCTTTCGCTTTGGCCGGAAAGAAGAATCTCTATAAAGGATTACCCTGACAATTTCATTGAAATGTTCTCATAACAGGGATCGTCAATATATTTTATACATTTTTTGTATAATGGAAAACCCCTGAAAGCACATCCCATGCTTTCAGGGGTTCCTCTGCCACTTTAATCATCGCAATACTTCTGCACAATATTCTCAAACTCCTTGCTCGCCTCGGTAAAAGCTTTCAGAAGTTTCGAGGAGAAAGCGCCGCTCTGGCCGCTTATGATCATCTGGTAAGCCTTATCCGTCTTATACGCCGCCTTGTAGATACGTTTTGAGGTCAGCGCATCGTAGATATCCACCAGCGAGACGATCTGAGCCGCAATGCTGATCTCCTCCCCCTTGAGGCCGTCCGGATAACCGTTTCCGTCATACTTTTCGTGATGATGCCTCGCTATATCGTAAGCGCAATCACAGAACTCCCCGTTGTCCAGATCGATGACTTTCTCTATGATCTCCGCCCCCTTCGATGTGTGGGACTTGATCACCTCGTACTCATTCGCCGTCAGCTTGCCTGCTTTCAGTATGATATTGTCCGGAATGACAATTTTCCCGATATCATGCAGGCAGGACGCCCAGCCGATCGTATCGATCTTCTCCGCCGTGAGCTCGTACTCCGGGTACAATTTCATGACACTGTTTCCGAGACAGAAAGTCAGCTCGCGAATCCTTTTTATATGCTGTTTCGATTCCAGGTTCCTGAACTCCACTATATTGCTCAGCGATGTAATCAAAATCTCCTTTGCATGCTTCTGCTTGTCAGCCATCATTTTCAACAGAGCATTCTGCTTTATCAGCTTTTCATTCTGACTTTTCACCATGACCTCAAGCTGCCCCCTGTGCTGGAACACCTCGATGACATTCTCCACCAGCTGTTTTACTACTTCCGGATAAAAAGGTTTCCTGATATAACCGACTATACCAAACTCATATCCCCTCTTCTCATATCCCGCCGTCATTTCATTTGTGATCATCATAAAGGGAATCCGGTTTAAAAAGCCTTTCTCGCTGAGCCATCCCAAAATCTGAAAATTATCTTTGGCCGGTATCATAATGTTTACCAGAACAACTGCCAGCGAAGCGGCATGCTTTCTCAGAAAGTCTATCCCTTCTCTCTCTGTGAAAACCGTCTGAATCTTATATTTATCCTGAAATATTTCGGTCAGCTTTGCGCAGCTGGCATTGTCATCCTCCAGAATCAAAATCGTATCACGCGCCATTTTCCATCCCACCTCCTTCTACAGTTTCACCATTACGACATTCTTGTTTCTCAGTTTAAAGATCACCCTGGCCATCCGCGACGGAAGCACATATCTGATCGTATTGATCTCCACAATACTTCCCTCATGGGCGATCCCCCTCACAATAACCGCCTTCATGTCCTGCTCCGTCAGACTCGTCAATTTGGACGCCTCCGCATCCAGATCTGCCAGTTCATGATCTTTCGCCACGATCGCCGCATTCAGCTTTTTGATCATCTCCTCCGCCTGCTCCTTGTTGGGCGGAAGCGACTGCAGAATGCTGTTCCAGCGCTCTTCCAGCATCATCAACTCATCCTGTATCTGTACTCTCTTCTTCGCAAAGACAGATTGCTGCTTATTATAGAGTTTATTCTTCCCGATTTCCAGCACAGTCTTAATATGAGATTTATTCCCAAGGTTGTAGGTGTCCACCCCTTTTACTGCACAGGTAATCCCGCCAAGGAGCATTCCCTTACTGCCCGACACGATGACCTTCTCCATCGTGTTGATGTCGCTGTTCATAATATAGTTTGCCCGGATATTGCCCCCGGCTTCGATATTGGCCGCCTCAAAAAAACTGCCTGAAACTTCTCCGCCTGCTTCGATAAAACAGTCATTTTTGGAGCAGCTTCCCTTCTTGATCATAATGTTGCCGCCGGCTACCAATCTGCCCGATTCCACATTGTGCTCAACAATAATATCCCCGGTAGCCGAGATAGAGCCGCCCGAATAAACACTGCCGATCACATAAACCGACCCGTCTACTTCCAGTTTTCCTGTAACCGCCGTCACATCCTCGCGCACAATGATCATATTGGAGATAATAATCCTGCCGTTTATATACTCAAATTTTCCACTCAATTTGGACAGATAAGTCACTCCGTCCGGCGCGATCGTAAAGCCTTCCCCTTTCAGAGGTTTCTTCTCCACTCCCTCGTTGCCGTGAATGACTTCCCCGAAAACATTCTGTCCGTCTTTCCCCTTTTCCGCCGGATGGTAGACAGCGATCCTCTCCCCTTCATCCACCATCTCAAAGGCTTCTATATTCACATAATCCACACCGCCGTCCGGAAGAGGCGCGGGAATGCGGGGAAGATCAAGCCTTACAAAAAATTCAAACCAGCCGTTTTTGCCGTCCTCGGCGGGTATCCCCTCCGCGATCAGTATCTTCTCGTTTGTCTTTTTCTTTTTGATCATCTCGGCGATCGCCTCCCGGTTTATACCGTTTACGATGCCCCTCTTTTTCAACGCCCCGTAAATATCTTCCTCCGTAACTACATTTCCCGCTATGAGCTGTATAAACGCATAGACACGGTTTCCGTTATCCTCCACAAAAATGCTGAATTCCTTTTTCGCCCCGGAGCCGCCCGCTCCCCCTTTACCGGGAGATGCACAGGTGGTGGTCTTCTCTTTCATAAGTTCCTCACGCTTCTGCTTCATATCTGTTCCGGAAAAGATCAGCTTCGCATAGGATGATACATTCAGCCCCGCCTCCAGTCCCAGGCGGATCTCCTTCATCTGCCAGTGGCTGAACAGACCGTTCGTATAGCAGGATACTTTCAGCTTCTTTTCCAGCCCCAGGCGGATCTCCCTCATCTGCATCCAGTTATACTGGGAATCCGCATATACGGAGACATCCAGCCCCTCATACAGCCCGATCCGGATCTCATATATCTGCTGCACATACATATCGTCGGTAAGCCATACGTCGATGGCAAGCCCGTCTTCCAGGGCGAGACGGATCTGTTCCAGCTCATCGTCCACGAACCCCCTCTCCAGATATCCCGAAAGATCGATCGAAGAATACATGGAAAGACGGATCTGCTTCATCGTCTCATAACTGTATGTGGGATCGGCATAGCAGGAGACATCCACCTTATCCTTGATTCCGGTTCTGATCTGCTCCATCTGAAGCCAGTTGAACTCCGGATTAGAATAAAGGGATACATCCAGACCGTCTTCCTTTCCCAGAAGAATTTCCTGATGCTGTTCAGCCATATATTCCGAATTTTCTCTTATCGTATATGCGGCGCTTTTTGGGGGAATCCGATCCGTACTCATGCGAAATACCATCCTTTTATTTTTTAAAATATAGACTTCAATATTATACTATATTCAAAAATAAAAGTCTACCGATATATTGCAAAAATGCGGTGGTCACGGCCGCTCAAAGGATCTTGCAACAGCCGTCGCATCCTCCAGAATTTCCAGTACCTTTATAACTTCCCCATCCTTTATACATTTTTCGGCTCCCTGTTCGATCGCCGCCGTCAGATTGTCATAGATCCTCTCATAGTGAGCGCAGCCCACCTGCACCTTTTCCTCTCTTTTCTTCCCGCTTTCATCCATATAGACCAGCGTGCCCCATCTGTCCTCGGACGCAGGATCCGTATTGATGACATGGCGGCCCACGATCTTTTTCTTCCCCGAATTGTGGACCGCCGGCGGCAGCGTGAGGCTCCCCCTTGTCCCGTGCACCGTAAATCTGGGATAATCGATCAGCACGCACATGCTGGTATGGACCGTCGCCTTGCTGTTTCCGTAATAAAATTCCAGATCGTAATAGTCGTCCGCCATACCCGGATGGTGGATACTGCGCACGTCAAAGTGCGTCCGGTCCGGTATGCCAAGTATACTGATCACCTGATCGATGGTATGCACCCCGAGATTGTACAGCGTGCCAAAATAATCATACCATCCGTTCCCCCTGAAATAATCGTAGTGACTCTCAAACTTCACCAGATCCCCCAGCTTTCCGCTCTCAAGCACTTCCTTCACCGCGAGGACATCCGCGTCGAACCGTCGGTTCTGGTTTGGCATACAGATCAGCCCCTTTTCCCGCGCCAGCGCAAAAACTTCCTCCGCCTCCTTCGCCGTGGGCGCAAAGGGTTTCTCGATCAGCGCATGTTTTCCCGCGTTCAGGATCTGCTTTGCATACGGCACATGAAAAGCATCCGGGGCGCAGACCACCACCAGATTCACTTCCGGATCCCCCAGAATCCTCTCCATATCCGTCGTAAAGATAATCTCCGGATAAAACGGCTCATATGCCGCGTTCTGCGCAATATCCTCCTCCCGGCGGTACACATATTTTACTCTGATATCTTCCCTCTTTTCCACATACGGTATATGATATTCCCTGGTGCTGACGCCAAATCCGATGTAAGCTACTGTAAGCATATCTCCTCCCCCTATTCTTTTACACAGTTTATGATTATTTATTTTATCACAGAAAAAGGATCCCCATCAATGCAAGATCAGCCTTGACATACATATCTTTTCGCTCTATAATATTACTAATTTGATATTATCTAATTAATATTATCACAAAAACAAAAAGAATCCAGACAGAAACATACCCACGGAGGAAAACTTATGAACCCTGTTTACAACTTGTCCGACCTGAAAAAAGCTTATAACGCCGGTGAAAAATTCAAATTCCTGTTTTTCTGGGGCCACACCCCGTCAGCGGACGGACATGTCAGCGAAACCTGCCTGAGCCAGTGGTGGATGTGCCCTTTTCAGGTGGACGGCGTGAAGTACAGCTGCGCCGAACAGTTTATGATGGCGGAAAAAGCGAGAATGTTCGGGGATCCGGAAATGCTCGCCAAAATCATGGAAGCTTCCCATCCGAAAGAGATGAAAGCTTACGGCCGCGCTGTAGCGAACTTTGACAAGGAGACTTGGGATAATTCCTGCTATGAGATCGTCAAAAAAGGAAACTATGCCAAATTCTCCCAGAACCCGGATCTTCTGAACTTTCTTCTCAGCACAAAAAATCGTATTCTGGTGGAGGCCAGCCCCAGAGACCGAATCTGGGGAATCGGCATGGGGAAAGCCAACCCGGATGCCCTGTGTCCGCTCAAATGGCGGGGCACTAATCTGCTCGGCTTCGCGCTGACGGAAGTGCGGGATCAGATCATCGAAGAAAGGAGCGGAAAATCATTATGATGGATAAATCACAGGAAACGCCAGGTTCTCTGAGAGATAAAAAAGGTCTGACCGAAGAGCAGTTTCTGGCCTCCTACAAGCCGGGAGATTACGAACGCCCCTCCGTCGCCTCCGATATGGTGATCTTCACCGTGACCGACGCGGAGGAGGAAAATTATCGAAAACTGGCGAAAAAAGAACTGCGCATTTTACTGATCCGCAGGGGCGGGCACCCTTATCTCGGCTGCTGGGCTCTGCCGGGCGGTTTCGTGCGCCCCACGGAGACGACGGAACAGGCTGCGGCCAGAGAACTCCGGGAGGAGACCGGTGTCTCCGAAGTCTATCTGGAACAGCTCTACACGTTCAGCGAACCGGACAGGGATCCCAGGACCCGGGTTATGAGCTGCTCCTATATGGCTCTGATCGACAGCAGTCTTGTACAGGTGAGAGCCGGGGACGATGCCGACGAGGCGGCATGGTTTCAGGCGTCCTTCCGCCAAAAAGAGCAAAACGGCAGGTGGGAGCTGTGGGAGCTTATCCTGTCACACGAAGAGATCCTTCTGCAGGCACATTTAGAAAAAGAAACCGGCAGGCCCTTCACGGAAAGCACCATCTCAGGCTCCGGTTCCCTCGCCTTTGACCATGCCCGCATTATTGCCTGCGCCTTCGAGCGTCTGCGCGGAAAGCTGAACTATACGGATCTGGCTCTCCACCTGATGCCAGAATATTTCACCCTGACCCAGCTCCAGCAGGTTTACGAAATTGTGCTGGATAAGGAACTGCCTGCGGCAGCTTTCCGCAGAAAAGCGGCTCCCCTGGTGGCGGAGACGGAAAATTACACGGAGAACGAAGGGCACCGTCCCTCCCGGCTCTACAGAAAAAATCAGGAGGATACGGATTAACACCCCATACAAAACCGCAGCCCCCGTGAGGACTGCGGTATGCATCTCTGTGTTTCTTAATTCCACTTTATTTTCAATACGATCTTCCGGTATGTGCCTGGACCGTCCAGCTCTCTGCAGGGCATATGCCCGTCGTGGGGCAGCACTACATAGAACATCCCTTTCTCAATGCGCGCCGGCTGTCCGCCCGCCGCATAAAAGGCAGCGTCCTTCTCCTCGCTGTAAGGCTCGATTTCTTTCAAATCCTTGATGTCCGCATAGTAAACTGTCTCCCCGCCGTCCAGCATGATCTGCACATCGATATATTTTCGATGCGCTTCTATCCGTCCGTCCTCTCGCGGTTTTGTCTCGCCCTCCTGCACCATCGCGAACACCTCTCCCGCCGGGAGACTGCCGCATTCATATCTGCCTGCCGGCTTATCGGAAAGGCTCAGGGCAAACTCCACCGCCTCCCGAAAATTTTCCACAAGACCGTTATAGTTCTCTATTCTGTCCGTTCTGTCAATAATCATATTCTGCCTCCGCTATCCCGCATATCCCATCAGCATCTTCGGAAGGAAGAGTACGACCTCCGGGAAATAGGTAATGACGACAAGCACGATCAGCATCGTTACAAGAGGTCCTATAATTTCCTTTATCACGTCCTTCAGAGGCGTCCCCGAGATACCGCTCGTGATAAACAGCAGCATTCCGAAAGGCGGTGTGGACAGACCGATCATCATGTTAAAGATAACGACCAGACCAAAGTGTACCAGATCGATCCCGAATGCCTTTGCGATCGGGAGAAGGATCGGTATAAACACGACCTGAATGACCGAAGTATCGATAAACATACCGAGGATCAGGATGGAGATGTTCACGATCAGCAAAAAGATATATTTGTTGTCGGTAAAACCCGTGATCCAGTTTGCAACCGTGGTCGCCACCTGCTCCTTTGCGACAATGTAGGATATCGTCGTCGCCGCGCCGATCATGATGGAAGTCGTCCCGGTAGCCTTCACGGTATCCACCAGCACCTTCTTGAAGCCTTCCCATTTCAGCACGCGGTACCCGAAAATCGCAACGATAAGCGCATACAAACCTGCCACAGCGCCGGCCTCCGTCGGTGTCATTACGCCGGTATAAATACCGACTAACAGAATGACCGGTGTCAGAATAGCCGGAATCGCATTCAGTGTATACTTCAGAAATGCCATGAGTTTCACTTTTTCGCTGACCGGATAATTTCTCTTGTGCGCCACGAACATAATATAGACCATGAGCGCTAACGCCAGAAGAACGCCCGGCACCATGCCGCCCATAAACAGCGCGCCCACCGATGCGCCGGAGAGCATGGAATAGATTACCATCGGAATGCTCGGCGGGAAGATCGGGCCGATCGTGGCGGAAGCCGCCGTGATGGCGCAGCTGAAGCCGTCGTCGTAGCCCTCGTCTCTCATCGCGTCGATCTCCATCTTTCCCAGTCCGCTGGCATCCGCGATGGCGGAGCCTGTCATGCCGGAGAATACCAGGGAGGCCAGCACGTTCACATGGCCAAGACCGCCCTTAAAACGCCCCACAAATCCCATGGCGAAGCCGAACACCTTCTCCGTCACCTTACCGCTGTTCATGACGTTCGCCGCAAAGATAAACAGCGGCACCGCGATGATCGTGTAGTTTGTGTAGAATGTTTTCAACGTCTGCTGCGCCACCATCTTTGTGCTGTCGCCGCTGACTATAAAATAAAATGCGCATGCGGTCATCATGCCCATGGGAATCGGCATCCGCAGGATAAAAATCAATACAAAAATCAATAGAAATACGATTAAAGCCGTACTCAGATTCATCTCTTCACTGCCTCCTTCCCATCACCCGTCTCCTGCATTGCAGCATTATCGATTGCTTCCTGTGTCTCATTTTTCGTCTCATCCAACATCTTCTTTACCGCCTCTTCTCCCCCGATGCCGGTAAACACTTTGATCTCCAGCCACATATCGCTGAGGATATAGAGCAGGATAATAATCATAAAGGGGATAAACGGAAGATAAACAATATTCAAACCGATCTTAAAAATACTTGTCTCCTGGATCTTCATCTGTGAAATCATCTTGCAGGAAGGGACAAACATCACAACGAACGCTACCGCCATGAGCAGATTCCCGAGGAAACCGCAGACTGCCTTTCCCTTCACCGGAAGTTTGTCATAGAAAAGAGTAAAGGTAACATGGGACCTGTCCCGATACGCGTAGCAGGCTCCCAGCACAACCATCCACAGATAGCCCATAACCGTCACTTCATACGCCCACTGCATCGGATTCTTGAAGACATATCTGGCTATGATCTGGACAACAAATACGATGAACATGATCAGGAATGCCGCGATCGGTATGTACAGTTCCACGCAATCCCGAATAAACTTCCCCATTTTTTTCAACCCGTCCATTTGAAACTCCTTTCTCCAAAATACTTTTTAAAATCCCCGCACGCCGGACCGTGTCCAAGACCGCACCATTGTCCGAAATGCGGGGAGCCAAAGTTTCAAACTATTACTTTACAAATTCCTTGCCGATTTCTGCCACCTTGTCATACATATCCATATCCCAGTCTTTAGAGATGTCATTGTTCAGATAGTAATCCAGAACATGTTCCTGGAATGCCGGGATGTCAGCGTCATAGACGGAAAGTCCCTGCTCCTCGAAGAATGCAACCAGCTCATCCTCTTTCTGAAGGTTTGTGCTGTCACAGTATTCTCTTCCTGCCTCGATACCCTGCAGGACAATGTCCTTCTGAGCGTCTGTCAGAGAAGCCCATTTGTCGTTGTTGATCGCCGGCCACACGGAGTCAACCAGGTGGTTGGTGATGGTGATGGATTTCTGTACCTCATAGAACTTCGCGCTCTCCACGGAACCGAGAGGGTTATCCTGTCCGTCAACTGTTCCTGTCTGCAGAGCCAGATACAGCTCGGAGAAAGAAATGGGAGTCGGATTTGCGCCCAGCGCTTCGCCGAGGAACAGCCACGCCTCGGAGTTCGGCATTCTGAGGTTCACGCCCTTTAAGTCGTCGGGAGTCTTAACCGCTTTGTCCTCGGAGAGAGAGATTTCTCTGGAACCGAGATACCATGCGCCGAGGGGAAGAAGTCCCTGCTCGTCGGAAACCTTCTGGAACACTTCCTGTCCTACTTCGCCGTTCAGAGTCGTGGTCATGTGGTCATAGCTGTTGAACAGGTAGCCCGCCGTAAACATGGACACCCACGGAGAACCTGTCGTCAGCCAGGACGCGCTTGTCAGAGTCATATCCGCGTCGCCCATAACGACCGCTGCAACTTCCTCCTCCTGGGAAAAGAGCTGTGCGTCTGTGTAAACTTCTACGGAGATGTTTCCGCCGGATAACTCTTCCACTTTCTCTTTGAACTTCTGCATCGCCTGCGCGTGAGTATCCGTGGAGACAGCCGTCAGCGTCACCGTCAGAGTTACCGGATCACCGAGATCCCCTGCATCCGCAGCAGGCGCCTCTTCTTCTGCCGCCGGCTCCTCAGCGGATGCATCTTCCTCCGCCGGAGCTTCCGTCTCAGCCGGCGCCGCGGGTTCTTCGCTCTGTGAGCCGCAGCCTGCAAGCAGGGATACCGCCATCACAGAGGCAAGTAATGTTGCTAATACTTTCTTTTTCATACTTCCTTTTCCTCCTGAAATTTTTTGGAATGTTTTTTTTACATCTATTACAACATCATAGCGATGTTGGAACCTCTTGCTTCCCGTCAAGATAATTCTTGACATTTCCGCGCGAATACATCAGATGGTCATACATGGCCTCCTCCGCTTTCACCGGGTCATGCCGCTTTAACGCCTCCAGTATATTCGCGTGTCTCGTGATAGCATCCTCGATACCGCCCCGAAGAAAAATTCCTATCCCGATCATTTTGATAAATATGTTCTTCATCGCCTGCACCATGATCTCCAGCAACGGATTTCCCGCTATGCGCGCTATGGCGACGTGAAATTCAAAGTCCAGCTCCCGACGCTCCTCGATCGTCAGACTTCGATCTTTTAATTTTTCCAGCAGCTGTCCCAATTCATCTATCTCATCGGATGTGATGACTGACGCCGCCTTTTTGCAGGCTGCCACTTCGAGTATAATACGCACGTCATAGATGTCCTTGTAATCCATATTGTCTATGACGATCATACGGCCGATGATGTCCGACAGATTCGCTTCATCCGGCTTCCTAATATAGGAACCCGTACCGTTCCTGGGTTCCACCAGACCTCTCTCCTTCAAAAGCTTCAGTGCCTCGCGTATCACATTTCTGCTGACGCCGAACTCGTCGGCCAGCTCCTGTTCCGACGGCAGTTTCTCCTGCTCATCAAAGTCATGAGAGAGAATTCTCTCCTCGAGCATACCTGCGATCTGTTCATAGAGGTTTACTCTGGAGGATGCAGTTTCTTCTTTCGGCTGCCTCATAACCTATTTCCTTTCCATCAAACCGTTCACAAATTCCATCGTCGCCCGGCATCCCGCACTGATGTAGCTGATATCGTCGCCGCATCCCATGAAGGAGACTCCTTTGTCCAGCCAGTACTCTATGGCCTCCCTGTCTCCGGCTCCCAGCGAAACGCCGAACGGACGCCCCATCTCTTTGCAGATCCGAACCACTTCCTCGCAGAGCGCTCTCACCTCCGGATGCTTTGTATCTCCGAGATGTCCGATGGACGCCGACAGATCGTTGGGACCTACCAGAGGAAAATCGATTCCTTCCACCTCCAGAATCTCCCTCAGATTATGTACCGCATCTACATGCTCGATCTGGACGATGCGGAGAAAACCTTTTTCCGGGCAATCCAGATACTCTTCATTCGATACGGCCCCGTATTTGTTCGCTCTTCTGGGCCCGAACCCGCGCACCCCCTTCGGCGGATACATGCAGGCCGCCACCGCCGCCTTCGCCTCCTTCGCCGTACATACCATGGGGAATATGATGCCGTCCGGCCCCATCTCCAACACCGGTTTCACGAGAACCTGATCGTTCCAGGGCACACGCACGATCGATGCGGTATCCGCGGCCGCGGCCGCCATGATATGTCCGAGGGTACTTCCCTTGTCAAACGCAGAGTGCTCTCCGTCGATCCAGACAAACTCAAAACCATGCAGGCCCAGAGCTTCCGTAATGGACGGATCCAGATAAAACGTATGCGCGCCTATCACCGTCTCCCCGCGTTTCATTTTCTCACGTATCTGCTGCGCTTTGCACATAGTCTCCATAAGCTTTCCCTTCTTTATTTGCAGTAAGTCTCGTACGTCCTGTTGCAGAGCCGGTCCATCATCCGCACTTCTTCTTTCCATGTCTCAAAGAGAAGGGAATCATCCTGCACGCGGCATTTTGTTGTGATCGGAAGACCTTCGATCTCTCTCAGGTGCCACTTTGCATTCACCGGATAGAGCTGCCGCTCGATCAGGGAAGCCGCCATCAGCACTTCCTGCACACAGTCCGCAGCCGGCTTATCATTGTAGTGTTCGCAGAGCCATACCCACAGTTCCGGGTGAAAATTCGCCATGATTCCGCTGTAGCCCGCAGCCCCGTCTCTGACCGATTCCAGCGCTGTCGTCGCGTTCGCGTTGTAAAGTTTCAGATTGGTGCCCTCGATCGCTTTCAATTTCTCGCGGATATCCGCCGCAACACAGCAGGTATCTTTCAAAAAATAAAACCGGTTCGTCTTCGCGATCTCCGTTATCACCGGTATCGACAGCAGTCTCTTGTAGGGCCGCGGACACTCGTATGCGCCCAGCTTGATCTCCGGATCGATCATTTTCTCCAGCTTATGATAGTTTTCGATCCACACTTCATCGCTCTCGTCTTCCTTCGCCAGACGGTTTGTCAGAAGAATTACCGCATCGACCCCTGTCTTCCACATCGTGTTGATGTCCTTCGCCTGGTCTTCCAGCGAATCGGAAGTATGCCCGCTGGCAACTACCGGCACTCTGCCCGCCGCCGCACTCACCGTGATCTCCGCGATGCGCATTCTCTCCTCAAAATTCAGCTCATGGATCTCGCTGGACTGACACGCCGCAAAAAGGCCTTTCACACCGCTCTCGATATACCAGTCCACAAGAGCCCTGAGTCCGTTCTCGTCGATCTGCCCATCCTCCGTAAAGGGAGTCAGCATAACCGGCCATACACCGCCCGGGAAATTGTTTTTTGGATACTCCATCTCTTTTACCCTCCCATTCTTTCTATTTTTTGTGCACTTCTACCTGTACTACAGGTAGCTGTACTACAGGTATACTAGCATGGTTTTGCACCTGCTGTCTATTAGCATAATTTTACAAAATATTCTTCTCCATTTTATGCATATTTAACTATCAGCTGCACAAACTGTTGACTTTTCCCAAATATAATGCTATTTTTATGTTGATTGACATATATGGATTTTGTTGGAAAGTGACCAATGAGGGCTTGACCAACTCTACCTGCTTTTGAAAAAGGGAACGCAGATAGGGTTGGTTTGTTTTTTTAAGGGGATGGGGATATTGTGGATCAAAAAGGTTATTAATAATAATATGCTCTGCGTCGTCGAGAAAAAAGGACAGGAGATGATCGTGACCGGAAAGGGCATCGGTTTCAAGCGCAGGATCGGCGAACCTCTGGATCCTTCCCTGATCGAAAAATGCTACCGCATGGAGGGCAGAGCCGAACAGAGGAAGCTTCGAGAGCTGGTGGAACAGATCCCACCGGAACATCTGAAACTGACGCAGGATCTGGTCGAGCACATCAAAAGCCAGATCACTCTGCCGTTGAACGAGTCCCTGCTTATCACGCTGGCGGACCACATCAACTTTGCCATCAAGCGCAAGCAGGAAGGCCTGGAATTTCATAATCCCATGGAGGGCGAGATCATGTGCTATTACCCCTCCGAGTATCATCTCGCGCAGCACTGTCTGAAGGTGATCCGGCAGGAGACCCATGTGGATCTGAGTGACAGTGAAGCCGCCTTTATCACGCTACACATCGTCAACGCAGAATTGAATACGGAGATGAGCATGATGTATGACATCACAAAGCTGATCGAGGATACGATGGCGATCGTGGAGTGTTACTATCAGAAAACCTTCGACCGGGAATCCCTGGATTTCGGCAGATTTGTCATCCATCTGCGCTTTTTCGCACAGCGCCTTTTTCAGGATAAAGCGCTCGGCAAAGAGGAGACTGAGGAGGACGCCTCTTTCCGCCGGATGATCGCATACAGCTGTAAAAAACATTACCAGTGCGCTCTGCGCATAGCCGAATATGTCCGAAACGCTCAACAAAAAGAACTCACCGAAGAAGAGCTTACCTATTTGACCATTCATCTCAAACGGATCAATACTGGCAGAAACCAGTAAAAATAACAAGGAGGTATTCTCATGAAAGACAAAATTTTTGGCGTTTTACAGCGTGTGGGCAGATCCTTCATGCTGCCCATCGCACTGCTGCCCGTAGCCGGGCTGTTGCTGGGCATCGGCAGTTCCTTCACCAACCAGACCATGCTGGAAACCTACAACCTCACCGGCGTGATCTATGAAGGCGGCACTCTCTACACCATTCTGGACATTATGAACCAGTGCGGCAGCGCCGTGTTCAACAACCTCGCCCTTCTCTTCGCCATGGGTGTAGCCATCGGTATGGCAAAGAAAGAAAAGGAAGTGGCGGCGCTTTCCGGCGCCATAGCTTACCTGGTCATGAACACCGCGATCTCCGCCATGATCACTGCAAGAGGCGGCGTGGAAGCCATGGCTCCCAATTCCACCACTTCCATGCTGGGCATCACGACACTCCAGATGGGCGTTTTCGGCGGTATCATCGTAGGTCTGGGCGTTGCCGCCCTCCACAACAAATTTTACAAGGCGCAGCTCCCTCAGGTGTTGTCTTTCTTCGGCGGCACCCGTTTTGTTCCGATTGTCTCCACAGCCGTGTTCCTCGTTGTTGGAATTGCCATGTTCTATATCTGGCCTGTTGTCCAGACCGGCATCGCGGCGCTGGGAAATCTGGTGATCCGCTCCGGTTACGCCGGTACCTGGATCTACGGAATCCTGGAGCGCACCCTTATCCCCTTCGGCCTGCACCATGTATTTTATATCCCTTTCTGGCAGACCTCAGTGGGCGGCACCGCCATCATCGACGGCGTGACCGTTCAGGGCGCACAGAATATTTTCTTCGCGGAGCTGGCATCCAAATCCACTGAAGTCTTCTCTGTTTCCGCCACCCGTTTCATGTCGGGAAAATTCCCGTTCATGATTTTTGGACTGCCCGGCGCGGCACTTGCCATGTACCGGACGGCACGTCCCGAAAAGCGGAAAGCCGCAGGCGGACTTTTAATCTCCGCGGCGCTTACCGCCATGCTCACGGGTATCACGGAACCTCTGGAATTTACGTTCCTGTTCATCGCCCCCGCAATGTATGCGGTACACTGTGTCTACGCCGGCCTCTCCTACATGCTGATGCATATTTTTAACGTGGGCGTGGGTATGACCTTCTCCGGCGGACTGATCGACTTGACTCTTTTCGGCGCATTGCAGGGAAATGCAAAAACACACTGGATCTGGATCGTTTTAGTCGGTATCGTTTATTTTGTTCTCTACTATGTGACCTTCCACTTTATGATCGTAAAGATGGATCTGAAAACGCCTGGGCGGGAAGCGGACGACGAGGAGACCAAACTCTTTACCCGCTCTGATTTTAAGGCAAAGACCGGCGTAGGACCGGACGGCTCTTCTTCCGCCTCCTCCTCGGATCCTGTCTCCGCCATGATCCTGCGCGGGCTCGGCGGCCTCACCAACGTCTCAGACGTGGACTGCTGCGCTACCCGCCTTCGTGTCACCGTGACGGATCCGGATAAGATCTCCGACGCTCTGCTTAAGCAGTCCGGCGCTTCCGGCGTCATTCATAAGGGCAACGGGGTACAGGTCGTCTACGGTCCCCAGGTTGCCGTGATCAAGTCCAATCTGGTCGATTTCATGGACACTCCCGAAGCGGCCGCGCTGGATCTCTCTTCGTCTGCAAAGACAGCTCCCGCCCCCCAAAAGGAAGCGAAACAGATGCCCTCTTCCGCAAAGCAGGACACCATACTCAGCGCCCACATGAACGGCGTCGTGGTGCCTATGGCAAAGGTGCAGGATGATGTTTTCGCAAACTGTATTCTGGGCGACGGCGTCGCTGTAGAACCCTCCGAGGGAAAGCTTTTTGCCCCTGCGGACGGCGTGATCAACAATATCTTCGACACAAAACATGCCATCGGCATCCAGGCGGAGGACGGTGTGGAAATTCTTCTGCACATCGGCATCAATACCGTTCAGCTCGGCGGCAAACACTTTGAGGTCCACGTAAATGCCGACCAGACCGTGAAGCGGGGCGATCTCCTCATATCCTTCGATATGGACGCCATCCGGGAAGCCGGATATCTCTGTACTACGCCGATGATCGTCTGCAACACGGACGACTACCAGAGCATCACGACCCTCTCATCCGGCGAGATCCAAGCGGGAAGTGAGCTTCTGGAAATTAAAGCGTAACCACTTGACTTTCCTCCGTAAACTTAATATACTGTTCTGAAAGTCTTAATTCCCCGCCGTGCAGGCGGGGGATTTTTTCGCAGTTGAATCATACGGGAGAGAGATTACATGAGAAAATTCAGGGAAAAATACTTCGGAGACGCGGCGTTTTACAGAATGGTGTTCGCCGTTGCCATACCTATCATGATCCAGAACGGCATCACGAATTTTGTAAACCTGCTGGACAATATCATGATCGGCCAGATCGGCACCGAATCCATGACCGGCGTCTCCATCGTCAACCAAATACTGTTCGTCTACAATCTCTGCGTCTTCGGAGCGGTCTCCGGCGCGGGGATCTTTACCGCGCAGTATTACGGTCAGAACAATACGGACGGCATACGGCACACATTTCGCTTCAAGATGCTCGCCGTCGCGGCGATCACGCTCCTGACCGTCCTGCTATGCCTCTTTCAGGGACGATACCTGATCAATCTTTACCTGACCGGCGAGGGCAGTGCCGCAAGCATAGACGCCTCGCTTGCGAGCGGCCTGGAATACATGGTCCTGATGCTGACAGGGCTTCCCTTTTTCATGATCACCCAGGTGTACGGCAGTACCTTAAAAGAGTGCGGCCAGACGCTCCTGCCCATGAAGGCTGGCGTCGTGGCGATCTGCATCAACCTGCTGTTCAACTATCTGCTGATCTACGGGAAATTCGGCTTTCCGATGCTGGGCGTGAAAGGCGCGGCGATCGCCACCGTACTCTCCCGCGTGATCGAGGCGGCTATCATCGTCTTCGCCACCCACAAGGATGCGGAGAAGAATCCCTTTGTCGTCGGACTGTACCGCAGTCTTGCCGTCCCCGCCGACGTCACAAAGAGGATCGCCGTGAAAGGGACTCCGCTGCTGCTGAACGAGACGCTCTGGGCCGCCGGCATGGCTACCCTTGCAGCCTGCTACTCCCTGAAAGGCCTCAACGTTGTCGCCGCCCTCAATATCTCCAACACCATATGCAACCTGTTCCACATCTCCTTCGTCGCCATGGGGGAGGCGGTCGCGATCATCATCGGGCAGATCCTCGGAATGGGAGATATGAAGCGCGCCAGGGAGACCGACACGAAGATCATCGTCTTCGCCGTCCTTCTGTGCACCTGCGTGGCGGTGGTGATGTTTGTCACAGCGCCGCTCTTCCCGGATTTCTATAACACCACGGAGGACATCAAACAGCTCGCCGCAAAGCTGATTATGATCTCGGCGCTGTTTGTCCCGCAGCACGCGCTGTTGAACAGCCTCTACTTCACGCTCCGCTCCGGCGGCAAAACCATGATCGCCTTCTTTTTCGACAGCGTGTTCATCTGGTGCGTCAGCGTGGTGTTCGCCTTCGCCCTGGCAAAACTCACCACACTGCCTATCTTATGGATCTATTTCCTCGTCCAGCTGGCGGACGCCATCAAAGCGATGATCGGGCTTATCTTTGTGAAAAAGGGCGTGTGGCTGCAGAATATCGTAGAGTGACGGCAAATGCCTTTCGCCGTCACTCTCTGCCGTTCATAGATTGTTCATATTTCATTCAAAGAAGCTTCACTTGAAAATCATTTTTCGGACAATTTTGCGTATTATACTGTGTTTATAAGATCACAGCCGGAGCTCAAAAGAGTTCTGAAGTGATCTCTTGACAAAGACATCATCATAATCATTTTAATAACTTTTTCATAATAAGTGCCAGGTAAGGGTAATCTTACCTGGCATCCTCCTTTTCAATACCTCTCTTCGCCATAAATTCATATGCCGGTTGATTCAACAGGAAATTCAGGGTAAAATAATACTAAACAGTTTACAGTGGAGGTAAAGTTATGCTGTATCATTATACCGATTTTGCGGCTTTTGATGGGATTATCCGCTGCGCAGAGCTGAGGCTGAATAACATCCTGAATATGAACGATGCCTCCGAGATGAGATTTTTTATGAACGGGATATGCCGGGCTGTCATGGAGAGATTGCTCTCAGACGGTGAGGATAAGAAAAGCCGTGTGATAGAAAAGTTTTTTCAGAAGGAGCTGGAAGAGGAATTTCGGTATTCGGCATATGCGGCCTGTTTCTCAAAATACAGGGACGATGCCGCACAGTGGGAACGCTACGGGCATCTGGGGCAGGGCGTCTGTATCGCCTTCCACGAAAGTCTGATGCAGAAAATGACAGGCGGCGCCGTATCCCTGCAGACAGTGTATTACCAGAAAGATATGCGGGAACACCGGCTTGTGGATGAGTTTTACCAGTTGATGATGAAGGAGAAGTCTCTTTCGGAAATACAGCCGCAGCTGCGTGAGGTCATGAATGAAGCATGGATACAGTCGGCCGCCTTCAAGCATCCCTCTTTTGCAAGAGAGAAAGAGCGCAGACTGGTCATCTCTCCCTTTATATTGAACGAGTTTGCCGTGGAACCCAGATATCATGTTTCACCGGGCAGAATCAAAAAGTACTATCCCCTTGATTTAAACAGAATGTGCGGCCGATTAGGGCTCCATATGTCGGAGCTGATCGGGGAGATCATTATCGGTCCCACATCCTCCCAGTCGAAACCGATTTTGCAGGATTACCTGATCGACTGCGGGATGAACGCCTTAAAAGACAAGATCAGTATGTCGGACTGTCCGCTCAGGAAACCGACATCCTGACGAACGCAGAAATAAAAAGCCTCCTCCTGCGTTCACAAACTGTTCACATTTAATTCAAAGAAACTTAATTTGAAAATCATTTTTTAGACAAATCTGAAGTCTATACTAAGTACATAAGATAACAACAGGAACTTAACAGAAATCCTGAAGTGATCTTCCTGACAGAGACATTATCGTAATAAATTTAAATAACTTTTTCATAATAAGTGCCAAGTAAGGGAAACCTTACTTGGCATCCTCCCTTTTCAGGGACATATTTTCCCGTATCACTTCATATAATTCTAGTAATTCTATAGCTACCGCATTTTTATGCAAAAAGCTTGCATTTTCTCCCATTTACTGCTAAACTCATACTTGTCATCCGTTCACAAAGGCGTGGACCCGAAGAAATGACGTTTATTTTTTATACATTTCTACGCAAAGATAATCTTCGGATTATCTGTTTTTATTTATGGAGGGATTTATCTATGTTAAAAGCACTTAGCAACCTGAATGACGCTCTCAGGCCTGCGGTCGAGGCGATCACCGACATCAACGGTATCGTCAACGGATTTGTCTGGGGAACCTTTGGCATTGGACTTTTACTTCTCGCCGGCATTTTGATGACGTTTATCAACAAAGGCTTTCAGTTCACCCACATCGGCCACTGGTTTAAAAACACGATCGGCGCGATCTTTGCCGACAAACATGTCACAAAGCACACTGGGAAGGAGGACAAATCCATCTCCCAGTTTCAAAGTCTCTGCACCGCGCTGGCAGCGACGATCGGCACCGGCAACATTGTAGGTATCGCCACCGCCATCATTTCCGGCGGCCCCGGCGCGATCTTCTGGATGTGGGTTATGGCGATCTTCGGCATGATGACAAACTACTCCGAAAATGTCCTGGGAATTTACTACCGCCGCAAAAACGCAAAAGGGGAATGGTCCGGCGGCGCGATGTATTACCTGAGAGACGGACTCGGTTCCAAAAAAGGCTGTAAACAGATCGGCATGATCCTCGCCGTACTGTTCAGCTGTTTCTGTCTGCTGGCAAGTTTTGGCATCGGCAACATGAGCCAGGTAAACTCCATCGCCGGCAATATGAGATCCGCCTTCGACATTCCCACCTGGATCACAGGCGTCTGCATCGTTATCCTCTCCGCCTTCGTCATTCTGGGCGGTTTAAAGAGGGTTGCCGCAGTCACGGAAAAACTGGTCCCTGTTATGGCTATCCTCTACATCATCGGCGCTGTTATTATCTGCATCGCAAATATCGATCAGTTCGCCGCTGTCTTTGGCGCCATCTTCAAAGGTGCTTTCGCCATGAAAGCGGCGGGCGGCGGCATCATCGGCTACGGTGTCAGCAGAGCGATCACATGGGGTTTTAAAAGAGGTGCCTTCTCCAACGAAGCCGGCCTTGGCTCCTCCGTCATGGTACATTCCAGCTCCAATGTGAAGGAGCCTGTCCGCCAGGGTATGTGGGGTATTTTTGAAGTGTTTGCGGATACCATCGTGGTCTGCACGCTGACCGCTTTCTGCATTCTCTCCTCTGGTCTTGTGGATCTGGAGACCGGGCAGATGCTGACCGATATAGAAGGTTCCGGTCTGGTAGGGCAGGCCTTCGCAGGCGTCTTTGGATCTGTCGGCCCGAAATTTATCGCCATCGCCATTCTGCTGTTCGCCTACTCCACCGTCCTTGGCTGGAGCCATTACGGCACGAAAGCTTTTGAGTTCCTCTTCGGTACAAAAGCGACCGTCGTCTACAAAGCTCTTTTTGTTATCATGGCATACTTCGGCTGTACGATGAGTCTGGGACTGGCCTGGGACCTCTCCGACACCTTCAACGGCCTGATGATGATCCCCAACCTGATCGGCGTGCTGGCTCTCTCCGGCACCGTTGAAAAGATCACATCCAACTACATACGCAGAACCTTCCACGGTTCCAGGGAGGAGCCCATGTACTCCGCCTTCGCGGATATTCAGAGGGAACAGACCAAAAAATAAACCCATAAGAAAAAGCGGCTTGACTGCCGCTTTTTCTTTATCCTAATTTTAAGCTTTTCCGTTGCATCCCAGAACATCGATCAGTTTATGGCGAACCATCTCCTTGATGTTAGCGCGAGCGGGTTTCAGATACTCACGAGGATCAAACTTATCCGGATGCTCTGCAAAGAACTGACGGATCGTACCTGTCATAGCGAGACGAAGATCGGAGTCGATATTGATCTTACATACCGCGGAACGAGCAGCTTCACGAAGCTGATCTTCAGGAATACCGATAGCGCCGGGCATTGCTCCTCCAAACTTATTGATCATCTCAACATATTCCTGCGGAACGGAAGAAGAACCGTGGAGCACGATAGGGAATCCGGGGATCATCTTTTCGCACTCATGCAGAACGTCAAAACGAAGCTGGGGTTTTGTGCCGGGTTTAAATTTGTATGCGCCGTGGCTTGTACCGATTGCGATAGCAAGGGAGTCACAGCCTGTCTTCTCGACGAACTCCGCCACTTCCTCAGGGCGTGTGTAAGAAGAATCTTCCGCGGATACCTGCACATCGTCTTCCACACCTGCCAGGGTACCAAGCTCAGCTTCCACCACTACTCCGTGCTCATGCGCATATTCTACTACCTTCTTTGTGATCTCGATGTTCTCAGCAAAAGGTTTGGAAGAAGCATCGATCATAACGGAAGTAAATCCGCCATCGATACAGGACTTACATGTCTCAAAATCCGGGCCGTGATCCAGATGCAGAGCGATAGGCAGTTCAGGATTGCAGGCGATAGCAGCCTCAACCAGTTTTACCAGATAATTATGGTTCGCGTAAGCGCGAGCTCCTTTGGAAACCTGCAGAATAACCGGAGCTTTCTCCTCCGCACAAGCCTCTGTGATACCCTGAACGATTTCCATGTTGTTCACATTGAAAGCACCGATGGCGTATCCTCCTTTATATGCTTTCTCGAACATTTCCTTTGTTGTTACTAATGGCATATCTTTGTACCTCCATTCAATATTTTTGTTTTATATGATAACCGAAAGCTCTCACTGCCGGCTATTTTCCCCTTTATTCCTGTCCGCTCAGGAACTTTTCAATACTTATAATCGCTTCTTCCTCATCCTTGCCGTCCGCAATCACATTTACTTCCTCGCCGGTGTTGAGTCCCAGACTCATCATACCCATTATGCTCTTTGCATTGACTCTTTTTCCCGTAGATTCGATGTAAACCGTACTCTCGTGCTGGCTCGCCACCTGTACCAGGACAGCGACGGGCCTTGCCTCAAGCCCATTTTTCAACCGAATCTTCATAGACTTTTCCAACATAATTTTTCTCCTCTCACTACTTTCTCGCTCTCTCTGCGATCTCACTCAATTTCCTTAATCTATGATTTACCCCGGATTTCCCTACCGGAGGTGTTAACAAATCTCCAAGTTCCTGCAGGGTTGCCTCCTGGTACTCCAGCCGAAGCCGCGCAATTTCCCGCAGATTCTCCGGCAGTTCATCGAGTCCATACTTCTCCTGTATCAACATGATGTCCCGCACCTGAGCCGCCGCCGCATTTACCGTCTTAGTAATATTTGCCGTCTCACAGTTCACTTTCCTGTTCACGGAATTTCTAACTTCTTTAACGATCCTCTGGTTTTCAAACCCCATCAGTGAAACATGCGCTCCCATGATATTCAGCATATCACATATGGCGGAGCCTTCCTTCATGTACACCACATAATATTTTTTCCGCAGAGCGATCTTCGCCGGAATATCAAATTCCGCTATCAATCCCTGTAAGAGACGTGCTCTCTCCTCCCGAATACAGTCAAATTCCAGATGGTAACTCTTACCCGGATCACTCATGGAGCCGATGCACAGATATGCTCCCCGCAGAAAAGCTCTCTTACAGCACTGCCGTTTCAGCGTTCCATCCGGATCCGGCATCAGATGCTCTCTCGCAAATCCTGTAGAAAAAGCCAATATTCCTTCGTCTTTATCAACTTTTATATTAATGTTTTTTTTGCACAATGTAAAGGCTTTTTGTCGCACAAAATCATTCTCTGTACTTAAAAGCACCTCTACTTCCCCATTTCCCGGCAAAAAATCCTTATTTCCGTATTTTGTCCGCCGCCTGTCCCCAAACATAACGATCGCTGCCAGTTCCGCATAAATACAATGTTCGGATGACGCATACTGTTTTAATAACTCCTCTTTTACCTCTCCTGAAAAAGACAACGCCGTCAACCTCTTTTTACAATCTCAGCTATTTTATTTCCACATCCCTGTGGCTTAACTTAAGCCCGTAATCCCCCTTGTCTTTCAGACGTTCAAAAAGCATATTGGCCAGCGTCACGCTGCGATGCCTGCCGCCGGTACACCCGACCCCGATCACCAGCTGATACTTTCCCTCTCTGATATAGTTCGGAATCAGAAAAAGGAGCATATCGTTCAATTTATCCAAAAACTCATGGCTCTCCGGATAACCCATGACAAAGTCCTGTACTTCCTTTTCATTTCCCGTGTGGTACTTCAACTCCTCCACATAAAACGGATTGGGCAGAAACCGTACGTCAAAAACAAGATCCACGTCTGCCGGGATTCCATACTTAAATCCGAAAGAGACAATATTTATCATTAGACTGTTATATTCTTCGTTCCGGACAAAAATACGTTCCAGCTCCGTTTTTAACTCTCTTGTCAGCAGATTGGACGTATCGATCACATAATCCGCCTTCTCCCTGATCTCTCTCAGAATTTCACGCTCCCTCTGGATCCCCACTCCGACCCGTTCGCCGGCAAGAGAGAGCGGATGACGTCTTCTCGTCTCTTTATAACGCTTCAAAAGCACTCTCTCCGACGCATCCAGAAACAGGATCTCATAGACAAAACCGTTCTCCTTCAGCTTGTCCAGCACCTTCTCCGCCTCCTGAAAAGACTGCCCGCTCCGCACATCCAGCCCCAGGGCAACTTTTGAGGCCTCCGTACCCGGCAGAGAAATCATCTCCACAAACATTTCCACCAGAGAAAAGGGCAGATTATCCACACAATAAAAGCCCGCATCTTCCAACATCTTTAATGCCGTACTCTTTCCTCCGCCGCTCATGCCTGTCACTACCACAAATCTCATATCCGGTTCCTCTTGTGTCGTTCTCTCACTCTAAATATATTACTTCCGGCTCCAGTTCCACTCCAAACTGTACTCTTACCCTGTTCTGCACTTCCTCCATAAGGCGCCGGATATCCGCGGCTGTGGCGCCGCCCTTATTGATGATAAATCCGCAGTGCTTTTCCGATACCTGGGCGCCGCCCACGCTCGCCCCGCGCAGGCCCGCGTCCATAATAAGCTTCCCCGCAAAATACCCTTCCGGCCTCTTAAAAGTACTGCCGGCGCTGGGATACTCCAGAGGCTGCTTGACCCGCCGCCTCTCCGCAAGGTCCGCCATTTTGGAAGAAATCTCTTTACGTATTCCGCCGGCAAGCTGAAACTCCACTTCCGTCGCAACAATCTTTTCCTGTCTCAAAAGGCTCTTCCGATAACCGAAGTTTAATTCCCTGTTCGAAAATTCTACTTCTTTTCCCTCAAAAGTGATTCCCCTGACCCGGTCTACCACCTGGCTCATCTCGCCCTCATAAGCGCCCGCGTTCATCACCACCGCGCCGCCCACACAACCGGGGATCCCCGAGGCAAACTCCAGCCCTGTGAGAGAATGCTCCAACGCCGCCGAGGCCGCTCTGCCTAAAAGCGCACCCGCCTGCACTGTCATCTTTTCGCCGGCGACACCGATTTTGGAAAACCCTTCCGCAATATGGATGATCACCCCGTCATAGCCGGCGTCGCTCACCAGAAGATTGCTTCCATTTCCCACTACAAAATATTTTGTACCACTTTCCTGAAAAAATGTAAGTAATTTTTGAAGCTCCTGTTTCGTCTTTATCTCCAGAAACAGCGCCGCTCTCCCTCCTGTCCGGAAAGTCGTATGCCTGCTCATGGGTTCGTCTCGAAGAATCTGCCCCGCCGGCAAAATCCGCTCTATTTCTGTTATGATTTCCCCTCTCAACTCAGATTCCCCTCTTCATTCCAGTTCCGCATCTGCCCTCCCGGTACCCCCAGGAGCAGATGCTGTTTTTTAAATTACTGTATCCAACACCAACTTTGCGGAGCCGTAGATTCCCGCGTCATTTCCCAGCGTCGCCAGCACGAACCTGGCGTCCACACACCCCGAAAATACGTATTTTTCAAATGGCGGGCGGATGTAGTCAAAAAGGACCTCTCCCGCTTTGGACACGCCTCCCCCTATCACAAAGGCTGCCGGATTCAACACGCTGGCTATCATCGCAAAACCTTTTCCCAGTATCTCGCCAAATTCCCCGGCAATCTCCTGCGCCACCGGGTCTTTCTCCTTGACGGCATCGAACACCGCTTTAGCCGTTATTTCCGCCCCGCGCAGAACGCTGGGCTCCTGTGTCTTATCCAGCATTCTCTTCGCCAGACGTACGATCCCGGTTGCGGAGCCATACTGCTCCAGACACCCCTTACATCCGCAGTTGCAGGCTTCTTCCTCGCCGTCCATAACATGCATATGTCCGATCTCCCCGCCGGCTCCCCAGGCACCGGTTATCAGCCTGCCGTCCGCGATCACTCCGCCGCCGATACCTGTCCCCAATGTCACAAGCACCAGTGAACTGTATCCCTGACCGCCGCCTTTCCACATTTCGCCCAGCGCCGCCACATTCGCATCATTCCCCACCTCCGCAGGGACTCCGCAAAGTCTCTCCATGATCTCCTTGACATGCGTCTCTTTCCAGCCTAAATTCACGGCTTTGCTCACAATCCCCAAACCATTCACCGGCCCCGGCACCGCGATGCCGATCCCCAGGACATCCTCTTTCAGGTACTGTTTTTCCGCTATCTTACTGTTGATGCTGTCGGCGATATCCGGCAGGATATGTTCCCCCCCGTTTTCCGTCCGGGTGGTAATCTCCCATTTGTCCACCACCATGCCGTCTCTGTCAAAAAGCCCCATTTTTACCGTAGTTCCGCCTACATCAACTCCAAATATGTACTTGCCCATTCTTTTGTCCCCCCTCTTTCCTTTCCTTATATAGTTTATTTTTTATAACTAGTTCTCTTCCCGCTTCTGCGCCAGATTGCGCTGCACACGGTTATACAGTTCCTGCGCCGCATTGTAACCCATCTTTTTCTGTCGATGGTTTACAGCCGCGGCCTCGCAGATGATCGCCAGGTTTCTGCCCGGTCTGATCGGAATATTATGACATACTATCTTATTCCCCAAATACTCCGTATATTCCTCCTGCAGGCCGAGTCTGTCGTATTCTTTGTCTTTATCCCAGTCTTCCAGCTTGATGACCAGGTCAATATTCTGTGTCTCTCTTACACAGGATACACCGAACAGCGTTTTTACATCCACAATGCCGATACCGCGAAGTTCGATAAAGTGTTTTGTGATATCCGGCGCGGAACCGATCAATGTCTCCTCGCTCACCTTTCGCAGTTCCACCACATCGTCTGTCACAAGACGGTGTCCACGCTTGATCAGTTCCAGCGCCGCCTCGGATTTGCCGATGCCGCTCTCCCCCGTGATCAGCACGCCTTCCCCGTAAACGTCCACCAGAACGCCATGCACGGAGATGCAGGGGGCAAGCTTTACATTGAGCCAGCGGATGATCTCCGCCATGAAAGCCGAAGTCGCCTTCTTTGTATTCAGCACAGGCACTCCCTTTTCGGCCGCGATCTCCAGAAAGATCTTATCCGGAACCAGCTCTCTGCAGAACACAAACCCCGGGCAGTCCTCCTGAATCAGACCGTCATAGATCTCTCTCCTCTTTTCCTCGCTCATGCTCATCATATAGCTGTATTCCACAAACCCCATAACCTGCAGCCTGGTCGTCGCAAAGTGCTCCAGATAGCCCGTCAGCTGCAGCGCCGGTCTGTTGATGTCCGGCTGTGTGATCTTTACATTTTTGATATCGAGCTCCGGTGTCAGATTTTCCAGCTTCATCTTTTCAATTACTTTTGTCAAACGAATACTTGCCATAATTTTTTCTCCTTCTCCAGTCCATACCGCTGTGCCTGACGCAGTATAATCTTTTGAAATTATATCATAATCCCCCGGAAATTAACAGAGCATTTTGGGGAATTCTACTGCAGCGATCCGTCCAGACGGAGCGCGGACGGAATAATATATTCCTGCCGAATTCCGGAAAGATCGGAAAACGATTTTAACAGAAGTTTAGCGGCGGTCTCGCCGAGCAATACGGAATTGCGCTCCAGATAACTGTACGGAAAATGGATAATATCCAAAAACTGGCTGCAATGATACCGTTTCCAAGAAAAATTGCTTCCGGAATATTTCCCGCCTCCGCCATCTCACACGTTTTCAGATATACCTCATGCATGGAGAGCGGAAACTTTTCGGTTACCACAAATTCTTCCTCGACAGGAATCCCATAGTCATCCATTGCCTGAGTAAATCCTTTACAGCGCTGCTCTCCGATCGAAAGGCTTATATCGCTGATAAAGGCGCCTATTTTTTTTTAATCCCTTCTTTATCAGAGCCTCCGTCGCCATATATGCGCCGGCGGAATTATCCGAATAAACACCCCCCCACATTGAATTTTTCAATGCGCGGTCAATCAGAACGATCGGCACCTGAAAACTGTTCAGTGTTTTCCGGATCCTGCGGGCACTCTCATTCTCGCAAAAGTCGGAGGAGCTGGTAAGAAAAATTCCGCTGACTTTCTGCTGCAGCAGATTATCCAGCGCGCGCATTTCGTACTCCGCCTTGTTTTCCGTACAGCACAACAGGATCGTGTAGGGCGTGTCGATCAGCGCCTTGTTGATTCCCTGAATAACTTTTCCGAAAAAAGGCCCCCTGTCTCCGGCAGAAGAACGCCGATGGTATTGGCATAATGGCGCGAGAGTCCCTGGGCGATCGCAGAGGGAAGAAAATTTGTTTCATCCATAATATGCATCACTTTTTCTCTTGTCTTTTCATTTACATTAGGGAAATTATTGATAACCCTGGAGACGGTCGATTTGGAAACTCCAGCCAGATCTGCGATATCACGGATAGTCATGTCTGCACCTCACATACAGAGATAATAACTGCAAAAACACTCTGACCATATTATAACCTTATTAAAACCGAAAGTCCACTATAACCGAGGTGTGATCGCTCCGTTATTTTTGGGACCGGTGCCAATCCAAAATATTCACCATCTCATTTATTCTGTATACAAATAGCCCTAATATTTCCATGGAAAAACCTGTAAACATGTCAAAATATGCCATTGGAAAATAATTCTCCCAAAAAATTTTACTAAAATATTGACAATCGTGCCCTCCGAAAAAGGAATACGATTTGCCGAAGAATTGGAAGCGCTGTCAGATCAGGTCAGCTGTGTTCCCTGCAAGAATATGGAATTTGTCTCAGCTCCAACCGCTGTGGGACTGGGAGATGCCTTTGCCGGAGGGCTGTTGATCGATCTGGCGGAGCGTGAATTTCCGCTGTAAATACGCTGTTATTATAAAACGATATGGACAGGGCCTGCCCTGTCCATACTGTTTTTTGTTTTATTCCGCGCTTTCCCGTTCCCTGATCATATCCCAGACGATCTCAGGGGATATCTTCCCTTCCATGGGACCAAATGCCGCACAGTTCAACGCACCGCAGGCCGCCGCCATCTTCGCGCATTCTTCCAGAGGGCGTCCCTCCAAAAGTCCCGCGATGAAACCTCCCGCATAGCTGTCTCCGGCGCCGGTCGCATCCACCACTTCCACCTTGTAAATATTTGACTCAAAAGATGTTTCCCTTGTATAAATAATACTTCCCTTCGAGCCGTTTTTCAGCGCCAGCACCTCCAGAATCGGATTCTCGAACGCCTTTTTTATAGCCTTCTCCACCGTATCCTGTCCGGTGATGATCATAAGCTCCTCTCTGCCCGGAAGCAGAACGGCGGTATTTTTTACGATCTCATCGATGATCTCATAAACTCTCTGATCCCGGATCAGTTCAAATCTCAAATTGGGGTCAAAACTGACTTTTGCACCCTTTTTTACCGCAGTGCGCATCATTCCCACGATGCCGTCCGCAAATTCGGGATTATCCGCCAGCGACGTCCCCATAATGTGAAAATATTTCAGATCGTCCATGTCGGAAATATCCGGAATATCCACCTCCGCCGCCGCGCTGTTCCCCATATGAAAAATAAATTTTCTGGATCCGTCATCAAAATATGTGACGAAGGCGCAGCCCGTGGACAGTCGATTGCTCAAATGCACAAACTGACAGTCCACGCCGTCGGCTTTCATCCGGTCAATGGTATAGTGCCCGAAATCATCATCCCCGACTCCGCCGATGATTGCGGCGGTATGGCCCATCTTTGCCACCGTGTCAATAAAGATCGCCGGGGCGCCGCTGGGGAAAGGCCCCCGAAAATACCCCTCCTGGTTCAGAGGGATCCCGGCTTCCGGTCTCATGATCTCCACCAGAATATCCCCCATACAAATTACTTCCGCCATATTCTATACCCGCACCCTTCTCCATCTAAAATTTCTGTAAAAATTCCACTATCTCCATATTCGGTCCCTGAATACAGATATACCTGACGCCGTTCTCCCAAAACGGAAGGGTATTCGGCCCTTCCGCAATGTGGAACCCGGCCTCCTTTGCCTCCGCACAACATTTCTCAATATCGTTGACCGCCAGGGCAATATGATCGATCGCTCCTCTGAGTCCTGCCGCCTGCCCGTTCTTTTCATAGGTTTCGATCAGAATATCTCCACACTGAAAGAATTTAACGGCTCCGTTATTTTCGGTCTCATAAATTTTCTGGAATCCGAGAGAAGTATAAAATTTCTCCGTCGCCGCCATATCGTTGGTCGGTATTCCCACATGCTGGTAGCCTGTCACAAAATCTGTTAACATATCACATTCCTCCATCTCTATGCTTTTTTCTTCTGCTGCTGAGCCATGTCGAGCGCAACCGCTAACAGAATAATAACACCGATGACGACCTTTTGCCAATATGCGGAAATATTTAAAAGGTTCATACCGTTGTTGATGACCGCGATGATGGCAACGCCGAACATCGCTCTCGCCACAGAACCTTTTCCCCCTGCCAGAGATGTTCCGCCCAGTACGGTGGAAGCGATCGCGAACATTTCGTAACCTTCACCGGTATTCGGCTGGCCGTTCTGCAGTTTGGAGCAGGTCACCACGCCCGCCATGCACGCGGTGATCGCGCAGAGTGTGTGGGCGATCAGTATCACTTTCTTTACATTGATCCCCGCCAGATGAGCCACTGTTCGGTTGGAACCCACCGCAAATACATGGCGTCCGTACACGGTCTTCGTCAGCAGCAGATGCATCAGAAGCACTACGATCACCGTAAAGATAACGTTTGTGGGGATCATACCGTTCGGGAAAGTCTCGGTCACAATGAGGCGTTTCGCCCCCAGACAGGCAAAGGTGGTCGGAAGTCCCGTGACCGGTCCGCCTCCTGTGAAAATGTAAGCTACTCCTCGCAGGACAGACAGCATGGCCAGCGTACAGATCATTGGCACCACGTTCAGATACGCGATGAAAAATCCGATGATAAGGCCTGTGATCAATCCCATGATCAGACCTGTTCCGATCAGGACAAACAGCGCTGTGCCGTATCCCATATCCGGGAAGAATTTTACGCCTATCGTCGCCGCCGCAACGCCGGCCAGCGCGATCTGAGAACCCACCGAAATATCAATACCGCCGAGAATGATAACATAAGTCAGCCCCGACGCCAGCAATGCGTTAATACACATCTGTGACGTCAGATTGATAATATTGATACTCGAAAAGAAATTTTTGTTTGCAACGCCGAAGAAAATACACAGTGCAATCAGAAACACCACAACGACGTTTTCCTGGAAAAACTGATTTGCCTTCTTTTTATCCATAATATATACCCGCCTTTTACTTAAAATTCATCTACTCAGCATCAGATGTAATGCTGGCATGCTGAATCAATGTCTGCTCTGAAAGCTCCACATCCGACAATTCCCCGCTTATGTATCCCTCCCGCATAATGTAAACACGATCGGCAATACCGATGACTTCCGGCATTTCGGAGGAAACCATGATGATAGAACCGCCGTTCTCCACAAAGTCATACATCAGCGCATAAAATTCCGATTTTGCATTTACATCGATGCCTCTTGTGGGTTCATCCAAAATCAGGATCTCCGAGTTGGCCGCCAGCCACTTCCCAAGAATGACTTTCTGCTGATTCCCGCCGGAGAGCGTTCCCACGACCGTCTTGATATCCGGCGTCTTAATACTGAGTTTTTCTTTATATTCCGATGTGACTTCCTGCTCCCATTTAAAATTGACGAGTCCGTGCCTTGCATGGGCCGTCAGACTCGGGAGCCCCACGTTTTCCGTGATTGCTTTCTCCAGTAATAAACCGGTTCTTCTTCTGTCCTCCGTAACAAATCCTATCTTCTTTTGAATCGCTTCCGAGGGCTTGGAAAACAGTATTTCCTCCCCGTTTAAGAATATCTTCCCGGAATCCAACTTTGTCGCGCCAAAGATCGCCTCCATCACTTCCGTGCGTCCCGCTCCTACCAGGCCGTAAAATCCAAGGATTTCACCTTTTTTCAGGGTGAAGGAGACATTCCGGAATTTTTTCCCCTGGCACAGCTTTTCTACCCTCAACACTTCCCCACCTATTTTGTGGGGATGCTTGTTGTAATAATTTTTCAGATCCGAACGCCCGATCATATCCGCCACAATGGACTGTTCGGTGCTTCCCTCGATCATCTTTTCCGTGACTTTACATCCGTCTCGGAAAATGGTAACTCTCTCACAGATCTCAAAGAGTTCTTTCATTCTATGTGTGACATAAATTAAGGCAACGCCTTTTTCTTTCAATTTTCTGATCTGCAGGAACAATGCGTTGATCTCGTGTTCCGAAAGGGAAGAGGTCGGTTCATCCAGAACGACCACTTTTGAATTTCTGGAAACGATTTTTGCGATCTCCACCATCTGCTGCTCCGCCGCAGTCAGATCCCTGCAGTATGCCGTTGCATTGATATGAAGGTCCATGTCATCCAAAAGATTCTGCGTATCCGCATTCATCTTTTTTCTGTCAAGCCTCATACCCCTGTGGGGTTCACGTCCGAGATATATATTTTCCGCAACCGTCAGATCCGGCGCAATACTGAGTTCCTGCTGAATAACGGAAATTCCGGCATCCAGCGCTTCCTTAGGGGAAGAAAAACTGCATTCTTTTCCCTCCAGATACACTTTTCCCTCCGTAGCCGTATAGACAGCCGCGATAATTTTTATCAGTGTCGATTTTCCGGCGCCATTTTCACCGACAAGCGCATGGGCTTCCCCCGGATAAAAATCAATACTGATGTCGCTCAGCGCTTTCACGCCCGGGAAAACTTTGGAAATATTTTTTACTTGTAAGCGTGGTTCCATCTTTATTCCTTTCTGCCCTGCTTATTCGAAAAAGGCCAAGCAAGCAATCAACCTGCTCGGCCTTTCAGGAAAGTCAACATATTTGTTTCAATATTATTTGATGTCTTCCGCTGTGAATGCATACGGGTTGATCATGATGATCTGATCATCCACTTCTCCTGTTGTGTAGTATTTGTACATCTGCTCCACGATGCCTTTGCCGATGTTCTCCGGATCCTGAGCCACTTCAGATACCCAGTATTTTCCGTTCTCCGCATCCAGCATAGCTTCCTTTGCTTCCGGGTTTCCGTCGAAACCAATGATCAGACAGCTGGAACCTGCCGCTTTGATAGCTGCCAGAGCGCCTGTAGCCGCCGGATCACCAACCGTGAATACTGCCTTTACTTCCGGGTTGGAGATCAGGATCGTCTCCATGATTTCCTGCGCTTTGATCGCGTCGCCTCCGTAGTTGTTGCCGTGGATAACCACTCTGTCAGGAGCTTCCTTTTCAAGCGTATCGAGACAGCCCTGCTCGCGGTCCTGTGTGGAAACGGATTCCGGGTTACCGATGATCGCCACTGTGTCTCCCTCTTCTGTCAGACGGATCAGCTCCTGTGCGCCAATCACGCCGCCCTGGTAGTTGTCTGTTCCCACGAAAGAAATTACGTTTGTCAGGTCAGCTGCCTTGGAGTCAAAGTTAAACATATTCACGCCTGCTGCTGCTGCCGCATCGATTCCGGGTACGCAGCCTGCCGCGTCATTACATGCGAGTGCGATACTGTTACATCCGTTTGCCGTAAAGTTTTCAATCGCGTTGGTCGCTTTCTCGGCTTCCAGATTACAGTCAGTGATGTTGTACTGGCTCTCGTCAAGACCAAGCTCTTTACAGCCCGCCTCAATGCCTGCCGCTACGTTCTGGTAGAACACATGCTCAAAGGAACCTACGATAAATCCCCACTGGATATCAGCGAGATCCCCGCCTGCTTCCGCTGTCTCTGCGGGAGCTTCCTCTTCCGCCGGAGCCTCCTCTTCCGCGGGAGCTTCTTCCGCCGGAGCCTCCTCTGCCGGTGCGCTCGCCTGCTCTTGCCCGGCACTTCCGCAGCCCGCCAACATGGCTGCTACCAATGTAACAGCAAGCAATGATGAAACAATTTTCTTCTTCATTCTCTGATCCTCCTCTTATAATGATAGTGTTTTTATTATAAATGCCTTGGCATATATAACCTATGTAGGAAAACTCATTCCGCATACAGGATGTCGATCTTCCTCTCATACTCGGAATAATCGCATCCGTGTTTCCGGTTTGTGATTATGGCGCGATAACTCTTCTCGAGCCCCGCCACTTTCACCATATATTTTTTGTCGAACTTGGTGTGATCGGCAAGCAGGTACGGCTCCCTGGCGGAGTCGGCGAAAGATCTTTTGATCGCCGCCTCATAGGGACTGAACGTGGAAAATCCAAATTCACTGTCAATTCCGTTGATTCCCACAAAGCTTTTATCCGCGTAGAGTTCTCTCAGCTGCTTTTCCGCGGTTACGCTCTCGGTCGTATTCATCTTAAAGTTCAGGAGTCCGCCTATCAGCATCACCGTCACGCTGTCCCTGTCCTTAAAAAGCATCGCCGTATTCAGTGAGGTGGTGATGATCGTCAGATCCCTCTTCTCGCTGTCAACGATCAGCTTCGCCAGCTCCTGAACTGTCGTAGAACCGTCCAGCATGATCGAATCCCCGTCCGCGATCAGCTCGGCAGCCACCCTCGCGATCCTCTGCTTTTCCTCTATGCATTTTACGGACAGATCCTGAAAGCTGAAGGCGGAAGTCGGTTTATACATCGATACCGCTCCTCCGTGGGTCCTGATGATCCGTCTCTGTCTCTGCAATTCTTCCAGATCTTTTCGTATCGTGACCTCCGAAATATCGTACAGCTCGCTCAACTCCACTACCGTTACCGATTCTTTCTCCTGGATCAGTTTCGCAATACTCTCCTGGCGTTCTCTGGCAAACATTATCTACCCCTGCTTTCTACTTTTCGCTTTCGTTTTGATCGTTTTTTACAAAGTTTTCCATCTGTTCCAATTTTTAACTTTTTGACAATCTGATTTTTTCTTTTTGTTTAATTATTGTTGACTTTATACTATTTTTCTCCTTGTGTCAATATGTTTTTGTGAATTTCTCGCTATATTTTTCTTCCTCCCGCTCTTTTTTCTTATTTCTTTATTCTTTTCTCCTGTTTTTTCTTTCAAATCTTGTCACTTTCGTTTCATTTCATTTTATATTTTATTTTCTTTCGTTTTCTCTTGACTGACAAAACTGCCTATGCTATACTCCAAGCAGAAAAATGTGGTTATCAACTGCCAACAGACAGGAGGTGGCTTTTTGCTTCCATACATATCAGATCCAGATACTTCCACAAGAGAGCTCGTTGAGGCTCTGGCTTCCATCTGCCCGGAACGATTCCGGTCTCTTCCGGATTCGTTTAACGGTCGGATACTGCTCTGCCCCGACGTGCGCCCTGACAGGGTAAACGTTATCGTGAGCGCCGGCGGGGGGTGTCATCCTCTGTCATACGGATATCTCGGCGACGGGATGGCGGATGCCTGCATCAACGGAAACAGACGCTGCGCGCCCAGCGCCTACGACATCTATGAGGCCGCCCTGAAGATCGGAAGCTCCTCGGGCAATCTCCTCCTCTACAATAATTATATGGGAGATTACCTGAACAATGACCTGGCCGCAGAACTGCTCTCTCTGGAACACATTCCCTGTGCTCTATGCGGCGCCACCGACGATTGCCTTTCCGCTCCGCCCGGCGCCCCGAGAGGGGAAAGAGGGGGACAGACCGGACTGCTCTATCTGATTAAAATTGCTTCCGCCTGTGCGCGGGCCGGGTCGTCTCTGGAGGAAGTGTCCAGAATCGCCCATAAAGCCAATGAGCGTATGAGCACGCTGGCCGTCACCATGGACTATGAAAGACAGCTGGTCCATCTCGGCGAGGGTTTTTCCGGGGAACCGCCGGTTTCCACCCACGCGGACTGTTTTTCCATAGAAGGGATCGCGGAGCTTTCCTTTGATACGCTCTGCAGGGATCTAAAGCCCGCTCCCTCCGAGAAGATCTATATGATGGTCAGCCGCATGACACTGACCCACCCGGAAGACGCTTATATTCTGGCCTCCCGCATAAAGCAGTGCGCGGGTCCTCTGCATCCGGTGGGGCGCGTCGATGCAGGTTTTTACACCAACTTATACCATGCGCAGGGATTTCTAATCACTTTCCTCTGCGCCGACCGGGAACTGGAGCAATATCTTCAGGGCCGTTTTTATTCCGACACTTTTTCTTTTTAAACAATACAGGGGGAAAAACAATGTCTATCCGTGATCCTTTTTTGACCGATCCCAATTCGATCTCCACAGCCTGCGCCGAGGGCATGGCGTGTGTATACCCGGAACTTGTGCAGACTCTGCCGGGCTCTTTCAACGGACGCACCGTTCTTCGTCGTCCGGCGGATCCCGACCGCGTCAACATCATCGCTGTGGCAGGCGGCGCCGGAAATCCCTTTTCCCAGTCTTTTGCCTTCAGTCCCGACCTGGCGGATATCGCGATAAACGGTTCCCTCTATGCCGCCCCCAGCGCTTACGACTGTTTCGAAGCTGCAAAATATGTCAATTCTTCGAAGGGATATCTCATGCTCTTCAATAATTTCATGGGGGATGTCCTGAACTGTGACATGGCGATCGAGCTGATGGCACTGGAAGGGCTTCAGGCAAAAATGTGCCCTTTTCACGACGACTGCCTATCCACTCACAGGGACGAGGACCGCAGAGACCGCACCGGTCTGATCGGTGTTCTCTTCGGTGTGAAGGCCGCCTCTGCCTGCGCTAAAACCGGCGCCTCACTGGAGGAGGTTGCCGCCCTGGCGGAATATATCAACGATCGGACTTCCAGCGTTCTGATCACCATGGACTTTGAGAACGAGATCCTCCATTTCGGGGAAGGAATCTCCGGGGAACCGCCCGCTCTGTCCTTTAAAAATGAATTTTCTATTGAATCCTGCGCGAAACACGCTTATGATATCTTAATAGAAGACCTGAAACCGCGGTCAGAGGAAAGGATCCATGTGCTGATCAACCGTACCTCCGCCGGCAAATTTGAGGATGTCTATTCTCTCGCAAAATCCATTCATGATTACGCGGAACATCGAATTCCGATCAGCAGAATGAGCGCCGGATATTTTATGCATACGACAAGATCCTACGGGCTCTCCGTCACGATCTTCTGCTCGGATGATCGCACCGAGCCCTATTTGCAAAAACGTTGTTTTACCGATGCTTTTATTTTTTAATTACACAAAAAGGAGGATATAGTTTATGGATCACCTGACATGCGGACAGCTGCAGGAAATGCTGTTGAAAGTCTCCGAAAAAATCGTCGCTTCGGAACCTCTGCTAACGGAACTCGACACCGTCATCGGAGACGGCGATCATGGGTTTGGAATGCGGATCGGTTTCTCCGCCGTGGCAAAAGAGCTCACCGGACGAAGCTGGAATTCCCCCTACGATCTGCTCAAGGAGACCGGCATGACTCTTATCCGCGTCATGGGCGGAACTTCCGGTGTCATCTTCGGCACTCTGTTCATCGGCGGCCTGTCCTCCCTGGAGGGGAAAGAATCGCTCTCCGTTCAGGATTTTGCCGATTACATAGATATGGGAACGAAATCTATCGCGCGCAGAGGACGCACTTCCCGCGGCGATAAGACCATGTATGACGCCCTGATAGAGGCCTCTGAATCGCTGCTCGCCTCGGCATCTTCGGGCGAATCCTTTGAGGCCGCTTTCGAGAAAGCTTACACTGCCGCAAAGCAGGGTGTGGAAAATACCAAATCCATGCTCTCCAAAAAAGGACGTTCCAAAAACTTTAAAGATAAGACCCTGGGGCATCCGGATACCGGCGCTGTCTCGGTCTCCCTCATCTTTGAAGCTTTCCGGGAAACGATCCGCTGAACTGGTCACTTATAGTGAAATACTTATATATAAAAAGGAGAAAATAATATGTTAACACCTGTAAAAGATATCTTAAAAATGGCATCGGATGCAAACACATCCGTGATCGCCTTTAACTCTCTCGACTACAACATGATCTATTCCACTGTACAGGCTGCGGAAAAGGTCGGCAAACCTGTTATCTGTATGCTTTACCCGGAACATCACACCGGATTCAACTGGGCGAATCCCGAGGGTTTCGCTGCGATGGTAAAAAGTCTGGCGGACGAAGTTTCCGTACCTGTAGGTCTGCATCTCGACCACTGCAGCGACTTTAATTACATTATGCGCGCTGTCAAAGCGGGCTTCTCCTGCGTTATGTACGACGGCTCCATGCTTCCTCTGGAAGAGAATATCGCCAACACCAGAAAAGTTGCCGATGCCGCCCACGCGTTCGGTGTCGCAGTGGAGGCGGAACTCGGACATGTCGGTTTTGCCGCTACCGTTTCCGATCAGTCCAACCTCGATATGTATACACAGCCCGATGTTGCCGCAAAGTTTATCGAGGAGAGCACCTGCGACGCCCTGGCAGTTGCCATCGGGAGCGCGCACGGCGTATATAAAGAGACTCCTCATCTGGATATCAAGCGGCTCAGCGAGATCAATGCCGCTACCGAGGCTCCCCTTGTTCTCCACGGCGGAAGCGGTATTCCGGACGATCAGCTGGATCAGGCCTTTGTGAACGGTATCAACAAGTTCAATGTGGGAACCGAATTTTTCCAGTTATATTATGACTGCTTAAAGGATTACGGACAGATAAACGGCGACGGCGGAAACATTTTCGATTACGCCAACTACTGCCAGCCTCGCCTGATCGACTATCTGACAAAGAAAATGGAGTTATCCAAATTTTAATTCCCGCATAAAACGCAAAGGCAGAGGTGGCTCATATGGCAGGTAAAGTAGTAGTTTTCGGCAGTTTTGTGGTGGATCTCATGGCGAGGATCCCCCATCTCCCGGTGCCCGGAGAGACGGTAAAAGGGCCGATGTTTAAAATGGGGCCCGGCGGAAAAGGGTTCAACCAGTGTGTCGCCGCCCACAAGGCGGGCGCAGACGTCACCATGATCACAAAGATAGGAAAAGACAGCTTTGCGGATGTTGCTTTAAACACGATGGATGAGCTGGGCATGGTGAAAGACCATATCTTTGTCACGGAGGAGGCCGGAACCGGGATCGCCCTGATTCTGGTGGACGAAAATACCAGTCAGAATGAGATCGCGATCGTCTCCGGAGCCTGCGGAATGATCACCGAGGAAGATACGGATTCGGTCAAGGAACTGATCCGGGAGAGCGAATATGTTCTTCTGCAGCTGGAAGTGAACCAGGATGCCAATGAGCGCATCGCCGATTACGCTTACCGCAACGGCGTGAAAGTCATTATCAATACGGCTCCCTATTCCGAGATATCCGACGAGTTCCTCTCGAAGGCTTACATGGTCACTCCAAACGAGGTGGAGGCGGAATCTTTGACCGGCATTAAAGTCGAGGATCTGGAATCCGCCGGAAAAGCGGCGGCCGTATTCAAGGATAAAGGTGTGAAAAAGATTGTTATCACGTTGGGCGGCAAGGGCGTCTTTATCTCTTCTGACGGCAGAGAGGAGATCATACCGGCATTTTCTGTAAATGCCATCGACACGACAGGTGCCGGCGACGCTTTCAACGGAGGTTTTCTGACCGCACTGGCCGAGGGAAAGGACGAGTGGGAGGCGGCGAGATTTGCCAGTGCGCTGGCTGCGCTGTCGGTCCAGAAACTGGGTACGACCCCCTCGATGCCCACGCGGGAGGAGATCGATGCCTTTCTGGAAAGTCAAGGCTGAGTCGGACGATATTTCATCGATTATATAATTGCAGTGACAGTTCAACCTTCGCTAAGATGTGAAGGTTGAATTGTTTCACATCGCATGATTGCCTGCCGGCATAGATGTCCTCTTAATCTCCTGCATACACATTGTATAATCTTTTCCGTTTACACTTAACACATAGATCGTCTCATCCGAACATACAAAATAGACTGATATCTGGAGGGAATTGGAATCCGGTATCCCTATTCCACAGCAATATTCTCCCTCCATCGTATACAATCGTACCTTTGCATTCTGCACGATGTCCGCAGCAAAACCGCCGCTCATTGTCCAGGGACTCCAATAAATCAGGTAGTAATCCTCTACATAATAAAAACCGTCAACATATCCCAAAATACCTTCTTCACTGGTTTCACAGGGAATATCCTTAAAACTTCCATCAAAAAAGAACTCCCAGGAACGATTCCAGGGCGTCAATGTATGCCCGATATCTTCCGTACACATCATGAATTTATCATGATGCAGTTGAAATATATGCATCTGATTTCTTCCCAAATTCCATATCTCTACATTTGATGTGTCAATCTCTGTAAACTGCCTGTCCCGAATAAGGCCAAGATAATGCTCACGGACATCCATATCCCAATAATAAATGCCTATCTCCTCTTTGTCGTTTACCGACAGCTCCTGAATTCTTTCAACCCCTCTCCTGCAAGTAACGGCCTCTTCTTTTTTACTGTCCAAATCCCGTATGATAACTTCATTTAAGATATCCTCATCTGTATTTTGGGTTCTGACACTATAAAAAATTTTTCCGTTTTTTGCATCCCAACTCCAGATCTCCTGATTCTCCTCTACCCTCAGCTCCTCCAAATTCCCTTTTTTTAAATCATATATCCACAGCACTTGTCTCGATTCATCTCCCGACACCAGATAGTGCGTCGTCCCCACAGTTTTTCTGTCCCAAGTGGGAGACAATTCTGCCAGATCAAGCAGAACGATCTCTTCTCCCTCCTGCCCGAAAACCATTCTTACATTTCCCTCCACCGGCTCCCCATAAACTTTTCCCTCATGTCTCTCCCACACATCCAGATACAGCTTATCCTCATAAAAGTAAATATTTTTGGACAAATTTCTTATCGGGACGGCAAATATATCCTGTAAAAAGGGAGTATATACTTTCTGACCGCCGCTCGCCTCCGGCTGTACATCCGAAACAGCTTCCTCCTTGCTGTCACTATAGTTGCCGCCGACAATTTGTGTACACAGCAAAAGCATAATACACAAACTCAGATACCTCTTATACATGCTCAATACCCTTTCTGACAGGCAAAAATTACAAGTCAATAATTTCTATTCCCTGCCCGATCATGCATGAAAAAAATCATAGATGCCCTTTGCGATATTTTCCGGAATCTCCGGAATTTCCGCGAACTGTTCCACGCTGGCGTTCTTCATCTCCTCTATCGATTTAAAATGCCGCATCAGCGCCTTGCGCCTCGCTTCCCCCACCCCGGGAATATCTTCAAGAACCGATCGCACCTGTGTTTTTCCGCGCAGGGAGCGATGGTATTCTATCGCGAAACGATGCGCTTCATCCTGTATTCTGGTGATCAGTTTAAAGCCCTCCGAATGTTTATCGATCGGAATCTCCTCATTGTGGAAATAGAGTCCTCTGGTGCGGTGATTGTCGTCCTTTACCATGCCGCAGACCGGAATGTCGATATCCAGCTCTCTAAGTACCTCCAGCGCAATGTTTACCTGTCCCTTTCCGCCGTCCATCAGAAGCAGATCCGGGAATTTGGTGAAGGAGCCGTATTCCGTGTCCATCTTTTTTGCGGAGAGCTCCTCCCTCTCCTCCATTCCGTGCAGAAATCGTCTGGTCAGCACTTCCTTCATGCAGGCATAGTCGTCGGGACCGCTCACCGTCCTGATCTTAAATTTCCGGTAATCACTGCGTTTCGGTTTTCCCTTCTCATAGACCACCATGGAGCCCACATTCGCAAATCCGCTGATATTGGAGATGTCAAATGCCTCCATTCTGTTCACATGCTCCAGATGCAGGAGCGACGCGATCTCTTTCACCGCTCCGATGGTGCGCCCCTCCTCCCTCTTGATCTTCTCCTTGTCTCTGGACAGAATCAGCTCCGCGTTCTGCGCTGCCAGCTCCACCAGCTTTTCCTTGCTGCCCTTCTGCGGGACACGCAGATACACTCTGCTGCCCCTCCTGCCGCCGAGCCACTGCTCCAGCACATCCATATCCTCCACCGCCTCCTGCAGCATCAGCTCCCGGGGCAGAAACGGCGTCCCGGCATAAAACTGCTGGATAAACTGCTGCAGTATATCCTTCCGGGAGAAACCTGACACATTTGTCATATAGTAATGTTCCCGCCCGATCAGTTTTCCGTCTCTGACAAAAAACACCTGCACCACCGCGTCCTGTTCATCCTGTGCCAACGCGATGATATCTTTGTCCTCTCCGTCGTTTTGGGTGATCTTCTGTTTTTGGGAGACGCTCTTCACGCTCTCATACAGATCCCGGTAGCGGATCGCCTCCTCGAAATTTAACTCTTCGGCTGCATCCTGCATCTTTTTTTCCAGATCTTTCAGGATCATATTATAGTTGCCGCCGAGAAACTCCAATGCCCGGTCCACACGCCTCCGGTACTCTTCCTGGCTGATATGCCCCTGGCACGGCGCAAGACATTGCCCGATATGATGGTTGAGGCAGGGACGCTCCTGTCCGATATCCCGCGGAAGCACTCTGTTGCAGGTGCGCAGCTTGAACAGCTTATTCAAGAGTTCGATCGTATCTTTTACTGCCGCCGCGCTCGTGTACGGCCCGAAATAGCGGGATTTATCTTTTTTCATCTCCCTGGAAAACTGCACCCGGGGGAAAGCCTCCGATACGGTGACCTTGATAAAAGGGTATGTTTTATCATCCTTCAGCAGCGTATTATATTTCGGGCTGTTCTCCTTGATCAGATTATTTTCCAGCACCAGCGCTTCCAGCTCAGAATCCGTCACAATATATTCAAACCGCGCGATCTGCTGCACCATCTTCTCGATCTGCGGCCCTCTGCCATGTATTTTGCGAAAATAGGAGCGCACTCTGTTGTGCAGGTTTACCGCTTTTCCCACATAGAGGATCGTATCTGCCTCGTCGTGCATAATATATACGCCCGGCTTTGCCGGCAGCTTTTTTAATTCCTCTTCGATATCAAACATTAGATGACCTCCCGGACAGCTAAAACTATCACTATTATTTTATCTTATCAAAAAAGACCTGCTGTTTCAAGAAATACGCTCTCGCCGCAGCGCCAAAATAATATGGGGCTTTATTCTTCCATCATATTGTGTTACAATTTTTCTGTCTTAAATTTATAACCTGATGAAAAAGAGGAAAATAAATGAGCCTTTTGCAAATTACAGATGCATTATTGTTAAAACCGCTGGAACTGCTGTTTGAAACCGCTTACCGCATGGCGTACAAGCTGACCGAAAGTTCCGGTCTGTCGATCATTATGTTAAGTCTGGTCGTGAATATTCTGCTGCTCCCTCTGTATATGCGCGCCGACGCCATTCAAAAAAAAGAAAACGAGACGCAGGAAAAGCTGGAAAAAGGAGCAGCTCACATCAAAAAAACTTTCAAGGGCGATGAGCGCATGATGATGCTGCGCACTTATTATGCCCAGAATCACTACAAGCCGGTTTACGCCCTGCGCAGCGCGGTCTCGCTCTTTCTGCAGATCCCGTTTTTTATTGCGGCGTACCGTTACCTGTCAACACTGGTGCTGCTTTTCGGTATCCCCTTCGGCCCTATTTCCAACCTGGGCGAGCCGGACGGTATGCTGCAGATAGGCGGTATGGCCATTAATGTTCTTCCATTTATCATGACCGCCGTAAATCTGATCTCCTGCATTATCTATACCAAAGGAAAGCCTTTTAAATCGGGTTTGCAGCTCTATGCGATGGCTCTGTTCTTTCTTGTCTTTTTATACCGCTCGCCGTCCGGGCTTGTCTTTTACTGGACTTTAAATAACGTGTTCTCACTGGTGAAAACGTGTTTTTATAAAATAATTCCCCAAAAGAAAGCCGCAGACATCACTCGAAAAGAGTTTTCCGCACAGGGAAACAAAAGAATGTTTTTCTCCGGGGCCTTGTTCTGGTCAATCCTGACGGGTATCCTGATCCCCTCCTCCGTTATCGCGGCTTCACCGCAGGAGTTTGTCGATATCACATACTGGATGCACCCGTTCTGGTATATCGTGAACTCGTTTTGTCTTGCGTTGGGGCTGTTTGTCATATGGGGCGGTGTCTTTTATTCGCTGGCAAGACCTGTCGTGCGGGGCTATTTTGAAAAAGCCATCTGGCTGCTCTCCGGCGTTTTTATCGCAAATTATATGTTTTTCGGCAAGAATCTGGGGCTGCTGACCCCTGATTTAATATACGAAAACGGATTGCATTTTGGCCGGTCGGAACAACTTCTGAATATTGGTATACTTTTTATTGTAATCGTCCTGTTTTATATTGTGTATAAATACTGGGGCAGACTGACCTCCGACATATTGACGATTGGCGTTATCGCACTCCTCTGTATGTCAGCCGTCAATATGAAGACCATACAAACCGGCATCAGCGGCCTTACGAACCGGGATCTGAACCGGTATGAAGCCATTCCGGAGTTTACGTTCAGTAAAACAGGCAGCAATGTCGTTGTCCTTATGTTGGACAGAGGGATCGGCGCATTTATCCCTTATATATTCGAGGAAAAACCGCAGCTCAAAGAACAGTTTTCCGGTTTCACCTATTATACAAATGTCGTATCTTTCGGAAAAAAGACGAACTTCGGAACCCCTGCTCTTTTTGGCGGATATGAGTATACGCCCGTGGAGATGAACAAGCGGACAGATGATCTTCTGCAGGTAAAACACGATGAAGCGCTGAAAGTTATGCCGGTATTATTTTCTGAAAACGGTTACCGTGTCACTGTATGCGATCCGCCGTACGCAGGTTATAACTGGCTTAATGACCTGTCAATCTATGACGAATATCCAGGGATCGAATGTTATAATCTGGACGGAAAATTTACGGAAGACCCCAACAAAAAACTGCAGAGAGATCATAATAAGCGGAACTTTTTCTATTATGGACTCTTAAAAACCGCACCGCTCTTTTTACAGAAAACAATATACGATAACGGCAACTATAATATGACGGACAAAATTTCCGGCATGCTGGATCAGACCCAAATCGTAGACGACAATCCGCTGCTTGCGGAGGGTACTACTATCTATTTTCAGAACGCATACAATGTATTGGAACATTTAGATTCTATCACCTCTTTTACGGAAGACGAAACCGGCCTGTTTTTAATGGCAACAAATAATACAACACACAGTCCGCTGATATTGCAGGAGCCAGATTATGTGCCTTCCATGTATGTGGATAATACAGGCTACGACCGTGGTTATCAGGGAAGATACGATGCGGACGGTAATTTTTTGAAGCTGGAAAGCTACACGCAGCTCTCTCATTATCACTGTGATATGGCGGCAATGCTCCAATTAGGCAGATGGTTTGATTATCTGCGGGAAAACGGTATTTATGACAACACAAAAATCATCCTGGTTGCAGATCATGGAGAATATTTGGAGCTGGGCGAAGAGTATCTGGTGGAAGGCGGAGATGAAATCCAGCAGTATTATCCGATCCTTATGGTAAAAGATTTTAACAGTACAGGATTTGAAACATCGGAAGAATTTATGACAAATGCGGATGTTCCTGCACTGGCGGTGGCGGATGCCATAGAAAAGCCGATTAATCCTTTCACCGGAAAGTCAATCCACAATGAGGAAAAAACGGCACATGATCAATATCTGATTGCCTCGGAAATAGCCGACCTGACAAAAAATAATGGCACCACTTATCTTCCGTCAAAATGGTACGCGGTACACGACGACATGCGGAATCCGGCCAACTGGAAATTGCTTTCGGAAAAAGAAACGGTACTGCCTGTCACAGAAGAATAAAACGACACATCAGAAAAGCCGTCGCATCAGCGACAGCTTTTCTTTATTTTCTTTATTATGGCTTCTATTCTTCCATGTTTTTTACTTCTTTATCTTCGGAATCGGAAACTTCCTCCGCTTCTTTTGCCCCGGCTTCTTCCAGCTTAAGCGCTTCCGCCGCAGCTTCCAATACAATTCCGGCGTCCTGCTCATTATCCACAATAAGTATGTCCTGCGCCTCCGGCTTCCCCGGCTCTTCATATGGCACAAGCTCCGGCTCCTGGGGTTTTTCCAGTATCTCCTGCGGTACGCCCGAAAAGGCTCCTCCCGGCGGCATAGCTCCCGCCTGATTCGACCAATGGTTTTGTCTGTACTGGGCATCCCACGCTTCTTTTCTGCTGTTTCTCTGCTCCTCCGGCCCCTGCCCCGGGTTCTGGTAAGGGTTTCCCTGTGGTGCACCTCCCGGCTGACCGTTCTGGTAAGGGTTCCCCTGCGGCATTCCTCCCGGCTGACCGTTCTGGTACGAGTTTCCCTGTGGCGCTCCTCCCGGCTGACCGTTCTGGTACGGGTTCCCCTGCGGCATTCCTCCCAACTGACCGTTCTGATACGGATTCCCCTGCGGCACTCCGGGCTGCTGGCCGTTCTGATATGGATTCCCCTGCGGCATTCCGGGCTGCTGGCCGTTCTGATATGGATTCCCCTGCGGCATTCCGGGCTGCTGGCCATTCTGATACGGGTTTCCCTGCGGCATTCCCGCCGGAGGCCCCTGCCTGAAGCCACCTACCGGGGGAATCGGAGGCCGCCCATAATTTCCCGGTACATGAAATCCCTGTCTCCCCGGATTCGGCTGAGGTTTCTTCTCCTCCTCCTTCGGTTCCGGCTCCGGCAACCCCTTTTCCTTTCGATAGATCTTCATAAATTCCTTGCCAGTGATCGTCTCCTTCTCGATCAGGAATTCTGCCAGTTTATCCAAAAGTTCTCTGTTTTCTTTCAAAAGTTTTTTCGCTTCTTTATAGCTGTCTTTCAGCAGCTTCATGACTTCCGTATCCACATCGGCGGCCGTATTGTCGCTGCAGTTCATAACTGTCCTTCCGTCCAGATATCTGCTTTCCACCGATTCAAGCCCCATCAGACCAAACTTCTTACTCATGCCGTACTGTGTCACCATAGAGCGGGCAATATTGGTCGCCTTCTCGATATCGTTGGACGCCCCTGTCGTCACCGTGTCAAACACGATCTCCTCCGCCGCGCGCCCTGCAAGAAGGCCTACCAGCATATCGCGCAGCTCCGCCTCCGTATTCAGAAACTTTTCTTCCTCCGGCACCTGCATCACATAGCCCAGAGCGCCCATCGTCCTCGGCACGATCGTGATCTTCTGTACCGGCTCGGAATTCTTCTGAAGCGCCGACACCAGCGCATGGCCGGTCTCATGGTAGGACACGATGCGCCGCTCTTCCTTGCTCATAATGCGGTCCTTCTTTTCCTTTCCTACCAGAACCTGTTCCACAGCGTCAAACAGGTCTTTCTGAGACACACAGTTTCTTCCCATCTTTACCGCGTTGATCGCAGCCTCGTTTATCATATTGGCCAGATCGGATCCCACCGCTCCGCTCGTTGCCAGTGCAATTTCATTCAGATCCACGGAATCATCCATCAGCACATCCTTCGCGTGTACTTTCAGGATCTCCACACGCCCTTTCAGATCCGGTTTATCCACGATGATCCGCCTGTCAAAACGTCCGGGGCGAAGCAATGCTTTATCCAGGATCTCAGGCCTGTTGGTTGCTGCCAGAATAATGATACCGCTCTTTCCGTCAAACCCGTCCATCTCGGAGAGCAGCTGATTCAATGTCTGTTCCCGCTCTTCGTTTCCTCCGCCATACTTGGAATCCCTGCTCCGGCCTATGGCGTCGATCTCGTCGATAAACACGATACAGGGCGCATTCTTCTCCGCCTCCCGGAACAGATCCCTCACGCGGGATGCACCCAGGCCTACATAGAGTTCGATAAAGTCAGATCCCGCCAGAGAGAAAAACGGTACCTTCGCTTCACCTGCCACTGCTCTCGCCAGCAATGTCTTACCCGTGCCGGGAGGTCCCACAAGCAGCGCTCCTTTCGGAAGTTTAGCTCCCACCTGGGAATATTTGCCGGGATTATGCAGGAAATCCACAACTTCCACCAGAGATTCCTTTGCCTCATCCTCACCCGCCACATCTTTGAATGTTACGCCGGTCTCTTTCTGGACATAGACTTTTGCAGTGCTCTTGCCCATTCCCATCATACCGCCGCCTTTGCTCATCTTTCGGAACAGGAAACTCAGAAGCAGCCACATCAGACCGATCGGGAGCACCACGGTGATCAGGATGGAAAGAATCGAATCCAGAATCGTCGTTGTCTGTCCCTGAATTTCTACATTATGGTCTAACAGTCTCTGTGTAAGCTGATCATCCTCCACCCGAATCGTATAATAATTCCGGATAGGAACGCCCATCATGCTGAATATGTTCTCCTGCTGCTTCGCAACAGGATTCTCGCCGCTTCCGGTCTCCTTTGACGATCTATCACTCTCTTTTTTATCAGTCTCCTCGGTCTTTAAAGAGAACTCCAGCCTGTCGGAGATAAAGCTGACAGATGCCACCTTATCTTCTTCCACCATCTTTACAAACTCACTGTAGCTCACCTCGTTCGTCCCGCCGCTCATTCCCCGCATCAGCATGCTGAGAAAGATCATCGAAATGATCGCAGCCAGAACCAGCAAGAAGATATTCTGTTTCTTAGGGTCGTTTCCTTTCCCGGGGCCCGGCGTTCCGGGTTCCCTGTTTCCGTTGTTTCCATTGTTGTAACCATTGTTATTATAACCGTTGTTATAGCCGCCGTTATTATATTGATTACTATTATTCTGATAAGGTTGATCCATTCTTTTTCACGGCAAAGATCACCATCTTTGCCTTTTCTCCTTTCCCGTCTCACGACACGCAAAATATATATTTTGCCCAACAGTTAGATTCTAGCTGATTTGCGAAAATAAAGCAATAATAGAATCGTGAATTAATGGACACATCTATAAAAGATTTCTTAAATTATTGTGATTTTCCACTTTTGTTTACTGTGCGGACAGGAGGGATATAATATGGATCCTGCGTATATTACGCCAACCAAGAACTATGTATTTCGATTATACCGAAAATCAGGGCGGTGAAACACCGCCCTAATTTTCTTCATTTACCTTTCGGAAGTATTCCTCCTCCACCTCCTTCACCGTCAGGTGCAGGGGCAGAGACATTTCCCCGAACAATATGCTCTCCGCAATATGCAGATATCTCTCGTCGATACAGGTCATATGCTTTCCGGATTTCTGTCGTTCTCTCTTTCGCAGATAGAGTGTCTTTATGATCCGGGACCACTCCGTACTGCTGCCGCTGAGCAGAGCCCGGCGATAGCTCATCTCCCGCTCTTTCTCATCCTTTATCCAGAGCGTCTCCAATCCCCCGGCCCTGTTTAACAGAGCCTGAGCCTCTTCCCCCGACATCACGGAGCGGATCACCGTCTTCTCATTCTCCACCGGCGCATAGATCGTGCTTCCCTTCACAAACCTCGGAGAAAGCTTATAGCACAATTTTTCCGAAGAGATACAGTCCGACCCCCAGTCGATCGCCATCACATCCTCCACCAGACATACTCCCTTTGTGCCGTACACCACGTAATCACCTTTCTGATACATACCTTTTCCCGTCCTTCCTTACTTACAGTATTTCCCAATCGGAGAAAGGTATTCATTCCCCCCGCACATTTGACAAACGCTCCCCCTCCTGATAGACTAAAGCAGAACCGTTATTTATGCGGTAACAAGCCGATTTCGAGGACATCATCACCATGCTTTTCCCAAGTGAACCTTTTTTGTTCGTATTCCTGCCGGTCGTACTGTTCCTCTACTACGCGTTTCTCAGGAATACAAAAATTCTGAAAAATATTTTCCTGTTTATCGCAAGCCTGTTTTTCTATGCCTGGGGTGAGCCGGTGCATGTCTTTCTCATGCTTTTTGTCATTTTTATGAGCTACCTGTTCGGTCTGCTGATCGATCATTTTCGGGAAAGGAAACATCTGTCCAAAGCGATCTTAGCTCTTATGGTCTGTACCAACATCGGCATTCTGGGCTGGTATAAATACAGTACCTTTGTTTTGTTTCAAATGAATCTCCGCCTGCATACAAACTTTACCCTCCCCACCGTCACATTGCCCATCGGCATTTCCTTTTTTACGTTTCAGGCTATGTCCTACGTCTTCGATATTTATCGAAAACAGGGGAAAGCGCAAAAGAATCCTCTGCAGGTCGGTCTCTATGTCTCCCTCTTTCCGCAGTTGATCGCAGGTCCCATCGTGCGCTATGAGACCATCGCGGAACAGATCGATCACCGCGTGGAAAATTTCACGGATTTTTCCGCAGGCGTGGTCAGATTTTGTACCGGTCTCGGAAAGAAAGTACTGCTCGCCAACAATATGGCGATCGTTGCGGACAACGCTTTCAACGTCGTCTTCGGCGGGCGCTTTTATGCCTCAACGGCTATGGCCTGGCTGGGCGCTATCTCCTACACTTTACAGATATTTTTTGACTTTTCCGGTTATTCCGACATGGCGATCGGCCTTGGAAAAATGTTCGGCTTTCATTTTGAGGAGAACTTCCGCTATCCATACCTCTCAGCCACGGTCTCCGAATTCTGGCGGAGATGGCATATCTCCCTGCAGACCTGGTTCCGGGACTATGTGTATTTTCCGCTCGGAGGCAGCAGAGTCTCAAAACCGAGACTCGTCCTCAATCTGTTTATCGTCTGGCTTCTGACCGGAGTCTGGCATGGCGCGAACTGGACTTTTGCCGCCTGGGGACTGCTGTATTTTCTCCTGCTCACTTTCGAAAAATTGACGGGACTAAACAAAAAACGTTTTTGGTGGAGTCATCTCTACACTATGTTTTTTGTCACCCTGGGCTGGGTCATTTTCCGCTCCGCCACTCTCGGCAATGCCCTCATCTATATAAAGGCAATGTTTGGCATCGGTTCCACCGGTCTCACAGATACCGCCGTTTTACTCTTTCTGAAACAGGACTGGTTTTACTATCTGGCCGCTCTCTTCTGTTGTGTGCCGGCTGTTCCTCTCCTGGAAAAGAAATTTGGCGATTCCAGAGCAGGACAATGGATCTATGCCGTGGGGCTTCTGGCCGTTTTTGTGGTATCGGTCTCCTTTATCTGCAATAATTCGTATAATCCGTTTATTTATTTTAACTTTTAAGGATAGATGGGGTGTGTTATGAAAACTCGTGATGGATGGATCGCTGTCGTTTTTTTGATTTTTATCTTCCTTTTGCCTGCCGCAACTCTGATAGACAGGTTTTTTGCGGCGCGAAGCGAAGAGGCTTTCGCGGAGGTCCCCGCTTCAGAGGATAGTGTGCAGGAGACAATCTACCTGTTTCCCCCTTCCATACAGAACAATGTCAATGAGTTCACCGATCAGCTTTTTATGCGAAAACAGCTGATCGCCTTCAATACGGATGTCACCTCCCTTCTGACCGGCGGCACTTACTTTGAATCCACCCAGGTTCTCCTCGGGAAGGACAACTGGCTTTTCTATAAATCTTCCATAGAGGGGGAGCATCCCATCTGGGATTATATGGGAATCAATCATTTTTCGGAGGAGGAGCTCTTGCGGATAACCGCCAACCTGCAGGATACACAAAAATATTTTGAGGAGGAGCGCGGCATTCCTTTCTACATCGTGACGATCCCCAACAAAGAAATCGTTTACAGCGAATACATGCCTGACACCATCATTCGATTGAACGAGGTATCGAGAGGACAGCAGCTCAGCGAATACGTGGAACAAAATGCTGCTCTGCCTTACCTGGATCTGAGATATGCTCTGCTGGAGGCAAAGGAGGACTATCCGACTTATTACAGGACAGACTCCCACTGGAACTATTATGGCGCCTACGTGGGACTGCAGGAAATCTTTCAGGAAATTTACGGCGATGGGATTCCCGCCGATATCTCCTGTTTTTCGGTCGCCTCCGAAGATTACAGCGGCGATCTCGCGGCGCTTGCCGGGCTTCAGGACCGCTTTTCCATTGACTCTTACTATGTGCTCGATCCCGACCGCATAGATAAGGAGCAGTACCATGATGAAGTACTGCTCCTGGTGGGTGACTCTTTCTCGGAATATCTCCGGGATCTGGCCAAGTATTACTACAGGGATGTCCACTATGTTCATTCCAGGGATTTTCAGGTGGATATGATCGATCAGATCCAACCCGATATCGTCATCTGGGAATGCGTGGAGCGCTATCTGGATGTGTTCAGCACCAGACATCTGATGGAACAATAACTGTCTTACTTCAGTTCGTTCGCCATCTCATAAAAGTGACAGTACATCCCTTTCAGCGCCATCAGCGTATCATGATCCCCCTCTTCCACGATGCCCTCCTCCGTCAACACAAGAATCCTGTCGGAATTGCGGATCGTGGAAAGTCTGTGCGCGATCGTCAGCGTCGTTCTCCCCTCCGACAGCTTCGCCAGGGATTTCGCCACCTCAAATTCGCTCTCATTATCCAACGCCGAGGTGGCCTCATCCAAAATGATGATCGGCGGATTCTTCAGAAATACTCTGGCGATGCTGATGCGCTGCTTCTGGCCGCCCGAAAGCTTCACGCCCCGTTCTCCCACATACGTATCATAGCCGTCTTTCAGCCCCATAATAAACTCATGGGCGCCGGCACGCTTTGCCGCCTCCATCACCTCTTCCCTGGAAGCCCCCTCTTTTCCGTAGCTGATATTGTCAAAGATCGTCCCGGAAAACAGATATACATCCTGCTGCACCATCCCGATGCTCTTCCTGAGGCTTTTCAGGGTAAAGTTTTTGATATCCTTCCCATCTAACGTAATGCATCCCGCCGACACGTCATAAAACCGGGGAATCAGATTGCACAGCGTCGTCTTCCCGCCTCCGGAGGGACCCACGATCGCCACCTTCTCCCCCGCCCGTATCGAAAGGTTCAGATGGCTGAAAACCTGATTGTGGTCGTCCGGGTATTCAAAATTCACATCCCGGAAAACGATATTGCCCTCCGGTTTCTCCAGTTCCACCGCGCCGGGTTCATCAAATATCTCGATGTCCGCATCCATGATCTGCAAAAAGCGCTCAATTCCCGTCATGCCCCGCTGAAACTGTTCCGCAAACTCAATGATCCTGCGGATCGTTGCGATCAGCGTGGAAACATACATGATGTACGCCACAAGGTCGCCCGGCTCTATCAGTCCTTTCATCATAAAAATACTGCCCGCCACCAGCACCAGCAGGTACATAAGCCCGTCAAACATCCGAACCGTCGTCTGAAAAGCCCCCATATATTTGTAGGACTCCTTCTTGATCTCCAAAAAAGCGCCGTTATCTTTCTCAAACTTTTTGTTTTCCACATCTTCGTTGGTGAAGGCCTTGACCACCTTCTGCCCCAGCAGGCTGTCCTCGATCCGAGCGTTCAGCTCTCCGATCTGCTGTCTCTGTCTGCCAAACACACTTCTCATGCGGAGGTTGAACGTTGTACAGACCACCGCCATCAGCGGTATACACAGAAAGATGATCACCGTGAGCAGCGCATTGATCCGGGCCAGCAGGATAAAGGCGATCACCGCCTTGATCCCCGCGATAAAAAATTCCTCCGGACAGTGGTGGGCAAACTCCGTCACATCGAACAGATCGTTGGTGATCCTGCCCATGATCTGCCCGACCTTCGTGTTGTTATAGTAGGTGTTGGAAAGCTGCTGTAAGTGGCTGTAGGCGTCACGCCGCATATCCGTCTCTATCTTTGCCCCCATCACATGCCCTACATTCGCCATATAGTAGGCCGCAACGCAGTCCACAATCCTGAGCGCCAGATAGACCATGCCAAGCTTTGCCACGGTGCCGACCGTCAGGGAGGCCAGATCCCTGATCCCCTCGTTGGTGATATACCGCATGATCATCGGCAGCACCAGCTCACACAGAGTGGTCAGCGCTGCACAAAGCAAATCCGTTGCCAGAGTCTTATAATATTTCCTGAAATAGGGCGTAAACCTGCTCCACAATTCCTTTGTCTTATACTCTCTTACATTCATGTTGTACGATTTCCTTAAACTGTTGCGATTTTAATACTGCCCGTTAAAGATCTGCGCGATCGGGGAATCGTCCGACAAAATGACCGTCTTATTCTCTCCCTTCACACTCTCCTTCAGCGCATCCAGCGCCCTCACAAAGGAGTAGAAATCCGTCTTCTGCGGATCTGAGTAGGCGTCCGACAGAATGCGCATATATTCCGCCTCACCTTCCGCCACGGTCGCTTCCGCCTTCGCGCCGGCATCGGAAAGCATGATAGATACCTCCTTATCGGTAGTGTTTCTTATCATCTTCGCCTCCGACTTTCCTTCCGCTGTGTACTGCGCCGCAATATTTTCTCTCTCCGAAATCATTCGGGCGTAAACCGCCTGCTTATTGTCATCCGGCAGATCCAGCTTTTTCACTTCCACAGCCATCAGCTCAATACCGTACTGATCCTCCACATGGTTGATCTGCTCCATAATCTTCTCCGTCAGGGACGTGATCTCCACCACTTCCTCCTTCGCCCCGGAGATCTCCAGATCATTGTTCTTCACCTCGGAAGTATCTTCCTCCACGGTGATCGTCATCTTTCCGTCCCTGCTCCGGATCACTTCATCCTGTTTCATATTGGATATGGTATTTTTCGTCGCATTATATACAATCGCGTCGATACGCCCCTCCGCGTTGCTCACCGAACCGCTCAGCGTCTGCGCAAACTTTAACGGATCCGTCACATGCCAGAGTACATAGCTGTCCACGATCATCGTCTTTTTGTCGGAAGTGATAACGTCCGAAGCCGGCAGGTCATAGATCAAAAGCTCTTTGGGGATGGTATCGACAGATTCCACAAACGGTATCTTGAAGCTGAGTCCCGCCCTGGTCTGCACTCTCTCCACCCGGCCGAACTGCCTGATCAGTTTAAACTGGTTCTCCTTCGTTATCACCAGAGAATTCAGCAGGACAAACAGTGCCGCGATGATCACGATCACCACAGGGATCATGCTGAATTTATGTTTTCTTTCTCCCTCATCCGTTCTTTTCGTTCCATCGGAATTATATCGTTCAAACTCCATGCTCATTCCTCCTCCCCTGTACTCTCGTTGTCCGTCTGCGCATTTCCCTGTCCCGCGGAACCGGAAATATTTCCTCCGCCGCTTTCCTCCGTCACAAAACTCTCCAGCGGAAGCATGGTATTTACCGTTCCATCGCTTCCCTGAATAATCAGCTTGATATCCGGCAGGACATCCTCCATCGCCTCATAGAACATACGCTTTTTTGTCACATCGGGAAACTTGACATACTCCTGATACATGGAGTTGAACCGCGCCGCCTGACCGTTCGCCTCATTGATCCTCTCCTGCTTGTCGGCCTCCGCCTCCTGCAGGATCTTATCGGATTCCGCCTCCGCGTTCGGGATCTGCTCGTTCCGATATTTGTTAGCATTATTTACCGCTGTCTCTTTCCCCTGCTTTGCCGTCTCCACTTCCTTGAAAGCATTCTCCACCTCGGCGGTGGGCGGGGTCGCGTCCTGGATCGTGATGTTGACCAGCGCGATGCCGATGTCGTAGTCTTCCAGCTTATCCAGGATCATCTGTTTGATATTAGACTGAATTTCATTTTTTCCCGTAGTCAGAACGCTGTCCACGCTGTAGGACCCTATAGTCGTTCTGATACAGTTCTGTGCAATATTTTTCAGCACCAGTTCCGGGTCCTGAGAGGCATAGAGCGCCTTCACCGGATCGGTGACCCGATACTCCGCATAAAAATCCACATAGATAAAATTGTAGTCGGAGGTGATCATCAGCGCGTCCTGAGAATCCGCCTCGGGGTCATCATTCCGATAACCGATGGTAATCCCCTGGATCGTCGTATTTACTTTGGTTACTGTCTGGATAAAAGGAATTTTAAAGTGCAGCCCCGGCGTCGTAACCGCCCTCGGCGAGCCGAAAGTACACACCACTGCCTGTTCCTCCTCCTGAATGGAATAGAAGGAGCCGCCCGCAATAATAAAGAGAACGATCAGCACCACCGCCACTTTCACAGCGCCAAACCCGCGCCTCATACTCTCTCTATTCAGTGGTTGTTTTATCTGCCTGTTTCTTCTGAACATAGTTTTCCTCCGTTTTAATGTGTGTAATCCTCATTAAGTTACATTATACACTTTTTTTCCGGTTCCGCCATATCTTTCTCTTAAAGCAAAGCAGCTCAGTCCCTTCTAAATTCAAAGGACATCTGTTTAAATACTTCCTCCGGATCATAATCCAGGGAATAGTTTTTCACCATATTGTAGATAGGCTCTATCACAGAAACTTCCTCCACCAAATCCTCCGCGATCTTTTCCAGAGACTGGTTTCTTTTCATTTTTTTACAGATCAGAGAAACCAATCTCATATATTCTCCTTCTGCTTTTCCTTCTGCGATACCGTCTTCTCTCGCATAAGCCAGCTCTTCCCACCTCTGCATATACTTCACCCCCGCTTTCTCCGAACTTCTGACTCCGCGAATCCTCTCATGGATCTTCTTAATCCGATCGCTCGCCGCGCGTTCCGCCGTTTCATCTGTCGTCTTTCCGATATACTCCATGAAGTCCAAGAACTCATCGGAAAAGTCCTCCCGGTTCTTCCCTTTTGTATTAATAAATATCCGAACCGCTCCGTCATCCAGTTTCAGTTCTGGGCATTCCCGGCAAACTCCTTCAAATGTATAACGATACAATCCTTTCCCAAAAAGGTCATACGGCGCAATCATGATAAAACAGCTGTCATTCAAAAGATTAAAATCCTTATTTCCCGGCTCCAGCAGTGATACATCCATATGCGCCTGATAATAGCGGCTCCTGCGAAGCAGGTTCCCGGTATTTCTCTGCTGCATCTCCGTATAGTAAATTTTTTCCTTTTCATCCATCCCCACCACATCCATCCTGACTTCGCGCAGTTCCGGAGATACCCTGAACTCCTTTTCCGTCTCCGGTTTTTCCAGAAGTTCGATCTCCTTTTCCAACAGGATGCTGATCACCGCCTGATAAGTTTCCGTGTCCTCCATCGCTTCATCAAATAGAAACTTGTCAAGAAGATTCAGTTTTTCCAGTTTCGTATTCACCATATGGTTTCCTCCTTCCGGGATTTCCAGAAAGAAGAAGCACAAAAACTGCCGCATCTCTACCATCTCTATAAATACCTGTGACATCTCCGCCTTCTAAAATCCCATGTAATTTAAATTGGTTGAATTAAAAAGCACAGATTTCAATTGAAATGAGACGGGAATACTCCCTCAGAATACAGATTAATCGTAGAAAATTCAATAGAATGTATGCTTTTAAAAATAGTCTAACAGATGGATATATATTATGCAAGTATAAAAACTCATCCACATCATAAATCTGTCAAGGCAAAATCCAAAGTGCGCATATCAGCCCAAACATAAAACAACAAAATACTATGAGCAGCAGTATACAAACAAACCATTCATTTGACTTATCTTCTGCCCAGAATATTTTATTTATTTCCTCCACATATAATAATGGTATCTGTTCATCATCTTTGTACTTCTTAATCCTCTTATCCGATGTTACTATCTTTCTCTGACAAACAGCATTATTTAATTGATATTCCACCTCAACGACATATCTTATCGGTTGCCCAATTATTTCTGTGCAGCTTAGTTTCTTCCCCGAAATACGCCTTCCGCCCCTCTCCTTTAAGCCGTTATTTCGTAAAATTATATATATGCCCCAAATTCCTGCTATTCCTGCAAGTAAGCTTACCAAGCCTATCATAATGTTTCTTTTTCCTACTGTGTTGTTCTCCATTTACCAAAGTTTACAGAATTTTTCCTCTTACTGGGAAAAATCCATCATGCTGATTTCGCAGCCCGCACCTGTTTTTTGATTATAACATAAGAAAGATAAAAAAACAGCGGCTTTGATTCTGTCAAAAACCGCTGTCCTGTAAACAAACATACCTATAATTCGTTGATTATTGCAGTAATCTCCATGTTGTGGATGCGCTTTGCCGGAGCATGAATCGCAGCAATAGCGGCAACGATGGAAAACACAATAATAATGGCAATCCGTTCTATTGGCAAGCTCCACGGAGTTCCAAAGTACTGCGTGAGCAGCCTGATATGCAGGAAACGACTAAGAGCAATTCCTGTGCCGCCGCCGATGACAAGACCAGAAATGGAATAAGTAAAGGCTTCTGCGGCAATCATTCGTGTAAGCTGATTTCCATCCATGCCAACGGCCCGCATAGTACCGTACTGTTTTATCCGGGCTGTTGCGCTCATAGAAATACTGTTTACAATGTTGAAGAGGGTAATCACGGCAATAATCACCAGAAAACTATATACAATAAAAACGGTTGCCAAATAGGTTGCACGATCTTGTCTGTTGCTTTCACGTTGATCTGCAAAAATAACATTGTTTTCGGCAAGGCTGCTAATTTGTTTTACAGTATCATCCGCAGCGTCTTTGTCTAATTGCACTCCAATCATGCTGTAATTCTGCTCTCCTGTGAGCCGGGTAAGAGTTTCCTGCGAGCAAATCACACTATATTCGCTGGAATACAATCCATCCGATATCACACAGGCAATTACAACCTCTTGTCCCGCTATCTGAATGGTATCTCCAACCTTTAACGGATTATCCTTATTTAAAACCGTCATAACCTTATTGCTGTCTCCGTAAATTTCTGATAAATCCCCTTGCACAAGACTATCCTTTGCACTATCCAGCAAATAGTCACTGTACGATGTTATATTCACATGGTCAATCCCCTGTTTTGAAGAAACAGCAGAAACATTCTCCATGTATGCGCTGCCAAAAACATGATCTACACCAGAAATAGAGCGGATCGCATCGCTTAAACTCTGACTTAACACAGGTTCATTCGCATAGCCTGTGAGGGTAATATCCGGCTGCCATGACCGCAGGGATGGCAATAACTCCCGCGCAAAATCCAGCCCTACTGTGAAGCAGAGGAACAGGATAATACTAAGAGAAAAGCTGGCTGTCATCAAAAACCAGTTTTTCTTAGATGCTATCGCATGGTGAACACCTAAAGTCTTTTCAATCCTGACCAAATTCAGCCGCAAAGTGTGTCGTGCAGAGGGCATCCTGTCCGGGTTGCCGGAAACTGCTGCCACCGGAGAAACTTTCGCTGCACGTTTCGCCGGGGATTGCGCCGCCAGAAGAACCGTAACCATTCCAACCAGTGCGCCGCTAATCAATCCCACCGGACTAAGGGCAAGCACAGGTATTGTCTGAAATTCACCGCCAATCCCATAATGTAGTATGGCGCAAATGCTCCAACTGATTGCTGTGCCTAAGAGCAATCCAACAGGTACAGCCGTCATACACCAGTTTATTGCCTCCAAACGCACGTAGCGGATAATCTGCCCGCGGCTTGCACCAATGCAGCGCATCATACCAAAAAATTTCGTCCGTTGGGCCACATTGCTGTTCATACTGCCGGAAATCATCAACACGCCGGCCAACAGCACCAAAACAAACAAAATCGCTGCCAGACCATAAATATTTTTTACAGAATCATCATTGCTTTGCCCTGCAATACCCATGATTGCAGTATTTTCGGAAATGCTTTCTTCCGACAAATCATATTGTTCCTTTATTTCCATAATTGCATCGGAAGCCTTTGAAGCATTTTGAAACTGAACATAACAGGTTGGGTTAAGCGAAATACCGTTTTGTTCCATAAGCGATGTAAACTCTGTCCGCGTCATATATACAGCAACCAGATAAGTCTGCCCCTGATAATATTCCCGGTCATCCGAGCCAAAACCTGCTATGGTAAAGTCAGCAGTTCCCGCAGGGGTCTCGATTGTTACGGTATCACCAATCTCCACATCCAAAGTGAGCTTCGCGTTGGAGCTAAGCATGACTTCGTTATCGCGCTGCGGAAAATCCCCTTCTTCAAGGGCGTTGGAAAGCTGATTCAGATAGATACTGTCAGCACCATATAAAGCAGCTCGTTTCTCTCCAATGTAGTACGGTTGATCTACGTCTGCATTAAAGGCTTCCGACCAACCGACGGCTACAACATCGGAACGACTGCCGATCTCCTCTCCGATGCTCTGAGAGATATTTTCCAACTGTATATGATACTTACCATGTTTATTCTGTAATTCATTTCTTTTTGTCCGAATGAACATGTCTGCCACGCTGAAAATTGTTGTCACAAGCAATACAGAAATGATAATACACAAAATTGTCATACGATTTTGCCGCTTCCGCACCTTTGCGGAAATTGGGATAAGACTTAAAAAGCTTTTCATTCGCGGCACCTCCCCAAATCGGTCAGCACACCGTCCGATACCTGTAATATCCGGTCTGCACTCTGCGCAATGCTCCTGTTATGAGTAATCATAATAATGGTCTGCTCATACTTTCTCGACGCTTCTTTTAACAGAGCAATGACTTCTCTGCTGTTCTGCGTGTCAAGATTGCCCGTCGGCTCATCTGCAAGTATCAGCGACGGGCGCGTGATAAGGGCGCGCCCGATCGCCACGCGCTGTTGCTGTCCGCCGGATAACTGGCCCGGCAGATGGTTGCGGCGTTCTTTCAGATTAAGAACAGCGAGCAGTTCTTCCAGATATTTTTTGTCCGGCTTCTGATAGTCAAGCAGCACCGGGAAAATAATATTCTGTTCAACGGTAAGCTCCGGCACGAGATTAAACGCCTGAAAAATGAATCCTATATTCCTACGGCGGAAAATGGTAAGTTTGCTGTCGTTCATGGAAAAAATATCTTTGCCGCCAATCGTGACATTACCGGACGTAGGCGTATCAAGTGCCCCTATCATGTTGAGCAGCGTACTTTTGCCGGAGCCGGATTCTCCGATGATGGCCACATACTCGCCCTTTGGAACGGAAAAGCTGACTTTTTTCAAAGCGTGTACGGCGGTTTCGCCGCTTCCGTAAGTTTTACAGATATTGTTCACTTCCAATAAGTTCATGTGTAAACACCTCTTTCTGTTTTGATAACCCCAATATAACAGAGAAATCCTACATCCATATTACAATCAGCCTACAATTTTGTAGGGTTGAGAAAATTTATTGTAAAAGAGGTCCCCGAGCCCAATGTGCTGTCAACTTCAATTGTTCCGTTATGGGCTTCTGCGATCGCCTTTGTGAGTGACAGGCCAAGCCCAATACCCTGTGTATCTTTAGAAAAACGGCTCCGATAAAACCGCTTAAATATATGGTGCAAATCCTCCGGGTGTATGCCGCTTCCGTTATCCTTTACGGTTATCTGGACAATAGAGGGAAACGCCCGCCACTCGATACAGATAAGTCCGCCTTCTTCTGTATGGTCAAGGGCGTTCTTTACAAGGTTGCCGATCGCTTCGATCATCCAGCTACGATCGCATAAAAGTGTAATTTCTTCATTTCCCGACAAACAAATCTCTTTTCCCTCCTGTCCGGCGCGGAACAGGAAATGTTTTTTTATGTCCTCCGCAAATTCAGACACATTTTCCAAAGTCTTTTCTAACAGAATCGTACCTGCATCCAGTTTCGTGATTTTCAAAAGGTTTTGTACCAGTGTTTCTATACGGTCAAACTCCTGTTCGGAAAGCAAACTAAATTCCTGTATTGTTGAAAGCTCTTTCTCTTTTGCTTCGTCCTGTATCAGCCCGTTATAAATATTAAGAGCGGCAAGAGGCGTTTTTAACTGGTGCGAAATATCGGATATGGTTTCGCGCAAAAACTTCTTTGAGTCCTTCTCATTTTCTGCGTGGGCATTTAAGATGGCAACCAAAGAATTCACTTCATGGAATAACCGGTATAATTCGCCCTCGTCGTTACACTCAACAGAAACATTTTTGTTGCCGGCTATATATTCCGTAATCTGCGCTATGGCATTTTTCATGATTTTATGCTGCTCCCTAAAATATCCATAACAAAGCAGCAATATTACAGCCCCCATACACACGCCGCATATTATGATATAATCCTCCACATTCTTAACATGAAAGCTTACTAATGCCGCTGAAATCAGTACAAAACCCAGAATACAAAATAAAATACCGACAAAAAGAAATTTGATTTTTCGGTTCACCAATATTTTCATGATACACCTCAATCTACCGTATTCCATTTGTAGCCCATGCCGCGAACGGTAACAATCCTTTTTGGCTCTCCCGGATTATCCTCAATTTTTGTGCGAAGTCTGCGGATATAAACGGTAAGAGAATTACTGTCTATATAATTTTCGCTGCAATCCCACAGCTTTCCTAAAATCTGTTCCGGGGAAAGTATCTGGTCGGGGTTTTCCATGAACAGGCATAATAATTTGTATTCACCCGCAGTCAAGTCGAGCAGTTCCCCTCGTTTATACACCTCGCCTTTCAGGAGTTTTACGCTTATATCATTGGAATTCCATTCTGTAACAGCGGTATTGAAATTTTCACTCCTGCGGAGCAATGCGTTAATCCTTGACATAAATATTGCCAGTTTGAAAGGCTTTGTGATATAGTCATCACCCCCAATATCAAGCCCCATAATAATATCTGTTTCCTCATCAGCAGCAGTGAGAAATATGACAGGCACTTTTGAAGTCAAACGTATCTTTTTGCAAAAATCAAAGCCGGAACCATCGGGAAGCGATACATCCAAAACAGCCAGATCATATTCTCCCCTTTCCCATAATATATCCGCTTCCAAAGTGGTGCGGGCAACTATCACTTCATATCCTTGCTTTTTCAAGGCAAAAGAGAGCCCGCTTATCAGGCTCAAATCATCTTCCAATAAAAACAGTCGTTTCATTTTATTCTCCCACCTTTCTGAAATACCCCGTTTTTTGCGGCTTCCAGTGCAGAAATATACTCAAGCATTCTTACTCACTTCTTCTCATATTTTTAACAGTTATAATTATATGTATCCAACCGAACAGTTTCAAGTATTTAGTATCTGCTGAAAACTCCTACTGAATAATAAAAGGAATAGATAAAACTTTTCTTTTGTAGTATGATATTTCTATATGAAAAGAAAGGAGTTCTTCATGCAGTTTTCCTGGTTAGAAGAAATTCCGAACGAATGGCGGCATGTCCTTGTGATCGGAAGAACTATTATAAGAGACAGTCAGAAATATCATATTGTCGGTATGTCATCGGGAGATAAATTACAGCTCCATATCCTCGAGCCCTTCTGTGAGCCCGAGGTTCCTCCCCGCAGGAAAAAGGGGCCCTGTCGGCAGAGAAAGCTGTTGCGGGAACAGGAGGAATCGGATATCTGCTATCTGCACTGCAGCGAATTTCAGCTGGGGGACACGAAGCTGAAAATACAGGGCGGATGCGGCGGTTCCCTGAAGTATTCCGAACAGGATTACCGGACGATCCATCTCTTTCTTGATATGATGCGGGCCGGATGGGTCGTGCCCGACTGGCTGAAGGAGGAGGACTGGAACAATCTGCAGTTGATTACCCTGACGGTTGCGAACCGAAAAAGACTGCCGAAGTACTCCCCGGATATGCCCATTATTGTAAAGCACAGCCCCGACCACACAAGGCATCTCGTCGAAAAAAAAATTACCTTAACCGTGGGAAAAAGCCGCTCCTTTTCTTTCATCGACCACGAGGGGAGCGAAGTCCGGTGTCACATCAACCGGGTTTCCCTGATCGATGTATGGGAGGACACGAAAAGGGATTTAAGCGATCCCTGGTACATCAAAAAAGTAACGCCCGAACGGCTGCAGGAAATAAGAGAACACTGCTATAAAGCGCTGGAACAGAGCTGTCCGGAAGGTATGTGCTACATCGGGATAGAGTACGAGTGCGACAGAGATTACCAGCTGCAATTTTATTCCCGGGAATATTTAGATTCTTATCCGGAAAGTCACAGCGGAAGCGCCGCCCTCCTGATGATGCACTTGAAGCCCGATCAGGAGGCCGGAACCCACGGCCTCCCGTTAAAAGGCACTGTGATTCAGACAGCGGTTTCTCCCGATACCGTGAATATCCCTGCCGAATTGTTTCTGTATTATGAGAAAAAGGATGAGTGGGAGGAGCATCTATGAAAGACATCGTTTTACTGTATGACGACTGTTGTATCTACGAGATCGTTATCTTAAATTATTTTCTGCGAGCGACGGGAAGTTCCCTCGTCTTCTGTTCCCCGGATGGGCGGAAGATAACGGCGACGGAGGGGTACTCCATTCTTCCCGATGCCGCGCTCCCGGATATCGATCTGTCCGATGTCAGAAGCTTTATCGTCCCAGGCGGCGATATATCCCACATCGACACGCCCGCCGTCTACGAATGCCTGAATACTCTGCATTCGTCAAATGTGCTGGTTGCCGGCATCTGCGCCGGTGTAGATATTCTGGAGAAGGCCGGCCTGCTGGAAGGCATACGTTCTTCCCACCAGAAAGAGTACGATTGTGTCCTGGACGGAAATGTCCTCACCGCCAGAGCCAACGCCTATGTCGATTTCGCCATAGAAGCCGCAAAGGCTCTTGACCTGTTCGAGGACGAGGCGGATCTGCTGGAAACCGTCGCCTTCTGGAAAGAATTTAAGCGCGCCCCTATCGCAGCCACCGCATCATCTCATCATAGTTCTCCGGTCGATGCGGAAATATGCAGTTTGTGCAATCCTTGATATTCCCTCTGTCTTTCCCCCTGTACATGGGATTCCCCGGGCAGTCCTGCCTGTCGTACAGCGGACAGTAGCAGAACAGACAGTTAAAGTCCCCTGTGCTTTTATGGCAGGGGAAATATTTACAGTCCCTGTTTTCAAAAAATCGATAGGAATTTTCCATCTTTTTTCCTCTCTTTCCGGAATGCTTTTGCGGAATCCGGACTGTGCCGTCAGTCAAATATAGGCCAGCCTGCAGTGATGTTGTCCCACCTGAATAGCCGGCTTCGTCTTTCCGTGGTAATCGCTCCCACAGGTTACGATCAGATTCCTCTCCTTCGCTATGCCATAAAAAAATTCCGCCTGCTCCCTCGTATGGTAACTGCTGAACGCCTCCACTCCATCCGGACCGAGATCCAGTATCTCATCCAGCAGATCTATATTCTGTTTCAGATTTACCCACGGATGCGCCAGCACCGCAAATCCCCCGTTTGCGTGGATCACATCAAGGATATCTTCCATCCCCGGATATTTTTCCTCTGCATAACAGGATTTTCCCTGCGCATAATAATCCCAGTAAAAATTGACGTAAGGGTTATCTCCCCTTGAACCGCCCGGACGGTACGGTTTTAACAGCGGATGATCCGCGTACTCCGGCCTGGATAAAAGGACTTCTGCAAACATTTCCCCCGTCCATATATCCTTCCAGTAGTTGTCTTTCGCGATCTCCCACATATCATTTTCCGTCACATGGAAGCCAAGCACCTGTGTCTGCACAAGCCTTTCCATGGAAGTCCGAATGCTCTGTTCTTCTATGTTCCGCTCAATCTCCATAAAGTCATTGCTTTTATAGTCTATGCCATAGCCGAGCATATGAAAATTGATATCCCGGAAAGTGCAGTCGATCTCAATCCCCGGTATATAACAGATATTTCGTGCTTTCGCCGCCTCTGCCGCCTCCGCGTTTGCCCTCACGCAGTTGTGGTCCGTGACAGACATTATCTTTATGCCTGCATCAGAACATTTCCTTACCAGTTCCGACGGACTGAACTCGCCGTCGTCACTGTATCTGCTGTGCATATGTAAATCAACCATGTTTCACCCTCCTCAACAGTTTTTCATGCATCATCGTCATCAGCACCAGGATAATCAAAAGATATACCGGAAGCAGCGATGCGCTGATATGGTTTGCGATCAGACCGAATACCGGCGGCATCAGACAGGTTCCCACATAAGCTGCCGCCATCTGCACTCCGATCACTGCCTGGGATTTATCCGCCCCGAAATGTTCCGGCGTGGAGTGAATGATCGACGGATAGATCGGCGCACAGCCAAGGCCGATCGTGATCAGTCCAAGGAGCGCGGCTTTCCCTCCAAGCGGCAGAAGCAGCAACAGAATCCCAAACAGGATAAATCCCTGTCCCAGCCTTATCATCTGCGTATCGCTCAGTTTTATGGTCAGAAACCCGCCCAGCGCCCGCCCTGCGGTGATCCCGATATAAAACAGACTGGCAAATCCCGCCGCAGCCTCGGAAGTAAGTCCGCCGTGCAGCACAAGATAGCTGCTCGCCCAGAGCCCGGAGGTCTGTTCCACCGCACAATAGCAGAAAAAAGTGACCATCACCTCTTTCGCTCCCGGAATCCGGAAGATCTGCGGAAGCGAAAGCGTTTCACCCGACGCCGATCCGACGTCCGCCTTTTCCCCGGAGCCCGCCCCTGCTTCTCCCTTTCTTCTCCACAGCGGCAAACTGAACAACAAGACAGCCGTCAACAAAATCTGCAGGATCCCGATATAGCGGTAACCCATATTCCAGGTCTGACCGTTCGACAGCGCAAATCCCATGATGTAAGGTCCCAGGGAAGCTCCCACTCCCCACATACAGTGCAGCCAGCTCATGTGGCGGCTGGCATAGTGAAGCGCCACATAGTTATTCAGAGATGCATCCACACAGCCCGCACCGAGTCCATAGGGGATTGCCCAGATGCACAGCGCAATATAGGAATGGCTTATCGAAAAGCCAAACAGCGCGACGGCGGTTGTGAGCACGCTGACCGCAGTCACCTTTCCCGTTCCGAGCTTCTTTGTCAGACGGTCGCACTGCAGACTGGAGACGATGGTTCCCGCCGCAATGATCATGGAGATTCCGCCCGCATAGGAGACAGGCACCGAGAACTCCCGATACATGATCGGCCACGCGGAGCCCAGAAGCGAATCCGGGAGCCCCAGACTGATGAACGCCAGATATATGATCGCCAGTAACAGTTGAAACATTTTCTTTACTCCTTTACTTCCGTTTCTCTTTTGCTTCCACTATGATATCGACATTTTTATCTTGTTACAAGTTGATTTTGGACATATAATATAAAAAAACCGCCCAAAACAGGAGAAGAAATATGGCTCTGCAGAAATGTACACTGAATCTGAATCCGAAACGAAAAGAACTGAACCCCCACGGTACTCTGGCTTTTCCCTGCGCCGGATATTCCTCCGTCTACACGGACAATGAGGAGAACGCCATACCCTGGCACTGGCACGAGGAGTTGGAGATTATATATGTCGCGGAAGGGCGCATAGAATTGAAAATACCCTCCCGATCATTTTATATCGAGGAGGGGAATGCCTTTGTCATAAATTCCAATATTCTTCACTATGGTATCGGCGCCGATCACTGCCATCTTTACTCTCTCGTCTTCAGCCCCCTGCTTGTCACCGGAAATGAGGCTTCCGTGTTTGCCCAGAAATACATACAGCCGTTGATCTCCTCAGACTGCTTTACCGGTATTCCGCTTTTGAGCTCCGGGCATCCGGATATCATCCGCCGGTTTCTTGCCGCTTTTGACGCCATGCAGAAGGAGCCCGCCGGGTTCGAATTTACCGTCAGAGAAAATTTGTCCCGAATCTGCTTTTCTCTGTCAAAAGAATTTGAAGATACATGGAACGCGCCGGAGATTTCCCGGAGCCAGGATAATCTGCGCATCCGGAAAATGTTGGAATTCATCCACAAAAATTATTCCGCCGATATCTCTCTTGCCGAGATTGCCAGAGCCGCTGATATCGGCGAACGGGAATGTTTGCGCTGTTTCCGGAAGACAATACAGCTCTCACCCATCCAGTATCTCCTGAAATACCGGATCATGCAGGGTGCGGAAATGCTTTTATGCTGTCCGGAAAACAGTATCTCCGAAATAGCATCCTCCTGCGGATTTGACAGTCCCAGCAATTTCGCGGCCACCTTCAAACGGTTTTATAACCGCACGCCGCGGGAGTACCGAAAGAATGCCGGGGATCTTTTCAGCCGTCCATCCTCCATCTCAAAAACTTCGTCGCACAGCTCATCCAGATCTTCCCTGTGATGGCTCGACAGCAGGATCGTTGTGCCCTCCTCCTTCCATTTCAGAAAGAGCAGCCTGATCTCGGCTGCCCCCTCTCTGTCCAGGCCGTTCATCGGTTCATCCAAAATCAAAAATTGAGGATGCTCCATGATCGCCTGGGCAATGCCGAGCCGCTGACGCATACCGAGAGAATACTGTCTCACTTTCTTTTTGCTGTCGGGATCAAGTCCCACTATCTCCATGCTCCCCCGGATCTCCTCTCTGCCGATCCGCTTTTTGATGGCGGCAAGATATTCCAGATTCCGGTAACCGTTTAGCCCGCCAAGAAATCCCGGCGTTTCAATGATAATCCCGATGTCCTCCGCGAAATCCACATCTTTTCCGATCTCCTTTCCATGCACAAAGATCTTTCCCGAAGAGGGTTTCAAAAAACCGATGATCATCTTGAACAATACGGTTTTCCCGGAACCGTTCCTGCCGGCGATCCCGTATATCTTCCCCGGTTCCAGAGACAGCGATACCTCTCTGACAGCTGTCTCATCCCCGAATTTTTTGCTCACGTTCTTTATTTCCGCTATAAATTCCACGCTGCTAATTCCTTTCTTCTCTTCTCTCGACCACCGCCGCACCGATCTTCCAGACTGCCGCGATCATCAGACATTCCAGCACCATCACCACCCCCGGAGAAAAACCGTATACGTCCTCCACCCGGCTGCTCTGCACATACATACCCCAGTTCCCGAACATAAATTTCGACAGATTCCACCAGTAAAAACCGACCGTATAAGTTGACACTTCTGTCACAAACAGGAATGCCGGAACCATCTGCCGGAAAGCAGTCAGATCGAGCAGACAGAATATGCTCGACAACGTCATCATATGAACCAGCCACAGAAGCAGGATCAGCACTTCCTCCAACCCCTGCAGCTTCGGTGAATGCCGCAGAAGATCCAGTCCCTTCAAACAGAATGCATAGCAGAAACATGCCGGCACCCCCGTCAGAAACAGATTCCAGAACCGTGCGCTCCACCAGCTTCTTCTTCCGCCGAAACGCACCATCTCCAACAGAGAGATCTGTCTCCTGCGGCTCAAATATATTCCTGTCACAAAGAGGATCACTGCAACGCCCAAAAGCCACCGCCCCAGCGGAATTAACGGAATCCTTCCAAAATAGATGCTTCCGGCGCCCGGAAATTCAACTCCCGCGAGATAATCGTACACAAATCCTTTTTCCATATCCATCTCCGGACTTCCTCCCCTCCTCACTCGTGTACATGCATCTGCTCCTTAAAGTCAACCTTATCGATCAGGCAGCATTGTATCGCCACAAGCGCCGCCGCAAGCACGACCATGACCGCCACAGGGCGTACCAGATGTATCCCTCCCGCATCCGCAAAATTGCCGGGACTCGCATACCCCATCAGAGCAAATCTGATCTGCCCCAAAAAGCGCATGCCAAGCCCCCCGACATGTACGACAAAGGCAATCGCCAGGCCCCATATACCGCCGAGCAGCAGATTGCCCGTGTACAGAATCAGCCCTGTCAGGACAAGATACAGGAAAAAGCACAGGACTGTCGCCAGAAAAGCCTGCAGCACATTCATACTGCGCATCATATCCCGCTGTAAAAACCGGATCCCATACTCCTCGCTACGGCTCAAAGTGAAATCCTGGGACAAAAGATACACCGGACTGCTCCACATTTTCCCCACAAAGCCCCAGGGAAGAGATGCCATCACCATCGGGAGAGCCACCCCCGCCGTATAAAGCGCCGCCTGAACCAGAATATAGAAGACCATCGTCAGATTCCAGCTTCTCTTTTTTGTGCGGCACAGAGAATAGTATGTATTTCCGTTGACAAAGGGCGCGTCGGAGACAATGAGAAACCACCCCAGCACCAGAAACATCACGCTTTTGTATTCATGCTCCACCACCAGAAAGGCTTCCAGGATGTTCACCGGTTCCCCCACGGCGGCGACATAGTCCAGAAAATTTTTCAGCCAGTAAAAGGGCACTGTCACCCCCGCCAGAAATCCCATTATGACACGCTTGTCACTCCATTCATACAGGAGCAGATTTTTTGTGATTTGTAAAATACTCTGTAATTTCCTCAATTCCTTCTCTCCTGCCTTATCCCGATAGAAATGATCGAGATCGCTGCGGTAATATAAATCAGATCGAAAAACACCGCCAGCGGATAGCTCCCATGCCCGACGTCATCCCCTGACAGCAAAAACACCGGGTTAAACGACCGGTATCCTATAAAAAGCCACAGAGTGTCATACAGGATAAAGGGCGCCAGCAGACTGACATACCGGTTCGGGATCCACACCGCGAAGGCAAATCCCACGAGCGCCCACAGCGCGCCGAACAGAAAACCCAGAACCATCTTCCCGCCCACCACATACCAGTCGCCGTACTCTGCGATCGCCTCGATGAGCTTTGATCCGGTGAGTATGTCGCTGTCCGAACCCGTCGGCAGCCCGGGAACGCCTCCGATATACACGATCAGACAGACTATCGTGACCGGCAGGGCGATCAGCATTCCGCCGGAGCACGCCACCGTGACAGCCCGCACTCTCAAAAAACCTTTGTAGCCTGTCCGATGCAGGATCATCTTCAGATAGCCGCTGTTATGCTCCTCACAGTAGGCAGCCGCATACGCCAGAACCGGAAAGACCGCCGCGAAGGGAGAAAAACCCGATGCGTGAAAGACATTTCCGAAACCATGCAGATAGCTTCTGCTCCCGTCCAGAGGCGTATCCAGCACCGCCGCCGGCATCAGGATCGCCAGCACAAAAATAATTCCCACAAAAAATCCCGGATTTATAATACTTCGCCTCAGATCCTGCAAGAAAAAACGCTTCACTCACTGCACCTCCACAAGCTCCCCTGTCACCGCGTCCATGTAAATATTCCAGACAGGATCACTGCTGCCTGTCTGCCCGGCGTACTCCACATACTCCCCCAGATCCATATGCACACTCCACATCGGTGAAAGCTCCAGCTTCCCGTCCTTCAGTTCCACACCGTAAACCAGTTCCGCTGTGGAAAAGGGAACGTCCTCCACACACTGCAGACTGCCGTCTTTCAGATAAGTTTCCAACAGTTTCTGCACTTTATCAAAGCTCAGAATCCTCTCTTTTTCCGCCGCGGATACCTGCTCCATCAGACAGTTCCACAGACTGATCTCCGCCACGCCCTCCGCGCTCACCCACGCGTATCCGTTCGGGTACACTCTCGAGGCTTCCTGATAACCGAAACAGCAGGCTATCGGGATCCCGTCCACCACAGGAGCAAACTGCAGCTCATAAAAAATGAGACCGTCCGTTTCGTAAAAATATGCCTCCGACAGATAGATATCCTCCACTCCCAGAACGGAAAGCTTTTGCATCAAAAGCGCCTTCGCGTCCTGCAGGGAAAAAGAAGCATCCCCCTCATTTTCCTCTTTTACATCCAGCTCCTGCGCAGCATCCTTTGCCGCGGCAAGACATTTCTCTTTCAGAGAGACATCCATATAACTGCCGCCTGTCTTTCCCCAGAGGACAGCCTTTCTGTTTCCGTCCGTCAGGGCAAGACAGCTTCCATCCCCCACGCCGGGTATCTCCACGATGCTGCTTCCCTCCCCCAGCTTCTCATCGATCTCGGCTACTCTCTGCCTCTCCGCTTCCTCCTCCGCCAGCAGTTGTTCCGTATAATCTTTTACCTCTCCCTGAGGATCCAGAAAATCTCGCAGCGCTTTTCCGTCCAGCCTGCTGTCCATCTGCATCGCAAGCGTGCTCAGCTCCTCCGGAACAGCCGGGATCTCCGCCTCTATCCTCATGCGGTTCCCGTCAGTTCCGAGCACCGCACTGACCGCCTCCCCGCTCTTTGAATTCTCCTTCTCTTTCGCCCCGTCCGCGTCTATCCCTTCCTCCTCGTTCAGGATGGCTTCTACCGCGTCGTCGGAACTGCCTTTCGCCCGCAGGATCTCGTCGTCATTCGCCGTCTCCGGCGCCTTCTGACAGCCCGCCAGTAAAATCGCTGTCATAAAAAGCGGCATCCATATTTTGACCAGTTTTCTCCTCATGATGTATCATGACCTCCTGTTTCCTTTTTCGACCATAATATACCATATGTTTTTCATATTTTTTTCACATTGCCGAAATCCGCCCGGATTTTTGGCGAAAATAGTATAAAAACGATCACACCTCATTCATATACAGCATCACATCCACCGAAAACACCTGGTCCTCGCACCGAAACTCGATCTCCCCGTTCTGCCTCTCCACCATGCGTTCCACATTCCGCAGCCCGATCCCGTGTTCCCCGGAGTCCTCCTTCGTGGTGAGAAAACGATCCCCCTTCTTTACCGGCGCTCTCCCGAAGCTGTTCTCCACATGGATCAGAAGCACCCCCCGGTCGGCGCGCATCACAAATTTCAGCCATCCCTGCCCGCTCTCCTGCGCCGCCTCGACCGCATTGTCCAGAAGATTTCCGAGGATCACATTAATGTCAAAGGACTTCGTCATCAGTTCTGCCGGCACATTTATGCTGCACTCCACCTTATCCAAAACCTGTCTCGCCTTCTCCAGCTTGTAATTCAACAGACTGTCGATCTCCCTGTTTCCGGTTTTCGCGTGCTCTTTCGGATTCTGCAGCTCCTCCTCCATCTTCTCCAGATAGAGCAGCGCGTCCTCGTGATCTCCCCGCCTCAGTTCCGCTCTCAGATGCAGTATGTGGTTCCTCATATCGTGGCGCAGCGCCCGCATCCTTCCCTGCGATTCCGTAATCACCTCCAGCTGGTTTTTGTAGTGATCCGTCTGCTGCCTGTAGATATCCCGCTGCCGGAGATGCGTAAAATTCTGCACCAGGACGCGATACAGATAAAATACACTTAAATCCGCCGCCAAAATACAAACGCAGCAGAGCACAGAAAGATAATAAGGCCTCAAATCCCCTGTTAACAGGCAGGCAAGCGCGAGGATCCCCGCTGCCGGAACGATCGCCAGAGGCAAAGTCCTTCGCCCGTCCGGCTCCTCCGGCTCATCCTCCGATAGTCCCGCCCTGCCGATCAGCATAAAACACAACAGAAATAACAGCATGCCCGCCGCAATCTCCTGCACATAAAATATCCGCCCTGCCGCAAAATATGGGATCAGATAGCAGGATCCCTCCATGCTGACGAGCGCTGTTATAAGCCAAAACCTCTTTCGGGATCTTCCGGAAAAAGTCCGCAGCAGTTTTCTCAACAGCACGATATTCAGCAGGATGACAGCCGCCGTTATGATAAATACGTAAATATTCAAATTAAATACTGACATGTAATCTCGCTTTCTCCAGTTCCTTTACTCTGCCGCGCACGGCTTTCCGGTATGGCTTGCTGATCCCGAGAATGCTCCCGTCCTGCATCGTCACGGTCTCGTAGGTGTACTCGGCAGCATGGTCGGTATTGATCACATAGGACTGATGGATCATCACAAAGCTCGCCGGAAGCTTCTCCATAACGTTTTTCAGTTTGCCGTAAAAATCATAACTTCCTTTTGTCGTCACCATATTTATCTTTTTATCGCTGCTCATAAAATACAGGATCTCACCGCACGGCACCTGAAAAAAATGACCGCCCTTCTGGTACTCGAACAGCGCCCTGTTCTGTGTCCTCTGCTTAAAGCTGCGCTCCAATACCTCCCGCACCCGCTCCTCCGATACCGGTTTGATCAGAAAATCAAGCGGCTGCAGCCGGAATAACTGCATCGCGTACCCCTCCCTGGAAGAGACATAGACGATATGCGTCAGGTAATCCTCCCTGTCCGTCCGGATAAATTTCCCCACATCGATCCCGCTCTTTTCATACAGCTCAATATCCAGAAACAAAATATCCGGACAGGCCACTGACTCCAGATCGCGCATCAGGCTCTCCCCGGAATACCAGACCTCCGTCTCCATTTTCTGACACAAAACTCCCGCCGCCGAATGAACCATCTCCTCCAGTGCGGCACAAAATATTTTATCGTCGTCACAGATTCCTACGTTGTACATCCCCGTTATCCTCTTCCCTGCTCTGATTTCTGCCCGATTTCCGGTACAGATCTCACTCTCCCAGCATCTCTTTTCTGTACGGATTATCCCTCGTCGCGTCAAACCCGATCGGCAGATACTCCTCCGGGATCCTTTCCTGATAATCCAGATCATAAAAATAATTGCAGAAGATCAGCTCCACATACACGATCTCTCTCTTCCCCGTCTCCAGAGCATACACGAACCCATAACAGGGATCCGCTTCCACGGCGAGCAGCGTACAGTCCTGGGAAAATCCCTCCGCGCCGTAATAGCCGATATACTCTGTGGAAGCATATTCCCTCAGCCTCTCCGTCTCTTCATGATAAGCCTCCTCATCGTATTCCACAACCAGATAACTCAGATACTGCGCGTCCCAGGGATCATAATACACCATCTTGTAATCTGTCACACGCATTTTTTCCGTGATCTTTTCAGGGAAGATGCTCTCATCCATATCCCATTTTTTCACGTATTCTTTTTCCGCTTCTTTCCCCATGTACCTCGAGTAATGGCCTGCGTCCGTGTCCTCAAAAATCTCCGCTGTTGCGCTGTCCCACAACAAAGCGCCGAACGCTCCGCCGATCACAAACACCCTGACAGCTCCCACCGCAAAAATGATCACCGCCGTGACGAGCGCCGCCTTTATCCCCAGCTTCCTCTTTTCTCTTTTTACATACTTCCGAAAACTCTCCGCCGGTTCCCTGTCGTAGCGGACCTGCGGCTCAGGCTTTTTCATCTCCCGATAAATTTTATTGCAGTCTTCACACTCTTCGATATGCTCCTCTACCGCCTTTTTGCTCTTTTCGCTTGCAAGCCCCTCCACATACAGAGGAAGCAGATCTTTTATGATATCACAATCTATTCTCATGGAATCTTCTCTCCTCATTTTTCTCTAATCCGCTCCTGAACCATTCCTTTTGCCCTGTGATAAGTCACACAAGCCCAGTGTTCCGATTTCTGAAAAAGCTCCCCGATCTGTTTAAATGACAATTCTCCGAAAACCCGCAGTGAAAAAACCTCCTTATACGGTTCCCGCAGCTCGTGCAGGATTTTATGTATCCGAAATGCCGTCTCCTTATCTTCTACCACCTGTACAAACAGTTTTTCCTCTGATCCGCAGTTCTCATATGCCGCATCCTGTGCCGCACGCTTCTGCTTTTTACAGTGCGTAAAAAAGAGATTTTTCGCTATGGAGCAGAGCCATACCCGCAGGTCCGAATCGCCTCTGAACGTATCGATCGACTTAAGCGCCCGGTATATGGTCTCCTGCGTCAGTTCCTCCGCCAAATATTCGTCTCTGGAAAGCCCCCTCAGGAAACGCAGTACATCTTCATAATATTCTTCAAATGAAATATCCGGTCTGTCCACCTTGTTTCCTCCTTTCCTATAAGACTCCTTTGGGCTGTAAATATCACAGAAAATTTTTCTTTTTTAATTTTATCATATATAATAAAAACTTGACAGTTTTCCTCACTTTCTGTAGAATAAAGGACATCAAAAGTTTATTATTCTTTTATTTCGGCAGTTTCTGCCATATACCCCATGTAATTCGAACTATACTTTTTTCAAAAAACACTTTTATTAAAAATCACCAAATGTTATAATTCCTGAAAGGATATTTTATGGTTACAAAAGAAAAGACCGGTGTTTTACTTTCCTCTGACCGTTCTATGGAAATTTCTTTAGAAAGCATAAAAAATGGTAATGCCGGTTTAAATAAGCATAGACTATATCTGCTTTCCAAAGTACCTGCAAGCAATGAATGGCATCGTTTTTCTAAAGATAGCATTACTATAAAAGATATAGCCTATCTTTCTGCCAAAACGGGGCATGAGTTTGCTCTTTTGAGAGGGAAAAAAGAAGATATTTTATATCATGGTATGAAATATTATTGTAATATATCAGGTCCTCTGGTGGATCTGTTGAAAAACGGACATTTGAGACTCATTGCTCATTCACACCCGGCTGAACACATATAAGGAGAGCCGCCTATGTTATCTTTTGAAGAAGCTAAAAAAATCGGAATTGATGCCTGTATAAAAAAGCTTGGCATCTCTTTTGTAAAGCAATATTCAGATTCCTTTTGTACAGCATATGGATGGGGTGAAAAAGATAATACAGTATTTTGTTTCGCCGGTGTAGACGATAATCCCGAAGAAATAACAGATACCGAAGAATTGATACTGACAGGTAATCATAACTTCCCCTACCGGGTAAGTTGTAATGTGAATATTATAAACAATTCCATTACTTATGTAGAATGTATAGTACCGATTTATTCATCCTGAATTATTCATTAACGTTCATAGAGCGGTAAAATTCCTGCATCAACTCAACAGAAGTTTTACCGCCCGATAAGAAGATTTTCAGATCGAAAATCCCGGAAAACCGTATTTATATTTTTCATCATCTGAAGAGCTAAGTTTCCTGATCACTTTACACGGATTTCCCCCTGCCAATACACCGGCAGGGATATCTTTTATCACCACACTCCCCGCTGCAATCACCGAGTCATCTCCGATAGACACACCCCCTACAACCGAACATCCTGCGCCAATCCAGACATTGTTTCCTATCCTGACCGGCCATGTATACTCAATTCCTGCTATTCTGTCTTTCGGGTCAAACGGATGTCCCGCGGCATAAATTCCGCAATTTGGCGCAAATTTGACATCGTCGCCGATCACAATTTTATTCGGTGCAAGAATCATAAAATTATAATTGGAAAAAAATCGCTTTCCAATCGTCACATTTCTCCAAAAGTCGCAGTAGAACGGCTGCTCGATACGAAATCCTTCCCCTATACTTCCAATTTCTTTTTTGATAAAAGATTCCCTCTTCTTTTGTTCTGATGGCGACAATAAATTATACTGATAAGAGAGCCCCTGTGAACGAACTCTCTCTGCGTCTATCTCCTCATCCTGAGCGTCATAAAACATTCCTTTCAGCGCTTTTTCTTCTTCTCTGTTCATTCGCTGTCCTGCCTTTTCGGTATAGTATCCAGGTATCGGTAACCTTCCCATGCAAACAGCTGCCCTGTGTCACTGCCTCTGTGAATCTTTAAAATTTCCGCTGTATAAAGCAGATGATCTGACACTTCTATTTTAGAAACCACTCTGCACTCAAGAGCCGCCGTATACTCACTGATAAGCTTTGTGCTGATTTTTTCGGCATCCCGCATTAAAAAATCAAACTCTTTTATTTTGTCTGTACTTCTCCCTGAACACTGACCACATTTCATGGCCTTTTCTCTGAGACGGGTTCCGATCACATGAACTCCAAATTCACCCGTATCGTCGATCAGCTCATGCGTATAGCCCTTTTTACTCAGACAGATGGCCAGCATCGGCGGTTTATTCGACACAAATGTCCACCAGGACAGCGCCATAATGTTACTGTTTTCTCCTTCTCCCGATGTAATCAGCACAAACGGGTTTGGGGATGTCATTTTCTGCAGTTCACTGATTGATATCTCCATATTTTCCTCCATTCTCCATAATGCAAAACTTTTTTTGCATCGACATTATTGAATTGTTTTATCCAGATATTCCAGAGTGTGCCGGACGATCTCATCTCCAAATTCCCTGCTCGCCTCATTTGCGCTTTGTGCATACCACTCCGTATTATCTTTTCTGCGGCTCAAATCCACTCTCTCCGGATACAGGCTCAGCATCATGCTTGTCTCCACCTTGCCGGCATGATCAAATCCGCAGACTTTTTCCTGCACTTCCGCCCCCAGAAGAGGAATGACTTTTATATAGGAAAACGGATCGTCACTCGTCCCACAATTTTCATAATAGTCCGCACAGGAATCTCTTCCCCACCAGCCCGGTCCCTGGGTGTTTTCCAGATATTCCATAATCACCTTTTTAGCCGCCTTATGGCACGCCAGAGTCATCGGCATCAGCCCCGCATTTTCTGTCTGATGATGCGGAATACAATATATGTTTTTAATTCCTCCGTAAACCAATGATTTCAGTATGCAGTAAATGTACTGTTCATACGCATCAACATCTACATGAATGGTTCCGCTTTCCGGTCCTGCGACCGCATAACTTGCCACTCCATACCAGATAGGAGGACAGACTACTATTTCTTTTCGCTTTTCCAGTTCTCTCAAAACCCCGGTAATCACAAAGGTATCTGTTCCTGAACTTAAATGTCTTGTATGATATTCTATTGTCCCAATTGGAATGACAAACGGAATCTTTTTTTCCCTTGCTTCATTAAATTCTCTGAAAAAAATGTCTAATAACTGCATACATCTATCTCCTTTTTCCTTCTTTCACCAGGTCTTCTATCTGTCCCCATTCCGGCATCGCGGCAATACCCGTTCTTCCTGTCGCACAGATCGCCGCGGCCGCATTTGCATAGACCACCATCTCCTTTAAATTCCAGCCGGGACAGTGGAGCAGAAGATAATGTATAGTGCCCAAAAAAGAGTCTCCACATCCCGTCGTATCGACTGCTTCCACCGAAAATGCCTTTTCAAATCCTCTTGTGTGCCTGTCGCCATACCAGGTCCCCTTGTCCCCCATCGTGATAAATACATGGGAAATCCCCAGGTTCAGAAGCTTTTCCACTGCCTCTGAGGGATGGATCGTCCCTGCATTAAAAATCAGCTGCATTTCTTCCTCCGATATTTTCAGGATATCACAATACTCCAGGCATTCTTCTATTACTTCTCTGGCCTTTATCGGAGATTCCCATAAATTTTCCCTGTAATTGGGGTCAAAAGACAACAAAATTTTCTTTTCTTTCGCTGTCCTGAGCATTTTTTTTACTGTCGATGCACTCGGTTCATCGGTAAAGCTCAGTGTTCCATAATGAAATATTTTCGTATCCAGCCAGCGGTCACTCGGAATCTTTTCAAACACAAGTTTTGTATCCGCTCCCGGATTTCGAAAAAACGCAAATTCCCGTTCGCCGTCTCCGCCGTTCGCGACAAAATCGATCGTTGTAAACTCCGGTACTTCCACCACATTCTCCACATCAATCTTTAACTGCTTTAGCTGCTCCACCAGAAATGTTCCGAAAAAATCTTTGCCGACGCTGCCCACAAAGGCACAGCTTCCTCCCAGTTTTGCATTTGCCGCCAGGCAGTTTGCCGGAGCTCCGCCCGGATTCATTTCAAATCCCGGATTGCCCATTGGCCCCTGAAAAGATGGGGAAAAATCAATTAATACTTCGCCAACACCAACAACGTCATACATATTTCTTTTCCTCTTTCTGTATCTTTTTCAACGCATGAAAACTGTCTTTCAACGACGGATATAAAGAGCCGTAAATCCGGTAATAAGGTTCATACTGATATTTTCTTTCTTCGGAAGGTACGAATATCTGTCCTCTTTTAGAAAAAATTTCTGTAGCCGTATCCCAGGTCATTTTTTCATGCAAAGCCACCATGGCAGCCATGGCTCCCGCCGCACAGCCAGCTTCCTCATTTTTCATTCTCACTATTGTTTTGCCTGTAATATCGGCTTTCAACTGCAGCCAGTAATCCGACCTTGCGCCTCCGCCTACCGCCCGAATTTCTTCTATATTGATACCGCATCCGCGCTCTATCATTTCCAGATTCTGCCGCAATTCATAAGTAATCCCTTCCAGAACCGCCTGCAAAATCTCCTGCTTTGTTGTATTTCCCTGAAGCCCGATGAGCGCTCCCATGGAATCTGCATCTTTATACGGCGGTCCTGACCCCGCAAAATGCGGCAGAAGCAGTAAACCCGAAGGCTTTCGCCCGCACCGGCTGATCATCGTATCATATCCCTTTGTCTTTATCTCTGTATCTTCTATCTGGTCATGGTACCAGTTTACGATCGCGCTTCCTCCCACATTAGTTGCCGTGCAGATATAAAGCCCCGGGTACAGATGGTAGTTTGTCGGATATTTTTTCTCCATAAAATATGGACTCAACAGCGGTTTATCTGTAGAAATACTCAAGGACTCCATTGTTCCCGATCCTACCACTGCCGTTCCGCTTTTGGAAAGCCCCGCCCCGGTCGCCGCGCAGGACTGGTCAAACCCGCCCGCCGCCACACAAACCGGATGTTTAAATCCAAGCCTTTCTGCTTTCTCCCCTTCGATCACTCCCACCATTGTTCCCGATTCAGCCAACGGTGAAAACCATTCTCTGCGCAGACCTGCAGCTTTCATCACATCGTCCAGGTAACATCTGTTTTTCAGATCGACCAACATCAATCTGGCGGCGGAAGAATAACTGCATACAGGTCTCGCAATTCCAAGCCGCAGCTGAAGAAAATCCTCCCAGGTCATCACATACCGTATCTTGCGGAAAGAAGCCGGCTCATGCGTTTTATACCACATGAGCCTGAACATACCATACTTTCTATGTACTGGAAGGCCGGTTTTTTGGAACAGGAGATCGGCTGAGTATCTGCCTAAAAGCCATTCCACCTCCTCCTGCCCTCTTTGATCGCGCGACATAATCACCGATCCCAGGCATCTTTTCCGTTCATCGAGAAGAACGCATTCATCACCGGAGACACTGATGGACAGCCCTTCTGCCGTTTCCATTCCCATATTTTCATTATTTTCAATGATACATTCCAACACAAGCTCTGCTGCCGTCTCCGGATCCAGTTCTTCCGCTTGTATGCCCTTTCTCCTACCGGGATATCTGCGATACGCTCTGTACAGCAGATCCCCTTTTTCTGAGAACGTACAGACTTTACACCCTGTCGTTCCAAGGTCAATTCCCATATAGTTCATAACTTTGCCTTATACATTCGACGTCTGTCATCGGTTCGAGAAAATATTGATCAGATGTCCAACCTCTCCCGTTACTCCCTTTTTGGCCTGCACAAGAAGTTCGGGGAATCTCATTCTTCCGTTCTCCAACACATGAGCGACCTCATCCACTGCCGCCGTGGAAACTCTTGTAAAAATGCTGATCTTTTCAACGCCAATAGAGATAGCCCGCCTGTATGAATCATCTGCAACACCGCTTCCCCCGTGTAACGAGATAAAAACATCCGTATTATCACAGATTTTCTGAAGTCTTTCATAATCCAGATGGCTTTCTCCCGCTGCCCTCCCGTGGGTGGTGCCGACGGATACAGCCAGAATATCTACGCCTGTCTTTGTTGTAAACTCTTCCACAAGTTCCGGATCCGTAACCGCATCGTGATCATATTTTGCCTCCGATTCCTTTCCTACAGTTCCAATTTTTCCCAGAGGAGCCTCCACAAGCACACTATGTCGGTGAGCCATCTCCACAATTTCTTTTGTCTGATGGATCTTTTCCTCAAAAGGTAACTCATATCCATCGAACATAACGGTGGAAAAACCTGCCTCTATCGCCTTTTCAATCGTCTCCGTCTTTTTCGCGTGGTCAAGCTGCAGCGCGATCGGTACGGAAGCTTTTGCCGCCTGATTTTTCATAATATAGGAGATCAGTTCCCAGTCGGAAAACTTTATATGACTTTCCGCCAGCGGAAGGATCAGCGGATATTTTTTCTCTTCCGCTGCCGCGATGATTCCCTGAACCATCTCAATATTGAAACAGTTAAATGCCCCTACAGCATATTTTTCCTTTCTCGCCTTCTCCAGCATGCTTTTCATTTCAACAATCGCCATTTCTATACATCTCCTTCCTTATCAAGGTACTCCAGTACTGCGTTTATGTTATCGGCAAAGGATCCCCCGCAGAACTTTTTTTCAAAGAATGCTCCGCCGATGGTAAATGCCCAGGCACCTGTCTTCTTGATCTCTGACAGTCTTTGAAAACTGGATACGCTTCCCGCAAGGCAGACATTCCCCTTTACCTGTCTGACAAATTCCTGATTCAGTTTTACGGCATCCCCGTTATATCGATAGCCCAAGAGGTCAAATCCTTTGATACCCTTATCCCGGATCAGTCCGTTTGCCTCCTCGATCATCCCCTCAATCGTTCCCTTGAGAACGCTCGGTCTTCCTTCAATCGTTCCAACAAACGGGTAATAGATAATATTGTTGTCTTCCGCTATTCTCTGTACGCTCTCAAAATACATCGTGCCCATAAGTATATCAAATCCACACTCTGCGCAAACCTTTGCCCCTTCGATACACGCGTCCTCCGTATAAGCCACAACCTCCAGAACCGCTGTCTTTTTCTCGTCATGAATCAGACGCACCAGTTTTATCATGTCTTCTCTCGGCAGCCCTACTTCTTTAAAACCCCAATAATTTACATTTGTATGCTTTGCGCTCTCGAACACTTCGATCGCGTTCTCGACTGTTTTATCCTTCCAGGTCAGCATGACGATCAGTTCAGAATTATTTTTCATTCGTCACCCTCCTAACAGTCTATTTCATAAATCGTACCAATCTGAGGGCTGAGCAGATCGCAGCCGGTTTCCGTGATAGCGACCGGCTTTTCCCACCGCAGTCCAAAATCCGGTCCCATGGCAAATGTATCGATTTGGAATGTCATATTCTTCTTCAGAGGGTAATCGGAGATCGTCTCCATCCACGGCGCTTCCACCTCTATCAGACCGAGACCGTGGCAGGGACCATACAGCAGGTTTTCACCGTATCCATTCTCCTGAAAGAATGTGATAAAGTCTTTTGCGATCTGGGACGCCAGCACTCCCGCTTTTAACTGCTTCTCTGTCCACATATGGGCTTTCAGGCAAAACTCAACCAACTCGCGTTTGAGCCCGATCAACGGTCCCATGGAAACCGGCATACCGATAGACGGTGAATATCCGTCAATTTTTGCGGCGAGATTGATCTGGATAATGTCTCCCTTCTTTATCTCCCTGTAGCTGGATCTGGAAATAGCATGTTTTGTAGATTTCTGTGAAAATACATACAGCGGAAGTCCTTCATACTCCGCGCCGTTCTCATAAATACACTGCTGCGCCACACCTACCATCTGAAGCTCTGTCACACCGGGTCTTAATTTACTGATTACCTCTTTCGTCGCAATCTCCGTAATGCGCGCCGCCTCCTTCAGACATGCGATCTCATTGTCGGACTTCACGGAGCGAAGCGCTGTCATGATATCGTCACATCTCACGATCTCCGCGTTGGGATATGCATCCTTTAACCCCTCATATATGACAAGGTTCGTATCCAGCCATGCAGCCATACCAATGCGGATATGATCTCCACTCACATGGAGCTCCTGAAAAACTTCCCTGAATGTCTGGCATTTTAACTCCGGATAGGAGGGATTTGCCGATTCTCTGTATTCTCTCAGTACTCTCACTTTCTCAATTTTTCCAAAGTCACCTGCAAAAATCTCGCTCTCCGGTCCCACCATCAGCGCACAGTCACCCTCCGGTGTGATCGCAACGCCGACTCTCTCAAATACCGGCCAGAATCCGGAAAAATACCTGGTATTCGCATAGTCGGCTTCCGAACCGTTTATCACAAGAACATCCAGTTTTCTTTCTTTTGCGAGTTCCGCCGCTCTTTTAATTCTTTCTTTATATTCATAATCCGGAATACAAATTCTACCCATTAACTTTTATCTCCTTTTCTTTTAATCCTCGGCATAGCCCATCACGGTATAATATGCCAGGTTTGTCTGTCTTGAATCCAGTCTCCCATACTGCACGATAACCGGAACAGAACTCTCCACTTTCAACGCATACTGCGTCTCCAGAGGCTGTGTTTTTTCTTTAAAATATTTTTTCTCGTGTGTTTTCATACAGCACACACGTTCCGCCTCCACAACGATTTCATCTGTAACGACAGGATCTTTGTCTTCATAATAAAATGTTATTTTTATAACAGCCTGTTCTTTATTCGGATTTAGAACGACAACCGATTCATGTCCTTTTAACGGGCTGTCCCCAAACGGTGGTCTGTCTCCATCCGGAAAAAACCATATTCTTTTTCCATGTTTCTCCATATTTTTGCCTTTCAATTTATTTTGCCGGTTGAGCAAACGATTGCTCAACCAGCAAAATATTTTATGTTCTGCTTTTCAATGTATGCCCCTCATAAAAACCGTAGGGTAACAGTCTGCGATTATGCTTTCCCGGCGTCTTCATATTATTCAAAACCATTTCTACCGCCGCTTCCGCAATCTCCTCAACGGGCTGAATAATCCCGGTTATGTTCGTATCCTGCATAAATGTAGGGTCCTTACCATCAAAACAAACCAGGGCTATATCCTCGGGTATACGGATTTTGTGCTTTCTCAACGCCGCATACGCCCCATATGCCTCCATATTATTATGTGCATATATACATTCCGGCAGGCGGTTTCTGGCAATCAAATCTTCTACGATCTCAAAGCCGCTTTTATAATGGCAGTCGCCAAAATATACCCTGTCATGCGTCCACTCTATGTTGTTGGCTCTGAGGCAATTCTGAAAACCGATCAGCCGTTGGTTACTGGAAGTCTCGTCCAGACTGCCGATGATCATGATAATATCTCTGTAGCCCTGATCTATCACGCGCTGCGTCAGCTCCATAGAGGCCTCACAGTTATTGATGCTTACAAAGGAATAGGGTTTCTCCGTCATGTATGGCTCATTGTCCACAAAAACACAATTGATATTCTGTGTTTCATTTTCATATATCATACTTCGACTGGCCGGCGAAACAATAATTCCCGCCACATTTTTCTCTTTTAACAGCTGATAATATTCCAGTTCCCTCTCCACACTCTCATCGGTATCGCAGAAAATAATATTGTAACCCTGCTCCCACAATCTGAGATCAATACTTTTGAGCATTCTGACAAAAAAGGAATTTGTGATGTCGGGTATAATTACGCCAATTGTAGAACTTGTCTGTTTTTTCAGCTCTCTTGCATTTGCATTCGGGGTATAATTCAACCTCTTTGCGGCCTCAAAAACAGCCTTTCTCTTTTCATCGCTGATTCTGCCCGTATTATTTATTACCCTTGACACACTGGATACAGATAATCCAACCTCCTCCGCGACATCCTTTAACGTTACTCTCATACCTCTGACCTCTATCATTCTGAAACTGATTCATCTTTCATTTCAGAATAACATTTTAATCCTTAAAAGTCAAAATTTTACAATTTTAATCATAGAGCAGCGGAGCGATCTTTTCATCGTCAATATTTGACGCGTCATACCAGTAACAGCCCGTATCTATAAACGATTCTACCTCCTCGCCGTTGATCAGTTTCACCGCACTTTCCACCGCCGCGCGTCCCATGCCGATCGGATCCTGCGTGATAGCTCCCACGATCTCGCCGTTTCGTACCGCCTCTTTCATCGCTGCGGAGGAGTCGAACCCAACAAGCATGACCTCACCGATCTTTCCCGACTCTTTCAATCCGTTGTATGCACCGACACAGGAACCTTCATTAGATGTGTAGATCAGATCGAGATCCGGGGTAGCCATCACCATACTCTTTGCTATTTCCGCCGATTTCATCTGATCGCCTTCACCGTACTGGATATCAACGATTTCAATGTCCGGATATTCCTCTTTTAACTTTTCCTCAAAGCCGGCTACTCGTTCCACCGCATCTATTACTGTCTGTGAATGACCGATGATCGCAACTTTTCCTTTCCCGCCAAGCAGTTCCCCTGCATGCTCTGCAGCAAGCGCACCGGCGGCCACAGAATCCGTGGAACATTTTGCATCGGACTCCGCTTCACCCACACCGGAATCAAATCCGATCACCGGTATTCCTTTCGCCTTTTCATCCTGAAGGATTCCCGCAACGGACTCCGTATCAATGGCAGCCATACAAATGGCATCCGGATTATTCTGAATCGCTGTTTTCAGCATATCCACCTGTTTATCCACCATCGTCTCCTGTTCCGGGCCCTCAAATGTGATACGATAACCCAATTCCGCTGCCGCCTCTTCTGCTCCCTGTTTTACGGCCTGCCAATACTGATGTGAAAATCCGAGTGCAATCATCGCAATATACTTGTCATCATCCGCAGATGTATCCGTATCTGCCGCCGCACTCTCACCCGCTGCTTCACCACCCGGTTCTTCCGTTTTCACTTCCGCAGTTTCCTCTGTGCTCCCACCTGAGGAGCATCCGACCAGCAATGTTGATAACATTCCTATTACCATCAATACTGCCACCAGTTTCCTTTTCATCTAGTTACCTCCTTTTTTCTTTCCTTTTATTTTATAATGGCTTATGCCACTATACTCATGTGTTATTTTTGCTGACCGTTTTTTTCTTTTTTCTCCTCTGGTCAAACGCTACCGTCAAAATCAGCACGACACCGATGATCGCATATTGTGTCTCTGTGGATATCTGCATAATCCGAAGACCGTTCTGTAAAGAGCTGATGATCAGGGCTCCTATCAATGTCCCTACGATTGTCCCTTCTCCTCCCATCAGAGAATTTCCGCCGATAACCGCAGCCGCTATCGCGTCCATTTCATATCCCGGTCCCAGAGCCGGCTGCGCGGAATTTAACCGGGAGGATAATACCAGCCCCGCAATTCCCGCATAAGTACCGCAAAGAGTGTATACACCGATCAGCCAGTTGTCTGTATTGATACCGGAAAGCCTCGTCGCCTCCGAATTGGAACCGATGGCGAGCGTATATCTCCCAAAAATCGTTTTGGAGAAAATAATATACGACACTACGCACATTCCGAGAAGAATGATAATGGCATTGTAAAACCCGTCAATGCCCAGGAAGTTTCCGGTAGCAATCTTCTGATACCAGGAGCACTCTGTAAAATAGACCGGTTTGCAGCCCGAAATGACAAGCGAAAGTCCCTTTGTTATCATCTGCATCGCCAGAGAGGCAATCATAGGCGGCAGTCCCAGTTTCGCACTCATGAAACCATTCAGGAAACCGCAGAATGAGCCGACCAAAATACCCAGAATAATGCACAGGCCGATCGGGAGCCCCGCGGAGTTAAATGCAACACCGCTGAGTATACAGCTGAATGTCATCACCGTGCCGACAGATATGTCTATTCCCGCCGTCATGATCGGCCAGGATACCGCAAACGCGAGCAGGCCGTTCGTACTGGTTGCCAGCAATATTGTCATAATGTTTGTGTAGCTCAGATACGCAGGATTAATGATCCCGAAAGCCATCAGAAGAACTATAAGGGCAAGAACAATTACGATTTTTCTTTTAAACTCCGATTGCTTTGTTAAATTTTTCAGCTTTTCCATACCTTACTCTCCTTTACATCTCTCTGGGTTGCAAATCTCATAATGATATCCTGCTCGATCTCTTTCCCTGTCACTTCTCCTGTCAGTCTTCCCTCGCACATCACCAGCACTCTGTGACAGCATCTCATGATCTCCGGCAGTTCGGAGGAAATCACAATGATCGTTTTCCCCTGCTGTGCCAGCATATTCATCAATTTATAGATTTCACTTTTGGCCCCTACATCGATTCCCCTGGTAGGTTCGTCAAAAATAATAATTTCCGCATCTTTGGTCAGCCATTTCGCAAGAACAACTTTCTGCTGATTGCCTCCCGACAGGAATTTTACAAGCTGCTTCACGGAAGGTGTTTTTATTGCCAGGTCGCCGAGCTGCTTATCCGCATTTGCCGCGCATTCCTTAAATTTAATGAATCCAAATTCAGACATATTTTGAAGGTTCGCCATGGAAATATTCGTCTCCACATCAAGCCCGAGCGCCACCCCATACCGTTTTCTGTCTTCCGACAAATATGCGATTCCCGCTTTTACCGCATCCGCAGGTGAATGGATCTTCTGCTCTTTTCCATGAATAGCGATCCTGCCTGAGCTATGAGGATCCGCTCCGAAGATCGCTCTTGCCGTTTCCGTTCTTCCTGCCCCGACCAGTCCTGCAAATCCGAGAATTTCTCCTGCATATGCCTTAAAACTGATATCCTGCACTAACGGTCCCGCATTTAGGTGTTCCACCTCCAGAGTCGGTTCCAGATTTTTCTTTTTGAGTTCTTTTTGCTTTTCAACAAAAATCTCACGGCCAACCATCATTTTGATCAGTCCATCTATTGTTACCCCTTTTGCATCTACCGTGTCGATGTATTTGCTGTCACGCATCACCGTGATCCTGTCAGCGATCAGTTTCAGTTCTTCCAGCCTGTGCGAAATATGAATAATCGATTTCCCCTCTTTCCGCAGCATTCGGATCACATCAAACAGATCATCGATCTCGTTGTCCGTCAGCGAAGCTGTAGGCTCATCCATAATCAACACTTTAATATCAAAAGACAATGCCTTTGCTATCTCCACCATCTGTTGCTGCGCAACCGTAAGATTACCAACCTTTTCACCTGGGTCAATTTTGACGTGCAGCTTTTCAAATAATTTTGCCGCCTCTTCGTTCTGGGTTTTCTTGTCAAGAAATACTTTATTTTTCCTGAACTCCCTGCCGATAAAAATGTTTTCTGCCACACTCAGATGATTCATAAGATTTAATTCCTGATGGATCATGATTACCCCGGCATTCTGGGCCTCTTTTACGTTATGAAACTCCACTTCTCTGCCTTCCAGAAATATCTTTCCTGAATCTTTGGAATAGACTCCTGTGAGAACTTTCATTAAGGTGGATTTTCCAGCTCCGTTTTCTCCAACCAGCGCATGTACTTCTCCTGTATCAAGCGAAAATTTTGCGTCTGACAAGGCTCTGACACCAGGAAACTCTTTTGTGATACCTTCCATCCTGATAACTTCTTCCGGCATTTTTTCACCTCACTCTCTTTGAGCTATCGTTTGCTCACTTTTCGAAAAAACACAGTAATTATTGTTATATTTCCGTCTTTTTTCTTTCTTTTGTTTTTTTAATATACCATTTTCAGTTATCTTTTTCAACAAAATATTTCATCGATTGGCATTTTTATTAATATTATACATAATTTAGTACTATTTATGAGAAAATAGCGCTTAAATTTTGTATAAATTGACGGCATACGTTTGCTCATTTGCTCATCGCCAAAAAATACTGGTTCTGTTGAATTTTATATCAGGTAAGAGTATACTAAAATGCAACAAGAAAATTCAGGAGGTATTCCAAAATGAAAGTCTTAATGCTGAACGGCAGCGCAAAGCCAAACGGAAATACATACTATGCTCTTTCGGAAATCGGGAAACAGTTGGAAAAAGAAGGCATATCCTATGAAATATTCCAGATGGGAGGAGATGCTGTCAGAGATTGTATCAGCTGCGGCCAGTGCACGGAGGCAGGCTGCGTCTTCACCGATGACAAAGTAAATGAATTTATTGAAAAGGCAAAAGAGGCAGACGGTTTCGTCTTCGGCACACCCGTGTACTACGCCCATCCAAGCGGCAGGATCCTTTCTTTCCTCGACCGCGTATTTTACAGCAGCGGCAGGTCTTTTGCCTTCAAGCCCGCGGCTTCTGTCGCCGTCGCGCGAAGGGGCGGTTCCTCCGCATCCTTTGATGTACTCAACAAATATTTCGGTATCGCACAGATGCCTGTAGCCGGTTCTACTTATTGGAACCTTGTACACGGACGCGTTCCCGGGGAAGCCGCTCAGGATGCGGAGGGGCTCCAGACTATGCGCAACCTGGCAAGAAATCTGGCGTGGATGCTTAAATGTTTTGAAGCCGGCAAGGAAAAGGGAATACCTCTGCCGGAAGCTGAGCGGGGAAACCAGACCAACTTTATCCGGTAAACCTACTTAACGGCATCCCACAGCGGGCTTTCATGCTTTCCAGGCCCGCTGTGGGAGGCCAAAAAGCGGAAATCGCCGTCATGTGATTTATCAAATGATCACGATATCGCACCAGCCCATCTTTCGCAGGCTTTCTGCATAACCCTGCAGAACGGCATCCTCCGGCACCGGATAATGAGAATACTCCTCCCTCACTCCCATCGGGCGGTAGGCAATGATTTTATAGCGGACTTCCCCTGCATAATCCCTCAACAGTTTCCCCGTCTCCAAAATCGCTCCCTCCGCATCGTACAGCGTGGGAACGACCACGGTCCGCACCTCAAACAGCTTTCCTCTCTCTGCCAGAAACAGCGCGTTCTCCAGAACCTTTTTATTGCCACAGGCCGTCACCGCGAGATGGTCTTTCTCCGAAAACGCCTTGATGTCCAACATCACACTGTCCGTCACCTCCATGAGTTCCGGATCGGACGCAAAGTCATAGGTTCCGTTGCTGTCTATAAAGGTGGACAGGGAAGCCTCTTTGCAGAGCGCAAAGAGTTCCCGTATAAAGGCGGGATACAGAGTACATTCCCCTCCGGATACCGTGACGCCTCTGATGTAGGGCATCTGTTTTTTGACCGTCTCAAAGGCCTCCGCCGCCGTCATATAGCGAATCCGGGGGCTTGCGTCGTGGGGGCAGGTATGGATGCAGGTATCGCAGCCCACGCACTTTCCGGGAGAAAAAATAACGCGCGTTATTCCTTCTTTTTCCTCCTTTTTCAACGCTCCCGCAGGGCATTTCGCCACGCAGAGACCGCAGCCTGTGCAGAGGCTTCTCGTCTCCGGGTTATGGCAATATTTACAGTCAAAATTGCAGCCCTGTAAAAAGATGACGGTCCTGTTTCCAGGACCATCCACGCTGCTAAAAAGTATGATCTTATTAACAGGATATTTTGTCATCTCACCCTACGCTCCTCTATTCTGCAGTTGTCCGTCGCGCCGAGGCCAAGCTCTGTCGTATCCTGCAATACGGCAACTCCGCTTCTGAGTTTTGCGATCTCCGATCTCTTCACCAGATAGCCTGTGATGCGGATCACATCGCTGTCTGACGCGTAGAACGATATATAACGCAGGTTATCCTGAAAGGATCCCTTGATAATATCCAGCAGAAACTCCGGATTTTTATGTACCGTAGTGTCGATCGGGAAAATATCGCCCGTCCCCGACGGGAAGTATTTGTGGAACAGACTGCAGTGCTTCAGATGGTCGAGCAGTTCCTCCGGCTCTTCGCCTATGGGAATCCTCGTTCCGGGGCTCACATCCCTGTCATCGGAGATGCCCACCTGGGCATGCAGCAGGAAATGTCCGCCAGTGACACTGCAATAAGGATTCACATGCTGCTCATTGAAAGCATGGATCTGTTCCATGATCGCAACGCCCAGATCATCCGCCTCTTTGGAATGTCCGTAGCGGCCTTCTTTCCCTTCTTTTTCCATCAGAATATTCACGCACTCCGCCAGCCCCACCATACCGAACATGGCCGTAAATTTATCCTGGGAGATAAAGCCTTCCTTCGCGAGGAAGTTATTCTGGAAAAATCCGCTCTCCTCCACCTCAAACTTAATTCGTGCATCCATATAGCGCGCCATGATATCCATCACATACGGAAGCTGTTTCTCCTGAAAATCTTTCAGAGACTCCGCGCGTTTCGCGATATTAGAAAGGATCAGGCGGCAAAGCGTATAGGATCCGCCCCCCAGCTTCAGGCCGTTATAACAGCTGGCGATCACATAGTCCTCGCCCAGCTCGGAGGCAAACATACGATGGTTCGCAAAACTCGGCTTTGCGCTGCGCAGGGATGTCTTTATCGCCTGCAGCGTAAAATCATCATCCGACAGCTCGGGATCATATTTCATCGTGATATTGGGCACCGCATGCTCCAGCTCCGCCTCCACTTCCAGCAGAAGACGCCCGGCCTTCGTCGGCTTCGGACCGATATTCGCATGGGAGAAAGAATCGAGCACCGTTCTGTCCACATGGATCATAAAAAGACGCAGCAGTTTTTTCGCCGTCTCCTCATCTACATCGTCGATAAACGGCTCCAGCAACTCATCCAGCGCCCCCACATAGACGGGGAAATTTGTCACGCTGGGCACATGTTTGTAGAAGATCAACAGGCTGTTCAGCGCCTCAAACAGGTCCTTCGGGGGATCCAGCTGCAGGAATTTGGAACCCTCCCTCATGAATTTTGCGTAATCCGGTATGATGTATCTGGGGCGAACCGGCGCATGGCCTTCGTTCAAGTCACAGATACACTTCGTATCGATGGACTCATTCAGCAGTTCGTCCAACCCCTCCGGCAGATCCAGCACCTCCAGCAGAGAATCCGCCTCCTTTGCCATCACGGCAACCTTCTGTTCATGTGTCAGGGTCGGGCTCTTAATCGTCTCCAGAATTTCCGCCCTTGTCTGCTCTACTCGTTCCATTGTAATTGGTCTCATGGTATACCCTCCTTCTCTGATCTATTTTTTCAGAATCCTTTTTCTTCTAGTCTATGACCGGATAGTGCATCTCGTACAGAAGATCATTGACCTCATCCAGTGACAGTCTGTGAGAAAAACCGAAGAAAATAATACTGTCCCGCTCATATTTCGGATACAGTTGAAGATAATCGGTTCTTTTCAACAGCTCCTGTACCTCGTCTCCCGTGAGCCGCATCGCAAAGCACAATGCAAGTATTTTATCCCGGGAAGGCTTTTTGCGGCAGGAACCTCTGAGTATCTCGTAGCCATATTTGCGTTCCAGTCCGGAAGCATGAATCACCTGCTTCTTTTCCAGCCCTTTCTCTTCCATGACCTGCCTCAGATAATCAGAGATCGGTACCGGAGTTGTGATATCATCTGATGCCATCTCCATATAGGCGGACAGATCAGGTGATTTCTTCAATATTTCCAACAGCTCACCGGTTTCTTTTTTCATTGCAATCCGTCTCTTCAATAATATATAATGTAATGAGTATTATAATTTGTACGGGAGATTAATGTCAATGCCAAATGACACCGATTTTAAATTTAAATATCTTCAGGAGCAGTATGAAACCCTTACCTCTCTGGGAAACCCCGATGGAAGCGGTGTCTTTCTCTGCAGGGACAGCAGAAGCGGGGATATCGTCGTCAAAAAGTATGTTGCGCCAACTGCGCGTGCCGTCCATGAAAAGCTGAACTCCATCTCCAGTATGCACCTGGCAGCCATTTACGATATGGCCTTTAGCCCGCAGACAGGCATCGTCATTGAGGAGTTTGTCAGCGGCATTACCCTTCGAAAATACCTTCAAAGGTATGGACCTCCGAGCCAGAGGCAGCTCTGCCGGATCATCTGTGATATATGCGACGCTCTGTATGAGCCCCACCGCCTCGGCATTATACATCGGGATATCAAACCCGACAATATCATGATCTCCAACGACGGCGTGTTGAAAGTGATCGATTTTGGCATCGCCAGAATCATGAAAGAAAGTCATCCGCAGGACACTTCCTTTCTGGGTACACCAAACTATGCATCTCCCGAACAATTCGGTTTTTCCCAGACCGACTGCCGCAGCGATATTTATTCCATCGGTATTCTGATGAGTGAACTGCTGCTGGGGGAGGTTCTGCCTGTGGATCTTTTGCGGCAACAGAGATTTAAACTCGGCCCTCTGGCGCCAGTCATTCTGAGATGTATTGAGATGGATCCAAAACAGCGGTTTCACAATGTATCGGAACTGCGCAGAGCGATTCTGAAAATTGACTCTCCGCTGGGAACTCAAGTCCTCCCTGAAAATCATTCTCTTTCATTGGAGAAAACTGTTTCCGATGATTCTGACCGAACTATAATTTCCTGGCTTCCGGGTTTTCGCACGGGAAAAACCTGGAAAAATTATACGGCAATAGCCGGATATGTATTTTTGGCAATAGGCACTCTGTCCATGATTACTGCCGAAAATTATCTGTGTTCCGCGCCTGTTTTTCTGCTGGAACTTTTGGCAATTATCCTCTATCTGTGGGCCGATACTCTAATCGCGCTGAATATCGGTAACTGGGATGAAAAAATATTTCCGTTCTCCAGATTTCCGCACGCTCTCATGGTTGTGATTCGTGTATTCCTCTGGTTCGCTATCTTCTATATGGGAATATCACTGGAAGAATATGTGCATTATACGTTGATGGGACTCCCGAGAACAGGTTGATACAACAATAAAATGCGTTCTGTCTGCTGCCGGCAGACCAAACAGGAAATAACTTTGCCTATAATATACATAAAGGCAAAGTTATTTTTGTTGGGGAGATTTTATAACGGACTGTATGATCGACAGGATCATATCACGCTGCTGCTCTGTGGCTGCATTCCAAAGTGCGAGCAGCTGTCTGTCCTGTATCGTCTCTGTCGGCGCAACAGAATCCTGCAGCAAAAAATCTATAGTCACATGAAAACACTGTGCCAGAAGCACAAGTTTTTCCAGCGTGACGGAACGCTCACCGCGCTCGATCAGCCCGATATATGTGGTGGAAACATTGATGGATTCGGCCACCTGCTCCTGTGTCATCCCGCACTGTATGCGTTCTTCCCGCAGCCGTTTTCCCAATGAGAATCGATTCATGAAAACTCCAATCTTTGACAGGTTTTCTTTTATTTTACCTATTGGAGATAAAAGTTATAACAAACTATTAGTTTTAATAAAAATAACTAATAGTTGCTATCAGAGGAGATTAATAGTATAATCATATCAACATTCATTTTTAAAACAAAGGAGAGAAAGACATGTCAAAAAAGAAAAATTCAACTCTGGGTATTTTAGCACTGGTATTTTCCATATTGGGTTGTACTTTCTGGCTTGGGCTTATTTTGGCCATCATTGATCTGTGCCGGAGAGACGACAGAAAAAAGGGCTGCTCCATCGCGGCGTTAATCATCGCAGGCCTCTATTTTCTCCTCGGCGTTTTTGCCGTTCTGGGTTCCGGCAGCGATAAGCCTAAAGCTGTCAACACCGCGGGAGATAATTATCAGACTGCCCAGGAAAGCAGCGATATGGATAGTACGACCAGCCAGCCGATCGAAGAAGCCGGCCCTTCTGCCGAACAGCAGGAGCAAAACGAACCGATGCTGCCGAGCGTATCCGAAAAAGATATATTTGGTATAATGGAAACAGCGGAAATGAACGACGTACAGGTAACCATGACAAATTACAGCGAAAGCACAGGTTCTGAATGGAATAAACCGGCCGATGGAAATGTATTTGTACTTGTTGAATTTGAAATTGTAAATAATTCGGATTCCGATCTTTCGATAAGCAGCATGCTCAGCTTCGAGGCATACGCGGACGATTATGCCGCAAATCTCTCCCTGGGCGCTCTGATGGAAAACGATCAGAATCAGCTCGACGGCACAGTCGCCCCGGGGAAGAGAATGAAAGGCTGGACAGGATATGAAGTCCCATCGGAATGGCAGGATATGGAAATTCATTTTACAAGCGATGTATGGTCAAACAACAAATTTAAATTTCTAATCAGCAAATAAGAATTAACTGTAACTGTTACAGAAAATCCCATTACTGAGGAAACGATGTAATGGGATTTTTTCTCAATCGAACACCTTCATCCTCTCCTCAAACTGTTCATAGAAATCCCTCTCTTTCTCGTATGGCTTCCTGTAAAACAGTTCCAGCATGGAGAGGTTGATCTTCTTTACCTTATCATCCTCCCCCGCCTTCAGCAATTCCTGTATCTCCTCCTGAAAATCTTTGCAGAAGTAATGCCATGTCGTTATAAATTCCTCATTCTTCTTCAGGTTCGGAATCCCCAGCCATTTCTCAATCTTCACCTTCGTCCCATTCAGGTTCGGGCAGGAATCCTTCACGATAAAATACTGAAACCCCTTTATCTCTTTTATACCATCCTCCGTCTCCATCTGCTTTATCTCATAGTTTCTCCCCAGCGGAAACAGTCTGCACAGCCCCGGGCGGAACGCATGGATACTGCACCTGCCCTCCTCATTCAAAAAACCGCAGACCTCCTTAGAGCCGTAAGCTTTTGTCTCCCCGCTCATCTTCAGATTCGGCAGTACCATACCGTCCGTCATATAGAGTTCTATCTTATCTTCCATCAGCTCGTCAAAGCTCCTGCCGAGATGCTGCGTCAGTTCACAAATATCAAAGGGAGTCAGTACTACCGACTCCCCCATCTCCTGACAGCAATAAGAACAGCCTTTGCAGTCGTCACAGCCGATCTTCGCCATATCTCTGGCAGTATATAATCTGTCTGGCGTCATATTGTCCCTCATTTTAATTTACTCTGTAATTTTTCAAAAATAGATCTCGGTGCGGATGATGCGCCCGGATTCTCATGCTCATAAATGGAGGAGCTGCTGATCTCTCCCTCGCGCTTTTTGTCCACATAGTTGATCTGTTCTTTATCCTCCTGAAAGAAAATCGCCGCCGAGGTCCTGCCCAGAGTGATCTCCATTCTTCCGCCCTGCACGCTGTATTCCACCTGCTCCGTCGTAAAGCCGTTCTCATCCGTCAGCATGACCCGCGTCATCGTCGCTTCCTTCGGTACGCCTAACGCCCAGACTTCGAGTTTCCTTGTCACCTCGTGATCGTTATTATTGATCACGGTCAGTGTGCGGGAACTGTCGGTAAAACGGCCGAAAGCGATCACATTAAATTCTCCGATGATGGGCTTCAGGGAACCCGTCCGCAGCTCCTGTCTGGATTTATGGAGCTTTATGATCTCCTGGTGGAACCTTATCAGCTCTTTATCCTCATGTCCCCAGGGATAAGTTCGCCTGTTGTCCGGGTCCGTAAAGCCGCAGACACCCGCCTCATCCCCGTAATAGATCGTGGGCGCTCCGGTCCAGGTCATCTGGATCATGACAGCCTCGCGGAACACGGCTTTATTGATATCTCTCTCCGCCATCTCCGGATTCATATAGTTGGTCCGTCCCACCTTCCGGTTCGTTCTTGTGAGGAAGCGGGAATGGTCATGGTTGGACAGCTCGTTCATCGCAACCATTCTGGCAGGTCCCATCAGCCTCGCCCCGTTATATTTCATGGCTCCCCAGAAGTTATCCGCATGCCCCAGCATATCCATCCGGAAGTCGTCGCTGTGCTTCTCCATTCCAGTCAAAAACCATGTGACGGGTTCCATAAAGGCGTCATAGTTCATGACGCTGTCCCACTCTTTTCCGTTCAGCCACGGCTTGGGGTTCCCGTACTGCTCCGCAAGGATCAGCGCGTCAGGATTTGCATTTTTCACGCGCTTGCGGAACTCCTGCCAGAAGCGGTGGTTCATCTCCGGGGACATCCCCAGATCCGCCGCCACGTCCAGCCTCCAGCCGTCCGCGTTGTAGGGCGGAGATACCCATTTCTCCCCGACGTTCAAAATATACTCCAGAAGTTCCTGGGACGTCTCATAGTGGAGCTTTGGCAGCGTGTCATGCCCCCACCAGCCGTCGTAAGTATTATTGTAAGGCCATCTGGTCGGATTCTGGTCGTGGAACAGGAACCAGTTGCGGTACGGACTGTCCTCCGCGACATAGGCGCCCTTCTCGTACCCCGCCGCCTCCTCGTAGATCCGCTCTTTGTCCAGCCATTTGTTGAAGGAACCACAGTGGTTAAACACGCCGTCTATAATGACACGTATCCCCCGCTTATGCGCCTCCTCGATAAATTTTGCAAAAAATTCATTGGATGCTTCCAGATTCCGCTTATCTGTGACACGGTTGATGTAGCGGGAAGCAAAACGATTCTCCTTCTGCCCATCCTGAAGAAGTTCTCCCTCATCGTAGACAATTTTTCCGATATGAGGGTCTATATACTCGTAATCCTGAATATCATATTTATGGTTGGACGGCGACACGAACAGCGGGTTAAAATAGATTGCCTCGATCCCCAGCCCCTCCAGATAATCCAGCTTGTCGAGCACGCCCTGCAGATCCCCGCCGTAAAACTCGCGGATACCCATCTGGGCAGGATATTTGCCCCACTGCTCTTTCGGAACCCGTGAAGAATAATCGCCTATATAGAAGTACTCTTTATCCAACACATCGTTATCCTCATCGCCGTTATAAAACCGATCGATCAGGATCTGATACATCACCGCGCCCTTTGCCCATCTCGGCGTTTTAAAGCCGGGGATGATCGTGAAATAGTAATCCGGGTCGGCCTCTTTCACCGCCCCTCTCTGGTCAAAATAGAGCGTCATCTTGCCGGACTGCACTTTGAAGCAGTAAGTGACACTCTTGTTCTCAAGCTCCAGCACAAGTTCATAATAGTCAAAAAGCTCCGTCGCCTCCACTTTCTCCATCAGATGGGACGTTCCCTGCAGCTCCAGAAAGACGCTGTCAACATTGTTCTTTTCCGTGCGAAAACGTACTGTGACTTCGCTGTAAGGGGCAGGCTCTACCGGATAAATATAATTCTCCGTATTATCCGAATACAACGCCCGTTTATTAAAAACAGGACGCATTGTAGAAACATAGTATTGCTGATTAAAAAGTGAGTAAAATCCTGAATTTATATTGAACCACAACCTTTCTATATTTCTTATGATAATATTCTATTATGTTTGCCCTGGTCTTTCAAGTAAAAATTGTCCGGCTGCCAAAGAAAAACAGAAAAAAACAGAATAGTAAAAAGGACAGTCTTTCGACTGTCCTTTTTAGAGAAGGTATTTCTTTCTTATGGGGTATAGCAAAAAACTATATAATGTATTGGGGGGTTACAAGAAGTATAATAGCATACCACCCCTTTGTCTACAAGACTTAGATTTCACAAATATCACAAATTTTGATATCCGATTTTGTCAGTTTTGCACAAATAAATCTTCGAATTCTTTTCTGCCTATCTTTTCCTTCTCCAGCAGGAGCGCCGCGCAGCTGTGCAGCACCTGCTCGTGTTCCAGAATGATCTCCTTCGCCTTCTTATAGCATCTGTCGATGATCACCTTGACTTCCCTGTCGATCTCCCCTGCGATATTCTCACTGTGGCTCTTCGCGTGAGCCAGATCCCTGCCGATAAACACCTCGTCATAATCGTCGTCGTAGCACACAACACCGATATTCTCCGACATACCGTACCTGGTGACCATCATGCGCGCCTCTTTTGTCGCCTTCCGGATATCTGAGGAGGCTCCGGTCGTGATGTCGTCGAAGATGATCTCCTCCGCGATACGACCGCCCAGGGATACCATGATATCCTGCTCCATCCGGCCCTTTGTCAGGAACATATCGTCCTTGTCCGGCAAAGGCATCGTGTAGCCCGCCGCTCCGACGCCGGTGGGAATAATCGAAACCGTATAGACAGGGCCCACTTCCGGAAGAATGTGGAACAAAATCGCATGTCCCGCCTCGTGGTAAGCCGTGATCTTTTTCTCCTTGTCGGAAATGATCTTACTTTTTTTCTCCGAACCGATACCCACTTTGATAAACGCCTTGTTGATATCGCTCTGGCACACATACTTTCTGTCCTCTTTTGCCGCCACGATGGCCGCCTCGTTCAGAAGGTTTTCCAGATCGGCACCGGTAAAGCCCGCTGTCGTCTGCGCGATGTGTTCCAGATTCACGTCATCCCCCAAGGGCTTGTTCTTCGCATGGGTCAGCAGAATTTCCTTTCTTCCCCCCACATCCGGTCTTCCCACTACGATCTTGCGGTCAAACCGCCCGGGACGCATGATCGCCGGATCCAGAATATCCACCCGGTTTGTCGCCGCAATGACGATAACACCCTCATTTACGCCGAAACCATCCATCTCCACCAGCAGCTGATTCAACGTCTGTTCTCTCTCATCGTGGCCGCCGCCCATACCGGTGCCGCGCTGTCTCGCCACCGCATCGATCTCATCAATAAACACGATACAGGGCTCATGTTTCTTCGCCTCGCTGAACAGGTCTCTCACTCGGGATGCTCCCACGCCCACATACATCTCCACAAAATCCGAACCGGAGATCGAGAAAAACGGCACCCCAGCCTCCCCGGCGATCGCTTTCGCCAACAGTGTCTTACCGGTTCCGGGAGGGCCCTCCAGCAGGACTCCTTTCGGGATCCTCGCGCCGACTTCGATAAACTTACCCGGATTTTTGAGAAACTGAACGATCTCCTCCAGATCCTCTTTCTCCTCTTTCAAACCCGCGACCCCATCGAATGTGACGCCCTCGCCGCCCAGCGAAATCCTCGCCCGGCTCTTTCCGAAATTCGCCATTCTGCCGGCTCCTCCGCCGCCCCTGTTCATGATGGAGATCACCACCATAACAGCCAGAAAACTTAAACCCACCGGCAGGATCACGCTCGTCAGGATACCCTCGCCCTGCGCTTTATTTATCACAGGATATATATGGTATTCTTTTAACATCTTTTCCGCTTCCGCCACATCTGTGACCTGAATGTTCATCGTCTCCCCGCTTGTCAGAGTAATTCTCACGACACCGGTCGGCGGCACCTGGTAAGGCGTGATATCAGCACCTGTCACAGCTCCCGCGGACAGGGCTCCCTGCATCTGATAGAGCGTATAGTTGTTCCGTCCTGCCGTAATGAAGTTGATAAATAAAAGTCCGGCGACACATAATCCAAAAAATACTATATATGCGGCCATCCCTTTGTTTTGTCTATTGTTCTGATCCAAAATTTATTACTCCTTCTATATTCAATCAAATTCCACTACGCCTATGTAGGGCAGATTCCTATATCTCTGGTCATAATCCAATCCGTAGCCGACAACAAACTCATCGGGAATCTGGAAGCAGGTATAATCTACATGCACATCCACGACCCTTCTCTCCGGTTTGTCGAGCAATGTACAGAGCCTCACACTCTTCGGCCCTCTGTCCTTCAGCATTTCCAGAAGATAGCTCAAAGTTCTGCCGGAATCCACGATGTCCTCCACCACGAGCACTTCCTTATCTTTCAAAGGCTCATCAAGATCTTTCACGATTCTCACCACACCGCTGGATTTCGTCGCGCTGCCATAGCTGGACACCGACATAAAATCAAGAGATACCGGAACCGTGATCCGTTTCGCCAGCTCGCACAGGAAAAAAGCGCCGCCCTTTAAAACACAGATAAGATGCACCTGTTTCCCCGCGTAATCTCTGTTGATCTGCTCCCCGATCTCCTGAATCCGTCTGTCTACCTCCTCTTCCGTCAACAATACTCTTACATGTTCCGCCATGTCTTCTCCTCCGTCACTCTCTCCCGCAGATCCGAATCTGCAAAATGGTTTTTGTCTTTCCTGTCACTTTATAAAAATCACTCATTCTCCCTCCCGGCACCCACATGACATGTGTGTCATCTGCTATGAGCCAGATACTTCTCCTCTCGGAGGCCGGAATCTTGTTTTCTATCATATAGCGCCGCAGACTCTTGCGATTCATCCGCTCATCTATCGTCAGATAATCTCCGCTTTCACAGTGCCTGACAGAAAACGATGTTTCTATTTTATCATAATCGAACCATTTCGTATACGTTTTTTGTGGAATACAATCTATGATTTCCGAAATATCGCGAATTCCGAGACGCTCTTTTATCGCTTTCTCATCGGAGAGGTCGATCCGTTCCGCCGTGATCTCCGGCTTCCTATCCCCGGTCAGAAATCCCCTCCTATCCTGGGAGAGGAAGATCTTCTCCGCCTCCCTCTCCCGCTCCTTCGGATAAAGCAGAAGCTTTCCGTATACTTTTCTCGCCCGCAGGCCCCCCGGCAGACAGAGCTCCCCATTTCCCTGTTTTTTTGTCAGTTCCACCATATCCTCGACATGTACCGCGCCGATATCTTTCCGGGTGGGCAGAATTTTTTCCAGTTTATGCAGAAGAATCTGTTTCTGCAAAAACACATCTTCCCGCAGTAAAGAGGCAATATCAAAGACAAGGATATCCTCTCTCTCCGCCACGATCCTCCGACAGGCGGCACTTGCCTGACTTCTGATATAGCATTCCGCTTCCCGCACGATCCGGGCCGTATTTCCGATATGGGCCGCCGCCTGAGGACAGATCTCCCTCTCCACATAGGGAAGTATCTGCTGTCTGATCTTATTTCTGCTGTAATTGGGGAGAGCGTTGGTCCTGTCCTCACGCCATGCCGCCCCTCTATCTCTCAGATAATCCTCTATCTCAGCCCTGGAGAGACAGAGCAGGGGACGGATGATATCTCCCCGCTGCGGAAGGATTCCGCGCAGTCCCGTCAGACCGCTGCCGCGAAAAAGCTGGAACAGGACTGTCTCCGCCTGGTCATTCTCGTGGTGCGCCGTGGCGATCTTAAACGACGAGTGAAAGGCATCCTGCCCGGAGGATTCCTCCTCCCACCTTTTCAGGCACTCCCGAAAATTCCGATAGCGCAGCATCCTGCCCGCCTCCTCCTCGCTGAGTCCCTGCCCTTTCGCAAAGGCAGGCACATCCTCCCGGAACAGATAGCAGGGGACTCCTTCCCCTTCGCTGAGCGCCGCCGCAAAGGCTGCGTCCTCCCCCGCCTCCTCGCGGATACCGTGGTGCACATGGGCCGTCCGCAGGGTAAAGCCGAGTTCCTCCCGGATCGCAAGCAGCAGGTAAAACAGACATACCGAATCCGCTCCCCCGGACAGCCCCAGTAGAACTTTATCTCCCTCCCGGATCAGTCCCTGCTTTTCTATAAAAATTTTTACCTTTTCTTGTACATCCATGATTTTAATGTATAGTAAACTCTTCTAAAAAGCAAGTGTTTCCTATCTGGCGCTCTCCCAGAATCCGGTCACAATTACCGTCATATCATCCCGCACTTCCCCCCTGCTCTGGCGCAGCACATAACCCAGAATATCGTTGGCGAGCTCGCTGGGATTCCTGGTCTGGAAGCGGCTGATGATCTCCGGCAGCGCCGCCTCCCCCACGCCCTGATTCATGGCATCCACCACACCGTCCGACAACAGAATAATATAATCTCCGTCCTCCAGATACCGTATCACGGACTCTCGCTCCGGCTCCTCCACAAGCCCCAGCGGAAGATTTCTCGAGGAGATCTGCTCCACCAGATTATCCCTCTTTAAGTAAGAAGGCGCCGCCCCCACCTTATAAAAATGGCATGTCCCCTGATACAGATCAATATTGCAGCAGTCTATCGTCGAAGTGTTCCTCCCCGCTCCCCCCGTCAGAAGGACGCCGTTGATCAGCCGCATCGCCGCGTCCACAGAGAAACCTGCCTCCAAAAAACGCTGCATCAGATCCACCGCCATGGAACTGCTCTTCAGGGCGCTCTCCCCCGCGCCCATTCCGTCCGAGAGCAGAACAGCCACATTTCCCTCCCCGTAATCAAATATCTCAAAACAGTCCCCCGAGACCGTCTCTGTCTGCTTGATCGCCTTTGCCGTCCCGGTCAGCACATGGTAGGATGGCTCCTCCTGAAACAGATAGGTATTCCACTCCTGCGAGAGAAAAAATCCACAGTTTCTGTGAGGGACAAGGCGGACATCCAGCAACACCGCCAAAAGCCCCGCCACATCATCCGAAGAGATACTGACCGGCTTTGCCGTTTTCATTTGAACACTGTACTCCCGGTGCCCGTCCTGGGCCCGTATGTAAAAAAGATCTCCCACAAGAATGCCCTCGCTCTTCATCTCCCGCGTAAGCTGCCTGTACTTTTTCTCACTGATCTTCTCCACCTTTCTCTTATTGCTCGCGATGTTGAACAACATGCGGGACATCTCCTGCAGCTGCCCCGCAAACACAAAGCGCTGTTCCATGAGCTGCCGCTCCCAGAGGATGAGCTGTCTCTCCTCCGCTTCCACCGGCTGTTCCTCAAGCCTCTCCTCCACATTAAAATTCTGAAAAGAATCTGCCAGTTCCCGAAAAGAATCCGCATATTCCAAAAATCTTTGCCTTTCGTAATCCTGTAATATCGTTGTCTCCATAGTGATCACGCCTCCTGATATAAGTTCCGCAGATATACGGTGTGATGATTATAGCCAAAAAGAAAGCGCGGTATTTGTCAAAAATGCACCCGTAATCCCGAGTTTTTTCCGACAAAAACTGCACTGGAACTTCTTATAAATCAATGTGAATCGTAAAAGGGGGCACAAAAAAAGCTGCCCGCCTCCGGACAGCTCATTCTCCTTCCGTCTTAAAAACGATCTCATCCTCATACACAAGCCCTAATTTTTCCTTCGCCATGTCCTCAATATATTTCTGAGTCTGTGTATATTTCTCATACTCCTTAATCTCTTCCGCCCGCGCTTCCTCCTGGTCTATCTTCCTCTGCAGCTCTTCCTGCTTCGCCTGGTATATCGCCTGTCTCTCTTTCAGTTCCGCTTTCCGAAAGTTTACTGCAACAATCAGCATGAACAGTACCAACGTGACAAGTATCATGGCAAATCTATTCTGTTTTGGCTTCTGATACGCCGCTCTTCTCCTCGCCATAGCAGCCTCCTTTCAGTGTTTACATAATACTATTCTAATCATTTTACAAAATACCGTCAACTTCTTTTTTAGAATTCTGCAAAAATACCTGCACTTTCCGCCCCACAACACTCTCAGGGCATACCATTTCGATCGGACTGCGCGCCTGGGCTTATCCAGTATGCTCTCCGCCTTTTTTCCGGCCTTCCCCGCCGCTTTGAACGCTTCCGCCTTTGTCCTGTTTAAAAACCGTGCACTGTATTTTACAAAGAGGGTCCCTATGGACACCGTATACACAAAAATACCGATACAGACTCCCAATATCGTATAAAAGCGCAGGCTGCCGTTGTGATACTCATAGAGCATCAGAAAAGCTTTCATTCCCGTCCAGAGCCAGTACAGAAAATCCTCAAAAGCCATTGCCAGCCTGTTATGCCCCACGACCTTCCGGAAAATGCGAATCAGATCATAAATAAACGCGATCTCGGCGCCAAAATACGCGGCATACAGAAACAGCGCGAACTCCGTAGTCACCAGTTCACTCATATCGCCTTCCCCTATTGAAACAGCCTGGAGAAAAAGGACTCCGTCTTCTCTCTGGCTCCAGCGGAATCGGAGTAAGTCAGAGAGTCCACGCTCCCGTCCACATCCACTTCGCCCTTGTCCAGAGAAAGTCTGCTGACATGAAGTTCGGATCCCTTGATCATCAGCATACCCTGTTCCGTCTCCAGCAACACTTCATTGATATCAAAAGAAAGCACATCGTTCACACCTGTGATCGTACAGGTCTTTCTGCCGGAGAGCACGATCTTGTGTGTCCGCAGTTGTGATCTTCCGTTATAACCGCTGTTTAAATCTTCCATCCCATTCCTCCCTCTCCAAATACTCCGATGGTATAAAATGCTGTTCCCTTCTGAAACAGTATATGAATGGGACGTCCATCTGATGCCAAAATCTTACAGATTTACAGAAGACCTACAGATAGCGGTACATCTCCTTTGCCTCTTCCTTTCGCACCACTTCGGAGACATCTAACACTTCCACCTTAACCTCTTTAGAGCCAAACTGAATCGTGATAATGTCCCCCACTTTCACCGCCGTCCCTGCCTTGGCCGCTTTCTCGTTGATCAACACCCTGCCGGCGTCGCAGGCTTCGTTTGCTACGGTGCGCCTTTTGATCAGCCTCGATACCTTTAAATATTTATCTAATCTCATCTCTCTCCTCAATCTTTTAAAATATCGATAAAGCCCGGACAGCATTGCCCGGGCTTTCTTTTCAGTGTGTAGCAATTTATGCGTTCAGCATGTCCTTTAATGCTTTTCCAGCTTTAAACTTAGGTGCCTTGGATGCAGCGATCTGCATTACTTTACCACTCTGAGGGTTGCGGCCTTCTCTTGCAGCTCTCTCGGATACCTCAAAAGTACCGAAGCCTACCAGCTGAACCTTCCCACCTTTTTTCAGTTCATCAGCAACCACATCTGTGAAAGCCTTCAATGCCTTCTCAGCGTCCTTTTTGGAAATTTCAGCCTGATCAGCAATTGCTGCAACTAACTCCATTTTGTTCATGTTAAATCCTCCTATATAACTCCTCATGGTTTCTCGACTTTTCCCGGAAAAACCTCTGTTTTCCGAAAAAACAGTCTCTATATATTTATAGTGGGGTTTGCCCTGTTTGTCAAGGATTTTATGGATTTTTCACAGTTTTTTCGCAACATGGCGGGGACCTGCCCGTAAAAAGCAGGTCCCCGCCGGAAAATAATGTTATGCTATCAGCTCTATGCTTTTTTGCTTTCCTTAATCTTGGCAAAAACTGCCTGCAGAAGAATAAAGAAACACAACAGGATAGCCGTAATAATGTTCGCCCAGGAGCTCACCAGCTTACCATTGGTCTTTACCAGGGTCGAAATCGTACCGTTGATGAGCACGCCCACGAGGGAGCCCAGGACATTGCCCACACCGCCGGTCAACAACGTTCCGCCGATGACCGAGGACGAGATCGCGTCCATCTCAAGTCCCGACGCCTGCGTTGTCGTACCGCACATCGTATTCAGGCAGTAGCAAATACCGCCGATTGACGTCAAAAAGCTGCTCAGAGTGTATGTCAGCAATTTTGTCTTTTTTACATTCAATCCCATCAGTGTAGCCGATACCTGATTGCCGCCCACCGCATAGATGCTTCTGCCAAACTTGGTATATTTTAACATCAGATAGACCAGAACTACGACAAGCAGCGCTACAATGACTGTGGGACGTATAAACGGAACCTGATAGATTCCCTTTTTGTTTTCATAACCACCGAAAGGAATGCTGATTTTCGCGTTGGAGATCGCCGTAAAGAGCTTGTCGGAGACAATACTCACCTGATCCTTACAGATCACGGCGGTCATACCTCTGGCAAAGAACATACCCGCCATTGTCACGATAAACGGCTGGATCTCCAGATACGCCACGCAGAATCCCTGCACCAGACCGAACACCACTCCGATCACCAGAACCATGATCATCAGAACCGGGCTCTTCATTCCCCATGTCTCCATACCTACCGCCAGAAACATACAATCCATAGCGATCAGGGAACCGACGGAGATATCGATGCCGCCCGTCAGCATTACACAGGTCATACCGGCCGCCACGGCAATCAGGCCCGCGTTATTGATCAGAACATTCAAAAATGTCTGAAAATGTGTAAATCCTTTATCTGCGTAGACGATACAGCCGCCCAGATACATGATAACAAACAGTGCCACCGTGATGGCAAGCAGTATATTATTTCCACTCACTTTTAATTTTTTCATGCCTGCACCGCCTCCTTTGCCGCTGCCTTTTTAGAGGACAGTTTTTTGAAATAATCCTTCACAGGCTGTGACTGGATTACCACGATCAGGATAACCACGATAGCCTTGAACACAGGAGCCTGAGCGGAAGAAACACCCAGAGCGTACAGTGTCGTAGTGATCGCCTGAATCGTGTAAGCGCCGATGATGGAACCGGCCAGGTTAAACTTACCTCCGCCAAGGCTGTTACCGCCCAGCGCTACCGCGAGGATAGCATCCAGCTCCATGTTCAGACCGATGTTATTGGTATCTGCAGAATAGATCCTGCAGGTCGCAACCAGTCCGGAGATGCCTGCGCACAGACCGCAGATCACATAGCAGAGCAGAATGATCTTCGCGGAATTGAAACCGGAAATTCTGGATGCCTTTTTATTGATGCCGACGCTCTGAATATACGTGCCCAGCGCCGTCGTCTTGAGCACGATCGAAGCGATCGCCACACAGACTGCCGCGATGATGATCGGTGTCGGAACGATACCGCAGTACGCCCCGAAGAACTGGAAGGAAGGCACACGCACATACACGATATTGCTGTTGCACAGAAGCAGTCCGATCGCCCTGCCTGCAGACCAAAGGATCAGCGTAGCTACCATCGGCTGAATATTCATATATGCCACCAGAAATCCGTTGAACAGACCGCAGACACATGCGATCGCCACACCGGCCAGCATTCCCACCCAGAGGGGAACATTGTACTGGTCCACATTGGTCACACCGTATCCCGCAAGCAGCATACAGCACAGGCCGCCGGATAAGCTCATCACGGATCCCACCGAAATATCCGTCCCCGCCGAAGCCGATACCACCAGAGTCATGCCGATCGCAAGAATCGCTACCTCACTGCCGCGGTTCAATACGTCGATCAGACGTCCGTATAAAATACCGTTGTTGATACTGATAGAAAAGAAGCTGAGCGGAGCATTTCCTGTGGCGATATCGTACACCACGTTGATCATCATGACGAGTATCATACTGAAGATCGGCAGGAACAGCTTCATCTTTGTAATTTTTTTGATTTTATCCATTATTTAGCACCTCCCGCAATTGCCTTCATGACACCTTCCTGAGACAACTCTTCGCCGCTGATCTCTCCGACCTTCGCACCGTCTCTGAGGACTGCCATACGGTTACAGGTTCTGAGCATCTCCTCGATCTCGGAGGATACAAAGATCACGCTCGTTCCCTCCTCCGCCAGTTTGATCACCAGCTTCTGGATCTCTGTCTTTGTTCCGATGTCAATACCTCGGGTGGGCTCATCCAAAATCAGGAAATCCGGATTTGTCGCCAGCCATCTGGCCAGAATAACCTTCTGCTGATTTCCGCCGGAGAGCTGTTTGATCAGAGTCTCTCTGCTCGCCGTTTTAATCTGAAGCATCTCGATAAACTTATCCGCGATCTCGATCTGTTTCGCCATCGGTATCTTCTTAAAGATACCTGACTTTGCCTGCATGGCGAGAATGATATTCTCCCGCACGGACAGATCGCCGATAATGCCCTCGGCCTTTCTGTCATCCGGCAGAAGTCCCATGCCGAGATTCATCGCATCGATCGGGTTCTTGATATTTACTTCCTCGCCCTTCACCTTCAGTGTGCCGGTCTGGGCTCTGTCCGCGCCGTAGATAACACGGGCCAGTTCCGTACGGCCGCTGCCGAGAAGTCCGGTCAGACCGATCACTTCCCCTTTATGTATATCCAGATTGAAAGGCTTGATCGTTCCGGAATGGCTCAATCCCTTCGCCTCGATCACCAACGGTTCTTTGGATTTGTCACCGCTTCCCTCCGGTTTGATGCTTGCCAGATCGTCAAAATCTTTTCCCATCATAGCCGCCACCAGTTTTACACGGGGCAGCTCCTCAATACTGTACTCTCCAACGAGCGTACCGTTTCTGAGAACGGTGATACCGTCGCATACCTCGTATACCTGCTCCAGGAAATGAGTTACAAAGACGATCCCTACTCCCTGCTCGCGAAGCCTTCTCATCATGCCGAAAAGTTTCGCCACTTCGTTGTCGTCCAGTGAAGACGTGGGCTCATCCAGGATCAGCACCTTGCAGTCCATATCCACCGCCCGGGCGATCGCTATCATCTGTTGCAAAGCCAGCGAATACTCCTCCAGATTCTGTGTCACATCGACATCCAGATCCAGATCCTTCATCAGCTTTGTTGCCATCTCATTCATTTTCTTTCTGTTTACCGTGCCGATCTTCGTCATCGGCTCCCTGCCGATGAACAGATTCTCCGCCACGGAGAGGTTCGGACAGAGGTTTACCTCCTGATAAACCGTGGAAATACCTTTTTTCTGGGCATCCATCGTGTCCTTGTTCACGATCGGACCACTGATGCCGTCCAGATAGATTTCTCCCGCCTCAAACTTGTTTACCCCAGTAAGACACTTGATCAGTGTGGACTTTCCTGCCCCATTTTCCCCCATGAGCGCACGAATTTCGCCTTTTTTCAAGTTGAAATCCACATTTTCCAACGCTTTTACACCGGGGAATGTCATACAGATTCCTTTCATACTCAAAACAACATTATTTTCCATGTAGACGTCTCCTTCCAGAGTTTTCTTCCCAGGTAATGATTCTTGCTTCCGCCAGTTTTTTCCGTCACAATGCGTAAAGGGGAGAAACCCCAAGTTTCCCCGGGATCCTCTCCCCCTTTACGACTTTTTATTTTTTTACATCAGAGTTTTTTCTCTATCTTAGTAAGCACGACCATCCAGAACTTCCTGGCTCATGGTTACTGCGTACTGGCTCTCGATACCAGGTGCTACGAAAGCCTGATCCTCAACCAGTGTCCACTTGTCAACTTCTTCGCCGGCTTCCAGTTTCTTGATAACTTCCTCAGCGAAACCTGCCTGCAGAGGATTGCACTCTACGTTACATGTGATCTTGCCGTCCAGTGTGTACTGAAGTCCGTCGTGTGTAGCATCGAAGGAGATGATCTGTACATCGCCGTCAACACCATATGTAATACCTGCCGCATCCATAGCGTCCATTGCGCCGTATGCTTCGTTATCGTTCTGGCATACAACTACGTTGAAGTTGCCTGCGCCGTAGGTCTTAATGAAGGACTCCATAACTTCCTGTCCGCCTGCCTGTGTGAAGTCACCGGACTGAGAGTCGAGAACTTTCCAGTTGGAGTTCTGAGCTACGATGTTGTTGAAGCCTTCTGTACGGCCAAGTGTAGCGGATGCGCCAACGGAACCTTCGATAACGAGGATGTTTGCATCTGCGCCATCCAGGTACTCAGCAAGCCAGTTACCAGCTGCCTCACCTTCAGCGATCATGTCGCAGCCGAGAGCTGTTGTGTACAGAGTGTCAGCAGCGTCAACCGCACGGTCAACGATCAGTACAGGGATACCTGCGTCCTGTGCCTCCTGGAGAACGGTGTCCCAACCAGCGGACTGGATCGGAGCGATGCAGATGTAGTCAAGTTCCTGCTCGATAAAGCCACGAACTGTCTCGATCTGAACTGCATGGTCATTGTCGCAGTCTACGAAAGATAACTCATAGCCGTTTTCTGCACTGAAAGTATCCTGATAGTTCTTTGTGTTAGCTGCACGCCAGTCAGACTCGTGACCAACCTGTGCAAAACCTACTGTGACAACTTCACCGTCTGCTGCCGGAGCCGCTTCCTCTGTAGCTGCTTCCTCTTCTGCCGGAGCTGCTTCCTCCTCTGCCGGAGCTTCCACTTCCTCTGTAGCTGCTGCCGGAGCTTCTTCTTCCGCTGCGCCGCCACATGCAACCAAACTGGAAACTGTCATTGCAGCAACCAATAATAACGCAATTTTTTTCTTCATTTTTTTTCCTCCCTAATGAATATTTTTTTTTGCGCCGGAACAGTTTTTCTGTTTCCGTAATTTTACTTTAACCGATTTACAATTTACAGGCAAGCACTTTTTGTGCATTATATATGATTTCGTACATCTAAACAATACAAATTTTTGTCTATTATGACATTTTATGATACAAATTTTGCTGAAGAAGTTGAATTTTTTATGATTCTGTATGATTTTTTATGATTTTTACTTATTTCAAAGATTTTCCGGGAGAGATTCCCCCCGTAAAATATATGCCAAATTGCCCAAAATAAGAAATGCATCCGGAAAAATATTGAATTTTTTAAACTTTACCCGGAAAAAAGAGAAATTTTTACCTTTTCTTGATGGCGTTCTTCAAATATGTTATTTTATTTATAATACCGGAGGAAATATTCCCTATGCCCGCAAAATATATAAGGCTCGCAAACCTGTTAAAAAATCTGATCGACGAAAATAACGGCGATATCTTTAAACTTCCCACCGAAGCGCAGCTCTGCCGGAAATACGGTGTAAGCCGGCAGACCGTTCGAAAAGCGCTCTTTGTTCTGGAACAGGAGCATTTAATAGAAAAACGGCAGGGCAGCGGTTCCTACGCCACCGGGCTTTCCGGCACGGCAGGAAAAAATACCGTAGCCATCCTGATCTGCTCCGACACGGAATACATCTATCCCGCTCTTCTCGCCGACCTGCGCGGTGCGCTGCAGGCGCAGGGATTTTCCTTCACCGTCTGCACGACCGAAAATCGGATCTCCAGAGAAAGGGAGATTTTGCAGCATCTCCTCGCCCACCCTGTCCGCGGTATATTGAGCGAAGGCTGTAAGACGGGATTTCCGACGCCGAATCTGGATCTGTACAACCGACTGGCGGAAAAAAACATTCCCGTCCTGTTTTTCCATGGGAACTATTCCAACCTGCCGGATTTTCCCTCCATAAAGGATGATAATTACGGCGGCGGCTATTACCTGGGGAAATATCTTGCCTCTCTCGGCCATAAAAAAACGGCCGGCATCTTCAAGGCGGACGACATCCAGGGAAGTGAGCGTTATTTCGGATTTCTGTCTGCTCTGCGGGATGAAAATATCCCTTTTTCGGAGGACTGCGTCTGCTTTTTTGACACCGCACAGCTCACCGCGCTGCAGAAAAGGCAGGACACCGGTTTTTTGTCCGAATTTGTAAGCAAACAGTTAAACGGTTCCACCGCTGTCATCTGCTACAATGATGAGATCGCCTACTGGCTGATCAAAGAACTTTCCTATAAAAATCTGCGGGTCCCGGAGGACATCAGTGTCGTCTGTTTTGACAATACCTATCTCAGCGAACTCTCCTCCGTGCAGATCACTTCCCTGTCCCACAAAAATCACGAGATGGGGATGATCATCGCCGAAAATATCCTGAAATTGATAAAGGGATTTCCCGTTTCCTCTCAGAAGATTCCCTGGCATCTCGATATAAAGCGAAGCTGCGGCCCTGCATCCGGATAGCTCATCCCCGGCAGGCTCCTACTTTCCGTTTCTGTATTCCCTCGGCGTGCAGCCCACCGTCTTCTTAAAGACAAAACTGAAATAATGGGGGTCTTTATACCCGACTTCCGCCGCGATATCGCCGGAGTGCATCTCGCTCTGGCGCAGCAGTTTCTTCGCTTTATCCATCCGCTTTTTCGTGACATATTCAATGAACGTCATCTGCATCTCCTGGCTGAAAACACTGCTGAAATAATTGCCGCTGACCCCGATCGCCCCGGCCACGCTGTTCAGGGAGAGCGTATCTTCGCTGAAGTTCTCCTCGATATATTCCAGTCCTTTCTTTAACACCTTCTTGCCCTGGTTCTCGCTCTCCCTGTCCCTGAGAATTAACGCCCGCTCCAGAAGTTCCTGTATATAACCGTATATATCCCTGCTGTTCACGGAAACCTCCCGCACTTTCTCATTGTCGTCCTCCGCCAACAGTTCCTCTTTACTTATTCTCAGCATCTCCATATAGTTCACGGTCGTAAAGCGCACGTTTAACAGCAGGTAATCCCGAAACAATCTGGATTCCAGCGCATCTTTCACCCCCGCCAGATAACCGTTCACAAAATCTTCTATCTCCTCCTGCTTGCCCTCCCTCAAAAATCCCTGTATAATTTCCGGGTTTACCTTCGCGCTGTCCACGGACTCAAAACTTTTGGTATCTTTCCCCGGCAGAAATTCCACCGCGTCTTTCTCCGTCAGAATATGCTGCTGCGGATTAAAAAAACGGTGAGCCAGAATATGATTCACCTTCGTATAGCACTCCGGCAAAAGGGAGAGCCGCTCCACCGGTCTGCCGATCGCCGCGTACCACTCCATCGAAAATTCTTCTTCCTTACATATTTTTTCTATGTTGGCGATACAGCGCTGCTCCAGCTCCTCCATCCTCTCCGTCTCACCTTTTATCAGGATCCCGTACAGACTGATATTCCAGCGAAATGCCAGATACTCCGGAAACCGCATAAAGAACCGCAGCAGCGCTTCCCTGACCCGGTTGATTCCCTCAGGTTCGCTCACCGCGATCTCCGGGTTCCGATGTTTTGCCTGCAGACTCAAAAGCACCAGATTATAGCAGGGCGCATCCAGTTCCAGGGAAAGTTTCGCCGCCTCCTCATAAATCTGCTGGACGGAGAGAACCCCCCCAAACACCTTTTCCAGAAAGCTTCTGCGGGAATAATCTTCGTACTCCTTCATCTCATTCTGAAATGTCTCCAGATAGTTTTTCTGCTCCTTCTCCGTCTCGATCTTCTCCCGGATCTCCAGCAGCACCTTCCGCAGGGCCCCTCTCGTGATCGGCTTTAGCAGGTACTGCTCCACACCCACGCGGATCGCCCGCTGGGCATACTCAAATTCATCGTAGCCGCTGATAATAATGATTCGGATATCCGGTATCTCCTGCGTCACGATCTGGCTCAACGCCAATCCGTCCATAAACGGCATCTTAATATCCGTGATCAGCACATCCGGACGTATCTTCCTTATCATCGGCAGCGCCATCTCTCCGTCGCTGGCTTCCCCCATGAACTGATATCCATACTCCTGCCAGGGGATATTCTTTTTCAGTCCCTCTCTGACAATACTCTCATCTTCCACCAAAAATACCTTCAGCATATGTCTTCCCTCTTCCGGATAAATTGTTAATATGTCCTGCTGTCCAAAAACTCAGCGACATTCTCCTTTGTAAATATATTTTCCTCGACTATATAACTCTTTTCCACCGGCTCTCCGTTTTCCAGCTTCTTTATGATACTGTCGACGTAAATACCCTGCACCGGATTACACTCGATATCCACATTGATCAGCCCTTCGTCCACCATCTCCAGCGCGTCCCGGATCGCGTCAAAGGAAAGGACCGTCACCTTCCCGCGTTCCCCAAAGCTGACACCCGCCTCCTGCATCGCCTCGATAGCTCCCATCGTCATATCATCGTTCTGGGACACCAGCACATCGATGCTCGGATAGCGGTGCAGCATCTCCCGCATGACTTCCTTCCCCTTTGTGGCCGTAAAATCAGCCGAAGCCGACTCCAGGATATACCAGTTCTCATGGCGCTCCGCGATCTCTTCAAACCCCTCCGTTCTGCCGATCTGCGCCGTGGAACCGATCGTCCCCTGCAGCACCACGATATTGATATTTTCCGACTGCCTGTTCCTTTTTCTCAGATATTGCTCTAACCATATCCCCGCCTTTTTCCCTTCCTCCCTGGCGTCGGTACCGATCCATGTCGTGTAGAGGGATTCATCCTTTACATCCACCATTCGGTCGATAACAATAACAGGAATTCCGGCATCCTTCGCCTCCTGCAGCACCGTATCCCAGCCGCTCTCTATCACCGGCGCAAACACGATATAGTCCACGCGCTGAGAGATAAAACTCCGGATCGTCTTGATCTGGTTTTCCTGGGTCTGCCTCGCATTGTTATAGATCAGAAAATAGCCCGCATCTTTCGTCAGCGCCTCCTGAATCGAGCGCGTATGCGCCGTTCTCCAGCCCGACTCGCTCCCCAGCTGAGAAAATCCCACCACGATCAGGTCTTCCATCTCCGAGTCGGCAGGACTCTGTTCTATCTCGATCCCCCGATAAAGCCCGTGGCTGATAAAGACAAGCGGCAGGACGCAGAGCAGCAAAATGCAGATTCCAACATGTCCGAAAATGATCTTTTTTAATATCTCCACTGCCCTTTTCATCTGTCTTCCTCTTTTTTATCCGTTCTTATATTTTCCTGCAACAGTTCTCCCGATGATTTTTCATGCAGTTTTACCGCGGGGATCACAATACTGACTTTTGTGCCTTTTCCCTTTTCCGATTCTATCGTCATCCCGTATTCCATCCCGAAATTCATACGGATGCGCTCATTGACGTTGGCAAGTCCGAATCCCTTCTCCGTCTCCTTGCACGGTCTGCCGATCTCTGTCTGCAGCCGTTTCAGCTCGGCCTCATCCATCCCCACGCCGTTGTCCCGCACGCACAGCAGGATCCTGTTCTCCTCCGATCTCTCCATCTCCCCTGTGATCCAGATCTTTCCCTTTGCCCGTTTATATTTTATGCCGTGATATAAGGAATTTTCCACCAGGGGCTGCAGGGTCAGCTTCAATATCTTATACTGGTACAGCTCCGGATCGATAGCGATCTCATAGTCCAGGATATCCCTATAGCGCACCTGCTGGATCTCCAGGTATCCCCGTATATGCTGTTCCTCCTCCCGGATCGAGATATACTCTTTTCCCTTGCTCAGCACCAGCCGGAAAAATTCGGACAGCGCTACGACCACGTCCACCGCTTTATCCGGATCGTCCCCCTCTATCAGCCAGACGATCGTGTCTAACGTATTGTAAAGGAAATGGGGGTTGATCTGCTCCTGCAAAAGCCGAAGCTCCGCATGCCGCATTTTCCGCTCGTCCTCCTTGATCTGGTGCACCATTACTTCCAGATTCTCCGACATGTCGTTCACACTGTCCGATAGTACCTCCAGCTCATCCTCCGTCTGCATCTTCGCCCGATGGGAAAAATTGCCCTCCGCTATCTGACTGGTGATCCGACACAGCTCCTGGATCGGTTTCGTGATACTGTTCAGAATAGCGCTGGTGATCAAAATCACCGAGGCGACAATACAGCCGCCCATCAGGACGCTGATTAAGATCACATGTTCCACTTCCGTGTTCAACTGTACCTTCAGCTGTTCGATCGTTCTGGTCTGATAATAGATATAATACTGTATATCATCCTGTATCAGTTCCGTCAGAATATAGATATCGTTGTACAGCATGTCCGTATTTTTTTCGTATTCCCCCTCCGACTCCTGGTTCTCCCTGACGTCATCCACCCTGTCCTCCAGCGTGTCCAGGTTGCGCAGAAGGCTTTGCAGCCACACCCGGCTCTCCCGGTCCGTCGTGATCGTCAACAGTCTGCTGCCCTCCATTCTGAGCTCATCGATCAGAGTATAGGGATTTTTCAGCGTGCCGTCCTCGTCCACCGTGTCAAACGTCACATTGCTGACCACCAGTTTATAGAGGCTCTCATCGATCTCCTCCTTGAAGTTCATATTGTAGTTGTTCGCGACGGTCATGCTGCTCACGATCTGGTCGTAGGCGCGGCTGTAGTTGAGAAGCGCCATGATCAGATAGATCGCGACGTAGAGGATCGGCACCATCGCCACGACCACCAGCACGATCAGTTTATTTTTCAGGGGGTACTTTATTTTTTCCGCAGTCATAATGTTTTCCGGTTCCTCCATATGTGTCGGTGAAAACCCTTTACTCCTACTCTACCCATTCCGGGTATTCTTGTCAATTATCCGACACCGATTTTGACAAATGCGCTTTAGTGTGCTAAACTGTGAAAGATTTGTATAAAGATGCAGAAAAGGAGGAGTTTACTATGTTGACGCAAAGCTGTATCATTCTGGCTATTGTGATCTATCTGTGCGGTATGCTGTACATAGGCATCGCTTTTTCCAAAAAGAATTCCAATACGGATGATTTTTATCTGGGCGGAAGAACTCTCGGTCCCTTCGTCACCGCCATGAGCGCGGAAGCTTCCGACATGAGCAGCTATCTGCTGATGGGGCTTCCCGGGCTTGCCTATCTGTCCGGTCTCGCCGACGTGGGGTGGACCGTGATCGGGCTGGCTGCCGGCACCTATCTGAACTGGCTGATCGTCTCCAAGAAGATCCGCCGTTATTCCCATGCGGTAGGCGCCATCACGATCCCGGACTTTTTCGCAAAACGCTACGGCGATCAGAAAAACATCCTGACCGCCATTGCCGCCGTGATCATCATTATCTTCTTCATCCCCTACACCGCATCCGGTTTTTCCGCCTGCGGCAAACTGTTCAGCACGCTCTTCGGCATGAACTACATGGTGGCGATGATCGTCTCCGCCGTGATCATCGTGACCTACTGTGCATTCGGCGGCTTCCTGGCGGTCAGCACCACGGACCTGATCCAGAGTATCATCATGACGATCGCGCTGTTCATCGTGATCGGATTCGGTGTGGTTCAGGCGGGCGGAACTGCCGCTGTGATCGAAAATGCGAAAGCTCTGCCTGGTTATCTGAGTTTCACGCAGACTTACCTGGCGGACACGAACAGCGCCTCCCCATACACACCGCTGATGATGGTGTCCATGCTCGCCTGGGGGCTCGGCTATTTCGGTATGCCCCATATCCTGCTGCGCTTCATGGCCATCGAGGATGAGGAAAAGCTGTCGTTATCCAGAAGAGTCGCCTCCGTATGGGTGGTCATCTCCATGGCGGTGGCCGTGCTGATCGGCATCATCGGCTACGGCATGACAAAGGCGGGCGTCCTCCCCGCCCTCGAAGATTCCGAGACGATCATCATCCGGATCGCCGGTTATCTGAGCAATTTCGGTGTCTTCCCTGCGCTGATCGCCGGCATTATTATGGCCGGCATTCTCGCCGCCACGATGTCCACCGCGGACTCCCAGCTTCTGACCGCGGCCTCCGGCATCTCTCAGAATATCATGCAGGACTTCTTCGGCGTCAAGCTGAAAGACAAAACGGCGATGTCTATCGCGAGGATCACTGTCATCGCCATCGCCGTGATCGGTATCTTTCTGGCAAGAGATCCGAACAGCTCCGTGTTCCGGATCGTATCCTTCGCCTGGGCGGGCTTCGGCGCGACCTTCGGCCCCGTTGTCCTCCTCGCGCTGTTCTGGAGGCGCTCCAACAAATGGGGCGCTCTGGCTGGCATGATCTCCGGCGGCGTCATGATCTTTGTCTGGAAATTCGGCATCGCAAAGCTGGGCGGCGCCTTCAATATCTATGAACTGCTGCCCGCTTTTATTATCGCCTGTGTCTTCAATGTCGTTGTCAGTCTGCTGACACCGGCTCCCGGGGAGGAGATCACAAAGGTGTTTGATCAGGTGAGCGGGAAGTAAAACAGTTGTTTTAAAAAAGGCAGCCATCAACGGGCTGCCTTTCACATTGGCCATATCTAAGATTGAACTGTCCGCTCACAGTTCTTTCAGCAGGAACGCCATATCATCCTCATAGGAGCGGACAATATCGCGCTGGATCTGCAGCACCTCATTCATCTGCTTCGTATCTACAAAAGTCTGCATGGCGTCCGGCACCCGTATATCAAGCCCACGACAAAAAATTTACTACTTTTTTTGAAGATTTCCGGGCAGCCGCATAGCTGTCCGCAGCTACTTAATACGGTATTCATGGCTCACGCCTCCTGGTTTGCTTATTCCTAATGTGCAACATTTTTGTCCTGTTCCGTTTTTTCCCGCAGAAACCGTTTCAATAAAAAAGTGAAAAAATACGGAAAAGTATAAAACAGGCCGTTAAATCCTATATTGCGATCCGCAAGTTTGACTCCGTACTTTATATCCGCGTATTTTTCCTTTTTGATCAGATTATTTAAAGAAGCCGTCGCCGAGTCGCCCGCTTTCACCTCTATCGGTACAAGGGAATTCGCATCCCGCACAAAAAAGTCTATTTCCAGTGTTCCCTTCTCATTCCTGTAGAAAAACAGAGAATACCCCTGCTTTACCAGCATATCTCCAACAACATTTTCATAGATAGCGCCTTTGTATGTGTTAAAGTTCTTATTATAGCGTAAATCTTCCTGCGCTTCCTCATCCAGTGATCCTACAAGCAGGCCCGTATCGGCAAAATAGACTTTATAATGATCCGGGAGATAATTTCCCTTCAACGGAAGTTCCGGTTGTTCCATGCAGTAACATACATTGACGATTCCTGCATTGGCGAGCCAATCGATCGCCCCTATATAATCACGGTTTCTGGCCCCTTTTGCCACCTTTGATATCTGAAACTTCTTGTTGTCTTTCCCGAGAAATGCCGGTATCTTGCGATAGGTATTCAATACTTTCGCCTTATCAAAGCCTTCCGCATATTTCGTGATATCCTCTTCGTAATCAAGCAGGATCTGTTGCTGCATCTTCAATGTGCCACTGTAATTTTTCTTCGAGACAAAGGAAAACACGATTGCGGGCATCCCCCCCAACACCATATATTCCCTGAAATTTTCCAGTATCACTTCATACTCTACCCTGGAAAGGGGCTCCAGAGAATGCATATGTTCGTACAGAGATTCTATCTGCGGTCCGGTATAGCCTTTTGCCCACAGGTACTCCTCAAAATCCAGAGAATACATGATAATATCTTCTTTGTTACCGACGCTGTTCGATTCTATTTCTCTGTAGTTGATGCCCATCAGTGAACCGGAACATATTACATCATAACGTCCATTTTCACGAAACGACTTCAGGGAAGTCGCACAGTTTACACAATCCTGTAATTCATCGAAAAACAGCAGCGTTTCACCCGGCACAAATTCCAACGACGGATTTTTCAACGAAATATTTTTTAAAATCGTATCCACTTCAAATCCATCGTCGAAAATATCTTTGTACTGTTTTTGCAGTGCAAAGTTGATTTCTACCACAAAGCGATAATTCTGCTTTGCAAAATGACGTATCGCCTCCGTCTTTCCGATCTGCCTTGCACCTTTGATAATCAGCGGGTATCTGTCTGGGTTCTCTTTCCATTCCGAAAGTCTTAAATCTATTTTTCTCGCCAGTCGCTCCATAGAGGCTTCCCCCTTTACAGCGTTATTTTATCACAAAATTCCTCCGATTACAATTATAGTATTCACATTTTTCCTATATATTATCGCTCTTATTTCACATTTTTCTTTCCGCTTCCCTCAGGAAAAAGACACCTGCAAAAGTTCCATGGTATCATTTCGAGAAGACTTCGCAGGCAGTTTGGTACATCCCTTTTGATGGTATATCATCCGTATATGATGGCAACCCCGAATTGAAGCATACCTGCCTGCTAAAATTGGGGAAATAGGCATAAAAAGCGGCATAATGCTTCACTCCCTTCTGCGACACAATTATGGCGTAATTATGTCACAGATGACAATAAAAAATGCAACACAATGAAACTTTTAATTCGTGCTTATTTTCTCACATCCCAAACTCCGCACATAGCCTCTCAAACCGTGCATGCTCCTTCTCCTTCACAGGCTTCGACAAATCATTCATGCAGTGATGAATGACATCCGCATCCTTCAAAACCTCGTCCATTGGGCTGTCCGCCACGAGCTTGTCATCGTGATGGTATATCGCAGAGCAGATAAGTTCCTTTAGTCTGCCCATCTGCGTTTGCTCTTACTCATTATACGGCACCAGCATCCCGTGCAACACATACCTCGCATCCTCAAAATAATATACACAGGTGGAGAGGACGACAAACTTTTCCTTCGAATCTATCTCCACATCGGCAGTGAAGTCCGAATCTGCCACGGCTTCCTGCAGATACTCCTCGAACTCAGGGCAGTCCGCCCGAAAGATCCGGTATGTATTCGATACCGCTTTCGTCGTATACCCGCTGAACAGAACAATCTGATAATTCTGCTCCGGCGTCAGAAGCCACATTATCGGATGCTCCTCATAGTAAGCCTGATCCGCCCAGTCGCTCAGTGTGGCGAACATGGCTCCGTTTTTCATATGGTGGCCGTGGATGATCGTGTTGGCGTCCGCAAAGCCCCTTGTATTCCTCATTTCCACGAAAATGGAGCCTGCCCGGTCCTCTGACATGCGATAGTTGTGGTTCAGATAATACTCATTATTCTCCCCCTGCAGCACCGGGTAGTTGATTCTTGTCCCCTCACAGTAGATCCAGCCCACCACGTCCTCGTTTATCTTTCGCAGCGCCTCGAAATCCACCGTGATCGGCACGCCCTTCTCCTTCTCCTCTTCTTCCTTCTCTTCCTTCTCCTCCGGAGGACTGTCCTGCGTTATCACCCTGGTATACTCCGCCGCAGATTCCTCGTACAGTTTATCTATGGCGCGGTACTCCAGCATTTCGCGCAGAGCAGCTCCGGTCGAGAAGACAAAGACGGCGCCGCAGACCACCATCAGTATTCTTCGTATCTTCTTTTTCATGATCTACAGTCTTCTCAGCAACGCCTCACGCTGTTCCTCAAATCCCGGCTTTCCGAGCAGAGCAAACATATTCTTCTTGTAACTCTCCACTCCCGGCTGATTGAACGGATTCACACCCAGCATATAACCGGATACGCCGCAGGCAAACTCAAAGAAATAGAAGAGCTGTCCCAGATAAAACTCATTCGCTTCCGGAATCTTTACCATCAGGTTGGGTACCTGCCCGTCCGTGTGGGCAAGGATCGTTCCGTTCATCGCGGATTTATTGACAAAATCCACGGTCTGCCCCGCCAGATAGTTGAGGCCGTCCAGATCCACAGGCTCCTCACCGATCGTCAGCGTCTCTCTGCTCGTCTCCACATCGATCACTGTCTCGAACATGATCCTTGCGCCGTCCTGGATGAACTGTCCCATAGAGTGCAGGTCGGTGGTCAGATCCACGCTTGCCGGGAAGATACCTCTCTGGTCTTTACCCTCGGACTCGCCGTAAAGCTGTTTCCACCACTCGGATACATAGTGGACGGAAGGTTCATAGTTCGCCAGAATCTCGACAGATTTGCCCTTTCTCAGCAGAATATTGCGGATCCCGGCATACTGTAATGCATCGTTTTCCTCAAACGGATTGTTCAGCGCCGCCTCTCTGCCGCTCGCTGCGCCTTCCATCAATTTATCGATATCTGCGCCGGAAACCGCGATCGGAAGCAGACCCACCGCCGTCAGAACGGAGAAACGTCCGCCCACGTCATCGGGCACCACAAAGGTCTCATATCCTTCCTCCGTCGCAAGTTTCTTCAACGCACCCCGCGCCTTGTCGGTGGTCGCGTAAATTCTCTTCGCCGCTCCCTCTTTCCCGTACTTTTTCTCGCACATCTCCTTAAAGATACGGAAAGCGATGGCCGGTTCCGTTGTTGTCCCTGACTTGGATATAATATTGATGGAGAAATCTCTCTCTCCGATCACATCCATCAGATCTTTCAGATAGGTGGAACTGATGGAGTTGCCGCAGAAATAAATTTCCGGCGTCTTCCGCACGGACTTGTCCACAGTATTGTAGAAACTGTGGCGCAAAAATTCAATCGCCGCCCTCGCCCCCAGATAGGAGCCTCCGATACCGATCACCAGAAGTACTTCGGAATCGCCCTGGATCTTTTCCGCCGCTTTTTTAATTCTGGAAAACTCATCCTTGTCATAGTCCACGGGGAGATCGATCCAGCCCAGAAAATCATTTCCAGCCCCGGTTTTACTCGTCAGAACTTCTTTTGCATCCAGTACGGGCTTTTTTATATTTTCCACTTCATGCTCCGCAATAAAGGGTGCCGCTTTCGAATAATCAAATGTTACTTTACTCATTTTCTCTGCTCCTTTTCTCAAGATTTATCAGTTTTAGTTTAGCAAAGAACAGTTTTTCTTTCAATAGCATTTCATCAAGAATGATAAACAAATTCCAGTAAAAGCCCTTCCAGTTCCTCCGCTTCCTCCGGTTCCAGTTTTTTCTTCTCCTCCTTTGTTCTGTGGGCGGCAAAATCCGTGATCTCAGCCTGCTTTTTTTCCGTATTTCTCTCCAGCTCGTCAAGCCTCTCCTGCTCCTTTTTGGACTGTGGGATCCGGGCGCTGATATTGTTTTCCAGATAGTCGATCAGATTTGTCTTTAAAATCTCCTTCTTTCCCTTGATATCCACCGCCGCGGAGATCGAAAAATATGCGTAGAGCATAATAAAAGAAAGTATGTAATAGGAAGAGATCTCCCCCACGGTCTTCTCCTCTATAATCGCTCTGCACGCCCCCGCTCCCGCCAGAAAGACCGCCAGCAAAAGAAACTGTCCGCTGAGATGCTGCAAACTCCTCGCGGAAAACGGTCCGAATTTGATGCCGTAGAGGAACTTGTCCACGAAGACCGAAACATTCGCCACTTTCTCGTGCAGCTCATAGCAATTGGTAAATTTTAATTTGCATACCTTCAGCATTTTATTTTCCGTGGATGACATATTATATGTCTCTTTTATCATATTTTGGTAAAGAAAACCTGTTGTAATCTGGCATAACAGGCTTAAAAAAAACAATAATAATACTGCGCCTGCAAGTATTTCATGTTCTGTAAAAAGGCTTTTCATATTGCAAACTCCTTTCCTCTGATTGGATTTGTTCCAGTATAATCCGGAAAAACCTTTCCACTCAACAGAAAAATCTCGTCAGACTTTTAGAAAATGTGACTTCTTTTTCTTTCTTTCTCTGGAAAGCGGCATCTTTTTCTGCTATAATTCTTTTTTAGCAAAGAAATTTGTCAACCAAAACTTGTTTTCAGAAAGGAGAGAGGAATATGCACTACGCACCATCAGGAGTTTGTTCCAGAGGTATTGATTTTGAATTGGAAGACGGCATCGTAAAGAATGTCCGTTTCACAGGCGGCTGCAGCGGAAATACACAGGGTGTTGCGGCTCTCGTCGAGGGTATGTCCGCAGAGGAGGCTGTCAGACGGCTCAAAGGAATAAAATGCGGTTATAAGCCCACTTCCTGTCCCGATCAGTTAGCAAAAGCATTGGAAGCATCACTTGTCAGTCAGTAAATGCGGAGGTAGGTTTCATGTCAAAGAAAATTATTTTAACAGGCGGCGGGACTGCGGGTCACGTCACACCGAATATTGCCCTGATTCCACATCTGAGGAAAGCGGGCTATGAAATAGTTTACATTGGCTCCTATGAAGGTATTGAAAAAAAATTGATTTCCGATTTTCCGGAAATCCCCTACTACGGTATTGCAACCGGAAAACTCAGAAGATACCTCGATCTCAAAAATCTGACCGATCCGTTTCGCGTCATAAAAGGCTATGCGGAAGCCAAAAAGGCCCTGAAACGGGAGAAACCGGATGTGCTCTTTTCCAAGGGCGGTTTCGTCAGCGTTCCGGTGGTCAGGGCTGCCGCCTCCCTGCATATCCCCTGTATTATCCACGAATCGGATATGACGCCGGGCCTTGCCAACAAGCTTTGCATTCCTACCGCGAAGAAAGTCTGCTGCAACTTTCCGGAAACGTTAAAAATGCTGCCGGAAGATAAAGCGGTGCTGACCGGCTCTCCGATCCGCGAAGAGCTTTCCGGCGGAAATAAAATTGCAGCCCTGGAACTCTGCAAATTCACCACATCAAAACCTGTTATCATGGTGATCGGGGGTTCCCTCGGCGCGGCCAGCGTCAACCAGATCGTCCGAAAGTCTTTAGATCAGCTGCTGATAGACTTTCAGGTCGTTCATATCTGTGGTAAGGGCAAAGTGGATGATCAGCTGTTAAACATCAGCGGTTATAAACAGTTTGAATACCTGAAAGCGGAATTGAAGGATATGTTTGCCATGGCGGATGTCATTATCTCCCGCGCCGGCGCCAACGCGATCTGTGAGCTTCTGGCCCTGAAAAAACCCAATCTGCTGGTTCCCCTTCCAGCGGGTTCCAGCCGCGGAGACCAGATCTTAAACGCGGCCTCCTTTGAATCTCAGGGGTTCAGTATGGTGGTTAAGGAGGAGGATCTGACACCGGAGCTGTTGGTAGAGAAAGTACAGGAACTGTACTTCACACGTCAAATCTATATTGATGCGATGAACGCTTCCATGCAGATGAGTTCTATCAGTTCCATTATGAAGTTGATCGAAGAAGCGGTCTTATAATAGCAAAGAGCAGCTACTTTATGTTCTCATTCATAAAGTGACTGCTCTTTTCATTTTCCGCATTACGCTATTCCGCTACCGTTCCTTTATATTTTCAAGCGTAAAGGAACCATTCTCCAAACAGACCTCAGCCTTCAAACCACGGTCTATCCCGAAAACTTCTTCCTCTCCATCCGCATTCAAAAAGGCCGCTTCCATCCGGAAATACAGGGAAAGCCCCTTTTCCGATACAAATTCTCTTTCCGGAGCGAGGTTTGCCGCTTCAAAAGTCAGTTTACCCCTGTCTCCATCCGAAAGCTTCACAGGTTCTCCAAAAGGCTCCTCCATCAGATAGAGCTGAACCGCATCCGCTCCCTCGTCGTATTCCGCTTTTAATTGATGCAGGATCTGACTCTCATAATCGTTCACAGAGAGCATGTTTGCCGTCCAGTCTCCCTCCCCCGGCGAGATGACCCATATTTCGCCTGCCTTCTGCTCCACCGGTTCCGGTTTTTTCTCAGGTTCCGCAGGTTTTATATCATTCCCGGAAACCGTGGTTTTTTCCGTATCGTTCGCACCGTTCGTATCGTTCGCACTGTCCGCCGGCGTTTCGCTCTGATCGGACACGGTTGTTTCTGTTTCCTCCTCGATATCCGCCGGCTGTTCTTCCGGGGCAGTTTCTGTCTCGGTTCCGCCGTTTTGCCCTTTCTCTTTCTCTGTTCCCGGCTCCGCTATGTCTTCTTTTGAGATTTCTTTCTTCTGCGGCGCTCCATTGTACAGGAGAACAATGATCTCCTCTTCTCCGTCCTCATTCACATCTGCGGTTGAAATATCCGGCAGTTTTCCGGTATGGTTCATATAATTCCAGTCAAAGTACTGAACACTGTCTTCCACCAGAAGCGCAACTCCCGTTATTTTTTTATCTTCATGGTAGCCGTAGAGAGAAACTCCTTTCTCCGGCATCTCCGCCAGCAGAATCGTCCGGAGTTTTTCCGGCGCATCCGCATACCGCTCTTCCATCTCCGGCGTATACCGCTCCGTGACCTCCCTGAATTTATCCACCGTCATCTCCGCTTTCCATGCGTCCATACCCTCGACCGGTTTCTCCGGCTGCTCTTCCGTCTTCTCCGGCTGTACGACATCCCCGGAGATAACATCGTTGCCGCTCTCCGTTGGCACCACCTCAGGCTGCGGCTGCTCCGTATTAGGCGCCTCCTCAGGCTCCCCGCTGTTTTTACTGTTTTTGCCGCTCTTATTCTGCTCATATACGGCAATAATCTCCGGCCTGTAACTCCTGACGACTACCGTCTTGGCTATACTTTTCACGACCGGTATTTTTACGGCGGTCTCCGCAAAGGCATAGGAAGTGTTCACCCCTATGGCCACACACAAAAACAGAACTGCCGCCACGCTGCCCACCGCTCTCAAAATACGGTTTCTCCGCACGGACGCCTTTTTTCGCCTGTCCTGTGCGACCGTCTGCCGCACCAACAGCAAAAGCTCGTCTGGTATCTCTATATCCTCATATTTCCGTTTTTCGTCCTGAAAGTAATTATACTTCATTCCGGCTTTCCCTCTCCGCCTTCTTCAACGATTTTCCATATCTTGTGAGAAGCTCCTCGTCCTCTTTTTCCAGCTCTTTCCCAAGCTTTTTGCAGGCCGCGTACAGTCTCGACTTCACCGTATTCAGGTTGGTATCTGTAATTTCAGCGATCTCTTTCAACGTTTTTTCTTCAAAAAAGTGCAGCTGAATCACTATCTGCATGTCTGTCGGCAGTTCGGAAATCTTGGAAACCACCTCCAGTTTCGGCTCATAAGCCGGTTCCTCATAACTTCCTTCCAACAGGTCGTTGTCCGACTCGTCCCATGCTATGTATTTTTTCTCTTTTCGCAGATACATCAGACTTTCGTTGATCACAATCCGGTAAAACCAGCTTGCCATTGCCTCTTTGCTCTGCAGTTTTTCGTAATTTTCCAGTCCCTTACATATGGCATTCTGCACCACATCCAACGCCGCTTCCCTGTTTTTCACATAATAATAGGCGGCACGGTAAAACTGGTTCTGGTTCTCCACAATATGCTTTACCAGAGAGTCATACAGTGCTTTTTTAGACATAGCTGTATTCCTTCCTACTTTCAAGATGCTCTTCTCTTAAGTTTTGTTTAAATTATTTTATTCTTTTTTCACTATTTTGTATCATAGTTGTATCGTTCGCTCCGGAAACGGAATAATTTTCTAAAAATTTAATCCATTCTTCCTCCGAACCGTAAAAAACGTTGAGGTCAATATGCTCCTCCTCCCCGCTGTAACCCCGGAGCGTTGCCTCGCTGTCATACTGCCAGAAAGTCCATTTCCCGGGCATTCCCATATTCGGCGAAAAGTACACATTGCGGATCCAGAGCGGATACCCGTCAAAGGCCCCTCTGATGTAAGTACTGTAGGAACTCTCCGTGGCGTAGATCAGAGGTTTTACGCCGTAGTGCTCCTCCAGTTTATCCAGAAGGCTCTGCAGCTGTCGCCTCGTCTCCGCCACATCCGGCTTATTGTAGAAACGGTTTCCGTAAAATTCAATATCAACCACGGGCGAGAGCATTCCCTCTTCCCTCGGTACAATGGAAATAAAATGCTCCGCCTGCGCTTCCCCCTCGCTCTCAAAGCTGAAAAAATGGTAAGCGCCCCTCTTCAGGTCTGTCTTTCCGGAATTCTCCCAGTTTTCCTGAAATTTTATATCGATATGACTGCTGCCTTCCGTCGCTTTGATAAAAGCAAAATCGATCCCCTCCCCCTCGAGAATCTCCCAGTCGATCTCTCCCTGATAATAAGAGACATCCACACCGCGGATCGGATAGTCTGTCTCTGACGGATGATTTATTGTGATCTTTTTCTGATATATCAGTACTCCAAACAACACGACGTCCAGCAGCAGAAAGACTGCCGCCCCTATCCACAGTTTTTTCTTCATCGTTTCTCACATTCTCCACACAGGCTTTTACACTTTCTCTACCATAGTATATGATAATCCGCTGAAACTCAATCCTTACACCTGTTTTTTAATAAAAAAAACAGCATGGATGGAAGTCCCCCCACGCTGCCTTCTTTTCTCTGTAAATTCTATTCCGCCGGAGCGAACCTGGATCTGTCCTGCCCTTCCGGTCTCGGTGTGATCTCTCCCGCCTTTGTCAGCGAGATCTTTGTAAGCGTTGGGCCAAGGAGCTCATAGATCAGCACCGCAAACAGTACGATATTTCGGATGATCGCTCCCTCCTCCCCCAGTTCCTGGGCAACCGTGACCGACATGCCGAGCGCCACACCCGCCTGAGGCAGAAGAGTAATTCCCAGATATTTGCAGACCTGAGGATCACATTTCATAGCCTTTGAACTGACAGAAGCACCTATATATTTCCCGGCGGAGCGGGTGATAATATAGACCACGCCTATCGCCACCACCGTCAGGTTGGAGAACACGCTCAGATCCAGCTCCGCTCCGCTGAGCACAAAGAATACCACAAAGAGCGGTGCCGTCCACTTATCCACACGATCCATAATATCCGCGGAAAAATCGCAGATATTGCAAAAGACCGTACCCAGCATCATACAAACCAGAAGACTGGAAAATCCCAGCTCGATCTCCGTCCCCGGAATCTCCATTCTCACCATCGAGAGCGCCACCGTAAACAGCACAAAGGTGATGGAAATGCCCATACGCCTTGTGTTGGAGTGGAACCATTTCTCCAGCATGGCAAAAATAACACCCATTGCAAACCCCAGCAGAAGCGATCCGAACACTTCCAGCATGGGATTTACAAGCACTGTGATCACGCTGATGGCGGCTCCGGAGTAAATCGCTTTCGCCACCCCGAAGGACACCGCAAACACCACCAGGCCCACCGCGTCATCCAGCGCCACGATCGGCAGCAGGATGCTGGTGAGAGGGCCCTTCGCCTTATATTGGTTGACGACCATCAATGTTGCCGCCGGAGCTGTCGCTGTTGCGATCGCGCCCAGACAGATACAGGTGGATATCCCGATACTGCTGCCGAGATCAAATATGTAATACATCGCAATAAGACTCACATCCACCAGCACCGTCGCCGCAAGCGCCTGTACCACCGCCACGACCGTCGCCTGTCTTCCGGTCTTTTTCAATTCCGCCAGCCGGAACTCGTTTCCGATGGAAAAGGCGATAAAGCCGAGCGCCACATCCGAGAGGATCCCAAAATTTTCCACATCCTCAAAGGTGCGGAATCCGATCCCGAATCTCCCGATCAGGCTCGGACCGATCAAAAGTCCCGCTATCAGATAAGCCGTTACCGCAGGGATTCCGAAATTTCTCAGCGCACGGGTCAGCATCAACCCGAGAAACATCGCAAACCCCAGCATCAAAAGCAGTGTCGCTGTTTCTGAAATCTGTATCATCTTCTGCCTCCACTGGTCATTGTATTTTAATTTTTGACCTTACTTATAATACTCTTCTCTTTTTTAAGTGTCAACAATTTTGTGTTCAGCTTTTATGTCTTAGCCAACACAGGGCTAAGGTATTAAAAAGCTTCCTCCATTCCGTCTGTCCACAAAACTGCTTTACCCTCCCGCAGGGATTCCTGCACGCAGATGATCCTCTGGTTTGAGGAGCCACGGAAGCGAAGCCCCATTTCTTTTAATTCCTGCACAAATTCCCCATCCACAAGCACATCAAGATAGGACAGCAGTTCCTTCGTCTCCTGGTGTTCCGCGCACATTCTCCCAAGCACATCCGTCTCAAATGTATAACCCGTATAACACCAGATATCCTTTTCGGGAAGTTCTTTTCTCACCCGGCGCACAAACGGCAAAAGCCCCTGCTGATTGCTGTACTCCAAAGGCTCTCCCCCCAGCAGCGTCAGCCCCTTTACATAGGCGGGCCGCAGGGCGTTTATCAGGTCATTCCCGGTCTCCGCCGTAAACGGCTTCCCGTAATGAAAATCCCACGTCTCCTCGTTAAAACAGTTTTGACATCTGTGTGTGCACCCGCTGACAAACAACGTCACTCTGACCCCCGGCCCATTGGCAATATCACAGGTCTTAATTTCCGCATAATGCATAACCATCCCCCCAATCCTTCTATGAATAAGTACATACACAACCTCATTCTATAACAAAAGCGCAAGAAAGCAAACCCGTTTCCCGCGCCTTTATTTTTAAATTTATAAATCTGCATCTTTAACTCATTTCGCCAACAGCCAACTCAAAATGATCTGATATTCCAAAAGGAGTCCCTTGAAAAACGTCGGCACTTGGCGAGGTCTTTTCGAGCCTGGTGTCCGCTACGTTTTTCACGGAGCGAGAGCGCGGCGACGCTGGAATATCAGATCATTTTAAGTGTCTCTTCGCCAATATTTTTAAAGATGCAGCACTCTCTCCTTGATCTCCTGCGTCCTGCCCTGATTCCAGTACTGGGTTCCGATATAACCGCAGGTTCTTCTCGCCACGTTCATCTTATCCTGATCCCTGTTCCCACAGTTGGGGCATTCCCAGATCAGTTTGCCGTGTTTATCCGTAATGATCTGAATTTCTCCGGTATAGCCGCACTTCTGGCAGTAATCGCATTTTGTGTTCAGCTCCGCATACATGATATTATCATAAATATACTGCATCACGGTCAGCACCGCCTCCAGATTGTCCTGCATGTTGGGCACTTCCACATAGCTAATCGCACCGCCCGGGGAGAGCGCCTGGAACTGCGCCTCAAATTTCAGCTTTTCAAAAGCGTTAATTTCCTCCGTCACATGCACATGGTAGCTGTTCGTGATATAGTTCTTGTCCGTCACGCCGGTGATAACACCGAACCGTTTCTGCAATGCCTTCGCAAATTTATAGGTGGTGGACTCCAACGGCGTTCCGTACAGGCTGAAATCAATATTGGATTCCTCTTTCCACTTTTTACATGCCGCATTGAGCTTTTCCATCACTTCCAGCGCAAAAGGCGTCGCCGTGGGATCCGTGTGGGAACGCCCCGTCATATAGCGTGTACATTCGCACAGTCCCGCATAACCCAGGGAAATAGTGGAATAGCCGTCGTACAGCAGTTTGTCTATCGTCTCTCCCTTTTTCAGCCTCGCCAGAGCCCCGTTCTGCCAGAGGATCGGCGCCACATCGGAGGGTGTTCCTTTCAGGCGTTCATGCCGGCACATCAGCGCCCTGTGACAGAGTGCCAGCCGCTCATCCATGATATTCCAGAACTTTTCCTTGTCGCCGCCCGAAGTACACGCGATATCTACCAGATTCAGCGTGACCACGCCCTGGTTGAACCTTCCGTAATATTTATGTCGGTTCGGATCATAATTTCCCGCGTTTGCAAGGTTTCCGACGTTTTTATCCGTAAACCGGTCCGGCGTCAAAAAGCTTCTGCAGCCCATGCAGACGTATACATCACCCTTCAGCTCCAGCATTACCTTCTCGGAGATATAGTCAGGCACCATCCTCTTCGCCGTACATTTCGCGGCGAGTCTGGTCAGATACCAGTATTTGCTGTCCTCACGGATGTTGTCCTCCTCCAGAACATAGATCAGTTTCGGGAAAGCCGGGGTGATAAACACACCCTTCTCATTCTTAACGCCCTTGATCCGCTGGTTTAACATCTCCTCGATGATCGACGCGAGGTCATCTCTCGTCTGCCCTTCCGGCACCTCGTCCAGATACATGAACACCGTGATGAACGGCGCCTGCCCGTTGGTGGTCATCAGAGTGATCACCTGATACTGGATCATCTGCACACCGCGGTTGATCTCCTCCTTCACGCGCATCTCCGCGATCTGGTTGATTTTCTCCTCATCCATCGGAAGATCCGCCCGGTCAAACTCCAGCCTTACCTGCTTTCTGAGTTTCTCACGGCTCACCTGCACAAAAGGCGCAAGATGAGATAAAGAAATGCTCTGTCCGCCGTACTGGGAGCTGGCGATCTGGGCGATCGCCTGCGTCGCGATATTACATGCCGTGGAAAAGCTCTTCGGTTTGTCGATCATCGTCTCGCTGATCACCGTGCTGTTCTGCAGCATGTCCTCCAAATTGACAAGACAGCAGTTGTGCATATGCTGCGCAAAATAATCCGCGTCGTGGAAATGAATAATACCCTTCTCATGGGCTTCCACGATATCCGCCGGCAGTAAAAACCGTTTTGTGATATCCTTGCTGACTTCCCCCGCCATATAGTCGCGCTGTACGCTGTTCACGGTCGGGTTCTTATTGGAGTTCTCCTGTTTTACCTCTTCGTTGCTGCACTCCAAAAGGCTTAATATCTGCTCGTCGGTGGAATTTGCCTTTCTGACAAGCGCTCTTCTGTAGCGATAGGTGATATAGCTTCTGGCCACAGTGAACGCGCGCTGGTTCATGATCTCGTTCTCCACCATATCCTGAATCTCCTCCACGGAGAGAGAGCGGTTCATCTTCTCGCACTGGCGGATCATATTGTCGGCGATCACATCGATCTGCCGGTCCGTCATTTTTTCGGTATCCACCACACTGTTGTTTGCTTTTCTGACTGCCGCAATAATCTTGGAAATATCATAGGCTACTTCCTGGCCGCTTCTTTTAATAATTTTCATATTCTGTTCATATCCTTTTTACGCCCGTTTCCTTTAAAAACCCTGCGTCGGGCTTCTCCGCAGGACTCCCCCAGTAACAGACGCCTCTTTCCAAATTTGAGGCGCCTACTATATATTGTATCATTGTTTTTTCTATTGTCAAGATTTTGTAGCCCTGAATAACTTCTCAAAATCGGTATCCAAATTTAGGAGATTTGCACAAAATGTTTTCTGTACGTCATATCGCCGCTCCGGGATATGATTCAAAGGAAATGCGCAGACAGGAACTTGCGAAAAAGAAAAAGCCGATGTATAATTTTCATGTAACCAGAATTTCAGTGGAGGTTATTTGTCGATGGTTGATAAGGAAGTTAAAAATCGCAGAATTATCATCAAGGACGCAGAAGATGACCGGACTATCGCAGACACAGATATCATCAGTTACGACAGCGCCACCCATTCCATCCTTATTTCTGCAGACAGCATACGGGATAAAAGGTTTCACCGGATATGCGCCATCATTTTTGCGGAAAACGGCCTGTATAAATTTCATGGAACCATAAGAGGAACCATGAGGCGTCAGGGAATAGAAGTCTTTTTGAGCAAACGGGAAACGAAAAAGGAACGCCGGGCGGTCAGATATCCCGTCGATTTGGAGGGAAAAATAGAAGGGATCTATTCCGATGAAAATATAAAGATGTTTCACAGAGCAGTACCTGTCCATGCGGTCAATATGAGTTCAAACGGTATTCTGCTGAAAACCGAGACAAGATTTCTTAACATAGGCGAAGTATATTCTCTGCTCCTCAAGACAGATGCAGGCACATTGAAAATGCAGTGCGAGGTCGTAAGAATACAGGAAACCGGCTTCTTTTCAAGGGACTACGGATGCCGGATCGCCAACTTACAGTGGACGGAAAAGAAAAGAGGTTAGACATCAAAAAGGAGCTGCCGCAACGAAAACTTCATCGGTGCGGCAGCTCCCATTATTTTACTTTAGTTCTTCATATGATCCACTGCCGCTCTCTCGATCGCCAGCCCTGCGCTGTAGCGCTCCATAAACTTCTCAAAACCTGCCACATCTGCAGCATCCGGTTCCATCACATACGCCTCGGACTCTCCAAACACCTTCTTCTCCAGATAAACACCCAGATCCTCGCCCTCTTCCTTCTGTATCATATAGGACGCTAAGAGCGCCATACCCCACGCGCCGCCTTCACCCGCTGTGGCCATAACGGATACCGGCGTGTTCGTCGCCGCCGCCAGATAGCTCTGTGCCACGCCCTTCGTCTTAAACAGTCCGCCGTGTCCCTGCAGCTTATCCAGGGTTACGCCCTCCTTCTTTGTCAGGATATCAAATCCGGTCTTCAAAGCGCCCATTGTCGTATAGAGATTCGCGCGCATAAAATTTGCCAGATTGAATTTGCTGTCGGGCTTCCGGACCAGCAGAGGTCTCCCCTCGTCAAACCCGGTAATATGTTCTCCCGAGTAATAGTTGTAGGCGAGCACATCGCCGCAGTCCTTATCCCCCTCCAGGGACTTGTTGAACAGCACGCCGAACAGTTTACCCATATCCACTTCCATGCCGTAACTCTCGGCAAACTCCTTAAAAATACCCACCCATGCGTTCAGATCGGAAGAGCAGTTGTTGCAGTGCACCATCGCCACCGCGTCACCGCTGGGCGTCGTCACGATATCGAGCTCCTCGTAAGGTCTGGACAGATCGTTCTCCAGCACCGCCATCCCGAAAATGGAGGTTCCGGCGGATACGTTGCCGGTGCGCCTCGCCACGCTGTCGGTAGCCGCCATGCCTGTCCCCGCGTCGCCCTCCGGCGGACACATCGGGATCCCCGCCTGCAGAGCGCCGGTAGGATCCAGCAGTTTCGCCCCTTCTTCCGTCAATGTTCCCGCATTTTCACCCGCCACGAGCACCTCCGGCAGGATATCTCCCAGCTTCCAGTCAAATCCCCTCGACTCCGTCAGCGCGTCAAACTGTGCGATCATATTTCTGTTGAACTTCTTTGTCGCAATATCGATCGGGAACATACCGGACGCTTCGCCCACGCCCAACACTTTACTGCCGGTCAGTTTCCAGTGAATATATCCCGCCAGCGTCGTGAAAAACGTCACTTTGGAGACATGTTCCTCCCCGTTCAGGATCGCCTGATACAGGTGGGCAATACTCCATCTCTGGGGAATGTGGAAGCCGAACAGCTCACTCAGCTCCTCGCTCGCCTGCCCCGTGATCGTATTTCTCCATGTCCGGAACGGCACCAGCAGGTTATCCTCGCTGTCAAACGCCATATAGCCGTGCATCATACCGGAAAACCCGATCGCCGCAAAACGGTTCACCGCCACACCGTACTGTTTCTTCACATCCTCCACAAGACTTCTATAGCAGTCCTGCACCCCCGCCCAGACCGCATCCAGAGAGTAAGTCCAGATACCGTCCACAAGCTGATTCTCCCAGTCATGTCCGCCTGAGGCGATGGGCTGGTTTTTCTCGTCCACCAGCACCGCCTTGATCCGCGTGGAACCAAACTCGATACCCAGCACCGCCTTTCCGCTCTCGATCAGTTCTTTTGCATTGCCCATAATGAATTCCCTCCGTTTTTACTTTATGACAGCCCTGATACGTGAACGGACTGTCACTTATTTTTACTTCTGTTCTTATCATAAATCCTGGAGGGAAATCTTACAAGATATTTTTGTCCTCAATTTATGTATTCCTGTCGGTTTACAGATACTTCCGCGCCGCTTTTCTTGACCACTCCTTCATCTTTTCCGCATCCGTCTTCGTCAGCCATCCCTCCGCCGCCTGTCTGTCCGTATACTCCGCAAATCTCTCCAGGTATCCGTCCACGCCGCCGTAGAGTTCTTCCACTTTTTCCCTGCTGAAATAGGTCATTGCCCCGCAGATCCCCTCCGGATCTTCGGGATTGCTCGCCACATATCCAGCGATGGGAACATCCACATAGGGGCTCCTGAGTCCGCCCAGCGCATTCCCGTGCTCATCCCGCTCCAGATCGTCCCCTTTCCTCGTCAGAGGTGCACGCTCTTCCGGCGTTTTTTTCTCCGTAGACCATTCATGCAGTTTTTCCAACAGCCCGCAGATATAGTATTCCACATGCATATCGTTGATATTTTCAAGCAGACAGGGATTCAGGTTCGGCGCTCTCCCTCCCGCCCTCTCAATTTCTGACAGAGATGTCAGTATCGGGCAGACGATATCCGTGTGCGGCGCCCCCGGTATCTCATAATAGCGGCACTTATTCTCCGCGGTATCCGCATTTTCTATCTTCATCTGCATCAGATTTCCCTCTACAAACAGATTAAACAGATAGAGATCCGCCTCGCTGGAAACACAGATATAGGGCGTTGCACAGGCGTGCATGTCTCGTTTCAGAAGCCGCAGATTTCCAATTGTTTCACTCTGCCTGATGCTCCGCTGGACAAGAGCCCCGACAATGTTCATATAACCGTCGTAAATGCTCTGTCCGTTTTTCTGTCTGGCATATCGGTCAAAGTAACTCACATAAGTATTCAGGTATGCTCCGCTCTGGCTTTGTCCCGTCAGATAAACGTTTTTTACCTGATAGCCTCCCAGACAGTTATTTTCGTCCCGGCGAAGCAGGAGCCCAAGCTGGCTGAGCATATCCCAGAACAGCCCTTCCTCCGTTCCCGGAATCGTCGCTGACTTACTGATCACCGGCGCCGCAACGAGCTCGCCGTTGGACCAGTTTAAATCCCCGTACCTGTCGTAATCGAAATTTTTAAGACTCAGCACATTGACCGGCTTGCTTGTAATTCCCACGTAGGCGTGTCCCTTCTCCATACACCAGAGATAGATCCTGTGCCACAGATCTTCAATATCATAGCCCTGTGTCGCATTCATGATATCCACATATACCCTGCCGGAAAAGTCCTTCTCCGATGCCGGTCTCCTGACCAGAATCCTGTTTTTGTAGGGAAGTTCTCTTTTCGCTACGACCGGCATATCCTCCTCATTCGTGTCATAGACGTTTGCACTACCAGTCAGAAAGAATTCTTCTTCCAGATAGTGAAAACAGCTCAGGTCTAACGGTTCACGGGAGTATTCCATCGCGCAAAACGGATGCGAACTTTCTGTCACAGCGATCGGTCCTTCCACTGCCGGCAATTTGTTTATCACGTCATAAATCATAGATGCATTGTCCATCCTTTTCTCACCCCTTTTCTACTTTATTGCCGCCCGCATAACGGCCTCCTCCGACATCTTGTCCCGGTCAAACTCCCCGGTGATTTTTCCGTTGCTGACGACAAGCACTCTGTCGCTGATCGCAAGCAATTCCGGCAGGTCCGAAGATACCATCACAATAGAGATACCGCTCTCTACCAGTTCTCCCATCAGGGAATATATCTCTGCCTTGGCCCCCACGTCAACGCCTTTTGTCGGCTCATCCACAAACAGGATCTTCGGCGATTTCACCAGCCATTTTGACAGAACCACTTTCTGCTGATTTCCTCCGGAAAGCGTATTGACGATAGTATGGATCGACGGCGCCTTGATTCGCAGGCGGTCAAACATTACCTGGCTCCTGCTGTTTTCTTCCTTCGCATCGACAAAGGGCCCTTTCACCGGAAGTTCCTTCAGACTTGCCAGATACATATTGTCGCGGATGGACAGCATCCAGATAAAGCCGTTCAGCTTCCTCTCCTCCGTCACAAAGCCCAGCCCCGCCTTTATCGCGTCCGCCGGATTTTTGATCGTCGTCCTCTGGCCTTCTATGTATACTTCCTTCGTCACGCCCTTGAACAGCTGTCCGAACACCGCGCCCAGTATCTCGCTTCTGCCTGCTCCAACCAGTCCGCCGATTCCCAGTATCTCCCCTCTGTTCAAATGGAACGTAACGTCGTCCACAATATTTTTTCCTTTCATAGTGGGATGCGGCACACTCAAATGTTCTACCCGCAATACTTCCTCTCCTATGGCGACTTTCGTCTTCGGATAGAGATTTTCTATCTTCCGGCCAACCATCTCCTCGATAAGCGTCTCTTCCTTCACCTGATCTGTCTCATGACAGCCGATCGTCTGTCCGTCGCGGAGCACCAGCACTCTGTCACAGATCCGGTAGATCTCCTCCATCTTATGAGAGATATAGATACAGGAGATACCCTTATCCCTGAGCTCTTTCAAAATGCCCATCAGCTGGTCCACCTCGCTGTTTGTCAGCGCGGAAGTCGGCTCATCCAGCACCAGTATCCTGGGATTTTTGATGTAAGTCCGCATCAGCGCCAGCATCTGCATCTGCCCGCTGTTCAGCTTTGCCACTTTATCGGTGGGTTTTGCGTCGATTCCCACCCGCTCCAGTATGCTTTTCGTCCCCGCGTACAGACTCTTAAAATCTACGCGCTGACCCCTTCCGGGCAGATTCCCCAGATACAGATTCTCGGCTATGCTGGAGTGCAGCACCATATTGATCTCCTGGTAGATCATCTCGATCCCATACTTCTGGGCAACGGCCACATCCGTGAGCTGAATGGTCTTTCCCTCGTACAGAATCTCCCCCTCATATGTGCCGAACGGGTAAGTTCCGCTCAATATTTTCATCAGTGTGGATTTTCCGGCTCCATTCTCCCCGCAGACACCCAGTATTTCCCCTTTCTTCAGCTGCAGCATAACCTTATTCAACGCCAGAACGCCGGGAAACTTTTTGGTGACATTTTTCATTTCCAATAAATATTCCGCCATATTCTCACCACCATTCTACGCAGCGCTGCTGAGTTTCTGTCTGTATTTGTCGATCGCAACGGAAATGAGCAGGATCACTCCAAAGATAAGATTCTGCCAGAAACTGTCCACGCGGATGAGCACCAGTCCGTTGCTTATCACCGCCAGAAGCAGACATCCCAGGATACTGCCGACCACGGAACCGCTTCCGCCGAACATGCTGGTTCCGCCGATGATCACTGCCGCCATCACCGTGAGCTCCGTTCCCGATCCCGCTGTCGTCTGTGCGCTGGCAAACCTGGATGCCATCAAAATTCCTGCCAGTGCGGCGAAAACCGACACCAGAATATGCACCTCGCGGCGTCTCTTTTTCACGGGTATCCCAGCCAGCCTGGCCGTCTCCGGGTTTCCTCCAACCGCAAAGAGGGAACGCCCGTACTTTGTGTAGGATAAGATCAACTGGAAGACAACGGCGATCACAAGCGCGATCACGATCGTGATGTAGACGCTCCCGAAAATTCTGCCCTGTCCCAGCACCTTAAATCCTTCCGTCGCGCCGCTCACCGACATTCCCTTTGTCGTGATGGATACGATCCCGTTTACGGCATACTGAATGCCGAGCGTCACGATCAGCGCCGGCAGTTCACAGTCCACAATAATCCACGCCTTAAAAATTCCCACGGCGGCTCCCGCCAGCAGTCCGATGACAATGCAGAGAGCAGCCGGAACGCCGGCTTTCATCGCAAACATGCACGCCACGCCGCCCAGAGCAGTCACCGCGCCGATCGACAGATCCAGATCGGATGCCACCAGCAGAAAAGTCAGAGCTGCTCCCACGATCAGATAAAAGCTGGTCGTTCTGAAAATGTCCATCAAATTACTGAAGGAAATGAAATTAGGATTGACTAACGTGACTACTATACACATGATGACTAACGGAAGCAGCGTCCCTATTTCATTTTTTGTTGCAAGTACCTGAATCCATCGATTCTTTTTCATTATACTCTCCTCTTTTGAAAAATAAATGGGACCCACCCTCAGACAGGCCCCATTTGTCATTTTTACGCTTATAAAAGTCCGCGCTCCTCCAAAATCTTCAGATGCTCTTCCACATCGCCCTCCTTGATGACGATCGTGCCGGAGTCATTTGCGAATGCAGGCTTATTTCCTTCCTTGATGTCCTTGATATAGTGTACGGATTCATAAGCCATCTTGTAGAAGTCCTGCGCGATCGTGCAATCCAGCGCGCCGCTCGTCACATAATTCAGAATCTCCTCGGAGTCATCGATACCGACTACGATCAGTTTATCGCTGAGATTTTCGCTCTCCACATAGTTTGCGATACCGGGGCATCCATACCCGTCCTGACTCACCACAACGTTGAGGTCGGGATAGCTCTTCAGCAAAGCAGCCAGTTTGTCCGACGCCACAGCCGCATCCGAATTACATTCTTCCTGGATCAGCGTCGCATCCGGATACTCCTTCTGAATCGTCTCACAGAACGCTTTATACTGAAGATTCTGAGTCTCTGTCTCCAGAGTCGTCTGGATATAACATGCTGTCACATGGTCGAAAGAACTGTACTTTTCTTCTTTCAGGTAGGACAGAACCGTCTCCGCCTGCGTCACACCCATGTTCACGGGATCCGTGCCGATCCAGCAGTCCTGCAGTTCTTCTGTCGTGTATGTATTGCAGGTAACCACCGGTATCTCCGCTTCTCTGGCCTTCGTCAGCACATCGGTAGCCTGATCCGTGTCCAGAATAACGGTGATAATGCCGTCCGCCTTATTGGTCACCGCCGTGTCCAAAAGGGTGATAACCCCGGCTGTGTCGTTCGGAGTTGTGGGTGATACATACTGTCCTGTCCAGCCGACCTCGGCCAGTGCATCTTCAAAACCTTTCTGAGCAGATCCCCACGCAACGCCGCCCGTAACGATGCTGACAAACATGATATCCTGTGATTCCCCTGATGTTTCAGCTGCCTCCGCATTCTCTTCCTGCGCCGGTTCCGGAGCCTCCGTCTCCTCTTCCGTATTTTCCTGTGTCTCAGCCGGCTCCGTCGTCGCCTGCGGTTCCTCCGCACTGCTGCCGCACCCGGTGAGCACAAGCGCGCTTACCAGTAACAGTCCGATTAATTTTTTCAACTTCATTTTTAGACCTCCCTTTTCATCTGAATCTGAATTATTGTTTATGAGCACGTGCTCGATAACAAAAACATATCATTATTTCTTGTATTTTGCAATATATTTTTACTTATTTTTATGATTTCTACAAATTTAAATCTCAATTTATGGCTATTTTGTATATTAATTTTTTTGTGTCATCTATAATTATTTATTTTTATGAGCACGAGACCATTTTCTTTGACACAAAAATATAACTATGCTAAAATTATAGGCAGATAACGCTTTTTCATATTTTCACCTCAGGAGTATATATATGATCACACAAATTCAGATCGCCGAGATGGCCGGCGTTTCCCGGTCTACGGTTGGCCGGGTCCTCAACCACTGTGAGGACGTAAACGAAGAGACCCGTAAAAAAGTTACGGATATTATCGAGAGAATGGACTATCATCCCAATCGTGCCGGAAAGGCTCTCGCCATCAAGCAAAAGAATCTCAAGATCGGCTGCATCATCATACAGGCGGACAATCCGTTTTATGCTGAATTGAACAAGGGCATTCAGGAAAAGGCAGAAGAATTTAAGACTTACGGCATCAGCGTTATCGTGGAGAGTGTTGTTTTTCGGACGAAAGATCAGATTCAGAAAATCGATGAACTGCTGGCCCAAAACATCACCGCCCTGGTCATCCAGCCCACCAACGAGACCGCCATAGCGGAAAAACTGCTGGAGGTGGAAAAGTCCGGTATCCCCATCGTGACGGTCAACACGGATCTCCCCGACTTTCACTCTACTTTCTGTTATGTCGGGAACGATTTCTATTTATGCGGAAAGACGGCGGCCAATCTGATGGAGATGATAACGGACGGTCCCTGTAATATCGGCGTCATCACAGGTTTTTTCAAAGCGAAATCCCACGCCGACAGGATCAGGGGTTTCCAGGATTATATCCGGAATGTGCCCAGGATGTCCATCGCCGCCATAGCGGAAAATATGGACGATGAAATGGAATCTTACTTCGTCACAAAGACAATGTTGAAGGAACATCCCGAGATCAACACAATGTTTCTCGTCGCCGGCGGCGTACACGGAGCGGGTACCGCCATCAAGAGCGTGGAGGAGGAACAGAACCGCCATATCAGGACGATCTCCTTTGACGATGTGCCGACCACGCGCAGCCTGGTGCGGGACGGCACAATACAGGCCACCATCTGCCAGCAGCCCATCCGCCAGGGGCAGATGGCGCTCGCGGTTCTCTTTGAATATTTTGTCGATGGAAAACTACCTGACAGCAAACGTCTGTACACAGATATTCAGATAAAAATACAGGCAAATATTGATACTTAAAAAGACGGGCTTAATGCCCGTCTTTATATTCCTGTATCGAATCCCAAAGCCCGTCCAAAGCCTCAATCGTCTTGCAATACAGTTCATATTTCTTATCATAGACAGCCGCTCTCTCCATATCCGGAAGAACCGGCGCCGAGATCCGGCACATATCCTTCGCCGCGCCCGCGATATCCGAATAAGCCCCACAGGCCGCCGCGCCGATCAGGGCGCACCCAAACGCCCCCGTCTCGTTCACCTGTACGCTCTCCACCGGCAGCTTCATGATATCCGCAAACATCCGGGTCCACATGGAAGACCGCGCAGCGCCGCCGGCAAGCCGGATCGATTTCACAGGTGTTTTTCTGGTCTTTAAAAGTTTTTCCAGATGATATCTGTGACAGAAAGTGACTCCCTCATACACACTTCTCAATAAATGCTTTCTGGTGTGGAAGTTACTGATTCCCACAAAGCTTCCGCTGGCGTTGGGATGTACATTACTCGCCATCAGGAACGGCAGATATACCGGACAAAATTCTTCCGCCGGAATCTCCTCCACCCAGGCATTCATCTGCTCATAGATGTTTGTTCCGTTCTTTTTACTTTCCTCCCGCAGTTCCGGCAGCAATGATTTCATAAACCATTCGTTGTTCCCGGCTGAAGTCGGACTGCATTCCTCCACGAGATAATATCCCGGCAGGCAGAAGAAGGAATTCATCATGACGCTGCCGTCCGTAACCGGTTTTCGGCCGATGTATTCGTTGATGCTCCAGGTTCCCGCAATCATACAGATGTTCTCTTCATCCGTGACGCCCACCGCCACGGCGCAGGCATCGATATCAAAAGCTCCTCCCGCCACAGGCGTCCCCGCTTTTAATCCTGTCTTCTCTGCCGCTTCCGGCGTGATATATCCGCAGATGTCTGTGGAATACCGAAGAGGCGGCAGTTTATCCATACACTCGGACAGTCCAAACAGTGCAAGCAGCTCCGGATCATATTCCCCGGTGTGCAGATTCACCAGATTACACCCCGAATAATCCGTGCGTTCCGCAAAGGCTTCGCCTGTCAGACGAAATCTCACATAGTCCTTACAGGCGAAGATCCACTGCGTCCTCTCCAGAGTCTCCGGCTCGTTGTCTTTCAGCCAGGCGAGCAGGGATACCGGCTGACTGCTCAGAATGTGCTGGCAGGACCGCTCAAATACTTTCTCCTCCGTCCCGTCTTTTTTCCACTTTACAGGATAGCTCCAGGCACGATTGTCTGTAGAAATGATCCCATTCCTCACCGGTCGATCATCTTTTCCCCAGAGGTACAACCCCTTTCCATGGCCGCATACTGCCACACAGACGATTTCCTCCCCTGTAATTCCAGCCTTTTCAACAGCCTTCCGGATCACCTCGCAGTTGGCCTCCCACATCTCGTCCATATCCCGCTCCGTAAAACCGGGCTTCGGCACCAGCATAGCCGTATCCATGCCGGCAACCGCCACCTCCCTTCCCGTCTCGTCAAAAACGGCGGCTTTTGTAGATGTTCCACCGTTGTCCAAACCAAGATAATACCTCATAATACCTCCTTCTTTTCCCTTCTCTAAACTCCCTCTTTCCGTATATTCTCTGTTACATCATAACATAGAAAAAATGCCTTGTCATTAATTCAATAATCAGCGCCAGGGTTTTCCCCGGCGCCTGAAAGACATTGTCACTGTTTATTATATTTTTCCGCCATTTTATTAAACTCCTCTTCGATTCCGATATAGTAGTTTAATCCCATATCGATCCAGTTCGGTATCTCTTCCGCCGGAATCCCCCCCATGTCATGTTCATCATGGAAAACAGTCGTGCGGTCTTTCAATGTCTCTTTTCCGTACACATACATGCCAAACATGGATGCTTTCTCAAAAACATGGCAGGTTACAAAATTGAAACCGTAGGGTATCACATCATCCAGATCGATATCAGCCTTACCATTCTTGCTCATGACATCCGGCCACATCTTCCAACCACTGACTTCCCTGCTTACTTTCTCCGCTTCCTCAATAGTTTTCAGTCCGATAATCAGCGTCATTACATCCACGTCCATATCCTTTGCCATTGCTTCGGCCGCCTTACAACGCTCGATCGCCTCATCTATACCGTATTCCAGTTTGCACTCGGTGCGTGCAATGACAAGGAAATCTGTTCCTTTCGCTGCTTCCAGGCTCGCTGCAACTTTCGCCAGCCAGTTTTCTCTGGAAACTACTTCATGCTTGATATCACCATCTTTATAGCCATTCATCATGGCAAATCCCCAACGATTCCAGCCCCGGATACCTGTCGTATCATCGATGGTACACCCCTTTGCCCCTGCCGCGATCAGCCTTTTGATCAAGCGATAAGTCGTGAGTGGCGTTTCACCAAATCCGTCATCGGCATCCACGATCAGCGGAAGTGATGAGTAGTTGCAGATTCTTTCCGTGGACTGTACCAGATCATCCGCCGTAATGAGACCGATATCCGGAAGCCCCGCGACACTTTCCGCCAACTGTCCGCCGCTCAACATCAACGCTTTATAACCACATAACTCTGCTGCCCTGGCCGTACGGCAATCCCATACACAGGGTGCAAAAATCTGTTCTTTCTGTACTAACTCCTTAAAAGATGCCGTTTCTTTTTTTCTGTATTCTGCTTTCATATTTCTCTTTTCCTTTCTCCTGATAAAATGATATGTTATTTATATTTTCTTCTTTATACCGCGATCGGGTACATAATATTTCCGAGCATCAGCGCCAGCGCCAACGCCAAAAGCGTAATGACAACCGTCACCATAAACAGATGTTTGTAACCTTCCTTGTACGACACTCCTGAAATCTGCAGCACCGCCACGATACCGCCGCTGTGCGGCAGACTGTCCAGCCCTACCGACGCTATAACGCCTATCCTGTGCATAATTTCCGCATTGACGCCCATCGCCATGAAGGGCTCCGCAAGCACCAACAAAGTAGTGGATATGCCGCCTGTACCGGAAGCATTCAATCCACATAAGAGAGTCGTCGCAATACCGAAAATGATAAGCGGATTGCCGCCGGATTTGCTGAAATCCAGAATACCGTTCACCATCTTTTCAAAACCGGGCGCAGCCTTTACCACAGCGCCGATAGCAACGATCGCGGACGCGTTGATCGTCGTCACCGCCGCGCTGCTTATGGAATCTGTAAGAATCTGCGGGATACCGGTCAGATTTTTATAGCAGAGCACTCCGCAGAGAACAATCCCCGACAAAAGAGCGACCGAAATATCCAGCTTGAACACATTCAATACCACCGCTACACATACGATAGGAAGAACCGCAAATACAACGTGAGGAAGGTTTCCGTTTTCTTCCAGTTCATCCGCCTTCTTAAGGACTTTCAGCGTATCCTCGTCTGCTACAAAGCCAATCTCATTCTTCTTCGCTTTATTTGACTCATAGCTGAGATAGAGCAGTATCATTACAAGTGTAAAAATACCGCAGACCGTTCCCACTACCGGAGCTGCCATGGCGTTTGTCGGCAGGAAAGACGACGGGATGATGTTCTGTACCTGCGGGTTCCCCGGAAGCATCGTCACCCAGGTGAAGATTCCGGCGCCGATCGTCGCCGGAATCAGATATCTCGGCAAATTGGCCTTTTTAAACACCGCCAGCGTAATCGGATATAAGGCAAAACAGGAAACGAAAGATGATACGCCGCCGTATGTCAAAAGACCGCCGGCAATGACAACCGCAGGAATCGCAAATTTTGCTCCAAACTTACCGATGATAAAAGAAGCGATAGATCTCGCCGCACCCGTCACATCCATAACCTTTGAAAGAATCGCACCGAGCAAAAGCATCAGCCAGGCACTTTTCACAAACCCGGAAAATCCTGTCATATATGTATCCGTCACCGTGGAAATCACCGGAAGTCTGCTGAACAGAGCAATAAAAATCACACTGACCGCCGCAGCGTATACCACTGGAACTTTTTTAAGCGTCAGGAACAGCAAAATTACAAGTCCCAACAAAATAACAATCATATCCATATATTTCTCCTCCTTAAAGTATTCTATAAGCTAATTCAGCAGATCTCCTCTCCCGAGCTCTTTTCCCGCAAAGAAATCAGCTACAATATCTACACCTTTTTTATACGTATTCCAGATAGACTCATAGGTCTGGCTGGACACATGGGGCATCAAAATAATGTTGTCAAGCTCGATCAGTTTTGATTTCACAGGCAAAGGCTCTATCCCATAGACATCCAGACCAGCCGCCGCAATTTTTTTGTTCACCAATGCGTCATAGAGAGCATCTTCATCTATAATATTCCCTCTGGCAGTACAGACCAGAATCGCATTTTTTTTCATCTTATCAAATGCGCCCGCATCAATCAGATGGTCTGTATCCCTATTGTAAGGCAGATGCACGCTGATCGCATCACAGGTTGTAAAAATCTCTTCCAGATCCGTAAACCTCACATGATAAGCCTGAGCTGCTTCTTCGTTCCGATACACATCATAAGCGACCACTTCACAGTCAAAACCTGTCAGAAGTTTCGCGAAAGTGATGCCGATACTGCCAAATCCCAGAATTCCAACCTTTTTTCCGATCAGTTCACTGCCGATATTTTTTACCCAGTTACCTGATTCCACTACTTTTCGATTGATCATTACCTGCCGACCCGCCGCTAACAACATCATCATAGCCATATCCGCCACACCGGTTTTATTGGCGCCTGTCGTCCTTGCCACACGGATATTGTGAGCAGAAGCAGCATTCAGATCCACTTTATCATACCCCACTCCGAATCGAACAAGCAATTTACACCGATCGTTCATGCGGGTAAATATCTTTTCATCATAAGGCTCCACATCGATCATACCAGCATCCGCATCATTCAGATTTTTTATTATTTCTTCTACATTGTATGGCGTCTGGGGTCTCCAGATATATTCGATTCCTTTTTCCGCAGCATACTGCCTCGTTTTCTCGTTTAATTCTTCAAATACCGAAGAGTTTTCCCCATAAAACGAAACAAATTTAATCATTTCCCCACTTCCTTTCTCTTGTTTTGACAAAAAACTGCAATCGATTGCCATTTCTGACACCATCATAATATCAATAATTGACATCGATTTCAATTGTGTTTATAAACAAAATTGCTACAACTTTTTTGTGCAATACTCCTATTTTTGTATTTTTTATCCATACGAATCATTTTTTATATGCCTTCTCAGCAATTAATTCTTGGAATTTTATCGCAATCGATTTCCTTATGGTTCTGAAAACAAGAAGTATATTTTTAATTGCTCAATTACCTATGGTTCGTGTATAATAAAAACAGCAGACCGATGAAACCTGTCCGCGAGAGAATCAGGTCTTAGAAAAGCAAGTATAATCAAGAGGGATCAACAATGACCATCTACGATATCGCTCAGGAAGCCGGTGTCTCCGCCAGTACCGTCTCCCGCGTCATCAACAAGAAAAAAGGTGTCAATAAGCAAAACCGCATTTTAGTGGAAGCACTTCTCAAAAAATATAATTTTGAACCCAATGCTTCAGCCCGCGGACTTGTACAGCAGTCTACAAAGATCATTGGCATTCTGATGTCAGATATACGCACTTCCCACCATGCGGAAGGCGCTTATTTTATGGAACAGGAACTGAAAAAATATGGCTACAACTGTATCATCATCAATTCCGGATTTTCAGACAGTGCCAGGGAAGAAAGTATCCGCACCCTGTTTTCCCGCAGGGTGGAAGCCATCGTTTTAGTCGGTTCTACCTTTCAGTCGGAAAACACAAAAAGAGCCATACAGGAATATCTGAACGGGCTTCCTGTTATTATTGAAAATGGATATATCAACCTGCCAAATGTCTACGGTGTCCTGGCGGATGAGCAAAATGGCATTTCAGATTGCGTCAGACTTTTGCACACAAAAGGAAAACGACATCCGGTCTTTATCAACAGAGGAGATACCCCCAGCAATAATTTGAAGATTCTGGGATTTCAGAACGCCCTGAAAGAGCTTTCTGTCTGTGAAAACCCCCCTGTCCTCTGGCTTGACATCGAAAAAGAAGAGTGGCAGAGCAGTTACGATGCAACTCAAAAATTGCTGAAAGACTTTCCCGACATGGACAGCATTATCTATGCCACAGATTTTCTTGCCCATGCGGGTATCCAGGCTTTAAAAGATGCAGGGGTGTGTATTCCCGATCAGGTGGCAGTCATAGGTGTGGATAATTCCACTTATGCCAGAATATCTTCTCCAGGAATCACTTCTCTGGATAACAAGCTTGAGCAGCTCAGCATCACCTGTGCGGATATTCTTGTCAAGGTTTTACAGGGGGAGAAAGTTGCCAATAAAATGATGCTCTTTTCGGATATTGTGGAACGGGAAAGTACCTGATATCAATATAGCTATATAAACTTTCAAAATGGATTTTCATTTATACGAAAAAGGAGATAATATTATGATAAAAACAGGTATCATAGGGGCAATGGAACTGGAAGTGGCTACCCTGAAAAATTTGATGACTGTCCGCACGGTCACCACAAAGGCCGGTATGGATTTCTACGACGGCACTCTGGAAGGACATCCTGTAGTCATCGTGCGGTGCGGTATCGGCAAGGTAAACGCTGCCATGTGCGTACAGATTCTGACTGATTTGTTCGAAGTGACCCATATCATCAATACCGGCGTAGCCGGTTCCTTAAATCCAAAGCTGGACATCGGCGATATTCTCATCTCCGAAAAAGCGCTGCAGCATGACATGGACTCCTCTCCCATAGGCTTCGCACCCGGTCAGATTCCGGACATTGATGTGCTCGCCTTTCCCGCAGACCGGGCAATGATCGATACTGCCGTCGCCGCCTGCAGGAGGGTAAATCCTGATATCCACGTGCTCACCGGACTTGTGGTAACGGGAGACCAGTTTATTTCAAACAGGGAAGCGAAAGAACGGCTTGTCTCCGTATTTCAAGGAGACTGCGCAGAGATGGAGGGCGGGGCTATCGCACAGGCTTCCTACTTAAATAAGCTGCCCTTTCTCATCATTCGCGCTATATCCGACAAAGCCGACGATTCTGCAGGCGGAATAGATTTTCCGACTTTTGAAAGACAGGCCGCAGAACATTGCGCGAAATTGACTGTGGAATTTGTCAGAAATTTTGAATCTATCTGAAAAACCGCCGAAGCAGCTTTTCTGTTTTCTGCTTCGGCGGTTTCTTTTAGTCACTTTGAAGTCGCATCTGTAATTCGGCAACCTGTGCTTCTAATGAGGCAATGAGATTGTCTTTTTTCTCAATAACTGCAATTTTTTCCTCATTCGATGATCTTAGCTCATCCATCTCCTGCTTCACACCCTCCCATGTACGGCGGTAATCCTCCCTCGCCTCACACAGATCACGGATCCTGTCATCCTCGTTGAGAGTAAAAAGTGTTTCTCCTGCTTCCTGCATGCTTTTATTTCCCTCTGAGATCATCTTAAAATCCTCCCACGTCAATGCTCTGAACAACTTTGCCCATTTATCGAGATCATAATTTTTATCCTCTCTGTCCGCCAGATGAATCTGAGTTAAGTCTAGCACATGTATAGTAAACTTGTCACTATATTTATAATAGTTTTTTATATTCATCATTTTATACGTGGAGAAAAACTCCGGGTGTCCTGGAAACGGTGTAAAATTCAAAATTCCGATCTGAAATGCCGGTTTCACAGCCCTGTATGATTCTCCGGCATTCAAGCCGTCAAAGAGACGGGATAAGTAGACCAACGACCTCTCAGGCCAGTTATATTGATTATTTATCTGCATTTCCAGATTTATGGCAGTATTATCATTCATCAATACCTTGATGTCCAGAATAAACTCCTTATCGCTGATCTTCTTTCCCAGCTCAATTGGATTGAGTATCTGCACCGTTTGAACATTATTCGGATCCAGGCGCAACAGGGAACACAGAAGCCCCTTCAATACATTTTCATTGCTCTGCATAACGCTCCGAAACATATAGTCATTCATGAGAGGGTAGTCGATCGTGCCGGTGAATGATGCCAGTTTAAGCATGCTGTCAGAATTTTTCAGATGATTCATAAGATATGCTCCTTTGTGATGTGATTTGAGAAAGAAATCATATTTTGATTTGTATACTTATTTTTTATCATAAAACGCTGTGGAAAAACAAGTACAAAGTGAAGAGAGCAATAGAGAAAAAGAAAAACGAGCCTCAGAGAAAATCAAAGGAAAAGCTACATGATATAGTTCCAATGATTCCTCTCAGGCCCAAATGCAATACTAAATCTTGTATTGTGCAATTTTTTGGCAGATCACTTTACGCCAACGTATAGCTGTTCAGATATTTCTCCTGCTCCGGTGTCAGAACATCGATCTCCTTGCCGAGGAACGCCAGTTTCCTCTTTGCCACATCGATATCCACTTCTCTCGGCACATCGATCAGTTTCTCCGTGAGCTCGCTGCCGTGTTCTACCAGATACTTCGCCGACAGCGCCTGGATCGCGAAACTCATATCCATGATCTCCGCCGGGTGCCCGTCGCCTGCTGCCAGATTTACTAACCTTCCTTCCGCCAGCACAAAGATCCACTGACCGGTGGGAAGTTTATAGCCCATGATATTCTTTCTCTGCTCTCTGGTCTCCAGAGCAATCTCCCTCAGGCGCGCCATGTCGATCTCACAGTCGAAATGTCCCGCATTGCAGAGGATCGCGCCGTCTTTCATCACCGCGAAGTCTTCCTCGTCGATGACTTTGTCGCAGCCGGTAACCGTCACAAAGAAATCACCGATCCTGGCCGCCTCATTCATCGGCATCACATCGAACCCGTCCATCACCGCTTCGATCGCCTTGATGGGATCGATCTCCGTGACGATAACCCGTGCACCGAGTCCCTTTGCTCTCATGGCAGTTCCTTTGCCGCACCAGCCGTAGCCGGCCACCACCACGATCTTTCCCGCCACGATCAGATTGGTCGTGCGGTTGATTCCGTCCCACACGGACTGTCCCGTGCCGTAACGATTGTCAAAAAAATGTTTGCAGTCCGCATTATTCACGCGAACCATCGGGAACTTCAATTCACCGGCCTGGTTCATCGCCTCCAACCGGATAATGCCGGTGGTAGTCTCCTCGCAGCCGCCGATGATCGCCGGGATCAGCTCCGGCATCTTTGTATGTACCATATTGACCAGATCCCCGCCGTCGTCGATGATGATATTGGGGCCTGCCTCCAACACATGTTTAATATGGGATTCGTACTCTTCCGGCGTGCTGTCATACCACGCATGAACTTCCAGCCCGTCTTTCACCAGCGCCGCCGCCACATCGTCCTGGGTGGAGAGGGGATTGGACCCGGTCACATACATGTCGGCTCCGCCTGCTTTCAATACTTTGCACAGATAAGCCGTCTTTGCCTCCAGATGCACGGAGAGAGCGATCTTTTTTCCTGCAAAGGGTTTTGTCTCCGAAAACTCTTTTTCCAGAGTGCGCAGCAGATCGCAGTTCCGTTTTACCCATTCAATTTTTCTCTCGCCGGATTCGGCTAAATGGATGTCTCTGATTTCACTGTTCATTTCTTTTCCTCCAATAAAATGATGAGATATTCAGCCGAATTTTTATTATAGTGATGGTCGTCTGTCCTGTCATCACTGGAATGGCTAGTACTCTTTTTTATCAAGTCCCATCCGGACGATTATTTCGTCTATCTTTTTATACACCAATTCCTCGTCCATCGTCAATATCTTTCTGTCCTCCATCGTAATTTCTCCGTCGATGATCACTGTCTCCACCTCGGAGCCATTGGCGGAGTAGGAGAGTCCAGCGATCAGATTGTTCCGCGGTGTCAAAGACGCCTTATTCAGATTAAGGATTGCGATGTCCGCCTTCTTTCCCTCCTCCAGAGAGCCGATCTCTCTCTCCAGACCGAGCGCCTTCGCGCCGTTTATCGTGGCGATGCGGATCGTCTCCCCCGCGCTGATGCACTGGGGCGTTCTCTTTACTCCCTTGTGGATCAGGGCGAGCAGGCTCATCTCGTGAAAGAGGTTCAGACTGTTGTTGGAAGCGGCGCCGTCCGTGCCGATACATACGTTGATCCCTTTTTCCAACATCTCGGGAACCGGCGCGAAACCGTTCCCCAGCTTCATGTTGCTGGCGGGATTTGTCACCACGCTGACATCTTTCCGCTTCAGAATGTCCATGTCGCTCTCCGTGATCTGCACGCAGTGGGCAGCCACCGCCGGCACATCGAACAGCCCGTTTTTCTCCGCCATCTCGATCGGCGTACAGTGATATTTCTCTCTGATCTGTTCTATCTCGCTCTCGCTCTCGGAGAGATGCACGTGGATCCTCATATTGTTTTTCTTTGCTTCCTCCGACACGATGCGCATAAATCCGTCATCACAGGTATACGGAGCGTGGGGGCCGAGCATAAAGGTCAGTCTGTCGCAGTCTGCCGCCGCGTCTCTCTCCTCGTACGCCTGTCTAAGACGCATCTGACCCGCTTCATCGCTGCCGCTTCCCACCAGCCCTCTGCTGATCACGGCGCGCATGCCGGATTCTTTGACCGCCCTGGTGGTCTGATGGATATTCATCTGCATATCGTTAAAACAGGTCGTGCCGCTCTTCATCATCTCGATGATGGCGAGGCAGGCGCCCCAGTAGGTATCCTCGTCCGTCATCTTCTGCTCGATGGGGTCGATCGTCCCAAACAGCCAGTCCATGAAGCTCAGATCATCCGCCACGTTCCGCATGAAAGACATGTAGGAATGTGTATGGCAGTTTACAAGCCCCGGTATAGCGAGTCTGTCCTTTCCGTCGATCACCTTGTCCTCCGAAAAGCCCTCCGGCTTTTTTCCTATCGAAGCGATTCGGCTTCCTTCGATATAGATATCCGTCTCGTGAATGACATCTCTGTCACCTTCCGGCAAGAGCGCCAAAATATTTTTCAATACGATTCCCATGATATTTCCTTTCTCCTGTTATGATTAAATGGCCTGTTGATATATTCATTCTGCTGGTTTTTTTTTTAGATGTCAAGTGGGACTGACAAGTTTTTCTTTCCACCTATCATTTCCCATGCTACAATAAGGGGAACCATTTATAAAATTTCATGTGAACAGGAGAAGGAATACCATATGTACAGAGCAGCACAGACAAGATACGATTTTATGCAGTACCCGCACTGTGGAGACAGCGGGCTCAGACTTCCCGCCGTTTCACTGGGTTTCTGGCACAACTTCGGCAGCACCGGCAGTTATGATAATATGCGGAATATGTGCTTTACCGCCTTCGACAACGGCATCACGCATTTTGACCTGGCGAACAATTACGGACCGGAAGACGGCAGCGCCAAAACAAACACCGGACGCATTTTAAAGGAAAACTTTTCCGCCTATCGGGATGAGCTTGTGATCAGCACAAAGGCCGGTTATTATATGTGGCCGGGCCCCTATGGAGAGTGGGGAAGCCGCAAATATCTGCTCGCAAGCCTCGACCAGAGTCTAAAACGCCTGCAGCTCGATTATGTAGATATTTTTTACCATCATCGCATGGACCCGAATACTCCGCTGGAGGAAACTATGGGGGCTCTCGACCAGGCGGTAAAGAGCGGCAAAGCTCTTTACGCGGGACTTTCCAATTATGACGGGCCTACTCTTGAAAAAGCGACAGCTATACTGAATTCCCTGCACTGTCCTTTTATCATCAATCAAAACCGGTATTCCATCTTTGACCGTACGATCGAGGAAAACGGACTGAAAGAGACCTCTGCCAGACTGAAAAAAGGTATTATCGCCTTTAGTCCTCTGGCACAGGGTATGCTGACGGACCGTTATCTGCACGGGATCCCGGACGATTCCCGCGTGAAAACGGACGGCCGATTTTTAAAGGCGGATTCCGTCACGGAAGAAAAGCTGGCAAAAGTGCGCGCTCTGCACAATCTCGCCGCAGAACGCGGACAGACGCTGGCGGAGATGGCTCTCGCATGGGTTCTGAAGGACGGTATGGTGACAAGTGTTCTGATCGGCGCCTCAAAACCGGAACAGATTCTGGAAAATATGAAAGCCATCCGGAATACAAAGTTCTCGGAGGAGGAACTTCGGAAGATCGATGATATCTGCGGGATTTAATATTTTACAGGATTAAAAAAACTGTCGTGGGCAATCTCCCCGCGGCAGTTTTCATCTTATCACATTTTATCCGTTTACCACATTGCTCGGCGTCCCTTCGATGAAATTTTTGATATTCCGGTAAACGCCGTCCACACAGCGCTCTCTCGCCTCCAGGCTCGCCCATGCCATATGAGGCGTGATGATCAGCCGTCTGCTGTCCGTAAACCTGCTCAGGGGATTTTCCGCTGTGATCGGTTCTTTCTCCAGCACATCCAGACCTGCCGCCGCGATCTCGCCTTCTGTGAGAGCAGTATATAGATCTCCGCTGTTTACCACAGGTCCCCTCGCCACGTTGATCAGAACGGCAGATTTTTTCATCTTCTTCATCGCTGCCAGATCGATCAGATTCCTTGTCCGGTCACTCAGAGGACAGTGCAGAGAGAGCACATCCGACTGTTCCAGCAGAGTGTCAAAATCTACCCGCTCATAATCTGTACAGGTGCTGTTTCCGGAGGCGGAATAGAAGATCACCCTGCAGCCGAAGCTCTCCGCGATCTTTGCCACGCTTCTTCCGATGTTGCCCATGCCTACTATACCCCATATTTTCCCATCCAACTCCCAGAAAGACTCATCAAAATGGGAAAATCGACTCTGTGCCATGTAGGCGCCGGATTTTACATACTCATCATAATAGTGCAGCTTCTCTATCAGAAACAGCGCCATCGCTATACTGTGCTGCGCCACCATCGCTGTGGAATAGTTTCTCACGTTGCAGACAAGGATCCCTCTGTTTTTACAATATTCAATATCCACATTGTCGTATCCTGTGGCAAATTCACAGATCAGTTTTAAATTTTTTGCATCTTTAAGAGATTCTTCCCGCATCAGCGCTTTATTGGATACCACAATATCAGCATCCTTTACTCTCTCAGCAACTTCTTCCAGCGTTACGGTATTCGGATATATATCCACTTCCCCCAGCTCCCGGATGCGCTCCACATCGATATCAAGCCCTACGCTGTTTCTCTCCAAAATGACGATCTTCAATTTTTCCTCCGTTCTGCTGCCTCTGACAGCTAATGCTTTTTCTTTTCAATAGCATATCATGGCATCCTGAAAAACTCAAGATTTCCTTTTCTCTTATCTATTCCCGTGTTACAATTAAAACAGCGAAAGCAAAATAATTTATCACAGAGAAGGAGCTTTTTCATGGCAAACAGAATTATGCTCAACGAAACTTCCTACCATGGGGCAGGAGCGATCACGGAGATCGTAAACGAGGCGAAGGCAAGAGCTTTTGAAAAAGCTTTTGTATGTTCCGATCCCGATCTCATCAAGTTTAATGTGACCGGTAAGGTGACAGACCTTCTGGAACAGAACGGGCTTGCATACGAAATTTATTCCGACATCAAGGCAAATCCGACCATCCAGAACGTACAGAGCGGCGTAGCTGCTTTCAAGGCTTCCGGCGCGGATTATATCATCGCGATCGGCGGCGGTTCCTCCATGGATACCGCAAAGGCCATCGGTATCATCATTGCCAATCCCGAATTTGAGGACGTCCGTTCCTTAGAGGGCGTTGCTCCCACCAAAAAACCCTGCGTACCGATCATCGCGGTTCCGACCACGGCGGGTACAGCAGCGGAAGTGACGATCAACTATGTTATCACGGATGTGGAAAAGAAACGGAAATTTGTGTGCGTGGATCCGCATGACATGCCGATCATCGCTGTCGTCGATCCCGATATGATGGCTTCCATGCCCAAAGGGCTTACCGCTTCCACCGGTATGGACGCTCTGACACATGCCATCGAAGGCTACACCACCAAAGGCGCATGGGAAATGACGGATATGTTCCACTTAAAAGCGATCGAGATCATTTCAAAATCTCTCCGCGGCGCCGTTGACAACACAAAAGAGGGACGTGAAGGTATGGCTCTCGGACAGTATATCGCAGGTATGGGCTTCTCCAACGTGGGACTCGGTATCGCTCATTCCATGGCGCACACTTTGGGCGCTGTCTACGATACGCCCCACGGCGTTGCCTGCGCTATGATGCTTCCCATCGTTATGGACTACAATGCGGACTGTACCGGCGAAAAATATCGTGAGATTGCAAGAGCAATGGGCCTGAAAGATGTGGATTCCATGGATCAGGAGACTTACCGCAAAGCTGCTGTCGATGCCGTCCGCAAGCTTTCCGACGATGTAGGAATCCCTTCCAAACTGGAAGCACTGAAAGAAGAAGACTTGCAGTTCCTGGCGGAATCCGCCTATGCGGACGCCTGTGCGCCGGGCAATCCGAAGAATGCCAGCGTGGAGGATCTGAAAGATCTGTTCCGAAAATTGATGTAATTAATTCTTTTTTAAACAGATGGGCACTACGTTTTATGAACTATCTAGTCATGACAAAGATTTACTGTCATATTACAACGTACTGATTACTTGCCATATACTATTTTTTAACCAATCTGGCTTGTTTCAACAAGGATAGTCAGATTGGTTAATTTATGGAGAAATTTGTTTAATTGTAATTTTCATTTTGTATCAGTGCACTTTCCTTATTCAATAAAAATGGTCGACAAAAAGCTGTCGCCGCACTGGTTGGAATAATTTCTTCAGATATTCTGATTCCAAGCACTTCTTTCATATATTTTTGTCTCTTTTGAATCCTTTTCCACATCGCTGGATATTTTTCCTGAATCTCCTGTCGAAGTTCTTCATCTGCTAACATAATTCCACTTTCGCAACTAATTCCTGCATATCCCGGCACAGATGGAATAATATCTATTTGAAACAGCATCCCGCTTTTTAACTTTTCTTGGGATTCCGGACAAACAGGACTACATAGCCACTCTTCCTCTGCACAAAGATGCCCCGGATTTAATTTCCAATGATACTTTTCTTTCGGAAGTACTTCTTCTATTAAGTTATATAAATCCTTTCCAGTCATGCCGATCCTGATTTTCTCAAGCCAGGCAACAATTGCTTTATAATAAGGAATTGCCACTTTTTCCAAATAATCCCTCTGTCCTTCCGGTAATTCTTCAGCAACAGAAACCGCATAACCACTTCTGCTCTGTAACCCACCTCGAAAGCCAGTTGTAATAGAAATGGAATCTCCTCTTTTAATTTTATTATAGGAAGGATACATATTTGCTTTTACAAAACGAGGGCCAGAAGCCATAATTGTAACTACACTGTGCCTCTGTCCTCCGGCAGAAAGGTAAGAAGCAACTTCCATTTCTGTCATTCCCTCCTGAATGGCAGCCATAGCTTCCAAAATACAATTTCCAGCGAGCGCTGCTCCAAACTCATAATGAGCAAATTCATCTGCATCATTCGTCTTACGCACGCCATCCTCTCCAATAAATAAATCTATGGCATTTATAAATTCCGCATGAGGCGCCGCTTTTTTCAATGCCTCAACCAGATAACTCGGCAAATCAAACATTTTTCCGTTTTCTTCAACTGAGGAAGTAAACTTTTTCCATCCCGCCAAACCAATAGTTTTTTTATCTTTTATACATATCTGTCCCAAAATTTGTGATACACTTTTTTTTGTCTGCATAGGTTGATCAGGCAATGAAAAATGAGGCAGACATATGGCAGATGCTGAAATTCTTGCCTTTTCAGCTTTATTATAATTTTCATTTCCCAACACTAAAAATGCTTTGCCATCTGCATGTAAAACCAACAAAGCTTCTTCAAACCTGGGCAAAAATCCAATAAGATATTCAAAATTTCCTCCATGTTCCAGATCGGCATATATTATCAGTGTATCCAAACCCATAGATTCCATTTTCCTTAAAACTTTCTTTTTTCTTTTTATTATCGTTTCATCAGGCAGCGCTATTGGAAAAATATCTGCCTCCCTTTCCGGCAATATAACTTTTTTAAGTTTTATCATATTTTTTCCCTTTACTTATTTATGTAGTACCTGCAGACAGGCACCTGTGATACCAGCATCATTTCCCAGCTGTGCAATTACAATATCCGCACCCTTTTCGATTAAATGAAGTTTTTCACTGTATGCTTTTTGTATGATCGGTAAAATTAATTCTGAGGATCTGGATACTCCACCGCCAATAACAAATGCTTCCGGATCAAATGCATGTGTAAACTCTGCCATAGCATGTCCCAAATTTCCCATACATATTTCAAGACATTTTATACAAAGTTTATCTCCCTGTCCAGCTAATCCGCATATCTCCTTTGCAGTAAAATTTTTTATATTCTGCAACGGGGACTCTGTTTTCCTTTCTTTCGTCAGCCGGTTTGCAATACGTACCAGGCCATTTGCAGATGCAAACTGATCAAGGCAGCCATGATTACCACAATTACAGGCATCTGACTCCCCCGGGTCTACAGTTATATGTCCTATTTCCCCTGCAATTCCATTTGCACCGAGCAGAACATTTCCATTTAATATAATGCCTCCTCCTACCCCAGTGCCAAGTGTAATCAGCATCATACTGCTATATTTTTTTCCTCCTCCAGCATAATACTCTCCTAAAGCTGCCACATTTGCATCATTCCCTGCTTCAACAGTGACACCTGGAAATTCCTGTCGCAGAATTTCAACCGGATTAAAATCATACCAATGAAGATTTACACTTTTTTTCACATATCCATTCTTGTCTACAGGTCCCGGAATTCCCATTCCAATTCCGCTTATCTCTGTACTATCAATTTTTTTCCTTTTGCAAAAATCCCTAATTTCTTCCGCAACCTGCGGAATAATACGATTACCTGCTTCTGTCAGATCTGTATCTGCTATCCACTTTTCAAGCAGTATACCTTCTTTAGAAAAATGACCGAATTTAATCTGTGTTCCACCGACATCCACCCCAAAATATAATCCCATTATTTACTCCTCTAAAATTTCCTGCCGGGAAATATTTTCACCGACAGGATTTTCTTTTGAATATAAAGATAATTTATAAAACCTGCTATCTATTATCTATAAATTATAAAGCCTTGCCGCATTATCATGTAATATACCGTTAATTTCTTTTTCCGTAAACTCAGGCCATCCTGATCCCCTGCATATTTTATTCATACCATTTTGAACCAGATCAATCCATTTCAGTAAATCCTGAGTTGGATTAGAGCCAAATAAATCATTATCAGCAGCTACAAAATCTGATGCAAACATTACACGATCCAAAACTCCAAGTTCTTTGGCCATAACCATATTCCATGTCATCCAAACAGGCCGTTTATATAGCATAGCCAGATCGGTCCACAGATTTTCATCATTAACCATCATTGTAAATAAATACTCGCTAAATGGATAGCCTATATGTTCTACAACTATCTTCATATCAGGAAAATCAAATGTTACATCATTCAAATTCTCCATTTTAGCATATTTTGTATGAGCTAACACTGTAGGTCCCCCGGCTGCGGAATGATGATATTGAACTACAATACCCTGCTTATTTGCAAATTCATAAAAAGGATACATACTCCTGTCATTGGAATTAAACTGTCCATATGGCGGAGTAAAAAGAATTCCTTTATATCCACAATTTACAATCTTATCTACTACATAATCATAGTTTTTCTGAGAAAAACGGCCAGCCGCATCAATGGGCTCCACGCTGCAAAAAGGAATAAAAAAATCTGGATAGGCTTTATAAGCCTTTTCTACTGCAATCTCACCAAATTCAGAATGCCATATTCTGTGCATATCCTGTGCCATGCTAACACAATGCTCTATGCCTGCCGCTTTCATCCAGCCTACCAGTTGATGAATATCCGTATCATTTGGAATACTCTGACCTAAATCATCATAAGTAGGTTTATCAAAACATTTAGAATTTATCAAATGCATATGTGAATCAATAACTGCCATTTTCATGCCTCCGATAGTTTTTATGTATCACCCGCAGTATCTGTCGAAGCCAGGTTTCCCTGCCTTCGGCTGTCTATCTGCGAAAATTAAATTATCATTACGTTCTACTTATTAATATCGAAATCAGCCGCATTGTGTACTGTCAAAAGTTCCGGCTGCATCTCATAAATATCATCCGGTCCAGATCTCGTATAAGAACCATCAAAAATCTGTTCCATAAATTCTACACATTTCCTGCCCATTTTTTCAGGAGACATTCCAGGAGATGCATACAATTTACAATTTTCCCCCTCCTCCTGCATAACAGCCTGTTGTTCAGGAGTCGCATCATAACCAATTACATATACATCATCTCTTCCGGCATCCTGGAGCGCATTATATGTTCCCATAACACATTCATTCCAGTACAGGAAAAAAGCATCTGCATCCGGGTATGCTGTAATCATATCAGTAGCCCAGATATAACAACCATCTGTTGTTCTGTCCGTAGACCGATTTTTTACAATCGTCACATTCGGGTAATTTTCATCCATCCAATCACTAAACCCATTGACACGAAGGCCGCTGGATGCAATGGAAGGTTCTTCCTCAAATATAATAATACTTGCATCTTCTTTGCCCTCCAATGCTTCCATACACATTTCTGCGGCCATCTGACCTCCTGCATAATCGTTATATCTCACTGATGCATCTGCACCGCCTTCTGAAGCCAGACAGTCAAAATCAACAATTGGAATACCTGCTTCATGCGCAAGAGCAACTGCATCATTTGCACCATCTGTATCAATAGCGGTATAAATAATGCCATCTACACCTTGTGTTACCAAATTCTCAATAATAGTATACATTTGTGCCCAATCGCCTTTTGGATCCATCACCACGCTGTCCCAGCCTCTTGCCTCAATTTCTTCTTCTGCTACAGCTGCAAGATCTGCTTCAAAAGCTTGCGCCATATCCCACGGAACAATACCTATCATCTTTTTATCTTCGGATGTTTCCTCTGCAGAAGCTGTTTCTTCTTCTTTTGCTACAGTATTTTCTTCCGTAGGAGTTGCTTCCTGCGGATCTGCATTTGAGCTGCCACAACCTATAAGCATAGTTGCCGTCATACAGCCAACTAAAAAAATACTTAATAATTTCTTTTTCATACTTTTCTCCTTTTCATATTTTATTATTTATAATTACCATCCAACCTCGTGGCCACAAAAGGTTAGTGGAAACTATTCTGGGTTAAACCTTATTTTTTTCTTGCTATCGCCTTATTTGATATTTTATTAAACCATTGCGCATAAAATACAGCAATGATCATCAGAGCACCTCTTACCACCAACTGCCAGTTAGAACCAATAAACATAAGATTCATACCATTTGTAATCATTCCCATCATCAAAGCTCCTAAAAATACTCCTATTGTCAATCCTTTTCCGCCTGACAGAGATACACCGCCTATTGCACATGCTGAAATTGCGATTGTGGCATAGCCGCTTGCAGCATTCGGAGTTGCTGATCCCACACGAGCAGTTGAGAGAATACCTGCAAGCGCAGAAAGTCCTGCTGCTATTACATAAGTAGAAAAACGTACCCTTTTTACATTAACTCCTGAATTATACGCCGCCTGATAATTGCCACCAGTAGCATAAATTTTCCTTCCATATGAAGTTTTTCCTAAAACAAGAGCCATTCCAACAAAAACAAGAATTAGTATCCATACTGATACAGAAACTCCAAACACAGTTCCAACACTCAAATTTTTAAATTCTGATGGCAGCTGCGTTACAGCCGTATTATCGCTAACAATATAAACTATACCTCTTACTGCAGTCTGCGTGCCTAATGTAACAATAAAAGGATCTATCTTTGTCCTAGAAACAATTATCCCGTTCACAATACCAACAATACAGCAAAGCAACACAGAAATAATAATCGCTGCACCAAGTCCTGTTTTTAATCCATACAGACCATCTGTCACCAATAAACCACATAATGTCCCTCCCAATGCACAGGTAGATTCAATGGAAAGGTCAAAAGTCCCATTTAGAACTGGAAACGCCAATACACAGGAAAGAATTCCATATACAACGATCTCTTTCAGAATATTTCCCATATTGCCAAGAGATAAGAATTTTCCACTATTACTTTGTACGATAATAGAATATACAATAATTAGACAGACCAATCCTACCAGTTCAAAATATTTTGACTGCATTAATTTGTTCCAAAAGTTTAACTCATCTTTGCTCTTTTTAGAACTCATATTATTACCTCCGTTTTATCTTCTCACACATATTTTATTAATGTGAAATTGCTAATTTCATAATAGCTTCTTCGCTTGCTTCTTCTATAGAAAGTTCTCCCGATAAATGTCCTTCATGCATTACCAGAATCCGATCGCTAATTCCCAACAATTCAGTCATCTCAGAAGAAACCACAATAATTGACATACCTTCGCTTGCCAATTCGTTGATTATTTTATAAATCTCAGCCTTAGCACCCACATCAACCCCTCTGGTCGGCTCATCCAGCAAAAGTACTTTAGGTTCTGAAGCCAGGCATTTTCCTAAAACAACTTTCTGCTGATTACCTCCGCTGAGCATACGAACCATCATATTTCCTCCTGAACATCGTATCTTCAACTTTTGAATATAATCATTACAAATCGTATTTTCTTTCCTTGCATTCATAAAATTAAGAACAGATAATTTTTTTAAAACACTGAGCACCATATTTTGTAAGATAGACTGTTCTAAAATTAACCCCTGATCTTTACGGTCTTCTGGTACAAATGCAAATCCTCTTTTCAGCCCCTCCATGGGCGTCCTGTTCATAATCTTTTTTCCCTCAAGTTTTATCTCACCGTTACAGTGATCCAATCCATAAATAGCTCTGAGAAGCTCAGTTCTTCCTGCTCCTACCAGTCCTCCTATACCAAGTATTTCCCCTTTACGTAATTCAAAAGAAATATTATAAATATTATCATTGTCAAGATGATTCACCGTCATCAATACTTCTCCCTGACGGTTGGTTTTTTCAGGAAACTGCTGTGTGATCTGGCGTCCCACCATAAGCCTGACAATATCATCTACTGACAATTCAGAAACTTCTCCTTCTCCTGATACCTCCCCATCTCTTAGTACTTGTACCCTGTCCCCTACCGCATAAATATCTTCCATACGATGAGAAATTAAAATAACAGCTATTTTCTCTTCTCTCAATTGTCTGATGATTTTGTATAATGTCTCTGTTTCCTCTAGCGTTAATGCCGCTGTCGGCTCATCAAAAATAATTATAGATGCTTCATGAGAAAGTGCCTTTACAATTTCTATCAACTGTCTGTGAGCAACACTATACTGCCTTACCAGTGAGTCCGGTTCAAATTTTATATTTAGACGTTCCATCAGCTTTAAAGTTCTACTGCGCAATGCTTTTTCATCAATAAAACCATTTTTAGTTTCATAACGCCCGATAAAAATATTTTCAGCTATAGACATATCCTCTATTTGCACTAACTCCTGATGTACCATGCTGATTCCTAAATGTATAGCATCAATAGGTTTTGCAATATGAACTTGCTTTCCGTCAATGAATATCTCTCCTGATGTCGGTGTTTCTACCCCGGCAAGAATTTTCATCAATGTAGATTTACCTGCTCCATTCTCTCCGCAAAGACAGAGAACTTCTCCTTTTTTCAATGACAGGCTTACATCATTCAATGCATGGATTCCGCCATAAACTTTGCTAATATGACTCATTTCCAAGATATAATCACTCATATCACCCCTCCTTTCACAAAGTACCTTTTATTGTTTGTCGCTTTTGATGTTATAAACACTTTACCATTGATACAATGTTTACCACAAGAAGATTTTAATTGTAATTTTTTCCAAAATACCATCTCTATTTTTGTATAACTTGCATATTTTTTATTATTTATTCTATATTTTCGAAATAATTTTAGTTATTTTTTTGTTTTTTATTACTGATTATTATATTTTTTGTTTTCTATTTGTGCTATATTTTAAAACTGGTTATTGACTTTATTCCCAAAATTGATAAACTTATATTATGATAAATATTTATCATTTATTATTGTCACAAATTTATTATGGAGGTAAATATGAAGAGAAAACGCGTGACCCTAGATGATATTGCCGATAGAGCCTATGTTTCAAAATCACTTGTCTCTAAAGTGTTAAACAACCGTCCCGTAAGAGTTTCTGAAGAAAAACGTTTAGAAATTCTTAATCTTGCGAATATGATGGACTATATACCCAGTGGAAAAATTTTACAAAATGATTCTATTCCCAAATTAAATAAAACAATCGCTCTGTTTTTACCACATCTTAACACAAATTTTATGATGACCCTCTGTGATACAATCACTCGAAAAGCCTATCGCAATGGCTATTCTGTCATTGTTTTTAACAGTATTGAAAATACTTCTCTAGAATTGAAATATATAGATCTATGTTATACTTTGAATGTATCAGGAATTATTTTTGATTCTTATTCCAATGCCAGCAATAAAAAATATCTGGAAAAGCTTGAGCAGAATCAGATTCCTTTTGTTTTTATAGACTGTTATCCCACCGATACATCCTATTCTTTTATTACTTCCGAAAATAAAAAAGCCATGAAGGAGCTCACAGAAAGTCTGATCCGACGTGGGCATAAAAATATACTCAGTTTTATTCAGAATAAATCTACTCTTACAAACGTTTCCATGCAAAGAATTGCTGGCTACTATGAAGCAATGAGTCAGTATAACCTCAGAGGAACCAATGAAATAATTTATCCTGAACGTGATTATCGACAGCAGCCTATTTATTCTTTATTAGAATCTTCCGCAGAGTTTTCTGCTTTTATCATTCATACTGGAGATGATATCAAACACTTTTTTGATTTGATTTCTTACACAAAATATGCTCACAGACAAAACTTTGAAGTAGCTGTATTCGATGACTTTGATCTTTCGTTTACCGAATACAGCTCTGGAACACATAAAGATATATGCCAAAAAATTGTCAGCATTATGGCACAGCGCCCGAAAGAAATTGCTGAACGGGCTCTGGATGTACTGTTTGGTCAGATTAAACAGCCTGATAATTTTCAACATATACAGGAATTTATCGATTGTGATCTGATAGAAATCAATAATTAATTTATAAATATTTCTCAATTGGAGGTTAAACTCAAAATGAACACAAAAAAAGTAAGCAAACTCAGCATTATAGAAATACCCTATGGAGATTTAAATTGGGGACCAGACCCTGAACATATCAGACCCGGTATCTTTTCAGATATTCAGCACTGGAAAAAATATCGTGAACTGGATGATTATCATCTATGTGGAATTTATGGAAAAGCAGGGGTTCCATATTCCGTGGAGGAGATTGTTTATCAGAAAGAGGAGGAGGAGGTTTATCTTACACTGACAAAGCAGGTATCTGATGCCGTGTACCAGAGTGTGAAAAGCGGCGCGGCGTTGCTGCTGACAGGCGGCTATTGCAAGGATGCGGTTGCTGTGTGCGGCGGAATACAGCGGGCTGTCGGTACAGATAAAAGGGTTGGAATCATATATCTTGATGCCCACAGTGATATGTCAACTCCTGCGGTAACACATACAGGAATTCTTGGCGGGATGGATATGGCCTGTATTATGGGTGTTGATATGGAAGAGTGGCGGAAGGCTGCCGGTTTAGAGGTTCCGTTTGATGATAAACTTGTTTTACTGAGCGATTTCAGGGAAGCGGAAGTGGAAGATGACGGCGCTCTGGAAATTATTAAAAATTTGCAGATAAATTGGCTAAAATCAGAAGCCTTCGATAAAACAGAAGTGTGGGAGAAAGAAGTCCGGAAGCTGGCCGATCAGGCAGATGCGATATATCTCCACATCGATGCGGATATCCTGAATCATAAACATGTGCCGAATGCTGCATGTATGGCTTTAGGAGGACCTTCCATTCATACTCTGATGCACAATATCCGTATCATAATGGAAACAGGCAAAGTTCTTGTCTATGGTTCTTACGGATTTTATTTTGATACAAATATCCCTGGACAAGATTCTCTTACATTAAGCGGTCTGCGATCTGTATCCGCAGGACTGGAAAGTTGGAAAGAAATGCCAGACATTATTTAAAAATTAGAAATATGCGCCGCAAAGCGCGCATTCAAAAAACCCCCGCATCTTTCAAGATGCGGGGGTTTTTATATACTTTATCTTATTACATTCTGTGCCTTATTCAGCAATATCAGCGTACATGAAGTACCAGTAGCCATATGCGGAATGCCACATACCTGTGATCTTGCTGCTCTGCAGCCAGAAGTCATTGTAGTAAGCAACGGGCACACAGCCTGCCTGATCCATCAGGATATCCTCTGCTTTGTGCAGTGCCTCGGAACGCTCTGCAGCGTCCAGAGTCGTTCTGGAGATATCCATAGCAGCATCGTACTCAGCGTTGTTGAACTTACCGTCGTTGTTGCCGTTTGTGGAGTAGAGCAGATCCAGCATGTTGGAAGGATCGGAGTAGTCGCCCACCCAGCCGTTACGGGATGCTTCATAATCGCCATTACGTCTCATCGGTGTGAAGCTTGCCCACTCAACGATATCTACGTCGAGAGTGATACCAAGCTCAGCCCATGCCTGCTGCAGATACTCAGCAACTACTTTGTGGTAACCTGCATCGTTTGTGCTGTAAGTGATAGCCGGGAAACCTTCGCCGTCAGGATAGCCTGCTTCTGCGAGAAGTTTCTTTGCCTCTTCCACGTTTGCTTCATGATTTGCAATATCAATGTAGGGCTGTCCGCCGTTTGCATTGTCGATGAACTGAGAACCGTCTGTGTCAACCCAGCCCGGACCCATGAAGTTGGATGCTGCGGAATAAGTTCCCTGCATCAGGGTACCGGCAACATATTCACGATCGATTGCAAGGCTTAATGCTTTACGAACGTTAGCATCGTCAAAAGGTGCTTTCTGAGTATTCAGGCTCAGGTAGTAAGTTCCGATGATCGGATCAACATAGAACTCAGGGTTGCCTTCCAGAGAAGGAATCTCTTCTGTCGGAACGTCCTTGATGAACAGAACTTCGCCTGTCTGGTATGCGCTGTAGGAAGCGTTTGCATCCTCGATCAGGTTGAACTTGATCGCATCCAGTTTTACGGCATCTGCATTCCAGTAGTTGGGGTTCTTTGTGCACATAATGTAAGAACCGGGAACCCACTCGGAAATGTAGAAGGAACCGTTGGAAATATAAGTGCTGGCATCTACTGCCCAGGCGTCGCCGTTTGCTTCGATTGTTGCCTGCTGTACAGGGCTCAGGGTAGCAAATGCTGCCAGAGAACCAAAGTAAGAACATGCGGAAGACAGATGTACTTCCAGTGTCTTGTCATCTACAGCTACCACGTTCAGCTTCGTGATATCGCCTGCAATTGCCTCGTCATAACCCTCTACCATGCTGAGAACTGTCTCTGCATAGGGAGCTGCCGTATTGGGATCGCAGACACGCTGCCAGCTGTATACGAAATCGTTAGCTGTCAGGTCGGAACCGTCAGACCATTTCAGGCCGTCTCTCAAATGGAATGTCCATGTCAGGCCATCCTCAGATGTCTCCCAGCTCTCAGCCTGTCCGGGAGCAAGTTTGCCCTCCTCGTCAACTGTCAGAAGACACTCAAAAGTGTGTAAGATCATGTTGCCGCCGTCAACTGCGCTGTTCAGTGCGGGATCCAGTGTCTCAGGGTTAGGTCCGATCTGTACGGAAAGAACCTTCCCACCTGTGGAAGCTGCCCCCCCGTCAGATTCTGCTGCCGCATCATCGCCGGTTTCTGCTGCTTCTTCTGTGCTCTCGCCCGGTGTTGCGGATTCTTCACCTGAAGAATTGCCACATGCCGTCACGCTGACAACCATAACTGCTGCCAGGAAAAGAGCTGCTACTCTTTTTTTCATAATGTTTCCTCCTTATCATTTATTATTAAAAAAGTGTATCACTTTTCAGTGTTACCATATTTCATCGCGTTTGTCAATCCTGTTTTTCAGTTTATTTTATCTATATTATGACAAGCCGCAAAATGATCCTTCTCAATTTCTTTCCATTCCGGCACCCTCTCCGCGCATTCCGCGGTGGCATAAGGGCATCTGGTTCGGAACGTACAGCCGGAAGGCGGATTTAACGGACTCGGCACATCGCCCTCCAAAACAATACGGTTGCTCTTTCTCGCCTGCTTCGGATCAGCGATCGGAATAGCCGAGATCAGGCTCTTTGTGTAGGGGTGAAGCGGCCTGTCGATCAGCTCGTAACTGTCCGCAAGCTCCACCATTCTGCCCAGATACATCACACCGATACGGTTCGATATATGTTTTACGGCCGAGAGGTCATGAGCGATAAACAGATATGTCAGCCCCATCTGTTCCTGCAGGTCTTCAAACATATTGATCACCTGCGCCTGGATCGATACGTCCAGCGCCGAGATCGGTTCATCACAGACAATAAATTCCGGATTGACCGCAAGCGCCCTCGCAATGCCGACACGCTGTCTCTGTCCGCCGGAAAACTCGTGGGGATAACGGTTCGCATGTTCGGAGTTGAGCCCTACCCTTTCCAGCATGTGAATGATCATGTCATAGCGCTCTTTCTCATCCTTTGCGAGTTTATGCACATCGATCGCTTCCCCTACGATATCACCCACCGTCATACGGGGATCAAGGCTTGCATAAGGATCCTGGAATACGATCTGCATCCGTTTCCGAAAAGGCAGCATATTCGGAAATTCCTTTTTATCCACATCAAAGACCGTTTCACCGTCAAATGTGAATTTTCCGCCCGTGGGATCGTAGAGCCGCAGCATCGTACGTCCTGTAGTTGTCTTTCCGCAGCCGGATTCTCCCACCAGTCCCAGGGTTTCCCCTTTATTGATAAAAAAGGAAACATCATCCACCGCGCGCACATATTTTTTTCTGCTGCCGAAACCGCCCGCAGGAAAATACTGACGAAGATGTTCTACTTCAATAAAATGTTCACTCATGGGATGCTCCTTTCTCCATTTCTTCTTTCTGGTTCAGCCAGCACTGTGTATAATGCACTTCCCCGAATTCCGTAACAGGCGGCATCTCACGAAGACAGATCTTCATCGCTTCATCACATCTCGGCGCGAAAGGGCAGCCCTTCGGCGGGTTCAGCATATCCACAGGCGTTCCCTCGATAGGGACGAGCCTCTCATGCTCTTTTGTATCCAGTCTCGGAATGGAACGGATCAACCCCTTCGTGTACTGGTGTTTCGGATGGTAGAAAATATCGTCAGCCGTACCGTACTCCACGATCTTACCGGCATACATGACCGCAATCCTCTCGCACATGCTTGCAACCACGCCCAGGTCATGGGTAATCATAATGATTGCCATGCCGAGTTTTTCTTTCAGTTCCATCATCAGTTCCAGAATCTGCGCCTGAATCGTCACATCCAGCGCCGTTGTCGGCTCATCCGCGATCAGGAGCTTTGGTTCACATGCAAGTGCGATGGCGATCATCACACGCTGCCGCATACCGCCGGATAATTCATGAGGATACTGTTTCAGACGTTTTTCAGGTTCATTGATGCCTACCAGCTCAAGCAGTTCCTTCGCCCGCTCTTTTGCCTCCTGTTTTGTCTTATCCGTATGGAGACGGATTACTTCCATGATCTGATTGCCAACCGTATAAACCGGATTTAAGCTTGTCATAGGATCCTGAAAGATAATGGATATCTCATTACCCCGGATCTTACGCATCTCTTTCTCCGTCATATTTTCAATCTGATGTCCGTTGAAGTTCAGGTTGCCTCCCAGAAGTTTTCCGGGATGCGCCGTCAGTCCCATCAGAGAATATGCGGTAACGGACTTACCCGATCCGCTCTCTCCTACAATACCCAGCACTTCTCCTTCTTTCAGATGGATGGAAACATCATTTAATGCCTTTACTTCTCCCGCAGGAGTAAAGAAAGAAAGCCGTTCATTTTTTATATCAACAAGATATTCCGCCATTTTTCACTTTCCTCCTTTTAATTTTTCAGCTTCGGATCGAATGCATCACGCAGGCCGTCACCAAACAGGTTAAAGCTCAGAATGATCAGACTGATCAGAATTGCCGGAATAAACAACAGATGCGGATAAGTACCCATACCGTTGATCGCATCGGAGGCAAGGGAACCGAGGGAAGGAAGCGGCACCGCCACACCCATACCGAGGAAACTTAAGAAACTCTCCGTAAAAATAGAAGACGGAATCTGCAGAGTCGTCGTCACGATCAAGGTACCGATACAGTTAGTCAGCAGGTGCTTTTTAATGATCCTGCCGTTGCCCACACCCAGCGCCCTTGCCGCCGTGACATACTCACTCTCTTTTAATGTCAGTATCTGGCTTCGCACCATTCTCGCCATACCAACCCAGTAGAGCAGTGCGAACACCAGGAAGATGCTGATCAGGTTACTTCCCACCACATTGATCCAGCTAAAGCCCGGCACCGTTGCAAGCCGGGTAAGAGGATCATCCAATGCAAATTTTAACAGGACGATCAGCAGAATATCCGGAATCGTGTAGATAATATCCACGATACGCATCATGATAAGATCCACCCAGCCGCCGAAAAACGCCGCCACGGAACCATAGATGGAACCGATGATCAGAATGATCCCCGTCGCGATCAGTCCTACCAGCAGGGAAATACGGCTTCCCATCATCACACGGATCGCATAGTCACGTCCCATTTTGTCCGTCCCGAAAATATGGGGAAATACTTTTTCGCCGGCGTCGATCCTCGCCTGTTCCTCCGCCGAGTATTCCATCGGTCCCAGATTGTTTGCCTTCTTGATCTGTTCCTTATAACTGTAAGGATAAAACATCGGGACAATAAAAGAAAAGATCATAACCAAAATAATAACCACTAAAGAGACCATTGCCACTTTATTTTTGCGCAGGCGCCGCATACCGTCCTTCCAGAAGCTCACGCTCTCACGCATGATGACCTGACTTTGTTTTTCTTCCTCCGTAGCGGGAATGAAATCTTCAGGTTTTAGTTTTAACTGAAAACTTAAAGCATTCTCTTTCATTTTATCATTGTGCCTTTCTACTTTATTTCAATTTTATCCGCGGATCGACGATCTTGTAAGCGATATCCACAAACACATTCATAATGATCACGAGGGTAGCTAAGAAGATCGTGGTTCCCATGATCATCGTGTAGTCACGCCCGTTGATCGCCTTGATAAACTCTCCGCCAAGTCCCGGAATAACAAAGATCTTCTCCACCACAAAACTTCCGGTGATCGTGTAGGCAAGCATCGGCCCCACATAAGTTATGACAGGAAGGATCGCGTTGCGCAGCGCATGTTTAAACAGGATAACGCCGCCCGCAAGTCCCTTCGCCCGCGCTGTCCGCATATAATCCTGCCCCAGCACATCCAGCATGGAAGAACGCATCAGCCTCATGATGTAAGCCGTGGGATAGAAAGAAAGCGCTGCCACCGGCATGATATAATGTTTTACACTGTCAAGCCCGATGGTCGGCAAAATCGCCAGTTTTACACCCAAAAAGTACATAAGCACCGTACAGATCACGAAACTCGGCACCGCGATACCGCAGGTAGCCACCACGCTGATCAGCGAATCCGCAAATTTACCTCTCTTTAATGCTGCAATACACCCAAGCGGGATACCGAGAATCATAGAAACCAGAACACAGGAACCGCCAAGCCTTGCGGATACCGGAAATCTTGATGTAATGATAGATGTAACCGTACGCCCCCTCTGTTTTAAACTGTCACCGAAATCTCCCTTCAGGGCGTCTGTCATATAAGTAAAATATCTCTGTGACATCGGCTTATCCAGGCCGTACTTCGCCTCCAATGCAGCCGTCGCCTGGGGACTTATCGCTTTCTCTGACAGAAACGGACCACCCGGTACCATGTTCATCAGAAAGAAGGTCAGTGTTGCGACCGCCCAGATCGTCACGATCCCCAGAACAATTCTTTTAACGATGTACTTAAACATAGTTAAAACTCCTTTACTCTTAAAAAGATGTTATATTTATGACGTATACATACTTTATCACATTAATCTACGATAGCACAAAAATCAAACAATGTCCAATGTTTCGTAGGTTTTCCAGAAATTTTCTGCAAATTTTTACTATAAACGGAAAATGGCAGGCAGTTTTATTATGTAAATTTATGCAGAATTTTGGAGGATAACAAACGCTGCGCTTCAAAATATGGAGCAGTTGACCGTTCTTTTAAAAATATGTTATCGTTATAAGAGCGTTTGTTTCACTTTTATGGAAAGGCAAAGATCATCGTTATGAAGAATATTCTCATTATTGAAGACGATTCCGCTCTGACGGCGGGACTCTGCAGAGCTCTCGCATCCGACGAATGTCGCTGCGCAGGATGCCCCTGTCTCCACGAGGCAAGATCACTCCTAAAGGACAATTCTTATGATCTTGTCGTTCTGGACGTAAATCTTCCGGACGGAAACGGCTTTGATTTTTTACAGGAAATAAAATGCGTCTGCTCTACTCCGGTCATCCTGCTGACCGCCAACGATATGGAAACCGATATTGTGACAGGACTGGAACTCGGCGCCGAGGACTACATCACAAAACCCTTTTCCCTCGCTGTCCTGCGTGCCAGGGTAAACGCCGTCCTGCGCAGAAATCTTTCTGGAAAATCGGCATCTTTCTTTCAGATGAACAGTTATCTTTTTGATTTTGATAAAATGGAATTTTTCTGCGGGGATGAGAAAGTGGAACTGAGTAAAACGGAACAAAAACTTCTCCGTCTTCTGGTGGAGAATCCCGGCATCACATTAAGCCGGGACAGACTGATCGATTCCGTATGGACCGACGGGGCGGAATATGTGGATGAAAATGCTCTCTCTGTGACAATAAAACGTCTCCGGGATAAGCTGAATGCCCAGGAGAATATCAAAACGGTCTACGGCATCGGGTACATCTGGAAAAATGAAGCGGACTGCTGACTTTTCACAAAAGTTCAGGGAGATTTTCAAATGAAAGAATTTGTTTTTATCATGTTGTTCCTGTGCACTATTCTGTCGCTTTTCGGCATTTTTCTTTATCATTGCCACACTCTGCGGATCATGCGCCGTCTGGAGGAGATGATAGACGCTGCCATCGACGGTTCTTTTTCAGAGCATACCTTTGACGAAAGCAGGCTTTCCGCCCTGGAGAGCCGTTTTGCGAAATATCTGTCCGCGTCCGAAACTTCCTTCAAAAACACGACCATGGAAAAGAACAAGATCAAGACACTGATCTCCGATATCTCCCATCAGACGAAGACTCCTGTCTCCAACATTCTTCTGTATTCCGAACTGCTGGCCGAGCAGGATCTCCCGGAGGAATCGAGACAGTATATCTCCGCCCTCACCGTCCAGGCGGAAAAGCTGAAATTTCTGATCATCTCGCTGGTAAAACTTTCCCGTCTGGAGACGGGAATCCTCACTCTGTCTCCCCAAAAAACCCCCGTTCTCCCGATGTTGGAGGATCTCGCCGCCCAGTACGTCCATTCTGCGAAGGAAAAGGGGCTCACTCTGTCCATATCGGAGCCGGAAAGTCTGCATAATCTGTCCGCCGTATTCGATGAGAAATGGACCGCAGAAGCTGTCGGCAACCTTATCGACAACGCCGTAAAGTATACAGAACAGGGCAAGATTACCATCTCTGTCATTCCCTACGAGATATTCCTCTGCATCCGGATCGGGGACACCGGCGTTGGCATACCTGAGAAAGAACATACAAAGATATTTTCCCGCTTTTACCGTTCCGAATCTGTCCATGAAAAACCTGGTGTCGGCATCGGCCTCTTTCTCGCCAGGGAAATCGTCACACTGGAAGGCGGTTATATGAAGGTCTCCTCCAGGCCGGGAAAAGGTTCTGTCTTTTCCGTATACCTGCCTTTATAATGTTTTATTTCTAAAAACTTACAAAACTGTCATAATTTCTTTTCTTTTGGAAAGAATCTGGTAAGATTGTTATGAAAAAATAGTACTTAACATAAAAGAAAAGGAGACTATTTTTCTATGGCTATCTTGTCAACAACAAACCTCAAAAAAATTTACGGAAACGGCGAGAACGCGGTACATGCCCTCGACGGCGTAACTCTCTCTATTGAACCGGGAGAGTTTACGGCGATTATCGGCACTTCCGGCAGCGGTAAATCCACACTTCTGCATATGCTGGGAGGGCTGGACAGACCTACTTCGGGTAGCGTAACCGTGGACGGAAAAGATATCTTTTCTCTAAAAGACGAAGCTCTGACCATATTCAGACGGCGTAAGATCGGTTTTGTATTCCAGAATTACAATCTGGTACCGGTGTTAAATGTTTACGAAAACATCGTGCTGCCGATCCAGTTGGACGGCAACGAACCGGACGCCGCTTACATCGACAATATCATCGAGACACTGGGGCTTTCCGAAAAGCTCTCCAATCTTCCTAATAACCTCTCCGGCGGTCAGCAGCAGAGAGTGGCGATCGCCAGAGCCATCGCCTCCAAACCTGCTATCATTTTAGCGGATGAACCCACCGGTAATCTGGACAGCAAGACTTCCCAGGATGTTCTCGGCCTGTTAAAGCTGACCAGCAAGAAATTCTCCCAGACTATCGTTATGATCACCCACAATGAGGAGATCGCCCAGCTCGCCGACCGGATCATCCGCATTGAGGACGGCAAAATCGTAACCAGAGAGAATATGTGAGAGGAGGCGTACCAATGAGAGTAGCAAACAGAAAATGTATCTACAGGCTTGCCTTTAAAAATCTGCAGGCTGCAAAACTCCGCAACCTGATCACAGTCCTTGCCGTGGCCCTGACCACAATCCTCTTTACAACGCTTTTTACGATCGCTCTGTCCATGGTGGAAAATTTTCAGCAGAGCAATTTCAGGCAGGTGGGCACTTACGCCCACGGAATTTTTAAGGAGCTTACAAAAGAACAGTTTGATGAACTGAAGGACGACCCCCTTATTAAGGAATGGGGACTGCGCCGCATAGCAGGTCTGGCGACAGACGACGTCTTCAATAAATCCCAGGTGGAAGTCAGCTATATGGACGAAAATTACGCAAAATTCGGCTTTACTACCCCCGCTGTGGGACATCTTCCCGAGGAGGGAACCAACCAGGCGGCAACAGATCTGAAATTATTATCGTTGCTCGGAGTGGAGCCTGAACTTGGAAACGAATTCACCGTCACTATCGATGTGGACGGCACCGAGACGACGGAAACCTTCACCCTCTGCGGCTACTGGGAGTATGATGAAGTCACGGTGGCAAACCATATCATCATGGCGGAAAGCCGTCTGGATGAGATTCTCGAAAAATGCAACAATCAGAATCGCAACGGCAGAACCGGATCTTATCAGCTCAATGTCATGTTCCGGAACGCCTCTTCCATTGAAAACGACTTAAAAACTGTTCTGAAAAAACATGGATTTCAAAATGATGAAGTGGGAAAAGACAATTATATCAAACTCGGCATCAACTGGGGTTATGTGGGAGCGCAGCTTTTTGATTCCATAGATTTTTCCGTTATCCTTGGCATCATAGTGGTGGTCATTCTGATCATTTTCACCGGATATCTGATCATTTACAATATTTTTCAGATCTCGGTAGCGGGAGACATCCGCCATTACGGTCTTTTAAAGACCATCGGTACAACAGGAAAACAAATCAAAAAGATCGTGAGAATTCAATCTCTGCTGCTCTCGGGGATCGGTATCCCCATAGGGCTCCTTCTCGGCTATGGAACCGGCGTGCTTCTTGCACCTGTCGTCATAGGAGCGGTATCGAACAACGACAGCATTTATTACGCCTCCGTTTCCGCAAATCCGGCTATCTTTATCGGTGCGGCACTCTTTTCTGTCATCACAGTGCTGATTTCCTGCAGGAAGCCGAGCAAAATGGCGGGAAAAGTCTCTCCGATCGAAGCGTTGCGCTACACGGAGTCGGACAGTCTCTCTAAAAAGAGAAAGGTTAAAAAAGTATCAAGAAAAGGGATTTCCATTTTTTCCATGGCATTTGCCAATATGGGCAGAAACCGAAAAAAAACATTTGTCACAGTATTATCTATGTCCCTGTCCATCGTACTTTTCACTCTGACGGTCATCCTGTCAAACGGCTTCAGCATGGAAAAATATCTAAGTAATATGATCAGCACGGATTTTATAGTCGCGGATGCCAGCTATTTCAATGTGAGGATGCACTGGGGAGACAGGACGCCTGTGTCGGACGATATCGTCGCACTGTTAGAAAATATGGACGGTATCACAGGTGCTGGAAAAACTTATGGGGAAGCAGATTTTTTTGTCTACGATTTTATTGAGGAAGATTATATCAGAAGCGGCCATCTGTCGAGATATTACAGTGCAGAAGATATTGAGCACTACATCAGTTCCATGCCAAGAGAAGGAAACCAGATTTTAAACGAGATAGACATCTATGGAATGGATGAGTTCTGTCTGGACGAACTGAAAGTGTGGGATGGAGATATCTCCCGCCTTAAAACCGAAGAAAATGTGATAGCCGCCGTCTATTTCGAGGACGACTACGGCAATATGGAAAACTGGACGAACTGGGCGAAAGTCGGCGACACGGTTAAGATCCGATACAGCAGGGAGACCGAATATTATGATACACAGACAGGAGAAATATACGAGGCGGACAATTTAGACAGCCTGCCCGCAACCGCTTCCATATCCAAGCGCCCCAAGGAAGGGACATTTAAGGACATGGAATACGAGGTCGCCGCTGTCGTCTCCATACCAACCAGCCTGAATTATCGCTTCTACGCCAATGAGCAGTTTGTCCTAAACTCCGAGCAGTTCATCAGAGATACCGGGACTTCCGTGCCGATGTACTATACCTTTGATATGGTGGACGATGAGGCCGTCAAACAGGACATGGAACATTTTATGGCAGACTATACGAACAATGTGGATCCCTCTCTGGACTATGAGAGCCGTTATACTTACGCTGGGGAATTTGAATCCTTCCGCAATATGTTTCTGCTGATGGGAAGCATTCTGAGCTTTATCGTGGGACTGATCGGCATTCTGAACTTCTTAAACGCTGTTCTCACCGGCATTATCACCCGCCACAGGGAATTTGCCATGCTGCAGTCTATCGGTATGACCGGAAAACAGTTAAAAAAGATGCTGGTACTGGAAGGACTTTACTATACTCTGGGTTCCGTTGTCATCTCCTTTATTCTGGCGGTCACAATAAGCCCCTCCGCCGCGAATGTGGTAGAGAATATGTTCTGGTTTTTTGAGTACCATTTCATGATAACGCCCCTCTTTATCACAGTACCGATCTTCGCACTGCTCGGCATCCTGCTGCCGTTGATCAGCTATTGGTTTTTGGCGAAGAAGTCCATCGTGGAAAGGCTGCGGGAAACGGAGTAAAATTTTATGACATGAAAACAGGCAGTTACTTTGTATGGTAACTGCCTGAAAATCGTCCGTCTTTATCTGCTCTCAATCAGTTTTTCCACTTCTTCCCTTCCGGGCATCACTCTCAGAGCACCTTTCCTCGTAGTGATGATCGAAGCAGCTCCGTTGGCAAAAGTCAACATATCTCTCAGATCATCTTCCGACAGATTATTCAGTCCCTTATCCAGTATATAATTCAACACACATCCGCCAAAGGTATCTCCGGCACCTGTTGTCTCGATCGTATTCTCCTGCAGGAAAGGCATAACCTCCACCATGATCTCTTCTCCGCCGCCCGGTTTTTTATAATATGCCCTGCTGCCTTCTCTTCCGAGGGAAACCAGAATAAGAGGAATAACATTTTCTTCCCTGATCTTCTTTACTCCTGCTGTATAATCTTCCTCCCCTGTCAGCCACTGGATCTCATTATCCGAAATTTTCAGAACATCACACTTTGTAAGCCCATAAAGTACCTGCTCCTTCGCGTCATCCAGACTGTTCCAGAGAGGCTCCCGCAGATTCGGATCAAAAGAGATAATCGCTCCCGCTTTTTTTGCCTCATCGATTCCAAACTTTGTCGCTTCCCTCACCCCGGGATGAGTCATGGAGAGTGTACCAAAATGGAAAATCGTTGTATCCTGCAGCAGTGATACATCCACTTCCTCTTTTTTCAGCATCATATCCGCACCGGGATTCCTGTAGAACGAGAAATCTCTGTCCCCATCCTCAAAAGTCTGTACAAAGGCGAGCGTTGTCCGGGCTTCCTTATCGATGATCAGATTACCCGTATCGATTCCCACTTCATCCAATACTTTTTTCAGCTTATGACCGAAAATATCATCGCCGACTTTTCCGATAAATCCCACCTTGCGGCCCAGTTTATTCAACATTGCAAGCACATTGCAGGGTGCTCCTCCCGGATTTGCCTCGAACAGCGTATTTCCCTGACCGGACACGCCGTTATCTGTCATATCGATCAGCAATTCTCCAAGTGCGATCACATCAAATTTTTTACCCATTCCTCTTTCCCTCCTTATTTTTATTTTTCGGAATTTTCTTCCTCTTCAACTTCCTCGCGTACTTTCGCTATCTTGGCTACTTTTACACCCTTCTCCAGATTGATCAACTTCACACCGGAGGTAATTCTTCCCAGAACGGAAACATCGCTCATTCTGATCTGAATGATAATGCCTTCCGTTGTGATCATCATGATCTCATGCTCTTCGCTCACAGCCTTCACGCCGACCACATTGCCGGTCTTTTCCACGATCTTATAACATTTTATTCCCTTACCGCCGCGGCGCTGTACCGTAAACTCATTGATATTCGTCCGTTTCCCCATACCGTTCTCGGAGACGATCAGCAGTTCATCTCCCTGCGTGTTGAGCTGCATGCCGATCACCTCATCTCTGTCGGCAAGATTCATACCGATCACACCCATAGAACTTCTGCCGGTTCCCCTGACGTCGGTCTCTTTAAAGCGGATGCACATACCAAATTTTGTCACAAGAAGGATATCGGTATCTTTGTTGGTTGTCTTGACTTCGATCAGTTCATCGTCATCCCGCAGATTGATGGCTATCAATCCGTTTTTCCGCACATTGCTGTATTCTACGATGGATGTCTTTTTCACGATACCTTTCTTTGTCACCATAAACAGATTCTGGTCGTCATCGTAGGTCATAACAGGAATCATAGCGGAAATCTTTTCCCCGGGGTTCAGCTGCAGCAGATTGATGATCGCCGTCCCCCTCGCTGTTCTGCCGGCTTCCGGAATCTCGTAAGCTTTCATCCGGTAGACCCTGCCCATATTGGTGAAGAACATCACATATTGATGGGTATCCATCATAAGAAGATCTTCAATATAATCCTCCTCAATGGTGGTCATTCCTTTGATGCCTTTTCCACCCCTGTTCTGCGTTTTAAAGTTATCCACTGTCATGCGCTTGATATAGCCGAGACTCGTCATCGCGATGACGGTATTCCCCCTGGGGATGAGATCCTCCATATTGATATCGTATACGTCATATCCGATCTTACTTCTCCTGTCATCGCCGTACTTATCGGCTATCACCTGGATCTCCGTCCTTATCACACCGAGAAGCAGTTTTTCATCGGCAAGTATCGCTTTCAATTCCTTGATCTTTGCCATCAACTCTCTGTGTTCGTTCTCCAGTTTTTCCCGTTCCAGACCTGTCAGAGCGCGCAGTCTCATATCCACGATCGCCTGCGCCTGTATATCGGTAAACTCAAATCTTTCTATCAGGTTCAATTTCGCTTCCGCGGTGGAAGCGCTGGCACGGATAATGCGGATCACTTCATCGATATGATCCAAAGCTTTCAAAAGTCCCTGCAAAATATGATCCCGCTCCTCCGCCTTGTTCAGATCATATTTTGTTCTTCTCGTCACGACATCTTTCTGGTGTTCCAGATAATAATTCAACATATCCAGAAGATTCATAACTTTGGGCTGATTATCCACAAGGGCGAGCATAATCACACCGAAGGAATCCTGCAGCTGAGTATGTTTGTAAAGCTGATTCAAAACGACATTGGCATTCACATCTTTTCTCAACTCTATCACGACTCTCATACCTTCCCTGCTGGACTCGTCCCGCAGGTCTGTGATACCTTCGATTTTTTTGTTTTTGACAAGATCGGCAATCTTCAACACCAGATTTGCCTTGTTCACCATATAGGGGAGTTCCGATACCACGATACGGGTTTTTCCGTTGCTCATGGTCTCCATATCCGTCACGGCGCGCACCCTCACTTTTCCTCTTCCTGTGCGGTAAGCCTCCTCGCTTCCCCTTGTGCCCAGGATCACGCCGCCGGTAGGGAAATCCGGTGCTTTCACAAGCTGCAGGATCTCATCTATATCGGTCTTTCTGTCCTCGTTCACCTGGTTGTCAATGATTCTCACCACAGCACCTACGATCTCCCGGAGATTGTGGGGAGGTATATTTGTCGCCATACCGACCGCGATACCGGAAGTACCATTCACCAGAAGATTCGGATAACGGCTGGGAAGCACCACAGGTTCCTTCTCGGTATTATCAAAGTTCGGCACAAAGTCCACGGTATTTTTATTGATATCCGCCAACAGTTCCATGGAAATTTTAGACAGCCTCGCCTCCGTATAACGCATGGCGGCAGCGCCGTCTCCGTCCATAGAACCAAAGTTTCCGTGTCCATCCACAAGAGGATATCTTGTAGACCAGTCCTGAGCCATATTGACCAGAGCTCCGTAGATAGAACTGTCCCCGTGAGGATGGTATTTACCCATCGTATCACCGACGATACGGGCACTTTTTCTGTGCGGTTTATCAGGTCCGTTGTTCAATTCGATCATAGAATAAAGCACGCGCCTCTGCACCGGCTTTAATCCATCCTTTACATCGGGAAGCGCGCGAGCTGCGATAACGCTCATCGCGTAATCGATGTAGGAATCTTCCATTTTTTTCTTCAGGTCAACTTCTTCTATTTTGTCAAAATCGAAGATCTTGTCATCCATATTTCCTCTCATTCTGCCGTTATCAAACGACACTGAAACCCACTATTGTTCCAAAGCCTGCAAAAATCAGATATCCAGGTTCTTCACAAACTTCGCATTTTCCTCGATAAACAGACGCCTCGGTTCCACCTTATCACCCATCAGCGTATTGAACGTCAGATCGATCTCCGCCTCATTCTCCTCATCCATATTGACGCGAAGCAAGATTCTTCTCTCCGGATCCATGGTGGTCTCCCAGAGCTGTTCCGCATCCATCTCTCCAAGACCTTTATAACGCTGGATCTTATTACTCTGGTCCCTTCCCACCTCGTTCAGTATTTTGTTCAGCTCGTCATCGCTGTAGGCATACCATATCTTATTCCCCTTCTCCAGTTTGTACAGAGGAGGTTTCGCGAGATATACATGTCCCTGCTTGATCAGCTCCGGCATAAACCGGTAGATAAAAGTCAACATCAAAGTCGCAATATGGGCGCCGTCCACATCCGCATCAGTCATAATGATAATCTTATCATAGCGAAGCTTCGTGATATCAAAATCTTCGTGAATACCTGTGCCGAAAGCGGTTATCATGGACTTGATCTCCTCATTTCCATAAATCCGGTCAAGTCTCGCCTTCTCCACATTCAGAATCTTACCGCGCAGCGGCAGGATCGCCTGAGTAGCTCTGCTTCTGGCTGTTTTTGCGGAACCGCCCGCCGAATCTCCCTCCACGATATATATCTCACAGTTTTTCGGATCTTTATCGGAACAGTCCGCCAGTTTTCCCGGCAGAGTACTCCCCTCCAAAGCTGTCTTACGCCTGGTCAGATCTCTCGCCTTTCTGGCAGCCTCCCTCGCCCTCTGTGCCATAATGGATTTTTCACATATCACTTTCGCCACGAAAGGATTCTGTTCCAGAAAATAGGTGAGCTGTTCACTGACAATACTGTCCACTGCTCCCCTGGCTTCCGAATTACCGAGTTTTTGCTTTGTCTGTCCCTCAAACTGAGGATCCTCTATTTTTATACTTATAATAGCTGTAAGCCCTTCCCTGATATCCTCGCCGGAAAGATTCTGTTCCGAATCCTTTAAAAGTTTTGCACTTCTGGCATAATCATTCATGGTCTTTGTCAGAGCATTTCTGAAACCTACCAGATGTGTTCCTCCTTCCGGTGTATTGATATTGTTGACAAAAGTATAAACACTCTCATTGTAGGCATCGTTGTGCTGCATCGCCACTTCCACATAAACACCGTTCTTTTTTCCCTCAAAATACATAATATCGTTATACAGGGAATCCTTACTGTTGTTCAGATACTGAACAAATTCTTTGATACCGCCCTCATAATGAAATTCTCTTGTCTTTTCCGGCTCTTCCCGCTTATCCGTAAGTCTGATTTTCAGAGCCTTTGTAAGAAAAGCGGTCTCCCTGAGTCTCGTCTTCAAAATATCAAAATCATAAACCGTGTCTTCGAAAATAGAACCGTCCGGCTTGAAGGTAACTTTCGTACCTGTTTTATCTATATCACATTCTCCTGTGACTTTCAGGGGATAACACACTTTTCCTCTCTCATATCGCTGCTTATATACTTTCCCCTCGCTGCATATCTCCACCTCGAGCCAGTCGGAGAGTGCATTTACAACGGAAGCGCCCACACCGTGAAGTCCGCCGGATACTTTGTATCCTCCGCCGCCGAATTTTCCACCCGCATGCAGGATCGTAAATACCACTTCCACAGCCGGTATTCCCGCTTTATGATTGATACCGACAGGAATGCCGCGTCCGTTATCTACAACTGTGACAGAATTGTCTTCATTGATAAACACATCGATCACACTGCAAAACCCGGCCAGCGCCTCATCCACAGAATTATCCACTATCTCGTAGACAAGATGGTGAAGTCCTCTCAGAGAAGTGGTTCCTATATACATTCCCGGCCGTTTTCTCACCGCTTCAAGACCTTCCAGAATCTGGATCTGGTCAGCGCCATATTCTTCCTGCTTTTTTTCAATGCCCATCTAAAATGTCCTTTCTCAACTTTCTATAGCTCCATTTACCACTTTAAAAACTTTGTTAATTTCAAAACGATTCTTCACAAACTCGTCAAGCCCCGTACAGGTTATAATCGTCTGAATATCTCCGATACTGTTCAACAGATAATTCTGTCTGTTGCTGTCGAGTTCCGACAACACATCGTCGAGAAGCAATACCGGCGTATCTTTTATCGACTTTTTCACAAGCTCTATCTCCGATAATTTCAGAGAAAGAGCCGCTGTCCTCTGCTGTCCCTGGGATCCAAACTTACGGATATCTACATCATTTACTATAAAAACTATATCATCTCTGTGAGGACCTACTGTGGTCTGCTTTAAAATAATATCTTTTTCCCTGTTTTTCTTCAATCTTTCTTCCAGATCATCTATCTCCGCATTCTTCTCATAGACGATCTTAATTTTTTCTTTCCCGCCGGACAGCTTTGCGTGCAGCTCGCCGATAATCTCAGAGAGCTGATCTATAAAAATCTCACGCCTCTCAATCAGTTTACTTCCGAAAGAAGCGAGCTGAGAATCCCAGATGGAAAGAGTTTCCTTTAAACTGGGATTCAGATGAAGATCCTTCAATAATTTATTTCTCTGATTTATAATTTTATTATAATGATTCAAATTATACAGATAAAAGGCATCCAGCTGACACAGCTCCATATCTATGAAACGTCTTCTCTCGGAAGGGCCATTCTTGATAATACTCATATCTTCCGGAGAAAAAAACACAACATTCAAAAGTCCCATCAGCTCAGCCGCTTTTTTTATCCTCTGGGAATCTATCGCGATACCTTTCGTCTTCCCTTTTCTCAAATGCATATCTATCTGTCTTGTTATCTCTTCCCTGTACAGACAGCTCCTGATATGCGCCTCATCGCATCCGAACCGAATAATATCCTGATCTTTGCTTCCCTTGTGGGATTTCGTGGTAGCTGTCATAAAAATAGCTTCCAGAATATTTGTCTTTCCCTGGGCATTGTCACCGTAAAAAATATTGGTGCCGCTGTCAAAATAAATCTCCAGAGCGTTATAATTTCTGAAATTTAGAAGTTCCAGATATTTAATGATCATAAATAATTGTTTTCCTGCTTTTCCTGTTTTATTATAAACTCTTTTCCATCATAAGAAAAGATATCGTCCCTGTAGAGTTTTCTCCCACGACGCGTCTCCGTCTCATCATTTACTTTCACTTTTCCGTCCTGGATCAAAAATTTTGCATCTATACCGGAATCTGCTTCCCCGGAGAGCTTCAACGCCTGTCCCAGTTTTATAAACTCATCTTTTATTTTTATTTCTTTCATATCAAAAACTCCTCAATCCATCAACACATCCTATGAGACTGTCGTAAAGTTGACCGGCAGGATCATATAGACATAGCTGTCCTCAGAATCTTTGATAAAGCAGGGAGCTTTCGGATTGACAAGATAGATATCCACTTCCTCCTCATCGATAACCCGCAGCGCATCAATCAAAAACTTCGGATTAAAACCGATCATCAGATCCTTACCATTCTTGCTGATATCGATCTCCTCCCGCATGCTGCCCAGCGTGGAATTAATTTTTAACTCCATATTTTCATCTGTGATATTGATGATGATAGGTTTCTTATCCCCCTCTTTTACAAGGACGGTAGCCCGCCCGATACCGTCGAGGAATTTCCGCTTATTCACTGTCACTTTCGTCTCATAGTCTGAAGAAAGCATCTGATCGATATTAAAATAGTCGCCCTCTATCAATCTGGAAACCACAGTCGTATTATCGAACTCAAACACAATATGCTTATTCGTAAAGAAAATAACCACATCTTTGTCCGTTTCACCCGGCAATATCTTACTTATCTCATTCAATGTCTTTCCCGGGACCACCACTTTTTTCCTCGGATAGGCATTTTTCAGGTAAACTTTCCTGATGGAAATGCGATGGCCATCCAGAGAAGCGACTCTGAGTTTATCTTCGTTGATTTCAAACAGCTCACCTGTCATCAGTTTATTCGTATCGTTATCAGCGATCGAAAAGATCGTCTGGCGGATCAGTTCGCGCAGCGTAAACTGAGATAAGATAATGGAATCCAGTTTTTCAATACTCGGAAGATTGGAAAAATCTTCTCCCGATTTTCCAACGATCTTATAATTTGCCTTCTCACATCTCAATATTGTCTCATAGGAAGAATTTGTTTCTATTGTAATTTCATCACCGGTAAAACTTCGTACAATATCGAGAAACGTCTTGGCGTCCAACGCAACCGTTCCCGGTTCAATAATATCGCCTTCCACTATCGTCTCAATTCCAAGTTCCATATCGTTTGCTGTCAATCTTATCTCTTTGGAGGCATTCACCAGAATGCACTGCAAAATAGACATCGTCGTTTTATTTGGGACAGCTTTTGACACTGTCTGAACACCGTTTAAAAGATTTGATTTGGAACATACTAATTTCATCTGTGCATAATCCTTTCTTTTGAATTTCGTGTTGTGTGGTTATCTGGTCGTCTGACAATAATTATATATATACAATGAATTTCATAATACATCTTAGTAAAGGATGTTGAAATGTCCATAAGTCAAAAATGCTGCGTTGATAAGCCTTAAAAGGAAAAGAATAAACCCATGGATAACGACGGAAAAACTTTGGATAAACTGCCTGTTATACACTTTCTCTTTTTCTGATACCAAAACTTTTTGGAGAACTTAACAATGAATTTTTAAGTTGTACACAGGGGATGTCTATAAAATTGTGGAAATATCAGGAGGGGCTTAAAATGTTTTTTATGATGTTGATCCTGTTTTTCAGCTCCTCGTTGTATTCTATTTCCTCTTCTATCTTTTTGATGCCGTGGATGATCGTAGTGTGATCTTTTTTTCCGATGGTTTTTGCTATACTGGTGAGCGGAGTATCTATCAGTTCTCTGCAAAGGTACATGTAGACCTGTCTCGGCATGACAAACTCAGCGTTTCTTTTTTTAGATCGGATATCATCAGGTGAAACTTCAAAATGTTCCGCTACAATATTGATGATGAGATCTGTTGTGATCTCTTTTGATGCGGAGGGATATATAATATCCTTCAGGGCATCTTTTGCGTGATCCATGGTCAGCTCATCGAGAGGTATTTTGTTGATCTTGGAGAAGGCGATTATCTTGTTGAAAGCGCCTTCCAGTTCTCTGATATTTGACTGGATATTGTTGGCGATGTATTCAAAGATAGCGTTGTCTATCTTTCTTTCATAAATCTCGGCATTCTTGCGCAGAATTGCCACTTTTGTCTCGTAATCGGGGGACTGGATGTCCGCGATGAGCCCCCACTCAAAGCGGGATCGGAAACGCTCCTCCAGGGTTTCCATTTCTTTCGGAGGTTTATCGGAGGAGAGGACGATCTGTTTCCCGGCTCCGTGGAGCACATTGAAAGTGTGAAAAAATTCTTCCTGGGTGCTCTCTTTTCCGATGATGAACTGTACATCGTCGATCATCAGTACATCGACAGTTCTGTATTTTTCCCTCAGCTTTGTCATCGTGGCGGCGTTGCCGCTTCGGATGGATTCGATCACTTCGTTTGTAAATTGTTCTGAAGTGACGTAGAGAACTTTCCTTTCGGAATTCTGTTCCAGTATGAACCGACCGATGGAATGCATCAGGTGGGTTTTGCCGAGTCCGGCGCCGCCGTAGATAAACAGCGGATTGTATGCGCCGCCCGGGGTTTCCGCCACAGCGAGTGCTGCGGAATGTGCGAACTTATTGTTGTTTCCCACGACAAATGTGTCGAATGTATATTTCGGATTTAAATTTGCTCTGTCATAGATGATATTGTAGGTGGACAGTTTGCTCTTATCTTTTTTATCGTTTTCATCCTCGATATCTTTTTCCAGTATAAAAGAGACGGTATAGTTTTTATCCATCATCTCCGTGATAGTAACCTGGAAAAAACTTGTGTATTTATTGGAGATGTAGTTGATGGCGTGGGCCTGGTCTATCGGAATAATGATAAGTACATTGTCGCCGTCCACTTTATAAAATTTCAGGGGTTCTATCCATGTGGAATAGGAGATATTGGATAATTCATATTCTTTTCTTATTGTTTCTTTAATTAAATTCCATTTTTCACGGATGGGATCCGATAAAATACTTTCCATTATTATCCCCGTTTCTGTGTCTGCTTTTTAAAAGAGCGTTGAGCTCTATTATAATATAAAACAGTCGTTTTTTCAAATTATTTATACACATTTTATTGTAGCACAAAAGATTTGAAAGTAGCAATGTGTTTGTGGATAAGTCGGTCTAAATAAAGAGATATTTTGTCATAATAGGGATAAATAGTGTGAAAAGTATGAATTAATTATAAAAAAGAGTATGGAAAAGGTAGTTTTAATAATATTATCCACAACTTATCCACATTTTGTGGATATATTCATGTCAAATGAGTTATCCACATTTTCAAATAATCATCTTGACGAAAAAGGTAATTACTTATATAATGAAAAACGATATTTTCCACGGACAGCCGCTTTTTATGCGGTAATGCGAGCAGAAAGCAAATTGTTTGAATATTTATTATTTTGATAAGGAGGTGTATAGGATATGAAAATGACATTTCAGCCGAAGAAAAGACAGAGATCTAAAGTTCATGGCTTCAGAGCGAGAATGAGCACTCCGGGCGGAAGAAAGGTTTTGGCTGCCAGAAGGAGAAAAGGAAGAAAAAGATTATCTGCATAAGGTATTTACATGGGCCACAAAATGGATTTGTGGCCTGTTTCTTTAAAACAAAGTTGGAAATGGTAAATAATAATGGAATTTTCGACATCATTAAAGAAAAATGAAGACTTCCGGTATGTTTATAGAAATGGAAAAGTGAAAGCGAATCGTTATCTCGTTATGTATATTGTGGAAAATAATCAGACTATAAACAGACTGGGCATTTCTGCCAGTAAAAAGATAGGAAACAGCGTGGTAAGGCATCATTTTTACAGACTGGTAAGAGAAAGTTATCGACTACACGAAAAAATATTTAATAGTGGTTTAGATATTGTAGTCGTTGCAAAAAAGAGTGCGGCCGATGTGGGTTTTAAGGAGATCGAGAGCGCACTGTTACATCTTGGAAAGCTGCATCATATATGTAAAGTTTAACAGGAAAGGTGCAGAAAAATCGTTATTACTATGAAAAGTATTATGATTTGGCTAATAAAAATTTATAGAAAGTATTTATCTCCTCTGAAGAGTACAAGATGTCCCTATTTTCCCACCTGTTCGGAATACGGTCTCGAGGCGGTGGAAAAGTACGGCGCGTTTAAAGGGGGGATGCTGGCTTTATGGAGAATTTTGAGATGCAATCCTTTTTCCAAGGGAGGATATGATCCGGTTCCCTGACGCGTAAAGCCGGAAAAATAAGGAGGCTAAATGTCTAATATTTTATTAACACAATATCAGGGCATGTTTATAGGTCCGATTGCGAAAATACTCGGTTATCTGATGGAAGGTATATTTTATGTGCTGGATATGATAGGGATTCATAATTCCGGCCTTTCCATCATCTTATTTACCATTGTCATTTATCTGTGTTTGACGCCGCTCACCTATAAGCAGCAGAAGTTTTCTAAACTTCAGGCGAAGATGAGCCCTGAAATTCAGGCCATTCAGGCAAAGTACAAAAATAAAAAAGATAATGATTCCATGATGGCTATGAATCAGGAGACGCAGGCGGTTTATGCCAAGTACGGTGTCTCCGCATCGGGAAGCTGTATTCAGCTTATTATTCAGATGCCTATTCTGCTCGCTTTGTACCGTGTCATAAATGTGATTCCCGCCTATGTTGCGTCGGTAAAAGAAGTATTTTTTCCCTTTGTGGACAAACTGATCGCTCAGAAAGGCAGTGCGGAGTTTATTCAGAATTTTGCAAACGCAGGTATGTACGCAAAGCAGTTTGAAAATGAGAATTTTATCGGCGGTGTGACGAGTTATATTCAGAATACTTATATCGATGTGCTCAACAGAGCGAGTACGGCGGACTGGCTCAGCTTAAAGACGCAGTATCCGTCCCTCTCCTCCGATGTGGATATGACTTTGTCCGCTCTCGACAAGTACAATAACTTTTTGGGTTTGAATATATCGAACTCTCCTTCCTTTATTATTAAGGATGCTTTTTCAAACGGCGCCTATCTTCTCGTAATCGGTGCAATACTGATCCCTGTTCTGGCAGCTGCCACACAGTGGATCAATACAAAGCTGATGCCGACGCAGGCGAACAGCGGAAATGAACAGGCTGATCAGATGGCTGCTCAGATGAAGATGATGAATACGATGATGCCGCTGATGTCCGCGGTTTTCTGTTTTACGCTCCCCGCAGGTATGGGTATCTACTGGATAGCCGGTGCGGTGATCCGAAGCATTCAGCAGGTTATTCTCAACAAGCATATTGATAAGATGGATATCAATGCCGTGATCGAGAAGAATAAAGATAAAGCGGCAAAGAAGATGGAGAAGAAAAAAGTCCAGACAGAGAAAATGCAGCAGTATGCAAACATAAACACCAGAAGTATCAATGTGAATAAGACTTCGGGAATCAGTGAGGAAGAGAGAGAAGCCGCATTGAAAAAGGCAAACGAGTATTACAACAAAAACGCGAAACCCGGTTCCATGGCGGCAAAGGCTAATATGGTGAGGGAATACAACGAAAAGAATACCAGAAAATAATTGTTGGGGGAATAAGAGATGGAATTTGTTGAATTTTCTGCAAAGACAGTGAATGATGCTATTATTGAAGCCTGCCAGAAATTTACGGTGGCGAGCGATAAGCTGGAATATGAAGTGCTGGAGGAAGGTTCCTCAGGGTTTTTGGGTATCGGTTCAAAGCCTGCTGTCATCAAAGCGAGAGTAAAATCTTCTGTGGCGGATACGGCGAAGGAATTTTTAAACAGTGTGTTTGAAGCGATGAATATGATCGTTGTCTCCGATGTGAAATACGACGAGGACGAGAGAACGATGGATATCGAATTGAGCGGCGACGAGATGGGAGTGCTGATAGGAAAGAGAGGACAGACTCTGGATTCTCTGCAGTATCTGGTATCTCTTGTCGTGAATAAGGACACGGAGGATTATATCAGAGTCAAGGTGGATACCGAGAATTACAGACAGAGAAGAAAAGAGACTCTGGAAAATCTCGCCAAGAATATTTCTTTCAAAGTAAAGAGAACAAAAAGAGCGGTTTCTCTCGAGCCGATGAATCCCTATGAGAGAAGAATTATCCATTCTGCTCTTCAGAATGACAAATATGTAACAACACACAGTGAAGGGAATGATCCTTACAGACATGTGGTTGTGACGATTAAGAGAGAGAGATAAATTTAATTTAAGATGCTATGATAAAAATATCCCTGCGGTAAATTTGCTTCAGGGATATTTTCGATATGAGGATCGTTATGAAGACAGATACGATAGCGGCGATTTCCACCGCTTACTCCGAATCGGGAATAGGAATTATCCGGATCAGCGGGGAAGAAGCCTTTAAAATTGCGGACAATATATTTTGTGGCAAAAAGAAAAATTTTTCTTTGGAAAATGCGAAGACATACACGATGCATTATGGTTTCATTGTGGATGGAGAGACAGTGATCGATGAGGTACTGGTTTCCGTCATGCGGGCCCCAGGGAGTTATACTGCGGAAAATGTGGTGGAGATCAACTGTCATGGCGGTATTCTGATCTTACAGAAAATTATGGACCTGGTGATCAGAAACGGGGCCAGAGTGGCTGAACCGGGAGAATTTACAAAGAGAGCTTTTTTGAATGGACGTATGGATCTGTCAGAGGCGGAAGCCGTGATGGACCTGATTCAATCAAAAAATGATTTTGCACTGCAGGCTTCTGTAAATCAGTTGAAAGGTTCTGTCTCTTCTGTTATAAAAGAATTGAGAAGTAAAATTATCTATGAGATCGCCTTTATTGAGTCCGCCCTGGATGATCCGGAAAATTATGATACGGATGGTTACGGGGAAAAGCTTTTTGGTATTTTGCAGGAGATCGAAGAGAAGGTGGAAGATCTGATAAGCCATGCGGATGACGGAAGAATTTTGAAGGAGGGCATTCGCACTGTTATTATTGGAAAACCGAATGCGGGAAAATCTTCTTTTTTGAATGAATTGATTGGAGAGGAGAGAGCTATCGTCACGGATATCGCCGGGACGACAAGAGATGCTCTGGAAGAGAATATAAAACTCGGCGGAATCAGTCTGCATATAATAGATACGGCGGGGATCCGAAAGACGGAGGATACCGTGGAGAGGATCGGCGTGGAGAGGGCGAGAAAATATGCGAAGGAAGCCGATTTGATCATTTATATCGTGGATTCTTCCGTGGATCTGGATGAGAGCGATGAGGAGATTCTGGAAATTCTGCGGGATAAACATTTTATCGTGCTGCTCAATAAATCTGATCTGGATATGGCTGTGACGGAGAGGGATATAAAAGAGAAACTGCATGGTTTTTCAGATTTTGAGATGATGAGAATATCTGCTTTAAAACACAGGGGAATCGAAGAGTTTGAGGAAGCGGTTAAGCGGCTGTTCTTCAGAGGGGAAGTTTCTTTTAACAGTGAAGTGATCATCACAAGTATGCGCCATAAGGAAGCTCTGCTTGAGGCAGCGGAAAGTCTCTCTATGGTGAACAAAAGTATTACGGCAGGTATGTCCGAAGACTTTTATTCGATCGATCTGATGAATGCGTACGCGGCGCTTGGGAGAATCATCGGGGAAGAGGTCGGAGATGACCTTGTGAATGAGATATTTGAAAAATTTTGCATGGGTAAATAGGAGAGAGAAATATGCCGGAGTTTAGGGAAAAAGCGGATGTCTGTGTGGTGGGGGCCGGTCACGCGGGATGTGAGGCGGCGCTTGCCTGTGCGAGACTTGGACTTCGCACGGTCATTTTTACCGTCAATATAGAAAGCATAGCTATGATGCCATGCAATCCCCATATAGGCGGATCCTCCAAGGGACATCTTGTGAGGGAAATAGATGCGCTCGGCGGGGAGATGGGAAAAAATATAGATAAGACGTTTTTGCAGTCAAAGATGTTGAATAAGTCCAAGGGACCTGCGGTACATTCTCTGCGCTGTCAGGCGGACAAGGCGGAGTATAGCCGTTCCATGAGAATGATACTGGAAAGTCAGGATAATCTGACGATCAAGCAGGCGGAGGTCTGTGATTTTTTGCTGGATGAAGTTTCTGGTAAAAAGAAAATTGTCGGCGTCAAAATTCTGACAGGCGGTATCTACGAGTGTAAAGCGGCAATTTTATGTACGGGTACATATCTGAATGCGAGATGTCTCTGCGGGGAGGCTATCACTTACACGGGGCCTAACGGTATGCAGTCTTCGACTCATCTCTCGAAAGCTTTGGAGAATGCCGGTATTAAACTCAGAAGATTTAAGACGGGAACTCCTGCCAGGATGGACAGGCGTTCCATCGACTTTTCGAAAATGGAAGAACAGTTTGGGGATGAGAGGGTGATTCCTTTTTCTTATGAGACGGATCCTGAGGATGTTCAGATAAAACAGGAGTCCTGTTATCTCACCTATACAAATGAAGAGACCCACGATATTATCAGGGCAAATTTGGACAGATCTCCTATTTATGCGGGCGTGATAGAGGGGACAGGTCCGAGATACTGTCCGTCGATAGAGGATAAGGTCGTAAAATTTTCCGATAAGAACAGACATCAGGTTTTTATTGAACCGGAGGGCAGATACACAAATGAGATGTATGTGGATGGTATGTCTTCGTCTCTGCCGGAGGATGTGCAGCTTGCCATGTACCGGACTGTGCCGGGTCTTGAGAATTGTAAGATCGTCAGAAACGCTTACGCGATAGAGTACGATTGTATTGATCCGGGGCAGCTTCATCTGACTTTGGAGTTTAAGGAAATAAAAGGTCTTTTCAGCGCCGGTCAGTTTAACGGAAGCAGCGGTTATGAGGAAGCGGCGGCTCAGGGTCTGATGGCGGGCATCAATGCGGTGCGTGGGATTCAGGGGAAAGAGCAGATCGTTTTGGATCGCTCCCAGGCTTATATCGGTGTTCTGATCGATGATCTCGTCACAAAAGAAAATACGGAACCTTATAGGATGATGACTTCCCGGGCGGAGTACAGGTTGCTGCTTAGACAGGATAACGCGGATCTGAGACTTCGAAAAACAGGATATGAGGCAGGGTTGATTTCAAGAGAACAGTATGAGCGTGTCTGTGAAAAGGAGAGACAGATCACACAGGAGATCGACAGATTGAAAAACACGGTGATAGGTGCCTCCAGGGAAGTGCAGGAGTTTATGGTTTCCATGGGAAGTTCACCTTTGAGGACCGGGACCAGTCTTGCGGAAATCATATGTAGACCGGAGTTTACCTATGAGGCTGTGGCTGCCATTGATAAAGAGCGAATACCTCTCGAAGAGGCAGTGATAGAACAGATTAATATTTCCATAAAGTACGAGGGATATATCGAGAGACAGATCCGTCAGGTGGAACAGTTTAAAAAGTTGGAGAAACGTTTGATCCCTGAAGATATATGCTACGAAGATATTTCGGGAATCCGTATCGAGGCAAGACAGAAGCTTGCAAAGTACAGACCGGTATCGATCGGACAGGCTTCCAGGATATCCGGTGTTTCCCCGGCGGATATCTCTGTGCTTTTGGTCTATATTTCTTCTAAGATGAAATAGAAAGGTCAGTCTGATTATGAGTTTGTACAATGCGGATAATTTTATCGAAAAAAGTAAAATGTTGGGGATCGATCTGTCTGAGGAACAGATTGAAAAGTTTATAGATTACTATGAACTTTTGGTGGAGTGGAATTCTTTTATGAATTTGACTGCCATCACGGATTTTGAGGAAGTGGTGTTGAAACATTTCGTCGATAGTCTGGCGATTTATCAGATCGAAGTCTTCCGGAAAAATTTAAATTCATCTTTGATCGATGTGGGGACAGGAGCCGGATTTCCCGGAATTCCGTTGAAGATCATGTTTCCGGAACGGAAGATCACACTCTTGGATTCCTTAAATAAAAGAGTAAAGTTTTTAAATAAAATAATTGAAAAATTGGATATGAACAATATAGAGGCAGTTCACGGCAGAGCGGAAGATTTTGCAAGGCAGAAGTCCCACAGAGAGCAATATCAGTTTTGTGTTTCGAGAGCGGTTGCCAATCTTTCCACTTTGTCGGAGCTTTGTATTCCCTTTGTGAGAGAGGGCGGTTATTTTATTTCTTATAAATCGGAGAAAGTGAGAGAGGAATTGTCCGCCGGGAAGAAGGCGATGGAGATACTCGGCGGGAAGATGGAGGATCAACTGGAGTATCAGCTTCCGGGTACGGATATGAAGAGAAGTCTGTTGATCGTTAAAAAAGAAAAAAGTACGCCGGTGAAATATCCGAGAAAGGCGGGGACACCTGCGAAAGAGCCGCTGCAAAATTAGTGGAGGAGGAAAATGATCGTGAATGAAATTGTAAAATCTTTGTACGACAGAAAATCGGTGAGGGTATTTGAGGAGCGTTCCATATCGGAGGAATGTAAAAAAGAAATTCTGATGGCAGCGCTGCAGGCGCCCAGTGCCGGGAATCAACAGCTTTATACTATTCTGGATATTACGGATCAGAATTTGAAGGACAGACTTGCGGTGAGTTGTGATAACCAGCCTTTTATTGCGAAGGCGCCCATGGTACTTATTTTTTGTGCGGATATCTTAAAGTGGATTGATTTGTTTGAGGAGGGGGGATCTGCTCCGAGAAAGCCCGGATGCGGTGATCTGATTCTGGCGATCGATGACGCTTTGATCGCAGCGCAGAATGCAGTGGTCGCGGCGGAGAGCATGGGCATCGGTTCCTGCTATATCGGAGATATCATGGAACAGTGTGAACAGCACCGGGAGATGCTGCATCTTCCGGAGTATGTTTTTCCGGCGGCCATGTTGGTTTTCGGTTATCCGACCAGACAGCAGACGGAGAGAAAGAAACCGGAACGATGCAGACTGGAAGATATGGTGCAGGAAAATACCTACCAGAGAAGAGATGGACAGTCTCTTCGAATCATGTTTGATAAAGAGACAAAGAATAAAAGTTTTGAGGAGTGGAGCCAGGCATTTTGCAAGAGAAAATACAATTCTGATTTTTCAAGAGAGATGAGTCGGTCGGTTCAGGAGTATATAAAAGATTATTTGGATGGGAGACAGGGATGAACAATAATATAGAAGTATTGGAAGAAGTATTGGATGTTTTGGAGGATGAGAGAAAACATTTTCTGGATCTTGTAAATCAGAATGAATTTAGAATGGAAGAAATAAATTCTTATTTGAGAGAGCTCTCTAAAAGTGAAGATGAAGATTTTAAAGTTTTTTCTCCCAGAAACGTAGAAAATATGCATAGAGAACAGATTGAGGCGGATGTCTCGGAAAAGAAAAAGTATGAGGAAGAGAATAAAGAGTATCTTAAGAAGATAAGTTTTCTGAAAAAATTGATAGATAAGGTCAATATTGTGATTGCAAACTTGCAGTATGAGGAAGAACCGGATATCCCGGAAGAAAATAAAAATGAAGATAAGGATACTTTGGAAAGTGATCATATTGCTCATCAGATATTAAATTGTGTATCTTTTATTATACCTGATGCGGATCGAGCAAAAGTGGAACTTACTGCCCTGGCAAAAAAATTGTCCGATGACACTATATATAGAAAATAATACAGCTGCATACATTGTACGGCATTACTGCAAAAATGAAATGTTTCACGTGAAACATTTCATTTTTGGATACTCTCACCACAATATAATGTTTCACGTGAAACATTTTAACCACAATATATTGAAATAAAATTTGTGAAACATTTATATTATGTAAAATGTTTTGTGAAACATTATATGGATAGATTATTAAAGTATAAAAAAAGATAAATGGATGGACACAATATATAGTAAAAAAATATGTGTTGACAAAGAATAACTTATGGGATATATTAAGAAACAGAAATAAAAGGAAAGAGGTGTGAGTGTGATTATTATTACCTGCTAAATTATTAATTTTAGAATGGCATGATGGAGTCAGTTTGTCATGCGGCAGGAATATTTTCACATTAGGCCTTTAAATAGGGATAGATCAATACTGAGAAAGTCTCTCGATTTTTCAGAACAATGAAGATGCAGAAAATATTTCTGCATCTTTTTATCTTATGTGAAAGAAAGTGAGGGATAATAATGTCATTGATCAGTGTAAACAATTTAACTTTTCATTATGAGGGAAGCTTTGATGAGATTTTTGAGGATGTATCTTTTCAGATAGATACTAACTGGAAGCTGGGATTTACAGCGAGAAATGGAAGAGGAAAGACAACATTTTTAAAATTGCTGATGGGAGAGTACGAATACAGAGGAAGTATCAGCTGCAATGAAAGTTTTGATTATTTTCCGTTTGAAATAAGAGACAGGGAGAGGTCTTTTCTTGAGATCATCGAAGAGCTATATCCGGAATATGAGTTGTGGAAAGTTTGTAAAGAGTTATCTCTGCTGCAGGCAGAGGAGGAAATCTTGTATCGTCCCTTTTATACATTGAGCAACGGAGAACAGACAAAGGCGATGCTGGCAGTTTTATTTTCCCAGGAGAGCAGATTTCTTCTGATAGATGAACCGACCAACCATCTGGATGTGAGAGGAAGAAAAAGTATCAGAGAATATTTAAAACAAAAGAAGGGCTTTATTCTCGTCTCTCACGACAGAGATCTTTTGGATGAGTGTGTGGATCATATTCTTGTCATCAATAAGACTGATATCGAAGTGTATAAAGGAAATTTCTCTACATGGTGGGAGGAAAAGAAACGAAGGGATAACTGGGAGCGGGAGGAAAATGAACGGCTGAAAAAGGATATTAAGAGATTAAAGGAATCAGCCCGTGTAAAGGAGGAGTGGGCGGATAATATCGAGTCCAGAAAGATCGGAAAAAAAGCCTATGAGGAGGTAAAGAGAAAAGGAATTTCCACAAAAGGACGAAGGGCTTATATCGGGGAAAAGACGAGAAGAATGGAGAAGCGCCGAAAAAATCTGGAAAATCGGGAGGAGAGAGCAATCGAGGAAAAGTCAAAGCTTCTCAAGAATCTGGAGACAGCGGAGGATTTAAAGCTTTTTCCGTTGAGGCATTACAAAGATGTCTCTGTAAGTCTGTCCGATGTCTGCATCTACTATGGACAGGAGGATGGAAGCCAAAAAAATCTGGGCACAGTCAGCTTTGATATAAGGAACGGAGAATGCGTGGTTCTGTGTGGAAAAAATGGCTGTGGGAAATCCAGTATCTTGAAGGCAGTCATACAGGCGGCGGAAGAAAAAGAGGGAATGGTTCCCGGGGAAAGCCTTTCGATGACAGAGCCGATCTGTTATACCGGAACGATCACTACGGCGGGAGGACTTAAAATTTCTTATGTACCGCAGGATACAAGTCATCTGCGGGGAAGTCTCATCGATTATGCTGAGCAATATCACCTGAATCTGAGTTCTTTTCTGATGCTTCTTCGAAAACTGGATCTGGAGAGGGAACAGTTTGAAAAGAATTTGGAGGAATACAGCGGCGGACAGAAGAAGAAGGTGTTGATTGCCAAAAGCCTGAGCGAGCAGGCGCATCTGTATATATGGGATGAATCCTTAAATTTTATCGACGTGTTTTCCAGAATGCAGATAGAAGAGCTTCTTACAAAATATCGTCCTACCATGCTGCTTGTGGAGCATGACACGGCTTTCGTGGAAAAGGTGGGGAGCAAGATAATTGAAATGTAGAAATTTTCGTGATAAAATAATATTTTAAAAAAAACATTAAAAAGGAGGAAAGTCAAATGGGATTATTTTCAAAGAAACCGAAAGAATTGGAGTATGATGCGGCGGATTGTCAGCGGAAGAAAGAGATCATGCGCAGGATGTGGAATGAGGCTGTTGAGGACGGGGACAGTTACGAGATTCTTCTTGCGGACCAGACTACATCCAAATTTGAGAGAGGTTTTGTGTTTGATACGAATACCACCACATTCTATTTTTATATTGTCGGTTATCGAAAGAGTGATTGGAAGGTTGGCATGGTACAGATCGACAGGGAACTGACACAGCATTCGGAAGTATTTTTTGTAGATATGAGTGCAGTGGTAGGGGCAAGTTACAACGCAAAAATCAAACAGGCATGGCTTCTGTATCGGAAGGGTTATGAGAGTTATGGAGAGCAGTTTAATATCAGCGATACGGGAAGCAAGACAATGGCAGGTATCACAAACACAGTTCAGGCGGAGGAGAGAGAAAAATTCCTTGACTTTTTAGAAGAATTGCGTGGTCGTCTGGAACAGCAGGGATATAAGCAGGAGAAGTGGAAGAGATCATGATAGGAAGATTGTTGAGGAGTTTGTCCAGCGGTCCTCTGTTGTCGCTTTTTTTCGGATGCATTTTTTTTGGTGTGATGATAAAACAGGGTGTTTTTCCTCAGCTGTTGATACCCTCCCATGATTATGACTATGTCCTGGAGAACGGGTTAAAGGAAGGGCAGCATATCAAAGGGGAGCTGTTTTACAGTCTCGGGGGTTTTGCGTCGGAAAAAAGTTATACGCAGTATGAGAATTCCAGAACAGCGTCAAAGACTACCGGTTACTATTATATGATCCCAGTCGGGGAAGACGGAATAGCAGCAGTTTTTGTCCGCAAGGCAGACCTGGATGCGATGGAGCGTCTGACGGGGGAAACTTATGAGTATCTGAAGGGCGGGGACATTCCGCAGACGGAAGTACATGTTGAGGGTGTGGCCTTAAAGATGGACAAAAACCTGAAAGGACTTGAGAGCGCTTTCCGGGATGAACTGGCGTATCTGGGATATACGGAAGGTGACGTGGATGAGATGCTCTCATCCTGGTCAGACAGTGAATGCCTTGTGATCTATGGTCCGGCACAGATGTCCACCATGTATGTGATGACCGCGATCGCGTTTGTTCTGGTTTTGATCGGCGTCTTTTTTCTCGCACGCAATTACAGGAGAGAAGTGGAATACGATGAGGAGAGGGAGAGTGGGATATCTAATATCGGGAACAGACCGAATGGAATGTCCGGAACTTCATACACAACATATTATACAAACGAATAAAAAATCTGCCGGGTTTTGCTTCTCCGGCAGATTTTTTGATAGTGCTTTTTTACATGTCCTTCCAGAGCTCGTTCCTCTCCTGGCTGGAAGCGACAGCTTTGGCAGTCTGCATTACGATCTCACTGAAATACCGCTCAGGAAGTTCCCCGATCTTTTTATTGAACTTTACATTGAAAACAGTGATATCCTCATTTTGTCCGCCGACGTAGCTGCCGGAGAAGTTGAGTTCCGCCCGCAGTCCCTGTTCCTTATCCTCGCGGTAATAGTAGTCGAAAATACCGGCGTCTTCCGCCTGTCCGCGATACCACCCCATGTTCTGCATTTTTCCGTGCAGGGAGAGATCGTTGAGAATACAGCCGCCGAAACGCTCCATGGATTTCTCCCCCGCTTCTTCCTCAGTCATATGGTAGACAGGACGGGAGAGCTGTTCGATGGGCTGGGTGATTTCGTAATCTTCCAGCTGTGTTTTCCATGCTTCGATGGATTCCTCTGAGAGTTCTACCGGATGGATGAGACCGATTTTTTGGAGATCATTCTCAGGAAGATCAAATTCCTCCTCGTCCTCCGTATTAAAACTGCCGTCCTCCATGTAGCGGAAGGTCTGTATCAATTTTTTGTCTTCGTAGACTCCCCAGATCAGTCCGATTGCAAACTGATGCATGATCGGATTTTCCACAAAGAGTTTCTTCCATGCCTCACAGACCCACTGTCTTTCCGTGGAGAGCGCCAGTTCAAGACGCATCCGCTGGCTGGTGACAGTCGTCTTCATCTGCTTTTTCATCTCTTTGAAAGCGGTGTAAGCTTTGGCGGATTTTTCGGGATCGTCCTTTTTGCCGGGGGCGGGAAGGTTTTTCAGTTTCTTTCCGTTCTCATCGAAGACTTCCACTTCCAGCGCCGGGGTGATCGTCACAGTGAACATACGTTCTCCATAGTCGAAATGACGCTCCATCTTTTCATCGAAGCCGAGATCCGGGACAATGCGGTCCGCCAGTTCCTCCGTGGTGATGCCGAGCTGGTCGGCGGCAAACTTTAAGGCTTCGCCGGCGGCGGTCTTCACCTGGCGGAACTTGAATTTTCTGGAGATGCCGTCCACGATCAGAAGGGCTTCCGGTTTCGGGTTTAATGCCAGCGCCTGCACAGCGTCCGCGGCGATGGCTCCTCTGGAATGTTTAGGCCACTCGTTTATCTGATGCTGCAGTTTTTTGATGATGTCGGTGCCGCCGTGGATGGAAGCGGCGTAGAGCACCCAACGCTTTTTCGCCTCGGCTCCGAGAGCGAGCCATTTGTCAAAAAGTTCGTTCACATAGACGGCAAGTTCCGCTTCATTGAGCTCCGCCGCCAGAGCCGCTGCGTCCTTATTGACGCCGCAGGTTGTCATGGAGGCGTAGCAAAGCAGGATTGCCTGCAAGTAGTCTTCATCTGCAGGTATCGGTTCGCAGGTGCTTTGTCTGTCCTCCACAGAACTTTCAGGTGTGACGTTGCCCGCAGGTTTTTTATTTACAGGTGAGAACGGCGTCTCATACGCCCAGGCGAGAGTACGTCTTTTGCCGCCCTTATGCAGATTTTTCACAAGATCCTGCAAAGTGAGTACACTGCCTGCCGAAACGGAATCCTCATTCAGAAGTTCCTGCAGGAGTGTCTTTGCCTTGCTGTTCTTTTCTCTTTCAAGAGCGACAGCGAGCTGTGGTTTGTATTTTTCCAGATCCCATTTTGCCAGTGTGCGGATTGCCAACTCTCTTTCTGCGGCTTTTTTAGAAGAAAGCAGAACCAGAACTTCGGGCTCCCAGTTTTTTTGTTCGCAGAGTACAGTCAAGAGGGCTTCTCTCACAGTTTTTGAGCTGTCCTGTGTGTAGGATAGAATTTCTGCTTTGTTTTCTTCAGCGTTGTTCTGTAGAAATGTTACAGCAAAAGTTCTGACCGCCACATCTGATTTTTGAAAAGCTAGCATAACTTCTTCTCTGTTTTCCTCCATATATCCGGTAAAAGCTTTTTGCGTCGCATCATTCAGGATTATTAATTGTCGTTTGTTGTAAAGAAAGAACTGATACATCAGAGAATAAAATTTCAACTGGTGTACCATATCAAGATGTTCTTCCCGGAAAGCGGCATAGAGCTGCCTGATAGAGATAAGAGTAGACTGCAGTTCGTTAAAAAAGAAAGAACTGGTGCCGCAGAGGAGTATATAGGAGACAACACGGTTATAAAATGCCTGATCATGGTAAGTGTAGGTGTAAGAGTGCAGCAGATTTCTGGCCTGCATGATATTGCCTCTGTACCCGTACTGGTTAAAGAGCTGATCTTCACAGGGATAGAGGGTGGAAATGTCTGTCTCACCCCGCAGGTACGACTTAACTTCATTGGCGACAGTATTTTTGTCCGCCAGAAGCTCGATCAGTTTATTCCGTTCCGCATCACCGCCGGTCTTTTGTCTCTTCATAAAGAGAGTTCTGTCCTCCTGTCTCAGAATTTCCATCATGGCAAATGAATCATGGGCGTTTGCAGTCTCCATAACCTGTAAAAACAGGTCTTTATTTTTATGAAACTGGGTTTTCAGGACAGTATTCAAGTCCTTTGACGCCGCCTGCAGTATCAGGGCTTTGCTGTTGATGTCAAAAAGGGTATCGTAGTCTCCGCCCATTATCTCCGTATCGATCCAGAAGGATTTACTGACATTGATTGCCACAGAGAACATATTTTGGAGGTTTGCCGCAAAGCAGATTTTCGCATAATTCTTGAGGATATCCGACAACCCGGAGTTAAGAAGAGCTGATCCGCCGAAGAGATGCAAGAAGTAGGAGGATATCCTGTATTTTTCTCCGGCAAGGTTCAATATTTTTCCGGTCACCTGATCTGTTCTGATCGCCTGGCTCAGTTCGCCAATAATATAATCGGATACCGTGTTTGTATCATAGATATTTCTGAGATTATCCGTGAGAGTATCTTCATAATACTGCATGACAGGTACGTCATCTTTTTCCAGAAGACCTTTTCCGTCGGGATATTTTGTCAGGAAATAAGCGGTAAGCAGATAGACCTGTCCTGCTCCGAAAGAATGCATCATGGAATAGGTGACATCTTTTATGTTGTATGGATAACTCGAAAAAAGGTATGCCCTTTTTATCAGTTTGGGATCTTTGCCGCATTGATCTATAAACTGACGGAGAAGCATCCCGCTGAACGTATAGGAGTTTGCCGCAAGCTGTTCGGCGGCGACTGAGATAAGCTGCGCCGGATCGATTCCGGGCAACGTTAACAGACGGCGAAAGACATCCGCATTGCCCGCATTGGAGATAAGACATTGGCAGCTTGTGCCTCCGATGGCAAACAGGATATTGAAAAGCCTGCCCGCCTGTTCAGGGTCATCCTGTCCGTAAGATACGAGACAGGTGAGATAGGGCGGATAAGATTTTGGCGACACACCGAGGTTCCGGTAGGGAAGTTTTTCCAGTATGTCCTTTTCTTTTTTTCCCACCAGATAATCTTCCAGATCATTTAACTGATCCTGCGTCAGCCTGCATAAATCCAGCAGTGTCATGCACTTTTCAAGATAGGTTTCTTTCTGAACTCTCATAACAGATTTTGTCCTCCTTTATTGTAAATCCTTCCAGAGCTCGTTCCTCTCCTGGCTGGAAGCGACAGCTTTGGCAGTCTGCATTACGATCTCACTGAAATACCGCTCAGGAAGTTCCCCGATCTTTTTATTGAACTTTACATTGAAAACAGTGATATCCTCATTTTGTCCGCCGACGTAGCTGCCGGAGAAGTTGAGTTCCGCCCGCAGTCCCTGTTCCTTATCCTCGCGGTAATAGTAGTCGAAAATACCGGCGTCTTCCGCCTGTCCGCGATACCACCCCATGTTCTGCATTTTTCCGTGCAGGGAGAGATCGTTGAGAATACAGCCGCCGAAACGCTCCATGGATTTCTCCCCCGCTTCTTCCTCAGTCATATGGTAGACAGGACGGGAGAGCTGTTCGATGGGCTGGGTGATTTCGTAATCTTCCAGCTGTGTTTTCCATGCTTCGATGGATTCCTCTGAGAGTTCTACCGGATGGATGAGACCGATTTTTTGGAGATCATTCTCAGGAAGATCAAATTCCTCCTCGTCCTCCGTATTAAAACTGCCGTCCTCCATGTAGCGGAAGGTCTGTATCAATTTTTTGTCTTCGTAGACTCCCCAGATCAGTCCGATTGCAAACTGATGCATGATCGGATTTTCCACAAAGAGTTTCTTCCATGCCTCACAGACCCACTGTCTTTCCGTGGAGAGCGCCAGTTCAAGACGCATCCGCTGGCTGGTGACAGTCGTCTTCATCTGCTTTTTCATCTCTTTGAAAGCGGTGTAAGCTTTGGCGGATTTTTCGGGATCGTCCTTTTTGCCGGGGGCGGGAAGGTTTTTCAGTTTCTTTCCGTTCTCATCGAAGACTTCCACTTCCAGCGCCGGGGTGATCGTCACAGTGAACATACGTTCTCCATAGTCGAAATGACGCTCCATCTTTTCATCGAAGCCGAGATCCGGGACAATGCGGTCCGCCAGTTCCTCCGTGGTGATGCCGAGCTGGTCGGCGGCAAACTTTAAGGCTTCGCCGGCGGCGGTCTTCACCTGGCGGAACTTGAATTTTCTGGAGATGCCGTCCACGATCAGAAGGGCTTCCGATTTCGGGTTCAATGCCAGCGCCTGCACGGCATCAGCAGCGATGGCTCCTCTGGAATGTTTAGGCCACTCGTTTATCTGATGCTGCAGTTTTTTGATGATATCGGTGCCGCCATGGATGGAAGCGGCGTAGAGCACCCAGCGCTTTTTCGCCTCGGCTCCGAGAGCGAGCCATTTGTCGAAGAGTTCATTTACATAGAGGGCAAGTTCGACTTCATCGAGTTCCGCCGCCAGAGCCGCTGCGTCCTTATTGATGCCGCAGGTTGTCATGGAGGCGTAGCTGAGCAGGATCGCCTGCAGATAGTCTTCGTCGGCAGCTGTTGGTTCGCCGGAGATATCTGTATTCTTTTTATGTACCGTTGAAAAGGGCGTATCGTAAGCCCACGCCAGAGATCTTTTTTTGCCTCCCTTGTGAAGTGTTTTCACAAGATCCTGCAAGGTTACGACACTCCCGGACTGTCCTGCGTCCGTATTTAAAATATCCAGCAACAGTGTTCTCACTTTGCCGTTCTTCTCTTTTTCCAGAGCGGTCAAAAGTTCCGGCTGATAGGCTTGAGCATCCCATTTTGCCAGAATGCGGACGGCAAGTTCCCGCTCTGAGGCTTTTTTGGAAGTAAGGAGAGCCAGTACTTCCGCATCCCAGTCTCTCTGTTCGGAGAGAACTTTGTACAGTGCATCTTTGACCAGTTTTGAACTGTCCTGAGAAAAAGAGAAGATTTCCGCTTTATTTTCTTTTGTATTTTTGCTCAGGACTTCCACAGCGAGGACTCTGCCGAGGACATCCGCCTCCCGGAAGGCGGAAAGGATCTCCTCCCGGTTTACGGTGAGATACTTGCAGAATACTTCAATAGATACCTGTTTCAGCAGCTCTTTGTGCTTCTCATTATAAAGATATTGATACATCGCGGCGTAGAATTTTAATTGATGCGCCGCGTCAAGATGTTCCGCGTCGAATGCGGTATATATTCTTCTGGCTTTCTGGATATTGAGGTTTGTATTGACGAGCAGTACCCAATAGAAGAAGTAAGTGGAGCCTTTCAGGAAGTAGTAGACGATGGCCCTGTCATAAAAACTCTGATCGCTGTAGTTTTTCGCATAGGATTCCAGCAGATTTTTGATCTGAGGGAGGTTGCTTCCGTAGCAAAATTTTGTGTAAATCTGGTTTTCATAAGGATAGAGGGAAGAAACTTCTGTTTCGCCCCGCAGATATTTTTTCACTTCTCCGATGACAGGATTTTTGTCGGCGATCATGTCGATCAGTTTATCCCGCTCTTTATTGCCGTTCTTTTTCTGCCGCAGGAAAAGGAATTTGTCTTCCTGCCGAAGAATATTCATCATGACAGAGGAATCGTGAGCGTTCGCCTTTTCCAGGGCATCCAGAAATACAGATTTATTTTTGCGGAACTGGGTCTTGAGAACATCGTTCAGCTCCCTTGCCGCCGCCTGCAGAATAAGGGATTCACTGTCAATATCAAAGAACTCATCATAGTCTCCGCCCTTTTTCCGGATATCCATCCAGAATCCGTCGGTGATGGCAGCAGCGATGGTGAACATTTCAGGAAGGCTTATGGCGAAACATACTTTCACAAAACTTCTTAACACATCCGACAGGGCGAAGTTGAGAAGAGCTGTGGAACCTAAGAGATTCAGGGCATAAGTATTGATCTTGCATTTTCTCTGTGCCAGTTTCAGTATGTTGTCATTTACCTGACCCCGCTGAATTGCCTGTCGGATTTCCTGAAGGGCGGAGGCAGGCATGTTGTGGGGTTCATATATATTATCGATATTTTGGATAAGGATCGATTCATATTGCTGCATCAGAGAGGTATCTTCCTCTTTCAGGAGAAGTTCCCCGGCGTTCGGATATTTGATCAGAAAGTAGGATGCGAGCAACGTTAGCTTTGCGGAGCTGCAGGAGTGCATCGATGAAGCAGGTATATTTTTGATACTTTGCGGGTGATCGGCAAAAAGAAATGCCTGTTTTACGGCATCTGCGTCGTAATTCATCAATTTCATAAAGGGGGTGATACCTCTTGACATGCGGAACAGATAAGAGGAAATATCCGCGGCATAGACGGCGCCGGCTTTCGCCTGGTCTATGGGAAGCTTCCACAGATAGGCAAGCCCGTTGCCGCCGGCCATTCCCTGAGGGAGCAGAGAAGAGCAGGATATTCCGCCGATGGCAAAAAGAATATGAAAGAGTCTTCCCGCTTCCTCCATCATTCCATGTTTAAAGAAACTGCTGAAAACGGAAGTATCACGTTGTTGGGACAGGGATAAATTTTTGTAGGGGAGACCTGCTAAAACTTCCTCTCCTTTTTCACCGGAAAGGTAAGCTTCCAGATCATCCAGCTGATCCTGTGTCAAGTTTAACCGTTCCAACAGTTTCATTGCGCTCTCAAGGCGCATTTCCTTTGGGCTTCTCATGGGTGTGTCCTCCTGTTCATATAATTTTATATACGCTTATATCAGCTATTTTGCAGCTGTAGATCGTCAATGGGGTCTGGCTTCCCCCGAAGGAGCTAAGTAATAGTTTTTCCCTCTGTCATAGGCGGTTTTTTCTCTGCCCAGTTCCATGTAGGTCACCAGTTCCGTATAATATTTCGCGCAGAGAGAATCTTTACTCCTGTCAACGGAAACTCTGTGCCTGCTCCCGGATAATTCTTCCCGCAGGGCGAGAAGCAGGTTTGAGAGATGCTGCATGCCGTACTCAGCCGCAGTTTCCCCTCTCTCCTTTAATTCCTGCAGAGTGCTGTCGTGAACGGTATGGAATCCGCTCTGGCAGAGATCCTCCAGAGTAGAGCTGATATCTGAAAAAAAATCTTCAAAGTGATCTTCTTTCTTTTTTGAGTGCATACAGATTATGGTCCTTTCAGAATTCTATTTGACTGCCGGCTTTTTATCATGGATCTGGGGATTAAAAATTTACTTCCAGGTATCCACCGGAATAAACCGGATCCTTCCGTCTCTCAGATAAACTTTACCGATAAAGCAGGGCGGCTCCTCCTCCCTGATCTTTTCCAGATAGCGGATGCTTCGGGCATCTTCTTTGGAGTAGGGAAGTTCCAGTATGACTTCCCGCTTCTGCCGGTCATACAATGTCATCGACAGCATTTGTTCTGTTTTGGAGAAAACTGCTTTCTCACAGAAAGCGGGCTGTATAAAAACAAGATCCCGGTTTTGTCCTGTGATCCGCTCTGAAAATAATTTACCGAAATCCTCATAATACCACCTCGGAAATTCCTCCGGATCAGGCTCACAGGTTCCGAGAATTTCTCCTCTTGTCTCCTTGCTGGAAGAGAGGCGTCTTCTCTCATCGCATTTTGCGTCCCTGAGGTGAATGCGCAGTGTGATCAGGTTTTCCAGGGAACAGTTAAGTCCCCAGGGAGCCTCTGCTTTCTGGGGTTTGCCCCATTTTTTGCGTTTGTCATAGAAAACGGGCCGCGCCACGGTATAGGTATACCATTTATCCGTTTTTGTTTCCAGGAAATAGACGGTCTCCCCCTCATAGCCTGAGACGTCTTCAAAATGTTCTATGGTAATACCGGTCAGGTCCAGGTCTCCGGCGGCAAGATAATCGGCGTGAAATTCTCCGGCTTCCTTCAGAAGCAGAGCGATATCCTCGGTGTCCAAAAGAGTATTTACCCGGAAATATAATCCTGTCAGCTTTTTCATCAGATCGACGGTCAGAAAGGACGCCTGTCTGCTTAAATAGGACTGGTATAAAGTACAGAGTCCGCGAAAAGCTCTCTCGAAATCGGCAAGCCCCGCATTGTGGCTGATGATCGCAAAGCGTTCGAGGGAGTCCGTCACATCGGGGGAGACTCTCGAAAGCCCGGTCGTCATCAGTTCTTCCAGATAGTCCTTCATTTGAACGGCGGCGTTTTTTATCTGCACCGTATCGAGGGGAGAGTCCTTTTTCTGGAATTCTTCCAGATCTTTCAGGGAGAAAACGCCGGCTTTCAGCCTGCACCAGAGGATTGCCTCGGCTTTATGGACACAGAGTTCTTTTTTATGGCAGCTGCAGGAAGAGTATTCCAGAGGCGACAATAATTTTACGGTGATATTTTCACCGGGAAGCTGTATGGTGAAAACGGAAGACTCCTCTATTTCCGGGCGGACCTCTTTGCCGACCTTGGTCAGGAAAGAAGCGAGACGGCGTGTTCCCATCACTTTCAACAGATCTTTCTCCGGGAAAGAAAGGATTTCGTTCCAGAGTGTTTCCCGTTTATCGGTGCTGTCCGTGTTCTCCTCTGAAGTGATATCCTCCGCATCTTCGTCCGAACATGCCGTCTGTTCCTTTAAAAAGAGGATACCTGAAATAATATGTTTGCAGATACTTCTGGAGGGACAACTGCACTTGCTGTCCCCCAGGGGAAGACTTAAGATGACCGTTTCCCCGTCTATCTGCAGGGCGGCTTCCTCCTCCAGTTTCAATATTTTTATAACGGCGGTTTCCTTATCCTTATAGGCTCTTTTTACGATTCCCTTATTGGTGAGCCCGATCAAATATTCGTCATCGATTTCCGCAAGTTGTTTTTTCCAGTCAGCCATTTTGTTTTCCCTTTTATGTTTTGTATCTATATGATCTTCCCGATCCACTCCGCCAGCTCTTCCGGCGTCATCGCCCCCACATGGGCGCCGAGTGCTGCAAGCCTCGCGGCGGCGTTTCTGTCATAGCAGGGATTGGCTTCCATATCCAGAGCCGTCAGAGCGATCAGCTTCGCGCCGCTCTCGATAATACCTTTGCTGATACTGTAGAGATTCTGATAGCCGCCGCCCTCATACAGATCGGAGATCAGGATCACCATTGTCCGGTAGGGAAAGTCGATAAGCCTCTCACAGTAGGAGAGCGCGCCGGCAATATTGGTTCCGCCGCCGAGCTGTATGCTCATCAGCGTCTCCACAGGATCTTCCACATAACCGCTGAGATCCACCACGTGCGTATCAAAAATCACAAGCTTCACATCCAGCATCGGAAGCCTTGCGAAAATTCCCGCCATGACCGCGCTGTGGATCACGGAATCCAGCATGGAGCCGCTCTCGTCCACACAGAGGATCACCCGCCAGCTGTTATAGCGCTTCATGCGGGAATGGAAATAGACCTGCTTTAAGACAAGCCTCTCCTGCTCTGTATCGTAGTTTTTCAGATTCTGCCGTATGGTTTTTTTCATATCCAGATTCCGGGCGGATGGAACGGGAGAACTGGTGGTGCGGTCCAGCTTGCCGAAGAGGGAGCGTTTCATCTCCTGCTCCATCTTTTTGGTCAGCTCCTCGGCAACCTTTTTCACGATCTCCTTTGCCATATTCAGCACTTTACCCTTCATCATGTGCTTTAAGGTCAGGATGGTCTTTAAGAGCTCCCGGTTGGGTTCAAGCTTTTTCAGAACTTCAGGATCGGTCAGAAGTTCTGTCATATTATATTTTTCCAGCGCATGACGCTCCATCACTTCGACAGTCTGCTTCGGAAACAGCTTTTTGACCTTCTGGAGCCAGGAGGGCACCGTGAGTTTACTGTCTTCGCGGCCGCCGGCACGGTCTTCCTGTCGGATGCCCTGCTCCTCGCCGTACTCTCTGGAGTAGAGAAAATCGAGTGCCTCTTCCATATCCATATAATGCAGGGTATTGCCGGAAAAGGAGAGCTGCTGCGCGGCGTATTTGCCGAGAATGAGCCGCCATCTGTTTAAGAGTTCCTGTTCGTCTGTCATGGTCTGTCATCCTTTCTTCATCATAAGCCCGGCGATATAAATATCCAATTCCTTCCCGTAAGAATACCAGTCGGGCGGAACCTCTCTCAGATTCATAATATCCTCTCCGCTTCTGTTGTGCAGCGCCGCCGCTTTTTCCGCGATCTTATCGATCTCCCTGGGCGTAAAATAGGTAAATGCCATGCGCAGTTCCGGCAGAAGTTCCATAAAATCCGCTGTATCCGTCTGCTGCAAAAAAGTATCCAGCATGTGCAGGATCTGTCCGCCGATAAAGATGAGATCCCTCGCGGAAAAGAACAGACCGCGAAAGAACAGAGCGGTTTTTTTCGTCTGCTCCTTTGTGCCCTGCACATAGCCGAGGCAGGCGCGTTCCACCGCAGCGCCGTCCTCTCTGCCGCCGCCGTAGAGAATACCGTGGATACAACCATCTAACCCCGCCTGAATCTGCGCACTTTGCTGCATACGCAGCAGAATATCAAAGAACTCTTCCTGCGTTTCCTCTTTTGTGAGCTGATAGAGCAGTTTTATGGCGTCCATACACCTGCCCAGATCTTCCTCTTTGACGGTGGTCATGGATGGCAGCAGAGAGATCAGCTTTCTGATCGCAAGCTGCATCAGCAGATCGAGATCCAGTTTCGACTGATAGAGAGCGCTGAGTTCCCGCATCATTTTCAGATGGGAGAGGGCGTCTGCGAGAGAATAAAAATCCGTATCCTGCTGTATCAGCGTCTGCGCTCTGTCGTAAACACTCTGAAGCTGTTCGTGTAACCCCATCTCAAAGACTTTGGTGAGGAGGATGGCACACGCGCCGGCGCCGATCTCCTTTTTCATCTCTTCCTTTACCAGACTGCCCGCCGCCTCCTCTATGGTGGCGCCGTAGACGGAGACATCGATCAGAGCGGCGTTCACCTGTGTACTCCATTTGTATCGCCAGATCTCCCGGATCAGATTGCGGTCTTTTTGCTGCTGCAGGTTCGGCCCTTTGATCCTTCTGGCATAACAGGTATTCAAAAAGAGCATACGGTGAAAAAAGCAGCTCTCCCTCCGATGTCTGTCGGAAGAAAACAGGGACAAGGTGGCTTCCGACTCCACCGTGGAACCGGTTTTTAAGGAAAAATGTCTGCACTGGGCTTCGAAATCCTGGACGATGGGCGGAACCATAGCTTGGTCGCAAAGTTTTCCGATGGCACTGCCAGTCATGTTTTTTCGAAGGATCTGCATCGGCGTATCCGTGGCGATCGTGTATTCCCCCTTGACATAGGAAGACAGTACCGCGTCAAACAGTTCATAGGCGCCAGGCTGAACCTTTCCCCGAAGAGAGGAGAGGCCGTCCGCCATCTGCACGGCACAGATCTCATCGTAGGTGGAGAGATTGCCCTCTTTTCTCCGGACTTCCTTTCCGCATCCGACGAGGAAATCCAGGACGGTCAGCCGATAACAGTCGTCCGCCTCCTCCGAAAACCGCTCCCAGACTTTTTGATAAAAGGCGGGATAGGGCATACCGCTGGCGTAACCGTTTAAAGCATCCGCCGCCTCCATGGAATAGGGCATCAGATAGACGTTCTGCTCCTGAAGTTTTTTTCGGACGCTGCCTGTCAGTGAAGAATCGGAAGTTTCTCTGAGCAGAGTCAGGAGAGCAGGCGTATGAAAGCCGCCTGTCACTGCCAGAATGCGCAGAGGGGACTCGGTGCTTTTTTGGATTTTCGAAAGTTTTTCTTTCACACCGGAGGGAAGTTTGGTCCCGGAAAAATTTCCCGCCGCCGTCTGCAGGATCATTTCCGCCATATGGGCTTCCCTTGCCAGAGAGCCCTCGTTCCGGATCATATCTTCCGGCGTGTTCTCCCGAACCTGTCTGCAGTAGAGCAGCAGATCGGAAAACCAGGCATCACTGTCTCTGTAAATGCCGTCAATCTCAAAATATTTTTCCCAGAATTCATCAAAACTGCGCAGATTCGCCTTTTCACAAAGCCTTTTTACAAAAGCGTTCCGGGACAAAAGATGATCGTCGTTATAATTATTTTTCTCCTCTTTTTTCCGAAGCCCCATCCCTTCCTTTGAGGCGGCAAGGATGCTGCCATAGGAGAGATCCATAAAAGAGGCGCAGAGTCCCAGTTCATCCGCTGCCCGCAGGGCAGTCAGTTCCGGTGAATAGTCCAGAAAAGGATAGTAGCACTTGTAATGCTCCTTCTTTTCTGAGAGCAGCCCGGTCTTGTCATAAAAGGAATAATAGACGGCAAAAGGAGCCTGCGTGTCCCGATGGACCATAACGGGGATCAGCTCATTGGCATTCTCAGGCCCTTCGATCAAAACCACCGAGGGGCGGTATGTCTCGATCACTTTTCTGACATGAAAAGAACAGGCGGGACTGTGATGTCTGACAGGGAGCAGTGCTATTTCAGCCATTTCCTTGCTTCGTAATATTTTTTCCATAACCCACCTTCTTTGCTGCTCTTGTCTTTGATCACCGTGGAGAAATATTCTTTTACTTTTTGGAGATCGTCCTTATTTTCCTTGGAGACAGCGCCCACCAGATTCTGCACAAGACAGTCCATATCCATAGAGCCGTCGCCATAATAATAGCCGGAGATCATGGTCTGGTAGCAGACGGATACCGCTTCTGCGGTACTCATGACAGCGGAGGGCTTATCGATCCGGTGCCCGTAGGAAGAGATACCTTCCCGCAGTTCATGATAGGTGGAAGCGAGAAGTTCCGCCGCTTCCTCATCCGGCGTCATGTCGATACCGTTCTCTTTCGCGAGCTCGCCGACTTCGTTCAAAATGATCTGTTTTTCCAGGGAAACCTCCCGCACCGGCATAACCGTCTCAAAGTTAAACCGTCTCTTCAGAGCGCTGCTCATCTCGTTGACCCCCTTATCTCTGGTGTTTGCGGTGCCGATCACGTTGAAGCCGGGCTTTGCGAACAGAAATCCGTCATCGCCGAGTTCCGGCACATTGAGCACTTTATCGCTCAACACACTGATCAGAGAGTCCTGAATTTCAGCGGGTGTTCTTGTGATCTCCTCAAAACGGGTTAAAATGCCCCGCTCCATCCCCACATAGAGAGGCGAGGGGACAAGAGCTTCCCGGCTGGGACCTTTTGCCAGAAGCAGTGCGTAGTTCCAGGAATATTTGATCATATCCTCGGTGGTGCCCGCGGTACCCTGGATCGTGTTAGTGCTGACGCCGCTGATGGCGGCAGACAGAAATTCGGAGAGCATGGTCTTGGCAGTTCCCGGTTCACCCACTAACATCAACCCTCTGTTTCCAGCCAGCGTAACGATACACCGCTCGATCAGCGCGTCGTTTCCGAAATATTTTTTCCGGATGGAAATGCTTTCCCCCTGGTATGTAAGAGGTTTTGAACTCCCCAGAATAAAGGTGCGGACTGCCTGGGGCGAAAGTCGCCAGTTCTGCGGTTTTTTTGCCGTATCGGCGGCCTCAAGCGCCATAAGTTCTTTTTGGTAACGTATCTCTACGGGTGGCTTAATACTTTCTTTCAAGGTTTTTCCTCCATTGTCAGTGAATCAGAAATTGATATGGTGTCGTTTGGGCGGCACCTCAAACTGCAGTGATCATGATATAAGTATACACACAAAAGGATAAGATTTGAATAGTAAAGGGCAAATATTTATGCTATATTGAAAGAGGGAGCATTATCGTCAGCTCCGTGTTAAGCCACAGGAAAAAAACAGGAGGAATCAATATGGGAAAAGACTACACACCGACACCGCACAATGAAGCAAAAGCAGGGGATATTGCAAAGACGGTTTTGATGCCGGGGGATCCGCTCAGGGCAAAATTTATCGCGGAGACATGGCTGGAGAATCCGGTCTGTTTTAACCAGGTGAGGAATATGCTAGGATATACCGGGACCTACAGGGGAAAAGAGGTTTCCGTTATGGGGAGCGGTATGGGAATGCCGTCCATAGCGATCTATTCTTATGAGCTGTACCATTTTTACGGGGTGGAAAATATCATAAGAGTGGGGAGCGCGGGAGCTCTGCAGGATGATATGAAGCTGAAGGATCTCGTGATAGCCATGGGCGCTTCCACGGATTCCGCCTATCAGGGGCAGCTCGATGTGCCGGGACATTTTGCGCCTCTGGCGGATTACGGGCTGTTGGAGAAGGCGGTTCTCGCGGCGAGAGAAAAAAATATCAGCGTGAAGGTGGGCAATGTGCTCTCAGCGGACGGTTTTTATAATTTCAACACGGAACGCACAAGGAAGTGGGCGAATGCCGGCATCCTTGCGGTGGAGATGGAGTCGGCAGCACTCTATATCAATGCGGTGCAGGCAAAGAAGAAGGCGCTGAGTCTGCTCAGCATTTCCGATCATGTGTTTACCGGGGAGGAACTGAACGCGGAGGAGAGGCGTGTCGAGTTTAAGAACATGATCGAAGTGGCATTGGAGTTGGCGTAAGACTGGAGAGCCGGCAGAGAAAATAACGTTATTGGAGAGTCGAAGGGAGAGGCGCTATGGCAGCAGGTGTACAACGGAATTTTATTTATTTTGTGGCAGGGATGCTGTTGTTGGCGCTTTGCCTTGTTTTCAGCAGGCCGGGACACAAGTCCCGGTACCGCTTCATCCGTCTCTCTGTCGGAAACCTGCTGATTCATCTGATGGACGGTCTGGTGACATATGTCAACACACCGGATCTTAAAAGAGAGTGGAATCCTCTTGTCAGGATATGGGGATTTGGCTGGGAGGCGCTTTTTATCGCGAATTTTATCGGTTTTATCCTTGTTGTGCTTGCTACATGGTATTTTGGAAGGTATGAGCATGTCAGCATTCCCTCCAAAAATATATTCGACTATTATATGAAATTGTTTTACGGTGAGAATTATAAACCGATGTGGTTCTGGTTTAAGTTCTCCAAAAACTGGCGCCCGCAGGCGGCCATGATCGGATATGCCTGTTACTGGGGGCTGACGGTGGGAGCTGTGATTCCGGTGGTGGGATGGATCTGGTATATGCTGGACATCGATATCCCGTGGTGGCACAGCGCGTATCTGAGCCTGGGAGTCAGCGTCGCCGTTGGCTTCCTGCAGATGTATGTCTGGGTGCAGGAGGGGTATCGGAAAGGAGAGCATGCTTAAAATTTCTCCTTTTTTAAACTCTTCACAGGTTCCGGCAGATATAAAAACAGTTCAAACACATGGTCGGCGGCGCTCACTTCGAGGCTGCCCTGGTAATGTTTCACGATCTCTTCCATGCTGCGAAGTCCGAAGCCATGGCTTTTGGCGTCGGGTTTTGAGGTGGAGGGCAGATGATTTCCCGCTTCCAGTTCGACGGAGGCGGGATTTTTTATGGACAGCGCCAGCATGCCCTTCCGGTGGCGGGCGGCTATCTCAATGTAGCGCCTCCCGGGCGGAAATGCCAGACAGCTTTCGATGGCGTTGTCCAGAGCGTTGGCAAACAGCACGCAGATATCGGCTTTCTCGAAGGGGAGTTCCTCCGGGATGTCCAGTTTCGGGCGAAACAGGATATCCTGCTGCTGCATGAGCTGTTCTTTTACGGACAGCACGGCATTCACCGTCTGATCGCCGCAGTAGTCCGTCCGCTGCGTCAGCCCGGGGCTCTCCAGAAGATGAGCGATATAGTCCTCTTTCTCTTCCGGGGAGAGGAGCAGGATCGTGTGCAGATGGTTGGACAGGTCGTGTTTCAGGCGTCTGACTTCGAAATGCTGCTGTTTCATGGATTCATAGTACTGCCTGTTCATCTCGGTATAGAGGCTCTGCTGTTCCAGTTTTCTCTGTTTTGACAGGATGGCGATCGCCCAAAGGAGGCCGATGAAGGAGAACAGAGCGATAATGATCAGGGCAGTGCAGAGATGGGAAAACCAGGGAGGCCCCCATACCTCGATGGTGGGAATGAGTACGATGCTGAGGATCGTGCCGATGGGGGCGAGCGTCAGAAAGAGCAGAAGATACCACAGGGAATCTCCCAGCTCCGTATCCTTTTCCGGTCCCCCAAAGCGGACAAGCAGATAGAGCAGGGCGGAAAAGAGTATACGGATCCATGCCATTATCCAAAAACTGTCATAGCTTTCCAGGATATTATCCACAAATATGTTTCCGGCGAATACTATGCTGGAAAGCATCAGAGCGAGGGTGAGCTTTTTTGCCCGGCTGTCCGTGCAGGCGTATTGAATTCCCGCGAGGTAGAGTAAAAGGGTCGCGGGAAGGTTATCCCAGTCGCCGATAAAAATGATCATGGCGACGATCAGAGAACTGATAAAAAGAAGGATAAGATGGGCGGCGATTGATTTTTTTATGTGAAAAAGCCTTCTGATGATCAGATAGTGAAAAAGAAAGGCGGGTAATTCAAAAAAAAGAAAGAGCATGTGTATCATATCATTCTCCTATGCTGCGCAAAAGTGCTTTTGCCAGTTTTTCGGTGGCTTCTTTCCTGCAGGCTCTGCTGACAGGGAGTTTCTCGCAGGCGGGGTTGTCCACTGTCACATAGTCGCTGCCGAGGAAGGTCACCTTATCACTGTTGACGAGATAACGCTGGTGGATGCGGATGAAATTTTTCTTCATCTGTTTTTCGATGTCGTTCAGTCTGCCGTAGAAGGTATAGGTCTTCGCGGCGGTGACAAGATTGATATATCTGCGGTCACTGTAAAAGTACAGGATGTCGTCATAGGGCAGGCGGTAAATACCGTCTGTATTTTTCAGCACAAAAAATTGATTCGTCTGTGGTGAGAGCGCCTGTTTTGCCCGGGAGAGCACATTTTTCAGCTTCTCCGGGGAAGCCGGTTTTATCAGATAATCCAGTGCGTTCACCTGGTAGCCGTCAAATACGTAGTCGGTGTACCCTGTGACGAAGACGAGCAGAAGGCTGCTGTTTGAGTTCCGTATCTTTTTTGCCGCATCCGTGCCGTTTTCTTTCCCCATCTCCACATCCAGAAAGAGCAGGTCTACTTCGCCGGGGTGGGCGGTGATCCAGTTTACACAGGTGTGCCCGCTGGAAAATTCATAGACGATCTCATCTTCTGTCTCATCCATAATCTTTTCGAGCTGTATTCGGAGCGCATCCCTTGCGCTTTCTTCATCGTCACAGATTGCAATACGAAGCATAAATAAAAACTCCTTTTTTATATTAAGTATGCAATATTTTCGGCAGATTTAGCAAGTGTATATGCCAGTTATAATGTACAAAAGTTTACATCTGAACGGCAAAACTTTACATATTCTGCGAAAGAGCACGAAAAGTTACATGGGGAGGGTAAAACTTGACAGGCCGAAATCTGCCTGTCGGTTTTTTTGGTAGGATAGATAATATCAAAATAAATACAGGCACAGAGCAGTGGGAAAGGAGAATAAGATATGCTGCAGATTAAAAATTTATATAAATCATATGAGACATCCAAAACCAGGTATCCGGTTTTAAAGGGGATCAGTTTTCATGTGGAACCGGGGGAGTTTGTGGCTGTCATGGGATCATCGGGCTCCGGCAAGAGCACATTGTTAAATTGCATTTCCTGCTATATTCCCTATGAGAAGGGAAATATTCTGCTGGGGGAGCAGGATCTGGGGGAGCTGGATAAGGAGGGACTGGCGAAAGTGAGAAATGAAAAACTGGGCTTTGTGTTTCAGGATTTTATGTTGCTCGACGGACTGTCTGTCAAGGAAAATATCCTGATTCCCAGGATCATACGGGAAAATGCGGACAAAGAGGCGCTGGATTATGCGGACAAACTGATGGAACTGTTCGGGATCATCCATATAAAGGATAAATACCCCGCGGACATCTCCGGCGGGGAAAGACAGAGATGCGCCGTGGCGAGAAGTCTGATCAACGATCCGCTGCTGATCCTGGCGGATGAACCTACCGGGAATCTGGACAGTAAATCCAGCCGGGCGGTGATAGAGGCTTTTGAGAAGGCAAAAGAGGAAATGAACTCTACCATTTTGATGGTGACGCATGACAGCTTTTCCGCGTCCTTTTGTGACAGAGTTATTCTGTTGAAGGACGGGGTCATTTATAAGCAGTTAAACAGGATCGGAAGCCAGAACAGTTTCCAGGGCTATCTGTTGGATGCGATCAAGGAGATGAGTGAGGTGTGAGATGAAAGAATTAGAAAAAAAATTAAGAAGACAGGATTACCATCAGGCAAAGTTATATCTGTTCTGCAATTTTGTTTCCCTGATGCTGATCACGGCTTACAGTATTATAATGATGGCGCCCACAGTGCTGGATGTATTGCCGGAGGGCGGGGATTCCAGAAAACAGATGGTGGCGATCTTTGCTATGGCGGCGGTGGGGTGCGTGGCGTTTACGATCTATGCCACGGCTCTGTTTTTCCGCAAAAAATCCAGGCAGGTGGGAATTTTAATGGCGCTGGGCGCATCGAAAAGGCAGCTTGCGCCGATGCTTTACCGGGAGATCCTTGTGCTGGGACTTTTATCCTGTGCATGCGGTGTGGCGGCAGGGTTTCCCTTTGTGGCGCTCATCTGGAACGGTTTTCGTCTGCTGATCGTGGACAGCGCGGAGATGGCACTGAATATCAGGATGGAATGTCTGAAGATGCCGTCTGCCTTTCTGGTGCTGGTGATCCTTCTCGCCTGTGTGACGGCAAAGCGATATCTGAAAAGAACGGATATCCTCGATACGATCCAGGAAGAACACAGAAATGAACCGATCAAAGAACTGGGAAAGTGGTGCGGGCCGGCGGGCATTGTCATCTTGCTGGCAGGTGCGGTCATGGGATATTATGCACCGGAGATCTATATGAAGCTCACGCAGTCGTACGGGGGAGCGTGGCTAAATCTGTTCTATGTGCCGGTATTCATCGGCCTGTATATGATGCTGCTCCACACGGTGGTGCACGGCTGGCATTTTCGGAAGAAGGCTTTCGGTAAAAATCTGGTGTCCCGCAGCATGATGAAATTTCAGGGAAAACAGACGGTGAATAATCTGCTGGTGTCCACGGTGCTGTTGGCGGGGGCATGTTTTGCGGCCTTCTATGTGCCGGCGATGGCAGCCGGAAATCTTCTGAATATCAGAAACCGTACCTGTGATTACCTGTACCATTACAGGGCGGACCAGAGAGTGCCGGGCAGAGAAGAGACGGAAAAACTGGCGTCGGAATACGGAGTATCTTTGAAGGACTGGCATGAGGCTTCCTATCTCTCCCTGGGGATGGACGGCATGAAATACAAGGAGGACGGAAACAAATTTTATTATGAGTATGAGGAACTCAAGGAGGAGGGAAAATTTTTTTCGGAGAAAGGTTTCCGGGAGGTGACCGGGATTACCGTGACAGTGGAACCTGGTACTTACCTTGCCGTCAGCGATAACGACGACAGCGTCTATTCGAGGCAGCTCACCACGGACAGCACGCTCCTGACAAATATGGTCACACGAGAAACGCTGGGTATCCGTTTCGGGGGTTATGTATGTTATGATCTTCTGGTGGAGGAGGCCGGGTATTATGTGCTGAACGATGCGGACTATGAGAAGGCAGCGGAGGGGATCACGGGGGAATGGAGTGGAAAGCTGGCGGTGTTTAACGCGGACGGGGAGGACGACTATCGCTTTGCGGACAGACTTTTCCGCACGCTGATCTCCTCTTTCGACAAAAGCTGTGAGATGCCGAGTTACTATGACAGGGTACAGAAGATATCGGAGAATGAAAAGGGGGAGGTATACTGGGGGGATACGGAAGATATGGAAGAGATCAGCTTTGAAAAACCGGACAGTTCGGGATTCAGACAGTTCTGGCGGTATATGCCGAAATTCCGCATCTTGGATCAAAATGATTTCATACGTACTTATGCGGTGTACCTGATGGTGTTTGTCTTTATCTTCCTGATCTGTATTACGGCGGCCTGTGTGATCAGTTATACCAGATGCCAGACGATCGCGGTCAATAACCGCTATGTGTTTGACGATTTGAGAAAGCTTGGGGCATCGCCCGCGTTTTTAAAACAGGAAGTAAAAAGACAATGCCTCACAGTGATCCGCACACCGGCAGTCATCGGGATCTGTATGATGACGCTTCTGTATATGATGATCATGTATGCCAATGACGGAAAGATCAGCGTAAGTGAGCTGGCTGCGCTGGGAGTCTGCGGCGTATTGATCCTGTTGATCATCCTGTTGCTGTATATGGTCTGCCGCGGGACGGTGAAGGCGTTGGTGAGGGAGCTGGAGATAGAGGGGTGAGGAAGTGCAGGGCAGCAGGCGCCGGCCTACTGTACGGCATTGCGCTGTGAGGCGTTGAGTTTTTTCAATATACGCAGTAACGGGCGGTATAAGACCAAAGTGAGAACAAAATTGCCGCCGCAGTGCAGAAGGTCGAAGGGAATACCCTTTGTCCAGTAGGCGAAAGCCGCTGCCAATCCGCCGGATATCAGGTAGGGGATGGCGCATAGAGCGCCGAATGACAGACCGAAGGCTCCGGAGACGACTGCCCAGAAGACAGCGGAATCTGTCTTCTGGAAGGCGAATGTGACCAGGGCGAGAATACTCCAGATGTACAGATAGCTCACCCACCATATATTGAAACCGAAGATGATCCCTTCCAGCAGGACGAAAACGTAGATAATCGGAAAAACCCGCTTTTTGTAGACCAGGGTGTAGAGGATGATCAGGGCGGAGACCGGCTCGATATTGGGCAGGAATGACATGCCCAGCTGTCCCACCAGCAAAATGGCGGCCAGAAGTCCCATTGTCACGAGATCCATTATTTTTTCGGAATGCCTGTTTTGTGCTGTCATCTGCTTCCTCTTGTGAGTATCGCTGTCTTAATATCCGACTGTGAGGGTCAGTTCATATTTGTCGCCGTCGGCGATCGGTGTCTGGTCGGCGGAAGTGTTTAATTTCTTCTGATCTTTTGTGATACACCACCATTCCTGAAGGGATTCGTCGGCGGTTTCTCCATCGACGGATTGAATGAACATTCCGTAAGCTCCGTCCTCCCCTGTGACAAGTTCCTCGTCCTTTAAAACTTCACCGAGATATTCCCGATCCGTATGATATGCAAAGGTTTTTGAGCTGTGGTCGCCGTGAATGACCTCCACGGTGATGCTTTTTGCCCCTTCCGAAACGGGAGCCTTCGTAAACTGGTAAATGCCGAAGAAGACTGCCGCCGCTGCCAGCAGTGCGGCGAAGGAGATAATGATTTTCTTTGTGTTTTTCTGTTCTGTTTTCATAGGAGTCCTCCATGTTCTGTTTATAAAGGATGGCATGAAAAAACTGCCGGGAAGATTCCGGGCAGCAAAAAAATATCCTGTGGATATTCTCATCATGCACCATCCCTCGTAATGCATGATCTTACCCGAACAGGCAGGTCTTCTGACTAAGGCATCTTCGCGCAGAACCGCCTTCCCGGTTTCCCGGTGGCATATCGGCCTGCACTCCACCCATACAGCGGCGTGACCGTGAAGCGTAACTTACTTCCCTATTCTCCCTTGCGGGCACCTGTTCTTTTTGATATGATATATTATTTTAGATGAAAATACAAGCCGTTTTCCTCACAGATTATCAAATACTGTGGTTTCTTTCTCAAGTTCCCTGACGACTTCCTGATTGACGCTCATGCGCTGTGTGATATCTTCCATGTCCCTGACGAGGCTTCTGGTGTTGTCGGCGACGCCGGTGATGCCGGAAGCGCCTTCATCGATGGCATTTGTTATGGTATTGATGGAATCCGCAATTTCGGACATAGAACTTTTCAGGTTCTGGGTATGATTTTGGAATTCATCCATCGCGCGGCGGATGTAGGCGGCGTCCTCCTTATACTGGCTGCCGGAGCGGACAAAAGCCTGAAATTCCGTCAGGACAGACTGGTTTATATAGTCAATCAGATATTGAGCGTTTTCAGCAAGGTTATATACGGCGGCAGTCACGCCGCTGTTAATGTCCTGGATCCGGCTGGCGGTCTCCTTGCTGGAATGGGCGAGGGAGCTCACCTCCTCGGCGGCCACTGCAAAGCCTTTTCCGGCGGCGCCGGCATTGGCTGCCTCGATGGAAGCGTTCAGCGAGATCAGCCTGGTTTTGTGGGCGATGGAAAGTATCTCGCCGGTGAGCGTTTCGATCTGGTCCACGTTCCTGCTTTTTTCAATGGCGTCATTGAGGGAGCGCAGGATCTCTGCCGCCTTGGCACTGGTGGTCTCTGCGCTGCTCTGGGCGGATTGTTGCATGGCATCTGCGCGGGTGTTCATCTGAATGGTGTATTCGGTGATCGCGCCGCACTCCTCGGCAATGTCCTGTACATCCAGCGCGATATTTTTGGCGTTGCTGTTGATGGCGGCTACGTTGCCCGCCACTTCTTTAATGGTTGCGGAGATCTGCCCGGTGAGGGAGGAGAGGTCTTCCGCGCTGTCGCCGGACGCCTGAGTGCTCTTTAAAACTTCTCCGGTCATATTGTTGATACGTCCGGAACTCTCCCGGATTGTATTCAGAATACTTTTGATCGGGTTCACAACATGGTTGGTGATGAGTCTCAGATCCGTAAAGATCAGTGATATGCAGGCGATGACCGCGGCGACCGCGATGATCAGTGAGATAATATATACGACGGTGAGGCGCGTTCTCGCCCTGGAGGTCTGTTCGCCGATGGAGGTATTTAAGGCGTCGATATCCGTCTGCATGGCGTTGGCGAAGGTGGCCACGTCGCCGTTGGCGAGGGCGTAGGCATCCTGCGTTTTATGGCTTGCGCTGGCACAGACGAGGTGGACAAGCGCATGTTTGAAGGAGGAATAATCCGACAGGAGAGAATCGTATTTTGTCTGATCATCCGTGATAATATAATCCTCATACTCCGCGAGCATGTTGTCCAGAACGGCTTCCTCCTCTTTGATCTGATTGACGAGGCTTATCATGGTATCGTAATCGGTTGCGACGATATGGCTCAGAGCCATCTTATGTATATTCATTGAGGACTGGCTGATCTCCGCCAGTCTGCTCTTTCCATCCATATAGTTGTCGGCTATATTGGCGGCACTTGCATTTACATTGTGGATATTGATAATAGAAAGAATATTGGATAAAAGTGCCACAATGCCCAAAAGAGCAATCGGTATGATCAGGCGCTGCTTTAAACTGATATCTTTCATCGTGTTAGACTCCCTTTATTATATTGTGAGTTTGCTGCCCGCCGGCTTACAGCGGGGAAGTGTACAACGCAGATTTCCGGGGGATTATGGGGCGGTGATGTCCTCGGCCATCTTGTCAAGCCGCTCCTGGAGACTTTTTCCGGAAGGGTTTCCGGAGAGGATATCCGCGGTGAACGTGCTGACGGGCTCCCAGAAATTTCCGCCGATACGCTGCAGACAGGAGTATTCGGACTGAGCTAACAGCGCGGCGATCGCGGGAGAGTTCTGTACCTCCTCGGAGGAGGCAGCCTTGATATTGGACGGCCCCTGACCGCGGAGCTCAAAACGGAGTTTTTGATTTTTTTCGTTTGCGATCCACTCAGCCAGTTTGGCGGCCCATTCTTTATTCTCCGAGTAGGCGTTTACGCCGATCAGTTTATAACCGGAGAAGGATGCCATCTGAACCTGCTTTCCGGCGCAGGTGTAGGAAGGCAGCTTTGAGGCGCCATAGTTATCGCCCCAGGCCTGTTCCACCGCAACGGCGTTCCAGACGCCGTTGATGCCGGCAATAATGGTATCGTTTTTGATGCCATCCAGAAATCCGGCATCGTCGGTGCTGACAAACCCCGGGTGGACCGCCATATTCTGCATCGCTCTCGCCACGTCGATTCCTTTGATGTCCCCTTCTGTGCTGTTCCAGGTGCAGTAGTTAGTGATTCCGTCATCGTTTAAACCGACCGTGAGTCCGGTGTTGCCGAAGAGAGAATATACATACCATCCCGAAGACCATTCCATAGAAATTTTTTTGTCATGTTCAGCGGCGATCTCCAACATTCGGTCGAAGGAAGCGATATCTTTTTCGGAAAAATATTGCTTATTATAGTAGAGAAAATAACCGTTGTCCGCGGTCAGCGGCCAGGCGTACAATGTATTGTTCACGGATGCCGCAAGGACGGACTCCGGCAGGTTGGAATTTCTGACAGTATCTTCGTTCTCGATCGGTTCCAGCGCGCCGGCGGCAACGAGAGTGTTCAGCTGGTCGTCCGCGAAGGCAAATACATCGGCACCGTTTTCCAGATCTTCCATCAGCGCATCCGTACAATGACTTTCGCTCTGGGGTTCATAGGCAATTTGAAAGTCAGCCTGCCCCTGATATTCGGTCTTAAATCCGTCAATGATCTGGCGCAGCAGCTCTTCGTCCTCCTCAGCACCCCAGACGGTCAGACTGACGATATCGGAGTCGGAAGTCTGTTTCTCTTCCGAGGGATCAGGACTGTTATTTTGGCATCCGGTCAGGAGCAATGCCAGCGAAATTGCCGGAAGCCATATACGATTTTTTTTCATCATAAACGCTCTCCATATTTTGTAGATTTTAACAATTTATCTTAACATTTTTTGAGGTTTTTTACAATCCTGCGAAAGTAAAAATAACTGTTGACAATATGATATCATTTTGATATCATACAAATATCAAAAGAAAGACAACACACAGGAGGTGTCACATGGAAGAGAAGATTTTACAGAAAAAGAAAAACGGAATGACAATGCTTATTTTATTTGTACTGCTTTACATCGCAGCGATTGCAGTGATTATTATCGGAGCACAGAGGGACAGGGGAATACTGATCGCAGTCGGCGTGATCTACGCGGCATTAGGATGGATACCTTTCTGCGGACTGGCGGTATTGAAACCTCAGGAGGCGGTTGTGCTGACACTGTTCGGAAAATATATCGGCAGCTTAAAGGGAGAAGGCTTTTATTTTGTCAATCCTTTCTGCTCTGCGATAAACCCGGCCGCGGAAACTAAATTGAATCAGAGCGGGGATGTGAAAGCGAGCGCGGCAAAGCTGATGCAGCTAAATACGATGGAAGGTCTGAATATGAACCGAAAGGGAAATTCCGTGGATAAAAAGATATCCCTGAAGATCATGACGCTGAACAATAACAGGCAGAAGATCAACGACTGTCTGGGAAATCCCATTGAGATCGGTATCGCTGTCATGTGGCGGGTGACGGACACGGCGAAAGCGGTGTTTAATGTGGATAACTACAAGGAATATTTGTCCCTGCAGTGCGACAGTGCCCTGCGCAATATTGTCCGCATGTACCCCTATGATGTGGCGGAAAATGTGGATACCACGGGGGACGGCATCGCGGATGACGGGAGTCTTCGGGGTTCCAGCGAATTGGTGGCGGAGCGTATCCGGCAGGAGATCCAGAACAAGGTCAGCGAGGCAGGTCTGGAAATTATAGAGGCGAGGATTACTTACCTTGCCTATGCGCCGGAGATCGCGGCGGCGATGCTGCAGAGACAGCAGGCATCCGCAGTGATCGATGCCAGAAGGTTGATCGTGGATGGAGCTGTGGGCATGGTGGAAATGGCGCTTAACAGTCTGTCCGAAAAGGAAGTGGTTGAGCTTGACGAGGAGAGAAAAGCAGCGATGGTTTCCAACCTTCTCGTGGTACTTTGCGGAAATAAGGATGCCCAGCCTATCGTAAATTCAGGAAGCCTGTATTAACATATGGCTGATAACAGCAAGAAACAGGTGCCGCTTAGACTGTCCGCAAAATTGTATGACGCCATTGCAGCCTGGGCAGAGGATGATTTTCGATCTGTAAATGGTCAGATAGAGTATTTGTTGACAGAGTGCGTGCGCCAGAGAAAGAAAAACGGAAGACCCGTGCCTCATGAACTGGATGTGCCGCCGGAGTTTGATATCTCATGACTTTCATAGTAAATAAGCGTAGACGAAAGGAAACGGATAAGATGACAGAACAGAGTAAGGCAAAAAAACAATTTATTATTTTTCTGCTTATAGCATACGGTGTGACCTGTATAACAGGAATTATGACCTGGTATGGAAGCACTATACCGACAGAGCTCAGTATCTTTCCAAGCGCCCAAATGTTTTATCCGGCAGCCGGCGTTATGCTGGCGTACCTGCTTACACAGTGGAAGGACGAAAAACTGCCCAAGGCGTTTTACATATGCTTTCTGGCGGTGACATTTGTGATGATTATCGGCTGTGTGATGGCCCTTGCCGCGCCGGGAGAACCGATTTCTGTAGCCGGGCAGGAACTTTCCAGATGGTCTTTGATCAGCCAGTATGTGATGATAGTGGGAACGATCCTGTGCTGGATCATGCTGATGATATGCGGAAGAGAACGGCGGGAGGCGTATGGCCTCAGATGGAAAAACTGGAAAGCCTCTCTCTTCTGTATTCTGGTTTTTTTGGTGCTCTATTTTGGCAGAGGAATTCTCAGTTATGTGCTGGACGGACAGGCGGACATGATAGCGGAGATTCTGGGAAATCCCACGGCATTGGGTTATCTGATTGTTATACCGATCAATTTTTTGCTCTCCTGTATGCCCTTTTTCGGGGAAGAATACGGGTGGAGATATTACTTACAGCCTCTGCTCCAGAAAAAGTTCGGTATGAGGCGGGGGGTTTTGCTCCTCGGCATGGTGTGGGGCCTGTGGCATATTTTCCTGGACTTTTTCTTCTACACGACGCCGGACAGAGGGCTGATCATGACCGTGTCGCAGATCATTACCTGTCTGGGACTGGGCATCTTTTTCGGCTGGGCATACCTGAAGACAGAAAATATCTGGGTGCCGGTGATCCTTCATTATCTGAATAATAATCTGATCGTGGTGGTTGCCAATGAGTACACCGCGGGTGTGCTGCAGAATCAGGCGGTAACCTGGGAAATGATTCCGGCGGCGATTCTGCTCAATGGGGTTTTGTTCGGGGTGTTTATTCTGTCTAAAGAATTCCGGAAGAAAGAAGCGTGAAAATTTTCGCAAAGCCGCCGTAGGCAGGTTCAAATAACCCCCTTTTCGGAATTGTGTACTCACAGTAATTTAGGAAATCAACAAGGGATATATTTGTTTCTATTTTAAACAAAGATCCAATAACTATACGCGAAAACTCAATTGTTCCAAAAATTTTTGTGTACAAATAAACGTATCGAATTCAAAAAATTATTATTTTTGATGGACGATACCTTGATTATAGTTTGGAGTCTACCGAAGTTGAAAAATCCAATGAAATGATTAAGGGGACGAAAAAAGCGCAGGTGGGCATGTTAGAGCATTTTGATCCTCTCATTAAAGAAATTAAATTGTATCCAGACATTTCAAACGTTGAGAATATATTGCGAAAAATTATTTACCTGTTTATGCTGGAAACAGTTGGGCGCAATGTCTGATGAGTATGAAACGAAGAATAATTGGGATCGATATTTTTCAGATAAGTTAGGTGCCAAAGAACCAAATAAGTTTTCAAAAGAGTAGGGTTCACTTTATGACATTCGAAATAAGGTGACTCACGGAAAACCAATAAATGAAGCAGATTTAAAAAAAAGCAAATGAATTTTTATGTGGTTTTCTTTCCTCCAGCAATCCCTTTTTGCCTTTATCTTTGCTGACTTTTTAAATTCATACATGCAAATGTAAGCCTGGCCTTCATTTCCATCCGGGATTCTCCGTACATCTATGTATATCCAAAACTATGATTCTCTTTTGCGCTTCCAAAGAATCTTTCTATAAGTTTCTTTGGATTGTCAGGTTTAAATTTATTGGACAGATGGGATTTTGGATTATTTTGAGAGGCATTGGCAGCAACCGGGGTGGAATCAAGTTCGATAAAAGAAGTATCTATAATTGCGTGGTTCGTAAGAAAGATTACCTGTGACTTCATGATATCGGAAAGCGCAGAGTTATCAAAGTTTTCGAGGAAACAGTCAAAAGTCCAGTAAGATAGGAGAGGGACGGTAATATCAAATCCGGAGTAATGGGTGATGAGAAAGTTGCGGAAAGGATATTGAAAACAGTTATCATATGAAGACAGGTTTGATAGAAAATATGTGTGTTGGATTTATAATCATAAAGGCTGAAGAAAATATAAAAGAAGTAATCGGAGAACAGTCAGTATTGGATATAATTTTGTTGACTTGAGCATTATAATTGCATATAATACAAGTACAGTAAAAGGTACGGTTTTAAGTACGGAAAGAGGTGCGCTATGATTGCAACAAAACAGATGGATGTAAGAGCGAATATAAAAAAATACTTTGATATGGCATTTGATGGGGAGCCAGTTATTGTTTCACGTAAGGAAAATAAAAATGTTGTAATTATTTCTGAGGCAGAATATAACGAACTGGAAAAAGCTAAAAAGAATGCGGAATATCTTGCAAAATTGAACAGGGCAGACGAGCAGATAAAGAATGGACAAGTGGTTACAAAAACTATGGATGAACTTCTGGCGATGGAGGAATAATCATGAAAATCACTTTTGCAGAAGATGGATGGAGTGAATATCTCTATTGGCAGACTCAGGATAAAAAGATAGTAAAGAAGATAAACCAGTTATTGCAAAGTATAGAACGGGATGGGGTATTACAGGGAATAGGTAAGCCAGAGCCATTAAAGTACGGAAAGTCGGGATCATTTAGCAGACGAATAGATGAAGGGAATCGCTTGGTTTATGAAGTTTCTGATGACCAAATTATTGTGAAATCTTGTAAAGGACATTATAATGATTGATGTAGGGGTTGAGATATTCAATCCCTATAGTTAAATTTGGAGATGTGAGAAAATAAACGATTACAGAAACCGGAAGAGAACTGGATCTGTCAAAACTGGATATTGATGAACTGAGATTGCAGTTTAAAGAACTCAGGAACAAAAATCTTGAAACTGATGAAGGATCTTCACGCGGAGGAAGAAAAGCGTGTAAAATTGGCGGCTAAGGAGCTGTATAATACGCTGACAGAGAAACGCAAAGAATTGTTTATCATCGGCTGGCAGAATGGTCCCCAGCCCAAGGAACGGGTGAAAGGTGAAATTGTGTTTGACCACATCGTTGATCAGGCCATGACAGGCTATAACTGGGTTGCATAATTTTATGAAGCGAGGAGGTTACAGTATGAAAGGCATTTTGGCAGCATTTATGGTGCCCCATCCGCCGCTCATTGTACCGGAGATTGGCGGGGGAGAGGAGAAAAAAATACAAAAGACGATCGACGCCTACAGGGAGGCAGCAGGGCGGATAAAGGAGCTAAAGCCGGAGACCATCGTGATCCTGTCGCCCCACCAGATCATGTACGCGGATTACTTTCACATCTCTCCGGGAAAAGGGGCAAGAGGGGACTTTAGCAATTTCAGGGCGCGGGATGTGAAATTTGAGGTCTCTTACGACGAGGAGTTTGTGGAGGAGCTGTCCTTTTTGGCCGCGGAGCGTGATCTGCCCGCCGGAACGATGGGGGAGCGCGATAAAAAACTGGATCACGGAACGATGGTACCGTTATATTTTATCGATCAGTTTTACCATGATTATCAGGTGGTGAGGATCGGGCTCTCGGGACTTTCTCTCGCAAGGCATTATGAACTGGGAGAGTGCATCCGGGAGGCGGCACGGCGTTTGGGCAGAAGAGTGGTGATCATCGCCAGCGGCGATCTGTCCCACAGGCTGAAAGAGGACGGCCCTTACGGGTATCGCGAGGAGGGACCGGTGTACGATGAACGGATCATGGAAGTCATGGGGACGGGAAATTTCGCGGAACTGTTTGAGTTTTCGGAGAAATTCTGCGATAGAGCGGGGGAATGCGGCCATCGCTCCTTTGTGATCATGGCTGGGGCGTTTGACCGGACGGAGGTAAAGACGGAGCGGCTTTCCTACGAAGGGCCTTTTGGAGTGGGATACGGAATCTGCGCCTACGAGGCGGCGGGAGAGAACGCGGTCAGAAATTTCAGAGAGCAGTTTGAGGAGAAGGAGAGACAAAGGCTCGCCGGGCTGCGGGAAAAGGAAGATGTCTATGTGAGGCTTGCCCGAAGGACGATCGAAAAATATATAATTTCCGGGAGAAAACTGCAGATATCCGGAGATCTGCCGGAGGAGATCCGGAAAGAGATGCCAAAGGAGATGCTGACATGCCGGGCGGGAGCTTTTGTCTCTATCAAGAAAGACGGACAGCTCAGAGGCTGTATCGGAACGATCCAGGCCACGAGAGATTCCCTGGCGGAGGAGATCATAGAGAACGCGGTCAGCGCCGCGGTGCGGGATCCCAGATTTTCTCCGATAGAGCCGGAGGAGCTGGAATCCCTGGTGATCAGCGTGGATGTGCTGGGGGATACGGAGAAGATATCCTCACCGGAGGAGCTTGACACGGAGAGGTATGGCGTGATCGTGACAAAGGGACGAAAAAGGGGACTGCTTCTGCCGAATCTCGAGGGTGTCGATACGGTGGAGGAACAGATCGCGATAGCAAAGCAGAAAGCCGGGATCGGGGAGCATGAGCCGGTGGAACTGGAGCGGTTTGAGGTGGTCAGACACTATTAGGAGAGAAAATGGAAAAAATATGCCGGACATGCATGCATCATTGCAGATTGAACCCCGGACAGTGGGGAATCTGCAGAGCGAGGAAAAATGAGGGGGGAGAGATCGTCTGCAAAAACTACGGACAGGTATCCTCTCTTGCCCTGGATCCGATCGAGAAAAAACCGTTAAACAGGTTTTATCCGGAGAGCAAAATACTGTCCGTGGGGAGCTTCGGCTGCAACCTGCGCTGTCCTTTCTGCCAGAACTACGAAATTTCCATGACAAAGCCGGAAGTCTCCGAGGATACGTATCTCTCCCCTCAGGAACTCGTCGATATCGCGGTAAAATGCCGGGAGAAGGGAAATATCGGTGTGGCGTTCACGTACAACGAACCGCTCGTCGGGTGGGAGTATGTGTTGGATACGGCGAAACTGGTGAAGGAGGCGGGCATGAAAAACGTGCTTGTGACCAACGGGACAGCTTCGCCGGAAGTGCTGGAGAAACTTTTGCCGTACATGGATGCGATGAATATTGATCTGAAAGGGTTCAGAGAGGAATATTACAGGAAGCTGGGCGGAAGTCTTTTCGCTGTGAAAGAATTTATTGTCCGGGCGGCGGAAGAATGTCATGTGGAACTGACGACGCTGATCGTGCAGGGAGAGAATGACAGCGTGCGGGAGATGGAGGAGGAAGTGCGCTGGATTGCTTCCATTGATGAGGAGATACCGCTCCATGTCAGCCGTTTTTTTCCAAGGTATCATATGGAAGCGAGCACGGCGACAAGCGTAAAAAAAGTATATCAGCTCGCGGATGTGGCGAGAAAGATGCTGAAATACGTATATACGGGGAATTGTTAGGCGAAAAGCCGCGCCCGGTTTGTGAAATCTACATAGAAAAACTGTAAAAAATGCTCAAAAATAAAAGATTTTTGTTATGGAATCTGGAAAAGAAGAATGATATACTCTATGATAGGCACTTGAGACGAAAGAAAAATGAAAAGGCTGCACAGGCAGCAGAATGAGAGGAAACATGGCAAAAGTAATTGCGGTTGCGAATCAGAAAGGCGGCGTGGGGAAGACAACGACTTCCATCAATCTGACGGCCGCTCTGGCTGAGGAGGGAAAAAAGGTTCTGTTGATCGATGCTGACCCTCAGGGAAACGCTACCAGCGGATATGGCATCAACAAAAACGAACTGGAAAATACAATATATGAACTGATGCTGGAGGAATGTACGATCGGGGAATGTCTTCTGTCGGATGTAATACCGAACGTTTCACTGATTCCGGCAAATGTAAATCTGGCGGCAGTGGAGATTGAACTGATCGACGCGGATAAAAAAGAATTTATTTTGAGGAATGAGATCGATTATATCAGGGATCAATATGATTATATTATGATAGACTGCCCGCCCTCTCTGAGTATTCTCACCGTGAACGCGATGGTGACGGCGGATACGGTGCTTGTGCCGATCCAGTGTGAGTACTATGCGTTGGAGGGACTCAGTCAGCTTATCTATACGGTAAATCTTGTCAGAGAGCGGTTAAATCCGGTGTTAGATATCGAGGGCGTGGTATTTACGATGTATGATTCCAGAACAAATCTCTCGATGCAGGTCGTGGAGAACGTGAAAAGCAATCTGACACAGCATATTTTTGAGACGGCGATCCCCAGGAATATTCGTCTGGCGGAGGCGCCGAGCCATGGCGTTCCGATCAACAAATACGATGAAAGGTCGGCGGGCGCCGAGGCTTACGCGAAGCTGGCGAAGGAAATCATTGTGAAAAGCTGAGCCGGTCGGGCGAGGCGCACAAATAAACATATCAGAACGGGGGCAATATGGCGGCAAAAGGAAGAGGATTAGGAAAAGGGCTGGATGCGCTGATACCGAGCGCGCAGGTTCCGGTGAAAACAAAAGAAGAGACAGCAGAGGATTCCGGGGATAAGGGAAAAGAGCAGCTTGTCAAAATTACAAAGGTGGAACCGAACAGGGAGCAGCCGAGAAAAAATTTTGATGAGGATGCCCTGGAGGAACTTGCGGATTCCATCAAGCAGTTCGGTCTGTTGCAGCCGATCCTGGTACAGGATAGAAAGACCTACTATGAGATCATAGCGGGTGAACGGAGATGGCGCGCGGCGAAACTTGCCGGCCTGAAGGAAGTGCCCGTCATTATCAAAAACTTTACGCCGCAGGAAATAGTGGAGATCTCTCTGATCGAAAATATCCAGAGGGAGGACTTAAACCCGATTGAGGAAGCCCTCGCCTACAAAAGGCTTTTGACGGAATTCAGTCTGACGCAGGACGAAGTGGCGGAGCGGGTCTCCAAGAGCAGAACGACAGTCACAAACTCCATGCGTCTTTTGAAACTTGACGAGCGCGTACAACAGATGATCATCGATGATATGATCACCACCGGACATGCCCGGGCATTGATCGGTATCGAAGATAAAAACGCCCAGTACGAACTGGCCCAGAAGATTTTCGATGAGAAGCTGAATGTGCGCGAGGTGGAAAAACTGGTAAAGAGCATTCAGAGCCCTAAGCCGAAGAAGGAGCCCCAAAAGACGAATCCAAGTCTGGAGCTTGTGTACAGAGAGATTGAGGAGAGATTAAAACAGTCTCTGGGGACAAAGGTATCCATCCAGTCGAAAGAAAACGGGGCCGGAAAAATGGAGATTGAGTTTTTCAGCCATGAGGAACTGGAGCGGATCACGGAATTTTTTATGAAGAAATCGGATCATTAAAAACGGTAAAAGGATAAAGGAGAAACGGATGAACAGCGATTTTTTGACGATGATAGGTTTAGGCGGCATAGATATTGGCTATATTTTAGTCGGTATCGCGGCGGTACTGCTGATTATCCTGATCATGTTGATCGTATTGACAGTAAAATATACAAAAGTGAAAAAACGCTATGATAAATTTATGCGGGGCAAAAATGCCGCCAGTCTGGAAGATGACATGAACGGTGTTTTTGAAGATATGAAGCTTTTGAAGAACAATGTGGATAAAAACAGGAAAGACATCCGTGCTCTGTATAAAAATATGGGAAAAACGTTCCAGAAGCTGGGTATTGTAAAATATGACGCATTCAAGCAGATGGGCGGACAGCTTTCCTTCTCCCTCGCTCTTCTGGATGAGAATGACAACGGCTTTATCCTGAATTCCGTACATAGCAGCGAGGGCTGCTATTCCTACACGAAGGAAGTAAGGAACGGCACATGCAGTATTTCTCTCGGGGAGGAAGAACAGCAGGCGCTTGATATGGCGATGGGACATTGATATGGAATAATAAAATATGCGGAAACGTAAATAATTATATTTAATGCAGAGAGATAACGGAACTTTGCAGAAAAGAGGAGATTATGATCGATATCAAATTTTTGAGAGAAAATCCGGAAGCAGTAAAAGAAAATATCAGAAAAAAATTTCAGGACAGCAAGCTGCCCATGGTAGATGAAGTGATTGTTCTGGATGCGGAGAGAAGAAAGGCCCAGCAGGAAGCCGATGAATTAAAAGCGGCGAAAAATAAGATAGCCAAGCAAATTGGTGCGCTGATGGGACAGGGCAAAAAGGAAGAGGCGGAAGAGAAGAAAAAAGAGGTCGCCGCAGATGCGCAGCGCCTTGCGCAGCTGGAGAAAAAGCAGGCGGAGCTGGAAGAAAAAGTAACCAATATCATGATGGTCATTCCCAATATCATCGACCCTTCCGTACCCGTCGGCAGAGACGACTCCGAGAATGTGGAGGTTCAAAAATACGGGGAACCGGTCGTGCCGGAGTTTGAGATCCCCTATCACACAGAGATCATGGAGAAGGTGAACGGGATTGACCTGGATGCGGCGAGAAAAGTGGCGGGGAACGGATTCTATTACCTGATGGGCGATATCGCAAGGCTGCACTCCGCAGTGCTCTCCTATGCGAGAGATTTTATGATCGGCAGAGGGTTTACCTACTGCATTCCGCCCTATATGATCCACGGGAATGTGGTATCCGGCGTTATGAGCTTCCCGGAGATGGATGCCATGATGTATAAAATTGAAGGCGAGGATCTGTATCTGATCGGAACTTCCGAGCACTCCATGATCGGAAAATTTATCGATACGATGATACCCGAGGCGGAACTGCCGAAGAACATGACCAGCTACTCCCCCTGTTTCCGGAAGGAAAAAGGCGCCCACGGGCTGGAGGAGAGAGGTGTCTACCGGATCCATCAGTTTGAGAAACAGGAGATGATCGTAGTCTGTAAGCCTGAGGAATCCCCGATGTGGTTTGAAAAGCTCTGGCAGAATACGGTGGATCTGTTCCGCTCCCTGGACATTCCGGTGCGGACGATCGAATGCTGTTCCGGTGACCTGGCGGACCTGAAGGTAAAATCTTTCGATGTGGAGGCGTGGTCCCCGAGACAGAAAAAATACTTTGAGGTGGGAAGTTGTTCCAACCTAGGCGACGCCCAGGCGAGAAGGCTGAAGATCCGCGTAAAAGACAGTGACGGAAACAAGTATTTTGCACATACATTAAATAATACCGTAGTAGCTCCGCCCAGAATGCTGATCGCCTTTCTGGAGAATAACCTGCAGGCGGACGGCAGCATCAAAATACCGGAAGTCTTAAGACCTTACATGGGCGGACAGGAGAAAATTTCATAAACAACGGCATGGGCCAGAGCAGTGCTCATGCGGTACTGGAATGGAGGTGAAATCTTTGCATAAATATTTACGTGCCATCGGCTTTAGCAAAATACAGACTCCGAAACAGATGCATGAACTGGTCATGGATGTCATTCAGAGTGCGGATAAGAGAAGTTATACATCAAATTCCGAGACGACGATGCTGGCGGAATTCAGCAAGGATTTCGCAGACCGGGTCGGGATCACTGTCTGTGGTGAGTTTGATGAAAAAGACGAATTTACATTTGAATACAGTTTCCCGTATTTTCGGGGAGAAGGAATTTCTACGGAGGAGGATATCTCCGTGGAACGCCATGCGGAAAAGGAATCCTACGCCGGCGTGTGCAACGATCTGCGGGTGGGAGTTTCCCTGATTTTTTACCTGCAGAATATGATGGATTACGCCAAGATAAAATACGGGAACAGACTGCCGATACGCGGGACCAGTCTGACATTGAGCGCTCTTTCCACCAGCGGAAAAATCCTTCTGCCGATCTGTAAGAAGAAGGAGGATGTGGCGAGGGTTGAGAAGGAGACAAACAACCGGAATAAGCTGATCGCCCAGGCGAGGGCGGGGGACGAGGAGGCGATCGAGACGCTGACCCTCGAGGATATGGATATCTATAACGCCATTTCCAAAAAGATCAGAACAGAGGATGTTCTGAGCCTTGTGGATACCTGTTTTATGCCCTACGGGGTGGAATGCGACCAATATTCCGTGCTGGGGGAAATTCTGGAGTGCAGTGAGACGAAAAACAGACTGACAGGAGAAGAGCTCTGGATGATAGCCCTCTCCTGCAACGATCTTATCTTTGAGGTGTGCATCAATAAGAAAGACCTCTACGGCGAGCCCCTGCCGGGCAGACGTTTTAAAGGGACGATCTGGATGCAGGGAATCATCAACTTTCCGGAGATTTACGGGGTTTCTTAAGTTTTCTTTTATGGTGTCTGCGCATCTCCTTCGCGTGCTGCAGGCGGTTTTTGATCGCCTCCGCATCCTCGGGGGAGATGAATTTTTCTGTTTTCACGACATAGATCGTGTTATCCTCCGTCCTGCGGATACGGATCTTGCCCTTCATATAGCCGTGTTTATCACAATAAGACACCGCAAAATAATGCTTTCCGTTGGGAGAAAACCATTTGATCTTCCGACGGATATTTTTATGGCAGATATAACAGCGGCAGCTTGTGACTTCCCTGTCGGCGAGGGCTTCCGTCTTGTTCGGGAATTCCCGGGAGATGTACTTGGCGTAGTTGTCAAATACGATCTTTATCTCTTCCTTCCGGGTTCTCGGCTTGATGAAAGTGTCGAAAGAGTAGTGCTCCAGCGCGCTCTGATCGGTGATCTTTGCCAGCACTCTGGCAGTGTAGTAGGCGTCGCTGAAGGCCCTGTGAAAGGGAATGTCTTTTTCGATCTGTAAAAAATCCACCGCGTATTCTAGGGAGCGCCTTGTCTTCTTATCCTCGTAGGCGATGCTGAACAGCTTCTGCACATCGTAAAATTTTAGAGGCCTGTCGGAGAGCGGTTCCAGATCGTAATATTTCATGTTCTTCTGGAGTTCTTCCAGATCTAAAGGGCCCCAGGTGCAGAACAGGAAGTCCTCGCCGCACCATTCCTTAAATTCCTGAAAGACTTTCGGGAAGGGTTTGCCGTGTTCGAGCTGTTTCATCTGCAGGTGGATAAGTTTTCTGGTGATGTGGTTCAGCTCATGGTAGAGCTGCGGCTTTACAAGCTGATTGAACTCGCCGATCATCTTTTTTTCTTCATTCAGTTTTATGGCGCCGATCTCCACGATCTCAAAGGGGACGCCGTACACTTCCGGTTCCCGCTGTGGATTGCCCTGATTCCATTCCAGATCAATTACGATATAATTCATATCTGTAATCCGCCTTTCTGCGAAAGTCACCGATGGGGTTATTTCCGCTTTCTAATCGGTTTTCCTTCTGATATGACTTTCTTATTTTTCCCTTCAGATTCTGTTCCTGATTCATAAAATTTCTCTAAACCCAAGCTTTTTTCAGTATAATACAGGTTTGAGGTTTTGCCAATGATATTTGGGAAAAAACAGTTTTTGCTGGTGTTGTGGGGGATTGGGCGGGGATTTACATATTGTCCCCGTGTTTTTCCCAGCGCCTGTCTTCTTTCCCGGGTAGAAAAAATATTGTATACAGGCGGAAAATAAAGTATACTGATTAAAATTATCGCTTATATTTCGGGTGACACAAAAAGAGGAGGTTTTGTATGTTTTGCAGATTTTGTGGTGAAGAATTGCCGGAGAACTCCAGATATTGCCCAAGGTGTGGAAAGGATCAGGGGGAGGAAAACAAAACAGTTCACAAGGACGTAAAAAGAGAGCGTCAGATGCAAAAAGGTTCTCCGGTAATGCTGATTTTGATCATACTGTTATCTATGCTCTGTTTCAGAACAGTGGCATTGAAAGCCTTTATGGGGTATTCGATCAGTGTATGGAAAGTGATTCAGGATCTTATAATGATCATTATACTTGTCGCGCTGTGTGTGAGGGGAAAGATTTGTCCCGGCAGAATTGACAGGAAAGCTTTGCTATTTCCGCCTGTGATGCTGGCGCTGACAATTGGAGAGCAGGTTTTTTTAGGGGTTTTGTATAGTTGCATGGGATATTTTTATGGCGTTGAAGCACAAAATGCAGCTGATTTTTTAAAATATTCTTTGAGAGAAATTTTTACTGACTGGAATTTTGAAACAATATGGCAGTGGGCTTTGCTCATACTTTTTTTGATGATATGCAGCGGGTCTTTCCATCCGCAGAAAAGACATGCAGCAATCGTAATTTTAATCCTGCTTGTCTGGTCCGTTCTGATGGCTGTCGTAATGCCGCTTGCAGCTGAAAACTATTGGGGAAATTTGTCAATGGGAATGTACTCGATGAATCTGATGTCAAAAGTTTTCATCTGTCGTTACTACAATATAGCATGGCTGTCACAGCTGGTCCTGTACTTTTTTGCGGTTCTGGCAGGTGAGGGAAAACTGGGGATTGTGAAGACTATATTGTTTCCGGTGACAGTAAGTGTTTTTTCCGTATTATTTTTATTGTTGATTGCAGCAGGATTGAAATGGATGCCGGAAACAACAATTTTCGCATTAGGCGGCGGATATTTGGCAGGAGCGATGATATTGTTGTCGGCTTATCTGCCTGGGTCCGCAGACAGTCTATCACACTCTGAAAGAAGGGGATAACAGCATGGTCTGTTATAAGGAATTTGAATATCGTGCGTATTGATGGTATACTTTGTTCGCATCAATTCCTCCTATGGCCTCATGGCCTGGCAGCACGCACTGGAGCAGTATGACGAGTTCGCCCGCGATTCCTATCCCAGCTACTACGTTGAGCAGACCAAAACCAGAAACTGTCAGCTGCGGGAGATGCTCAAGGCGGTGCTGGATGAGCTGCTCAAGCACGGGGCGGACATCCACGACTTTAAGCCGCCTAATGAGGAGGGCCTGTCCCCCTGCGCCATATCGTCCTTCGACAGGCGGCAGTAGAGGGCTGTCCTTAAAATACCCATTCAGCCCGCCGCCCGAATAGACTGCTTTTATGTTCCAGTGTAATGGGAAGTCTCAATATTGTGGATGTGCCCTACGGAGCAATGTATATGGCGGAGTGCGCATTTGAACTGGCGGGGGAAAAACTGCCTGACTCATGGAGACAGTTCAGAGCGGATCGAATAGGAAAACTTCTTTTATGATCATGAATAGTCAAACTTGCAATCATAAATTAAATATGGCAAACTAAGTACAAGGAAATTCAGGAGAGGGATGAAGATATGGCAGCAGTCCTTACAGAAGAGCTGATTTATGGGATCCTTTCGGTGGTGGAGGAGATACCGGAGGGAAAAGTTGCCTCCTACGGGCAGATCGCAAAGCTGATCGGCAAAGACCGCAATGCGAGGCTTGTGGGGAAGGTTCTGAGCATGGCGGAGTATTACGGGGAATATCCCTGCCACCGGGTGGTGGATCACTCGGGGAGGCTGGCACCGCATTTCTATGACCAGAAAGAGCTTCTGCTGGAGGAGGATGTGGAGTTTAGGGATGATACGCATGTGGATATGCGAAAGTGCCGTTGGGATTGTTAGCGTATAGTATTTGTCAGGAAAGAGTGCAGCATTATGGAGATAAAAACACTGCGTCTGGGAGGCATCACGCTTCCCTCCAACGTTCTTATGGCTCCGCTCGCCGGGTATACCTGTTATCCGTTTCGGGTGATGGCGTATGAGTTGGGGGCGGGGCTGTGTTTTACGGAGATGTCCAGCGCCAATGCTTTAAAATATCAGGACAGGGCGACCAGACGCCTGCTCTTTACGACGGAGAGAGAGCCGCTCAAGGCTGTTCAGCTTCTGGGCGGTGTTCCGGCGGTAATGGAGAGGATGGCGTGCTCGGAACTTTTGCGGGAGTTTGACATCATCGATATCAATATGGGATGCCCCGTGCCGAATGTCTTTAAGAGCGGCGAGGGCAGCGCCCTGATGTTGGACGGACGGCGGGCAGCGGAGATCATCAGGGGATGCAAAAAGAGCGGGAAGATTGTCACCGTGAAATGCCGGACGGGAATTCAGCGGGAGAATATGTTTGCTGCGGAATTTGCCCGCGTGTGCGAGGATGCGGGGGCGGATATGATCACTGTCCACGGGCGGAGCCGCAGTATGATGTATGACGGAGAGTGCTGCTATGAGGAGATCGCGCAGGCGAAGGCAGCCGTGTCCATACCGGTCATCGCCAACGGAGGGATTTTTTCGGCGGAGGATGCAGACGTCATGATGGAGAGGACCGGGGCTGACGGGGTGATGATCGCCCGGTATGCGCTGGAGAATCCTTTTATTTTCAGCGAGCTGACGGGACGCCCTGTGACGAAGTCTGCGCTGCAGCTCATTCTGGAGCAGATGGAACTGACTGCCGCTCATTATGATGAGACATTCACGATTATCTATATCCGCAAGCTGGCGTCCTACGGGATGAAGAGGCGGAAGGGCACTAAAAAATATAAGGAACAGTTGTACAGGAGCGGCTCTCTGGAGGAGCTGAGAGAGGTTATCCTGCAGATCTTTTCGTAAGCATCGGGACGGAGGTTTCATTTCATGTCGGCGGATAATAAGAATACCCTTCAAAATTATTATCAGGTGGAGGACGGCGTCTTAAAGTCCTATATGGGCAGGGAGGAAACCGCCGTGGTGCCGGAGGATGTCCACACGATAGGGGAGGGAGCTTTTAAGGGCTGTGTCTCTTTGAAAAAGGTGATTTTACCGCCCGGCCTCCTGAGGATTTTGGACGGCGCCTTTAAGGGGTGTCGGAGACTGCAGGAGGTGCAGATACCGGAGGGGGTTTCCCATATCGGCAGTTACGCTTTCCACAGATGTCATGAGTTGAGAGAGATCTCACTCCCCGCATCGGTGAGTGAGCTGGGCGACTGTGCGTTTCTCTACTGCGACAGTCTCGTCCGCGCGGCCATCCCCGGCGTGGAGCGCCTGGGGAAGCAGGTGTTTGTCAACGATGTCCTGCTGAAAGAGCTGGAGCTTTCTGTGAAGCTGAGGGAGGATGGTATCTGCGATGTGTTCACGGGCTGCATCCGGATCACGGATTTCTCTTTTTCCGATGGGAGTTTCTTTGTGATCCCCAATGCGGTGGAAGCGCTGGCTGGCGGTATGGAGATCCCCTCTCTGGTCCGGGCGGTGGCAGTGGATATTCTGCGGATGATGGATCTGGACGGCAGGTGTCTGGCAAAGTTTCAGACGAATTTAAAACATGTGGAGATACCGGAGGGTGTCGAAAAGATCGGGAAGAGCAGTTTTTTTGACAAGCGGGGGATCCTTTCCGTCAAATTTCCCGCGTCTCTGAGAGAGATCGAGAGCCGTGCGTTCCGCAACTGCATCAGTCTGGAGAGTGTGTCGTTTCAGGGGGATCGGATAGAGATCCATGAGGATGCTTTCAAAAATTGCAGTTCTCTGAGAGAAACGGTGATGCCGGATGGGACATCCTATAAGATCGAAGGAATTTCCGGATTTTCTGAGGCCGGTGGGAGACGGATGCCGCGCCTTGTCCAAACGATCGGGAGGCAGATTCTAGGGAATTTCCGGCTCAGCGGTTCGATTCTCTTAAAATATCTGGGCAGTGAATCCAGAGTGGTGGTCCCGGAAGGAGTCACTTCCATTGCGGAGGAGGCGTTTGCCGGCAATGAGGCGATAGACCGGGTGATCCTGCCGGAGTCGCTCCGGGAGATCGGCGCCGGGGCCTTTCGCGGCTGTGTGCTTTTGCAGACCATAGAGTTCCCAGGACATTTGAAGCGGATCGGTACCGGGGCTTTCGAGAACTGTGTGAAACTGTTGCGCGCCAGACTTCCGGAGGAGATGTTCCTGGTGGAGGATAAAGTCTTTAAGCACTGCCGCGAATTGAGGGAGGTTGTCCTCGGAGAATGTAATATATCCGTCGGTGAGCAGGCCTTTTACGGCTGTGTATCCCTGGGGAAGATATCCTTTCCGCACGCGCTGGCGTTTATCGGCGAGATGGCTTTCTACAGGTGCAGGGGACTTAAAGAGGTTCATCTGATACAGGGACTTGTCCGTGTGGAGCGTCTGGCGTTTGCGCAGAGCGGCGTAAAGAAGGTTCGCATGAGCGGGAGCGGGGAACGGTATGGATCAGATCTTTTTTCAGGATGCCCGCGCCTGCGGACGGTGGTGTTTGAGGACGGGGTATGCCATATACCCGATAGGTTCGCCTGCGGGTGCAGGAATTTAAGGCAGGTGACTGTGCCGGGATCGCTGCGGTCTGTGGGGAGAAACGTGTGGGAAGATACGCCTTTTCTGGAGAGCGGGCAGGCCGGGAAAGTTTCGGATGAGATTTTCTGGGACGGAAGGAACCTGAGGGGGGAGGTCCATCTCTCGCCGCGGACGCGGATCGTGGCGGGCGGCGCTTTTTACGGGAACCGGGATATCACGGCGGTTTGCTTTCCGGACAGCGTGGAGTGGATCGGACCGGCGGCATTGAAGGGGTGCGCTTCTCTGCGCCGTGTGGAATGGCCCGCGGGACTGACCGTAGCGGAAGAGGAAGTTTTTTCGGGCTGCACCGAACTGGAGAAAGTTGAGAGGCGGGATACCTCAGGTTCGGGCATTGTAGTCTGGCAGATGATCAAGGAGCGTGTTTTTTGTAACTGCAGGAAACTCAGGGATATTTCTCTGAGGGAGACGCAGTTTATCGACAGAGAAGCCTTTCTGGGCTGTATCCGCTTTGCGGCGGGAGAGGCAAAGGTGCTTATCCAGGTCGGAGAGAGAGCTTTTGAGGACACGGCGGGATTGACGGAGAAAGGGCCTTTTGCCGTTGTGGGCAGCATTCTGGTTTCCGGCGGAAACTGCGGCGGGGAGGTCAGGCTGCCGGAAGGACTCACGGCTGTCGCTCCGTTTGCGTTTGCACGAAACAGCGGGATCACGAAAGTGATCCTGCCGGAGGGGCTCTGCAATATCGGGGAAGGGGCGTTCTGGGGCTGCGGAAAACTGGAGGAAATATGTGCTTCCTCCTCGCTTGTTATCGGGGAGAGGGCTTTTGAGAAGTGTGTGTCTCTCCATAAGGTGAGCGTTCATACGGCGAAGGCAGGCAAGGCCGCCTTTGCTTTCTGCCTGTCCCTCAAAGAGGCAGAACTCAGAGGGCTGGAGGATCTGGAACAACGGCTTTTTGAGGGATGTTCACGTCTGGAGCGGTGCGTCTGTGAGCAGGCGAAGTTTATTGATCCGCACTGTTTCAGCGGTTGCGGGAGCCTGAAAGCTTTTGATCTTCGGCGGGTGAAAGAGGTCGGCAGATACGCGTTTCAGGACTGTGACGCTCTGGAGAAAATTGTTCTGGGAGAGGGTGCGGTACTGCGCCCTCACGCTTTTGAGGACTGCGGGCGTCTCGAGTCGATAGAGCTTGCGGGAGGTATGGGCAGCGTCAGGCTTTATGAGTATGCCTTTTCCGGATGTACGGCCGTGCGCCGGGTGGTCCGACTGGGGAAGTCATGGAATCTGCGCGTTTACAGGGATATTTTGTCGGAGGAGATCCCGGAGGCGGTACGGTTGATCTTTCAGAGCGCGTTCAGCTGTTTTGAGGTGGAAAAGGAAGAAATACTCTGCGGTTACAGAGGACTTGGGAGGATCGTCAGGATACCGGAGGGGATCAGGAGGATCGAGGCGGAGGTGTTCAGGGATATCCTGATGCTGGAGGAGATCACGATCCCGGAGACCGTTGAATATATCGGCGCCCGGGCTTTTCACGGAACGGCATGGATGGAAAAGCAACGCGGTCTTTCTCCTATGGTAACGGTGGGCGATATGCTTTTGGACGGATCGGGCTGTGCGGGGGATGCGGTCATTCCGGAGAATATCAGGCTGATCTGCGGCTGGGCGTTTGCCGGGGGAACGGGCATCGAGAGTATCCGGTTTTTGTCGGATCAGGTGAGGGCGGAGGCGTACGCCTTCCGAAACTGTATCCATCTGAAGAAACTGTTCTTCGCGGACGGTTCCTCCGTCACATTTCAGGGAATCTCAGACAGGGAGAGAGACTTCTCCACGGCGTACTCGGCGCTGGCAAAACAGGCTGTGGCGGATTCTCTGAACTGTTTTAAGACAGATGAAAAGGATGTGTTGGTGGAGTGTACCGGTAATATTTCCGAACTTCTGGTGGCGGAAGGCATCAAGGGGATAGGGGACAATGTTTTTCAGGATGGAAATCTTCTGACGGAGATCACTCTGCCGCTCAGCGTGACATCCATCGGGAAAAATGCTTTTGCGGGCTGCAGGTGGCTTAAGACAGTGAGGCGGGCACACCGCGTGGAGTCGGTGGGAGTCAGGGCCTTTTCCGGTTGCGGGACTCTGGAGAGGGTGGAGTTCGGGGAGGAGCTTCGCGATATCGGGGCGAGGGCCTTTGAGAACTGTACTGCGCTGCGGGAGGTCTTTTTGCCGGAGGGAATCGCGGAGATACCGGACAGGGCGTTCTTCCGCTGTCACAGTCTGAGGAAGATTCACCTGCCTTCCACGTTGAAACGTATCGGGAAGGAGGCTTTCGCATTCTGCAGAAGTTTGCAAAAGCCGGATATACCGGAGGGGGTACTGGTGGAGGAGAGAGCCTTTGCCGGCACCGGAGAAAGGGAATGAGTGATCACTATGCGTTACCGCAAACTGGGGAATACCGGGCTTATCGTCTCGGAAGTCGGCTTCGGCACGATTCCGATCCTGCAGGGCAGCGTGCCTGTCCTTCCTGAATATTTTAATCTGAACGAGAAGCAGGCGGTATCTGTCATGGAGAGTGCGTTTCGGCTCGGGTGTAATCTGTACGACACGGCTGTCGTTCCCGAATACGGAGATGCTGAGATAAAGCTGGGGAAATTTGCGTTGGGGATCGGCAGAGAAAAGATCGTCATTTCCGATAAAGCCAGGTTTTTTGACGGAAATGAGATGTATACGGCAGTTCTGGAATCCTGCGAAAATCTCGGAACTGTGCCGGATATCTACTTTGTCCATCAGGCCGATCCTGATCATGAGGAGGAGATCTTCCAAAAGGGAGGAGCGCTGGACGCTCTCTGTGAGCTGAAGGAAGAAGGAAGGATCCGTTTTACGGGGCTGGCGTCCCACTACTACGATATTCTTCTGCGGGGAGCGAAGGATGCCAGGGTGGATGTGCTGCAGGGCAGCGGTAATCTGCTGGAGAGGGGGATGTTGGAGCGAATCGCCGGAGAGCCCCTTTTTCGGGCGAAGGGATTTCTGGTGAACAAGGTTTTTGCGGCGGGTATCCTGCCCGCATTTTTTCCGGTGGAAGTGCTGATAAAGGCTGTGTTGTCCTATCCGGTGTCCTGTACTCTGGTCGGCATCGGTTCTGTGGAGCAGGCAGAGGCCGCGTTTATGCAGGATACCTTGTCGGCTGATGTTCTGCTTCCCGATTTCGAGCAGGTATTGACCGTTCTCGAAAAAAAGTTCAGGCCGATTCCCTGCGATCGCTGTCAGAGGTGTCTATGTCCCCGGGGGACGGAGATCCATACCGTCTTCCGGCAGTATAATTATTATTTTCTCGGCAAGGACTATTGGGCGCTGCGCAAGCTGGATATGGGGATCGGGGAGAGCGCTGAGTTGTGCCGGAGATGTACGGATATGCCCTGTCTGTCCATGTGTCCGGCGAAGATACGGATCCCGGATGAGATGGAGAGGATTTTGAGGCTTGTGAGAGACCACACGATCGTGCGGCATTCCTTTTAAAAAGTTTGTTTTGTTGTGGTACCGGTAATGTGATTTTACCGGTATTTTTTTGATTCAAAAAAAATAGAAAGAAAAAACTTTGTGACATAAAGATAAAAATGACCACTTTGCTCAAACGCAGAAACGGTTATTGATTTTAAAAATTGGGTTTTATAGAATACAATTATACAAAATACACAAAAGGAGCCGCAAATTCATGCTGGAAAATGTAAATTTTCTTAAACCACATGTGTTTCGAGAGCGAAACAAAAAATATGGGTATTATGATTACAAAAAAAATACCCTGTATTACCTGAATGCAGATAACCAGATGCAGTATCAGGTGCTTTCTCTCCGGTACATAACGGGGATTGCTCTGGGGCTCGCCGCCTACATTCTGTTTCACCAATTACTCAGCGCGCTGGTGGCGGCGGCAGTTGTCATTGTGGTTATGGAACTTATTTTCCGGCTGAAATTTCTTCCGTCCTGCAAGACAAAGACGAGTGTGAGGCTGGAGACGCTGACGCCCTGTCTTGCAAGCGGGGAGGACAGTGTGCCGCCTCAAAAACGGAAAAAACAGGGCGTGCTGCTGATGCTTCTGGGAGTTCTGCTGGTGATGAATGCCTACGATCTGAATCTTCAGGATATGGAGTTTATCCTTGGCTGGACGGGTGGAGGCATCTGTATTTTGGCAGGAGGACTGCGATTACTGAAAGGATTGCTTGCAAAGTAAAGGCATCAAAAAGGAGGGACTATGGCAAAAATTATTCTTGTGGCGCACGGGGACCTGGCTGTCAGCTTTCGCGATACGGCGGCCATGATTGCGGGCGCGGAAACGGCGGAACAGATCAGCTGTCTCTGTATGACACAGGAGAAAGATCCGGAACAGTTTGAGGAGGAGGCGAGGGCGCTCCTTATGGAGGATCCGGAGGCGGATTATCTGATCTTTGCGGATTTGTTTGGGGCGAGTCCGTGTAATACATGTATTTCTGTATTTCGGAGCGCTTCTTATCGTATGGTGACGGGAATGAACCTGGGCGTCATTCTGGATGTTATGTTTCAGAAGGATACGCTTCCTCTGGAAGAGTTGTACGAGAGCGCAAAACAGACGGCGAAAGAAGGGATCAGAGGGGTGTATCTTCACACCTGAGAAAGCCGGACGGCGTGAAAGATTACTAAATATGTGACAAAGGAGGAGAAAATATGACAATTATTCAGGCGGCAATACTCGGTATTCTGTATTTGCTTTATTGCGGGGAAATATTTGTTCCCTGGACGTATTGTTTTATTGACTTGATGTTGGTTTCCCTGCTGACGGGTTTGGTTTTGGGGGACGTTCGCACAGGCGTTATCGTCGGCGGTACAATACAGCCCATGTATCTGGCTCTGACCGCTGTAGGAGGAGCCAAACCGGTTGACAAATGCGCGGCCGGTATTATTTCCACGGCCATGGTGATCACCCAGGGCATCAGTCTGGAGGAAGCGCTGGTAGTAGCTGCCGCCGCTTCCCTGGTCATGGCACAGTTAAACACGCTGAACCGTGTGCTCCAGGTGTGGACCGTTCACCGCTGTGACGCCTGTGTGGAGAAAGGCGATGTGAAAGGGCTTCGCAGGACGATCTTTATTTACGGCGAGCTGATCCGTGTGGTATGTTTCATGATTCCCATGACGCTCGTGCTGAAATTCGGCACGCAGGGACTCGGCATTCTGATGAACGGCCTTCCGGAGTGGGCTACGAATATGTTCACCGTGGCGGGCGGAATGATGCCGGCTCTCGGCTTCGCGATGGTCATCATGGTGATCGGTAAGGGCGCCCTGATTCCTTTCTTTGTGGCAGGATTTTTCTTTGCGCAGTATACGGGGCTCGACAGCGTGGTCGGAGCACTGCTGGGCGCTTTCCTCGGCTGGTTTTATATGATGTCTACAAAAGATAAAGACGATACGGGCGGACTCTTCGGAGATCTGGGATCGATTATGAAAGAGACCAGGAAAGGCGAAGATTTCTGGAAAGACAGACTTATCAGCCAGAAGACGTTTAAGAAAGTATGGTTTAACTGGCGTATGGCGATCTGCCATGTAGACAATGTGGAACGTTTGCAGGCGTCGGGCATGGCCTACACGATGGCTCCGGCTCTGGAGGAACTTTATCCGGACAACAAGGAGGAGAGGATTGCGGGTCTGAAGCGCCATATGGAATTTTTCATCACGGAAAATATGGTCGGCGGAATCATCCCGGGAATCGTGCTCTCAATGGAGGAAGAACGCGCCAAAGCGATCAAAAAAGGCATGGACGGAGACGAGGTGGTGAGCTCCGAACTTATCAATTCGGTAAAATCGGGTATGATGGGACCTTTCGCGGGAATAGGCGATACCCTGAACTATTCCACGATCAAGCCGGTTCTCACAGCGTTTTTCATGGGCTTTGCCCAGCTGGGACACATCTGGGCTCCGATCACGTATGTGGTGATCCTGTATGTGATCCTGATCCTGGAAGGCTGGTTTATGTACAACACCGGTTATAAATTGGGCAGTAAGTCGGCGGCTTCCATTCTGCGGAACAATTCCGTGCAAAAAGTAATCACATTTTTCAGTATTCTGGGTTTGTTTGTGATGGGTGTGATGACGGCTCAGAATGTATCGGTAGCCCTCGGAATCAATCTGCCTTTCGCTACGGAAACTTTAAGCCTGCAGGAAACGCTGATCGATGCGATCGTTCCCGGCCTTTTGCCTCTGGCAACGGTATTCGGCATCTACGCTTATCTGAAGAAGGGCGGAAATATTCTGAAAGCGACGCTGTGGATTCTGGCGATCGCCATCGTGCTGGGCGGATTGGGAATTTTGATATAAAAGAGACTGTAATTCATTTCAGGGAGGAAGACAAATTATGTTGGTATCAATGCTGGAAATTTTAAACAAAGCGAAGAAAGGAGGTTACGGCGTACTGGCGCCCAATGTGTTTAACGAGGATTCGGTCAGAGCCTGCCTGGAGGCGGCGGTGGAGTTAGATTCCCCGGTTATCATCGATGTGCTGCAGAGCAATCACAGGGATCTGGTGTCTTTCGGACATATCGTTCGACAGCTGGCAAATGAGGTCCGCATTCCGGTTGCGCTGAATCTGGATCATGGCGATACATATGAGGCCTGCGTGCAGGCTATCTATGGAGGCTTTACCGGTATCATGGTGGACCGCGCGTCTTTGTCTTTTGAGGAGAACGCGAAAGAAGTGGCATATTTTAAACGGATCTGCGCGCCTCTGGGAATCACGGTGGAGGCGGAATTCGGACAGATCGCCGACGGCTGCGATTACGCGGAAAAGAGGGAGGAATATCTGACGGATCCGGATCAGGCGGCGGAATTTGTGAAACTTTCCGGCTGCGACTGCCTGGCGGTATCCATCGGCGAGGCCCACGGGGAATACACCAACGGAAGCCCCGATATCGACTTTGAACGTCTGGAGGAGTTGAAGAAAAAAGTGGATGTTCCGCTGGTATTCCATGGCGGTTCCTATTCCGGTTTTGACAATATTGCGAAATGCTGCAGGATCGGCTGTCAGAAAGTGAATATGGGAACGGACGCCTATAACTACGGGCTTCAGAAACTGTTTGAGGACGGAAGATATCAGGCCGGCGAAAATATAGGAGCCCGTATGGCGGGCAACATTATGTGGGCGGGCTATAAGGAGCGCATGATGGATTATATGAAAGTGACCGGCTCGGCGGGAAAGAACTGGATAAAAACGGAAGGATAACAAAGAGATCCGAACAGAAAGGAGACAGATATGGGACAGTTAGCGTTGGTAAGAATTGACGCGCGTCTGATCCACGGCCAGGTGTGTACACAGTGGCTGTACCGGACGGGTGCAAAGAAAATTTATATCATCGATGATACTATTGCGGGAGATGAATTTCTTGCGGAGATTTTCTACATGGCAACGCCGGTAGGTACGAAACTCGAAGTGATTACTGCCGAGGAGGCGGGGAAGCGCTGGGCGGAGAATGGTCTGGGGGATACGGAACCGATCTTTGTCCTGTTTAAGGGAATGAAAATGGCTCACAAGGCATACTACGCGGGTTTTAAGTATCCGTCTCTGCAGGTAGGAAGTATTGGAGGCGGCGTCGGGCGCAAGAATGTGCTGGGGCCGATCTCTTTTAGCGACGAGGATGCCCGGATGTTTGACGAGATGGTGAAGGATGGGCTGGACGGTTATTTTCAGCCGGTTCCGGATGACAGGAAAACACCCTGGGCAGACGTAAAAGCAAAACATTATCCGGATATGTGAGGAGGTAATAGATGGCATCAGTACTGGTAAGAAAACCCACGGCCGAAGAGGAGGCTCTTTTGAAAGCGCAGCCCACCTGGGAACATGAACCTGAAAAATGGAAAACGGTTTATGACGAGAGGGAGGAAACCTGTCTCGTCATAGAGGGCAGCGCCTATGTGGAGACCATGGACGGGGAGCGTTATTATTTTGCAGAGGGGGATCTGGTAACTTTTGAACCTCATCTGGAATGCTGGTGGTGTGTGGAGAAGCCAATTAAAAAGCATTACATTTTTGATCTTGGGTATAGGAAGCAGGATTAAAAAAGCAGATGCGGGCGAAGCGAAATGGTTTCGGCCGCATTGTGCTTTTTTGGAAAGCTGGATATAATTTTTTCAATCGCTATGCTCAGGGGGAAAAGACTATGAAGAAAAAAGTGGAGAGACGACAGGAAGAAATTACACAGCTGGTTCTGCAGAATAAACAGATAAGTGTGAAAAAGCTTGCGCAGCAGCTGAGTGTGACACAGGAGACCATTCGCCGGGATCTGACCATTCTGGAAGACAAGGGGATCCTCTACCGAACACATGGCGGCGCGGTCGTGCGGGACACCTATATGGACATTCCCATGGAATACCGCATTCAGGAGAACCACGACGTAAAAAAAGACATTTGCCGGGAAATACTCCGCTATATCCGGAATGGAAGCAGTATTTTTGTGGATCCCAGCAGCACGGTTCTCCCGCTGGGAAAACTGTTGAATCACCGGAAAAACGTGCTGATCGTGACCAACTGCCTGGAGTTTGCGGAAGCGGCTCAGGCCAGCAAAAACAGGATTATTCTTCTGGGGGGTACCTACTCTCATTCCGGCAGGCGCACGGAAGGCCATTTTGCGTACGATATGCTGCAGAAGTTTATGTTTGATGTAGCGCTTCTGGGGATGGACGGCTGCTTTGGTATGGACGGTCCGGGAACTTTGACGGAGGATGCCATCGCGCTCAACAGGCATGTGATCGAGCGGGCTCAGAAAAAGATACTCATGGGAACGGCAGAAAAATTTGAGCGCAAGACAAAATTTCAGTACGCGAAATTCGGTGAGTTCGATCAGGTTATCGCGGAATATTTCCCGGAGAAACTGCGGGATATGATCTCTCCGGAAAAATTGACAGAGATATATGGAAATGATAGAATCAGAAAAACAACAGGAGGAGGTAGCAAATGAAGAAAATATTAAACGCACCGGAAGCTTATACGGATGACATGTTAAAAGGAATCTATGGGGCCCACGCTGACCAGGTGAAATGTACGGGGGACGATTTACGCTGCTATTGCAGGGCCCAAAAGACAGACCGGAAAGTTGCCATTATCACGGGCGGTGGTACGGGACATCTGCCGCTGTTTCTTGGATATGTGGGGGACGGTCTGCTGGACGGCTGCGCTGTGGGAAGCGTATTCCAGAGCCCTTCTTCCGAGCAGATATACAAGGTGAGCAGGGAAGTGGAGGCAGGCGCGGGGATCCTTTATCTGTACGGAAACTACACCGGAGATATTATGAATTTTGATATGGCTGCCGAGATGTGTGAGATGGACGACATCGAGACCAGAAGTATCGTGGGAGCAGACGATGTGAACAGCAGTGCGGACCAGGAGAGACGAAGAGGAGTGGCAGGTATTTTCTTTATGTACAAGTGCGCGGGAGCCAAAGCGGCGGAGATGGGAACGCTGGATGAGGTGCTGGAAGCGGCGCAGAAGGCGAAAGACAATACCCGCACGGTGGGATTTGCTCTGACACCCTGCATTATCCCCGAAGTAGGCCATTCTAACTTTACGCTGGGAGAAAATGAGATGGCTATGGGGATGGGTATCCACGGTGAGCCGGGAATCTGGAACGGACCTGTCAAGACGGCGGACGAACTGGCAAAAGAAAGTCTCGATACGCTTCTGGCCGATATGCCGGTGGCGGAGGGTGAGGAGATCTGTGTGTTGATAAACGGTCTCGGAGCCACCAGCATCGAGGAACTTTACATTCTTTCCGGAAGTGTCAGAAGTTGTCTGGATGAGAAGAAGATCAAAGTTTACCGCACTTTTGTGGGAGAATATGCCACCAGCATGGAGATGGCGGGAGCGTCTGTTTCCATCTGCAAAGTGGATGAGGAAATGAAAAAGTGGATCGATCGTCCGGTGAAAACACCTTTTTATGTGCAGGCGTAAAGAAAAGGGAGAAGGGAGGATCAGCGATGGAAAAATATGGTGTGGAACAGCTGCCGGAGCTTTTTGAGGGGGCAGCAGCCATCTTTGCGGAGAAAAAGGATGAACTGTGCGCCATGGATGCCAACATGGGAGACGGAGATCTGGGACTTACCATGAACAAGGGTTTCGCCGCGCTGCCGGATTTTATACGGCAGAATACGGAGGCGGGAGACGCGGGGAAGACTCTGATGAAGGCAGCTATGAAAATGGCGGCTCTTGTGCCGAGCACCATGGGCACATTGATGAGCAGCGGTATTATGGAAGGCGGAAAAGCTTTGAAGGGATGCGGCGAGTTCGGCGCTTCGGAGCTTGCGGCCTTCCTGCAGGCTTTCGCGAACGGTATTCAGAAACGGGGAAAATGTCAGCCGGGAGATTGCACTATATTGGATGCGATGGCTCCGGCAGCGGAGAAAGCGGCGGCCGCGGCCGGGAGGGGGGAATCCCTGGCCGGGGTGATCGCGGAAGCGCTTGAGGGCGCCAGAGAAGGCGTGGAAGCCACAAAAGACATGATTCCCAAATATGGGAAGGCGGCAGTTTTCTCCGCTAAGGCTTCGGGGATTGCCGATCAGGGAGCGATGGCCGCCATGTATCTTCTGGAAGGGCTTAAAAACAGTATCTGCAGTTAGCAGTTGCTCATATTTTTTCCTGATCCGGTCAGCGATTCAAAGTCTTTGATAAAATCGTCGACGGCGGAAGTGATGGCCTGGTTTTTGACCAGGCCATCGATCACGTCCGGGGCAACTGTGGACGCGCCGATCCCGTATTCGCACAGCTCCAGAAGCTGCTGAGAGTTTTTAAAACTGGCGGCGAGGACCTCTGTTTTCAGGTCGTTGTTCTTAAAAATATCGTGGATGTGTTTTGCCACCTGGATTCCGTTGTACCCCATGTTATCGATGCGGTTGATATAGGGGGCGGTGTAGGAGGCGCCGCATTTTGCGGCGAGAAAGGCCTGCATGGGTGTGTAGACTGCCGTCGCAGTGATCGGGATCCCCAGCGCATGGAGCTCCTTCATTGCCTTAAAGCCTTCCGGGATGGAGGGAATCTTTACAAAGGTGTTTTTTCCGAGCTCCGCCGCTATGCGGTGCGCTTCCTTCACCATGCCTTCTGCGTCCCGGGAGACTGCCTGCACATGCAGCTCCGCGTTGTCTCCGATAAACTGTCGAATCTCTTTTAACACATCGTAGGGCTTCCGGCCGCTCTTCGCGAGAATGGACGGATTGGTAGTCACTCCATCTATCGGATAAAATTCGTAAACCTTTTTGATCAGTTCGATATGGGCGTCGTCAATAATCAGTTTCATCCTGTTCTCCTTTCGTACAATGCTTGCTCTGTTCTTTCGATGATATCATCCCGCCTCTTTTTTGACAATATGTTGAAAACTCACCGGTTCAAACCCTGTAATAACAAAAACGCCGCGGCCTCATAAGCCGCGGCATTTATACGTTCCTGAGCGGATTCGAACCGCTGGCCTTCCGCTTAGGAGGCGGACGCTCTATCCTGCTGAGCTACAGAAACAGATTAATCTGCCATTTAGTGTACCATAAACGGACGGGAAAGGCAACAGAAAATTACCGACGTCTTCTGCGGCGCCTGCGGGAGCGCTTTGCGAGCCGGCGCTCTTTCCGTTTCAGGCGCTGGTCCCGGCGGTACTGTTTTTTCCTCTGGCGGCCATGCCGGAAATCCTGCCTGTTGTAGAAAACAGAATGCAGAATCAGGACAAGGATAGTGACAGCGGCGATGGACGAGATAATGAGCAGGAGCATCTTGATATTGATAAAAATAACATTGTCCGGCCTGCCGGTTACCGGCTCATCGTCACTGCTGAAATCGTAAGTGTGAGTATTCTGAGAGGAAAATACGATCTTGCCGGAACCGATCAGGGTATCATGGTAGTAATAATCGATTTTGGCAACTTCGTTTTTCTGCAGATCCGCGGCTTCATAGTCTATTTCCGGCGTAAGATCTTCAAAAGTGGACATGTTGGGGAGTACGACATATCCGTCGGAAGCGATGGAGAGGATCGGGGAGGAATCCCCGAAAATATCGTTTCCGGTATAGAAAAAGTTGGAATTATTGATAATGTGGCGGGAATCGTTGTCCGCGATATTTGCTTTTGTAAAATTCTGATAGCCATAGTCAAACAGAGTGACGGTATCTTCAAACTGAGCGGGGGACTCTTCCTTCATGACGACACAGATCAGGCGCATACCGGCCTGTTCGCATCCGGTGACAAGCGTCTGTCTCGCAGGATCCGTGTAACCGGTCTTGCCGCCAATGATTCCCTCATAGGAGAGTTCGCCGTTGATCAGCTTATGTTTGTTTGTCTTATAAAAATCCTCGGATTGCCCGGCGGAGGGTGTAAAATGGTAGGAGGCGGTATTGCCGATCCGCCGAAGGACATCGTTCTGGAAATAGGCCCTTGCGATCAGGGCGAGATCGTAGGCGCTGGTGTAGTGATCGTCCGCATGGAGTCCGTTGGCGTTGACAAAATGGGTGTTCTGACAGCCCAGTTCCGCCGCCCTCTGATTCATCATCTCGGCAAAACCGTCCAGAGAACCTGCCGCATGTTCTGCCACAGCGTTTGCCACTTCGTTGGCGGAGGCGACCATAATGCCGTAAAGGCATTCTTCCATCGAAATATATTCTCCCGCGTCCATCCCCATATTGGAGCCGTCCGTAGGGACAGCGCTCACGGCTTCATAGGAAAAGTTTACCGTCTCATTTAGCGCGCACTGCTCTACGGCGATCAGGCAGGTCAACATTTTCGTGGTGCTGGCGGGATAGAGCTTCTCGTGGATATTTTTGGCATACAGAATAGTGCCGGTGTCGGCCTCCATCAAAATAGCGGATTCCGCGGTGATGGCAGGGCCTTTCGGCCAGTAGGACAGCTCGTTTGTCTGAATGGGGAGCAGAAGGCGCTTCTGCGCCGCCTGCTGCGCTTCGCTCAAAGGTTCTTCAGGCGCGGCGAGAACGGGAAAGGAAGCCTGTATCAAAACAGATACAGACAATATAACAGCGCAGATACAGGTAAAAAGTTTTCTCTTCTTTTGAAAGTTCATAAAGTATTTTCTCCTGTGAACCATTATAGCATAATCTTTTTTAGTTTGTACAAGGATTCTGCGAAAAATGGCAAAGTTGACTTTTCTTCCAAAAAGAGTAAAATAGGGAAAAATCGGTAATGACAGAAAGGGAGCTTTTTATGCGTTTACGAAATATTCCCGGGGCCAGAGAGGCGATCGGAACCAGCGAATATGTGATTCCGGAGGAGAATGAGTGTGCCGGAAAGTGGAGGGAAATTTTCGGAGAGGAAAAGCCGGTTCATATAGAGATAGGCACAGGCAAAGGGCGGTTTTTGACGGAGCTTGCTGCGGCGAATCCGGAAGTCAGCTATGTGGGGATAGAGAAGTATTCCAGCGTACTTTTCCGGGCGATTCAGAAGATGGAGGAAAATCCTCTTCCCAATGTTCGATTTATCCGCATGGAGGCTGAACATATCCTGCGCTATTTTGCGGAGGGTGAGGTGGAGCGGGTCTACCTGAACTTCTCCGATCCCTGGCCGAAGGAGCGCCACGCGAAGAGAAGGCTGGTCTCGAGGGAATTTCTCGACCGCTACAGGGTGCTGCTGAAAGCCGGCGGTCATCTGGAGTTTAAGACGGACAACAGGGATCTGTTTGAGTTCGGCGTGGAGGAGACGGAGCCGGCGAAGTGGGAGATCCTGGAGATCACCCGCGATCTCCACCGCGATGCGAAAATGAATCAGGGAAATATAATGACGGAGTATGAGGAGAGGTTTTCCTCGAAGGGAAATCCGATCTGCAAGTATATCATCCGCCCGATAGTCTGACAGGAGAAAAAGCAAATGTTTATTTTACTGTTACTGATCTGGTTTGTATTCAACGGAAAGATCACACCGGAAATCACGATGCTGGGGATCATCCTCTGCTCCTGCATCTACCTGTTTATGTGCAAATTTATGGGCTACAGTGTGAGGAAAGATATTGCGCTGATAAAAAAGAGCGTTTATTTCTTTTATTATATCGTTGTGCTGATCGTGGAGATCATAAAAGCGAATCTTCAGGTGATACATTTCGTGCTGAACGACAGGGAAATTGTGGAGCCGGTTATTGTGGAGCACAGGACGCGGTTAAGGACAAACCTTGGCAGGGTGATTCTGGCGAATTCGATTACGCTCACGCCGGGAACTATCACGGTATCCCTGGAGGGGAATGAGCTGGTGATCCACTGTCTGGACAGTACGATGGCAGAGGGAATCGAGGATACCATCTTTGAGAGACTGTTGGAAAAGATGGAGGCATAGAGCAGGGAGCGAGGCGGAGGATGGAACTGGTACAACAATATTCCGGAGTTTTTCATATTCTTATAGTGATATTGGCGCTGTTGACAATACTTTGTCTGATCAGGGCAGTGAAGGGGCCGACGATCGCGGACAGACTGGTCGCGGTAAACATGATGGGGACGATCGTGATGGTCATTATCGCGATATTGGCGCTGTTGATGAGGGAGGACTATCTGGTGGATATCTGCCTGATCTATGCGATGATCAGCTTCCTTGCGGTGGTAGTGTTGACAAAGGTATATACAGGGGTATATATCGAATACAGAGAATTGCAGGAAAAGAGGAGAAGGCGGAAGAAAGATACAGGGGAGGATCAGGCGTTATGATATCTGAATGGATAAGATTTATTTTGGGAGTGGGACTTCTGGTGATCGGCGTAGTCACTTTTGCTCTGGAAGTTCTGGGTGTCTTCCGGTTTAAATATGTTCTGAACAGAATGCATGCGGCGGCGATCGGCGATACGCTGGGGATCGGCTCCTCGCTGGCAGGTCTGATGATCCTGTTCGGCTTTCAATTCGTCACGCTGAAACTGGTTCTTGTGGTTATTTTTCTTTGGTGCGCGTCGCCCGTGTCCTCCCATCTGATCTCAAGGCTGGAATGTACGGTCAACGAAGATCTTAAGAAATACTGTGAAGTAAAATCGAAATAAAAAGGAGAGGTGAAAATGCAGATTTTTCAATATATCCTGCTTGCATTTTTAGTGATCTGCGCCGTGTCGGTAAGTTTTTCAAAACGGCTTTTAAACTCCATTTTAATATTTATGTCCTACAGCCTGATCATGTCGATCATATGGATTTTGCTGGAGTCCCCGGATCTCGCCATCACGGAGGCGGCGGTGGGCGCCGGCGTCACGAGCGTGCTGTTTTTTGCGACGTTAAAAAAGATTCATGCCATGAGGGAGGAGGACGAGGATAGCCATGAGTAGACTGATTCCCGAGGAAGAATACGGAAAACGGCCGATAGGGGCCCTCAGGCAGTGGATGGCCGGTATCAGAGATCCCTACCTCAACAACGTTGAGGCGAAAGCGAAAACGGGACAGGGCGAGGAGAGCGAGGAACAGCTGGAAGAATATCAGAGAGAAGTGCTCAGCGTTATCCGCAAAGCACATGATACCGCAAATAATAACCAGTACACTCTGTTCCGAAAATTTTACAGGGCAGCGGCGTTAGTCTGCTGTCTGACGCTGACGGTGATGCTGTTTATCACGGTGGCTTACCTGCCGCCGGTGGGCAATGCCGGAAATCCGGCGCACAACGAGGTTGCCGCGAAATATATCGAGGACGGGATGCAGGACACCGGGGCGGTAAATATTGTCACGGGGATGATTCTGGACTACCGCGCTTTCGATACATTCGGGGAGTCCAACGTTCTGTTTATCGCCACCTGCACCGTGCTGATCCTGATGCGGAATGACAAAAAGAAGGGCGGGGGCAGCGCGGAGGAAGAGGAGCGGCAGGACAGCTTTTATGAGCCGAAGAGCGATAAGATTTTGCAGACGTCGGCGATGATACTGGTGCCGTTTATTATACTCTTCGGAATCTACGTGATACTCAACGGGCATCTCTCGCCGGGCGGCGGCTTTTCCGGCGGCGCCATCATCGGGGCGGGGCTGATTTTATATCTGAACGCCTTCGGCTTTGAGAAGACGGAAAAGTTTTTTACCGCAAAGACATACAAGTGGATCAGCTTCTGTTCGCTCAGTTTTTACTGCATTGCGAAAAGTTACTCTTTCTACACGGGGGCGCATCACCTGGAGAGCGGGATACCGCTGGGAACACCGGGAGATATCCTGAGCAGCGGGCTGATTCTGCCGCTCAATATCTGCGTCGGTCTGGTGGTGGCGTGCACGATGTACGCGTTCTTTGTGTTGTTCCGCAAGGGAGGGTTTTAGATATGCTGGAGACAAATTTTCTGGTAAACTACGGGGAAGAGGTTGCAATACTGCTGTTCGGTATCGGTTTTGCAAATCTTCTGATTCAGAAAAACCTGATCAAAAAGGTTATCGGCCTGAATATTATGGATACGGCAGTATACCTGTTTCTGGCGGAAAAGGGATATATTGCCGGCAGAGCGGCGCCCATCGTGGTGGACGGAGTGCAGGAAGTGGAGGCCTACATCAACCCCATTCCCAGCGGCCTTGTGCTGACAGGAATTGTGGTATCGGTGTCGGTGACGGCGCTGATACTCTCGCTGACAGTGCGTTTATACCAGAGATACCATACGCTGGATCTGGATGAGATCTCCATGCAGCTGAGGAAGGAGGGGCTTTGATGGACTTTATACAGAATGTGCCCTTTTTCTCGATTATGATCTCCATGTTTTCGGGCATTGTCTCCTCGGTCCTTTCCGAGAAATGGGCAAAGCGGCTGAATACGGCGGCGATCCTTGTGGTCGGCATAATGTCCGGTGCGCTGCTTGTCTATTTCTGCAGTACGGGAATCGGCAGCTATATCTTTATGATGGGGCATTTCCCCGCGCCCTGGGGAAATGAGATTCGTGCCGGAGTGCTGGAGGCAGGCATGGCGATGTTTTTCTGTATCGTGATGCTGCTGTCCATGACCGGCGGCAGAAAGAAACTGTTCGACGAGGTGGAGTATACCAAACACAATATTTATTATATTCTGGTGGATATGATGCTCAGTTCTTTGCTGGCGCTTATTTACACCAACGACCTTTTTACGGCATATGTCTTTGTGGAGATCAATACGATCGCGGCCTGCGGCCTGATCATGATCCGGCAGAACGGCAGAACGATAGAGGCGGCAGTCCGCTATATGATCATGAGCCTTTTAGGCTCCGGTCTTTTGCTGATGGGCATCTGTATGCTCTATGACCTGACCGGACATCTGCTGATGAGCAATATAAAGGAGGCCATGGCGGAGATCATGGCAAACGGCACATACCGGATACCGATGTTAGTGACGGTGGGCATTATGACGATCGGGCTTGCGATCAAAAGCGCCCTGTTTCCCTGTCACGCCTGGCTGCCGGACGCATACGGGTACTCCACGGTATCCTCGGCGGCGATGCTGTCCTCCTTAGTGTCGAAAGGTTACATCTTTCTGCTGATCAAGATTTTTTACAGAGTCATCGGTCTGGATATTATTTACAGCAGTCATATTATCGGTATACTTTTTATATTTGGACTGTGCGGTATGCTGTTCGGCTCTTTCAGCGCGATCGGCGAGAAGGACATCCGGAGGATGATCGCGTTCTCCTCGGTGGCGCAGATCGGCTATATTTACATGGGCTTCGGTCTGGGGATGAAGGAGGGCATGGTTGCCAGTGTCTACCACATTCTCGTACATGCGGCGACAAAATCGCTGCTGTTTATCAGTGCCATCGGACTGACGGATGTGTCTGCCGGCAGCAGGAGTTTCTTTGCGCTGAACGGCTCGGGGTACCGCAACAGGATCGCGGGTATCGGTTTTGCGGTGGGCTCTCTGTCCATGGTCGGTATTCCGATCTTTTCCGGTTTTGTCAGCAAGCTGTTGTTTGCGAAGGCCGCGATCATCAATCCGACCTGGAAGATGTTTCCGACGGTGATCGTACTGGCGATCAGCACGATCCTGAACGCGATCTATTTCCTGAAGACGGTGATCCGTATCTATACGCCGGAGGATCCGGCGGTGGAAAAAGAGAAAGGTTTCTACTCTATCCGTTGGGAGGAGCAGAAGCTGTACACGGCGACGATCATTCTGTTTGTGGTTCTGAACCTGATTTTGGGGATGAACTCCAGGCCGGTCATCCATCTGATAGAGACCGGACTTGCCAATTTTGCATAGAGGAGAAACAAAGTACTGTGAATGTTTCAATGATCATTTTAGTGACGATATTTTTTCCCATATTTCTCGGAGCCGCTATCCTGTTCGTGCCGGAGTTTCGTTCCAGGAACCATTTGCTCGCCGTGGAGGGGGCGGGGCTTGTGATCACCGCTGTTCTTACGGGGTGTACGCTGGGAAGCGGTGAGACGGAGCTTTTTTTATTCCGGCTGGGGGATAAGCTGGATATCTATTTTCATCCGGACAGTCTAGGGCGGATATTCGCGGCCGTTGTGACCATCGTCTGGGTGTTTGCGGGTTTCTATTCCTTTGAATATATGGAGCATGAGAGGGAGGAGAAGCGGTATTTCGGCTTTTATCTGATGGCCTTTGGCGTGGTGCTGGCGCTTAGCTTCGCGGGCAATATTGTAACCTATTACCTGTTTTATGAACTGATGACGTTGTTCTCCGTGCCTCTTGTGCTGCATTCCCGGACAAAGGAGGCGGTCATGGGCGGTCTGAAGTATCTGTTTTATTCCCTGTGCGGCGCGTACATGGTGCTGCTGGGCATATACTTTTTAAATAAGTACGCGGATACCTTAAACTTTACGGCGGGAGGAGCGCTGAACAGGGAGCTGACAGCGGGAAATGAGAAGACGCTGCTTATTGTTGTATTCTTTATGCTTCTGGGCTTTGGTGTGAAGGCGGGCATGTTTCCGATGCACGCATGGCTTCCCACCGCCCATCCGGTGGCGCCCGCGCCTGCCAGCGCGATACTCTCCGGGCTGATCGTGAAGGCGGGTGTGTTGGGAATTATTCGCACAGTATACTTTTTATTCGGAGAATCCTTTATCAGGGGAACCTGGGTGCAGACTGCGTGGCTGACATTGACATTAATTACGATCTTCATGGGTTCCGTGCTGGCATACCGGGAAAAAGTTATGAAAAAAAGGCTGGCCTATTCCACGGTAAGCCAGGTTTCCTATATCCTCTTCGGACTTGCTCTGTTAGAGCCCTCCGCCATGACCGGCGCGCTGCTCCACGTGGTGTTCCATGCGTTTATCAAAGTGATGCTGTTTTTGTCTGCGGGGGCGATCATCTACAGAACCGGGAGGACAGGCGTGGATGATATGACGGGGATCGGCAAGGAGATGCCCGTCACGATATGGTGTTACACATTTGCCTCGCTGGCGCTGGTCGGCATTCCTCCTGCCAGCGGTTTTATCAGCAAATGGCATCTCGCAGTCGGCGCCCTGGGGTCCGGAACTGGTATCTTCACCTGGCTCGGGCCTGTGGTTCTGCTGGTCTCCGCGCTGCTGACCGCGGGATATCTGCTTCCCGTCACGGTAAAAGGGTTTCTGCCGGGGGCTGATTTTGACTGTGGGAATCTGCAGAAAAAGGAGCCGAACCTGTGGATGGTTGTTCCGCTTATCATATTTGCGGCGATGTCGATACTGCTCGGGGTATTCCCGAATCCTTTGACGGAGTATATTCGGACGATCGTCAGTGCGGTGCTATAGGAGAGATTGACTATGAGCGAATACTGGATTTTGGCGGCCATCCTCCTGCCGGTCATCGGCGGGGTGCTGACGCCGCTTCTCCCTTTTAAAAACAGAAAAACAATGATGTGGTATCTGGAGACAGTCATGCTGGTTACTTCCGCCATCGTCTGGAAGCTGATCTTAGGCGGGACGACGGAGGTGTTTCATATCGTTCACTTCGTGGAAGATCTGTCGATCTCTTTCAAGATCGACGGCATGTCGATGATCTTCGCGGGGTTAGTATCTCTGCTGTGGCCGCCGGCGGTGCTTTACTCCTTTGAGTATATGGAGAGGGAGGAGCGGGAAAAGATATTTTTCATGTTCTACAGCACGACGTACGGCATTACGCTGGGCATCGCTTTTGCCTCGGATCTGCTGTCCATGTACTTTTTCTACGAACTTTTGACCTTGTCCACGGTGCCGCTGGTGCTGCATACTCTGAAGCGGGAAGCGGTTCTGGCGTCGAGAAAGTATCTGTACTATTCGATCGGCGGCGCGGCTTTCGCGATGATAGGGCTGGTGTTTGTCATCATCTACGGCGTGACCTGCGAGTTCCAGATGGGCGGCGCTCTGAATATGGCGCTGATCGGGGACCGGAAGAATCTGCTGCTTTGGGTGTATCTGCTCGCCTTTATGGGGTTTGGCGTGAAGGCGGCGATGTGGCCAATGGGTTCCTGGCTGCCGGATGCCGGTGTGGCGCCGACGCCGGTGACGGCTCTGCTGCATGCGGTGGCTGTTGTGAAAGCAGGGGTTTTCGCGATGATTCGATTGACCTACTACAGTTTCGGAACTTCTTTTCTGCGCGGCACATGGGCTCAGAATGTGGTGATGGGTTTCGCGATGTTCACAATCCTTTACGGCTGCAGTATGGCGGTGAAGGAGACGCATTTTAAGAGGCGGCTGGCCTATTCCACGATCAGCAATCTGTCGTATGTCATTTTCGGCATCACGCTGATGACGCCCCTCGGTCTGGCGGGGGCGCTTTGCCATCTGGTGTGCCATGCGGTGATGAAGATCAACGCCTTCTTCTGTGCCGGGGCGTTTATGCAGAAGACAGGGAAAAGCTATATCTATGAGGTGGAGGGCGTCGGCAGAAAGATGCCGGTCGTGTTCGGCTGCTTTACGGTGTCCGCGCTTGGTCTGATGGGCACGCCGGGACTTGCCGGTTTTATCAGCAAGTGGAATCTGGCGTCGGCTGCGGTGGAGAGCATGAATGTGCAGGCGTATTTTGGAATCGGCTGCATTCTGGTATCGGCGCTTCTGACGGCGATCTATATGATGGGTACGGTGATTCACGCCTTCTTCCCGTGGAAAGATTTTGACTACGGCACGCTTGCGGGCGTGACGGATCCGGGGTGGAGAATGTGTGTGCCGCTCCTTGTATTTTCGGTCAGTACTGTGGTTCTGGGGGTGTTTTCCGGGCCGCTGGTGAATTTTTTCCGGGCCGTTGCGGCGGGGGTTTACTGAAAGGGGGGGAGGTCTCCATGGTGAGTTATCTGGTATATGGGCTTGTCTTTTGGCCGATGGCGGGGGCGTTTTTGTCCTGTGTGTCGGGCAGGAGACATAAAAAATACAGGGATTATTTTGTCGGCGGCGCAGCCGTCTTGGAATTCGGACTGGCGTCGGCTTTGCTGTATCAGCTCATCACAGGCGGGATGACAGGAGGGATCCTCGGGCTGCCCGGCATCTGTGGTATGGGGCTTTCCTTTACGGTGGACGGATTTCGGGCTGTCTATGCCTGCATCGCGGCGTTTATGTGGATGGGAACGTCTCTGTTTTCCATAGAATATTTTGCACACTACAGGAACAGGAACCGTTATTATCTGTTCTGGCTTGTCACGTTGGGGGCGACGGAGGCGATCTTTCTGTCGGCGAATCTGCTTACGACGTTTGTGTTTTTTGAGATCATGTCCTTTGCATCCTACGTCTGGGTGGCGCAGGATGAGAGAGATGAGTCTCTGCGGGCGGCGGCGACCTATCTGGCGGTGGCGGTGATCGGCGGCCTTGTGATGCTGATGGGGCTGTTTCTTCTGTATCATCAGGCGGGAACGCTGGAGATCGATAAGCTCCGGGAAGCCTGCCGGGGAAAGGATGTCTATGCGGCGGCGTTTTGCATGTTGTTCGGTTTCGGCGCGAAGGCAGGGATATTTCCGCTGCACATCTGGCTGCCGAAGGCACATCCGGTGGCGCCTGCCCCGGCAAGCGCGCTGCTTTCGGGCATTCTGACAAAGACGGGTATTTTCGGCGTGCTGGTGATCAGCTGTAAGATCCTTCTGCACGACGCGCTCTGGGGTTCGTTCCTCCTGGCGTTGGGCGTGCTGACGATGGTGATCGGCGCGGTGCTGGCGCTGTTTTCTATTGATTTCAAGAGGACGCTCGCCTGCTCCTCGGTCTCCCAGATCGGTTTCATCTTGGTGGGGGTCGGCATGCAGGGGCTCTCGGGGGAGGAAAATGCTTTGGCGGTGCGGGGAAGCTTTCTTCATATGGTGAATCATTCGCTGTTTAAGCTGGTTCTATTTATGATAGCAGGTGTGATTTATATGAATCTGCACAGGCTGGACCTGAATGAGATCAGGGGCTTTGGCAGAAAGAAACCTCTTCTCGCCTTTCTCTATCTGATGGGTGCCCTGGGCATCGGCGGTATGCCGCTGTGGAGCGGCTATATCAGCAAAACGCTACTGCATGAAAGTATTGTGGAATATACAGAAGGGTTGTCAGAGAGGATAATAACGCCTGTAATTTTTTCTGCGGGCGGAATGAAAGTCGTAGAATGGGCGTTTCTGATCAGCGGCGGCCTGACTGCGGCGTATATGACGAAGCTGTTCGCGGCGGTCTTTGTGGAGAAAAATAACGACGCGGCGCTGCAGGAGAGGTATGACGCGCAAAAAAATTATATGAGTCCTCTGAGCGCCGGGGTATTACTTGCGGGAGGCCTGCTGTTCCCGGTCATGGGGATGCTGCCGGGGATAACGATGAACAGGCTGGCGGACCTGGGACAGGGATTTATGGGGCTTGCGAAGGCCGGCGAGAGGGTTTCCTATTTCAGTCCCGGCAATCTGAAGGGAGGCCTGATTTCCATTGCGATCGGCGTGGTTCTCTACCTTCTGGCGGTACGCGGATGGATGATGAAGCGCGGCGGGAACAGTGTCTATATAGACAGATGGCCGAAATTTTTGGATCTGGAGGAGTATTTCTACAGGCCGGTTCTGCTTGTCATGCTGCCGAAGGTATGCTGCGGCGTCTGCGGCGCCCTGGATACGCTGGTGGATGCGGTGGTGGTGCTTCTGCGGAAGACGGTCTACAGGGACCACACGAAGATGAGCGAGCTGAAGGAAGGAAACTGGTTTACGTATATTCTGGGGAGCGCGATGAACAATATCTGCGGGATCATGAATCGCATTTTCTGGAAAAAGCATCCGAATAAAATAAATTACAAACACAAACTGGCGCTCGACTACTGGGGGTTACGGGAGACGATCTATATGATCACAAGGAGCCTTTCCTATGGGCTGATCCTCTTCTCCATCGGACTTTGCGCGACGTTGATCTATCTGTTGGTGGGGGCGGTGAAATGACCGCCCTTAAACAATGGGGAATACCTGCAATGTATTTTTTTGTAAAATATACTTGACAAAATGGAAACAATGGAATAGGATAAATATGTAAGATATATTTTACGTAATGTCAGATGATAAAATTCAAAAGAGGTGAAAATGAAAAATCTGAGACTAAAGTCCGCGAGAGCGGCACTCGATATGTCCCAGCAACAGCTCGCGGAAGCGGTGGGTGTGTCGAGACAGACAATAAACGCTATAGAGAAGGGGGATTATAACCCCACGATCAAACTGTGCAGGGCGATCTGCAGGGCGCTTGGAAAAACGCTGGATGATCTGTTCTGGGAGGAGGAAGAAGAAAATGAAGAGACAGAAAAATAATCTGGACGAGAGGCAGGAACTTGACGCGCTGAAAGTGGAGAGCAGAGGCTTAATGCTCATGTATCTGGGGCTGACGGCATCGATTATAATACAGATGTTTTTATACGGGCAGAATGCCCTCAGATATGTGGCGGGGGAGACGATCGTGCTGTGTATCGGGAGTATCTACAGTGTGGCGGCCAGTCTCAGAAAGGGCATATGGGACAGGAGGCTGGCGGCGTCCGCGAAATCGAATCTGGGTGTCAGCTTTATTATCTCGGGGCTGTTCGCGCTGCTGTTTGGTATCCTCAGCTATGTGAGGTTTGGCATGGGCAAGGTTGCGTTTGAGAGCGCGCTGATCTTTTTCGTTTCCATGTTTCTGGTGTGTTATGCGGTGTTGATGGGTATGCTGATCGTCTACAAAAGAAGACAGAAAAAGATGAATGAGGCGGAGGAAGAGGAGGAAAAATTATGAAAAAACTTCTGTTGGTCTACAATCCCGTATCCGGTATGACAAAGACAAGGCTCAGTTTGCAGAAAGCGGTGGAGTTCTATGACAGCCATGATTATCTTGTCACGGTATGTCTTGTCAGGCGGCTGGAGGATTTTGAAAAGGTTATCGATTTTAAATCTTTCGACAGGATCGTGTGCAGCGGCGGAGACGGGACTCTGAATATTACGGTCTCTTTCCTGATACGGAAGAATCTGCCGGCGCAGATCGCCTATATACCGTCCGGTTCCACCAACGATTTTGCCTACAGTCTGGGGATTTCCGGGGACATCGATGCGTTGCTGCAAAACACTGTGGAGGGAACCCCCAGGTGGATCGATGTGGGGCGCTTTAACACATCCAGATATTTTCTGTATGTGGCGGCCTTCGGACTTTTCACGAAGGTTTCTTATACGACCTCCCAGAAGGCGAAAAATCTGATGGGACATGCCGCCTATATTCTGGAGGGGATCAAAAGTCTCACTGATCTGAAGAGCTATCATATGACAGCGCAGCTGGAGGAAGAGGAGGTGGAAGGCGACTACATTCTCGGCATGGTCACAAACTCTCTGTCCATTGGCGGGTTTAAAAATATCCTGCCCGTCGATACCGCGCTGGATGACGGATTGTTTGAAATAGTGTTAGTCAGGATGCCAAAGAGCCTTGGGGCATTGAATGAGATCGTTCTTTCCCTGCTTAGTGAAAAACCGGAGGAGAACCAGCACATTTTTTACAGAAAGACTTCCAGAGCAATACTGCGGTCGGAAGAAAAGATATCCTGGGCGCTGGACGGAGAGTTCGGCGGGGAGGAGAATGTCGTGCGGATCGAGAACAGGAGAAAGCTGCTCTCGATCATATGCTGAGCTGCTTAATTGAACTGGGGAACGCTTCCATCCGGCACCGGCATCTGGGGATCCGGAGAGATGGTTCCCTCCTGCGGCGGGATCTGCACATCGGGAGAGGCGGTTCCGTCCGGTACCGGAATCTGTGCATCAGGAAGCGGAGGAAGTGCGGTCGCAGGTTCCTGTTCTGCAGGCGTGATACTTACCGGTACTTCTTCGCCGGAAAGATTGGTCGCATGGGGCTGCTCTGTTCCGCTTAAATGGTAGCACAAAACCGGAATCCCCTGTTCAATGTTTTCGTAGATCGTTGCGGCGACGGCGGGCGGCAGGTTGATGCAGCCGTGGGAGCCGTTCGTCTTGTAGATGGATCCGCCAAACGTGGAACGCCAGGAACTGTCATGCATGCCGACATTCCCATTGAAGGGCATCCAGTAAGAGACCGGCGTCCGATAATTTTGCCCTTTCAGAGTAGCGTTCCGCTCTTTGTAGGTGAGGGAGTACGCGCCGTCCGGTGTAGCGTTTCCTCTGGAGGGATTCCCGGAAACGAAGTCCGATTCGATGACCAGCTCACCGTCCTTATAAAAAAACAGATGTTGAGCGGTGAGGTTGATCTCCACATAGGTATCGCCGTAGTCCGGATCGCCATGACTTGCCGCCTCCATGAGATAGACAGGCTCTCTGTCCGTGCTTTCGCCTCTGCCGATGATCTCCATCAGCTTATCCACTTCCGTCTCCTTGTCGAGCATCCATCCGTAATAGCCGTTTTTGATCGTGACCGTTTCGCCGTATGAAGTTTTCAGTGTTTTGGAGGAGTAAGCCGTATTGTATTTTTTGGCAAGTTCTTTTATGTATTCCGTCACGGCCTCCCGGTCTATCGTTCTTCTTCCGCTCCTGCTCACGGAGATCCACCTGGAGAGCGTATCGCCATCGAGCACTTCCGTCTGATCGCCGAACTTATAAGTGACAGTCATGTCAGAATAAGACTGCACAAGAGCCAGCTGCTCCTTCAGGGCGTCGTCCTCCGCGGAAATTTCGGGTGCCCTGTAGATGCCGGCCGCCCGGAAAGAAAGGGTATCTTCCATACGGCAGACCGCGTCCGCCACAGCTTCAAGAAGCCTGTCTTCCGATATTTCATTGCCCGGTACTTCCGGAACGATCTGATAACCGATGTCGTTTTCATAGATGACAAAGGCATTTTCCGGGGAGATCCATTTGCTTTTATCCATGCAGGACAGAGAGTCAATAACGGAACGAAGTTTTTCCTCATCGTAGGAGACGGAGATAGAATATTCTTTTTCGCGGAAGGCTTCGAGTCCCCAGGTGATCATGTTCTGTCCGCTCAGGATGAGCTGAAGATTGTCACCGTTTTCAACGTGCAGACCGATATCGCTGCCGGAGATAGTTTCCGTGTTCTCCCCGTCGTCCTCGATCAAAGTCAAAGTGTATGTGGAAGCGCCGGCGTTTACGGTCTCCTGCGCCTGCGCGCAGTTAAGCCCGGACACATTGATTCCGTTGACAATAGTGCCGGGGAAAAATACGTTCCGGTAGGTGGAGCCGATCAGGAGATACAGGATAATTATCGCACCGAGAGCGATACCCAGGATCAAAGGTGATTTGGAGGATGCTTTTTTCTTTTCTTTCCGCATATGTAAAATAGCCTTCCCTTGTTATGTCTATATCATTATCTTATGAAAAGTTGCTTCAATTTTTACTCCTTTTATTATAAAACAATGTATTGGAAAAAGCAAAGGCATATAATGACAAAGAGCGCCGCTCGATCACTTTCCGGATCAGGCGGCGCTCAAAGCGACTTTTACTTAAGGTGTCTCAACAACCTTCTTAAACATGGATTTGTCGATACCGCAGATCGGGCATCTCCAGTCATCGGGAATATCTGTGAAAGCTGTGCCGGGAGCGATACCGTGCTCCGGATCACCTTTCGCGGGATCATAAGTGTAACCACAGGGATTGCAAAAATATTTGTCCATAATAAAGTCTCCTTATCATTTGTTTTTATTTATAGGTTAACCAAAGTATCTCTCAAGCAGGCCCTTGAATGCTTTGCCGTGTCTTGCCTCGTCTCTTGCCATCTCATGAACGGTGTCATGAATCGCGTCGAGGTTAGCTGCTTTCGCTCTCTTAGCAAGATCAAACTTACCGGCTGTAGCGCCGTTCTCAGCTTCCACTCTCATCTCAAGATTCTTCTTTGTGGAATCTGTTACAACTTCTCCGAGCAGTTCAGCAAATTTAGCAGCGTGCTCTGCCTCTTCGTAAGCTGCTTTCTCCCAGTAGAGACCGATCTCCGGATAACCTTCTCTGTGAGCTACCCTTGCCATAGCGAGGTACATACCAACCTCGGAGCACTCGCCGTTGAAGTTGGCTCTCAGATCTTCCAGAATATCCTCGGAAACACCCTGTGCCACTCCTACAACATGTTCTGCAGCCCATGTCATCTCTCCGCTCTGAGCAGTGAACTTTTCAGCGGGAGCATTACACTGAGGACATTTCTCAGGAGCCTGATCTCCCTCATGAACGTAACCACATACCTGACATACAAATTTCATTGTTTTTCTCCTTTTCTCTTTTATGATATATTATTGTTTATTCAAACCGGGAAAATCCCCGATTGTAACCACTTTTCTATCAGGCTTCCGCCCTTTTGCAGCAGTTGCCGCATACCCCGTAAAAATAAGTGATATGCCCCGCGATCTGTCCGTCGAAATTGACGCCCGCTATGTCTTTTATAGTGTCGATATTCTGCATCTGCAGATCGATCACGCTGCCGCATTCCTTACAGATAAAATGATAATGCGGAAAAGTTTTCGCGTCGAAATGATCCACGCCGTCCCCCACGTTCAGCTTTTGAATCTCGCCGAGATCCGTCAAAAGCTGAAGGTTCCGATAGACGGTGCCGAGGCTTATATTCGGAAAAGTCTCCCGGACTTCCATATAGACCATATCTGCGGTCGGATGGTCTTCTCTGTTTATAAGGCAGTCCTTGATCACTTCCCGCTGCCGGCTGTATTTCAGTGCCATGTCATCTCCTTGTACAAAAATAGGAATCATTACTATTTTAATATAACATAATTTTTTACCTTGTCAACACTCTGTACTCATTTTTATATTTTTTTAAGAAGATTATTCTTCTCTTTTTACAAAAAAATGGCGGGAATGTGCTATACTATTTACAAAATTCGGGGAAACGGTAACTATGAAATTAAAGACGAGGTTATTAATTGCATTTCTGGTCATGATATTTGTTCCGATGATCCTGACATGCGTTGCGTTCTGGCTGATCGGTACGTCGATCAGAGGGCAGCAGATACAGTTTTCTATGGATCCAGAGGCATTTCTCTATTTCAGAGATCTGATCGCGCCGGATTTTCTCATTTCCATGGCGATAGCCATTGCGATCATTCTCATATTTACGGCGTTGATCCTGAGTTTTTGGATCTATTCCAGCGTGTTTAATCCGGTGCAGGAACTGAATATAGCCATGAAAAATATAGCGGAAGGCAATCTGGAGTATCAGGTGCCCCCGCCGGAGCATAGACAGAAGGGCGAGATGGCGGAACTTGCGATCAACTATGAGGATATGCGCCTCCGATTGAAGGAGTCCACGGAGGAAAAACTCCAGCGCGAGAACCAGAATAAGGAGCTGATCACAAATATTTCCCATGATCTGAAAACGCCGATCACTGCGATCAAAGGCTATGTGGAAGGAATCATGGACGGCATCGCCAACACGCCGGAGAAGATGGACAAATATATCCGGACGATATACAATAAAGCCAATGACATGGATCGTCTGATCAACGAACTGTCCCTCTACTCCGGGATTGATTCCAACCGGATCCCCTACAACTTTCATCGGCTGAATGTGGCGGACTATTTTCAGGATTGTCTGGAGGAAGTGGGCCTGGATTTGGAGTCGGAAGATATTGAGCTTAGTTATTCCAATCTGGTGTCGCCGGAAGTGATGGTGATAGCCGATCCGGAACAGCTGAAGCGGGTGATCAACAACATCATCAGCAACAGCGTAAAGTATCAGGACAAAAAGCCGGGCAGTATCGATATCCGTATTCTGGATGAGATAGATTCCATCCGCATTGAGATAGAGGACAACGGCAGAGGCATCGCGCAGAGGGATCTGCCCAAGATATTTGAAAGATTTTACCGTACGGACGCCTCCCGCAACTCCACGAAGGGCGGCAGCGGTATCGGGCTCTCCATCGTAAAAAAGATCGTGGAAGATCATGGCGGTTATATCTGGGCCACCAGCAGAGAGGGAGAGGGAACCTGTATGCATATCGTGCTCAGGAAATATGAGGAAGTAAAACAGGACGTGAATAGTGTTGACATAGATGAGACTGCGCCGGAAAACGGACGAAAAAGAAATCAGAGCAAATAATTGGAAAGGCAGGGCATGTTATGAGCAGAATACTGATTATTGAAGATGAGGAAGCCATCGCGGATCTGGAGAAGGATTATCTGGAACTGAGTGATTTTCAGGTGCATATCGAAAACAGCGGAGATAAAGGGCTGGAAGCGGCATTGGGGGAAGACTTTGATCTGGTCATTCTGGATCTGATGCTGCCGGGAATGGATGGATTTGACGTCTGCAAGAGGATCCGCGAGAAAAAAAATATTCCTATCCTGATGGTGTCGGCCAAAAAGGATGATATCGATAAGATCAGAGGGCTTGGTCTGGGGGCGGATGATTACATGACAAAGCCGTTCAGCCCCAGTGAGCTTGTGGCCCGCGTGAAAGCGCATATGGCACGGTATGACAGACTGGTGGGCTCCGCCCAGAAGACCAACGATATCGTGGAGATCCGTGGAATCAAGATCGACAAGACCGCCCGCCGGGTCTGGATAGACGGGGAGGAGAAAACTTTTACCACAAAGGAATTTGACCTGCTCACCTTCCTCGCGGAGAACCCCAATCATGTCTATACAAAGGAAGAGCTGTTCCGCGAGATCTGGGATATGGACTCCATCGGCGATATCGCCACTGTGACGGTCCATATCAAGAAGATCCGCGAAAAGATAGAGTTCGATACCTCAAAACCGCAGTATATCGAGACGATCTGGGGGGTTGGGTACCGGTTTAAGGTATAGTGGCATATAGTACTGCCAGTAATTTTTTTAACTGCGCGGATTTTGACTTTTTTGAGTATGAAGAGGGTTTTATAGGAAGAGAATGATAATTCTGATGTAGTGGCAGGCGTGCAGATGTCTGCCACTTTTTATGCTATATGTCATTTGGAGAGCCGAAATAGAAGATATGATGGTTTTCTAAAAATACCCAAAGAAACACCACCTGCCTTTTTAATCATTCGGCCTCTGATAAAACCGCCCCGTGAGCTGCTGCGTATTCATCGTATTGATAAAAGCGTTGGGATCGATCTGCCGGATCTTCTTTGTGATCGTCTTGATCTCATCCCTCCCCACAACGGAGTACAGCATATTGCACTCCTGCTTTTTGTAACAGCCGATCCCCTTGAAGAGAGTGGCGTCATGGTTCGTGTCGTTCCGGATTTCCTGATAGATTTCGTCCGGTTTGGAGGTGATAATGAGGAGAGTCTGCTTCTGGTACCGCTTGTATAAAAGATGCAGGACCTGGGTGGAAGTGAATTGGAATATGATGGAGTACAGCGCCTCATTCCAGCCGAACAGATATCCTGCGATCAAAAGGATGATGCAGTTTCCGGCAAAAATATAGTTCCATGTCTCGATGCCATATTTTTCCGAAAAGAAAATAGCGATAAAGTCCGTGCCGCCGCTGGTGGCGTTGGCGTACAGGCAGAGGGAGATGGCGCAGGCATTCAGAATGCCGCCGAATACGGCGACGAGCAGAATATCGTCCGTCATCTGGAAGCCGGAGAGAATATCCGTAAAGAGACCCGTCAGAATGATCATCAGGCAGGAATAGCCGGTGAATTTTTTGCCGATATATTTAAAGCTGATAAAGACCGGGACGGCGTTTAAGGAAAAATTGATCAGGGAGTAAGAGAGCTCAAGATCCCAGAAATGCCTTGCGATCTGTTGAATCAGCAGTGTGAGGCCGCTGAAGCCGCCCGGGAGAAGATCCCCCGCCCGGACAAAACTTTTGATATTCATGGCCATCAAAAAAGCGGCGACAATGATGAATACCGTCCTTTTTGTATCGTCTAAAACCTTATTTTTTTTCATAGTGATTTATGCCTTCTTTCCGGAGTCCCTTTGTATACTGGAGTATCTTCCTATTTATCTTAATATTTCGCCGCGTTATCGACCCTGATGCCACGCAAGACGAACGCTGGCAGGGTGATAAGTCCCCGTAAGCCAGTCCACATCGTTTGTGATCCAGTCCATGATCTCCAGCTGTCTGGTCTCCCAGGAGACTGTTGCCATGTGTGCCTCAGGAGTTTCTTCCACTTCCATAGAAGTATCGATCTCATCATAGCCGAAGATATATCCGCCGGCGCTCCAGATGCTGAAATTGCTGTCCGGTCCGGGATCGGGAACATCGCCCCTGGCGGCAACTAACGCATCGTGGCGTGCCTTGTATTCCTCCTCGCATCCGGGTTTTAATTTTGTCATAAACATCCTGTGGCGGATCAGTTCTTTATTCTCTCTCACAATGCCAAAATTATGATACATCAGACGCATATTCTGTCCGGGCGCGGAGATCCAGGTGAAAGTATCCTCCATTTTGGTGAGCAGCGAGCCGATCTGCTCAACAGCTCTGGCGTACAGGTCTTTTTTCTCATCGGTCTCACAATAGCCGAAGATCAGAGAAGAACAGTTCCAGATACTAAAATTCCGAACTTCATTTTCGTCCAGAAATGCCGTAAGTTCCGGCCAGATCTCCCCGAGCTTTTGGCGGTAAAGGTTCATCTGTCCTTTTTTTATTTCCATGGCAAAAGCGTGACGTTCCATAAAGCATCCCTCCAGATAATATAATTTTCTCCATTGTAGCACAAATTAAGACTATAATGAAACTTTCTTTTGCATTGCCTTGTAGGATGCCATATTTTTTGATAACATGGTAACAGCATTTTAACATGAAAAATAAAAGGGAAAAAATTTGAGAGCAGATATCAATATTATTTATGAAGATAAGGACATTCTTGTCTGCCGGAAGCCGGCGGGACTGCCGACACAAAGCGCGAAAGTTACCGTGCCGGATCTGGTAAGCGAACTGAGAAATTATCTGGCGGAGAAGAAAGAATCTTATCTGGGGGTAGTACACCGATTGGACCAGCCCGTGGAAGGGCTTCTCGTCTTTGCCAAAAATAAGGCGGCCGCAAAGAAACTGAGTGAACAGCTGAAGACCAGCTCCTTTGACAAAGTGTACTATGCGGTGGCATTTAACCAACCTCCGGTACAGGAGGGTATGCTGGAAGATTACATGATAAAAGACGGTTCGAGGGCTAAAATTGTCCCTGCGGATACGCCCGGCGCGAAAAAGGCAGTGCTTCACTACAGACTTATCGCTATGAAAAAGGGGAGGGCGCTCTACGAAGTCCGCCTGGAGACCGGAAGATTTCATCAGATCAGGGCGCAGATGGCGCATGCGGGGATGCCGCTTCTGGGGGATAAAAAGTATGCGGATGCGGCAATCAATATTTACTCGGAGGCGCACGGTATTAAAAATGTGGCGCTCTGCGCTTTCAAATTGAAACTCATACATCCGGGAACGGGGGAAGAGATGCTCTTTATCAGTAAGCCTGCGGGGGAAGTGTTTCATGATTTTAAGAAGGAGTGAGACCGAATGGAAACGGAAATGACTGACAGACAGGAAAAGGCGGGAGAGTCCGAAAAACGGTGGAATATGAAAAATATTCTGCGGTTTTTCTGCGGCGCAGGAGTGTATGTTTTTCTGTTTTTTCTGGTTCTTGTCTACTCTCTCTATGCGCCGGAGGGCTATATTCAGATCGCCACGAACAAATATCTGTTTTACAGGAAGCTGTGTCTGATCACGGCAGCGGTGATGATCCCCGCCGCTCTTTTGTATTATATGGCGCCGCCGCACCACAAAAGCGTGTGGAGAGTGGTGGACAATATTTCCGCCACAGATATTTTTGTACTTCTGTATCTGCTGGTGAATATCATTTCTTTTGTCGGTACGGAATACAGGGAGGAGGCTCTCTGGGGTACAAGCGGCTGGTATATGGGATTTGGGATGCAGCTTTTTTTTATCGGGACATATTTTCTGGTGTCCCGGTTCTACGACGGCAGGATCGACGTCCTTCCTTTTTTTATGACAGCGGCATTTGTGGTATTTCTGTGGGGGCTTTTAAACCGGTTCTCCATCTATCCGATCGATATGCGGTATGACAATGAACAGTTTATTTCCAGCATGGGGAATATCAACTGGTTCTGCGGCTTCTGGTCGATATTTTTTGTGATCGGCGTTGTATTGTACCTGATAACTGAAAACAGGAGAATGCGGATATTTTCCGGTGTTTTCAGCGTGTTGTCGCTGGGATTTGGCGCGGTGGAGGGGAGCGACAGCGCATTTTTATCCATGGGAGTTGTCTTCTATTTTTTATTATTGATCTCCTTTCAAAAGACAGAATATATGAAAAGATGGCTGGAGCTGGGGATCTTTTACTGTGCGGCCTGTCAGGTGATGCGTATTATTGTGACGATTGATAAAAAAAGCCTCAGCATGGATACGACGACGATGTGGATCATGCTGGGGAATCTGACGTTGGCGGCGTTAATTCTTTTGTGCGCGCTGCGGATCTGCATAGGAAAAGCAAGTGAAAAATATGATGAAGACGGACAATGGATCCGGAAATGGATATGGCTGAAATATGCGGTGATCGGATTGACGACAGGGGCTTTAATCGTTTATCTCGTACTGCTGATCTACAATACGAGAGCGCCGGGAAGCCTGGGCGCACTGTCGAAATATTCCATATTTTTGTTTGACGGCCACTGGGGAAGCGCCAGGGGGGCCACCTGGCGGGACGGTTTTGCCATCTATCGGACTTTTTCTTTCAGAGAACGGCTTTTTGGAGTGGGACAGGACTGTTTTGCCATCCATGGTTATGGTATACCGGAGCTGGCGGCAAGGCTGAAGGAGGAATGGCCCGGATCGAGACTCACCAATGCGCATAACGAGTGCATCACCCATCTGGTCAATGTCGGAATTTTCGGAATGCTCTCTTTTATCGGGATTTTCTGGAGCAGTTTTAAAAGACTTTTGGAGAGGGCGGCGAAGGAACCGCTGTGCTTCGTGTTTGCGGCAAGCGTTTTATCTTACTTTATACATAACCAGTTCAGCTTTGCGCAGGTACTCAACACACCCTATATTTATATGATGCTGGGGCTGGGGGAGAGTTTGATGAGGCGAATGGATGACAGAGACGCTTCTGCAAAGCCATCGTCATAGACATTTCAACTTTTTAATACTGTTGCATGGACATCTGCTTAACATTAGAAAAAAGCAGATGTCTTTTTTGTGCATTTTTTACAGAAAGAATTGTGCGCATTTATTTTTTTGTTGACAAATATGAGATATGATTGTATGATAACCATATAATCATACAATATAACATGGGAGGTTTACAATGGATCATGCAAAAGAATCCCTGCGTCTGCACAGAGAGTGGCAGGGAAAAATTGAAGTGATTTCACGAGTGCCGGTGTCTTCCGGGGAAGATTTGTCCCTCGCCTACACGCCTGGAGTGGCGCAGCCCTGTCTGGAAATTCAGAAAGACGTAGATAAGAGCTACGAACTGACGAGAAGACATAATATGTGCCTCGTGGTGACGGACGGTTCGGCAGTGCTGGGACTGGGAGACATCGGACCGGAGGCCGGAATGCCGGTGATGGAGGGGAAATGTGTTCTGTTCAAAGCATTTGGCGATGTGGATGCTTTTCCGCTCTGTGTGAAAACGAAGGATGTGGATGAGTTTGTCAATGCGGTGTATCTGATATCGGGCAGTTTCGGCGGAGTAAATCTGGAGGATATTGCGGCTCCGAGATGCTTTGAGATAGAGAAAAAATTGAAAGAAAAATGTGATATCCCCATTTTCCATGACGACCAGCACGGGACAGCAGTCATCACGCTGGCGGGCCTGATCAATGCGCTGAAAGTGACCGGTAAGGAGAGAGAGCAGGTAAAAGTTGTGATAAGCGGCGCGGGCGCCGCGGCGATCTCCATCACGAAATTACTATTGTCGGACGGATTTCGGGATATTATCCTCTGTGACCGCAAGGGTGCTGTTTACGAGGGACGTGAGGAGGGTATGAATAAAATAAAAGAGGAGATGGCCCTCGTCACAAACAGGGAAAAGCGCAGGGGGAATCTCAAAGATGTCATCGTCGGAGCGGATATCTTTATCGGGGTGAGCGCGCCGGGAATGATGACACCGGAGATGGTGCGGACTATGAATAAAGACGCGATCATCTTCGCATGCGCCAATCCGACGCCGGAGATTTTTCCGGAGGATGCGAAGGCGGGCGGAGCCCGGATTTGTGCGACAGGGCGCAGCGATTATCCCAACCAGATCAACAACGTACTTGCCTTTCCGGGAATCTTTCGTGGAACATTCGACGTGAGGGCGAACGATATCAACGACGAGATGAAGATCGCGGCTGCCTATGCACTGGCGGGTCTGATCACGGATGAGGAGCTGAACGAAGAGTATATTATCCCGAGGGCTTTCGACCCGCGCGTCGGCAGGACCGTGGCAAAAGCAGTGGCGGAGGCAGCCCGCAGAACCGGAACGGCCAGGATCTGATAAAAATATCACATGCGGAGGAAGAGAGGTAGCGCTATGGGTTACAGAAAATTTGACTATGAAAAACTGAGGATGCTGGCGGAACTCGTCTTTGAAAAACACGGCTATTCCCCGAAGGATGCGGGGATCATCACGGATGTGCTTCTGAAAGCGGATCTGATGGGAATAGAATCTCACGGCGTGCAGCGCCTGACTCTCTATCCCTTCGGCATCAGCATCGGCAGGATCAAAGTAGATGCAAAGCCGGAGATCATTAAGGAGACACCGCTCTCGGCTGTGATAGACGCCCACGATGGCATGGGGCAGCTGGCCGGTGTGAAGGCGATGAAACTTGCGATCGATAAGGCAAAACAACACGGAATGGGCTTTACCGTGGTGAGAAATTCAAACCATTACGGTATCGCGGGCTACTATTCCCTGATGGCGGCACAGGAAGGTCTGGCAGGTATCTCCATGACCAACACGCAGGCTCTTGTCGTGCCGACTTTCGGCAGGAAACCGCTTCTGGGGACAAATCCGATTGCTTTCACGGTGCCGGCAAAGCCTTATCCCTTCCATCTCGATATGTCGACCAGTGTGGTGACGGCGGGAAAGATGGAAGTGTATGCCAAGAACAAAAAGCCATGCCCGGAGGGCTGGCTGGTGGATGAGAACGGCGCGGTCAACACGGACGCGGGTGTGTTTGTGAAAAATCGGGGGACAGGGCTGGGAGGTCTGCTTCCGGTGGGCGGAGCGGGAGAACTCTACAGCGGGCATAAAGGATATGGAATGTCCATGATGGTGGAGATCATGACCGGAATCTTTGCGGGCGGTGTGACCAGCTCCGGCGTGAGAGCCGTGCCGGAGAAGGAGCTCTGCTGTCATATGTTCTGGGCGATGGATCCGGGGATCTTCTGCGACGACAGGGAAGAACTTTTCAGGCAGTTGTCTGAATTTTTACAGATGCTGAGAAATTCCGATAAAGCGGAGGGGCACGAGCGGATCTATACACATGGAGAAAAAGAGTTTGAAAATATGGAAAAGGTAAAAAACTCCGGAGTGTCGATGAACGATGCGACATATGAGGAGATTGTGAAACTGAGCGAAAAAATTGGGATTTGTGCGGCTGATTATCTGAAGGAGGTGTGAAGGAAAGGTGAAAATTTAACAGATATCGGATAAGATTATGAGATTTGGCAAGAAATATCGAGTGACATTGTGTCAACGATCAAAACACTGTTAGGAGGATAGAGAAATGAAGAAGAAAAGTAGTTTGATTGCTGTATTATTATGTGTGACAATGTTGGTCGGCTGCGGCGGCGCGGTGAATGAGCCGGCACAACCGGCACAGACACCGGCTGAGGAGGGAACAGAGGCGGAGAGCCCCGAAGCGGCGGAGGAGACACCGGCGGCGCAGGAGAGCGACCAGACGGCGGAAGCGCCGGCAGCGTCCAATGTACCGGCAGATAAGGTGGTGAAAATCGCTTTCACCGATGCGCCCACATTGAGTGTCGGGGCCATGGAGATATATCATCCGTCCTATGCGGCAATGCTTGCCTTCAAGGGATCCTTTGAGAAGAGCACAGGCGGAGAATATGCCGTGGAACTGTACCCGAATGGAACTTTGGGCGATGCGGCATCCACACTGGAGCAGATGCTGACGGGGACGATTCAGGGAAGCACGCCTGCTGACGGAGCACTGTCGGCGTTCGCGCCGGATATTCAGGCATTTTCCATTCCGTATCTGTTTTCTGAGGTGACGGTAGCATACGACGTGCTGGACGGGGAATATGGGAAGGATTTGGTGGACAAAATTGCGGCGGAGAGCGGCTTGAGAATTATTGCTTCCTATGACAACGGAGGTTTCAGACATTTTACAAACAGCAAAAAAGAGATCAAGACCGCAGCGGATATGGAAGGATTGAATATCCGTGTGCAGGACAGCCCGGTATATTTAAAGTTGGTAGAATCTATGGGAGCATCTGCGACGCCGGTTGCTTTTCTGGAGCTCTACAGTGCACTGCAGACTGGAGTTGTGGACGGACAGGAAAATTCGGCGGTTACAACGCTGGGGGCATCCTTGAATGAAGTGCAGTCCTACTGCACGCTGGACGGACATCTTCTGGGGCTGGCGTTCTTGACGGTCAGTGAAGACTGGTACCAGAGTCTGGATGCGGAGACACAGAAAAAGGTGGATATTGCGGGGCGTGAGGCGTCCATAGCAGCCCGCGGAACCTGTCGTTATGCGGAATCCATCGCAATCAATACATTGTCCGAAAAAGGGGTGCAGGTATACTCCCCCAACGCGGAAGAACTGGCTACGTTCAAAGTGTCCCAGGAGCCGGTTATCGAATATTTAAAATCAGAGATCGATCCCGAATCGGTGGATAATCTGTTGAAAGCAGTGGAGAAATCGGAAGCAGCGATCATGGGAAAATAGTAATATTTCGAAACAGGAGAAGGTAGTGCCCAATCTGTAGATCATCCGAAAGCAAAATGGAGGATGGTCTGCAGATTTATTAAAAATGGAGGGAAAACATTGAAAGATATATTGATAAAAGCGGGAGGATATGCCGATAAGGCGGTGAATGTAGTCTGCACATTTCTCATTGCCGTCATGACATGCATTGTACTGTTGCAGGTTTCGACACGTTTTCTTCCGGTAAAAAACCCGAGCTGGACGGAAGAACTTTCCAGATACATCATGATTTATATTGCATATATTGGAGCCAGCATCGGCATCAGGGAATGGACGAATGTGGGCGTCGATTTTGTGCTGAACCGGCTGTCAAAGGTCGGAAAATTTGTAGTCAATGCAGTTATCCGGATTGCGATCCTTGTTTTCTGGTGTGTGGTGATATATCTGTCTGTCAAAATTTTCCCAAAGACAGGCATGAGGCAGTACAGCGCATCCATGAAATTCCCGATTTTCTATGCCCAGCTGGCCATCGTGATCGGGGCAGTTTTGAGTATTATACAGAGTGTGATACAGGTGATAACCTATATGATCGGAGGTGTGAAGAATGCTTGAATTTGGTATTGCGACCGTGCTCTTAATAGGTTCTATTTTAATAGGTTTTCCGATTGCTTTTTCCATTGGAATAACAACTGTGATCTATATATTGATGACTAATCCGATGAATGTGTCATCGATTCCCATTCGCATGTTTTCGGGAATCAATTCCTTTACACTGATGGCACTTCCGCTTTTCATGCTGGCGGCGGAGATTATGATCCGTACCGGGATATCAGCCAAACTGTTTGACTTTGTGCGGATCAGCCGCTTCGGAAAAAAGAGAGGCGGACTTGCGTATGTAAATATCCTTGCCAGCACGATTTTCGGAAGTATTTCCGGGGCAGCGCTGTCAGATGTGGCGGGCCTCGGTGCGGTGGAGATGCAGGCGATGGAGGAGGACGGATACGATAAGGGATTTGCCTGTGCGGTCACGGCGGCATCATCGATACAGAGCCCGTTGATTCCGCCGAGCAATGTAGCTATCTTGTATGCGGGAACTATGGCGCTCTCAGTGGGGGCCGTGCTGTATGCAGGATTTATCCCGGGAGTTCTTCTCGCGCTCAGCCAGATGATCTATGTGAAGGTGAACGGAAAACGTATGAATCTTCCCCAGCATGAGAAAAAGTATACACCGGAGGAGAGAAAGGATATCCGCAAAAGAGGCCTGATTGCCCTCGGCATGCCGCTTATCATCCTGATCGGCATCACAGGCGGGTTCGTAACTCCGACGGAGGCAGCGGCGGTGGCGGTACTGTATGCATTGATAGTCGGCCTGTTTATCTTTAAAAACCTGACTTGGAAGATGGTGGTGGAATCTCTGAATGCGGCGGCCAAGACGACGGCGAACCTGTTTATCATCACATCCCTGTCGGCGGTGTTTGCCTGGGCCATCGGCGTGGAACAGATTCCTCAGCAGCTGACAGCGTTCATGCTTTCCATCTCCGGGAATAAGTATGTCATCCTGATGATCATCAATGTAGTGTTCCTGATCGTGGGCATGTGGATGGAAACATCGGCGGCCATCCTGCTCTTTGTGCCGATCCTGGCGCCGATCGTCACCTCCATGGGGGTACACCCTGTGCATTTTGCAGTGATTGTCATCGTGAACTTGACAGTAGGGCTGATCACGCCGCCGGTAGGAGTTGTACTGTACGCGGTGGCCAATGTGGGGAAAGAGAAGTTCGAGAATGTAGTGAAAGCGACCATGCCGTTTATTCTTATGGGGTTTGCGCTGGTGATTCTGCTGACATTTATCCCCGATTTATGTTTGATTCTGCCGCGCCTTATGGGATTCCTTGATTGACGGAGGTAGAGTAGATGATTTTTGAACAGTTGCTGCGGGAGATAGAGGTTCCCGCTATGGTGCAGGTAAAATATCGTGTCAAGACCGGCGAGATCACCGGGGAACAGATCCCGGGCCTGCTCAGAGACTCCCTTGAGAAACAGGGGCTGCGGGAAAGACTTACGCCCGGAAAAACGGTGGCTCTTACATGCGGGAGCCGCGAGATATGCAATATCGATGTGATTATGAAAAGTATGGCGGATCTGCTGAAAGAGTGGGGGTTGAAGCCGTTTATCTTTCCGGCCATGGGAAGCCACGGAGGGGCGAGTGCCGAAGGACAGAGAGAAATTCTCGCGGGCTATGGCGTGACGGAGGGAGCGATGAGGGTTCCCATTAAATCTTCTATGGAGACAGTAGTTCTCGGAAAGAGTCCGAAAGGACTGGATGTTCATTTTGACAAATATGCGGACGAAGCTGACTATGTGATACCGATCGGGCGTATCAAGCCTCATACGGATTTTCGTGGTAAGATCGAGAGCGGCCTTATGAAAATGCTGACCATCGGCTGCGGAAAACAGCATGGTGCCAATATTTGTCATACGCTTGGATTTCCGATGATGGCGGAAAATGTGACGGAAATTGCGCGGGTCATACTGGAAAAAAAGAATATTCCGTTCGGCATTGCGATTATAGAGGACGCTTTTCACGGAACCTATAAAATTGAGGCGGTGCCGGGAGAGAAGATCGAAGAGAGGGAAGAAAGACTGTTGGTGGAGGCAAAAACGCTGATTCCGGGGATTCCCTTTGAAAAGGTGGATATCCTGGTTCTCGACGAGATTGGTAAGGATGTCAGCGGAGCGGGCATGGATCCCAATGTCACAGGGCGTTCCAGTATGTTGGGGAGATGGAGACCATTTATAGAGCGCATTGTCGTACTGGATCTGTCTGAAAAATCGCATCATAACGGATGCGGAATCGGGGGAGCCGATATCACGACCCAGAGATTTTTGGAAAAAATGGATTTCTGTGTGTCATACCCGAACGGTATCACAAGCCACGACCCGTCGAGCATGAAGATTCCGCCGGTGATGCCAAACGACAGAAGCGCAGTGAAGATGGCGCTGCAGACCTGTATGGAAAATGACAGGGAGAAAGGATACAGAGTGGTATGGATGAAAAATACGCTGCACATGGATTCTTTCTATATCTCGGAGGCGCTGTTGGAAGAGGCGAAGAGTAGTGCGGATATCGAGATAACCGGAGGACTGCAGACTGTTCCCTTTGACGGGCAGGGAAATGTCCCCTGGCTTGGTGCGCCCGTGTTGGATTATGGTATGCATAAAAATCTGCAGTGAGGTGAAAAAATGAATCGTGTTTCTATTGTAAAGAACAAACTGGAAAAAAGGGAATTGTGTTTTGGGACGCATTGTTCCGTGGCAGATCTGGATTTTTATGAGATGTGCGGCCTGCTGGGATATGACTACGTCTGGATCGACAATGAACATGCAGGCATGACACAGCCGATGATCAAAAACGCGATCATTGCGGCAAATGCAGGGGGAAGCTGTGCTTTTGTCCGTGTACCGGACCACGAGGCGGCACATATCAAGCCGGTTCTCGAGTGCGGACCGGACGGCATTGTATTCCCCATGGTCAACACTGCGGAGGAGGCGGAAAAATGTGTTGCCATATGCACCTATCCGCCCGGCGGAATCAGAGGATTTGGTCCGCTTCGCAGCATGGACTATGGTACAAAAGACCTGCAGTCGTATATTTCTTCGGTGGATGACAGCTTTCTGAGACTTATACAGTGCGAACATATCGAATCCGTGGAAAATCTGGACGAGATTCTGGAAGTGCCGGGTGTCAACGGAGTGATCTGTGGTCCCATGGATCTCTCGGCGTCCATTGGAAAGATCGGAGAATTTCGTGATCCGGAGATGCGAAGACTGATGCAGGCTATTATAGATAAATGCAAAGCGCACGGAAAGCCTTTCGGTCTCTCTGTCGGCGGAATGCAAAAGGAATTCATCGCCTTCTGGCTGGAGCAGGGAGCGTGCTTTTTGTCCGTGGGAGGTCCACAAGACTATTTTCGCGACATGAGTTACAAAATGAGAGAAGAAATACGAGTTCTGGAACGGAAAAACAGTTGACGAAACGGAAATAATATTGTATTATAATAACACATCATACAATAATACAACACGGAGTGAAAGGAGGAGACTATGGCAAAAGAAATAACAGGCATCATACCGCCCATTGTGACGCCCTTTGATGCGGATGGTACGATCAACAGCCGGCTGATCGAGAAAGAGATGAAGATCTGCATAGAAGCCGGCGTGCATGGTCTGAGCGTGGGCGGCAGCACAGGCGAGGGGCCTACGCTGCGCGACGAGGAACTGGTTGAGCTGATCCACATTGCAAAGGGGTACCTGAGGGAAGACCAAAGCCTTGTGTGCGGGGTTATGAGAACCTGTACGAGAGATGCAGTGCGGGCGGGACTTGCGGCAAAGGAGGCGGGGGCAGATGCCATTATGGTGACGCCGACGGCCTACAATGTACTTGTGCCAAACGAGCAGGGCATGTTCGATTTTTACAGCACCATCTCAAAGGAAGTGCAGATGCCGGTCATTATTTATAATGTAATTCCGCAGAACACTATTTCGCCGGGATTGTTCAAAAGACTGGTGGAGGAGACGGAGTATGTCCGCGGTGTAAAACAGAGCGTCGGCGGTGTGCAGGCACTTTACGCGATGAGAATGGCAGTCGGCCGGAAAGGCAACATATATGCCGCAACGGACGATATGCTGTACACCTGCTATGAGCTGGGTGCATGCGGCGCGATCTCTGCGATTCTCTCCGTATTTCCGAAGGAGTGTGTGGAAATGTGGAACTGCCAGCAGAGCGGAAAAAGAGAGAGAGCTTTTGAGATTCAGAATCAGCTCTATGACAAATGGCAGTGCCTGGGCGGAAACCAGTTTCCGATCCGCCTGAAATATGCCCTGGAAGTTCTGGGCAGGGAGCCGGGATACTGCAGAAGCCCGATCACTTATCTTCCGGAGGATGAAAAAGCGAGAATCCGGGAAGCGTTTGCAGAAAAATAGAACATAAAAAACAGAAAAAAAAAGGAGAATACGATGAATTTTAAAGAAAAATACGGACAGATCCTGTTACCGCTGATCACCCCCTACGATGAGAAAGAGGAAGTAAACTATGATGTCTACGCGAAACTGATAGAGTATCTGATCAGAGAGGATCTGTGCGATACACTGATCGTCACCGGAACCACGGGAGAGGCATCCCTTCTGACTTTCGATGAGAGGGTAAAACTGATGGAAACGGCACTGAAAGCGTCGAACGGAAGAAAGCCGGTCATCGCGGGCACCGGATGCGCCTCCACGAAGGAGACGATCGCGCTGACAAAGGAAGCGGAAAAGCGGGGAATAGAGGTGTGCATGATCGTGGCACCGTTCTACAACAAACCGACCCAGGAAGGGCTTTACCTGCACTATAAAGCGATCGCGGAAGCCTGCCCGAACACAAAGATCCTGCTCTACAATATTCCGATTTTTGTCGGTGTAAACCTGGAGCCGCAGACGGTGGGGCGCCTGGCGGAGATCGACAATATTATCGGTATCAAAGATGAAGCCGGCATCAATCCGACGCAGGTCACGGATTTCTTCCTGGCGACGAAGGAGGCGGATCCGAACTTTGTTATTTTCAACGGGGACGACATTATGCTGCTTCCGACCATCGTGCAGGGAGCTATGGGGTTAGTGAGCGGCGGCGCCCATATCTTCGGACATGAGATCCGCGAAATATTTGCAGCTTTTGAGAGAGGAGACAACGAGAAAGCGAAGGAGCTTTTTGTCCCGATCTACCGCGTGTGCAAATCGACGGGACAGAACGGAAGAATACTTCCGAACTCCATCCTGCGCCCGGCTATCGAGATGGTGACAGGCATTAAGCTCGGGGCGGCGAGACGCCCGTTGGCTCCTGCGACGGAGGAAGAGATGGCGGTCACGTCGGCAATTTTAAAAGAGATCGGAAAAATATAATTTATAGGAAAGACCGTACGACTCTCAGGCCAGAGCTGTGCGGTCTTTTGCTTGAATGATTGATTGCATTTTGTGGGAAATTCTGGTATGCTAAAAACAAAACTGGGAGATAAGAGATGAGAGAAATTCAGAGGATTTCCATCACAGACATGGTGGTGGACAGTATCAGGGAGATGATTGAGACGGAAGAATACAAGGTGGGAGAAAAGCTTCCGGTCGAGGCGGAACTCTGCAAGATGCTGGGGGTGAGTCGTACAAGCGTGCGGGAAGCGATCCGTGTCCTGCGCGCGCAGGGATATATTGAGAGTAAACCGGGTAAGGGTGCCTATGTGGCGGCGAAGCGGAGAACAGAGGAGACGCCCTGGTATGATGTGGAAAATCCCCAGTTTACCGATTTTATGGAAGTACGGATGGCGATGGAGACCATGGCGGTACGCCTGGCGGTAGAGCGGGCAAAAGAAAAGGACATCAAAAAGCTGGAGGAGATTCACGAGTTTTTCCTGGAGGCGAATGAAAAGAAAGAGATGACCAGACTGATCATGCTGGATGAACTGTACCACACCACGATTTTTGCCATCACGAAAAACCAGCTTCTGATCAATGTCAATGCACAGCTGTTGGAAGCGTTCAGGCAATACCGTTCAGAATCCTTTATGAATGAGAATGTATACCAGAATGCCATCGAACCTCACACCAAAATTTTGGAATGTTTCAGGCGGCATGACGCGGGGCAGGCGGTGGAGGAAATGCGCAAACATCTGGATATCACCACCAGCGATATGGAACGGATCCATAGAAAGCAGATGTAAATGATGGCATAAAGGATCATTATTCGACTGTTACTTAGAAATTTAGTGGGAGTACTCTTTTGCAGGGTATTCCCTTTTTTCATTTGTGGCGAAAGATCTGTCGGAAGGAAAGATGGAGAAAAATTCTTGTCTTACATCCTCTTTTAAAGTATAATTGCCCTAAAGCGATACAGATACAGAAAAAAGAAAGAGTGAGAGGACAAGAAGATGGCAGACAAAAAATTAGTGGAAGCGATCACCTCCATGGAGGAGGATTTCGCGCAGTGGTATACAGACGTCGTGAAGAAGGCGGAACTGATCGATTATACGAGCGTCAAGGGCTGTATGGTGATCCGTCCGGCGGGATACGCGATCTGGGAACTGATCCAGAAGCAGCTCGACGATATGTTCAAGGAGACGGGAGTGCAGAACGCTTATCTGCCCATGTTCATCCCGGAGAGCCTTCTGCAGAAGGAGAAAGACCATGTGGAGGGATTTGCGCCGGAGGTGGCGTGGGTAACGCACGGCGGGCAGCAGGAGCTGCAGGAAAGACTCTGTGTGCGCCCCACATCCGAGACGTTGTTCTGTGATTACTATAAAAATGTGGTGCAGTCCTACCGGGACCTGCCGCAGGTATTGAACCAGTGGTGTTCCGTCGTGCGCTGGGAGAAGGAGACGAGGCCTTTCCTTCGCAGCCGCGAGTTTTTGTGGCAGGAGGGGCACACGGCGCATGCGACGGCGGAGGATGCGGAGGCGAGAACGCTGCAGATGCTCCATGTCTATGCGGAATTTCTGGAGAAGGTGCTGGCGATCCCCGTGATCAAAGGGCAGAAGACGGAGAAGGAGCGCTTCGCGGGAGCGGTGGCTACCTATACGGTGGAGGCGCTGATGCACGACGGAAAGGCATTGCAGTCCGGGACGAGCCATAATTTCGGGGACGGCTTTGCGCAGGCGTTCGGTATTCAGTTTACGGATAAAGATAACAAATTAAAATATGTACACCAGACGTCCTGGGGCGTGTCCACCCGCATGATCGGCGGACTGATCATGGTGCACAGCGATAATTCCGGGCTGGTGTTGCCTCCCAGGGTTGCGCCGGTTCAGGTGGCGATCATCCCGATCCAGCAGAGGAAGGAAGGCGTGCTGGAGAAGGCGGCGGAGTTGAAAGAGATGTTGAAGGACTTCCGCGTGAAGGTGGATGACAGCGATAAGAGCCCGGGATGGAAGTTCTCCGAGCAGGAGATGCGCGGGATTCCTCTGCGCATCGAGGTCGGACCGAAGGATATCGAAGCAGGAAAGTGTGTGATCTGCCGCCGCGATACGAGAGATAAGATGGAAGTGCCGTTCGGGGAGCTTGCCGGAAAGGTGAAAGAGCTGCTCGAGAAGATGCAGACAGAGATGCTGGAGCGCGCGAGGGCTCACAGGGATTCTCATACTTATGTTGCGAAGGACTATGAGGAGTTTAAGCAGATCTTTGGTGAGAAGGCAGGTTTTGTGAAAGCCATGTGGTGCGGATGTCAGGACTGCGAGGATAAGATCAAGGAAGAATTGTCTGTGACCAGCAGATGTATGCCTTTTGAACAGGAACAGTTGTCGGATGTGTGCGTCTGCTGCGGCAAACCCGCGAAGAAGATGGTTTACTGGGGCAGGGCCTATTAAGTCCGGCCTGTTAAATAAAATATGAAAAAAGATATAAAAATTACTTTGCCTGAACAGGTGACATTTATTATCAATACACTGAACGGAGCGGGCTTTGAGGCTTATGCGGTGGGCGGCTGTGTGCGGGATTCGATCATGGGGCGGGTGCCCGATGACTGGGATATCACCACATCCGCCGATCCGCAGCAGGTAAAAAAGCTGTTTCGGCGTACCATAGATACCGGTATTCAGCACGGCACCGTGACGGTGATGCTGCAGAAAACGGGTTATGAGGTGACGACCTACCGGATCGACGGGGAGTACGAGGACAACAGGCATCCGAAAAGTGTCGTATTCACAAAATCTCTGGAGGAAGATTTGAAGCGCCGGGATTTTACGGTGAATGCGATGGCATATCATCCGGCGCAGGGCCTGGTGGATATCTTTGACGGCATCGGCGATATGGAGAGAAAGCTCATCCGCTGCGTAGGGGATGCGCAGGAGAGATTTTCGGAGGATGCCCTGCGCATAATGCGGGGCGTGCGCTTTTCAGCGCAGTTTGGCTATGAGATAGAGGAGCAGACGAAAAAGGCGGCCTGTAAGCTGGCGGGGAATTTAGAAGACGTCAGCGCGGAGCGGATCAGGGTGGAGCTGGTAAAACTGCTGGTCTCCCCGCATCCGGATTATCTGCGCAGGGCGTATGAACTGGGAATCACAAAGGTCTTTCTGCCGGAGTTTGATCTCTGTATGGAGACGGAGCAGAATAATCCCCATCACTGTTACAGTGTCGGTGAGCACACTTTGCAGGCGATGAGGGCTGTCAGAGCCGACAGGGTGCTGCGGCTTGCCATGCTTTTGCATGATATCGGAAAGCCGCTGACGAAAACGACGGATGAAACAGGAAAAGATCACTTTAAAAAACATGCGAAGGAGAGCACAAGACTGGCAGAAGATATTTTGCGCAGGCTGAAGTTTGACAATGATACGATAAAAAAAGTCTGCCGTCTGGTGGAGTTCCACGACTGGTCCATCGACCTGGAGGAGAATGTGAAGATTTCCACGGTGCGTCGGCTGATCTCGAAGATCGGGGATGACGCGTTTCCGGACATGTTTGAGGTAAATCGGGCGGATCTTCTCGCGCAGAGCGAATATTTCCGGACAGAAAAGCTGGCGAAGCAGGAGCGGCTGGAGGAGATGTATCGGGAGATAAAGGAGAAGAAAGACTGCTTATCCCTGAGAGATCTGGCGGTGAGCGGAAAAGATCTTCTGGAGAAGGGACTGAAGCCCGGAAGGGAACTGGGAGAAATATTACAGAGAATGTTGACGGATGTTTTGGGAGATCCGACACATAATAGAAAAGAGTATTTATTAGAAAATTTGGACCAATATTTATAACATACTTCGCCTTTTTGTTTCATAAGATAGGTTATGAACAATTTCAGGAGGCTTGCATTGTGAAACCGAAGGCAATGAATGTGTTGGAGAGGTATGACCTGGAAGTGCTTCGTACCTGGAAGGTGCGGGGCGCTATTCTTTGTGAGAGTGACAAAGGGCTTTTTATTTTAAAAGAATGTAACAGCAGTAAGGAGAAACTTCTGCTTCAGGACGCATTTCTGGCCTTTTTAAGAGAGAGGGGGTTTCTGCAGGCGGAGGAACTTTTCAGAAACAGGGACGGAGAGCTGCTGAGCCGGGACGCGGACGGTACGGGCTATATTGTGAAAACCTATGTGGAGGGCAGAGAATGCAGTATCGGAGGGAGCAGAGAGGCTCTTTCGGACGGCTGTACCGCTATGCGGACACTGGCGAGACTGCACAGGCTGAGCGGCGATTTTATGGATTCTTTTGATGAGGAAGAGAGGAGAGTGCCTCTTGTTCTCCAGGAATTTGAAAAGCATAACCGGGAGTTGAAAAAAGTGAAGCGCTTTCTGAAAGAAAAAAGTCAGAAAAGTGATTTTGAGCATTTCCTGCAGCGACATTACGATCTGTTCCTGGAGCAGGCGGTGACTGTCCTGGAGGAGCTGAAAAGAGAGACCGTGGGAGATGTATATCAAATTCTGTGCCATGGCGATTTCCAGTATCACAATGTACTGTTTTGCGGGAGCGATGTGCGGCTGATGAATTTTGAAAAGTGTGTCCGGGATGACAGGAGCAGGGATATCTATCACTTCAGTCGGAAAATGCTGGAAAAGAGTGACTGGCAGGCGGAGGTCGGGGAGGCGTTGCTCAACGCTTATGAGAGGGAATTGAAACTTACGCCGGAGGATGGCAGATGGCTCTATTACCGTTTCAGCTATCCGGAAAAATTCTGGAAGATAGTGAATTATTATTATAACAGAGGAAAAGCTTTTATCCCTGATAAAAACAGAGAAAAGCTGGAGGTGCTTTTGGAGCAGGAGGCACGCAGAAAGAATTTTATCAGAAGTGTGATCGGGGAAAGGTTCATGGTATAGGCAGCGCGCATAAAGTATATATTCACGGAGAGAAGGCGCGAAAGGAGCAGAATGGTGAAGAGACGAAGGAGAAAACAGACAGCAGCAGGAATAGCGGTACTATTTTGCCTGCTGTTTTTGATGTCCTGTGGTCGTCAGGATAAAAATGAGGAGGAACAAAACGATACCGGGTTTGTGGCGGCGGATAAGGGGATCTTTGACTCAGCGGATACCGCCGTGGTGGCGCAGATCGATATGGATGAAAAGAATATCACGCTGAAAAACATGGAAAAAAAGCGTCAGTATACGCTTGGCTACGACGGAACGACTTTTTTTTATGACAAATACGGCAAGGTCATTTCTGTCACCCAGCTGCAGAAAGGCGAAGTGGTGGACATCACTTTCTTTAAGGAGAGAAAGCGCTTAAACACGCTGCAGATTTCGGGTGACGCCTGGGTTCACAAAAACATGGATGAGTACAAACTGAACGAGGAAAAATTTCAGGCTGAGGTGGGATCCGCCGTCTACGCTTATTCGGAGGATACGGTCGTCATAGCGGACGAGAAACAGGGGGAGCTGATCGATATCAACCCTGTCGATATTCTGACATTTCGCGGCGTGGGGTCGGATGTTTACAGCATTGTGGTGGAAAAAGGGCACGGCTATGTCCGGCTGAAAAACGAGGAATATTTCTATGACGGCTGGATCGAGATCGGGAAGAAGACGATCCAGAGGGTGACGGAGAATATGCTGCTGACCGTGCCGGAGGGAAAGCACCAGGTCATCATCAGCAATAAAGGGACAAGCGGTGTAAAACAGATCGAGATACGCAGAAATATGGAGCTGGAACTGGATGTGGGGGATCTGAAAGGGGAAGATCCCAAGTACGGGACGGTGGTGTTTACGATCACGCCGGAGGATGCGACGCTCTACCTGGACGGGGATAAGACGGAGTACGGCTCGCCGGTGAGACTGGAGTACGGCATACATCAGATGATCGTGATGGCGGAAGGCTATGAGACGATAAGCCAGTATCTGAAAGTGGGACAGGAATCCGCCGGTATCGAGGTGACCATGAAGGCGGATACTTCCGACAGCGATGTTTCCGGCAACGATGTGTCGGGGAATGATGTGCTTTCCGACAGTGAAATACTGGAGGAGGTGAACCGGATCCTGAATGAGAGAGGCTACAGCGGCATCACATCCTCGGATTTGGCGGGAAATAACAACGATCAGAACGGAACGACAGCGGACGGAAATAACAATAATACGGGGGCAGACAACTCCGGGGCGGGTAATGCGGGAAACGGTCAGACAAACACACCGGTGACGAGCACACTCTCCTACTATGTAACGGTGGACGCGCCGGTCGGAGTGGAGGTCTATCTGGACGGAAATTATATCGGGATCGCGCCCTGCAGTTTCAAAAAAGATACGGGATCCCATACGCTCACACTGCGCAAGACAGGGTATGTGGCGAAGTCCTATACGATACAGATGGATGAAGAAGAGAAAAACGTGAGCTATTCGTTTTTGGATTTAGTGGAGATGGATTAGATGAGTGACAAATACCGATTTGAAAATTTTGTAGAGATCATAGAAAAACTTCGGGCGAAGGATGGCTGCCCCTGGGACAGAGAGCAGACCCACGACAGTCTGCGCCCCTGCATGATGGAGGAGGCGGCGGAGTTCGTCAGCTCGATTCGGATCTACCACGAGAGCGGCAGCGCGGAGAATATGCGGGAGGAGCTGGGAGATATTCTGCTGCAGGTGGTAATGCACAGTGTGATCGCGGAGGAAGAGGGACTTTTTACGATGAAGGATGTGGTGGAGGAAGTCTCGGAAAAGATGATCAGACGGCATCCCCATATTTTCGGGACCGCGCAGGCGGACACCTCGGAACAGGTGCTGCAAAACTGGGATGAGATCAAGAAGAAAGAGAAGGAGGGGAAGAGCTGGATCGCCTCGCCGCTTCGGGAGATTCCCAGAGAGCTTCCTTCCCTGACAAGGGGACCCAAGGTCTTAAAGAAGATAGACAAGCTGTATGAGAAGGCGCCGTCCGGGGAGGAGACCTCGGACAGGCTGCTGGCGGCGGCGAGGGAACTCTCCGTCTGCGGGGAGGGGACGGAAAAAGAACAGGTGGAAAAATGGCTCGGAGACGCGCTCCTCGCTCTGTGTGAGATCGCCAGAAGAGAGAAGATCGCGGCGGAGCAGGTTCTGATGGACAGGATAGAGGAACTGATAGAGGAGAAGGAAGGATCGGAGGATCTGAGGAGAAAATAGAAGATAACCGAAGAATATTTTATTGTAACGGAAGAGATAAAAAGATATAATATTTAAAAAGGAGGAGGAATATATGGGGTATGGAAGCCTGACGGACAGTTTTACGATGCATAACGGAAAAACGATTCCCTGTATCGGCTACGGGACTTACAAGACGTCTGAGGAGGAGGTCTACGACGCGGTGATCGCGGCCATAAAGGCGGGCTACCGCCATATCGATACAGCGGCTTTTTACAAAAATGAGGCGGGAGTCGGCAGAGCGGTCAGAGAGTGCGGCGTTCCAAGGGAAGAGATTTTTGTGACGAGCAAGGTCTGGAATACGGACAGAGGATATGAGAACACAAAGAAGGCCTTCGCGGAGAGCATGGAACGGCTGGGGCTTGAATACATGGATCTGTATCTGATCCACTGGCCCGCAAATAAAAAACAGTTCGGGGACGAGGCGAAAAAGATCAATGCGGATACATGGAGAGCGCTGGAAGAGCTGTATGCGGAGGGAAAAATAAGGGCGATCGGCCTCAGCAATTTCCTGCCCCATCATATCGAAGAGCTGATGGAGGGGGCGAAGGTGAAACCGATGGTGGACCAGATCGAATTTCATCCGGGCTGGGCACAGCTGGAGATCAGCGAGTACTGCCGGAAAAAGGATATTGTGGTGGAGGCGTGGAGCCCTCTGGGGAGAAAAGATGCCCTGGACAATGAGGTGCTGAGAGAGATCGGGGCGAAATATCAAAAGGGAACCGCCCAGGTCTGCATCCGCTGGGTCATGCAGCACGGTATCCTGCCGCTGCCGAAGACGGTAAATCCGGATCGAATGGCGGAGAATGCGGATGTCTTCGATTTTGAGCTGACGGCGGAGGAGATGAGGACCATCGATGAGCTGAAAAATCTGGGCGGCCAGTGCGCGCTGCCGGATGAGGTGGATTTTTAGGGTAAAGCAAAAAAGAATGGAGGGTGAAAATGAAAGAGAAACTACGGAAGAAATTTGCGGAACTGTTTGGAGATGCGGAGGGCGTGAAGGTGTATTTTGCTCCCGGGCGTGTGAATCTGATCGGGGAGCACACGGATTATAACGGCGGACATGTGTTTCCCTGCGCGCTGACGATCGGTACATACGGCGCGGCGAGAAAACGCTCGGACAACAAACTGCATTTTTATTCTATGAATTTTGAGCGGACAGGTCTGATAAAATCCGCGCTGGATGATCTGAATGAGCCGAAAGAATCCGACTGGACAAATTATCCGAAGGGAGTAATGTGGACCTTCGCGAAGAGGGGATTCGAGATGCCCTGCGGCATGGATCTGGTTATCTTCGGCAATATTCCCAACGGTTCCGGTCTGTCCTCCTCGGCCTCTCTGGAAGTGCTGACAGGCTTTATCCTGAGGGATCTGTACGGTTTTGACGCCACAAATGTGGACCTGGCGCTGATCGGACAGTATGCGGAGAACAATTACAACGGCATGAACTGCGGTATCATGGACCAGTTTGCCTCCGCCATGGGGAAAAAGGACAACGCGATCTTTCTGGATACGGCGAATCTGTCCTATGAGTATGCACCGCTTGTCCTGGAGGGGGCCAAAGTTGTGGTGACAAACAGCAAAGTGAAGCACAGTCTCGTCAATTCCGCGTACAACCAGAGGAGAAGCGAATGCGAGACCGCTCTGGCGGAACTGCAGAAAGTTGTGGATATCAGGGGACTCGGAGATCTGAGCGAAGAAGAGTTTGAGAAGCATAAATCCGCGATCGGGGATGAGGTGCGGGTGCGCCGCGCGAGACATGCGGTGTATGAGAACCAGAGAACCATCCGCGCCGTGGAAGCTCTGAAAAATAACGATATCAAACAGTTCGGTGAACTTATGAATGCATCCCATGTCTCCCTTCGGGACGATTATGAAGTGTCCTGCGAGGAGATCGATGTTCTGGTGGATGAAGCGTGGAAGATTCCCGGCGTGATCGGTTCCCGCATCACGGGCGGCGGCTTCGGCGGCTGCACGGTGAGCATCGTCAGAGACGAGGCGATCGATACCTTTAAGGAGCAGGTTGAGAAAGCCTATGAGGAGAAGACCGGGAAGACGGCTGAGTTCTATATCGTGGAGATCGGGGACGGGCCGTACATATTATAAGACAAAGGGTGATGAGCGGATCGGACGAAGCCGCGGAACGGAGAGGGATATGAGTATTTACAGTAATATCAGAGCACTTGTAAACTATGGGCTGGACACCGGACTGGTCGAGCGGGAGGACGAGATCTTTACGGTAAACAGGCTGTTGGAATTGTTTCAGCTGGACGAGATGGGGGACGTCTGTGAGGAGATACCGGCTGCGGCGAAGGAAGCTGACGGCGCGGGCCTGGAAAAGATTCTCAGGGAGATGCTGGACTACGCGCATGAGGCGGGCCTGATGCCGGAAAACGACATAACCCACCGGGATCTGTTCGACACGAAGATCATGAGCATGCTGATGCCGAGGCCGAACGAGGTGATTCGGAAATTCCATGAGCTGTACGGGAGATCCCCCAGGGAGGCGACGGATTTCTTCTATAAGCTGAGCCAGGATTCCGATTACATCAGACGATATCGAATCGTGAAAGATCAAAAGTGGGTGGCTCCCACAAAATACGGCGATCTGGACGTGACGATCAATCTGTCCAAGCCGGAGAAGGATCCGAAGGCGATCGCGGCGGCGAAGCTGGCGAAGCAGAGCGGCTATCCGAAGTGTCTTCTGTGCATGGAGAATGTGGGTTACGCGGGGCGCGTGAACCATCCGGCGAGGCAGAACCACCGCATTATCCCGGTGACGATCCAGGACAGCGGATGGGGCTTCCAATATTCGCCTTATGTGTATTACAATGAGCACTGCATTGTCTTTAACGGCGAACATGTGCCGATGAAAATAGAACACGGCACGTTCTGCAAGCTGTTTGATTTTGTAAAACAGTTCCCGCATTATTTTGTGGGTTCCAACGCGGATCTGCCGATCGTGGGCGGTTCCATTTTGAGCCACGACCATTTCCAGGGCGGACACTATGAGTTCGCGATGGCGAAGGCTCCGGTGGAGAGGACGTTCACGATCAAAGGTTATGAGGATGTGGAGAGCGGCATTGTGAACTGGCCGATGTCGGTGATCCGACTGAGCGGAGAGGACACGGACAGGATCATCGCGCTGGCGGATCATATCCTGGAGGCCTGGAGGGAGTACACGGACGAGGAGGCGTTTATCTACGCGTACACGGACGGCGAACCGCACAATACGATTACGCCGATCGCCAGAAAACGCGGCGATAAGTATGAACTGGATCTGGTCCTCCGCAACAATATCACCACGGAAGAGCATCCCCTGGGCGTATACCACCCCCACGCGAACCTGCACCATATCAAGAAGGAGAACATCGGCCTGATCGAGGTGATGGGACTGGCGGTTCTGCCTGCCCGCCTGAAAGGGGAGATGGAACAGCTCGCCGGGGCGATACTGACCGGTAAGGATATTCGAGGCGACGAAGCGCTGGAGAAACATGCCGACTGGGTGGAGGAATTTCTGCCGAAGTATGAGAAGATAGACGAGGGGAATGTCCACGATATCCTGCGTAAGGAGATCGGGTTCGTGTTTATGCAGGTGCTGGAGGATGCAGGCGTGTATAAGCGGACGGAGGAAGGACAGAGTGCGTTTATGAGGTTTGTGGAAAGCTTGTAAAAAGAACGCTGCAGGGTATACCCCCTGCGGCGTTTTTAGGATTCTGTGAGCTTTCGGAATTTCTTTTTATAAAAAGAGATGGAGAGCGCTGTGGCAATACACCATCCGATGGGCCACGAACACCAGATGCCTGTCGCGGAAGCCGTCAGATCGGAGAGGACAAAAGCCAAAACGACCCGCAGGATCAGATCGGTGAAAGTGGCAGTCATAAACTGGCGCATGGCGCTGACTCCCCGGAGAATGCCGTCCGCGATTAATTTAGCGGATACAATGAAATAAAAAGGGGAAAGTATCCATAAAAACTGTCTTCCGGTCATCAGAGCGTCCACAGACCCTTTCTCCAGGAACAGAAGAAGCAGATATCTCCCAAAGAAAAGGTAAAGGATGCAGAAAGGGATACACAGACACCACACCATTTTAATTCCCGCGTGGAATCCCTCCCGGATCCTTTCGTATTTATGTGCACCGAGATTCTGGGCCGTAAAATTGGAGATACCGTTGCCGATCGTGGTGAAGGACGTAATGACCAGGTTATTGAGCTTTACCGCGGCGGAGTAGCCTGCCATGACAGAAGCGCCGAATCCGTTGATGACACTTTGAATCAGAATATTTCCGACAGAGATAAAACTTTGCTGCAAAATGCTGGGGATGGCGATGACCAGAATATTTTTCAGAAGAGTCCGGTCAAAAATCGGCGGTTTTTTCCGGGCCTGAATCTTCCCCAGTCTTTTCCACACGGCGAGAACGGCCAGGATGCAGCTGGCTCCCTGGCAAAGAAAAGTCGCCCAGGCAACGCCTGCCACTCCCATGTGAAAAGCCTTTACAAACAGAATGTCCACGGCGATATTTGACATGGAAGATACGGCCAGGAAACAGAAAGGCGTTTTGGAATCGCCCAGGGCGGAAAAGATGCCGGTGGCAATATTATAGAAAAATACGAAAGGCAGTCCCCACACGTAAATGTCCAGATACAGCTTTGAGTCAGCGAAGACTTCCCGCGGCGTTCGGATCAGCTGCAGCAGCGGACTGCATCCCAAGATACCGATAAACATCAGTATGCCGCAGACGAAGGCGCTGAAAATGCAGGCTGTGGATATAGCGGTTTTCAGTCTGGTGTAATCCCTGGCGCCAAAGAGCTGTGAGACCACAACGGAGCATCCCATATTGCAGCCGAAGGCGAAAGCGATAAAGATCAATGTGATCTCATAGCTGTTCCCGACAGCGGCCAGCGCATTTTCCCCGATAAATTTTCCGGCCACCAGAGAATCGGCGATATTGTAGAGCTGCTGAAAGATAATGCTGCCAAACAGGGGAAGGCAGAATTTCCACAATACTGTCTCAGGTTTTCCGATCGTCAAATCTTTGTTCATGATAATCATTCCTTTTCTGTTTACACAATTCCAAATATGGATTATACTACGTTACAATAAATACTAAAAATATATATAAAATATAGAAAGCATATAAATAATATATGGATATAAATTTTGAGTACTATAAAATATTTTATTATGTGGCGCGGTATGGGAATATCACAAAAGCTGCCGCCGCACTCGGCAGCAATCAGCCCAATGTGACGCGGATCATGAAACTGCTGGAATCGCAGATGGGCTGCAGACTGCTGATCCGGGAGGCGAGGGGAATTAGTCTGACGGAGGAGGGAAAACGCCTCTACTCCCATGTGGAGATCGCCTGTGGACATCTCTTCGCGGCGCAGGAGGAGATAGGAGGACAGCCGGGGAGCGGAGGCACGGTGAAGATAGGGGCGACGGAGACGGCGCTGCACCTGTTTCTGCTGGATGTGTTGCGCGATTTTAAGAGAGAGTACCCGGCGGTCAGAATAAAGATCCACAACCACACGACGCCGGAGATCACAGGCAGGCTCCTCGAAGGCAAGCTGGATTTTGCGGTGGTCACAACACCCTTTGCGATGCCGGACGCGCTCCGGAGCGAAGAGCTGTTGCAGTTTGAAGATATACTGGCTGGCGGGACGGCGTACGGGGAGCTGTGCAAAAAGAAACTGGAGCCGGAAGACATGAAAAATTATCCCTGGGTCGGCCTGGGGGAGGGGACGGCGACCTATGAGATGTATAAAGCATTTTTTGCCGGGCACAAAATCGATATGGAGCCGGATATGCAGGTGGCGACGTCGGACCTGATACTGCCGTTAATCGAGAATAATCTGGGGATCGGCTTTATACCGGAAAAGCTGGCGCGGGAGTCACTGAGAGAGAAGAGGCTGGTGCAGATAAGAATAAACTGCGAATTGCCGAAGCGCTCCATACAGATCGTCTCGGATAAGGGACAGAGAAAAAGCAGTGCGGCGGAGCTGCTCTACAGGTATTTAAAATAAAATTTATTGCGAGGGCTTCCGCGAAGTTTGGATGGTCTTTAAAAAAAAGGTATGGTATACTTTCTGTAGATTATTAATTGTTTTATGTCTTGACAAAGTGAAAGGAATGCGGACCGGAATGGAAAATATATTTATCACAAAATTGACATTGGAGAAAGTAAGAAATCTGGATTACGTTGAGATTCCTCTGGCGAAAGACAAAAAGAAACATCTGATTTTTACCGGAAAAAACGGAAGCGGGAAGACGACGATACTGAATAGTCTTTCGGAGTATTTTGATGTGATTACCACAACAAATCGATTGCCGCTTGTCAAATCACAACTTTCAATAGCGAAAAATAATTTATTGTCCGCTCAAAAAAGAAACATGGGAGAACAGGAAATAGCAGACAGAGAAACTACTGTTAAAAGAATGGAAAAAGAACTGGAGGAAATTAAAAAGGGTTTTATCGTTGAACTGAATTGCACCGATAAAGGAGTGCGCTATGCGTTTGAGGAGGGCGGATTTATTGTTGCCTACTATAGAGCGGAGAGAATTTTTGAGGCCGAAATATCGAGACATGTTGAAAAGGTTACATTGTTAGATAATTATACAATATATGAGAATCCGCGAAAGAACTTTGTAAAATATCTGTTGGATCTGAAAATGACGCAGGCGCTGGCTCTGTCGGGAAATAAGAAAGAAAAGGCGGACGGTATCCAGGAATGGTTTGATAAATTTGAGGAGCTGATGCGGGATGTTTTTGAGAACGACCGACTGAAGCTGGATTTTGATGAGGAGACATTCTGCTTCTATATCAAAGAACCCGGAAAAGAACTCTATGATTTTAATATGCTCTCCAGTGGGTATGCAGCCATTTTAGATATCGTTGTGGATCTTATGATCAGGATGGAAAAACGCACGGAGAGAAAGTTTCGCTATGATATGCCGGGGATTGTCCTGATTGACGAGATAGAGACACATCTCCATCTTGCACTGCAGAAAAAGATATTAAAACTGCTGACTGCAATGTTCCCCAATATTCAGTTTATTGTGACAACGCATTCTCCGTTTGTCCTGAACAGCCTGGACGATATTGTGATCTATGATCTGGAACAGCGTCTGCTGGTAGAAAACGGCCTGTCGGATATTCCTTATGACGGAATTGTGGAGGGATATTTTAATGCCAGTGTTTTGTCGGACAAGCTGAAAGAGAAATTTGAGCGGTATCAGGCGCTGGTTAAAAAAGAGGTGTTGACGGACGAAGACTTTGAGGAGATTACGAATCTGGAAATGTTCCTGGATGAAGTTCCGGATTACCTTGCCCTTGGAATCACGACGGAATATCAGCGGCTGAAACTGGAGCTTTCAAAGCGGGAGGATATGGATGGTTAAGATAGAGAGGTCGTATCCTGCGCCGTGCTCCCTTGCCGTAGAAGAACAAAAGAAAACCGGAAGCTATGAGAAACCGGATGTTGTGGAGAGGCTAAAGAAAGATTTCCACAATAAATGTTATATCTGTGAGCTGAAGAATTTGCAGGATCCGCAGGTTGAACATTTATTCCCTCACAAAAACGGCAGATATCCGGAGCGGAAGTTTGACTGGAACAACCTGTTCTGGGCTTGCGGACACTGTAACGGCGTGAAAAATCAGAACAAATATGATGAAGGTATTTTAGACTGTTGCAGGTCGGACCCGGAGAAAGAGATATCGTTCGGGCTGAAAGAGGGCGAGATTGAGTTAAAGCGTCTGTCGTCTCGGGAGGATGCGGCGATAGACAGAACAATGTCGCTTATATGGGAAACATTCAATCTGCGGAATACGGGGATGCGGGTTTATAAAAGCGAAATGCGAATGAAAGAACTGCAAAAAGAAATGAATCTTCTTTTCGATAATCTGGAAAGTCTGAAGAAAGATCCTGATTCCGGTTTTCTGCTGAGGAAATTAAAAGTGCTGTTAAAGAGAGAATCGGCATTTGCGGCATTTAAAAGATGCTATGTGAGAGAACATATTGAAGAATACCCACAGTTAAAAGAATATATACAATAAGGCGGAGAACCATTATGAGGAAACGTGAACCTCTGTCACAGATCAAATTATCGGACAGGCAAAAAGAAAAACTGAACGACGAGATCAAGGCGTTCTATCTCGACGAGAGGGGCGAGGAGATCGGTATCATAGAGCAGATGCAGATACTGGAACTGTTCGAGAAAAAGCTGGCGCCGATCGTCTACAATAAAGCCCTCGACGATGCCCACAGATGGTTTTCCGGGATGATGGATAACTTGGAGTCGGATTATTACAGCTTATACAGGGATGAAGATTGAAATTATTTATGCATTGTGTCCGGAAAGGCTTGATAAAATGCGTCAATTACAGATATAATGGGATTACTCGAGTAACCATTGTATAAGGAGGATCACGGTATGGTATCCATGAAGGACATAGCAAAAGCTTTGAATTTATCAAGGTGTACGGTGTCTGATATATTGAATAATAAGCTGGAAGGCAGATCATATAAACCCGAAACGATCGAGACGGTCCGCAGGACGGCCAGGGAGATGGGTTACATATCCAATAATATTGCAAAATCTTTAAAGACGGGATCTACCAAAACACTGGCGATCGTCGTTCCTCATCTGAGCAATCCGTTTTATACCAACATCATACAAAAAGTAGAAAAACTGGCAAACAGCAAAGATTACAGTCTGATTATCTGCACGACGGAAGAAAAGCTGGAAAAGGAAAATCATGTTCTGGAGATGCTGATGAGCCGGATGGTGGATGGGATCTTAATATCTCCGGTCTCCTATGAAGAGTCACTCCGGAAAGTATATTCCTATAAAATCGTCTGCTTCGACCGCACGGTGGAAGGCGGAAAATATCCGGCGGCGTTATTTGACAACAAAGCCGCGGCACAGGAACTCATGAGGAGAGTGTTGAAGCGGGGATGTCAGAAACCGCTGTTTTTGAATACGGCTAAATCGGATTATACGATTCATTGCAGAATGGATGGATATAGGGAAGTATTGGATGAGGCGGGAATCGGATGGGACGAAAGGTTTGTCTATTACGATATTTATGATAAGAGGCAGGCTTATGAGATCATGAGCCGTATTTTGGAGCAGGATAAAGTGGAGTTTGATTCGGTTATTCTCGGGACCAATTTCTGTGTATACGGTGTGCTGCGCGCCTTCAGGGAAAAAGGGAGAGCCTTTGTCCCGATTGCCGGTTTTGAGGACTTTGACGGATCAGAGATTATAGAAGGGGATTTTATCAAGGCGGTTCAGCCAGAGGAAAAGATCGGTGAGGAAGCATTCTATATACTTCTCCAGTATTTGAATGACAAAAAACCGCAGGACGTGCTGTTAAAAACAGATGGGATTCGGGAAAATTGTACAAAAATAAAATAAAAATTTAGAGATTATAGACAAAAATGCAAAAATAAGTTGACATAGTTACTCGAGTAAGTTAAAATAGTACATAGTTACTCGAGTAACTAATTTTAGGAACCGTATAAAGTGGACAAAATAATGTCTGAAAGATAAGGGAGGAAAAAGGATGGAGAAGCATGTCTTTTTAGAAATGTCAAATATCAGTATGACATTCCCGGGCGTGAAAGCGCTTGATCAGGTGAGCCTGAATATCCGGGAGGGAGAAGTACATGCGTTGATGGGGGAGAACGGAGCCGGGAAATCAACCCTGATCAAGATCATATCCGGAGTGCAGCAGCCGGATCCCGGCGCAAAGATTCTTCTGGATGGAAAAGAAGTTGAATTTCCGAGTGTTCATGCCAGCATCCAATCAGGGATCAACGCGATCCATCAGGATCTCAGCCTGTTTCCGAATCTGACTGTGGCGGAAAATATTTATTTGGGCCGCTCGAAGAAAGGGAAGATAGACTGGAAAGAGTGCGACAATATTGCGCTGGAAGCCCTGGAGAGACTGTCGGTGCAGATGGATATTCACGAGCTGCTCGGAAATCTGAGCGTGGCGAAGCAGCAACTGGTGGCGATAGCGAGGGCGATCTCTCTGAGTTCCCGGCTCTTGATCATGGATGAACCGACGGCGGCACTGTCGTTCAGTGAGGTGCGGATGCTTTATGAGATCATCCGGAAATTGAAAAAAGAAAATATCGCGATTCTTTTTATCAGCCATAAACTGGACGAAGTTTTTGAAGTCTCCGACAGAGTGACTGTGTTGAAGGACGGAAAATATGTGGGCTGCAAGAACATTGAGGAACTGGATGAGAGCATGCTTGTGCAGATGATGGTGGGCAGATCTGTTTCCTACGAAGCGCTGAACGAGGAGTCCCATGCATCGGAAAAGATCCTTGAGGTTAAGAATATCTCCAGGGAGGGAAATTTTAAAGATATCTCCTTCTCTCTGCATAAAGGAGAGATATTGGCCTTTACCGGGCTGGTGGGAGCGGGAAGAAGCGAGACTGTCAAAGCGCTGTTTGGATTAAACCCGCCGGATGAAGGTGAGATTTTTATCCATGGAAAGAAAGTGGAACTTAAAAAAGTTTCTCAGGCGATGAGGCATAAGATAGCTTTTATCCCGGAGGACAGGCATCAGGAGGGATTGATATTAAATATGTCGATGCGGGATAATATCACACTGCCTGTTCTGTCGGAACTTTTGGACAGGCTTGGATTCACCAACGGCAAAAAGACCGAAAGCTTATCGGAGGAATACGTAAAAACGCTGAATATAAGGCCGGGGCAGATCGAAAAAATGGCGAAGAACTTCAGCGGCGGCAATCAGCAGAAGATTGCCGTGGCGAAATGGCTTGTCACAAAGCCGGACATACTGATTATAGACGAGCCGACGCATGGCGTTGACATCGCGTCAAAGACCGAGATCCATAAGCTTTTAAAAAATCTGGCAAGACAGGGAATGGCGATCATTATGGTGTCCTCCGAATGGCAGGAAGTTTTTGCGCTCAGCGACCGCGTTATCGTCATGAGACATGGACGGATCGTGCATGAAGATTCCACAAAGACGGGAGATCAGAATCTGATGATGGAGAAAGCAATTCTTGGGGAGGGAAAAGCATGAAAAAATTATTGGAGAGAAGGGAGACAAGCGTATTTTTGATTCTGGCGGTTTTGTGCATAGGTCTGACGATCTATTCCCCCACATTTTTTTCCTACACCAATATCAAAAACGTGTTGGTCAGCAATACTGCCCTGGGAATCATGGCTGCGGGAATGACGTTTATACTGATTACGGCGGGTATCGATGTCTCCGTGGCGAGCCAGATGATGTTTTCTGCGACCTGGCTGGCGCTGCTTTCGGAGACGCCGTTTGGAAACCCTGTGACGCTTGTCCTGGCAGCGATTCTTATCGGGTTTGTGACGGGGGCGATCAATGGCTTTTTGATATCCCGGTTTGATATTCATCCGATTATTATCACGCTGGGAACAAACAGTATCTACAGAGGCATAATTCTCGTAATGACAAACGGAAGATGGCTGATGAATCTGCCGAAATATTTTACCGCTTTTTCCAAAACGGTCTTCGGGATTCCGCTCCCTGTCGTGTATGCCGTGTTGATCTTTCTGGTTTCCGCCTGGCTGCTGAAGCATACATATTTCGGCCGTTCCATCTATGCGATGGGAGGGAACAGGGAGGCGGCGAGGTATGCCGGAGTGAACCTGAAAAAAACGATATTTTTCACGTACACCTACACGGGAGTTTTGTGCGGTCTTGCAGGACTGGTGTTAGACAGCATTCTCGGCAACTGCCAGCCCTCCGGATCCAACGGATGGGAGATGAACGTGATAGCCGCCGCGGTCATAGGCGGTACAAACATTCTGGGGGGATATGGGACGATAGGCGGGACGGTGATCGGCGTCCTGATGATGGGAGTGATCGAAAACGGACTGGTGGTCGCCCATGTGCCGACTTACTGGCAGAAGCTGGTATATGGCCTGATTATTATCGTCACTGTCACGATCGATGTGCTTCGCAAGAAAAAAGCGGATTCCAAAAAACAGATGATTGAGATCGATTAAGGAGGAAAGTGTAATGGAAAAAATGAAAAAACTCAGACCTTCACTGAATGGAATCGTTTTGCTGGCAGCCTTTCTGGGGATTGTTGTGATTGGAACCGTAGCGAGCAGAAATTTTCTGACCATAAGAAATATCCTTTCGATCTTTCAGCAGATGCCTGAGATGGGCATAATGGCGATTGGATTGACAATAGTGATCATCACCGGCGGAAATGATCTCTCGTCCGGGACGACCATGGGATTGTGCGCAGTGATATCCGGACTGTGCCTGACCTCGGGCATGCCGATCGCATTGGCAGTTTTGGTGAGCCTGGCGGCAGCTGTGCTCTGCGGATGCCTGAACGCTGTCCTCGTGGCGGTGATCGGTATACCGCCGATGATCGCCACGCTGGGAACGCAGATGTTCTTTTATGGAGCGGCGCTGGTACTCAGCAAAGGAAATTCTATTTCCAATATACCGAGAGAATTTTATTTTCTGGGGCAGAATAAAATAGCGGGGATTCCGCTGCAGGCGATCATACTTGTCCTGTTGACGGTTATTCTTGCGGTCGTGTTGAAAAAAAGGGTGTTTGGAAAGCATTTAATTGCCATCGGAAATAACAGCAAGGCAAGCGCCTATTCCGGCGTCCAGACGGAAAGAGTGTTGTTCGCTGCATATATTATCTGCTCGGTATTGTGCTGTATCGCCGGAAATATACAGGTATCCAGGGTGGCGACGGCGAGAGCGGATATGGGATATTCCTTTTTAATGCCGTGTATTTCTGCGGTTGTGCTGGGAGGAACGAGCATCGACGGAGGAATCGGCGGCGTAGGCGGAACCGTGGTGGGCGTGATCATTTTCGCGATGATCAGTAATATTATGAATCTCGCGGGAATTTCTTCTTTCTGGCAGCAGCTGGCGACGGGAAGCATCCTGATTTTGGTGGTGGTATTTAATAAGATCACAGAGAATCATAAATTGCAGCGCAGGAAAAAAGAGAGCAATTAACTCAAAATATAAAAACTTAAGGAGGTATATCTATGAGAAAGAGGATTGCACTGTTACTGGTTATGGGGATGTGCGCAGGACTTTTGAGCGGGTGCGGCAGCAAAGATACGGCACAGGAAAGTGCGCCGCCAGCCCAGGAAGAAGCTGCAGAGAGCACAGAGGAAGAAGCACAGGGAGATTCCGAGGGGTATACGATAGCCCTTATCCCGCAGCAGGTGGGAATTCCTTACTTTGAGACATCCGGCGTGTGGGGGCAGAAAGCGGCCGAGGATTTGGGGTGCGAAGTGATCTATACGGGACCGACCAGCGGCGACGCTGCCAGTCAGGCGAACATTGTACAGGATATGATCACAAAAGGGGTGGACTGTGTTGCGATATCCCCTCTGGACGCGAGCGCGATCGAACCGGTGCTGGAGCAGGCGAAGGAAGCGGGGATCCTTGTGATCACATGGGATTCGGATGTAAACAATACGGACCTGAGGGAAGTTTATGTTAATTGCTGTTCGGAACAGGTGCTTGGCGAACATCTGATGCAGCGCTTTGCGCATTATATGGGCGAGGAAGGCGATTACGCGATCATTACAAGTGTGTTGACGGCACAGAACTGTTCGGCCTGGGCGAAATATGCGACGGAATATCAGGAGGCGAATTATCCGAATATGAACAGAGTGGCATATGAACCCTGCGATGATGACCAGTCGAAAGCCTACTCCATCACACAGAATCTGATGACGGCTTATCCGGATCTGAAGGGCGTTCTGGGTGTGACGACACCGGCGCCTCCGGCTGCGGCACAGGCAGTGGGAGAAGCGGGGAGAAACGGAGAGGTGATCGTCAGCGGCGTGGTGGAAGCGTCGGCGGCAAAGGCCTATCTGGAGGACGGTTCCATGCAGGAGGCAAATATCTGGCATCCCGGCAAACTGGGCTATCTGGCAATTTATACAGCAAAAACGATCCTGGACGGCGGATCGATCGAGGACGGACAGGATGTGCCGGAAGTCGGAGTGGTGGAAGTAAAGGATGACCAGATCATTATGACAGAATTACTGGATATTACACTGGAAAATGTAGACGAATTCGATTTCTAAAAGAAAAAAGGCCGCCGGTGTTCGGCGGCCTGAATCTGGGAGTAGGGCAGCAGTACTCGTTAAACATTACCAACGATATTGGAATTGTTGTACAGTATGGAAGAATGGATATCAATCAACCAAATTTATCGTATTTGGCCACAATGGGGTTTGCGGAGGGATGAGAATGGGCAAAATCAAAATTTCTTTAAGAGAATTTGAAACAAGGATCCAAAAGTTAAAAGAGAAGATGGAAGAACGGAAGATAGATGCATTGTTTGTCTATGGGGATGAATACAGGAAAGAGAATCTGCGCTATGTGTCAAACTACTGGCCCATTTTTGAGAGGGGCGGACTGTTGGTCGGAAAAAATACAGACCCTATTGTCCTGTGCGCGCCGGAGGGGGAGGAAGTGGCAAAAGAGATGAGCGTCTGGAAAGATATCAGACTGCTGCCAGATTTTCTGTGTGTGACTGTCCCGGATGAGATCGAGTATCCGTTAGCGCATTACAGCAGTTTTCGGAAGCTGGCACAGGAACTGCGGGATAAGGGGGAGCTTAAGACCCTGGGGATCGTCGGAAGAGACGCAATGCCTGTGGATCTGTTCCGCTCTATCGAGGAGGCCTTTCAGTCGGAGACAGTAGACTGCAACGATTTTCTGTTTGAACTTCGCAGGGAAAAAAGCGGGGATGAGGTGGCGTGTCTGAAGGAGGCCGCGAGAATAGCAGATATAGGATTTAAGGCTATGATGCAGGCTGACCTGATCGGAATGACAGAGCTGGAAGCGGCCGGCATCGCGGAGGCGGCGGCGAGAAAGGCTGGCGCGGAGCATATTATTTTCCAGATCCTCGGGAGCGGTGAAAGGACGCATCGCATTGTGGGGCGTCCCACGGATAAGGTGATAGAGGACGGCGATATGATCATGTGCGCCCTTGCGGTTCAATATGAAGGATATGTGGCGACATGTGAGATGCCTTTTGCGGTGGGAAACTATTCCCAGGAGACAAAAAGAGTGATCGATGTGCTGGTGAAGGCGTTAAAAGCCGGGATACCTTATCTGAAGGCGGGAGTTCCGATGAAGGAGTTTGTGAAGGCGGTTAAGAACGTATATGAGGAGGAGGGGCTGTCAAAATACGATGTGTATCCTCCGCTCCATGGAATCGGCTGTGCGGAAGCGGAATCTCCGTATCCGGACGAAAAGACAGAGGCGGTATTCAAAGAGGGAATGACGGTAAATACCGATATCAGTCTGTTTGGGCTGCCCGGCGGATCAAATCGAATCGAGGAGGGCTTTGTGATAACAAAAGACGGGGCCGTTTCTCTGTCACCGTTTGTGGATGCATGCTGCAGAGAATGGAGATGATGATATCAAAAATCAGAATATGGATAAAAGGAGTTTAGCTATGAAAATCCGAATTGAGGATCAGGAATTTAGAGAGAGAGTCTGTAAAACACAGGAGAAGATGAAACAGGAGGGAATCGATATACTTCTGGCTTACGGGAATGAGGCGGAGCCTCAGTATGTCAGGTACTATTCCGACTACTGGCCCTCCTTCGAGTCAGCCGGGGTGTTGATGGCGCAGGAGGGAGAGCCGATCCTGATCATAGGTCCGGAGAGCGGCACTTTTGCCGGGGGCGTGTCCAGAATCAAAAAGATCAGAAAGCTTCTCTGTTTCAGGGAGTCCTCAGAGCCCGAGTATCCGGGAGCAAAACTGGATGATTTTGCATCTGTGATCAGAGAAGCCGCAGAGGGAAGACGGATAAAGAGGCTGGGGATAGCCGGAAATTGTTTAATTACACATGTTATTTATGAGGCGCTGCAGGAAGCGCTGCCGGAAGTAGGCGATCCGGAGATCGTGAAAGCGGATCTGATGGTATCCAGAATAAGGGCTGAGAAATCGCCCGCGGAGATCGCCTGCATGAGGGAGGCCTACCGCATCACTCAGCTTGCCATGAAAAAAGTGGTGGAACAGATTCGCCCCGGGATGACGGAGAATCAGGTGAAGGGCATTGCGATGTCGGTGATCTTTGAGGAGGGCGGAGAAGGGGAAGCCTATCCGTTCTGGATATTGACGGGAAAGGACTCCAACCAGGCTATCAGCAGATGCCGGAACAAGGTGATCGAGCCGGGCGATCTGGTACATATACAGGTGGGGGCCCGCTATGAGGGATACGCATCGACGATGGGCCGGCCTGTGGTGATAGGAAAGGCGACGGAGGAACAGAGAGGTCTGATCGAGGCGGGACTGGCCGCGCAGAGAGCCATTTTGAAAACAGCCAAAGCGGGGGTCAACGCAAAAGAGGTGAGCGACGTACACTATAATACATTGAAGGAGCTGGGATATGAAGGACATATTTTATATGGCCCCTGCCATGGTACCGGTCTGATGGAAGGCGAGTATCCCTGGATCGAGTCCAATTCGGATTATCTGCTGGAGGAGGGGATGACATTCTGCACATGCATCTATCTGGGGGACGATGAGAACCGGATCGGTATGCGGATCGAGGACGGGTTCCTTATCACAAAGGACGGCACGGAGTCATTCTCGGATTACCGCAGAGAGGTGATAGAGATTACCGAATAAAACGTGAAATATGTTTGTGTGCGAAAAGGGGCCGCGGTAAAAGCAGACCAACGGTCTGGCGATTACCGCGGTCTCCTGCGTTCTGAGTCAGACAATCTCCTTGATCTTCACCGACAACTCCGCGTAGTAAGAGTCCTTTATTTCCGCCTGCTCATCGGACAGGCAGGCAAACATCAGCTCCAGCGATTTCGATCCCTGCCAGTAGGGCTCCTGGCAGATCGTGGCAGTGATGATCTCCTTCTGCATCATTTCCACTGTGGAGGGAACTTCGTCGAAAGTGACGACTTTGATGTCCCTGCCGGAAGCGAACTTCGCGATGGCACGGCATCCGCCGTAGACGCCTGCGGCCGTAAAATAAAAGGCATTGATATCCGGATGTTTTTCCAACATCCGGGAGACCAGTTCATAAGCTTTCTCATCATCATCCAGACTTTCCCCCTGGGAGACAACTTTAAAGCGAGTATCCCCCGAGAGCTTATCCACAAAGCCGGAAACTCGCTGGATATGACATAAAATATTGTTGTCGCCGTTGATGATGCCGAGGTTGACGGGACCTGATGTGACAAGTTTCATCAGGGCACCCGCGGCCTGTCCGGAATTGTAATAGTCGCTTCCCACGTAGGCGAGACGGCGCACGCCCTCCGCGTCGGAGTTGACCGTGATGACAGGAACACCGCTTCGGATCAGCTTATTGAGTTCTTCCCGTATGGAATCGTCATTGTAGGGTGTGATGATCAGACCCTGGACACCCTCTTTCAGGCAGGCTTTGATGGCAGAAAGTTGTGCCTCGGGATGGTAGGCCACGCGCTTCACGGAAATCTGACAGCCGTACAGGGACAGTTCCTCCGCCTTGTCGGAAAAACCCTGCATCACATCGTCAAAAAAAGGGTTTTTTCTGCTGAACAGAATGATGCCGATCAGATATTTCTTTTTCTGGGCGGCAAGTGCGATTCCGGCGGGATTCGGCTTGTAGTCAAGCTGTTTGATGATCGCGCGGATCTTCTCCGCAGTCTCCCGGTTGACGGAGCCGCGGTTATTCAATACTCTGTCGACAGTGCCTCTGGAGACGCCTGCCAGCTCTGCAATTTCTTTGATGGTTGCCATAATAACTTCTCCTGCAAATACTGATATCATCATACCGTAAAACTGCCCAAAAAGCTATTCCTATTTTCATGTATATTTACTGAAAATAGTATTTGCTAAGAAAAAGAATTGCGAAAACGGATGGGCTGGTGTACAATACATTCATAGACCGTGCGCGGGCACGGAAACAAAACGGCACACGAACGACAGAAAAAGTGTCCACGGAACTGGAATGGAGGGTTAAACGGAGAATGTTGTATGTAGGAATTGATTTGGGGACATCGGCGGTAAAACTATTGCTGATGGACGGAGAGGGAAAGATACATAAAATCGTTTCAAAGGAATATCCGCTGTATTTCCCGAACCCGGGCTGGTCGGAGCAGAAGCCCGAGGACTGGTATGAGCAGAGTATGGCCGGACTGAAGGAGCTGCTCTCGGAGTGCGATAAGAGCCAGGTGGCGGGCATCAGCTTCGGCGGCCAGATGCACGGACTTGTGATACTGGATAAGGAGGACAACGTGATTCGTCCCGCGCTTTTGTGGAACGATGGGCGGACTTTTGAGGAGTGCGATTACTTAAATAATGTGATCGGTAAGGATAAACTTTCCGAGTACACGGCAAATATCTCCTTTACGGGTTTTACGGCGCCCAAGATTTTGTGGGTAAAGAACAAGGAACCGGAGAACTTCGCGAAGATCGAGAAGATCATGCTGCCGAAAGATTATCTGGCATACAAACTTTCCGGCGTACACTGCACGGATGTGTCGGACGCTTCGGGAATGCTGCTGTTTGACGTGAAGAACCGCTGCTGGTCCAAAGAGATGATGGAGATCTGCGGTGTGAGAGAAGAGCAGCTGGCGAAGATTTTCGAGAGCTACGAGGTGGTGGGAACCCTGAAACCCGAGATCGCGTCGGAGTTAGGGCTGCCCGAGACAGTGAAGATCATAGCCGGCGCAGGGGATAACGCGGCGGCGGCAGTGGGAACCGGAACGGTCGGGGACGGCATGTGCAATATCTCCCTGGGCACAAGCGGAACGATCTTTATCTCCTCCAAAGAATTCGGTGTGGATAAATACAACGCGCTGCACGCTTTCGCCCACGCGGACGGCCACTATCACCTGATGGGCTGTATGCTGAGCGCGGCGTCCTGCAACAAGTGGTGGATGGAGGATATCCTGAAGACGGAGGACTTCGGAGGCGAGCAGGGGCAGATCGAAAAGCTGGGCGAGAACCATGTGTACTTCCTGCCCTACCTGATGGGTGAGCGCTCCCCCCACAACAACCCGAACGCGAGAGGTACTTTTATCGGCATGACGATGGACACCACGAGAGCGGATATGACCCAGGCAGTATTGGAAGGCGTGGCGTTTGCTCTGCGGGATTCCTTCGAGGTGGCGAAATCTCTGGGCATAAAGATCGAGCGGACGAAGATCTGCGGCGGCGGTGCGAAGAGCCCGCTGTGGAAGAAGATGATCGCCAATATACTGGGTATCAGGGTAGACGTGATCGAGAGCGAGGAGGGCCCCGGATACGGCGGCGGTATGCTGGCAGCGGTGGGCTGCGGCGAGTTCGCTTCCGTGGAGGAGGCCGCTGAAAAGCTGGTGAAGGTCGTGGACACGGTGGAGCCCGATCCGGAACTGACCGCGAAGTACGACGCGAGATACCAGCAGTTCAAAGAGATATACCCGGCGTGCAAACCGATATTTGAAATTATCAAATAACATAAAAACAGTAACTGCCCGGACTTTGCTCTTTAGTGCCGTTGCGCAGCAGCTGGAATAGGAGGATACTATGGAAATCAAAAAAGTAACAGACGCCGCTTTTCGGAAATACGGCAGAGTGATCTCTGAATTTGATTTTTCCGAACTTGTGGCAAAACTGGCGGAGACACCGCTTCCCGACGGCGTGGTCTATGAGCCGTCAGTGGACATCCTGGAAGCGCTCCCGGTGAAGGAAAAGCTGGAGACAGCGTATTACGGGGAACTGCCGATTCAGATCGGCTACTGCAACGGGCACAACCATCTGTTGAACGCAGTGGAATATCACCGCTCTTCGGAGGTGGATATCGCGGCGGATGACCTGATCTTACTGCTCGGCAGCCAACAGGACATTACCGACGATTACACGTACGAGACGTCTAAGATCGAAGCTTTCCTGTGCCCCAGGGGAATTGGCGTGGAACTGTACGCGACGACGCTCCACTACGCACCCTGCAGTGTAGGGGACAATGGCTTCCGCTGCGGAATCGTACTGCCGAAGGACACGAATCTGCCTTTGGACAGCAGACATGCGGGTTATGAGGACGCACTGATCACGGCAAAGAACAAATGGCTGATCGGCCACGCCGAGGGCGGTCTCGACGCAGGCGCACACATCGGACTGATCGGAGAAAATATCTCCGTATAAAATATGGAACTAAAAACAGCAGATACCCGGACGGCACACAGCTTCATTTGTGGACGGCGCATCATGCCGGCCGCAAATGTAAGCTCCACAGAAGTGTGCTGGAAGGGTATCTGCGGAACTAATAATAAGGAGGAACAACTATCATGAACAACATTCCAAAAATCAAACTGGGCATCGTAGCCGTAAGCCGCGACTGCTTTCCGGAGAGCCTTTCCGTAAACAGAAGAAAAGCGCTTGTGGAAGCCTACAGGGCAAAATATGACGCGGAGGACATTTATGAATGCCCCATCTGCATCGTGGAGAGCGAGATCCACATGGTGCAGGCGTTGGAGGACATCAGGAAAGCAGGCTGTAATGCACTCTGCGTATACCTCGGCAACTTCGGTCCGGAAATATCCGAGACGCTTCTGGCGAAACACTTTGACGGCCCGAAGATGTTCTGTGCGGCGGCGGAGGAGAGCCAGAACGATCTGGTGGGCGGCAGAGGCGACGCTTACTGCGGTATGCTGAATGCAAGCTACAATCTGAAACTGCGCAACGTGGGCGCATACATTCCGGAGTATCCGGTGGGGACGGCGGAAGACTGTGCGGATATGATGAACGAATTTCTGCCTATCGCGAGAGCGCTTGTGGGACTTTCCGATTTAAAGATCATCAGCTTCGGCCCGAGACCGCTAAACTTCCTGGCATGCAACGCACCCATTAAACAGCTCTACAATCTGGGTGTTGAGATCGAAGAGAATTCCGAGCTGGATCTGTTTGAAGCCTTCAACAAACATGCGAACGATGAGAGAATTCCGGCGAAGGTTGCCGAGATGGAAGAGGAGCTGGGCGCAGGCAACAAGAAACCGGAAGTGCTTGCAAAGCTGGCTCAGTATGAACTGACGCTGCTCGACTGGGTGGAGGAGCACAGAGGCTACAGAAAATATGTTGCCATCGCCGGGAAATGCTGGCCCGCATTCCAGACGCAGTTCGGCTTTGTTCCCTGCTATGTGAACAGCCGCCTGACGGGTATGGGCATCCCTGTATCCTGTGAAGTGGATATCTACGGCTGCTTCTCCGAGTTTATCGGAACCTGTGTCAGCAACGACATCGTTACGCTGCTCGACATCAACAATTCCGTGCCGGCAGATATGTACAAAGAGTCCATCGAAGGCAAGTTTGACTATACGCACAAAGATACTTTCATGGGATTCCACTGCGGAAATACCTGTTCGAAGAAACTGGCTTCCTGCGAGATGAAATACCAGATGATCATGGCGAGAAATCTTCCGGTGGAAGTGACCAATGGAACGCTGGAGGGCGATATTATGCCGGGTGACATCACATTCTATCGTCTCCAGTCCACAGCGGACAACAAGCTGCGCGCTTATGTGGCACAGGGAGAGGTACTTCCGGTGGCGACAAAGTCCTTCGGCGGTATCGGCGTATTTGCCATCAGGGAGATGGGCAGATTCTACCGTCATGTGCTGATCGAGAAGAATTATCCTCATCACGGCGCGGTTGCGTTTGGCCATTACGGAAAATCTCTGTTTGAAGTGTTCAAATATCTGGGCGTTCCGGTGGAGGATATCAACTATAACCAGCCGAAGAGCCTGCCGTATCCGACGGAGAATCCGTTCTGCTAAAGAGCATACATAGCAGTGCTGCACTATAGAAACGATATGAGCCGTCTCGAAAAAGCAACAGAGACGGCTCATTTATCAGTATAGAGAGCAAACAGGGATCTTATGGGAAAAGAAAAAAAGCGCGATAAAAATATTTCGGCGGACAAAGCCTTTCGCATTATGCTGACAGGCTTTGTCGTCATGCTTTCGGCTGCGGTATCCTGCGCGGTGTATTTTTCCACAAAAATGAAAACGGTGAGCGAGGCGGATAAAGGCACTTATGAAACGTATGACAGGCACTACGTGTTCATCACGGACAATGCGGAGCAGGAGTTCTGGGATGAAGTGTACGCGGCGGCGGTGGAGGAGGGCAAAAGATCCAACGCCTACGTGGAGCGTCTGGGAGAAAATCTGAATGTAAATTATCAGACGGAGGATCTGCTGCGGATAGCCAACAACTCTCTGGTAGACGGAATTATTTTCTGCGGGGAGGACAATGAGGAGACCGTGGAGAGAATCAATGAGGCGGTGAACAAAGACATAGCGGTGATCTCCCTGCGGCAGGATATCGAGGACTCGCAGAGACAGTGCTTTGTGGGTGTGAACAGCTATGACCTGGGGCTGGAGTACGGAAAACAGGTGCTGGAGATCGTGGACGCAGAGCAGATGCAGAATCCGAAGATCTGCATTCTGGCGGATGACACCATGCAGGAGTCGAAACAGAATCTGATCACTTTCGCGATCCAGGACAGTTTATCCGAGGCGAAGCCGGGGGATGAGAACCTGCCGGAGATCGAAGTGAGGAAAATTGACACGTCGGAGGCGTTCAGCGCGGAGGAGGCGATTCGGGATATTTTTATCGACAGTGAAAATCTGCCTGACATCATGGTTTGTCTGAACAGCGTCTACACGCAGTGCACCTACCAGGCGGCGGTGGACTACAACCGCGTCGGAAGGGTGAAAATTCTGGGTTACTATTCCACGAGCGCCATTTTGGACGCGATAGAGAAACAGATCATCTACTCCACGATACAGGTGGATACGCAGGAGATAGGAAAGCAGTGTATCAGGGCGCTGACGGAATACCTGGACAGCGGTTACACGAGTTCTTATATACCGATCAGCACCCATGTGATCGGAAATGAGGAGGCGGGACGTCTTCTGCAGGAGGTGGAAGATGCTGGTAGCTAAGTGGAACAATGCCTCGATACAGATCAAACTGATCGTTTCCTTCACGATCACGCTGATCATCATTCTGGCGATGAATCTGTTTATGTATATGAATATCAATTCGCTGATGGCGCGTGTCGACGAAGTCTATGTGAGCAACCTGAATTTGAACGAACTCTCCGATGCATTGCAGACGCTGCACGAGTCTGTGCGGGAGTATCTGGATACGAAAAGTTCGGACTCTCTGGATTCCTATTACCGCGCAGATCAGGAGTACAGAGAATTGCTGGAAGGGCTGAATGAGCGGGTGGTAAACAATCCGGCGAAGATCACGGAGAAAAATATCAAGGCGCAGTCGGAGACCTATCTGGAAAAAGTCTATGAGATCGTGCAGGCGAAGCGCGGCAGGAATGTGGAGCGCTATAAGATCTATTATGATGAGGCGACAGAAATTTACGGGGATATTCAGAACTGCATTTATTCCCTGAACAACGAACAGTTTAAAAACAACTCGGGCAGTTACACGATACTGCTCTCCTCCCTGCGCTATATGGAGATCGTCAGCACGATCATACTGGCGATGATCGGCATTATCAACATGATCATGGTTTCCATGCTCACAAGAAATATGACGAAACCGCTGATCGTACTTTCGAGAGCGGCCAACGAAGTGGCGGCGGGAAATTTTGATGTGGAGATCGAGAATATGGAGAGCGGCGATGAGATCGGAATTGTCTCGAGAGCTTTCCAGAAGATGGTGACAAGTATTCAGATCTATATCCAGGAAATTAAGAACAGCATGGAACGGGAAAGCCGCATGAAAGAACAGGAACTGCTGATGGCAAACAGAATGCGGGAAGCGCAGCTCATGACATTGCAGGCGCAGATCAATCCCCACTTTCTGTTTAATACCCTGAACGCCGGCGCCCAGGTTGCCATGATGGAGGGCGCGGACAAGACGACGGAATTTATTGAGAACATGGCGGATTTTTTCCGCTACAATATTAAGAAGATGAATCAGGACACGACCATCGGCGAGGAGATACAGCTGGTGGATAATTACATATATATCTTGAATGTGCGTTTCACAGGAGAGATCCATTTCGAGAAGGAGGTGGACGACAGGGTGCTGGATGTGAAGGTGCCCAGCATGATCCTGCAGCCGATCGTGGAAAATGCGGTGAACTATGGGATACGGAATATCGGCAGGGAGGGAAAGATTAAACTGGCAGTTTATCGGGAGGGGGAGTTTGTCTATCTCTCCGTGTGGGACAACGGCGTGGGAATGAGCAGCGAAAAAATTTCTCAGATATTGGGCGGAGAGCTGAAGGAGGTTGACTTGCGCTCCAATTCCAACGGGATCGGGCTGGGAAATGTGATAGAGCGGCTGAAACTTTATACAGGCCGGGAGGATGTGATGGAAATTAAGAGCGCGGGCAGAGACGAGGGAACGGAATTTACCATGAAGGTGCCTGTGCGTTTATAAATATGGAAAACAGTTATGCGGGAGAGAGGAAATGCAGATGTACAGAATTTTGCTGGCGGATGACGAGGGGATCGTTCTGAATTCTCTGCAGTTTATCATAGAAAAAAATTTCAGCGGCAGATATGAACTGGAAACGGCGAAGACAGGGCTGGGTGCCATCGAGACGGCGGAACGCTTCCGGCCGGATATTGTATTTATGGATATCCAGATGCCGGGAATCAACGGGATCGATGCGATGCGGGAGATCCGCAAATTCTCGACAAATGTTATATTTGTGGTGCTCACCGCCTACGACAAATTTGACTACGCAAAAGAGGCGATCGGCCTCGGCGTGCTGGACTATCTGAATAAACCGGTCAACCAGAAAGTCGTGGCAGATGTGATCGGGAGGGCGATGAAGGAGATCGATGCGAGGCGTGAAAGGCGAAAGAACGACCTGCAGATAAAAGAGCGCATGGAGACGGTCATGCCCATTATCGAGAACGGTTTTATCTATTCCATTCTGCTGCAGGAGAGATTTGACGAGGATATCGAGAACTATAAAAGCCTGCTGGGGATCACGTCGGTCTACGGCTATATGCTGGCGGTCGTCTTCGGGGACAGGCAGCAGGGCAACTATATGACAAACGCGGTGGGGACGAGCGTGAAGGCGCAGATGGACTATTATTCCAAGGTGAGAGAGATTCTGAAGGACACTTTCCCGGGGGCGATCATGGGAAATGTCAGCGCCAACAAGATTCCGGTGTTTATGCCTGCGGATGAGCTGAAGATGCCCTACAACAGAAGGATCGAGACGATTGAGCAGTCCCGGACGGCGGTGCGGAACATGAACAGGGCCACCGGTATTTTCTTTCGCATCGGAATCGGAGGGGTTTGCAGACTGAAAGACGCGCTTCATTCTTACGACGGGGCACTGAAAGCGCTGTACGCGACAAAGGGCAGCGTGGCGCATATGGATGATCTGCCGATCGCGGTGGAGTACGAGGAGAACTACCCGGTGGAGACGGAGGCGGCGATCTTTGAGAAGCTGCAGGACGGGAAGACAGAGGAGTGTATCGCCCAGGTCGACAAGTTTTTTGACTGGATGGTGAGCCAGTACGGCGATGATGAGATGAGCATCAAGCTGAAGGTGCTGGAGTTTGTCATGAATGGCGAGTCGATCATGTATCGGGGCGGCGGTCATCTGTACCGGTTCAGCAGCAGAAAGACCTATCTGCAGGAAGTGACGGAGATTCAGGGCTATGATCTGTTGAAAAAATGGTTTATGGATAAAATGCGGAGCATCGCGGGGACGATGGTCCGAGGGAGCAAAGATCACACAAACGATCTGATCCGGCAGGCGAAAGAATATATTGACGATCATTTTTATAAGGATATGTCGCTGGACGACATTTCAAGAGAGCTGAATATCAGCCCTTATTATTTCAGCAAGCTGTTCAAGGAGGAGACAGGAGAGAATTTCGTGGAGTATGTGACGGGACGGCGCATGGACAGGGCAAAATATCTGTTGAGGAACCCGGATAAGAGCATCAAGGAGATCTGTGCGGAGGTGGGTTATTCCGACCCGAATTATTTCAGCCGTATCTTTAAAAAATATCAGGGAGTTTCGCCGACAGAGTACAAGGAGAATGTGGGGACAGGTTGACGCACAGCGGTTTGCGGGAGGATGTGGACATGAAAAAGATATCATTTCTTATTTTGGCACTGATTCTGACAGTGATGTCAGTTGCTGGGTGCGGACAGGCGGCAGGGGAGAACGACGCGGAGGTGGAAGAGAGTGACGCGATACAGATCGGGTTTTCGATGGATTCTTTTTTGATCGAAAGGTGGCAGCGGGATCGGGACATTTTTGTGTCCAAGGCACAGGAGCTGGGTGCCGAGGTGAATGTGCAGAATGCCAATGGTGAGGTGAGCAGGCAGATATCTCAGATCGAGTATTTTATCGAGAAGGAGATGGATGTCATTGTCATCGTCGCAATTGACGGCGGGGCGCTCAGCGAGGTGGTGGAGAAGGCAAAGAAAGCGGGAATCAGGGTGATCGCTTACGACAGGCTGATCCTGGATGCCAATGTGGACCTCTATATCAGCTTTGACAATGAAAAGGTGGGGACGCTGATGGGGGAGCTTCTCCGGGAAGCTCTGGAGGATGAGGGGACGATCATATGCATCAACGGCTCTCCCACGGACAACAATGTGAAACTGGTTTTCGGGGGATTTCAGAAAGCGCTGCAGGGATCGGATATCCTCATAGATGAGACGGGCTATGCGGACCACTGGCTGGCGGAGATAGGTTTTGATTTTGTCAGCGATTATCTGGCAAAAGGCAATGTGCCGGATGCTATTATGTGCGGGAATGACGATATCGCGACGCAGGTGGTAAAAGCGCTCTCGGAAAACCGCCTGGCAGGACAGGTCTATGTGACAGGGCAGGATGCGGATCTGGCGGCCTGTCAGAGAATCGTGGAAGGAACGCAGCATATGACGGTCTATAAACCTCTTGAGCTTTTGGCGCAGAGGGCGGCAGAGATGTCGGTGGCGCTGGCGGAGGGGGAGATGCCGGAAACGCAGTCTGTGGTCAACGACGGAACCTTCGACGTTCCCTTTGAGAAACTGGACCCGGTGGCGGTGACAAAGGAGAATATGGATGAAGTGATCATCGGAAAATATCATCAAAAAAATGAGGTTTATTTGAATGTGCAGGAGTGAGTAGCATTTTTTTGCGGTCAGCACATTTCTGATGACAAAATAATCCAGATTTGTGCATCCTGACAGAAAAAGAACATAAAAAAGTGAAGAAACTGACAAGTTAATGCTAGTGAAGTTATGCTAAAGTAGAAAGCGTGAAGGAGAATTCACAAAAAAAAGAAAGGGAGGATATTTAAATGTCCAAAAAGTTACTTAGTGTTTTACTTAGCACAGCAATGGTAGCGGCTCTCCTTGTGGGATGCGGCAATTCTGCAACAGAAGAACCCGCAGCAGCAACAGAGGAAGCGGCTCCGGCAGAAGAAGCTCCTGCAGAAGAATCCGAAGCGCCCGCAGAGGATGCGGCGGAAGCTCCCGCAGCGGCAGCAGGAACAAAGGTTGGCGTTTCCATGCCGACAAAGGATCTGCAGAGATGGAATCAGGACGGCGCAAACATGGAAGCTCAGCTGAAAGAGGCAGGCTATGAAGTGGATCTTCAGTATGCGAACAACGAGCCTCAGACTCAGGTTTCTCAGATTGAGAACATGATCTCCAACGGAGCTAATGTACTGGTTATCGCAGCGATCGAGGCATCTTCCTTAGGGGAAGCTCTGGATATGGCGAAAGCAGCCAATATTCCGGTAATCGCTTATGACCGTCTCATCATGAACTCCGATGCGGTTTCCTACTATGCAACATTCGATAACTACAAAGTAGGCGTGACACAGGGTCAGTACATCGTTGATACTCTTGATCTTGACAACGCGGAAGGTCCGTTCAACCTTGAGATCACAGCAGGTGATCCGGGCGACAACAACGCTCCTTTCTTCTACAACGGCGCTATGGATACCCTGAAACCTTACATTGAGTCCGGCAAGCTGGTAGTAAAATCCGGCCAGACCGAATTTGAAGAAGTAGGTACACCTCAGTGGAAGACAGAGACAGCTCAGTCCAGAGCAGACAATATCATCAGCTCCTTCTACGCTGACGGCACAAACATCGACGTATGGCTTTGCTCCAACGACTCCACAGCGCTCGGCGTTGAGACAGCTCTGGCAAACAGCTACAACGGTGAGTATCCGATCGTTACCGGTCAGGACTGCGATATCGAGAACACAAAGAACATGATCGCCGGCAAACAGTCCATGTCCGTATTTAAGGACACACGTACTCTGGCATCTCAGGTTGTTAAGATGGTTGGTCAGATCTTAAACGGCGAAGAAGTGGAAGTAAACGATACAGAGACTTACGACAATGGAACAGGAGTTATTCCTTCTTTCCTTTGCGAGCCTGTATTCGCAGATGCGAACAACTACAAAGAGCTGCTGATCGATTCCGGTTACTACACAGAGGATCAGCTGAAATAAGGCAGTATTCTATGGAAATAACATAGAGAACAACATACAGGCGGGTTATCATACCCGCCTGTACTAAAATTATGAGAGTAGACAGTAATGATTGGAGGGAGTTATTTTGGCGAGAGTATTACTTGAGATGAAGAATATTACCAAAACTTTCCCTGGTGTAAAGGCGCTTGACAACGTAAACCTGAAGGTGGAGGAAGGTGAGATCCATGCTCTGGTGGGAGAAAACGGAGCGGGAAAATCCACCCTGATGAACGTTTTGAGCGGTATTTATCCTTATGGTACTTATGAGGGGGATATCATCTACAACGGTGAAGTCTGCAAGTTCAATAAGATCAAGGATTCTGAGCAGAAGGGAATCGTTATTATCCATCAGGAACTGGCGTTGGTGCCATACATGTCTATCGGCGAGAATATGTTCCTCGGAAACGAGCAGGGGAAGAAGGCGGCGATCGACTGGGACAGGACCTATGCGGAAGCGGATAAATATCTGAAAATGGTGGGGTTGTCCGAATCTTCCAAGGTACTTGTAAAAGAAATAGGAACCGGGAAGCAGCAGCTTGTGGAGATCGCGAAGGCACTGGCGAAGAACGCGAAACTGCTGATTCTGGATGAGCCCACATCGTCCTTGAATGAGACCGATTCCAAGGCCCTTCTTGACCTGATGCTGCAGTTCAAGAAACAGGGTATGACAATGATCATTATATCTCACAAGTTAAATGAGGTTGCCTATGTATCGGATAAGATCACGGTAGTCCGCGATGGCTCCACGATCGAGACGATGGATAAGCATACCACGGAGATTTCAGAAGATAGAATTATCAAGGGGATGGTGGGACGTGAGATCACGGACCGTTTCCCGAAGCGCCACGATATAAAGATAGGCGATACCAATATGGAAGTGAAAAACTGGACCGTCTATCATCCCCTCTATCCCGAGAGGAAAGTGGTGGATAACGTATCCTTCAATGTACATAAGGGGGAGGTCGTCGGCATTTACGGTCTGATGGGCGCAGGGCGCACCGAACTTGCCATGAGCATCTTCGGACAGTCCTACGGGACGAACATCACCGGAACGCTTACGCTGAGCGGAAAAGAAGTTCACTTGAGGACGCCCCAGGAGGCGATCAAAAATAAACTGGCGTATGTGACCGAGGACAGAAAAGGAAACGGTCTGGTACTGTCAAATTCCATCAAGATCAATACCTCCCTGGCGAACCTGGACAGCATCAGCAGTCACAAGGTGATCGACAAGGATAAAGAGTACCAGGTGGCGGAAGAATACCGGGGAAAACTGAAGACAAAGTGTCCCACGGTGGAACAGAACGTGGGCAATCTTTCCGGTGGAAACCAACAGAAAGTCCTGCTGGCGAAGTGGATGTTCACCGACCCGGACGTGCTGATTTTGGATGAGCCCACAAGAGGTATCGATGTCGGCGCAAAATACGAGATATACTGTATTATCAACGATCTCGTAGCGGCGGGAAAATCTGTGGTCATGATCTCCTCCGAGCTGCCGGAAGTGCTCGGCATGAGCGACCGGATCTACGTTATGAACGCGGCGAGGATCGTCGGGGAGCTGAACGCGGAGGAGGCGACCCAGGAGCTGATCATGAGCAGTATCTTAAAATCGGGAGAGGGGGCATAAGAGATGGCAAACATAAAAATTGCGGATATTTTAAAAAAGTATACCATGGTTATCGCCCTGATCCTGGTTATCCTGTTTTTCCAGGTGGGAACCGAGGGAAAGATTCTGTTTGCGCAGAATATCAACAATCTGATCTCTCAGAACGCCTACGTTTTTGTGCTGGCGACGGGTATGCTGTTGTGTATTTTGACGGGCGGCAATATTGACCTTTCGGTCGGTTCCGTCGTCTGTTTCGTGGGCGGTATCGGCGCCGTTATGATGGCGAACGGGACCAATATGATCCTGGCTGTCATCGTGATGCTCGTCATAGGGCTTCTGGTGGGTATGTTCCAGGGGTTCTGGATCGCCTACATCAAAGTGCCGCCTTTTATCGCCACATTGGCGGGTATGTACGCGTTCAGAGGACTCTCGAACGTCGTGCTGCAGGGCTACGCGGTTTCCGTCACCGATACGGCGTTCTTAAATATATTCGGCGGCGGCGCGGAGTGCTATGTGCCTGACTTTTTCGGGGGAGAGACCATGAATATGACCTGCCTGATCGCAGGTGTGCTGATTGCGGTGCTCTACGTCCTCATCACACTGAAAAACAGAGTCTCCAGAAAGAAAAAGGGATATGAGACTGGCTCTCTGACGGGGGACCTGGTGAGAGTGATCCTGATCGGCGCGCTGATCATCTGGCTGTTCTACAAGCTGGCAAATTTCAGGGGTATCTCGGCGGCGCTGATCTGGATCGCATTCATACTGCTTGTCTATTCTTATATCACAAGTAAAACGACGATCGGCCGCTATCTGTACGCGGTGGGCGGCAATGAAAAAGCGACCAGACTTTCCGGCGTCAACACAAAAAAGATCTATTTCTTCGCCTACGCAAATATGGGACTTCTGGCGGGGCTCGCCGGCATCCTGACGATTGCCAGAGCGGCTTCCGCGCAGCCCACCTATGGGCAGGGCTATGAGATGGATGCCATCGCGGCGTGCTTTATCGGCGGCGCATCCGCTTACGGCGGCGTGGGTTCTGTCATAGGTATGGTAGTCGGCGCTACGCTGATGGGCGTGATCAACCAGGGTATGAGTATTATGGGTATCAACGCGAACTACCAGAGCGTCGTAAAGGGACTGGTTCTTTTGATCGCCATTATCTTTGACGTGATGTCCAAGAAAGAAAAGAATTGAGGGGGAGGATGAAGAGAATGAAAAATGCTGTAACAGTACTCCGAAAAAATACAATGATATTTGTCCTGGTCCTGGTATTTCTTTTCTTTACACTGATGACAAAGGGACAGATGTTTACGGCGCTGAATTTCAACGCGCTGATCACACAGAACGCTTACGTGTATATCCTGGCGACGGGTATGCTGATGTGTATGCTGACCGGCGGCAATATCGACTTATCCTGCGGCTCGTTTGTCTGCTTTGTGGGTGCCGTCGGCGGCATCTGCATGGTGACAAAGGAGATGGGAACCGGTATCTCCATACTGGCTATGCTGCTTGTAGGCATTGTCTACGGTTCCATCCTGGGCTTTATCATCGCTTATATGAACATTCCGCCCTGGATCGCCACCCTTGCGGGCTATCTGGCGTTCCGCGGCTGGGCGACGGCGCTTCTCAGCGCAAACAGTTCGACCGGCAGTATCGCGCCGTTCCCGAAGAGCTATTTGAGCATCTTCTCCGGAAAGATTTTTGAGACGGCGATCGGTGTGTTCAATGTACCCTGTATGGTGATCGGCGTTGTCGCGGGAGCTGTGGTGATCGCGGTGATGATCATGGGAAGAAAGAACAGGGTAAAGAAGGGCTACGAAGTGGAATCCATGGCGGCTATGATCGCCAAAATGGTGATCTCCGTTGCGGTAATTCTGCTGTTTTCCTATAAACTGGCGCTGTCCGGCGGACTTCCCACGGTACTGCTCTGGGTGGTTGCGGTCGTGTTAGTCTACCAGTTCATTACCTCCAAGACGACGATCGGCCGCTATTTCTACACGATCGGCGGCAACAGGGAGGCCACAAGGCTCTCCGGTATCGACACGAAGAAGATCATGTTCACGGCATACCTGAATATGGCGGTTCTGACGGTCATCAGCGCTTTCACGGTCGTCGCGAGGTTCCAGGCGGCCAACGCCACGGCGGGAACAAACTTTGAGATGGACGCCATCTCTGCCTGCGTGGTGGGCGGCGTCTCCGCGTACGGCGGTTCCGGCACGGTGTTCGGTATGGTGGTCGGCGCGACGCTGATCGGTGTGATCAACCTCGGTATGAGTCTGATGGGTATCGATGCGAACTGGCAGAGGGTCATCAAGGGTGTCGTACTTCTGGCGGCAGTCGTATTTGAGATCCTCAACAACAAAGATAAGATGAAGGATTGATTACTCTCATAATAAATCCACAAAAGGGGCTGTCCTGCTTTGGCGGGGCGGCTTCTTTTTTTAAAGTTTTGACTTTTGCGAATTTCCTGATTAGAATGGAATATACGGAATGTATGATAAGACAGACGGAGAACACTATGAAATTTTTACTGGCGGCAATTCATGCAAAATATATCCACAGCGGGCTTGCGCTCTACAGTCTGAGGAGCTATGCGGGGAGAGAGCTGCGGGAATATATCGAGGTGGCGGAGTATACGATCAATCAGCAGGTGGAGGAGATCCTGGCCGATCTCTATGACAGAAATCCGGACGCAATCGGCTTTTCCTGCTATATCTGGAATTTTTCAGTGGTGAAAAGGCTGGTGCGGGAGTTTTCCAAACTGCGGCCCGATGTGCCGGTCTGGCTCGGCGGGCCTGAGGTTTCCTATGAATATGAAAAGACTTTTGAGGAGCTTCCGGAGGTGACGGGAATCATGTCCGGGGAGGGAGAAGAGACTTTTCGGGAATTGCTGGAACTGTATGTGGGAGCGGAGGGCCGCGGAGGGGACCTTCGGGAGCTGCCGGTCAGAATTGCCGGCACGGTGACAAAAGAAGGAGATTTCGGCGTGCGCGGACCGCTTGACCTGGATAAGATTCCCTTTTATTATGAAGATCTGGAGGAGGAGGAAAAGGCGCAGGGAAAAAATAAGATCCTGTATTATGAGTCCGGCAGAGGATGCCCGTTTCGCTGCAGTTACTGTCTCTCCTCCATAGAAAAACAGGTGCGTCTGCGGAGCCTGGAACTGGTAAAACGGGAACTGCGTTTCTTTCTGGAAAGAAAAGTAAAACAGGTGAAATTTATAGACAGAACGTTCAACTGCAATCGTGACCACGCGGAGGAGATCTGGCGATTTCTGCTGGAAAATGACAATGGTGTCACAAATTTTCACTTTGAGATCTCGGCGGAACTGCTGACGGAGGAGCAGCTTGGCCTTCTTTCCGGGATGAGGCCGGGGCTTATCCAGCTGGAGATCGGCGTGCAGACGACAAACCGAGAGACGCTGCAGGCGATCCACCGCCATGCCGATTTGGAGAAACTGAAAAAGGCGGTGATGTCTGTTTCCGGTTTCCGGAATATCCATCAGCACCTGGATCTGATCGCCGGGCTGCCCTGGGAAGGCCTGGAAAGTTTTCGGTGTTCCTTCAATGAGGTCTACAGGATGGAGCCCGACCAGCTTCAGCTCGGATTTTTGAAAGTGCTGAAGGGGTCTGAAATGTGGGAGAGGGCGGAGGAGTACGGCATCGTGTATCAGTCTGAGCCGCCCTATGAAGTGCTTTACACAAGATGGCTCTCCTACGAGGAACTGCAGGAGTTAAAACGGGTGGAGAGAATGCTGGAACTGTTTTATAACAGCGGCCAGTTTGGTCATACGCTGACAGCCCTTCAGAAATGGTTTGAGACCCCTTATGATATGTTTTTATCTCTCGCGGAATTTTACAGGGAGAGAGGGTTTTTCGTAAACAGTCCTTCCAGGAATTACCGCTATGAGATCCTGCTGGAATTTGTGAGAGGTCTGAAAGCGGGGAAAAATGCGGAGGCGCTGTTTCGGGAACTGCTCACCTTCGACGTTTATCTGCGGGAGAAGGCCAAGAGCAGACCCCCGTTTGCCAGGGATATCCGCGATTATTTTCAGGAGATCACACTGTTCTACAGGGAGCAGGAGAAGAACCCGGATCTGCTGGCGGAGTATGTCTCAAAAGGCTATGACAGCAGACAGATGGCCCGCATGACGCATATGGACCTCTTTTGCTATCCGGTCTGGGACAGACAGTGGCTGCGGGAGACGGATCCGGACAAGATCCGCCCCGGGGAGGAACATTTTGTGCTGTTTGACTACGAAAAGCGCAGTCCCTTAAACCACGAGGCAAAGTACGCGGTCATCTAAAGAGGAAAGGAATGGAGAAAATATGATAGATACCTACATAGCCATCGATCTGGAGACGACGGGGCTCAGTGCAAAAATGGATAAGATCATCGAGATCGGCGCCGTGAAGTTTGTGGACGGCAGAGAGGAGGCGGTTTTTTCAAGCTATGTGAATCCGGGCGTGCGGCTGCCGGAGAGGATCGTGGAGCTGACGGGGATCACGGATGAGGATGTGAGAGAGGCGCCGGGCATTGAGGAGATTCTGGACGATCTGGAGAGATTTTTGGGGGAGGAGGTTTTGGTGGGACATAACCTGCTCTTTGACTATTCTTTTTTGAAGAGGGCATTTTCCTACCGGAAAAGAAAGTTTGAGAAAAACGGGATCGATACGCTCCGGATAGCCAGGGCCTGCCTGAAACAGTGCGAGCATAAGGGGCTTGGCGACCTGTGCGCATTCTATGACATTCCGCTGCAGGCCCACAGAGCGGTGGGGGATGCCAGGGCCGCCGGGCAACTGTATCGGAAATTATCCGAGGAGTTCGGGGAGGTGTCCAAAGAATGCTTTGCGCCCAGAGAGCTGATCTGCCAGGTGAAAAAGGACAGTCCCGCCACGATACCCCAGAAGGGGCTGCTGTATAAATTGCATGAGCAGTATGGAATCACCCCCGAGTATGATGTGGAGAGGCTGACAAAATCGGAGGCGGGGCGTCATATCGATCGGATCCTCAGCGCCCACAGAGCGGTCAGAGGATGAGACGGGAGGGGTTCAGATATCCTCCAGCAGAGCCAGTATTCTGGTTTTGGAGAGGGAGCGGAGCTCTTCCGCTTTTTTCCGCAGACCGGGAAGCTGGTCTTCCTCGCCGTTTTCCCGGTAAAGTTTGATCAGCTTTTCGTAGGAGGCGGTGATGTCGGTGCCGATGGAGACCGCATAGGCGAGAACAGTTTTTGCCGCCCGCTTTCTCTCCTCCTCCGGACAGAGTCCGGCGCTCTCCCCCCAGTTTTGCAGCAAAATGGAAGCCCATTTCTGCAGCAGAGTGACCAGCTCCTCAAAATTTTGATCGTACTCGGAGAGCAGACTGATATTCGGCGCTCCGTAGGTGAGCTTCAATTCGGTGTTGGAATATCCCGCAAAATTGACAATTTTTTTGCCGGACAGTTCCCGCAGTTTATCGTGGCATTCGTCTATTTCCGGATACCCGGCGAGCACATCCATGGGAAGCTCGCTGAGGGGGACGGCGACATAATCCAGACTTTCCAGAGATTTCCGCCTGGTGGAATCAGCCTGCCGCTCCCGCTCCCAGAAATTGTCCACATATTTTTTTTCATTTTTCGTTCTCCTCTTCAGAGAGAAGGAGAACAGGAAACCGAAAACGATAAAACTTGCAAAAAAGGGGTATTTCATATATAATTATCCCAAATATATACAGGGAATCCTTTCTTATTTTTTATAGTAAATGCCGAAAAAAGTATTCCCGGACAGGAGAGAGACATGTTCCGTTTTAACAGAAATAAAAAGTCCGTCCGTATTATCTCGAGCATTATCATTATCTTGATAGTGTTTGCCATGCTGGCGTCCGTACTGCTGTATCTGCTGTAAGGCTCTGCGCACGATACGTGAGCTTTGCTCACTTTAGTATATAGCGTAGTCCGCAAAAAAATCAATAATATTTTGGGAAATAGTGAGATAACTTTAGATATATTACCCATTGGAAGCGGATGAGTCTTATTATAAAATGGTAGTTATATAAACAGTAAAACAGTGTCAGTTGAAGAAATGGTGATCATTATGCAGAAGGGTTGGAAGAAGATAGTGATGGCAGCGGTATTTTCCGCCTGCTTTATAGGCGCCGGGTTAAACGTCCGGGCTGCCGGAAAAGACAGCAGAATAGAGACCGGTGTGTCGATCGGGGATGTTGATGTGTCGGGAATGACGGTTTCCGAGGCGGAGGACAGGGTGGAAGCCTTTGTGGATACCCTGAAAGGCGTGCCGATCACGCTCCGTCTGGAAGGCGGTCAGGACACGGTCGGAACGGCGGGAGAATTTGGCATTACATGGGAGAACGACGGATCGCTGGAAGAGGCGGCGATGCTCGGAAAGCGGGGCAATATTGTGCAGCGCTACAAGGCGCTTGCCGATCTGAAAAAACAGGGGCGCAGCTATCCGCTAAATATTTCCTTTCAGAGCGACGTGCTGGACAGTATCTTAAACTCCCTGAGCGAGACCTATAATCAGGGGGCAGTGGAGGCGTCTCTCACAAAAACCGAGAGCGGTTTTCAGATCACGGAAGGGCAGACCGGCCGTGTGCTGGATGTAGCGAAGTCGAAGGAAGCCATCCTGAATTATCTGCAGAGCAGCTGGGATTACGGCAACGCCTCCATCGACCTTGTGGTGACGGTGGAAGAACCGAGGGGAGACGCGGAGACGTTGAACAAAGTGAAGGATGTGCTGGGGACGGCGACTACATCCTACAAATCATCCGGCCCATCCAGGGTCGCCAACGTCAGGACGGGGTGCAGTCATCTGAACGGGATCACGCTTTACCCCGGGGAGCAGTGCTCCGTGCTGGAACTGATCACTCCTTTTTCCGTGGAGAACGGTTACGAACTCGCGGGTTCCTATCTGAACGGCCAGGTCGTGAACAGTCTGGGCGGCGGAATCTGCCAGGTATCGACGACGCTCTACAATGCGATATTGAGGGCGGAGCTGCAGGTGGATGAGAGAAGCAACCACTCGATGATCGTGAACTACGTGGAGCCCTCGGAGGACGCGGCGATCTCCGAGTCCGGGGGAAAGGACTTTAAATTTACCAACAATAAAGAGTACCCGATCTATATAGAAGGGATCACCACACCGGAGAAGACGATCACCTTCACGGTCTACGGCGTGGAGGATCGGCCCACGAACAGGAAAGTGACCTACGAAAGTGAAGTGTTGGAGACCAATGTTCCGTCCACGGAGAAGATCATACCGACCGCAGATCCGGTGGGATATGTGAACGTGCAGTCCGTTCATGTGGGCTACAAGGCGCGTCTGTGGAAGATCGTGACGGAGGACGGCGTGGAAGTCAGCAGAGAGCAGGTGAACAGCAGCCACTATACGGCGGTTCCCCGCACGGCAACTGTCGGCACGGCGACGGCAGACCCCAATATGGCATCTCAGATTCAGGCAGCCATTGCGACAGGCAGTATCGACTATGTGAAATCGGTGGCGGGAGCGCTGGCGGCACAGCAGGCGGCACTGGCGGCACAGCAGGCAGGGCTGAACGTTGGCGTCACGGAGGATGCGGGGACAGGTGCGACAGATGGCTGACAGGTTAATGGAAATGGGGAAGGAGAAGGGCCTGGCGGGAAGAAACCAAGCCCTTTTTATCAATTCCGCCGAGGGATCCGAGAAAGCCTGGATAGGAGCTGACGATCCGGAAACGATGTCCGCCAGGGAAAAGCGTGCGATGTTTGGGGACATGGATGTCGTTATGACGGGGTTCGCGGGCCTGCACGGCTCCGTGATCCTGGCACGCGACAGTTCGGAGAAGTTGCGGAGCAGATATCCGGTATCCTTTCTGGAGGAGGCGAAGGCCCAGGAGCGGCAGATCCGGCAGATACCGGAGGCTGCACCGGCCGGGAAGTCCGATGACCCCAGCACCTGTTCCTTTTCCGGGGAGGAGATAAAAGGGACGTATCTTCTCGGGGAGGGCGGCGTTTTCGCGGGCCTCCGGAATATGGGGGAGCTGGCGGGTGTCGGACTGGAAATATACATAAAAAGGATCCCGATAAAACAGGAGACGATAGAGATCTGCAATTTTTTTGATGTAAATCCCTATCAGATGTTTTCTGCGGGAAGCTGTCTGTTGCTGTCGAAAAACGGAGGCAGACTGAAGAGCAGGCTCGCCGGGCAGGGGATCTTTTCCGAGGTGATCGGTTTTACGAGAAGAAATAATGACATGGTTGTCATAAATGGGGAGGAGCGGAGATTCCTTGAGAGGCATTACAGGGATGCGCTGGAGCTGCTGTAAAAGCGGCAGACCCCGCAAAATAAGGTGAGAAAGGAACAGATATGAGAGAACAATTATTAAAGATCATTGAGAGGAACAGCCGTATCGATTTAAAAGAGCTGGCGGTTATTTTGGGAGTGGAAGAGGCGGATATCATTGAGGAACTGCAGAAGTGCGAACAGGAAGGCGTGATCTGCGGTTACCACACGATGATCGACTGGGATAAAGTCGGTGTGGAGAAAGTGTCCGCGCTGATCGAGGTGCGCGTGACGCCTCAGAGAGGGCAGGGCTTCGATAAGATCGCGGAGAGGATATACAAATATCCGGAAGTGCATGCGGTTTATCTGATTTCCGGCGGGTATGACCTGTTGGTATCTCTGGAGGGAAAAACCCTGAGGGAGGTGTCCTCCTTTGTCTCGGATAAGCTGTCCACGTTGGATACCGTGATCAGCACGGCGACGCATTTTATCCTGAAGAAATATAAAGATCATGGAACGATTCTGGAAAAGAAATATGAAGATACGAGAGAGAAGGTGACACCGTGAGAAATCCGTTAGCTGAAAAGGTTGTGGATATCCCGTTTTCGGGTATTCGGAAATTTTTTGATATTGTGAGTGAGATGCCAGATGCGATCTCGCTGGGGGTGGGCGAGCCGGATTTCGACACGCCCTGGCACATCCGGGATGAGGGCATCTATTCCCTGGAGAAAGGGCGCACTTTCTATACATCCAACTCCGGATTGAAGGAGCTGAGGCAGGAGATCGCCAACTATATGAAGAGACGTCAGAATCTGGAGTATGATCCGATGAAGGAGGTCCTGATCACAGTGGGCGGTTCGGAGGCGATCGACATCGGCATGCGTGTGATGCTGAACCCGGGGGAGGAAGTGCTGATTCCCCAGCCCAGCTATGTGTCCTATGAGCCCTGTGTGGTTCTGGCGGGCGGCGTGCCTGTGATCATCAATTTGAAAGAGGAAAACGAGTTCCGGCTGACGGCGCAGGAACTGCTCGACGCGATCACGGAGAAAACAAAGATTCTGGTGCTGCCTTTCCCGAACAATCCGACGGGAGCCATCCTGGAGGAGAAGGATCTGCGTGAGATCGCGAAGGTCTGTGTGGAGAAGGATATTTTTGTCATGTCCGATGAGATCTACGCGGAGCTGACTTACAAGGAGAAACATATCTCCATCGCTCAGATGCCCGGAATGCAGGAGCGGACGATCCTGATCAACGGCTTCTCAAAGGCCTATGCCATGACAGGATGGCGTCTCGGTTATGCCTGCGGACCGGCGGCCATCATCGAGCAGATGCTGAAAGTGCACCAGTATGCCATCATGTGCGCGCCGACCACCAGTCAGTACGCGGCGGTGGAGGCGTTGAAGAACGGCGATGAGGACGTGCAGGAGATGCGGGAGGCATACAACCAGCGCCGCCGCTATCTGATACATGCTTTCCGGGAGATGGGACTGGAGTGCTTTGAGCCTTTCGGCGCATTCTATATATTCCCGTCCATTCAGGAATTTGGCATGACCAGCGAGGAGTTTGCCACAAGGCTTCTGAAGGAAGAGAAGGTGGCGGTGGTGCCGGGGACGGCTTTCGGCGCCTGCGGCGAGGGATTCCTTCGGATATCTTACGCGTATTCTCTGGAAAACCTGAAGATAGCGATCGAGCGGATTCAGGATTTTGTGGAGAGACTCAGGAGAGAACAATGAAAAAAATATTTGGACCGGATTCAGGGCTGTTTCGATTTCTGCAGATGTTGATGAACCTGGCGGTTATGAACGTTCTTTTTCTTCTGACCAGCATTCCGATCATGACGACAGGAGCGGCCTACACGGCGCTCCTGTCCTGCGTGTTTGACCTGCTTCTGGAGGAAGGGGAGTTTTCGGCCAGGTTTTTTCTGAAAAAATTCCGGGAGGTCTGGAAACCGGCGAGTCTGATCGGCACAGTCTCTCTGACTGTACTTGCTGTACTGGGACATCACGCGGCGCTTTTTTTCCTTTCTGACAGTCCTCTCAGACTGGTCGGGGCGGGGCTGTATATCGCCCTTTTCATCTGGGGGTTCGGCGCTGTGATGTATCAGTTTGCGATGCTGGCAAGAGGGGTAGTCTGGAAGAAGGAGATGCTGAAGGACGGGGCGTTGCTGGCGCTGGCGAAGTTTCCGGTTTACATAGCGGTTTTGTTGTTGACGGCATCCCCGCTGTCGATCGTTATGATGCCGGCGTCCACCCTGATTTCCATGCTGCCCATTGTGCTGCTGTTCTGGATATCCTGTCCGGCGATGGCGGGCGGATGGATGATGAGACGCTTCCTGGAAAAGATATATCCGGAACTGTTTCGGAAAAAGGATTCGGAGGGGTCTGATTTGTAAACGCTTACAAACCGGGGCTTCAGCGAAGCCAAACGCCGATTTTTATTGGTTAAAATATCTAAATTTGATGCTCTGTTTTCAACACTATTCACAAAAAACAGAATTTTATTAGTGGAACTATTGACTTTTTGGCATTTTGAGGTAAACTTTTCTTATCAGGAAAGCCTTTTCAGAAAGAGGATGAAATATGGCAGTTACTATTGAAGACGTTGCGCGGGAGGCGCAGGTTTCAATCGCGACAGTTTCCCGAGTGATCAATGGCTCCAAGGCGGTCAGTCCCAAGCTGCAGAAACGGGTGCAGGGAGTTATTGAGAAAACAAATTTTAAACCGAATACTTTCGCGCGCGGGCTTACAACGAATAAGTCGAATATCATCGGTATCGTCGTGGCGGATATTTCTAACTGGGTTATCGCTTCTTTGATCAAGGGCATCAACCATGTCTGCCAGGAGAGAGGATATACGCTGCTTGTCTGCGAGTCCGGCGGTGAGAAGGAGAATGAGCTCAGGCTTTTGCAGCATCTGGAGGAACAGAGGGTATGCGGAGCGCTGCTGACGGCGGTGGATATCACGCCTGAGCTGGTTCAAAGGATCTTTGAGCTTCCCTATCCGATGGTTCTGGCCACACAGGAGGCGACGGACGGAAAGCACAAGATTACCACAGTGATCCATGACAATGTAAAAGCGATCACAGACGCCGTAAACTTTCTGCTGGCGAACGGACACAGAAGGATCGCCTTTATCGGGGGCCCGGAGAACGACTACTCCTCCGGCCGCAAACGACTGGAAGGATTTATGCATGCGGCCGAGCTGTTTGAGCTGGAAGTGCCGGAGAACTATATTGTGCACGGGAATTTTACCTTTGAATCCGGCAGGGACTGCATGAGAAAGATCTACGAGGAGAATGTGGAGCTGCCTACGGCAATACTGGCCTGCTCGGACCTGATGGCGATCGGAGCCATGTCCTTTGCCAGAAATTCTGGGCTGCGCGTGCCGGATGACATATCCTTTATGGGATTTGACGATTCGGATCTGGCGATGTATTTCCACCCGGCGTTATCCACTATCCGGATCTCCTACTTTGACGAGGGGGAGCAGGCCGCAAAAAAACTATTCCATCTGATCGATACGGGAATTAAGACCACCGGGGAGATCACGTACATCCCCCACCAGGTGATACGGCGCGCCAGTGTGCGGAGACTTTAAAGAAGATTGAAACAAGCGGGACAATATTAGGGCCTGAGATGAGCGGGCTCTAATATAATGGACGGCGGGAAAGCGCTTACATTTTGTTTCTCTCGAACTTTTTCCCGTTAGGGAATTAGTATATATAATCAAAAAGGAGGATTTCACATGAAAAAAAGTATGAAGAAAGTATTGGCAGTTCTGCTCATGCTCGCTATGGTTATGAGCCTTGTTGCCTGCGGTTCCGGTGCGGAGGAGGCGCCTGCGGCCGAGAGCGAAACGGAGAGCGAAGCTGCCGGGACAACACAGCCTGCCGAGGAGTCCGCGGAGCAGACGGAAGCTTCCGGCGATGCGATCACGATCAATTTTGCGTACGATGAAGGCGTCGGCGATGCGACAAGGGCGATGATCGACAAATTCAATGCAAGCCAGAGTGAAATTTTTGTAGAGTCCTACAGCCTGCCCCACGATGCGAACAACCTGCACGATGATTTTGTAAATAAGATGGTGGCGCAGGATACCAGCGTTGACGTTATGGCTCTGGATGTTGTCTATATTTCCGAGTTTGCGGCGGCAGGCTGGATAAATCCGATGGATGACGTGTACACGGCGGAAGAACTGGACGCATTTCTCCCCGGCACCGTGTCCGGCGCGACATACGACGGAACGCTGTACGCAGCTCCCTGGTTCACCAACGCTTCCGCTCTGTTCTACCGTACGGATCTGCTGGAGAGCGCCGGCATAAAGGAAGTTCCGACGACATGGCAGGGGTGGAAGGACGTCTACGAGAAAGTGAAGGGCGATGTGGACTATGCATTCTGCTTCCAGGGGATCCAGAGTGAAGCGATGGTCTGCGACTGGTGTGAGTTTATCTGGAGCTTCGGCGGAGAAGTGCTGGATGAGAGCGGAAAGCCCGTATGCAACAGCGCGGAGAATATCGAGGCTACACAGTTTATGGCTGATCTGATCGGCGAGTACGCGCCGGAGGGCGTTACGACCTACGCGGAGAGTGAGTCCGAGCAGGTATTCAAAGAGGGAAAATCCCTTACATGCCGTACATGGTCCGGCACATGGAATGTCTTTAATGATGAGGCGGAGTCCAGCGTTGCGGGCAAAGTGGGGATGACATTCCTGCCGGTGAATAAAGAGGGCGATACGGGCCACAGCTGCATGGGCGGTCTGGACCTTGTCACAAATGTATGGATCGATGACGCCCACAGGGAAGCGGCAAATACCTTTATCAAATGGATGACCAGCGAAGAGGCGGAAAAAGAATTTACGCTTATCTCCAGTCAGCCGCCCGCAGTAAAAGCGATCTACAGTGATGCCGACGTACTGGAAAAGATTCCGTTCTACACAGACTTCTTCTCCATTATCGAAGCGGGTAAGACACGTCCGCTGTCCCCGAATTACGCGGAAGTGTCCGATGCGATCCAGCGCAATGTGCACACGGCGCTGACAGGCGAACAGTCTGCGGAAGATGCATTGAATGCGCTGCAGGGAGAAGTGGAAGCATTATCCAAATAATTCTGATGTCATGCGGCGGAGGAACTGCCTTCCGCCGCATTTTACGAAAAAGCGAGAGGGAATTTCTATGAAAACTTCAAGGAAAATAAGTGCGCGGGAGCGTCAGGACGCGAAAGTCGCCTGGCTCATGATGGCGCCTGCGCTCCTGGTCCTCGCTGTCATTGCGCTGTATCCGGTTTTGAGGACATTCTGGCTCAGCCTCCACGAGATGAGCCTGAAAAATCCGGGATCCGGTTACCCGTTTATCGGATTGGGTAATTACATAGAGATCCTTTCGGATGAGAGGGCAATGACAGATATTCTGTTTACGATCCAATTTACCGTTGTGACGGTCGTGCTGGAAATGTTTATCGGTTTTGCGGCAGCGCTTATTATGAATCGGGCGTTCAAAGGCCGGGGCCTTGTCAGGGCGGCGATACTGATTCCCTGGGCAATACCGACATCTGTGTCAGCTATGATGTGGAAATTTATCTACAATGATCAGTACGGCATGTTCAATGATATCCTGTATCGTCTGGGCGTGATCGACGGATACAGAGCATGGCTAAGTTCATCCGGCGGCAGCTTCATGGCGCTTGTGATCACAGACGTCTGGAAGACGGCGCCCTACATGGCACTGCTGATACTGGCGGGACTGCAGATGCTCCCGGAGGAGCTGTATGAATCGGCGAAACTGGACGGGGCGAATGTGATACAGAGATTTTTTACGATCACCATTCCTCTGATGAAGCGTCCTCTGCTGGTCGCATTGCTGTTCCGCACGCTGGACGCATTCCGGGTATTCGACCTGATCAGCGTTCTCACGGGCGGCGCCAACGGGACGGAGAGCATCTGTGTGTATGCGCACAAACAGTTGATGTCCTTTTTGAACTTCGGCTACGGTTCCGCGCTGGCCGTGCTCATCTTCATTGTTGTATTTATAATCAGTCTGATTTACATGTTCTTTATGGGCGGGGATCTCGCCGGCGATGATTAGGAGGTGGATGCGATGAGTAAAAAAACAAGAACAACAGCGGGCTGGATTGCATTTTACCTGTTTGTGGCGTTTTTTGTCATTCTGCTGATATTACCGTTTTACTGGCAGTTCATGACATCGATCAAACCGCTCAATGAGATATCGGCGATGCCGGCCAAATGGATACCGAGCTATGTCCATTTTGAGTTTTATCAGAATGTGTTTACCCTGCATCCGTTTGCGAGGTATATGCTGAACAGCCTGATCGTGGCGACGAGTTCCACGCTGCTGAGTCTGGTGATCGGCGCGATGGCAGCCTATGCGTTGGCGAGACTGCGGTTTAAAGGGAGAAAGGTGCTTCTGATGGTGATCCTCAGCGTGTCCATGTTTCCGACGATCGCAACCCTGTCTCCCCTGTACCTGATCCTGCGCAATATGAAGCTGCTCAACACATATTTCGGCCTGATCATTCCGTACATTACTTTCTCCCTGCCCATGGCGATCTGGCTGATGACCAGCTTTTTCAGCCAGCTGGACGGAGGATTTGAGGAGGCTGCGGCGCTGGATGGATGTACAAGAATGCAGACTTTTACAAAGATCATGCTGCCGCTTATCAAACCGGCGACGTTTTCGGTGGGACTGCTGGTGTTTATCAACTGCTGGAATGAGTATCTGTATGCTTTAACTTTTATGACAAAAGAGGAGATGCGCACGGTTCCGGTGGGAATCGCCCTTTTCCCGAGCATCAATAAGCTCCCCTGGGGCGATATGGCGGCCGCATCTATCGTGGTGACGCTGCCGCTTATTATACTGGTGCTGATCTTCCAGAAAAACATTATAGCGGGATTGACAACAGGCGGTATGAAAGGATAGGATTAGACTATGGAAACTGTAAGATTATCGGATAAATTGGAACTGACGCGGGTGATCGCGGGATGTATGCGCATGGTGGACGCGGGAAAGAAAGGCGGTGAGCTTCTGTGCTTTGTGCAGGAATGCATGGAACTTGGCATAAACTGTTTTGACCATGCGCCGGTGTACGGCGGCGGCCTCTGTGAGAAGACGTTTGGAGAGGATGTCATCGCGGCGTGTCCCGGGATCCGTGAGAAGATAAAGATCGTGACGAAGGCGGGTATCGTTGTCCCGGGAACATACGGAAACAGACATATCTATTATGACTCCAGGGAGAACAGCCTGCTGGCGGAGATGGAGGCTTCCTTAAAGAGGCTCCACACGGATCATGTGGATCTGCTTTTGATCCACCGCCCCGATATACTGGGGCATCCGGAGGAGGCGGCGAGAGCGCTGGAAAAGATCGTGCAGGACGGAAAAGCGCTGGAGGTCGGTGTATCTAACTATGAAGTGTCGCAGTTTGAGGCGCTGCAGCATTATCTTCCGTTCCCGCTTGTCGCAAATCAGGTGGAGCTCTCCGTCAAGACGACGGATCAGCTGTTTAACGGCGTGGTGGACACGGCAATGCGTCTGGATACCGGAATCATGGCATGGTCGCCCCTGGGCGGAGGCAGCGTGTTCAAAGGGGAAGATGAGAAGTCGCTGCGTCTCAGAAAGGCGGTCGGGGAGATCGCCGATGCGCACGGTACGACGATGGACACGGTCATGTACGCATGGCTGTTCCGCCACCCGGCTAAGATCATGGCGATCACCGGTACGATGAGCAGCGAGCACCTGAAACCTGCGGTGGAGGCGCTGGCACTTGAACTGAGCTATGATGAGTGGTACGGCATTCTGGCGGCGTCCAGAGGATTTGATGTGCCGTAAAGGAAACGCGGCAGAAAAGGAAAAAGAAAAGGGGCTGGTATAAAATATGGGCAGAATAAGATATGCTTTGATCGGTTCCGGCTGGAGGGCGGAATTTTATATTCGTATTGCAAAGATGATACCGGAGCGGTTTGAACTGACGGCGGTGCTGGTGCGGGATCCCGTGAAGGGGGCGGCTTTCGCCGAAAAGTTTCAGGTGAAAGTCGTGAATACGCTGGATGAACTGATGGCGGATGAGCCGGCGTTTGTCGTGCTCTCCATAAAGAGAGGAACCGTGACGGATTATCTGCTGCGTCTGTTTGAGCGAGATATCCCGGTGCTGGCGGAGACGCCGCCCGGGGAGGATGTGGAGTCCCTGCGGCGGTTATGGGCCGCATATGAAAAATATCAGCCGAAAGTGCAGGTGGCGGAGCAGTATTTTGTGCAGCCTCTGTATGCGGCCTGGTATAAAGTGATAGAGGACGGCATAATCGGGCGGGTGGAAAACATTTCCCTCTCGGCTCTTCACGGCTATCACGGAATCAGCATGATACGCCGGATGCTGGGGACAGGTTTTCAGAACTGTACCATGTACGGAAAACGCTATCATTTTGAGGTGACGGAGACATATGGGCGGGAGGGGATGAGTTTTGACGGAGAAAAATTTGTGTGTCCCCGGGATCGTGTGACGTTGGAGTTTGAAAACGGGACGGTGGCTTACTTTGATTTTTCCGACCCGGCGCAGTATCATTCTTTTATCCGCACCAGACAGCTGAACATCCAGGGGGTGTGGGGCGAGATAGATGATCTGACGATCCGTTATCTGACCAGAGACAATGTTCCGGTCACACAGACGTTAAACCGGATCGACCTCGGCGTCTACGGGAACCAGGAGTGGTCCCACTACGCGCTGATGCTGGGTGAGAGATTCCTCTATAAAACGCCGTTTGTGAACGCGAGACTGAATGACGACGAGATAGCGGTGGCGGATCTGCTTGCGCGGATGGCGGACTATGTGGCGGGCGGGGAGGAAGTGTACCCGCTCAGGGATGCGCTGCAGGATATGTATCTGTGTCTGGAGATGGAAAGGGCGATGGCGGCGGGGTATGCGCCGGTTACAACGGAAACGCAGCCCTGGTGTCCCGCCAATTAAATATTGAGAGATTGCGAAATATTTTTATAGATAGACGGAATCGGACAGTACAGATAAAAACGGGCTCCGATGCAGTGGCAAGTCGCCCTCATTTTATCTGTACTGTCCGATTCCTGTGCATCGAAAAGTGGTTTCTTGAAATGGAGGCTTTCTTTTTGCTAAAATGAGGAGAATAGAATACAGGGGGAAAGAGAAATGCACATTGTCTTGCACCAGCCGGAGATACCGGCGAATACGGGAAATATTGGGAGAACCTGTGTCGCGACGGGTAGCAGTCTGCACCTGATCGAGCCGCTCGGTTTTCGGCTGGATGAAAAGTCCATCAAACGAGCCGGAATGGACTACTGGGACAGTCTCGATGTGATGAGATATATTAATTATACTGAATTCCGGGAAAAGCATCCCGACGCCAAAGTTTGGTTTGCCACCACCAAGGCGAAGAGAGTTTACACGGAAGCAGATTTCGGGATGGACGATTACATTATGTTCGGGAAGGAGAGCGGCGGAATTCCGGAGGAGATACTGGCGGACAATGAGGAAGCGTGCATCAGGATACCGATGCTTGACGATATTCGTTCCCTGAACCTGTCCAACTCTGTGGCCATCGTGCTGTACGAGGCGCTGCGGCAGAATGATTTCGCGGGAATGCGGCGGGAGGGGGAGCTGCACAGGCTGCGGTGGAAGTGAGGAGGGAGAGGATCGCGCCTGGATTTTATGCCTTATGGAGGAAAAATCGGAGCCGTATTGACAGGACGCTGACCAGGTGCTATCATAGGTTCAGTCTTAGTGACAGGAGATGAAACATCATGAGCTGGAAAAATCGTGTGATTTATCAATTTAAAGGAAACATTTGATTCTTTCAGGCTATCTTTATGCCCTTTTCGGGGTGATTATTCCATTGATAAATAAATTAATAACAGCGAAACTGTTTTTGGAGGTATTGGTCAGTCCCATCATCCGAAATTAAGTTTCCGCAGGCAGAATGATAAGAGGTTTATTATGAATATAGAGAGACAGACGGTACGGATGTACCTTTATGAGGCGGCGCTCGCCTTCCGCATGGTGGACGCCGTCTGGGTTATATTCTTGCTGGAGAGAGGGTTTTCTCTGGCGCAGGTGGGCATTGCGGAGGGGATCTACCATGTGACAAGTATGATTTTTGAGGTGCCCAGCGGTATGGCGGCGGACCTTTTCGGGAGAAAACGCACGCTCCAGTTGTCGGGCGTGCTTGGGATCTGCTCGGCTGTTTTTATGACGCTTGAGGGTTTCAGCGGATTTGTCTACTGCGGCATGATCTTTTCCGCGCTGAGCCTGAATATGGCGTCCGGGACGGAGGAGGCGTTAGTCTATGACAGCCTGCTGGAGGCGGGGTGCGAGGCGCGCTACAAGAAGGTGTGGGCGAGTTTCAGCATGATCGCCAGAGTATCGAGCACGTTTTCCTGCGCCCTCAGTCCAGCGGCGATCCTGATTGGATATCGGTATACTTATTATATCATGGCGGGCTTATATCTGTTCACAATCCTCTGTGTGTCAGGGGTAAGGGAACCGCAGGTGACACAGAAGCAGAGAATGCGGGGAAATCAAATAGGAAGCGAGATCGGGCGGCGCTGGAGGCAGCATATCAAAGAGACAGGCGCTTTCCTGAGAAACAATCCGAGGACCATGTGCAAACTGCTGGCAAATGCGGCACTGGCCTGCCCCTGCTATCTGATCATGATGTATCTGCAGGAGCATCTCGTAAACTGCGGCTGGCCGAAAAGTCTGATCGGTATTCCGATGCTTATGATCCCTCTGGCGGGAGCCGTCGGGACAAGGATCGCCGCGGGAAACGAGAAAGGGCTGGCGAAAGCACTGCTTGTCTGCGGCGTGATAAGCGGTATCGGTACCTGCCTTGTGGGGAACCGTATGCTTGTCGTCGCGCTGCTTGGAGCGTGTCTTGCGCGTGCCTGTGAAGGATTTTCTGAGATCAGGGTCAGCGAAAATGTGAACAGAGATTTTACCAGCGACCACAGGGCTACTTTGGTCAGCGTGGACAGTATGCTCTACTCCGTGCTGATGGTGGCGGCGAGCCCGCTGACGGGCGTTCTGGGGGATCGCTATGGTGTGAATGTGACGTTTTATCTGCTGGGAGGGATTTTACTTCTGGCGACGGTGATCGCGGGAGGCGTGTGGAACCGCAGAAGGGCGCAATAATTTCATGGAAAATTTTCCGGAAATGTGGTAAAACATTCTTATCGGAAAATAAACGAAAGAAATGGAGAAAAACATGATTCAGACAGCAGGAATAGTGGGATTGGGCGCTCTGGGAATCTTATTCGGACAGAAATTGTCGGAGGCGCTGGGCAGGGAGAATGTCTATGTGTTTGCCGACAGAGAGCGGGTCGAGCGGTACGGGAAAAACGGTGTGTACGCCAACGGGAAGCGCTGTGAGTTTACCTATGTGGAGGCGAAGGATGCGCCGACGGTGGATCTTCTGATCTATGCCACAAAATATTACAGTCTGGAGGAGGCGGTAAAAAGTACGGCAGGCGCCTGCGGAAAAGATACGATCGTTATTTCCCTGTTGAATGGAGTGAGCTCGGAGGGACTGATCGAGGAGCTTCTGCATCCTGCGCATCTGCTCTACTGCGTGGCGCAGGGGATGGATGCCACCAGGGAGGGAAACCGCCTCACCTATTCCAAAGCTGGATGCCTTGTGTTTGGGGAGAAAGATAACAGATATAGTGGGAGCGTAAAGGATCTGGAATACCTGTAACGGTTATTCCTCCTCGTCCGCCACGGGCAGCGAAAAGATGAATTCCGTGCCGACGCCGACGGTGCTGATCACATTGATGTGTTCGCCGTGAGCCATAATGATCTCCTTTGTGATGGAAAGGCCGAGACCGGTACCCTTTTTGTCCTTGCCGCGGGAGAGATCGGATTTGTAAAAGCGATCCCAGATCAGTTTCAAATCTTCTTTGGGGATACCGATGCCCCTGTCCTTGATCGATACAAAGACTTTATTTTTCTTTTCGGTGGTCTCTATCTTGATCATGGAATCCTGAGGGCTGAATTTGATGGCATTGTCCAGTAGGTTGTAGAGAACCTGCTGGATCTTGCCCATGTCGGCTTCCACCGGCATGGCATCGCCGGTCAATACCAGCTCGATAGCCACGGACTTATCTTTGCAGACACCCTCGAAGGTGGCAGCAGTATTTCGTATGGTGCCATTCAGATCGAAGACAGATTTTTCCAGGTAGACGCCTTTTGTGTTCAGATTGTTTAACGTCAGCAGGGAATCCGTCAGCTTCTTCAGGCGGTCCGTCTCATTCAGGACGATATTCAGATATTTTCCATAGAGTTCGGGGGGGACCGTACCATCGATCATGGCGTCCAGGTAACCCCGGATGGAAGTTAGGGGTGAGCGGAAATCGTGAGAGACGTTTGCCACGAACTTTTTCTGGTTGTCCTCCGCGCGGGCGATCTCACTCGCCATATAGTTTAAGGAGGCGGCCAGATATCCCATCTCATCCGCGCTCTCCACGGTAAACTCGTAGTGCATATTGCCGGAGGCGTACTGCTCCGTGGCGGAAATAATCTTTTTTAACGGAACATAGACGATCTCCGTGAAAAAGATCAGAATGATCAGCGATAAAACAAAGAGGATGATCAGCATGATATAGGAGATATTTAAGAAGCTGTAGGCCTCCTGCCGGATGGCGGACATGGACATATGGATGACAACATAGCCCTGTACTCTGTAGTTGTAGGTGATGGGAGCGAAGACGCTGAGCATGTCCTCCTGAAAATAACCGAAAAATGTACCCTCCGTGTAATAGGAACCGGCAGTTGCCGTGGAGTCAAAGTTTTCGATGACGATCTCTTTTTCGATATCCAGAGGGGTGGAGGAATCGAGCACCATACGCCCGGATGGGTTGATGATCCAGATCGTGCTGTTCATATAGACGGCCAGGGCATCGATCTGATTTTTTACCGTGTCCAGCGAAGTGCGATTGCTGTAGAGGTCTGACGCGTAGGTATTGGCGATCTGGATCGCTTCCTTGTACAGGGATTCCGCATGATTCTTTTTAATATGGTCGAGAGTCATATTGGAGACAAAAGTGGCCACAACGACAAAGCCGAAGAAGCCGAAGATCAGATAAGCCAATATGAATTTCAGATAGAGAGTCTTTCTCATACTCCGGTCTCCTCAGCCGTTTATTATACTCAAGAATATATTTGTCATGCCTTGACTTCAAATTTATACCCGATGCCCCAGATCGTAGCAAGTTTCCAGCTCTCATGGTCATTGATCTTCTCCCGGAGGCGCTTAATGTGCACGTCCACGGTTCTTGTGTCGCCGATATACTCATAGCCCCAGATCTGGTCCAAAAGCTGTTCTCTTGTGAAGACGTGGTTCGGGGAGGAGGCAAGAAAATACAAAAGTTCCAGCTCCTTCGGCGGCATCTCCACGGGATGCCCCTTGTAGAGAACGGAATAGTTGGTCTGGTTCACCACAAGGTCGGGATATTCCACGCACTTGATGTCAGGGTCGGGAGCCGCCTGTATGACAGGTTTGTATCTGCGGAGAACCGCTTTGACTCTCGCCACCAGTTCCTTGGAGTCAAAAGGTTTTTCCATGTAGTCGTCCGCGCCCATCTCCAGGCCGAGCACCTTGTCAAAAATTTCGCCCTTCGCGGAGAGCATGATAATGGGCAGAGCGGATTTCGCGCGGATTTCCCGGCAGACCTGGTAGCCGTCGATGCCCGGCAGCATCAGATCTAACAGCATCAGGTTTGGCCGAAAACTCTCCACGGCAGTCAGGGCTGATTCACCGTCGCCTACGATCATGGTCTCAAAGCATTCCTTGGTCAGATACAGTGAGATCAGTTCGGCGATATTGCTGTCGTCATCTACGATTAAAATTTTTTGTTTAGCGGCCATGTTGTTCTCCTCTTTTTTGGCTGTCAATCATTTTTTAAAAGTTGCAATTGTGACACCGGCGTCACCTTCTCCGAATTCTCCGAGCCGGAAACTCTCCACATAACGGACCCGTCTCAGATGCTGCTGCACGGCGTTCCGGAGAGCGCCGGTCCCCTTTCCGTGGACAATGCGGACACTGGGCAGATGGGCGAGATAGGCGTCGTCGAGATATTTGTCGAGCTGAGATAGAGCCTCGTCTGTCGTCATGCCAAGCAGGTTGATCTCCGTGGAGACGGAGAGGGATTTGCTCATCTTCATCTTGCCGGTGCTCGTCTTTCCCACTCTCAGATTTGCCGGACCGGTCACATCGTTCTCCTGGAGCAGGATCAGGTCGCTTATATTTGCCTGGGTGCGGATGATACCGCACTGTATGAACAGGTTGCCCTTGTGGTCCGGCAGAGAGTTTACGGTTCCCCTCAGTCCCATGGAGAGGATTTTGACGGAGTCCCCGAGTTTTAATTCGGAGGCTTTCACTCCTTTGGCGTTCTGGGGCTTTGGCGCGGCCTTGATGGAAAGCCTGTTGTTTTTGTCATCGATCTGCTTTCTCAGTTTCTGGCGGGATGCCTCCAGCTCCTTCATGGAGGCGCCGGGACCGGCTTTCTGGAAAGCGCGTATCGTTTCGTCCGCGGTATCCTTGGCCTCCTGCAGAATATCCCTTGCCTGGGCATGGGCCTCCTGCAATATTTTTTCTCTGGAAGCGTTCAGCTTTTCCTGTTTCGCCTCCAGCTGATTTTTGAGTTTTTCAATCTCTTCTCTGTAGGAACGGATCTCTTCCTCCTCTTTTTCGATGGTAACTTTACTGTTCTCCAGGTCCGCGATCAGATCCTCAAAACTTTCTTTCTCCTCGCTGATCTGCAGGCGGGCCGTATCGATGATATGCTCCGGCAGTCCGAGCCTGCGGGAGATGGCGAAAGCATTGCTCTTGCCGGGAATGCCGATCAACAGGCGGTAGGTGGGGCGCAGTGTCTCCACGTTGAACTCGCAGCAGGCGTTCTCCACAAAGTCGGTGGAAAGCGCGTACACCTTCAGCTCGCTGTAATGGGTCGTCGCCATCGTGCGGATCCTCCTGTCGTGGAGGTAATTCAGGATGGCGATGGCAAGGGCCGCTCCCTCCGTGGGATCCGTTCCGGCACCCAGTTCGTCAAAAAGACACAGAGAATGTTCCTGTGCATTTTTTAAGATCTGCACAATATTTGTCATATGGGACGAAAAAGTGGAGAGACTCTGCTCGATGCTCTGTTCATCGCCGATATCGGCGTATACCTCCCGAAAGATGGAAAGTTCCGAGCGGTCCAGGGCGGGAATCTGAAGCCCTGCCTGTCCCATCAGGGTGAGGAGTCCCACGGTTTTCAGGGAGACCGTTTTTCCGCCGGTATTGGGACCTGTGATCACAAGCAGATCAAAATCTTTTCCCAGATGGATATCGATGGGAACCACTGTCTTTTTGTCGATCAGAGGATGGCGCCCTTTTCGGATATGGATACGGTAGTCGTCGTTAAAGACCGGACGGGAACCGTTCATGTCAAGGGCCAGGGAGCCCTTCGCGAAAATGAAATCAAGCAGCGTCATCAGCCGGCAGTTTTCCATAATTTCGGAGCTGTGTTCGGCGGTCCGGGCGCTGAGATCTGCCAGGATCACCTCGATCTCGTCCTTCTCCTCGGCGTCCAGTTCTTTGAGCCTGTTGTTTAATGCCACAATGGCGGCCGGCTCGATAAAAAAGGTGGAGCCGGTGGAGGACTGGTCATGCACCATGCCGGGGACCAGCATTTTATACTCGGCCTTCACGGGGAGACAATAGCGGTTATTGCGCTGTGTGATGACCGCATCCTGCAGATAAGTGCGGCAGGAACCGTTTACCATGGACAAAAGCTGGCTGTGAATTTTATCTCCGGTGGAAGTCTTTTCGCGCCGGATCCTCTTCAGGTTGCTGCTGGCATCGTCCGCGATTTCCTCCTCGGATAAAATACAGCGCCGGATTTCGGAGGAGAGGGAGGAAAAGGGTTCCAGTGCGTCAAAATAAGGGGTGAGCGAATCGTTGTCTGTATCCGATGAACTTTTTGCTCCGTAATTTTTTACCCTTGCCGTATTTTCCAGAAGCATGGCGATCTTTAGCAGCTCCGAGATGGAGAGGGTACTGCCCACCTCCAGACTTTTCAGGGAGAAGCCCAGATCTTTGTTGCTGCCAAAATTTGTGGAGCCGTGGCGAAGGACACGACCTACGGCGTCCTCGGTCTCCTGCTGGGTCTGTTCAATGTTTGCGCGCACGACGGAAGGACGCAGGGCGCGGCACATAATACGCCCGGGTTCCGAGGTGGCGCGTTCAGTCAACAGCTCTATGATCTTATGAAATTCCAATACTTTCAGTGATTTGTCGTTCATGATAAATACCTCGTTCCATTGATTATAGCATATCGGACAAGTTTGTGGGAAAAACTTTACAGGATTTTGGGAATCGACTATACTAAGACTTGAAGTAATACCTTTGAAACGGGAGGAATTTGGGTGAAGAGAGAGGAAAACCGGGAGAAGGAAAATGGGATGCAGCAGTCCGATCTGGATTCGGAGATCACTTCCGAGATTACCTTTTTGCAGGAAAAGATAAAGGACAGACCGGTAAATCGTAAAAAGCTGGCTCGCCGGACAGCCATTACGGTGGTGATGGCGATGGTATTCGGGCTGGTCGCGTGCGTCACTTTTCTGCTGTTGGAGCCGGTCATAAATAGGATGATCTATCCGGAGGAGAAAGCGGAGATAGTCCGCTTTCCGGAGGAGGAACAGGAAGTGAGCCCGGAGGATATGGCGGCAGACGAGGAAGAACTGCAGATCATCCGGGAGGAGGAAAACCAGGAGAACGGCAGAGAAGATCCGCCGGGGCAGGAAGGTACGGCTGTGGAGGAAGAGAGCGCACAGGAGGAAACTGCAGGGGAGACGGCCGGCGACGAGGAGGAGATTTCTCCGGAGGAGGCCGCGGAAATGACAGCGCTGGAGAATTACCAGGCGGCGTATGATGCTCTCGGGGAGCTTCGCAGAGAGGTGGAAAAGAGTATCGTTTCCGTCATGGCGGTGACTTCCGATGTAAACTGGATCAATGACACGCTGGAGAATACAGGTGTGGCATCCGGACTGATCGTGGCGGACAACGGAAAGGAGCTTCTGATACTTGTCGGTTATAGCGGCCTGGAGGATGCGGACAGTATTTCGGTCGCCTTCGGTGAGGTGCAGAAGGAGGCGACGGTGAAGGAAGTGGATCAGGCGACGGGTCTTGCCGTGCTTGCCGTACCGCTGGCGATGTTGGACAGGGAACAGAGGGAGTCCATCACTTATGCGTCTCTGGGCAGTTCCGCGGGGCGCGCGCTGGTGGGGCAGCCTGTGATGGCGCTGGGATCTCCGATCGGAATCAGCGGTTCCGCCTGTTATGGAATGGTGACGTCCCAGGGAACCGTGCTGGGGCTGCAGGATTCCAATTATAAATTGCTGACAACGGACATATACGGCAGCAGATCTGCCAGCGGCATTCTTGCCAATATGAAGGGGGAGATCATCGGCATTCTGTACACGGGATATGAGAACACGGACATGGAAAACAGACTTTGCTGTATCGGTATTTCAGAGTTGAAGAGAACGATCGAGAAACTCTCCAACGGGGAGAAGATGGTGTATCTGGGAACCTGCGGGGCGGAAGTCAATGCGGCGATCTATCGAGAATATCAGCTTCCGATCGGGGCGTATGTGACAAGTATCGACATGGATTCGCCCGCCATGGAGGCAGGACTGCAGAACGGAGACATCATCACGAATGTGAATGGTTCGGATATCGTATCTTACGCGGAGTTTGTGAATATATTAATGAAAGCACAGGTGGGACAGAATTTGAGGCTGACGGTGGCAAGACAGAGCCAGGGAAAGGGCGAGTATCAGGAAATGAATATCACGGTGGCGTTGCAGGAGCAAAAACAGTAGGAGGATTATGAGATGAAATTTATCAAGGATTTAAAAGAAGGGGATAAAGTGTTTGACATTTATCTCTGCAAACATAAAACATCGGCGGTGACAAAAAACGGAAAACCCTATGAGACGGCGACATTGCAGGATAAGACCGGCACGATCGAAGCCAAAATATGGGATCCGAACAACGCGGGCATCGACGACTTTGAGGCGATGGATTACGTGGAGATATACGGGGATGTGAACAGCTTTCAGAGCGCGCTGCAGATCAATGTAAAACGCACCAGATGCGCGAAGGCCGGGGAGTACGCGCCGGAAAATTATCTGCCGGTGAGCGCGTATAATGTGGAGGATATGTACGGGGAAGTGCTGCAGTACATAAAAAAGATCGGCAATCCTTATCTGCAAAAGCTCTGCCAAAAGTTTTTTGTGGAGGACAAGGAGTTTGTTGAGAAATTTAAAACCAACTCGGCGGCGAAAACCGTGCATCACGGCTTTGTGGGCGGACTGCTGGAGCATACCCTCAGCGTGGTAAAACTGTGTGATTTTTATTGTATGAGATACAAAAAGTTGAACAGGGATCTGCTGATCACAGCGGCGCTGTGCCACGATATCGGAAAAGTGAAGGAGCTCTCCGCTTTTCCGTTAAACGATTACACTGATGACGGAAATTTTCTTGGGCATATTGTGATGGGGACGGAGATGGTGGGAGAAAAGATCCGGGAGATCGACGGTTTTCCGGCGAGACTGTCCTCGGAATTGAAGCACTGCATTTTATCCCATCACGGGGAGTTTGAGTTTGGATCCCCGAAGAAACCGGCGATCATTGAGGCGGTGGCTCTGAATTTCGCGGATAATACGGATGCGAAACTGGAGACGTTTACGGAGCTGCTCGAAAACACATCTGAGAAGGGCTGGCTGGGATTTAACAGACTGTTGGATTCCAATATCACGGCGACGCGTATGGAGTAGGAAAGCGGCCGGCTGCCCGCACGGTTTCTCCGGGCGAAGGGGGTTAAAGTGGCATTTCAGAAAAATCAGATTTATACGGTAGAGATAGAAGATATTGGAGCAGAAGGGGAAGGCATTGGCAGGATCGAAGGCTTTTCCCTTTTTGTCAAGGATGCGCTGCCGGGGGATAAGGCGAAGGTACGATTGACAAAGGTAAAGAAGAATTATGCCTACGCCAGGCTGGAGGAATTGCTGGAGCCGTCGCCTGACAGAGTGACGCCGCGCTGTCCATTCCACAGACAGTGCGGAGGCTGCCAGATCCAGGCGCTTTCTTATGAGAAGCAGCTCGCTTTTAAACAGACAAAAGTGGAGAACAATCTTGTGCGGATCGGCGGTTTTGCGCCGGAAAAGATCCGGGAGATCATGGAGCCTGTCATCGGTATGGAAGATCCATGGCGTTACCGGAATAAGGCACAGTACCCGTTCGGATATTCCGGGGAGGGAGAGCTGATCACCGGATTTTATGCCGGGCGGACGCATTCCATCATCGCCAACACGGACTGCCTCCTGGGAGCGCGGGAAAATCAGAAAATTTTGGAGATCATATTGAAACATATGGAGCAGTGCCATGTTTCCGCCTATGATGAGAAGAAAGGGCGGGGGCTGGTGCGCCATGTTTTGATAAGAAAGGGGTTTTCCAGCGGGGAACTGATGGTCTGTATTGTGATCAATGCCGACGGGGGAAAGTCCGGGGCCCGCGCGGAGAGATGGATTCCGGAACAGAATAGACTGGTGGACAGGCTGGCGCTTCTCCACGGCATGACGAGCATCTCCGTGAATTTCAATTCGGAGAAAACCAATGTGATCATGGGGGCGGAGACCGTTACGATCTGGGGGAGAGATAAGATTCGGGATAAGATGCACCTGTTTCGGACGGACGGGAGCGAGTTTGTTAAAACTGACAAGAGTGTCACTTATGAGATATCCCCCAGATCCTTCTATCAGGTGAATCCGGTGCAGGCTGAGAGACTGTATTCCACGGCGCTGTCCTACGCGGCGCTGACGGGAAAGGAGACGGTCTGGGATCTGTACTGCGGAATCGGCACGATTTCCCTGTTCCTGGCCCGGGATGCGGGGCAGGTCTACGGGGTGGAAGTCGTTCCGGAGGCGATAGAAGACGCCCGGGAAAACGCGAGAAAAAATAATATCGCCAACGCAAAGTTTTTTGTGGGGAGAGCGGAGGAAGTGCTGCCGGCTTTTTACGAGGAGGAGTCGGGGATAAGCGAAGAGGCGGAAGCGATGCGCCATCCGGATGTGATCGTGGTGGATCCGCCCCGGAAGGGCTGCGACGAGATCTGCCTGCGGACGATTCTGCGGATGAGGCCGGAGAGGATCGTGTATGTGAGCTGCGATTCCGCCACCCTGGCGAGGGATCTGAGGATACTCTGCCAGGGCGGATATGAGCTGAAGCGGGGGAGAGTGTGCGATCAGTTCTGCCATGGGGTGCATGTGGAAGTCGCATGTTGTCTACAAAGGGTGAGTTCGTAGAAATTACTTTTCCTATGTAAATGAACAAGGGATGACAAGAATCAAACGAAAACTGGACGATTTGTGCGAGAATATACGCAACCGATCGGAAGGGATTCCGGAAATCTGGCAGGGCGCTATGGAATCGGCAAGGAAAGTTATAGAAAAGTATGGAGAAGAGAACTTAGGACCTTACAGTGATTTTAAATGGGGAATGCTAAATGGGAAATTATCTGCGCTCAGGTGGGTATTAGGTTGTGAATGGGATATGATGGATACATAGAAACAAAAAGAGGTGATTTTATGTCAATTACATCCATAGAATATTTGCAAAGCCTTGTACGGGAACTTGTAAAACTACCGACCGAAACGGAATGGGTGGAGTTTAAATGTAATAATAAGGAGCCGCAGTTGATAGGAGATATATCTCAGCATTGAGCAATTCAGCCACATTGTGCGGCAGGACAAAGGGATATCTTGTTTGGGGAATTCAGAATGATACACATGAAATAATCGGTACAGAGTTTCAATACCGGAAAATGAAAAAGGGGAATGAAGAGCTGGAAGCATGGCTTTCACGTATGGTTTCACCACGAATCAATTTTAAATTTTATGAAATTCCTATGGATGGGAAAAATGTTGTAATGATTGAAATTCCTTGTGCCGAGAAACAACCGGTTCAGTTTGCAGGAGTGGAATATATTCGAGTTGGTACAAATAAGAAAAATTTGAAAGAATATCCGGATAAGGAAAGAGAATTATGGCAGACGTTTGATACGACACCGTATGAGCTTCGCATGGCAAAAATTAATGTTATGGAAGATGAATTGGTTGTTTTATTGGATTATCCCAAGTACTACGATAAGATGGAAATGCCGATTCCGCGAAACAGGGAAAAAGAATTTTCGGGCGGTTATGCTTTTGTGCATGAGGATATTGTTCAATATATTATGACAATTATTCTACAGGAAGAAGTGATAGTGGAAGCAACAAGGAAGTCTGTTATTAGTTTTCCAGAAATAGCAATTTGTGAATTATTGGCGAATGCTATGATTCATCAGGACCTGCAACAACGTGGTACGAATCCTATGGTGGAAGTATTCAAAAATAGAATAGAGTTTTCCGATGCGGGCGCTCCGCTGGTAGCGATAGACCGTATTGTAGATACGGTTCCAGTATCTCGAAATGAGAACATTGCTGGATTTATGCATAAATGTGGTATCTGTGAGGAACGAGGCAGCGGATATGACAAGATTATAGAGGCTACTGCAAAAAATGAATTGCTTGCGCCAAGAATTGAGAATCAGAATAATCAATTTATAAAAGCGGTATTGTTTGCAAAGATTCCATTTGAAATGACAACAAAGGAAGATCGTGTTCGAACTTGTTATATGCAGGCTTGTCTGGCTTATGTCAATTATGAGGCTGTCTCTAATGGTGATATTAGGAAATTGTTTGGATTATCGGATCAAGAAATGACAAAAGCATCACGTTTAATTCAAAATACAATAGATGCAGGGCTGATTAAGGCAGTTGATCCGGAAACAGCACCGAGATATAAAAAATATATACCATACTGGGCATAATTTAACTTTCGCTAACTTTCATGGTGACCAAAATGTTATGTAACCGCTAAATAATAATGCGGTCAGATATAAAAATCATCCCAACCCTTTGCGAGTTGATCGTCTGTCATCTCTTTTGTCAGCCGATGCTTCAGAAGAAATTTCAGATATCCGTAAATGTTCAGATCATGTGCTTTTGCTATCTCAACCATGGTATATACTACAGCACTGGCATTTGCTTCGTGAATATTCCGATGCGGCGGGGTTCTTCCGCAATTATCCGTTATCAGACCTCTTTTAAATACATCAGTTTCGCAGCTAACAAAGATATATTACAGCGCCCATACATGGACTTTTTTACCATTTTTAATTTGCTACATACATTTGTTTATAAGGGTTTTTGCTGTCCGGTGTGATGACAGTGAAGGAGGTGGATAATATTTCATCCATATCGCATCCAAAGTCAGAGCAGTATTCGGACAGATAATCACGGATTTCAGCTATATCCTCAATGGTTGCGGGTCTGGCTGTAACCTGTGCAGGAAATTTTATATTTCTGCAATCACCACGAAGAAACATTTTTCCGCCATGCATACCTGTGCAGGGAAAGTTACCGACAATATGACTTCCATCAGAACCTGTGCCGAGCACAATGATAATGCCGCCTGCCTGATATTCGCCTAAAAAGCTTCCGGCACAACCGCCGATAATCATGACAGGGATCTTTTCTTTATATGCTTTCATATGAATTCCGGCACGATAACCTGCATTTCCACGGACATATATTTTGCCGCCGCGCATGGCATATCCAGCCGCATCGCCGATGTTGCCGTGAATCAGGATTTTTCCTTCGTTCATGGTATCACCCACCGCATCCTGTGCATTGGCATTTACAGTAATGAAGGCGTTGTTTAAATAAGCACCCAGTGCATTGCCGGGAATTCCATTGATTGTGAGAGTTTTGTCCGACATGCCGGCGGCAACGAAACGCTGTCCGCAGCATCCGTCAATGGTACAATCTTCATTAGTCTGACGTAATTTCTCATTTAAAGTTCTGTAATCTAAATCTGTAGCATCAATCCATTTCATTTTACGATACCTCTCTTATTCGCCGGCATAAGAGATGCCGAGAATTTCAAGTTCCTTTTCGTTTAATCCGATGCCGCGCAGCATCAGGCGATTTCCTCGCAAGGCCTCAATAGAATTAATTCCCATCCCGCCCATAAGCTCTTTTATTTCGTGTTTCCATGCAGTCATCAGGTTTATCAGACGTTCACTTCCGATTTCGGGATGCAGTCTCGTTACAAGATCAGGGCGTTGGGTTGCGATACCCCAGTTACATTTACCGCTCTGGCAGGTTCGGCAGAGATGACAGCCCATAGCGAGCAGCGCAGCGGTAGCTATATAGCAGGCATCCGCACCCAGGGCAATGGCTTTTACAACATCGGCTGCACTTCGGATACTTCCGCCGACTACGAGAGATATATTATTGCGGATCCCTTCGTCTCTAAGTCTTTGGTCAACAGCGGCTAATGCCAGTTCAATCGGAATACCAACATTGTCACGAATTCTGGTAGGAGCAGCGCCAGTACCGCCGCGGAAGCCATCAATGGCGATAATGTCCGCACCGCTTCTCGCAATACCGCTTGCGATGGCCGCAATATTGTGAACAGCAGCAACCTTTACAATGATTGGCTTTTTGTACTCAGTAGCTTCTTTTAAGGAGAAAACAAGCTGCCGCAAATCCTCAATGGAATAAATATCATGGTGCGGAGCAGGAGAGATGGCATCGGTACCTTCCGGTATCATTCTGGTGCGGGACACATCACCAACAATTTTTGCACCAGGCAGATGACCGCCAATACCGGGCTTTGCACCCTGTCCCATTTTAATTTCAATCGCAGATCCGGCATTCAAATATTCTTCATGTACGCCGAAACGTCCGGAAGCCACCTGAACGATGGTGTTTTCACCATAACAATAAAAATCTTCATGCAGTCCGCCTTCACCGGTGTTATATAAGATCCCTAATTCCGTAGCAGCTAAAGCCAAAGATTTATGAGCATTATAGCTGATGGAACCGTAACTCATTGCGGAAAACATAACAGGCATGGAAAGTTTTAATTGAGGTGGCAGTTCACACTTCAATTTGCCATCCTCCGTGCGTTGTATCTTCTGAGGTTTTTTACCGAGATAGACTCTGGTTTCCATCGGCTCACGTAAAGGGTCAATAGAAGGGTTTGTCACCTGTGATGCATTGATTAAAATTTTGTCCCAATATACAGGAAGAGGTTTGGGATTCCCCATGGAAGATAAAAGGACGCCGCCGCTGTTTGCCTGCTTATAAATCTCTTTGATCGTATCGTTTTGCCAGTTTGCGTTTTCGCGTAATGTGCAATTACTCTTTACGATTTTTAAGGCTCTGGCAGGACAGAGAGAAACACAGCGCTGGCAGTTTACGCACCTGGTTTCGTCGCATTTCATGATATGATGTTCCTCGTCAAATTGATGTACTTCGTTAGCGCATTGCCGTTCACAGACTCTGCAGGCGGTACATTTACTCTCATTTCTGATAACCTCAAATTCAGGATAGATAAATTCAACGCTCATTAGTATGCACCTTCCTTTACTTTCACGATTACAGGTTCGCCGCCGGCAGGAGACCAGATATTTTCAGCATTCGGTTCCATTTTGCGGATCGCAGCTTCTTCGCTGGCAATGAATACCTTGTCGCCTTTTTCTCCGACAACCATAGAACGCAGCTTCAGACGGTCGTTGAGCGCCATTAGTCCGCCATCAAAACCCAGTACGATAGAAAAAGGACCTGTTACGAGCAGGCTGGGGAACATGGTTCTAAGGTAAGCATGCAAATCTGTTTTTGCAGCAATGGTACTCCAGAAAGGAGCTGCAATTACACTTGCTGCTTCGCCCAGTGTAAGCCCCTGCACACGAAGAAGGTAGTCCATAATATATGTTATTACTTCCGTATCCGTCTGGAGTGTACATTTATAGCCGAACATTTCTATGAATCGGCGGTTAGCGTCATAGGAAGATATTTCTCCATTATGTACAATAGAATAGTCAAGCAGCGTAAAAGGATGAGCGCCGCCCCACCAGCCGGGAGTGTTCGTTGGATAACGTCCGTGTGCTGTCCAGGAATATCCCTCATATTCTTCCAGTTTGTAAAAAACGCCCACATCTTCCGGAAAACCGACTGCCTTGAAAGTTCCCATGTTTTTGCCACTGGAAAAGACATAGGCACCGGACATCTCTGTATTGATTTTCATAACGGTTCTTGCAACAAATTCTTTCTCATCCAACTGCATGGATGCCAACATGGATTTCAGCGGTGACACAAAATATCTCCATATGACAGGTTCATCGGTGATGGCAGGAATCTTTCGGGTAGGGATGATTTCAGACTGTACAATTTCAAATCGCTCCTTTAAGAAAGCCTCACAGTCTTTTCGTGTGGCACGGGAATCAAAAAACATATGTAAAGCATAGAAATCCTTATATTCAGCATAAATGCCATAAGCTGCAAAGCCGCCCCCCAGTCCGTTAGAGCGATCGTGCATGGGTTTCATGGAATTGATAATCATTTCACCGGACATCTTATTTCCTTCTTTGGAGATCACGGCGGCAACAGCACATCCGGAAGGGATTCGGACCTGACCTTCCATTTTCATATGTCTTACCTTCCTTTCGGGATAATAAAAAAGCAAAGGTGCTCATTTCATGGGTAGATAAGTATCTACTCAAAAAATGAACACCTTTGCTCATTTGCATTATTTATACTCCTAATGAAACTTTTTGTCAATAATTATTTTGGATAAATTTGTGTGAGAAAAATTGCTTGACAAATAAATATGTTAGTTCTATAATTCGATTTAATCGCATATAGTTTATCAAACCGTTGAAGCGGAGATAACGGCAATGATGCCTTTACAGAGAGCCTGTGGTGCTGAGAGTCAGGTGAGAAACAAGTTGTCAAATGGACCGCTGAGGGCGCAGTCAAAAGTGTAGATGATTTTACACCCAGTATTCTGTGACGTGCTGGCATACGTCAGTTGCCGGGGATATGTTGGTATCCTGCCAAGTGTACAGCGTCATCGCTGTAAAGCAAGGTGGCACCGCGGATAATGTTTACTTTTATTGAGTATCGTATTCGTCCTTGACAGATAGTATATTTCTGTCAAGGACGTTTTTTGTGGTTTAAGGAGGAAAATATATGTTGTTGACAAAATCCTGGTGGCGCTTTGCGCGCCGAACAGAAATTTCAAAAAGAAGAAATGTATACAAATAAAAATGCAATTAGATTTGGAGGAAATCATGATGAAATTTAATGACATTGAATTCAGTACCTATTTTAAGAACTATCCGGATACAAATGGCTATTTTGGTAAATATGGCGGTTCCTATATTCCGCCTGAATTGCAGACGGCAATGAACGAAATAAATGAGGCATACCAGACGATCTGTAAGTCATCGAAGTTTATTAATGAGCTTCGCCGCATTAGAAAAGAGTTTCAGGGAAGACCGACGCCTATTTCACATCTGGAAAGACTTTCGAATAAGTTGGGTAATGTCCAGCTCTATGTTAAGCGTGAGGATTTGAATCACACCGGTGCGCACAAACTTAATCATTGTATGGGAGAGGTATTGTTGGCTAAATATATGGGAAAGAAGAAGGTAATTGCTGAAACCGGAGCAGGCCAGCATGGAGTTGCACTTGCGACTGCGGCAGCATACTTTGGATTGGAATGTGATATTTATATGGGAGCTGTAGATATTAAAAAGCAGGCCCCCAATGTTGCCAGGATGAAAATACTTGGAGCCAGAGTAATTGAAGTTACCGATGGGCTGCAAACTTTGAAAGAAGCAGTTGATGCGGCGTTTATGGCGTATTGCAAAGAGTATAAAGAGGCGATTTATTGCATAGGTTCTGTTGTTGGACCACATCCGTTTCCTATGATGGTTAGAGATTTTCAGAGTGTAGTAGGAATTGAAGCGAGAGAACAGTTTATGGAGATGACAGGAGAACTTCCGGATGCAATTGTTGCATGTGTAGGCGGCGGTTCCAATGCGATGGGACTTTTCTCAGGATTCCTGAATGATCCTGTTGATATTTATGGAGTGGAACCATTGGGGCGTGGCACTGCTCCCGGCGACCATGCAGCAAGCCTGGCTTATGGTGAAGAAGGTATTATGCATGGATTTAACAGTATTATGTTAAAGGATGAAAAAGGAGAACCTGCTCCGGTATATTCAGTTGCCAGTGGTTTGGATTATCCATCTTCCGGTCCGGAGCATGCATTCTTACATGATCTTGGCAGGGTGAAGTATGATGTGGTTGCTGATGATGAAACGATCGATGCATTTTTTGAGCTTTCCAGGATGGAAGGAATTATTCCGGCTGTTGAAAGTTCTCATGCGGTTGCTTATGGTATGAAACTTGCAAAACAGATGGGTAAAGGGTCAATATTAATCAACTTATCCGGTAGAGGTGATAAGGACATGGATTATATTATTGAAAAATATGGTGTGCGATAAACAAAAAAGAAAATGAAAAAAATGGTTGACATCTTTTTTGAACGGGTGTACTATCACAACCATAAAGGCAAAGGCGTCTTTAATGCATGAAGCATTAGGGACGCCTTTCTTTTATATAAAAGTCCATAATAACGAGGAGGAATCATTATGAAAAATATTTCAGAGTATTTTGGATGTCTGGTGTTTGATGACAGAGTGATGAAAGCAAATTTGTCGGCAAAAGTATATCAATCATTGAGAAAGACCATTGATGAAGGAGCACAGCTTGATATTGGCGTGGCAAATGCAGTTGCAGCAGCGATGAAGGATTGGGCGGTTGCAAATGGTGCTACACATTATACACACTGGTTCCAGCCCCTGACCGGAATTACAGCGGAGAAGCATGACAGTTTTATTTCTCCCTCACCGGATGGCGGAGTGATTATGGAGTTTTCCGGCAGGGAGTTAATCCAGGGAGAACCGGATGCATCTTCTTTCCCTTCAGGGGGGTTAAGAGCCACGTTTGAAGCAAGAGGATATACTACATGGGATCCCACATCCTATGCCTTTATGAAAGGAAAGACATTATGTATTCCTACTGCATTTTGTTCCTATGGCGGAGAAGCATTGGATAAGAAGACGCCGCTGCTTCGTTCCATGGAAGCTCTGAATAAGCAGGCACTCCGTATCCTTCATTTGTTTGGAAATGATGATGCCAAGTGCGTCCGTACATCCGTGGGTCCTGAACAGGAATATTTCCTGATTGACAAGGAAATGCATGATAAACGTCCGGATCTCCGTTTTACCGGACGTACCCTCTTTGGAGCGAAGTCCCCTAAGGGACAGGAGATGGATGACCACTACTTCGGTGTGATTAAACCGAGGGTTGCGGCATATATGGAGGAGCTAAATGAGGAACTCTGGAAATTGGGAATTCTGGCCAAGACAGAGCATAATGAGGTTGCTCCTGCACAGCATGAGCTGGCGCCTGTTTATTCCACAACCAACATTGCAACAGACCATAACCAATTAACCATGGAAATCATGCAGAAGGTTGCGGCAAAGCACGGGTTGGTATGCCTGCTTCATGAAAAACCGTTTGCAGGTGTAAACGGAAGCGGTAAGCATAATAACTGGTCAATGGCAACGGATGCAGGAGTGAACCTGCTTTCGCCGGGTGAAACACCTTATGAAAATGCACAGTTTTTACTGTTCTTATGTGCAGTGATCAAGGCTGTAGATGATTATCAGGACCTGCTTCGTCTTTCCGTTGCTACGGCTGGAAATGACCATCGGCTTGGAGCGAATGAAGCACCTCCGGCAGTAGTATCTATTTTCCTTGGTGATGAATTAAATGCGGTTCTGGAAGCCATTGAGAATAATACACCTTATGCGGGAACGCAGAAGACACAAATGAAGCTTGGTGTGGATGTTTTGCCTAAGTTTAACAGGGACACAACAGATCGTAACCGCACGTCACCGTTTGCATTTACAGGAAATAAATTTGAATTCCGTATGCTTGGTTCTTCTAACAGTATTGCCTGTGCAAATATCATGCTTAATAGTGCGGTTGCTGAGAGCTTGAAGATTTATGCAGACAGACTGGAAAAAGCAGAAAATTTTGAAGATGCATTACATGAGATGATACGCAAGACCATTAAGGACCATAAGCATATTATTTTCAACGGAAATGGCTATGATGATACATGGATTAAAGAAGCTGCAGAGAAGAGAGGACTTCTCAATTTCCGTACTACACCGGATTGTATGCCGCATTTGCTGGATGAGAAGAATGTGAGGATGTTGACATCCCATGGAGTATTTTCAGAGGCAGAATTGAAATCCAGATGTGATATTATGCTGGAAAACTATTGTAAGACTGTTGTGATTGAAGCAAATACTATGGTGGATATGGCAAAGACGGAAATTGCACCGGCTGTAGATGCTTATACGATGGAGCTTGCTAAGACGATTGCAGCTAAAAAAGCAATAGATGATACATTAACCTGCAGTTATGAGAGTGGTTTGGTTAAGAAATTATCTGAGCTCACAGACAGAATTGCCATTAAAACAGAGGAACTGGAGAACGCGTTGGCAGAACTGCATAATGCAGAAGGCGTTATGTTAGAAGCGAACATGATCAGAGACATTGTACTTGCTAAGATGGGTGAGTTACGACTTGCCTGTGATGAAGCAGAAACTGTAACAGCAAGGAAATATTGGCCGTTCCCGACCTATGGAGATTTGCTGTTCAGTGTAAAATAACACAGAGATAAAAATGTAGTAAAGGTTCGTATCGGTGAAAGAGGATTTGATGCTTTGCAGGATGTAGAGTAGTAGAATGCTGAATTATTAAATTTATGGAGGTACATTCCTATGTGTTCTATTATGGGTTATTGCAGCCGCAGTGCTGCCATTGATGCGTTTAAGAAAGGATTTGAGAAGACAATTTCGAGAGGGCCGGATGACAGTCGGGTTGTAGATACAGGAGATGGATTTCTTGGCTTCCACAGACTGGCTATTATGGGTCTGACACCATCCGGTATGCAGCCTTTTAAGCTGGGGAAAAGCTATGTGGTTTGTAATGGAGAGATTTACGGATTTGAAAAACTGAAACAGGAGCTTTCTAAAAAATATGCATTTGAAAGTGCTTCAGACTGCGAAATTCTTTTACCTCTTTATAAAGAATATGGAACAGAGATGTTTGCCATGTTGGATGCAGAGTTTGCCTGCATTATTTATGATGGTGATTTGGGAGAGTATATTGCTGCCAGAGATCCCATAGGAATTCGGCCGTTATATTATGGATATGATAAAGATGGAGCAATTATTTTTGCCAGTGAAGCAAAAAACCTGGTAGAATTGACCGATAAAATTATGCCGTTTCCGCCGGGATACTATTATAAAGGCGGGAAGTTCATTTGCTACTGCGATATTGCGAAGGTAAATACTGTTTGCCATGATGACCTGGAAATTGTTTGTAAGAATATCCACGATAAGCTTGTGGCCGGTGTGGAGAAACGACTTGTTGCAGATGCAAAGATAGGGTTCTTGCTTTCGGGAGGATTGGATTCTTCGCTGGTATGTGCCATTGCGGCAAAGAAAAGCAAGGATCCCATAAAGACATTTGCGATAGGTATGAGTGAGGATGCAATTGATTTGAAATATGCAAAGCAGGCGGCAGAGTTTATTGGCAGTGATCATATGGAAGTTTATATGACACCGGGCGAGGTAATTGAATCACTGGAAACCGTTATTCAGCTTTTGGGAACCTATGATATCACCACCATCCGTGCATCCATGGGTATGTATTTAGTATGTAAGGCAATTCATGAGCAGACGGACATCAGAGTGCTGTTGACAGGCGAAATCTCGGATGAATTGTTTGGCTATAAATATACGGATTTTGCGCCGGATGCAGCTGCATTTCAGGAAGAATCCCAGAAAAGAATCAGAGAATTGCATATGTATGATGTGCTTCGTGCGGATCGATGCATATCTGTGAACTCATTGGAGGCAAGAGTGCCCTTTGGAGATATTGATTTTGTAAAGTATGTTATGTCCATAGATTCGGAATTGAAATTAAATAAATATGGAAAGGGTAAGTATTTACTTCGTCATGCATTTGAAGAGGACGATTATTTGCCGGAAGAAATTCTTTGGAGAGAAAAGGCGGCATTTTCAGATGCAGTTGGTCACTCTATGGTGGATTATCTAAAGGAATATGCAGAAAAGACGTACACCGATGAAGCGTTCGAGGGCTTGCGTATGAAGTACGCATATGCAAGACCTTTTACAAAGGAATCTCTATTATATAGAGAGATTTTTGAAAGATACTATCCGGGTCAGGCAGAAATGGTGGTAGATTTCTGGATGCCAAACAAAGAGTGGGAGGGCTGTGATGTAAATGACCCGTCAGCCAGAGTTCTTTTAAATTATGGAGATAGCGGAAAGTAAAATAAATCACGAAGCATCCAGTCGTATCGTAAACGAAGTTCCGCATGTCAATCGTGTTCTATATGATATTACAAGTAAGCCGCCTTCAACTGTGGAATTCGAGTAAGGAAGGATATTGAAATGACAAAGTATATATTTGTGACCGGAGGTGTTGTCTCCGGTCTGGGAAAAGGAATCACAGCGGCTTCCCTTGGGCGTCTGTTGAAGGCAAGAGGCCTGAAGGTTGCTGCTCAGAAGCTGGATCCATATATTAATGTGGATCCCGGCACCATGAGCCCTTATCAGCACGGAGAGGTATATGTTACGGAGGATGGTGCGGAAACAGATTTGGACTTGGGACATTATGAGAGATTTATTGATGAGGATTTAAACAAATACTCAAATCTGACCACAGGAAAGGTCTATTGGAATGTGCTGAATAAAGAGCGAAGAGGCGAATATCTTGGCTCTACGGTACAGGTAATTCCACATATTACAAATGAAATTAAGGAGTTTGTGTACCGTGTAGGAAAACAGACGGATGCAGATGTTGTAATTACGGAAATTGGAGGAACCATTGGAGATATTGAGTCACAGCCATTTTTGGAGGCAGTTCGCCAGATTTCGCTGGAGGCAGGCAGGGAGAATAGTCTCTTTATTCATGTTACATTAGTGCCATATTTAAGTGGTTCGGAGGAGCATAAATCCAAACCGACACAGCATTCTGTTAAAGAACTGCGAGGAATGGGTATTAATCCCAATATCATTGTTCTGCGTTCTGACAAGCCATTGGAAGAGCCTATATTTCAGAAAATAGCACTTTTTTGTAATGTAAAGCCGGATTGCGTGATTGAAAACAGAACATTGCCAAATCTTTATGAGGCGCCACTTATGTTGGAAAAATCCGGTTTTTCCTCTGTCGTGTGCAGAGAATTGTGTATCGATGCTGCGGAGCCGGATTTAAGAGAATGGGAACAGATGGTAGAGCGAATCGGGAATCGTTCAGAGGAAGTTCACATTGGATTAGTAGGTAAATATGTGAAACTTCATGATGCATACCTGTCCGTGGCGGAAGCCATGAGTCATGCGGGGTATGAGCTGAATACCTTTGTGAAAATCCACTGGATTGATTCGGAAAATATATCAAAGGAAAACGTGAAAGAGATATTTCAGGGATTACATGGGATTATTGTTCCGGGAGGATTTGGCGATCGCGGCATAGAAGGAATGATTCTGGCTGCAAAATATGCGCGTGAAAATAAGATACCTTATTTCGGTATCTGTCTGGGAATGCAGATTGAAGTAATCGAATTTGCAAGAGATGTATTAGGACTTAGTGATGCGCACTCCGGAGAATTTGATGAGCAATGCGCTCATAAGGTGATAGATTTTATGCCGGGGCAGAGTGATGAGATTGACAAGGGAGGTACTTTGCGTCTTGGAAGTTATCCATGCAGCATTAAGCAGGGAACAAAAATGGAAAAGTGTTATAACGCAGAAATAATTTCGGAGCGTCACCGTCACCGGTACGAATTTAATAACGATTATCGAGAGAAATTGACAGAAGCAGGTCTGGTAATCAGTGGAACCTCACCGGACAACAGATTGGTAGAAACTGTAGAAATAGAAGAACATCCATTTTTTGTAGGTGTACAGTTCCATCCTGAATTTAAGAGTCGTCCGAATCAGCCGCATCCATTATTCAGGGGATTTCTTTCGGCTGCGTTGGAATGTTCAAAGAACTAAATTTTTACTTCTTCTGTTTTGGTATTTTTTAGGATGCTTTGCATGGCAGATTTTGAGATAAATTCATAATCCGTTTGGAAGCCAAAAGCCTTGTGTAAACCATCCGCCATACCTTTCTTCATCAGCTATACAGTCCAGATAAACAGCTGAATGAGTGATTTGTTGTTCCGCAGCAAATAATATAGCCAGAAGGAGTCGAAGTAAAATTCAGTTGTTTTAAGGAAAAACTAAGATATAATATAAATGAGGTAAAGGCGACAGATACGAAGGCGCAGTATGATGAGAGTGCCAAACGATTGTTGGGACAAAAAAGTATACTGGCACATATACTGGTAAAAACGGTAGATGAGTTTAGAGGAATGAACCCCAAAGAAGTGGTTTCTTAATATTGAGGGGCAGTCTTATATCAGTACAGTACCAGTAGAGCCGGGACTTACCAATACCAGGAGCGAAAAGGACGGTCAGAGGATTGCAGGTTTCAATTTTTCAGTGTCCAAAGGATGCGCAGCCGTTACCAAAGGGAACGATCTTAGGGGTTTGGGGATATGTCACCAACAAGCTATGCAGGAGGTATTGCAATGGAAATACGGGTGCTTCGCTATTTTCTTGCGGTTGTTCGCGAAGGAGGAATCAATCGGGCAGCAGAAGTCTTACATATTACCCAGCCGACATTGAGCCGCCAGCTATCACAGCTAGAGGAAGAAGTTGGTGTTAAGCTGTTTTACAGAGGCGCAAAAAAGATTACCTTAACAAACGAGGGAGTTTTACTGCGGCGGAGAGCAGAGGAAATTTTGTCTTTAGTTGACCGGACAGAAAAAGAGCTGATTGAACAGGACGAGATGGTGGAAGGCAGAATCGTCATTGGCGGCGGGGAGTTGGCGGCCATGCAGGTGCTGCCGGAAATCATTGAAACTTTCCGAGACAAGTATCCCCTTGTAACTTTCGACATTTTTACAGGAAATGCCGATCTGGTGAAGGAGCAGATGGAAAAAGGGTTGATTGATATTGGCGTTTTGCTGGAGCCGGTTGATATCGAAAAGTTTGATTTTATTCGACTGAAAGGAAAAGAGCGATGGGTTGTTTTAATGCGCCCGGACGATCCGCTTGCGGAAAAAGAAGCTGTGAGTGCAAAAGACTTGGAGAATAAGCCGCTCATACTTCCGAGACGGACAAATGTGAGGAACGAATTATCCCACTGGTTCGGCGATTTCTTCCAGGAAAAACAGGTTCTCTTTACCAGTAATCTGGCCACAAACAGCGCCCTTATGGTTCAGCAGGGGTTGGCATACTCCATTGTAATTGAGGGTTCCGTACCCTTTTGGGATAAAGAAAAAATTATTTACCGGCCATTATCACCGGAACTGACAGCAAGTAGTGTGCTGGCATGGAAAAAACAGCAGCCGTTTAGTTTGGCTGCGACAAAATTTATAGAACACATGAGATACCTTTTAGGCATAACCTGAATATAAAAACTAAGCATTTGATATAACCAATGACCTAAATTATAATGTAGGTGTAGAAAAAAGTGTAGCCGCTTTTCTTCTGCACCTGCTTTTTTGTGGCGGAAAGTTTGCAGAAAGTGCTTTCTATTAAATAAGGGAGGCTGACGATGACATTAGAGGAAGTAACCAGACAGGTAAAAAAGTGTGGAAAGACAAAGGAGGATCAGATACGGATTTTAAGAAAAAGCAGATTACAGCTGTTGGATGAAATACATTCCAAGCAGCAATTATTAGACCAGTTGGATTATATGATCCATGAAATTAAGAAAGATTCGGAGGTTTCTACATGAAAAGATTAGAACACAAGACTATTTTTGAAAAAGGCGTCCTCAATCCTTTTGGCGAGTATTTTACAGGACAATCCTATCTGGCAATGCTGACACAGTTAAATGGCGTAGGTGTTGCAAATGTAACTTTTGAACCTGCCTGTCGGAATAACTGGCACATCCATCATGGAGAGAACGGCGGCGGCCAGATTCTGCTCGTTACCGGAGGGCGGGGCTGGTATCAGGAATGGGGAAAAGAAGCACAGGAGCTTCGGGCCGGAGATGTGGTTACAATTCCTGTGGGCGTGAAACATTGGCATGGGGCGGCAAAAGACAGCTGGTTTCCCATGTGGCTATAGAGGTTCCCGGCGAGGGTACTTCCAATGAATGGCTGGAAGCCGTTTCAGATACAGATTACAGCAAATTGAAGTAGGAGGCAGACAATGAAAAAAATATGGGTTCCGCTGCTTTGCCTGTTATTTGCATACTCCTTTTCCGGCTGTGGAAATAATCCGATGAATCAAATAGAGGAAAGTAAGGCGGAGGAAACGGAGGGAGGGAATATTATGGCGGTGTAGACTTCTATCCTGCGGCGGAGAATCTGGCGGGCGGAGGAAACACCTTTGACAATGGCGATATTACTTACTGCGAGGCCCATCATAACATGGCGGTTTTTTATGCACAGACAGATAATCCCGTGCTTTCCGTGGATGTCATTCCGATTGGCAGAGTGACTTCGGACTTATCTGTTTTTGAGAACCTTGAAAGCCGGGTGGAAATTACCTTCTCACTGGCAGAATAGAGAGTGAACACAAGTTCCTGAGTCAAAGACCCTGCAGCAAACTGACGGGGCATCAAAATTCTAGCGCAGCAAGCTACGGGGTATTTGACCCTTGCGGCAGTCGCCAAATATCCATGCAAGCATGGCTGCTTGGCTCGTTGCTTCGCGGGAATAAAAAAATTGGAGGAAAGACCTATGAAAAAAATTGCAGCTTTATTACTTACTCTTTTAATGGCCGTATCCATTACGGCATGTGCCGGGAGCAGTGAACCGGCTGAAATTGGTTCGTCTGATGTGGAGAACAGCGTAGCAGAGGAAATGTCCGAACCGGAAAGCGGCGTAGCAGAATCCGAACAAGAAAACGAGACTGCGCAGTCCGGTGAAACGGAAGAAGCGGAGCCTGTGCCTGAAACGGATACCGGGATGGAAGGGGCAAAGGTACTGGTAGCTTATTTCTCTGCCACCAATACAACAGAGGGTGTGGCTGAACATATTGCAAATGGTCTGAACGCAGACCTTTATGAGATTGTCCCGGAGGAACCTTATACAGAAGCAGATCTGAACTATAACGATGATAACAGCCGCAGTACCATTGAAATGAATGACCCTTCCGCACGTCCGGCTATCTCCGGTTTGGTGGAGAACATGGAGCAATACGATATTGTATTTATAGGGTATCCGATTTGGTGGGGCGAAGCGCCAAGAATCGTCAGCACCTTTATGGAAAGTTATGATTTTTCCGGCAAGACGATTGTTCCTTTCTGCACTTCCGGCGGCAGCGGTATTGGTTCCAGCGATTCCAATTTGGAGCAGCTTACCAGTGGCGCTGACTGGCTGGATGGACGGCGGCTGAACGGAAGTGATTCGGAGGAAACGGTTATGGAATGGGTAAACGGTCTTGGGCTGGGAAAACAAAAATGAAAGTGAAAATGTTCATTGACATTTTGATGACGGTGTTTGTACTCATGCTGATGGCATATCAAGCCACAGGAGAAAAGCTCCATGAATGGCTCGGTACGGGAATGGCTGTATTATTTCTGGCACATAACCTTTTGAATATCCGGTGGTATGGGAGTTTGATGAAAGGAAAATATAGTCTTCTTCGTATTTTTCGGACAGTAATCAACTTTTCTGTTTTTGTAGTAATGCTTGCGCTTGCTTACAGTGGTATTGTTATGTCCCGTCATGTATTTTCCGCACTTCCAATTAATGGTGGAATGGCAGCGGCGAGAGTGCTGCACCTTGCAGGCTCCTACTGGGGATTTGTACTGATGAGCGTTCATCTTGGGCTTCATTGGAGTATGATAACAGGAATGATTTGTAAACATTTCGGCGAAAAAAAATCTGAGGTTCTACGATGGAGCCTCCGGCTGATAGCTGCGTATGGAGCAGTTTCCTTCTATCAGGCGGATATTTTGTCCTATATGTTTCTTAAAGTGGAGTTTGCATTTCTTGATTACGAAAAAAGCGCCGCTTTCATCTTTGCAGAATATATGGCGATGATGGGACTGTGGGTGTTTATCGCCTTCTATGTGTCAAAAGTGTTGGTAAAATTATCAGCAGCAAAATATAAGCGAAAGCGAGGCGAAGGGGCAAGAAATGAATCAGAAAGCAGAAGCGTTTTCTAACAAGCAATTAAAAGGAATGATTGTCCCGCTGTTTTTCGAGCAGCTTTTGGTTATGCTGGTGGGACTGGCGGATACACTGGTAATAAGCTATGCGGGAGAGGCAGCCGTTTCCGGTGTTTCTTTGGTAAATCAATTCAATACAATTTTTATCTATCTGTTTACTGCATTGGCATCCGGTGGAGCGGTTGTGATCAGCCAGTATATCGGCAGAAATGAAAAGGGTGCTGCGGGAGCTTCTGCCAGTCAGCTTTTGCTGTTCTCCACCGTTTTTTCGAGTATTGCGGCAGGACTGGTACTGTTGGGAAATGAATGGATATTGCGTCTGATGTTCGGCAAGGTCGAGGATTCCGTCATGGAGGCCTGTGTGACCTATCTTCGGATTTCGGCATATTCCTATCCGGCATTGGCGGTTTATAATTCCGGCGCAGCAGTCTGCCGCAGTCTTGGGAAAACGAATGTAACCATGTATCTGTCCGTGGTTTCCAATATTGTCAACGTGATTGGAAATCTAATCGGCGTATTTGTGCTTCATGCAGGAGTGGCGGGTGTCGCATATCCTTCTTTCATTGCCCGGACGTTTTCGGCTGTGATGATTACATGGCTGTGCTTTCGCAGAAAAAATGAGGTGTTTTATCAGTGGGAATGGATTTTTAAGTGGAGCGGCGATTCCATGAGAAAAATTTTGCGGATTGCTGTCCCCAATGGTCTGGAAAACGGCGTATTCCAGTTGGTGAAGGTGGCTCTTAGCAGCATTGTGGCCCTTTTTGGAACTTATCAGATTGCGGCTAACGGAGTGGCGCAAAGCATCTGGTCTTTGGCAGCATTGGCAGGTGTGGCCATGGGGCCGGTATTTATCACAGTGATCGGACAGTGTATGGGAAACCAGGATACGGAAGGAGCAGACTATTATTTCAAAAAGCTGACGGGGATTATGATCCTGCTTTCTACGGCATGGAACCTGATTGTATTTCTTCTGACACCGCTCTTTCTAAGGTTCTATGCACTGGAACCGGAGACAAAGCGGCTTGTTGTCTGGCTGGTGCTGATTCATAATGTATTCAATGCGGCGGCCTTTCCGTTTTCCGGCGCGGTCAGCAATGGGCTTCGGGCGGCGGGGGACGTGAAATTTACCATGTATGTTTCCATTGCGTCCACGATTGCAGGCCGACTGTTATTGACCTGGCTTCTCGGTGTTGTCCTTGATATGGGAGTTATCGGCATTGCGGCTGCTATGGTATGCGACTGGATGATCCGGGCGGTTATCTTTATTCTGCGGCAAAAGTCCGGCAGATGGAAAAACTTTCAGGTCATTTAAGTGTACTGCATACGGACAAAAATATAAAAATTTTAATTTTCAGGAGGAAATCTTTATGAACAGAAAAATTTTAGTAGCTTATTTTTCGGCAAGCGGTGTAACCGCAAAGGCAGCAGAAAAGCTGGCGGAAGCGGCACAGGCCGATCTTTATGAAATCAAACCAAAGATTCCCTATACCCGCGCCGATTTGGACTGGACGGATAAGAAAAGCAGAAGCTCGGTGGAGATGAATGATAAGGCTTCCCGTCCGGCAATCGCAGGCAAGGTGGAAAATATGGAGGAATATGACACCGTATTTATCGGTTTTCCGATTTGGTGGTATGTCGCCCCGACGATTATCAATACGTTTCTGGAAAGCTATCATTTTTCCGGAAAGACCATCATTCCTTTTGCGACCTCCGGAGGGAGCGGCATGGGAAGAACAAATGAAAACTTAAAGCCGAGCTGTCCCGGAGCAGTCCTGATGCCGGGAAAAATGTTAAACGGCAGCCTGTCAGAGACGGAACTGAAAAACTGGGTAGAAAATATGGGGTTGTGATTTTAGGAGGTGGAAATCGTGCAATACCGTAAATTAGGCGTTTCCGGGCTGAATGTTTCTGGCATTTGTATGGGGTGTATGGGATTTGGCGAGGCGGGAAACGGACAGCATACATGGACGATTGACGAGGAACATTCCCGTGAAATCATCCGCCGGGGGCTGGAATTGGGCGTTAATTTCTTTGATACAGCCATAGGATACCAGAGCGGAACCAGCGAGCAGTATCTTGGGCGTGCGCTGCGGGATTATGCAAGGCGTGACGAGGTGGTTGTGGCTACGAAATTCCTTCCCCGCACGCAGGAAGAAATCAAGGCAGGCATTACCGGGCAGCAGCATATCCAGCGGATGATAAACAAAAGCCTTATCAATCTTGGCATGGATTATGTAGATTTATATATCTATCATATGTGGGACTATGAAACACCTCTTTATGACATCATGGAGGGACTGGATCATGTAGTGAAGGCGGGAAAAGCCCGCTATATCGGCATTGCCAACTGTTATGCTTACCAGCTTGTCAGGGCAAATGCACTGGCGGAAAAAGAAGGGTTCGCAAAATTTATATCCGTACAGAATCATTATAATCTCATTTTCCGGGAAGAAGAACGGGAAATGACAAAGCTCTGTTGTGAAGATCAGATTGCCATGACACCTTACAGCGCACTGGCAGGAGGCAGACTTGCGAAATATCCCGGCGAAACTTCAAAGCGTATGCAGGAGGACAGTTATGCAAGGCTGAAATATGACGCTACCACAGAGCAGGACGGCGCAATTATCAGAAGGGTTGCGCTCCTTGCAGAGAAAAGAGGCGTCTCTATGACGGAGATTTCTCTTGCATGGCTTATGGCAAAAGTAACCTCACCGATAGTCGGCGCAACGAAACTTCATCATGTGGAGGGCGCGGCAAAGGCGGCGGAGCTGAAATTATCGGAAGAAGAAATTTCCTGTCTGGAGGAACTTTATATACCTCACAAACTGGTGGGCGTGATGGCGCAGAATACACAGGATACTGCAAAGGAAAGTCATGTGTGGTCTGCAGGGAACCAGAAAATTTGACTGCGGGAGGCGTTGGAATGGAACGATTCAATATTGCGGAAAAGAATCATCAGGACTGGTTCGGAGGTCATTATTTTTCCGATCATCAATATGATCCTGAATTTGAGGAGATTGTCAGGAAATTTCTTTGCGGTGATGTCCTCGTTCATGGCACATTGTCGAATGTGCAGCGGGCGCTTGTTATGCTTACCGCTTTGACGGCCAGCCAGACATGGAAACCACTTTCAAAATATGTGCTGGCGGCGTTGGACATGGGAGCAGCGCCGGAAGAAATCAAAGAAACGCTGTATCAGTGCGCTCCTTATATTGGCGTGGAAAAGGTAAAATGCGCTCTGGACGAGGCAAATAAAGCCTTTCAGTCTGCCGGGATTGTTTATCCGTTGGAAAAGCAGGCGAAAGTTACGGAGGAAAACAGGTTTGCTAAAGGTCTTGCCGTTCAGCAGGAGATTTTCGGTGAGGACAATATCAAAGCGATGCGCCGTGTTGCACCGCAGGAGTTAAAGCATATTCAGGATTATCTGTCTGCCTATTGCTTTGGCGATTTCTATACAAGAGGAACTTTGGATTTGAAAATGCGGGAACTGGTTACATTCTGTGCGATTTGCTGTCTCGGCGGCTGTGAGCCGCAGGCGAAGGCTCATGCGGGCGCAAACTTAAGCGTGGGCAATACCCGTGAAATGCTGATTGAAGCAATTACCCAATGCCTGCCGTTTATTGGATTTCCGAGGACATTAAATGCGATTTCCTGTATAAATGAAGTAACAGCAGAAAAATAATGGAGGATTGGTATGAGGAAAGCTATTATTGAGGGTAAAGAATTGGAACTTGCGTAAAAGGGTTATGAAATACCTTCAGGTCATCAAAGATACGGTTGAAAAATGGTCGGACTGTTTACAGGGGCTCATATGAAAAAATTCACAACAGAATTCCTTCGTTTGACAACAAAATCTGGCGCTTGCGGGTGATACTCTGGTAGAATGAGAGAGAAACCCGAAAAGGAAGTAATGGAATGCGGATAGCGATATGCGATGATGAAAAAGAGATCAGGGAGCTGCTTGGGGATAAGGTGAAGAATCTTTATCCGGAGGCGGCTCTTGCCTTTTATGCGGCGGGAGAGGAACTGCTCACGTCAAAAGAACGGCCGGATATACTGTTTCTGGACATCCAGATGCCCGGAAAGAACGGGATGGAGACAGCGGAAGAACTGCGCAGAAAATGGCGGGAGACGGTTCTCATTTTTGTGACGGCTCTGGAAGAATATGTGTTTCAGGCCTTCGATGTGGGAGCCTTTCACTATCTGGTAAAGCCGTTTACGGACGAAAAATTTGCGGAGGTTCTGAAGGGCGCCGCAGACCGGCTGGAGGAAATAAAAAGTCTCAGGAGACCGGAGCCGGAGAAATATATTATGGTCTACTCCCGGGGCAGCCATGTGAAAGTTCCGGCGGGAGATATCGTGTATGCGGAGGTGTTCAACCGCAAGGTCGTCATCCATACCACGGACGAAAACATAGAGTACTATGGGAAACTGTCGGAGCTGGAGAAAGCTCTCGGGGAAGACTTTTACAGACCTCACCGGGCGTATCTGATTCATTTTAAATATGTCACAAAATATGACGGCGCGTCTGTGACGATGAAAAACGGGAAAGTGCTGATGGCGAAAGCAAAATTTTCGGAGTTTGTGCGGAACTATTTGAAATATAATCAAAGAAAAAGAAAAGAGAACGGATGATCGACATCAACGTAATATGGGAAATAACAGTAAATATATCTATCACGACCATGACGCTGATGACGGCAGTCTGCTGCGGATATTTTGTCAGGCCCTATCTGCGGGCCGAAAAGACGGCGGCATATGCGGGGGCAGCGTACTTTTTGACGATGATGCTCCTGTATGTCGTTCCGACGAGGCTCAGCAATTTCACAGCATACACACTGGGCATCCTGGCAGCGTTTGTTGTCATGTGCATCAGAGACCGGAGAAATACGGACCAGAAAATATTTCTTGCGGTGACATTTTTTTCGATCCGGTGGCTTGGCATCGCCATGGCGGACAAGATAGTATTTGCCATGGAAGAGATGGTCAGGATGAAACTGGAAAAGGACATTGCCGGGAGAGCGTGGAGACAGTTTGGGATCTATGTGGGATTTGACATACTGAATATCGGAAGCTGTTTTCTCTTTCTCATAGCCTCGATCCGGCTGCTGAACAAAGCCTACAAATACAAGGGCGAGATAATGACAAAAAAGGAACTGCTGATGATGTCGATACCGTCCCTTGTCGGTATGACAGGCTATGGGATATTGAAGGCCTGGCAGGATATCTATGTGGAGGAGATCGGAAAGGCTCTCCCGTCCGTGGATGGAATCGGGGTCTTCAGTTTTCTGCACTATCTGATTTCGGTCATCTCCATTCTGGTCATGGTGACCGTCTTTCAGAACCTGAAAGCCAGTCAGATAGAGATGGCTGGGGAGAAGCTGATTCAGAGCCAGATCGCGGACATGAAGGAACATATACGGGAAGTAGAAAAACTATATCAGGATATTCGCATGCTGCGCCACGACATGGGCAATCATATCCAGACGATAGAGCATCTGCTCGACAAGGATGAGAAAGAAAAAGCGGCCGAGTACACCGCCGGCTTAAAACAGACATGGAAAGACACATCCATGGAGATCCGGTCCGGCAATCCGGTCACGGATGTGATACTGGCGGAGAAAAAAGGGCGGGCCGTGGAAAAAAACATAAGGTTTGCGTGTGATTTTTATTACTCGGAGGAGTACGGCGTGGACGCGTTTGATGTGAGCGTGATCTTAAATAATGCGCTGGACAACGCCCTGGAGTCGGCAGACGGGGATACCCCGTGCATCGGTATTTCCTCTTACAGAAAAAACAATATTTTCATGATCGTGGTGAGCAACAGCTATGCGGGAAAGCTTGTGACGGATGAGGAGACAGGTCTGCCCCTATCCGCAAAGAAAGGATCCGGACATGGGCTGGGGCTTGCCAATATCCGAAGAGTGGCGAATAAATATCTCGGCGATATTGTGCTGGAACAGGAGAAGGACAAAGTGATATTGACGGTGATGCTCCAGATCTGATGCCCTGCCGTTTTCTATGCTTTACAACAGAATAAAACCTGTTCGCAACATATCTCTTTACTGCGGCAGCGGGCGCGCCGAAAGGAGATATAGGAAGCAAATGACGACAAAACAGAAATGGAGGATACGAGATGAAAATTAATGGATTTCATGATGCAGGGGGAGCGCCGCAGGCCGCGAATCGGGCGGGCGGACAGGACGATTCCTACAGCAGAAACATCAAAAACCAGATAGCGAACGCCCAGAAACGGCTGCAGGAGATCTCTTCGGATCAGCAGCTGTCCACAGAGGAAAAGATGAAAAAGCGGCAGGAGATCCAGCAGGAGATCGCCAATCTGAATCAGCAGTTGCGGCAACATCAGATGGAACAGCGCAGGCAGCAGCAGGAGAGCAGAAAGGCGGAACGGGCATCCGGCAGCGATCCCGGGAATGACAGCGCGGGAAGCGGTTTGTCCGGGGCGGGGATGGAGGCGATGATCTCGGCGGATTCGTCCCTGAAACAGGCGAAAGTGCAGGGAAACATGGCGAAGCAGGCGGAGGGAAAAGCCGCTGTTTTGAAGACGGAAGTGAAGCTGGATAAAAACGATACGACTGCGGCCAGAAAGGAAAAAGAGATAGCCGAACTGGGCGCGAGGGCACAGAAAGCGACGCAGGGACAGATGTCCAGTCTTGCGGATGCGGGGAAGGAGATCGAGAAGGCGGCGAAGGAGGGCGGCGAAGCGAAAAAGGCCGCGGACAGCACTGGCAGGACAGAGAAAACAGACGGGAAGGAGCCCGATGAGAGGAACCGCGCCTCGGACGAAGCCGCGGAGAGAGCTGCGGAGGAGAAAAAGCAGGCGGAAGAGTGGCCGGTGTACAGATCGGTGGATGTTCGTCTATAGAGAAAATGAAAGATCACCCCTCCGGCTGACGGGAGATATCATGTCGGCAGGAGGGGTAATATCTGTTCTTTGTTAAGTTCCGGAAACCAGACGACAGGCTCCGGGGCTTTCGGATGTTCTTCCAATATTTTTTCCATCCATACCATATCGTACCAGGTCCCGAATTTATAACCGCACCTGCTGAAATTTCCGATAAGCCGGTAGCCGATGTGTTCATGAAACTGAACGCTGTTCCTTGTCAGATGGGCGTCTTCCTTCTCGGGATACCCGATGCAGGCGTAGAGGTTATAAATGTTCTGCAGTTTGGAAATTTCTTCCAGCGCCCGGTACAGCTTTTTGCCCAGTCCCATTTTTTGCTTATCCTCTTTTAGGTAAATGGTGGTCTCGGCACAGTGCTCATAGGCGGCGCGCCCGACGAAGGCGTGGGTGTAGGCGTAGCCGCAAATCTCTCCGTCTTTTTCCGCGGCCAGACAGGGATATTTTTTCAGTATATCTTCTATACGCCTCTGAAATTCATCCACACCGGGCACTTCGTACTCGAAGGATATCGCTGTCTTTTCCACATAGGGGGCATAGATTTCCAGCAGGGTGGGAGCGTCCTCGGGGCGGACAATGCGTAGGACAATATCGGAATATTCATTTGACATATCGGTTTCCTCTTTTCGATCGCCATAAATCATGTTACTACAGTATAGCACAAAGAAATAGACTGTTCCAGATATAAATAGGGGGTTGCTTTCCGCGGAGGCGCTTTGGCGGGGACTGGATTCTTTGCCCGAAGTATGATATACTCCAGACGCATAGGATGATTTAGAAATAAAAAATAAGGAAGCGAGGATAAAGATGCACAACGGCAAAAAGCAGTTTATATTCAGGAATATAGAAAAAAGTGAGACGGAGCAGGCGATTTCCATAGAACAGATCTGTTTTCCGCCCAACGAGGCGTGTTCGGCGGAATCTATGACGGAGCGGATCGCGGTTACGCCGGAACTTTTTCTCGTGGCGATCGATAATTCCACGGGGAAGATCGCGGGATTTTTCAACGGGATCGCCACGGATGAGGAGTCTTTCCGGGATGAATTTTTTACGGATATCCGCCTTCATGAGCCGGACGGAAAATGTGTCATGCTGCTGGGGCTGGATGTGCTGCCGGAGTACCGTGGGCACGGACTGGCGAGGGAACTCGTAAATCGGTACGCGGCGAGGGAGAAGAAAAACGGAAGAAAGTTTCTGGTTCTCACCTGTCTGGAGGACAAGGTGGAGATGTACAAGAAGATGGGATTTGCGGATCGGGGCATTGCAAACTCCACATGGGGGAATGAGCAGTGGCATGAGATGCGCTATGTGATCGAATGATAAGGAGAGTGTCTGAATGAATCCTCAGGTCAGTATTATTGTGCCGGTCCACAATGCGCAGGCGACGCTTCCGCGCTGTATAAACAGTATTATCCATCAGGAATACACCGACTTTGAGCTATTGCTCGTCGATGACGGGAGCACCGATCGTTCGGGTGCCATCTGCGATGAGTTTGCCGCACAGGATGGGCGGGTCACAGTGATCCACAAGGAGAACAGCGGCGTTTCCGACGCCAGAAATCTGGCTCTTTCCAGGGCGGCGGGGACGTATCTGCAGTTTGTGGACAGCGACGACTGGATCTCGCCGGACGCCACGAAGCGCTTTGTGAAAACAGCGCAGGAAAACGGGTGTGATCTGGTGATTGCGGATTTTTATCGTGTGATCGGGAAACGTTTGTCGCCCAAGGGAAATATCGATGAGGCGGGGCCCTTTTCCCGGGAGAAGTATGCGGCGTTTATGATGGAAAGTCCCGCGGATTTTTATTATGGAGTTCTGTGGAACAAACTGTTCCGCAGAGAGATCGTCGAGAAGTACGGACTCAGAATGGATCCGTCCGTGAGCTGGTGCGAAGACTTCATGTTCAATCTGGAGTATATTCGCCACGCGAAAGTGTTCTGCGCCATACAGATTCCGCTGTACTATTATGTAAAGACAAAGGGCTCCCTGGCCTCCCAGGGGATGAATTTTTCCAGAACCGTGAGAATGAAGCGGGATGTGTTCGACTGTTATAATAATTTCTATAAGAATATTTTTTCCGAGGAAGATTATGAGAAGATCCGCTTTCAGGTCTATCGCTTTCTGATCGATGCCGCCGGGGACGGAACGCTCTCCCTGGGGGCGAAAAAGCTGGAAAACCGGCTGTATATATCGATGGAGGCGCTCGGCGGAACAGGGGCTTTGGCGGAGGCCTACCGTTACAACAAACTTCTGGACTATTATCTGGAGCCGATCGGCATAAAATATGATCTGTCTCTCCAGGATGTGCGTCTGCTGCTCTGCCTTGAGGGGACAGCATCTCCGTGCAGCAAGCGGGATCTGGCGGACAGGCTGGGGGAGACGTCCCAGGGGATCACCCACAGACTGCAGAAGCTGGCCGCGAGGGGATATTTGCAGACGGAGGAGGCCCTGCCGGGCAGACAGAGAGGGAATTCCAGAAAAATAAAGCGGATGCGGATCACATTTTTGCCGGATGCGGAAGCGATTTTAGAGGAACTGCGGCAGGCGGAAGCGGAGGATATGGAACTGCGTCTCTCCGGATTTACGGAGGAGGAGAAAGAGACCTACCAGAGGCTGACCCGGAAGATAGACTATAACATGCAGAGGGTACTCTCCAATTACGGGAGTATTCTGTCATCAGAAATTTAGCGTAAGGAAAATCGATGAAGAGAGAGACAGAGCGGAAACTGGATGAACTGATGGCCGGATATTTTCCCCATATAGGGGATAAGTTTAACGACTTGAAGCCGCAGCAGCAAAACTATATAGCGGAAATCCTGAACGGAAAGGATGTGATGGTCGTTATGCCGACTGCCGGCGGGAAGTCGATCTGTTTTCAGCTGCCTGCGCTGTACTGGGAGGATTCCATCACGATCGTTGTCTCGCCGCTGCGCGCCCTGATACGGGAACAGGTGGAGGAACTGAACAGGAGGGAAAAAGTGGCTGTCGTTATCGGCAGCCATTCTACGATAGACCTGATCTACGGTGGGGAGAGCGCGGAGGAGAAGAGATATAATGATATCATAAATAAAGTATACAGACTGGTGTATGTCACGCCGGAGATGCTGGTGAACAATCAGTTTCTCCGGGTGGTGCGAAGAATACGCGAGGATGTGAAAATGGTGGCGGTCGATGAGGCGCACTGCGTTTCCACGTGGGGGTACAGCTTTCGGCCGGCCTATCTGGATATCAGGAGATTTGTCAGGACATTTCCGAAAAGGCCTGTCGTCTCCGCCTATACGGCTACGGCGACCAGATTTATCATGAGGGATACGGTCAGGGCGCTGGGAATGAGGCCGGAAAAACTGGAGGAGAGTCTGAAGTATGACAGACCGGATCTGATATTTCATGTAAAGCATATCTACACTTCGGAACAAAACAGCGCCAGGAATATCAAAGAGCACGAAGTGCTGAAGATAGTCCGTCAGAATGTGAAAAAGGGAAATCAGGGAATCATTTTCTGTGCGACGCCGGGGGAGGTAAACAGCATATACGGCTATCTTATATCGAAAAAGGACGAGCTCGGCTGCGGTATTTCCAAATACTACGGCGAGAAGATGAGCAATGAGGAGAGAAAGGCGAATCTGGAGGAGTTTATGTCGGGGGGATCCTCCCTTGTCATGGTGGCGACCAACGCGTTCGGAATGGGTATCAATATGCCGGGGCTTCGGTTTATTATTCACTACAATATACCTCTGTGCATTGAGAACTATTGTCAGGAGGCGGGAAGAGCGGCCAGGGGAAAGGGTGTGACCGCGGATTGCTACCTTCTGCATTCCAGGGCGGATGAAAAGATATGCCGCCTGCTGATCAGTAAAAATCCTTACCCGGACAGGAGAAAACTGGCGTACGATCGCCTGGAAAAGATGGTGGAGTATACGAAAAAAGACGGGGATGCGGAATTGTCAAACGAACTGCTCCATCGGCGGATCAACGATTATTTCCAGAGGGCGGAGAAGGAAAACACGGAAGAGAGCGAGGATGCAGCGCAGAGATTCCCTCTCTATGTGAATCGCACGTATATCGCGAATGAAATACGCAAGGGTGTCTACAAGGCGGGATTTGACGGAGAAAAGGAACTGCACTTCCGGAGCACAGAGAGCAGTGTGCGGTACAAACTGTACGGGGAAAATTTGGAGGACGACGCGGAACTTACCTACTTTGACATGATGGTTGCGGACGCCGTCTATTCGCTGTGGATCAACAACAGGCCCATCTATGCGAAGAGTATCTGGATCATTCTGACCGGTGACGATCGGATCACTTTGAAGAGAGAAAAGAAGGAGATCATAGAGGAAAGCCTGAGAAAGCTTCAGAGGATAAGCGTCAAGATAGAGCAGCATAGGGCGGGAAATTTCGGGATGAAGCTGGAGGACGAGGAAGAGATCTTCGAGGGGGCGTTTTTGCCGTTTGAGGAGAGGGAGACGGAGACGGAACCCTATGTTCTGCAGTGTGTTCCGCCCCTGTATCTGTATGCCGAGATCCAGGGACAGTTTCATATATTTCGATGGGAACAGCTGAGGCTGCTGCAGATAGAGTGCGGGGAGTGTCTGAGGCCCGCTGTCAATGCGAAAGGAGAGCCCAAAAAGATACAGGCGACTGTGGAGAATACCATATTGAAACACTACCTGCTGCGCCGGATCGATCTGCTCTCTGCGCCCGGCACGGAAAATAAGGCTGCCCATAAGACGGAAGCGAAGAGAAAAAGGGGCGTCGTCCACGCCAAGAAGAGATCCGGCGTGTTGTCGGATAAAATAAATTATGTGCAGGCGGACGGAACGGATCTTCTGGAAAAAATGGGGGTGATCCGTGCGACGGACTATAAGTACACATTGGCGCGCCGGCGGGAGGACATGGTCGGGACGTCTGTTCCCAGGAAGGATGAAGAGGGAAACTGGCAGTGCAGGGTGCTGAAAAAGGGGAGAATAGAAAAGATACTCGACTACTATGTGTATATGGAAATGCTGGTCGGATACGAGAGCAGGATCCACGAGGAGGAGATTCGTCCCGGCAGAGAGATGATGTTCACCCAGATCCGATTGGATAGATATACAAAGAAAGATAAGCAGAAGTATGTTATCGATAGAAAAAATAGAGGAGAGAGTTTACAAATTAATATCGATAAAATGAAATAAATAAAGCAAAAATTAAAGTATAATAATAATTAATTTATTACAATTTGCGGAGTATATAATTATTATAAAAGTAAAAATGAAAATTTCCATTTCATTTTCAGCAAATGACGGAGTTTATGTTGGAGAGAAGATGACGGCCACACGATGTGCGTGTGGCCGTTGATGTTATCAAGGGCAAGGGCGGCTTGTGCCGCCCCGGTGGAAGTGAAAAAAGGAGGAAAACAGATGGAAAAGACAAACAGAGAATATATGGCGGAACCGGCCAGAGTGGAGAGGACGCTGCAGAGGTTCACGAAGATGACCTTGCATGAGCTGAAAGCTGTGCAGCAAAAGAAACGGAATTATGCGGAATGGTGCATGGACGGCGTGATTGCCATTGAAAACCTGGACAGGGAGAAAGCGGAGACGATGAGTTATATGGACATCATATGTTTTCTGCACAATATCTGGGGGGACGACAGATATGCCGGAATAAGAAACGGCGACGGCACGGCATATCCGAGCGATCTATGTCAGGATTTCACATACAAGATGCTGGCGAGATTGCTGCTCGATGTACAGATGAAAAGCGTCCCGATACGACTTTTTATGGAACTGCCCCTGAAGGCTTTCTATGGTTATCTGGAGAGAATCTCCGGGGACGCGCTCCTGTCCGGAGAATATCGGATGGTCTGCGATGAGTATGTGAAGCTGAAAGACTTATCGACTGTGGAACTGGCGGGCGTGTATGAGGCGACGATAAAGGACGTCCTGAGGCTGTGCAATAATGTGTTCTGCATGGCGTGGATACCTACGCAGATGGAGCTGGAGAACTACAGTCAGAGTATAATGAGCGCCTACCGCCTTGTGGAACGTCTGCTCGTGAAAAGCTTCAGGCTGGCGTTTCCGGAGCAGTTTTACATGGACAGGATACGGACGAGATACGCACAGGATCATAAAACCGCTTAACAGACCGTTTCAAACGGGAAATTGGAAGAAAGGAAGGAAAAAATATGTCAAACATTGTTATGGAATCAGCGAGGGGATTAGAGTCCGTCCGGATCGAGGACGAGTTTCTGCGAAATAGAAAAATCTTTCTCACGGAGAGCGTAAACGAAAACACATGCGACGAACTTATAAAACAGCTTATGTATCTGGAAAAGGAGGATGCCGCAAAGGAGATCACGTTCTATATCAATTCACCGGGAGGAAACGTGCAGGAAGGTCTGGCGGTATACGACACGATCATGCTGCTCCACGCGCCGGTGCGGACCGTCTGCATCGGCACCTGCGCGTCCATGGGGGCCATCCTCTTTCTGGCGGGCGGCAGACGGGAGATGATGAAACACGGAAAGATCATGATACACGACCCGGCTTTCGGCGGCCATCACAATGTGGGAGGAAAAAAGCCCCATGAAATTCAGGCGGAGCTGGATGACTTAAACCGCTGCAGAGAATCCCTTGCACGGATTATCGCCGAACGCACGGGAAAAAGCATGGAAGAAATCTACGAAGTGACAGCGAAGGATACCTATTACAGCGCGGACGAAGCGGTAGAGTTTGGTCTGGCTACCGATATCCTGACAAAGAAGACGAGGAGGTAAAGAATAATGACAAACAATAAAAATAACACACGTTACGGAATGCGCATGCTGGCACAGGGTGTGGAGGTCTCCAACGATACGAGACTCACGGGACTCAACAACAACGACCTCATTGTGGGGAGCAGTGGATGCGGAAAGACAGGGGGCTATGTGGTGCCCGGTATTCAGCACGTTGACGGCAGTCTTGTAGTCTCGGACACGAAAGGGCAGCTTGAACGCAGGTTTGGAAAAGGGCTGCGGGAGAAGGGGTATGAGGTCTACACGCTGGACCTTGTGAATCCGATGCGCTCCTGCTGCTACAATCCGATGGCCTACATCAGAAAATACAGGGATGGCAGTTTCAGGGAACAGGATATCCTGTCGTTAGCCAGACTGTTGTGTCCGGTGGAGGATCACAGCGAGCCGATCTGGGAGCTGTCGGCGGCAAACTATATCGCTTTTCTCATCAGCTACTGTCTGGAGACGGAATCCCTCCCCGGCCGGAATCTGCTCAGGGTGTATGAGCTCCACAGACAGTTTTCACAGGCGGACGGAGATCTGCAGTTTCTGGAGTGGATAAACGCCCATCCCGATACTTTCGCCGCCAGGAAGTACTCCGAGCTTATGGCGAACAGGCCTGCAGACAAAATGTGGGCGAGCATCGAGGGGTTCGTCAACACGAAACTGGAGCCGTACAGTTTCCGGGAGGCAAAGTATCTCTTCTGCAGAGGGAGAAACTTTGACATCAAAAGCCTGGGCAGAAGAAAGACCGTACTGTTTCTGAACGTGAGCGATACGGACAGGACGTTCGACCGCATTTCCGATGTCTTCTATGCGCAGGCGCTGCAGGTGCTCTGCGCGGAGGCGGATTCGAATCCCGATGGCAGGCTGCGGGTTCCGGTAAGACTGATACTGGACGATTTCGCGGCCAGCGCGAGAATTCCGAACTTTGACAAAATCATTTCCGTGATTCGTTCCAGAGATATCAGCGTCAGTCTGATCATTCAGTCGCTCAGCCAGCTGGAATCGATATACAGCGTACCGGTAAGCCGCACGATCCTCAATAATTGTGACCACATCCTCTTTATGGGAAACAGAGATTTTGAGACGGCGCGGTATATCGGGAACTGTGCGGGAAAAACGCCGGAGACGATTCTCAGCATGCCGAGGGACAAAGCCTATCTGGTCAGCACCGGCGAAAAGGCTCGTCTGGTGACGAAGATAAAGCCCTACAGCACAGAGGAGTATACCCGGAGAGACAAAAATATGCCTGACAGGAATATATTTCAGAAAACGGGGCATATTGACAAGTCAGGGGAGATAAATTAAATTATTAAAACAAGGAGAAGCAGTATATGAGTAAATATGTAGGGACACAGACGGGGAAAAATCTGGAGGCGGCCTTTGCGGGCGAGTCGGAGGCGAGAAACAAATACACCTATTTTGCGTCCGTTGCCAGAAAAGAAGGGTATGAGCAGATCGCCGCGCTGTTTCTGGACACGGCAAACAATGAGAAAGAACACGCGAAATTGTGGTTTAAGGAGATGGAGGGCATCGGGGATACGGCCTACAATCTCGCCTCGGCGGCGGACGGAGAAAACTATGAGTGGACAGATATGTACGCGGGGTTTGCGAAGACGGCGGAGGAAGAGGGTTTCACAGAGCTGGCGGCAAAATTCCGCATGGTGGCTGAGGTTGAGAAACATCATGAGGAGCGTTACAGAGCGCTGTTAAAGAACGTGGAGACAGCAAGAGTATTTGAGAAGAGTGAAGTGAAGGTCTGGGAATGCAGAAACTGCGGGCATATCGTGGTGGGCAAAAAGGCGCCGGGGATCTGTCCGGTGTGTGATCACCCTCAGGCTTATTTCGAGGTGAAGGCGGAAAATTACTGAGATGTCTACAAAAATTTTTGTTATGACCCACAAGCTGTTTGAACAGCCAAAAAATGCAATGTATATTCCCATGCAGGTAGGGCACGCGCTGAGCGGGACGCTGCATGGGGATTACCTGCGCGATGACGACGGGAAGGATAATATTTCGGCACAGAATCCGTATTTCAGCGAACTGACCGGTATGTACTGGGTGTGGAAACACTGGAGGGAGACGGAGAATGTGGGAATCTGTCATTACAGACGTTTTCCGGTGATGCGTGAGCGGCAGGGGGGCCCGGAGCGGCTCATGACGGAGGCGGACTGTGAGCGGATCCTGAGGGAGTATGATCTGATCACAACGGAAAAACTTACACTTCACAGCAATTATTACGACGGCTTTGCGGTGGACCATAATCTCTATGATCTGCAGGTGACGGAACAGGTCGTCCGGGAAAAATATCCGGCATATTATGACTGCTTTGAGGCGTTGGTACATAACAATAAAGTGTATTTCGGAAATATCTGTGTGATGCCGAAAGGGCTCTACGACGCATACTGCAGCTGGCTGTTTGATATTTTGTTTGAGGTTCAGGGAAGAATCGACGTGAGCGGGTATGACGGGTATCGAAAGCGCGTCTTTGGGTTTTTGTCCGAGTTTTTGCAGATGGTATGGATACAGGTAAACCATCTGCGCCCTTACGAATGTCGGATCGCGATCATCGGGGAAAAGTTTGAGACGGGGGAGGTGAAGCGCGCCCTGTCGGATCTTTTCGCGAAAAAGGATGTGTGCGGCGCAAAGGAGTATTTTCTGGAATGTTATGAGAAGAGGCCTGATATTTTGATGGAAGCTTCGGATATCACCGGCGAGCTGCGCATCTGTATGCAGATCATCTCCACCTGCGAGTTTGAGAAACGGTTTCTGGGGAGCTGTATCCTGGACAAAGAGAGGGATATGAAAAAGCTCGTCTCACTGTTTAAAGCTTTGAATATGGCAGTGCTGCGAAAAAGCAGAGGAGAGGAGACAGAGGAAGACAGGAAGCTCTTAGCGGGAGATCTGATCTCGGAGCCGGCGGTGCAGGTGGCAATGCAGGTGATGAAAATATAAATCTTTCGGTTGTCTTTTAAAAAGGAATTTTGTATACTATTTTTAAAATAGAACAGAAAAACAGGGGATTTCTATGAAACATAAGTTTGAGAACGCAGTTTCCGAGCAGATTTATCAGTATCTGATCAATATGATTCTGTCTCTGGAGATGAGACCAGGGGATAAGATACCGGAGGCCTCGATAGCGCAGAAGTTTAATATCAGCAGGACCCCCATCAGGGAGGCGCTGCGGGATCTGGCAAAGGACGGCATTATCAATACATATCCGAACCGTTTTTCGGAGGTGGCGGTTTACGATGAGGACAGAGTAAAAGAGGTGGGATTGGTCAAGATCTGCCTGGACAGAATGTCTGTGAAGCTGGCGGCCTATTACGGAAGCCGGGCGGAGTACGAGAAACTCTGCGAGTGCGCCGAAAAGTGCTATGAGGCGGCGAGGAGGAAGGACGTTCTAAACCGTATCAAGGCGGACTCGGATTACCACTGGGAGCTGTGTAAAATAGGGAAGAACCGGTCTTTAATGCAGATGGAAAAAAGTCTGTTGATCCAGATCGAATATCTGCAGGCGGCGAATTATCTGCAGGCCGAAGATTCGGAAGTGCAGTACAGAGCGCATATGAAAATTGTGGAGGCGCTGAAGAGCGGTGATGTGGAGCTTGGACTGAAGGAAATTACGGAGCCGGCACTTGAATTTTATAATTTGAAAAAGCTTCCTGTAATGTTTTACCAGTAAAAAGAAAGAAGAAGGAGAGGTATAATTGTCAAATGTAGACAATTATACCTCTTTTTTGAATGCTGAAATTTGGCCATAACGACTAAATGTATACTAAAATTAATAATTGTATTGTAAATTGAATAAATGTGTACTATAATTTGACATAGTACAGCAAGAATAAAAGACAGGAGGGATAAATGTGGAGGGAAAAGTAGAAAGAACAGATGGACGCGGGATTTTGGCGGGGGACTATCTGAATCAGAACAGAACTCTTACGAGGCAGGACTGGCTGGAGGACTGCTTTCCGGAGTGGGGGACATTGCTCAATCAGGAGATTGAAAATCTGGAAGTGAAAAAGGGAACAGTGGCGCTCTGGTGGCTGGGGGGACCCTCGTGGATGCTCAAGACGGATGAGGGAGCGATCTTCTTTATCGATGTGTATTCGGGACCGTCCCACTACACGCAGTATTATTACTGCGGGGTGTGTAAGCAGGCCGGAGCGGACACGATCAACTGGATGCGCATGAATCCGCAGTTGATCGATCCCTGGAAATTCAAAAGGCTGGATGCCGCGTTCAGCACACATCACCACCAGGATCACTGCGATCTCTATACGGTGAAGGCGGCGCTTCAGACGACGGACTGTACCTTTGTGGGGCCGGCGAAGACAGTGGAGAAGCTGAAAGGATTTGAAGTGCCTGACGGGCGCATCAAGACGGCGGTTGTGGGGGAGAGCGTTCGGTTTCCGGGGGCGGAAGTGGAATTTTTGATGAACTATGACGACACGGTGATTCGAACCGGAGACGGAACTTCCCGCGACAGATACGAGAATTGCTGCGTGAGCTTTCTGTTTAAGACGTCCGCCGGAAATATCATGTTCCTGGGCGATACCTGGTATAACGACGCCTATAAAGCGATAGGGGAGAATTATCAGATCGATGTGGCGATCTTCGATATGGGAATGAACGCGCCGGGAGCGACGGACAAGATGACGCCCTACGACTGCGCGAGGCTGGGGGAGACGCTGAGAGCGAAGGTGCTGATCCCGGATCACTATGACAACTGGGCAAATACCTGCAGTGATCCGGAGATGCTCTGCAATCAGTTTGAGAGGATCGTGAGTGAGAACACACCGCAGATTAAGACGGTGATTCTGCGTCCGGGTGCGAGGTTTATCTATCCGAACGATCAGGATATCAAAAGATACCGTTATCCGAATCAGAGTGAGGGTTACAACCCTGTGAGATCCGTCTCCTACGGGGAATACGCGAGAAAATATGGAAAAAAGAATTCATAATTATCAAAGAAGGAGGATTTCAGACTTATGAAGAGAAAAATGTTGGCAATGTTATTGACGGGGATGATGGCGGTTTCTCTGTTGGCAGGCTGTGGCAGTACGGCGCAGGAGACGGCTTCGGAGACGGCGCCGGAAGAGGCATCGGAAGAGGAGGCCGCGGCGGAGGAGACGGAGACGCAGGAAGAGCCGGCCGGGGAGGCGGAGGAAGCAGCGGCGGAGGGAGCCGGGAAATCCGCCTACGGCGATGTGACGGCAAAAGAAAATTATAATCTGTATGTTATTGTGAAGAGTATGAGTTCGGATTTCTGGCGCGCGGCTGCGGACGGTGCGGAGGATGAGGCGCAGGCGCTGGGTGTGACCGTGACTGTGATCGGGCCGAGTTCCAACACGGATATAGCGGACCAGGTACAGATGCTGAATAATGCGGTCAACAGCAAGCCGGACGGCATTGGGATCGCGGCGAGTGACAAGGAGGCGGTGATGGATTCCCTGCAGGCGGCCAAAGACATGGGCATTCCGGTCATATGCTTCAACTCGGGGGTTCCCAACGCGCCTGAGGGAAGCGTGTATGCGACGGCTTCCACAAACAACTATAACGCCGGCGGCATTGCGGCCGAAAACATGTATGCGGCGCTGAAAGATACCATTGCGTCGGCGGATGCACCGGTCAGGATCGGCGTGGTAAACCAGGATGTCACCAGCGAGTCCGTTATCGACAGAGGGCTGGGATTCATCGATAAAATGATGGAACTGGTGAAGGCGGACGGAAAGAGTGCGGCGGTGACCGGAAGCGACAAGTATGTGACGGATGCGGCGGAATCGGGTGACGAAAGTACGGCGGATGTGATCATCGAGGTGAAGGTTCCGGCACAGGCCACCAGCGAACTGTGCGCTATTGAGGCGGGTGTGCTGCTGAATGAACAGGATCTGATCGGGATCATGGGAACAAACCAGGAGACGGCTGAGGGGATCATTACCGCGGACGATCTTCTCGGGAAGATCGGAACGGATCCGGCAGCCGGCGAGATCATTGCCTGCGGTTTCGACTCCGGCGCAACCATCATCGGAGCGATCGAGGGAGGAAGGATGTACGGCGCAGTGACGCAGTCTCCGAGATATCAGGGGCAGATCACCGTGGATCTGCTGACGATGATCGCAAACGGGGAGGAAGTGCAGGACGAAGAGACACCGGCATTCTGGTACAACAAAGAGAACATGAATGATCCGGAGATTGCGCCGAACCTTATCAAATAAATTTACCGGAAATGCTTTGTCAAAGCACTCAAAATGTATTATACTGAAATCAGACAGTATGGTAAAGCAACATGCAGTGTAATGCAGGAAAGGAGTGCCGTTATGAAATGCAGAAGAACACCGATGGAAGCGGAAGTGGTGAAATATGAGCAGGGGCTCGGGCTGGAAGACGGGTATGAGCTCTGGTCGGACATTGTGACGAAAGTCTGGATCGTCACGGATTCCCTGATCAAGGTGACCAGGGCGGATGGCTCGATCGTATGCCCATATATTTTCCACCGCAGAGGACGCACTTTTATCAATGAGAATGATTATATTATCATTGACGGAGACGGAACGAAACATGTCTGCGGGGAGGATAAGATATTCAGCCGTTATGAACCGATAGAGATCGATAAGATTTTATAAAAGAGGGGAAATAACCATTGACTCTGCAGCAACTAAAATATGCATTGGCGATCGCGGACTGTGGTTCCATGAATGAGGCGGCGAAGCAGCTTTTTATCTCCCAGCCCAGTCTGTCGGAAACGATGAAGGAATTGGAGGCGGAGATCGGGATTGAAATTTTCCTGCGCTCCAACAGAGGCATCAGCCTTACGCCGGAGGGGGAAGAGTTTCTTGGCTATGCGAGGCAAGTGACAGAACAGTTCGGACTTTTACAGAGCAGATATATTGAAAAAAAGAAAAAAGAGAAATTCAGCGTGTCCACCCAGCATTACACTTTTGCCGTCAAAGCTTTTGTGGAGACGGTAAAAAAGCTGGGGATGGAGCGCTATGAGTACGCGGTGCATGAGACCACGACCTACGATGTGATTGCCAATGTCCGATCTTTCAAGAGTGAGATCGGCGTACTCTATCTGAATGATTTTAATGAAAAAGTTATGATGAAGACGATACAGGAAAACGGACTGGAATTTAAGGAACTGTTTTCCTGTAATACTTTTGTGTACCTCTGGTCCGGCCATCCTCTGGCGGGAAAAGAGGTCATCGCCATGGAAGAGCTGGATGACTATCCCTGCCTTTCCTTCGACCAGGGGAAGCACCATTCTCTGTTTCTGGCTGAGGAGATGAAGAGCGATTATGAGTATAAGAGGCTGATCAAGGCCAATGATCGGGCGACTCTATTGAATTTGATGGTGGGACTCAATGCCTATACGCTCTGTTCGGGCATTATCTGTGAAGAGCTGAACGGCAGCGATTATATGGCGATACCGCTTCGGGAGACGGAGCGGATGCGGATCGGTTATATTGTGCGGAAGGGGCAGAAGATAAGCAAGAGTGGAAGACTGTATATCGAGGAACTGAAAAAATATCAGGAGATGGCGATGTGAGGAAAAAATTTGGTTATAGGATCAACCTATAACTGAGTAAAGGTTTCGCGTATTAGCGCTTTTTACAAAATAGAGGTATACTCTTTCTTGTCAGAAAACAGAAAGAGGAGGAAACATTATGAAGAAAAGAGCATTGGCAGTTCTCCTGACAGGAGTGCTGGCAGCAGGTATTTTAACCGGATGCGGCAGTGCTGCCGAGGAGGCAGAGACGGAAACTGCCGCGGCACAAGAGGAGCAGGAAGAGGCAGCTCCGGCGGAGAGTGAGGACACCGGTGAAGAGAGTGGGGACGCCGAAGAAGAAAGTCCGGTGGAAGAAAAAGGGACTATCACAGTGGCTGCATCCCCCACGCCCCATGCGGAGATCCTGGAGGTGGCAAAACCGATCCTGGCTGAACAGGGCTGGAATCTGGAGATTACTCAGTTTGATGATTATATTCTGCCCAACCAGGTGGTGGACAGCGGGGAGATGGATGCGAACTATTTCCAGCACATCCCTTATCTCGATGAGTTCAATGCGGAGAGAGGAACCCGGCTGGTGAATGCGGGCGGCATCCACTATGAGCCTTTCGGCATTTATCCCGGCACAAAGAAGAGCCTTGATGAGATTGCGGACGGCGATGTGATTGCGGTACCCAACGATACGACGAACGAGGCCAGAGCGCTTCTGCTTCTGCAGGACAACGGCCTGATCACTTTGGAGGAGGGCGCAGGCCTGACGGCGACGGTGCAGGACATCGTGGAGAATCCTCACAATCTTGAGATCAAGGAGCTGGAAGCGGCCCAGGTGCCCAGGGTGGTGGAAGAGGTTGCCTTTGTGGTTCTGAACGGCAACTATGCACTGCAGGCAAACTTCAGCGTGGCAAAAGATTCCATCGCTTATGAGAGCGCAGATTCCGAGGCGGCTAAGACCTATGTGAATGTGATCGCCGTAAAGGAAGGCAGCGAGAACAGTGAAGGCATCAAAGCGCTGGTGGACGTGCTGAAATCCGATGAGATCAAACAGTATATCAATGAGCATTATGACGGAGCGGTGATTCCGTTTAACTGATAAGGATTAAAGCATTTAAGTATCGTGCGGCTATGGGGAAACCTGTAGCTGCATTTTTATGCTCTGGAATTCTTTTCCTCTTTACAGCAGAACGTATGTTTGCTATAGTATAAAACGGATATACACATTTCTGAGGGACCGCAGTGAGGACCATGGAAAAGAGGGAGGAGAGGGAGACCTTGGCAGAAGAGCACACTTACATTGCAATAGACCTGAAATCTTTTTATGCTTCCGTGGAGTGCGTGGAGCGCAGTCTCAATCCGCTCACCACAAACCTTGTGGTGGCGGATGTATCGAGGACGGAGAAGACGATCTGTCTTGCGGTCTCCCCATCCCTCAAAGCTTACGGTATACCGGGCAGGGCAAGGCTCTTTGAAGTGGTGCAGAAAGTCAGGGAAGTGAACGCCATGAGGCGGAGCCGGGCGCCCGGGGGAAAGCTTGCGGGGGAATCCTGTTTTGCGGACGAACTGCAGAGGCGCCCGGAGCTTGCGGTGTCCTACATCGCGGCTGTGCCCCGCATGGCTCACTATATGGAATACAGTGCAAAAATCTACCGAATCTACCTGAAATATATTGCGCCGGAGGACATCCATGTCTATTCCATCGATGAAATTTTCGCGGATGTTTCCTCTTATCTGAAAGGATATGCCATGACGGCAAGGGAGCTGGCGGGGACGATCATCCAGGATATCCTTACACAGACCGGCATCACGGCCACGGCGGGCATCGGATCAAATCTGTATCTGTGCAAAGTGGCACTGGATATCGTGGCGAAACAGGTAAAACCGGATGAAAACGGAGTGCGCATTGCCGAGCTGAACGAAAGGAAATACCGGGAACTGTTGTGGGGACACAGACCCCTCACGGATTTCTGGAGGGTAGGAAAAGGCTATGCCAAAAAGCTGGAGGAGAGCGGCCTGTTTACTATGGGGGATATTGCGCGCTGCTCCTTGGGGAAAGACAACGAGTTCCACAATGAGGAACTGCTCTACAGATTGTTTGGCGTCAATGCGGAGTTATTGATCGACCATGCCTGGGGGTGGGAGCCGACGACGATCGCGCTGGTGAAGCAGTATAAGCCGGGGACGAGCTGTATCAGCTCCGGGCAGGTGCTGCAGTGTCCGTATGATTTTGAGAGAGGGAAACTTGTCATAAAAGAGATGGCTGACTTTCTTGCGCTCGATCTGGTGGAGAAGAGGCTTGTGACGGACCAGATCGTGCTGACCGTGGGCTATGATATGGAAAATCTGGCGGATGCGGGGAGGCACAGGGCATACAAGGGAGAAGTGACGGTTGACCGCTACGGCAGAAGGATTCCGAAACATGCCCACGGTACGGCGAACCTGAGAGCGCAGACATCTTCGACAGAGGAGATCATGAGGGCTGCCCTGAAACTGTATGAAAATATTGTGAATCCGAATCTTTTGATCCGGCGAGTGAACATAACCGCGAACAACCTGATGGAGGAGGACAGAGCACAGGAGAAAGAAGAGAAGTTTGTCCAGATGGATCTGTTTACGGATTACAGGGCGATGGAACAACAGAAAAAGGAGGAGACACAGCGCAGAAAGAAAGAGAGGGCGCTGCAGGAAGCGGTATTGTCCGTGAAACATAAGTATGGAAAAAACGCCATGCTGAAGGGGATGAATCTGGAGGAGGGCAGCACGGGCAGGCTGAGGAACAGTCAGATCGGAGGGCACAGAGCATAATGGGAAAATATGATGATATCATTGATCTGCCCCACCATGTGTCGGAGAGACATCCGCAGATGCCGGCGATGGACAGGGCCGCGCAGTTTTCACCGTTTGCGGCGCTGACGGGACACCGGGATATGATAGCGGAGGCGGAACGCCTGACAGAAAAGAAGATAGAGCTGGAGGAGGGAGAACAGCAGGAGATCATGATTCGCCTGCAGATTCTTTTGGGGAAGATAAAGGAAAAGCCGGAAGCGGCGGTCACATATTTTGTCCCGGACGAAAAAAAGAGCGGGGGAAGCTATCGGACCGTATGCGGTGCGGTAATCAAAGTGGACGGGGACAAAAAACAGGTGGTGATGGAAAACGGGACAGAGATCCCGATGGAAGATATCTGTAAGGTTTTTTTGTGACTATTGCGCATAAAGAGAAGATACTATATAATAAAACAGGCAGAAATCTTCAGATTTCCGCCTGTTTTTATCACTCGGCGCGACAGGATTTGAACCTGCGACCTCTGCGTCCCGAACGCAGCGCTCTACCAAGCTGAGCCACGCGCCGACAATAAGAATCATTTCATTTGCGACAACTATGATAATACCTCATTTTAGGTGAGATTGTCAAGCCTGAATTAAAAAATGTGTTCAGAAGTGCTTTAGAGACCATAAGAAATATTGTGAGGGAGAATTCAGATGGAATATACAGAGGAGAAAGTGAGAGAACTTCTCATGGAGATGGCGGAGCCTGACTACGCAAAATTTTCCGGATCTCTGCTCGGGCGTGAAGCGGTGATGTTGGGGGTGCGCCTGCCGAGGATACGCGAACTGGCAAAGAAAGTCGCGGGGACGGACGGCAGGGAATATCTGGAAAAAACGCTGACCGATACAGACGGGAGAGAAGCGGGAATACAATACATGGAGGAGCTGATGCTGTACGGCATGGTGATCGGCTGCATGAGGGAGAAGTTGGAAATATTGTTCCCCTACATCAGAAGATATGTTGCGCGGATCGACAACTGGTCTCTCTGTGACAGCTTCTGCGCCGGGCTGAAGCAGACAAAAAAGGAACCGGAAAAGATGTGGGAATTTTTGCAGTCGTATCTGTGCTCGGACAAAGAATTCGATCTGCGTTTTGGCGTAGTCATGTTGATGGATTTCTATGTGACGCCGGAGTATATAGACAGACTGTTGGAAATATATGACGGGATTCATCATGAGGGCTATTACGTAAAGATGGCTGTGGCCTGGGCGCTGTCGGTTTGTCTTGTGAAACAGTGGGAAAAAAGTTTTGCCTATATGAAATCTCCGGAGAATCACCTGGATGAATTTACTTATACAAAAACAGTGCAGAAATGCAGGGAAAGTTTTCGGCTGACAGAGGAACAGAAAGAACTTCTGAGAGAGCTGAAAAATAGAAGGGAAGCTAAATGAATGTGATAGATATGGCGGTGTTAAAACCGGAAACGGATCTCGCCTGTCCGGCGACGGCAGTTTTAAAAAAAGGGGAAGGGCGCAGTTTAAAAGCGGGCGGCCTGTGGATCTACGACAACGAGATCGCGGAAGTGAGAGGAAGTTTTGAGGACGGAGATATCCTTTCCGTGGAGGACTTCGACGGCTATTTTATGGGATATGGGTTTATCAACAGCGCATCCAGAATCAGGATCCGCATGTTGTCCCGCAGGCCGGAACATAAGATCACGCCGGCGTTTCTGGAGAGCAGGATCCGAAGCTGCTGGGAGTATCGGAAAAGTGTGATCGACACATCGAGCTGCCGTCTGATCTTCGGGGAGGCGGACTTTCTCCCGGGGCTGGTGGTGGACAAGTTTTCGGATGTTCTTGTGGTGGAGTCTCTCGCGCTGGGGATCGACAGATGGAAACCGCTGCTGCTGGAATATCTGAAGAAGGCGCTGGCGGAAGACGGCATCGCGATACGCGGCGTCTATGAGCGCAGCGACGCGAAAGTGCGCCTGCAGGAGGGGATGGAGCGTTGTAAGGGCTTTATCGGGGAACTCTTTGATACAAAGGTGGAAATTTTGGAGAACGGCGTGCGCTATCAGGTGGATGTGAAAGATGGACAGAAGACAGGTTTTTTTCTGGATCAGAAAAACAACAGGGCAGCGATCCACAGACTCTGCCCCGGCAAGCGGGTGCTGGACTGCTTTACCCACACGGGCTCTTTTGCCCTGAATGCAGGCGTTGCGGGGGCGGAGTCTGTGCTGGGCGTGGATGCTTCCGAGCTCGGCATAGAACAGGCAAAGGAAAACGCGAAATTAAACGGATTGGAAGAGAAGGTTTCTTTTGTGTGTGCCGATGTGTTTGAGCTGTTGCCGGAGCTGGAGAAAAAGGGGGAGAGGTATGACGTGGTGATTTTGGATCCTCCCGCATTCACAAAGTCCAGACAGGCGACAAAGAACGCGGTGAAGGGGTACCGGGAAATCAATCTGCGGGGTATGAAACTGGTGAGAGACGGCGGCTTTCTCGCCACCTGTTCCTGCTCCCATTTTATGGATCAGGAGTTGTTTGCGAAGACGATCCGGGAGGCGGCGAGAGGCGCCCATAAACGTCTGCGCCAGGTGGAGTTTCACACCCAGGCGCCCGACCATCCGATCCTCTGGGCGGCGGATGAGTCTTATTATTTGAAGTTTTATATTTTTCAGGTTTGCGGGGAACGGTAGATACCTGGGAGTGAAGGGAGGAAAGCGCGATGGGAAATTATTTGAATCCGGGGAATGAGAATTTTTATAAAGTGATAAATTCTGAAATATATGTGGACAAGACCGGGCTCCTGAAATATACGAACAGGGTGATCAATACCCTGCAGGGATATATCTGCGTCAGCCGTCCCCGTCGTTTCGGGAAATCGACAGCAGCATATATGCTGGCGGCCTATTACGGCAGAGAGTGTGACTCGAAAGAATTATTTTCCGGTCTTGAAATTGCGGAGAGTGAGGATTTTTCAACATATCTGAATCGGTACGACACGATTTTCCTGAATATGCAGGAGTTTTTAAGCCAGAGCAAAGATGTGCAGGAAATGCTTGATTTGCTTAAAAAGAGCGTTCTCTGGGATTTGCTGGAGAAATATCCCGAATACCGCTATTTTGATAAAACGAATCTGACGAGAACGATGCAGGACATATACAGTAAGTCAAAAGTTCCTTTTGTTGTGATTATCGATGAATGGGATTGTGTTTTTCGTGAATACAAAAATGACAGGCCGGCCTAGGCGCAGTATCTTGATTTCCTGCGGGATTTGCTGAAGGATAAACGATATATTGCCATGGCATATATGACCGGAATTTTACCGATCAGGAAGTACGGAACGCAGTCGGCGCTCAATATGTTTGACGAGTTTTCTATGATCGATCCGGGACCGCTGTCGGAATATGTGGGATTTACAGAAGAGGAAGTGGAAGAACTTTGCGGACAGTATAAAATGGACATCGAAGAGGTGAAAAGCTGGTATGACGGATATTCTTTTGAAGGCGCCAAATCTGTGTACAGCCCCCGCTCGGTGGTAAGCTGTATGCGCTTCCGGAAAATGGGAAATTACTGGAATCAGACGGAGACGTTTGAGACGTTGCAAATTTATATTGATATGAATTTTGACGGATTGCGGGAAGATGTGCTGAGCATGATCGCGGGGGACAGGATTCCGGTGGATACGGGGAGTTTTACGAACGACATGGTTACGCTGCGGACGGAGGACGATGTTTTTACGTTGTTGATTCATCTCGGATATCTTGGATACGATGAGAGAGATCGATGCGTATTTATTCCAAACGGAGAAGTGCGCTCAGAATATGTGAATGCAGTTTCTGTATCGGAATGGGGAGAAGTATCGAAAGCGTTGAAAAATTCTGCGGACACATTAAATGCGATCTGGCAGGGGAGGCCGAAGCAGGTGGCGGAAGGGATACGGCAGGCCCATTTTGAAACTTCACATATACAGTATAATGATGAGAATGCGTTGAGCTATACGATTTCGCTTGCGCTTTACGCAGCCCGCAATTTTTATACGGTGCACAGGGAACTGGCCGGAGGAAAGGGCTTTGCGGATCTGGTATTCCTTCCGCGAAAACAGTTTCAGGATAAACCGGCGCTTGTGGTGGAGTTAAAGTGGGATAAGGATGCCCGGGGAGCGATAGAACAGATTAAGGAAAGAGAATATTGTAAAAGTCTGGAAGGATATGAGGGAAATATCATTTTGGTCGGTGTGAATTATGAGGTAAAGTCAAAGGAACATACATGTGTTATCGAGTGGCACGAAAGATGACAGTTATTTGAAGGGGGAACCGTTTTGCGTTATTGGAAAGCTCATTACAAAGACGCATTGCACGATACGGATATTGAAATTGTGAATACGGAGGAGGACTATAGAACGGAACCCCTCTCATTTATTCTGGACAATATAACTTTTTGCGGTACAAGTCCCGGTGATTTTCATCTGGCGGATGAGACGCAATACGGCGAGGCGAGGGATAAATTTTCTCTGTCGAAATGGGGAGGATACAGCTCAAAATATAATATCAACTTTCCCTGTTTGTACGATCTGCAGAGATATGAACTGGAGGTTGAAATACCGATAAAAGTTTTTAGGAAAAAGGATAAATCTCTTGTGGAGGGAGTCCTTTTTCTCGCGTTTCAATCTACGGAAGCTGACAGGACAAAATCCCACAGCATTACAATGTGCGATGATGTGAGGGTGTACCGTGATGATGTGATTGTGCGGGAATTTTCCCTCTCAATAGATGGCGTATGTTATAAAAGCTCAAAAAGGACTTTGTATTTTGAGGCCGCGTTAAATGATATATGCGGACAGATAAAGGACGATTATTATATAAAGTGCTGCTTTACCTGTCAGTATTCCGACTATTCGCCCTACGGCAATGATGACTATGGGCTTATGCTCTGTTTTTGCCGTCACAAGGACGATTGCCTGAGAGTGAACAACAAAGATGATTTCTTCTCTTTTCTTGAGGGGAAAGATTTTGACGGGCGTCAGGAGACTTACCTGTGTGAACAATATTGTCCGCGGAACAGGGCGGGCGGTTATAGGGGGTTTGTGGATGGGGTAATGGATTAAAACGGATATTTTAATTTTTTGTACTCATATTTTTCAAGGTGTTTGGGAAAAAACAGAATCTATATATTTTTGGATGTTTCGATTTAGAATAAAATTATATGATGAATTGTTCGAAAAGAATCTTCCAGAGGAGTTCGGAAATGGATTATGAGCAGTTTATCACAGAGATACAGAAATATTGGGATCTGCGTAAAAAGGGACTGAAAAAGCAGGCGAACAGCTTTCTGTTCTCATTTACAAAATCTTTTAAAGATAAATTGTGCAGGAGGAGATAGAATTGAATGATTTAACTACGAAACGGATAGCAGCGTTTATTATTGACTATGTGATCTTGTGTGCATTAGCCAGTGTGGTTGGTACGGTCGGTATAATCGCGGTGGCAGACAAATGGATGCAGGAGCCATCCAGATACTTCATATGGTTAATGCTTACCCCATTTATATGCAGTATTTTTTTGATGGTGATCTGCTTCTTTATTTGGGATGTATACGGAAAACTGGATCTTGGAAAAAGGCTGATGAAGATAGAGTTATTGAGTGGCGGACAGAAGTTTACTTTCGGTATGGCTTTCATGCATTCTGTTTTGAAGACAATCTTCTGCTGTATCTGGCCAATCTCTTTTACTTACTATCTCCTGAAACATGAAATGATATATGACAGGATTTTAAAGATAAGCGTGAGCAGTAAGACTGAGGGATAAGAATTGTTGCATAAGGAGAGATGAAGATACGTAGATACGAATATGCAGTTATGGAGTGTTCAACGGCATGTATAGGGATATGGCAGAATGGAAAGATGCTGCATATGTAGTTATGTTAAGCTGCTTTCTCAAGGTATATTTACATTGGGTTCTTATTACGTATTTGAATATTTAATAGATGCGGAAAAAATAATTGACGATTTTGGAAATAGTATTATTTTTCCTGAAAATATATTTAAACTTTATTTTGAAAATCACGGTTAGAGGAAATTAAGGCCTATGCAAAAATTGAGAATAAGAATTATCTTCAGGCAAAAAAAGCATTAAAAAAAACGGAATACCTTTCAAGTGCAGTATGAAATAGAACCACCGTATCCGTATATGGAGTTTATTAAACAAAAAAATGCTGTCTGCTGTGCCGGAGCAGGCGAAGGTCGAGTGGGCAGTGGTATTGTGGAAAGGTCTGTAAGACCTGTGGCGGCTCCGGCTATCTGCCTCAATAATCATCATATTAAAAACCAGGGAGACTAAACGATGGGAATTTTTGACAAGTTCAAAAAGAAAAAGGAAGAAAAAAGACCAAACTTGATTGTCTTTGAAAAAGAAAATGTTGATAATGACTATGCGAATTTTGAATTGAAGATAAAGCCCCGGATTTCTATTAATGATGGTTTTCCGCAGGAGGCATATCAGCGCCTTGCGGGGAGGCACAAGGAGATGCTGGAGCAGATTGAAGAGATAATTTTCAGGAATTATCTTGATGAAAACAGTGAAGACCTCTCCTCGGAGGTTGGCTGTTTCCCCGATATTCGTTATTTTACGGGGAATTATTATGTTGTGTATGAGAGATACGGTTTCACTTACCGGGACAAAAATCACCGTCCTTACCACATTAAAAACGGACAATATAGAAATGTAAGCTATAAAGGTAATGAACGACAGGAAAGCTATCTCCCCTTGGACAGCGATGAAATCACAAGGTATTATAACATTTTTATCCAGGTTGGGCTGACCGGAATGGAAAGCGGACAGGAAGAAGATTATATGAGCCTTGACTTGGTTGCGGAAATTGCCTCGCTGGAGGATGAGTTTGAGTTTGAAGTTTTGTCCCACGGTGTAATGTAAATGGAATGATTGATGGAGACTGCCAGAAGCGGACATAAACATCAAGAATGAGAGCAAATAAATATAGTAAAATATAAATCGGAAATTGAGGTACATATAATGATTTTTAAAATGGCGGGTACATCAGCTTATGATGAGAATGAAGTTGAAGTATATATTCTCGCTGAAAAAGGAGAAACAATTAGAATTGGAGACATTATTGCAATCCCAATGAATGACCATACTTTTGAACAACGTGAGATCATGGCTATGTATAGGGATAGAAAGAAGTGGGAAAAAGGTAAAGGCTTATTCTCTGAAATAAAGGAAGGTGAATGGGCGGAATGCATCATTCATAATATCCATTCAGGAATGATTCATACAATCAGCGCGCCCTATGATGAAGATTTGTTAAAAGATGGTTGGGTATGCGGTTAAAAGGAAATATTTTCCATGAGGTATTTGGACAGGATTTTGGAAAAATCAGCAAGAATGAGAACCAATACATATAGTTAAATATAAATCAGAATTTAAGGAGGAGAAATTTTCAATGGAACAGGAAGGTATTGTATCTGTGTGGGCGGGCTTTTTTGAGAATAAGGACATTCTGATGGCCTATGCCGCCGAGGAGGGGTATGACAGCGAAGGGAACCAGGAGATTTCCCCTTTTAATCGAGATTTTTTCGGCGGTGAGGACCTTTGGCCTTTTGACCCAGATTTTTGGGAGCGGGATTTGGTCGAGACTACAACAGACGTGGAGGCTCTGGTTGAGCCGTTTTCCGAGGGAGTAACGATAGGGGAGGGACTGAAGGAATTTTTTCCGCAGGGCCTGGAAAAGCCCTACAACGCAGCGATTTTGGTTTATAATTATAAGTATGATCCAGAAGAAAGCATCCCCAATCCCAATGCGCCAGTGACTTTTTTAGGTTCGGTTCCATGTGATTTGGATTGATGCACAATTTCCAGTTTGCTCTTTTCCGAAAAAAGAGATACAAAAAGCTGAAGCACATTCATTTGTATAAATAAACAGGGAGATTTTGTTATGGCATTTACTTTGCAGATCAGACAGAAGAAATTATTTGGAAAGACGGTACTTGATATCCCATCGCTGGCTCACGCCTGCGGTTTTTGCTATGGTTCCAATAATGATTTTTATATCCTTCAGGAAAATGAGCAGAGCCAGGGAACTGCTGTTTTTTATAATCCTGGGCGCATAGGACGGGGGATCTTTTTTGATGGCAGCAAAGCCAGGGAAGGATATTATGAGATAAGCTATAATATCCCTACCACCAAAGCAGAGATTACGGATTTTACCAGGCTTGCAGGTGAGGTGGAAAGGCGTCTGGGCAGAGTGGAAATGTACTGTGTGGAGGAAGAGAGGGCTTTCACCATCAGGGAACTGGAGCAGGGGATTGAGAATTTTGCCATGTTCAATCGGAAGTCGCTGAACCAGTTTTGCGGGAATAAAGAATTTGTGAGCCATATCCTTACATTGGCGAGGTGGCCTTATACGCTGACGGAGGACAAGGTAGCCGCATGGGAGGTATGTACAGATCTTTCAGACTTCGAGCAGGCGCTGCATGATATTCAGGCATTGGATGTCTATTACGCAAAGCCGAGGCTTCTGCAGAAAAACGATACAAAGGAGATAGGAGCCTTTTATGCCTTGACAGAAGAATGTGAGAGTGTTTTTCCTGTCCGTGCTGACGGGTTCCTGAATCTGAGCAAACTGAAGATAACAGAAGGGTTCGTCCAGTTTGTACTTTACAGTGAGAATCGCGTATTGGAGGGGATGTTCCCTTATGGGAGTTTTATTGAGGAAATAAGAAGGCGGGATGGTGTCCGGCAGTTCGATGCGGACCATATCCTGATCCCGCCTATGACAAAAGCGGAGCTGGAAGAACTGGCCGGGAAACTGCGATGAAAGCCGCGCTGTCTGCCGTGCCGGAGCAGTATCCGGTTCTGCGGGAAGAATATCGCCAGTATACGATTCTTCCGGAGGAATATGCCGCAAAGCTGTTAGAATTATGATTTGTGATCTCAAAAGCAGGCGAAGGAGAACTGGTTTATGTTTTTAAAAAAAGAAAAACCCAAATTTGAAGTACGCCCGCTGTACTCCATCAGTGAAGAACTGGAACTGATCAGGGAGTTTTGCTGGCAGCCCAAACTGGAGGCAGGCAAAATCTATACAGAGGAAGAAATCAATGCAGTGGAGCAACGGCTGAACTATAAGTTGCCACAGCCGCTAAGAGAGCTTTACCTAGTGCTGGGCGACTATGCATGTGAAAAGAAGGACACCTATTTCTGCCGCCCGGAGGAACTCCACTGGAGCGGCGGGTATCTGCTGGTGGAGGCTATGGAAAGAACCAATCGGGGGTTGGGGATTTACCGAAAAGACCCCTATGCTTCGGTTTATGAGTGGAGGCGAAGCGAGGTTAACATATACGGCGAAGAGCAGGAGAAAAAGCCAAAATCAGAGGTGATAAGAAACAGCGCACGTAATCAGTATTTCTCGAAACAATGCTTTTATTGGGATATTGTTATTATCCAACATGTGCTGAATAAGGTAATGCGGGACTGGTGGGATTTACACCAAACCCAGATGACAGAGGAACTGTCTCCTTTTTACATCGGCTGCTCCCTGCCAAAGAAACTGGACGAATTGCGGAAAGTCCGCCAAAGAATGGAAGAGTGGCTACTTCCCATCTCGTCAAAGGCGGAGCTTCTAAGGGTGGACATATTCGGAAAGAATGTAGGGCCGGAGGATTATGTGGTTTATGCTTATACGAATCCAGAGAAGAACTTGCTGGTTTTATCTTTCAGCGCCCAGCAGAAATATGGGCTGATTACTAAGGAGCCGGTTCCCTATTCCTTTGCTGAACAGGTGGAAGAAAAGACCGGGATGCTGTTCTGGTCCTGGAACGGGCAGGGCCGGGAACGGATGGAAGAAAAAGAAAAGGAGATGCAGGCGGCGGGTCTGTTTCAAAGGTGAGACTATGTACGCAATCGAAAAGGAACTAAAGATATTAAGACAGTTCATCAGCCCGAAGCTTATGGACGACCTGAAAAAATGGAAATGCTATTCGGAGGATGAAATCCTGGCGGCAGAGAAGCGGCTCCATGTAAAACTCCCCGTTCCTATCCGGGACATTTATCGGCACATGGCAGACCTGTTGGTCACCAGCGGTTATCTGCGTCCATTGGAGCTTCTTCACTGGGAGGGAAGATATCTGGGATTTTTTCTTTCCCCCGGAGAAGACAGCGTGGTCGGGATACAAAAGGGCAAAACTTCGGGCGAGCTGTATATGTGGGAGGAAAATGATCCGAAAGGAATATCCTGGGAATATTTGGATAATCTGGAAACCGCCTGTGAGGAGGGGGATGAGGAGGGAAAACGAAAGGCTGTGGCAGCTTATCAGAAATACTGGAAAAGGCGGAATATCCCTTTTATCCACGCTCCTTTAAACGTCCATAAGCAGGATCAAGGCCCTTGGTTTAACCAACACTTGGAAGGATATGGGTTATTTTTGGCAATCCACTCCATCCAGGAATGGGAGGGAATGGCCTGGCATGAACATACAGGGGAAACAACCTGCCTGTTCAGCGATTTCTTCCCTGCAAGGTTTTCAAAGGAATATTTTCAAAACATCGCAGAGCGGATTCAGGATGATTTTAAACCTCTCTCGGACCATCCGGAACTGATGGATCTGGACGATTTTCCGTTGCGGATGGCATATGTCCACAAAGATCTGGAGGCTTTGCTGATTCTGGGGCTGGAACCGGTCTGTTTTATGCTGCTGACAAAGGGAGTGGCCGAACGGGCGTTGCTTGAAAAGGTTCAGGAACAGACCGGTCTGGCTTTTCATGTGGGATTTTAGAAACAAGCCGGCAGGACAAGAAAATGAGAAAGCTTGCAGGGAGCAGATGATGAGGAAAAATAACAGAACAGGAAAACGGCTGCGGCTGACACCTCTTATATTGGGAGGTTATGCTGCATTTCTGGGCTTTGGTCTGATAGTGTTCGGGCTTGCTGAAATGAAGGAAGGGATCGGTATTGTCCGACTCCTGATCGGGCTTGGCATGGCGGGCTTTGGCTTGCTGGGGATATGGGATGGAGTGCGTGATCTGGTCAGGCCGGATAAGAAGCCGGAACAGACACCTGCCCGCCAGTTTATCCTTACAGACATATCCGGAAACAGGACTTCCAATGTTACGGCGGAGGCTTTACAAAAACAGATGGAAAGCCTGATGGGAAGTGATAAAGGGGGCATTTTCAAACTCCAGATCCTGCCGCCTTTTGCGGTGCCGGAGACAGGGAACATAAGCCAGATTTTCTGCATGTATCACGAACTCTTTCGATTAACAGTATTTTTGGATGAATCGAAAGGCGGGTATGAATCATACCATAAAAGCGCAGAGCTTGACGAGGCGAAAGACTGGTTTGAAAAACTCCTGACTGGCAACGCTGATCTTTCGGGGTGGAAAAAAATAGAGAATGGATATGACGAGGAAGAGGACGCCGAATGTTTGATCAATACAGAAGAAGCCGGGTTGGGGAAAAGCGAAGCCGATACCCGGCAGATTGAGGAACACATAAAATCTTTCTGGCAGCAGCTTCAAAGAGATCAGAAAGGCCAAATGCGGAACTGGCGCCAGCTTCTGGTGATTTTTGGAGAGAGCTGGCATGATGAACACACATTTTTCTCCACCAGGGATGTAGAACTGGCCATCGACGGTATCCATGAGGGAAAATACACAAAGGCAGTTCTGGAATGGGGAAGAGGCTCTTGAAGAGGGCTATGAGGAGGGAAAAACCGCTGGAGTGATGGTGGGAAAGATAGAAGCACTATTTTATCTTTTGGAAGAGAAGGGTGCTGTACCGGAAGAGTTGGAAAAACGCATCATAGCGGAGACGGATGAAAATACTTTGCGGAGATGGCTGAAGCTTGCCGGTAGTACAGAGAGCATGGAGGAGTTCCAGAGGAATCTGTAAACCGGCCGCTTTAAAATAGATTCTAACAATATGCATTACAAGCCCCAATAACCATCTCCGCCTCCTCGTCCGTCATCTCCGGGAACAGCGGCAGCGTCACGCAGTGGCTTGCCAGATACTCCGCGTTCGGGCAGTCCCCCTCCCGATAGCCCAGATCCGCATAGGCTTTCTGCAGATGGCAGGGAACCGGATAGTGTCTGTGGCATTCGATATCTCTGTCCCTCATGTAAGCGACAAAATCCTCGGGATCTTTCACGGTGATCACAAAGAGATGGAAGACCGGTTCCGTGTTCTCGGGATGAGCCTGCATCGTGATCGCAGGGGTGGTGATCTCTCCGTGGTAGCGCGCGCCGATCTCCCGGCGGCGGGCAGTCCACTCGGGCAGATATTTTAAGCTGACGCTGAGGACCGCGCCCTGCAGTCCCTCCAGCCGGTAGTTGTAACCAATCACGTCGTGGTAGTAGCGGACCTGACAGCCCTGATTTTTGATTGTGGTGATGGCATCATAGTATTCTTTCTTATAGCAGGTCACGCTGCCGCCCTCGCCGAAAGCGTAGAGGTTTTTGCCGGGGTAGAAGCTGAAGCACCCCAGTTCGCCGAGACCTCCCACCAGCTTCCCCTCATAGCGTGCACCGTGGGCCTGGGCGCAGTCCTCCACCACAAAGAGATGATATTTGTCGGCGATGGCTTTCACTGCGCCAAATTCAAAGGGCTGTCCGTAGAGATGGACGCCGAGAATGGCCTTTGTTCTGTCCGTGATCTTTTCTTCTATCTTGTCGGGATCCAGTTCCCAGGTGTCCGCCGTACAGTCCACAAAGACCGGCGTGGCGCCGGTGTAGGTGACGCCCCAGGCGGTAGCGATATAGGTGTTGGCGGGAACGATGACCTCGTCCCCCGCGCCGATGCCCAGCGCCATCATGGCGCAGTGCAGGGCGGAAGTGCCGTTGTTCACGCCGGCGGCGTAAGGCACGCCGCAGAATGCGGCAAATTCTCTGTCGAACTGATCCGCGAACCGCCCGCCCGAGAAAGCGGTCTCCCGGCAGACCGCGTCTATCGCATCCATATATTCCTTTCTGTGTTTCTCAAAATCTCTGGATAAATCGATTCTTTTCAGCATGTTTGACCTCCCCGCTGCAGCTGTCTCTTTATTTTCTTTTGTCTTCCAGACGGAACTCCCGATGGAGCCGTCTCATCTGGATCAGATAGTTTTTGATAGTTTTCCAGATTTTCACGGTGGTGTTATAGTCCTCCTGCCATTCCACGGGCATATCGCAGATACGCATTCCCATCCGCTCCGCCCGCAGGAGAAACTCGATCGTGTAAAACCAGCCGTTGTCGTCTCCGCAGACGGAAACCAGCTTCTCGGCTGCCTCCCTGCGCAGAAAAGTAAAGCCGCACACGGCGTCGGTGGCCTTCATATGAAAAACGGCTTTCAGCAGAAAAACCAGACCCATCGAGGTGATCTTTCGATACCATTTCCGGCCTTTCGTGTCGGAAGCTTTGGAAAAACGGCTTCCGTTGACATACTGCAGTTTTTCATCCCGCTGAAACAGCTCGACGGCCTGTCCCAGATGTTTGATATCCGTGGAGAGATCGATGTCCATATAGCCGACCAGGGAGCACTTGTTGAGGGCAATTCCTTTTCGAAAGGCCACGCCCACTCCTCTCTCGCCCACACGCACATATGAGACTTCCGGATATTTGTCGGCGAGTCTTTTTCCGATTTCGGGCGTCTCATCTTCGGACCCGTTGTCCAGGATGGTGATCCGGTACGGGACAGTCAGGTGTTCTTTGGCGTAAGCGACGGTTTTCTCGATGCCTTTTTCGAGTCGAAGCCGCTCGTTTAACACGGGAAATAGTATGTTGATATCAGTCACTTTTGTTTCCATTCTCTGTCGCTCTCTTTCAGGAATTTACGATTTTTTCAATGTCCGAGATCAGGTACTGCTGCCGCTTGAAGATCAGGTTCAGGATCACGGACAGGTACTTCAGAATAATAGTGAGCAGGGCAAACACGCCGAAAAATCCCAGGGAGAGGAAGATCATTGTGGAAAGCCACCCCTCCACCGGTTTGTTTTTATTGAAGATATCGGAAATCGCGTAGACCGCCATACCGATCGAAAAGAGCAGGAAAGAACCGGAGACGATGGTGGAGATCCGTTCCATCACATTGGTAAAGTAGATGAAAGAATCCAGGGCGAGGGAAGTGCGCTCCGAGGAGACGCCGCGTTTCCCGGACGTGCGGCTGCCAGCGGGATCATACCCGATCGTAGCCGTGCGGAGGCCGCAGTTTTTGTAGACAGCCTTCCGGTAGGGGATATGGATACCCATCGCCTTGATGCGGTTGACGGCTCTGCGGGATACAAGGCGGAAAGTCTCGGGACCGATTTTCCCATTGCCTTTGCTGGTTCTATTGTAGAGGGCGTAAAAAAGGCTGGAAGTGAAACGCAGTTTTTTTCTGGCGCTTGCGGCCACGATATCGTTTCCTTCCAGAAGTTTATCGTAGAGCTGAACGATGACCGCCGGGTCATAGTCCACGAAAACCGTATCAAATTCATAGACGAAATCTCCGATGGCAAGGTCTCTTCCGGCGTTCATGGAGCTCTCCAGGCCGTGGAAGAAGCTCATATGAACTACATTTACCATAATGCGCAGATCGTTTCGGGCGATGTAACTCCGAAGGACGTCCATTGTGTTGTCGCTGCAGCTGTCTTCCACGCAGATCAGTTCAAACTGCTCGAACTTTTTTTCGCAGACCGGGAGAACCTGATCCAGGAAATGTTCCAGCTGAGCGCCGTCGTTATGCAGATAAATGACAAGTGAGATAAATTTTTTTTCTTTCATATCTTTCCTCATATTAGAGATATTCGTCCAGGTCATATACCGTGTTGATCTTGCCGGACAGTACGCTGATAAAGGTGGGAGACTCGCTCATCACGCGGATCGCCGTGGGCCTGGAATCGTCCACCTCGGAGCTCTTTAGGATGGGCTTCATGGAGTACAGCGATTCTACGTAGGAGTAAGCGTATTCCGGTTTCAGATATTTGTCCGCCAGACGGGACATGTAGGGCCATGCGGAAGCCGGCCTGTGGGCGCATGTATTGCAGTTTCCGAGGGCGCCGGGGGAACATCCCTTTTCATCGCTCTCGAGACCCTGTTGACAGTGGAAAGTCGGTCTGCCTTCATAGCTGGTCACATGGGGAGTGAAGGTGACGGAGGTCAGAGAGTGAAGCCCTGTCTTACCGAAGGGCATAATCGAAAAGAAAGGACCGTCCATCACGGTGATGCCCGTATCTTTCAAAAGCTCGGAAGGCCTGCAGAGAATGATCTCGCAGAGCTCATATTTAATGTCAAAGAAGTTCTTGTCTATGCCCTCCGTCTTATCGATGATCTGGTTGACGGAGGCGTAGGAGGAATTTAATACGAAGGACGTATCAAATATTGTTCCGTCCTCCAGGGAGACGCAGAAAGCGGCGCCGTCCTTCCGGATGCTCCGTATCCTCGCGTCGAACAGGATGTCCACATTTTTATTTCCGCTTAGTATATCCTCATAATATTTCTGAAGGATCTTCGCGTCGTAGGTGTATTCTTCGGTCAGGAAAGCGCCGTCGCACATACCGGGGTTAAAGTATCTGTCGGGGGAGGTCTCCAGGCATTTGATGTCTGCCGCCCTGCAGAATTCACGAAATTGCTCGGCGTTCGTCCAGGAAAATTTTTCCGAGGTGGCGTAGACCTGATCGAACCGATCGTGGACACAGAAACCGAAATCCTCACAGAATCTCCGAAAATATCCGGCGGATTTCACGGCGGTGGTGAGGCTTCTGGGATAGTGATAGCCCATATGGACTCTGGCCTGGTTGATGTAGGTGGCTCTCTGAAAAGGCGCGCCGTCATATTCCAGAACCAGTACATGTTCGTCCTTTCGGGCACAGAAAGCGGCGGCATATAAGCCGTAGAGTCCTGCGCCGATGATGATCTTGTCGTAATGACGAGCCATATAAATCAGGTTCCTTTCCACAAAACAGTATGTTAAGTATAGCTCTTTCTCCCGGCGAATGCAAGAGGAATGCCGCGGATAAAAGGATTGCATAAAAGAAGAGGGAAAGCTATAATGGAGAGGAGTAAAAAGAACGGGGAGAGGAAACAGCGTATGCGTTTGAACAGTATGTGCATCAGATGCCTGGTGGATAAACAGCAGGGGCGGATCGCCGGCTTTGCGGACGAGGAGAAGAATACGGCGTACATGAAGGAGATCGCGAAGATCATAGGGGAGAGCGGCGATGAGGCGAGTTCGGCGTATCTGGTATACTTATTTAATCAGGTGTACAGGCGGTATTTTGGGGAGACAAAAGATTATACGGGGATAAAGAAAGAGTACAATGCCTATGTGCTGGAGATGGAAGACGATCTCTATGAAAAGATCCTGGGCGCGGAGGATCCGCTGGCGCAGTCCATCGTCTATGCCCGCATCGGAAATTATATCGATTTCGGAGCCATGCAGAATGTGGAAAAGGACGTGTTTTTGAAGCTGTTTGAGGACAAGGGAAAAAATCGGTTGGACCGGGCAGTCTACGAAGACTTTCTTCGGGACTGCAGCGAGGGAGAGAAGTTTTTGCTCCTGACGGATAACTGCGGCGAGATCGTTTTGGATAAACTGTTTTTGCGAGAACTGAAAAAGCGGTTTCCCCATCTGGATATCTGTGTCATGGTGAAGGGCGAGGAAGTGCTGAACGATGCGACGATGGAGGATGCGGAGGAGACGGGTGTCTGCGGTGTGGCCAGGGTGATTCCCAACGGAAACGGTGTGGCCGGAACGGTGGAAGAGATGTTGAGCAGAGAGGGGCTGAAGACGCTTGAGCAGGCGGATGTTATTCTGGCGAAAGGGCAGGCAAATTTTGAGACATTGAGCGGCTGCGGCAGAAATATCTATTACTCGTTCCTCTGCAAGTGCGACTGGTTTTCCGGCCGTTTTGGCGTGGAGAGGAATACGGGAATGTTTATCCGGGAAAAAGAAGGGAGAATGGAAAAATGTTGATCATTTGGGGATTCAGGGATACCGACAGGGAACTTGGCACGGTGGATTATCTGCACTGTAACCGATGCAACAATGACAGCAACTGGCGGCTGCAGCGGACGACTTCGTGGTTTACGTTGTTTTTTATTCCGGTGATACCATATCGCAGAGTGTACTATGTATACTGCCCGATCTGTCGCTGGACAACGGAGATACCGAAGGAGGAGGCAAAGCGGATCATGGAGAGAAACGAAGCCGCTACGATAACGCAGAGCTGACATTTTATCTGGACAAATGGAAAAGGTTGTACTAAGATAAAAAAAACGGCAATGCCGGGCAGGAGAGGAGAGAATTATGGAGAAAAAACAGCTTGACTGGTCAAACCTTGGTTTTGGTTATATTCAGACGGAGGCAAGATTCGTATCGAACTACAAAGACGGGGCGTGGGATGACGGAGCGATCGTCACCGATGCCAATATTACTTTAAATGAGTGCGCCGGCGTATTTCAGTATGCGCAGACGATCTTCGAGGGACTGAAAGCCTACACAACGGAGGACGGGCATATCGTGTGTTTCCGCCCGGATTTGAACGCAGCCAGAATGGCGGACTCCGCGAGAAGACTGGAGATGCCCGCATTTCCGGAGGAGCGGTTTGTGGATGCCGTGGTGCAGGTAGTTAAGGAGAACGCCGCTTACGTACCTCCCTTTGGCTCGGGGGCTACGCTGTACATCCGTCCCTATATGATGGGAACGAACCCGGTGATCGGCGTGAAACCTGCGGACGAGTATATGTTCCGTATCTTTGTGACACCGGTGGGCCCTTACTTTAAGGGCGGCGCAAAGCCGCTGACGATCAAGGTGAGCGATTTCGACAGAGCAGCGCCGAACGGCACAGGCCATATCAAGGCGGGACTGAACTATGCGATGAGCCTGCATGCGATCGTGAGAGCTCACGAGGAGGGATACGCGGAGAATATGTATCTGGATCCCCAGACGAGAACGAAGGTGGAGGAGACCGGCGGGGCGAATTTCATCTTCATCACAAAGGACGGCGGGCTGGTGACTCCGAAGTCCAGCAGTATTCTGCCCTCCATCACGAGACGTTCTCTGGTGTATGTGGCAAAACATTACCTGGGCATGGAAGTGGAGGAGAGAGAAGTATATCTGGACGAAGTGAAGGACTTCGCGGAGTGCGGTCTCTGCGGCACGGCGGCGGTGATCTCCCCTGTCGGAAAGATCGTGGATCACGGAAAGGAGATCTGCCTGCCCAGCGGTATGGACGAGATGGGACCTGCGACAAAGAAACTGTATGATACGCTGACAGGAATCCAGATGGGTAAACTGGAAGCGCCGGAAGGATGGATCAGGACGATCCTGTAGATAGTTATTATGGATGAACAGGAAAAAATGATAGAGGAAGTTCTGCGGCACCTGGATCACGAGATGGAGATAGGAGCGCTGAAGATGAGTGTGAATTTCAACGAGCTGCAGGAGGAGGAGAAGCTGGTGGACCACAAATGCTGCCATATGTACGGAAGACCCGTGAATGAAGTGGTGGGTTTTCTGGACATGTATTCGGACTCCTCGATGGAAAAGGAATGAGAAGCATTTATGTCTGGATATCCTTTTTCAGAGCGCCCGGCGTGGTCTGAAACATCCTGTAGTAGGAGCGCGTGAAGGTGGAGTAGTGCTGAAAGCCGGAGGAGTAGCAGGCGTCTGTCAGGGACATGCCGTGAAGGATCTTGTCCCGCGCAGAAAACAGGCGTTTTGCGTTGACATATTTACCGATGCTGTAGCCGGTCTCCTGCTGAAAGAGCTGCATCAGGTAACGGCGGCTGATAAAGAACTCTCCGGAGAGAGTTTCGATGGAGAGGTCGCCGTCCAGATGCTCATTGATGTAGTGGAGGATCTCGGTGATCTTCCGGTTGGAGGAACCCGTCTCGATATAGCGGAAGGAGCCGGTCAGAAAGATGCGGTTGAGCTGTACCAGAAACTGTAAAAGCAGAGCGCGGCTGTACAGCTCCTCAGCGTATTCGCTGCCGGAGAGGGAGGATTCCAATCCGGCGCACAGTTTAAAGAGGGTATCGACAGACGCCGAGGAACTGCGGAGCACGGGGAGGTGCTCCTTTTTTTCTGTCTGCTTTTGAAAGCAGGACTCTAAAGAGTAATCCTGCCCGTTGTAGGAAGTCAGCAGATCGGACGAGACATAGAGGATTATCCTCTCGTAGGGAGCGGAGGAACGAATCACAGGTCTGTGCACATCCCCGGCGCCGATCAGGACGATGTCGCGGGGCTCAAGACGGTAGGAGGTGCCTTCTATAAAGTAATCTACATCGCCTGAGAGAAAAAGCAGTATTTTGTAGAAGTCATGATAATGGCAATCATAGCTTTTCAGCTTATGATCCGTCAGATGAAACAGCTTAAAGGGGCTGTGCAGATATCCGGTTTTTTCATAATCCATAGTCAACATAATATTTTCCTCAGTGCAGCGCGGCGGAAGGATATGTGCGGATGCTAAAATTCCCGATACAGGATAGACCTGTACCGGGAATTCGATTAGTCTTGATAGTATGTATTATGCGAGAGCTACGCCGACCGCTACGCCGACCATAAGCCCCATGGCTATCGCGGCAACGATCAATAAAATACAGAGCACGATCTTAATGCCGGTATTCATTTTGCTTCTGATTACAACAGCAGAAACAAGAAGAGCAAGTAAAGCCCAGAGCCATCCGAAGAACGGAGCAAGGATAATATCAATCACAAGGAATATCCAACCCCATACAGGAATCTTCTGATATTCCCAAGGCTCGCCTGTAGCACAATCCGTGCCGTTGTATGCCAGTACAGGAGAAGCCATAGACTGAATGACCAGAGTTGCAGTTCTGTTGCCCAGAGGAATTGTGTATTCCGTATCGATAAAATGGGTCTTCTTTGCAAATCTGTTAAGCCTTTCCGGAGCCGCGCCATTGATGCTGACTTTGCTGCCCTTCAGATCAACTGAAAAAGTGCCTTCGTCTGTTGTAACAGACCATGATTTTTTTGCCATTTAGAGTCTCCCTCTCTTTCTGTAAATTAAGACAGGTAAAAAATTGCCTATCACTAAATAACATACTATTCTGGAGGCAAAAAGTCAATTGGGGGGATGAAAAAAATGACTTGTTTTTAAAAAAGTACAAAACAAAACACCGCCCCCACGACAGATGCCACAGAAACAGTGCTTCATGGGCCATCAGGGACTCGAACCCTGGACAAATAGATTAAGAGTCTACTGCTCTACCAACTGAGCTAATGGCCCGTACCATATGAAAAGGTTGTGATTTACAACGCAAGAATGATTATAGTATAATGTTTTTGAGAATGCAAGTGTTTTTTGCAAAAAATTAAAAAAAATAGAATAAAATGGATGGAGAAGAAAAATATGATATTTGAAAGCCATGCTCATTATGATGATAAGGCGTTTGATGGGGACAGGGAGGAGCTGCTGCGCAGGCTCAGAGTGAATGGAATCAGCTATGTTGTGAATGTCTCTTCGGATCTTTCCTCGGTGGAGGCAACGCTCAGCCTGGCGGACAAATATGAGTATGTCTTCGCGGCGGTGGGGATACACCCCAGTGACACAGGGGAATTGGATGAAGAAAAGTTTGGCTGGCTGAGCAGACAATGCTGGCGGCCGAAGGTGGTTGCGGTGGGTGAGATCGGGCTGGATTACCATTGGGATAACGTGGATAGGGAGACGCAGAAGAAATGGTTTGCGAGACAGCTTGCGTTGGCGAAGGAGATGCGGTTTCCGGTGATCATCCACTCCAGGGACGCGGCAAAGGATACGCTGGATGTGATGAGGGCGGAGGGACAAGTGCCGAGGCGGGGCGTGATCCATTGCTTTTCTTACACGAAAGAGACGGCGAGAGAATTTTTGGACATGGATTATCTGATCGGAGTGGGTGGCGTCGTCACATTTCCCAACGCGAAAAAACTGCGGGAGTGCGTGGAGTATGTGCCGCTTAACAGGATCCTGCTGGAGACGGACTGTCCATACCTTGCGCCGGTTCCCTATCGGGGGAAGAGAAACTGCTCCGCTTATCTGCCCTATGTGGTGAAGGAGATCGCCAGGATCAAGGGGATTTCCGAGGAGGAAGTGGAGGCGGCGACGGAGAGAAACGCGAAGAGGTTATTCAGTACCCCGTGCGAGTACATATTTGAATAGAGAAAAGAGATGAGATTATGGTGACATTGGGGATTCCGCAGAATACGATAGCAATACTTCAGAAATACCAGTTCCGTTTTCAGAAGAAATACGGGCAGAATTTTCTGATCGATACGTCCGTGCTGGAGAGGATCATAAAGGCGGCACAGATCGGGAAGGAGGACTGCGTTCTGGAGATCGGTCCAGGCATCGGCACAATGACGCAGTATCTGGCGGAGAGCGCCGGGAAGGTGATCGCGGTGGAGATCGATAAGGCGCTGATTCCGATTCTGGGGGAGACCCTTGCCCCCTACGGGAACGTCACGGTCATACAGGGGGATATACTGAAGGTGGATATAGGGGAACTGGCGGAGAAATACAACGGCGGAAAACCGCTCAAAGTGACGGCGAATCTTCCCTACTACATCACGACACCGATCATCATGGGACTTTTTGAGAGGAAAGTGCCGGTGTCGGGTATCACTGTCATGGTGCAGAAGGAGGTGGCCGAGCGTATGCAGGCGAAGCCCGGGACGAAAGACTACGGCGCCCTTTCCCTGGCGGTGCAGTATTACGCCAGACCGCAGGTCGTGGCGAACGTTCCGCCCAACTGTTTTATGCCGCGGCCAACGGTGGGGAGCGCCGTGATCCATTTGGAGCGGCATGAGGAGCCGCCGGTTTCGGTGCAGGATGAAAAATTCCTGTTCGATATCATCCGCGCTGCCTTCAACCAGCGCCGGAAAATGATGACAAACGCTCTGGCGGGTGCGGGAGATCTGCATCTGGCGAAGGAGCATATCGTTTGGGCATTGAGGGAACTGGGAATTCCGGAGACGATCCGGGGGGAGAAACTCAGTCTGCCGCAGTTCGCGATGCTCTCCGATCGACTGAGAGATTTTCAGCGCTGAAATGTCCCAAAAATCCACAACATTTAGTGTATATCGCTTTGACTTATAACAAAACCTATGGTACACTTAAAAGCTAGGAAGAATTTGTTTTGGATGAGTTTGAGGTGATCCCCTTTGGATAAACAGGAATACAAAATAAGATCGGAAGAGATCAGAACTTTAGTAGAAGAAAAAAACTACCGGGAAGCCGCGGAGATAGCGGATACGATCGACTGGCGAAGGGTGAAGAGCGTGAAGATGCTCTGCACGATCAGCGATATCTATAAGATGGTTCGCCGTTACGAGGACAGCAAGACCATTCTGGAAATGGCCTACGAGAAACGGCCCGGAAGCAGGATGATCGTCTACGCGCTGACAGAGCTCTGCCTGAAGCTGAGCGATGTGGTGAATGCCTGGGAATATTATAAAGAGTTCTGCCAGGTGGCGCCGGAGGACAGCAGAAAATATATTCTGTTGTACAAGGTGTACGCGGCGCAGGAAGTCAGCCTGGAAGAGCAGATAAAAGTATTGGAAAAGCTGAAAGAGGAAGAATACATAGACAGATGGGTCTATGAACTGGCCTATCTGTACCATAAGATCGGCTTCGGAACGAAATGTGTGGAAGAATGTGACGAGATGATTCTCTGGCTGGGAGAAGGGAAGTATGTGCGTAAAGCGATGGAGCTGAAGATGCTGCACGAGCCCCTGACGCCGAAGCAGCAGGCCTTCTACAATGGCGAGAGACAGCTGGAGATCGAGCAGGGTGACACACAGGTCATTCCCAATCTGGAGGCGGCTATCGTCAAGGAAAACGTCGGCAGAAACGTCTCGGAGGCGCCGACCATCAAGCTTCCCACAGAGGAACTGCAGGATATCCAGGTGAAAATTTTGGACAACAGTCCCTACAATACGATCAACCTGCAGCAGGAGTTGGCGAAGGATATGAAGCGCCTGATGGAAGGCGAGGACAGGCAGGCCGTCTGGGAAGGCATGGATCCGGTGATACAGGATAGTCAAAACGACGATTTTGTCTATGGACAGGGTGCGGAAGAGGGCGTATCTTATAATCAGGGGGTCGCATCGGAAGAGCCGGAGGACGCGGATGCGCTCTATGACGGTGACGAGGAGGAGATCATAAACGACACCGGAGAAATTTTCATTCAGGAAAACTCCGAGGAGGAAGAGACGGATCCCATCATGGAGAGCCTGATGGCACCTATGTTGGAGGAGACACAGGAGCTTCCGCCCGTGCCGGATATGGAAGAGGTGTTTTTTGAGGATCCCAACACCACTGATCTGACCAAAGCGGTCTCCCAGCCGGAGATAAGGGAGGCGCTGCGGAGAGCGGAGAAAAAAGAGGCGGAAGAGATCGAAGAAATCGAGGAGATAAAAAGTCCGGTCTATGAGGAGGAGAGTTCCGCTTCCGGCGTGAAGAAGGTCATCGTGCCCAATGTGCCGGTGCAGGGAGTTTTGCGTCCGCCGAAAGACATGATGCAGCCGACGGATTTCGCGGTGCATAACTCTGGTTTTGACGAGATTTTGTCCCAGGAGGCGGATGGCCAGATCTCTCTCATTGTGCCGGAGAAAGAAAAGGTGGAGAAACAGATCACCGGTCAGATGAGCATTCAGGATATTCTGCAGGAATGGGAGCAGATGAAGAAGAATAAGGAAGCTCAGCTGAAGGATACCGTGCAGAAGAGCGTTCTGGATAAGACGGGCGATATCTTTGCGGAGTTTGAGGCTTCCAGAGATGATCTGATCAGGGAACTGGAGAAGAGGTCGAGAGAGGCGGAGGCCAGGGAGGCCGAGAAGGCGGCAGCGGAGGAAGCGGAAATACAGCCGGAAGAGACGCCGGAGATCGCGCCCGCCGAGGCTGAGCCGCAGCCGGAACCGGAGATTGAGAAGGCGGAGGAGAAAGAGGAGCATGGGCAGAGGACTCTGCCAGAGGAACTGCGCCCGGCGCTGAATGACAGACCCCTTTCGCCGGAGGAAAAAGAACTGTTTGATTCGTTTGTGCACAGCCGCAGATCCAAGGGACAGCTGCTTCATGTTCTGGACAATATGAGTCTCGCCGCCTACACGGGCAACGTGCTGATCACCGGGGAGGAGGACGCGGGGGCGATGAACTTTGCGAGAAACCTGGTGCGGAACATGCAGATGTCGGACAGCAATTTCTCGGGCAAGGCCGCGAAAATCACCGGGAAGGCGTTAAATAAAAAAGAACCGGGCGATATCATCGATAAGCTGAAGAACGGCGCATTGATCGTGGCGGATGCGGGGGGGATGAACTGCTCCACGGCGGAAGCGCTGGTGAGGGCGCTGCAGACGGAGAGCAAGGGTATCATCGTGATGCTGGTGGACACCAAAAACGCGGTCAACAGCCTTCTGGAGGTCAACGAGGTGCTGAAAGATCCGTTCAACACCAGGATCGATATCGAGGCGCTGGATGATGGGGCGCTCGTGGCCTACGGTAAAAAGTTTGCTTACGATAAAGAGTATGGTATAGATGAGATGGGCGTGCTGGCGCTGCACACGAGAATTGCGGACATGCAGACGGCGGAGCATTCGGTCACCACATCGGATGTGCGCAGGCTTGTAAAGGAAGCGATCCAGCATGCCAACAAAAAGACGCCGAAGCATTTCTTTGATGTGCTGATCGGCAAGCGTTATGATAGAGAGGATATGATCGTACTCAGAGAAGAAGATTTCTTCTATTATGCATAAAGAGTCAAAATAAAATTGGGAAAGAGAAGGGATGAGGTATGGCGAGGAAGAAAAGTACTTTAGACACAAGACCGGAGGAAAAAAAGGTATTTATATCTGAGGCGGATCAGTTCCTGTTTGCGGAGGGAACACACTATGATATCTATAAAAAGCTGGGTGCGCATCCGTCGGTGGAAAGAGGAAAGAAGGGTTACTTCTTCGGGGTGTGGGCGCCCAATGCGGCCGAGATTTTTGTGATTGGTGAATTTAACGACTGGAATGAGACGGCAAATCCGATGAAAAAGCTGGGACCCGGGGGGATCTGGAGCTGTTTTATCCCCGGCGTGGAAAAGAACCAGATGTATAAATTCCTGGTAGTGACCGAGGCGGGCGATAAGCTCTACAAGGCGGATCCGTTCGCGAATTATGCGGAGATGCGTCCCGGCAATGCGTCAAAAACGACAGATCTGTCAGGATTCAAATGGTCGGACAGTGCCTGGCTGGAGAAGCGGGATCAGAAGGATATGAAAAAAGAGCCGATGGCGATCTACGAGTGCCATATCGGTTCCTGGATGAAGCATCCGGACGGTACGGAGGACGGTTTCTATAATTACAGGGAGTTTGCGGACAGGGCCTGCGACTATATGAAAGAGATGGGTTACACCCATATCGAGTTGATGGGAATTGCGGAATATCCGTTCGACGGTTCCTGGGGGTATCAGGTGACGGGGTATTACGCGCCCACGTCCCGCCACGGGGAGCCTGCGGATTTTATGTACCTGGTGAATAAATTTCACAGAGCGGGAATCGGCGTTATTCTGGACTGGGTGCCCGCCCATTTCGCGACGGATGCGCACGGTCTGGGCAGATTTGACGGCGAATGTATTTTTGAGCATCCCGATCCGAGGCTTGGGGAGCATCCCGACTGGGGGACAAAGATCTTCAACTACGGGAAGACGGAGGTAAAGAATTTCCTGATCGCCAACGCGCTGTTCTGGCTGAAAGAATACCATGTGGACGGTATCCGCGTGGATGCGGTGGCTTCCATGCTGTATCTGGACTACGGAAAACAGGACGGACAGTGGGTCCCCAATATTTACGGGGGAAACAAGAATCTGGAGGCGATCGAGTTCTTCAAACATTTAAACTCCGTGATCCGCGGCACATATCCGGGATTTTTGACGATCGCCGAGGAATCTACGGCGTGGCCGATGGTGACAGGCGATATCAAGGACGGCGGTCTGGGCTTCTCCTTCAAGTGGAATATGGGCTGGATGCATGATTTTTGTGAGTATATGAAGTTAGATCCCTATTTCCGGAAGGACAATCACTACAGCATGACCTTTGCCATGACCTACAACAGCAGCGAGAGTTATATTCTGCCGCTCTCCCACGACGAGGTGGTACATCTGAAGTGTTCCATGCTCAATAAGATGCCGGGATACCAGGTGGATAAGTACGCCAACCTGCGCAACGGCTACACCTTTATGATGGGACACAACGGAAAAAAACTTCTGTTCATGGGACAGGAGTTCGGGCAGGAGAGAGAGTGGAGCGAGGCGAGAGAGCTGGACTGGTATCTGTTGGGTGAGAATCTGAACAAGGGCCTGCAGGATTACGTGAAAGAGCTGCTGCGCATCTACCGGAAATATCCCTGCCTCTGGGAGGACGACGCGGACTGGAGTGGATTTGAGTGGATGAATGCGGACGACTGTGACAGAAGTACCTACAGTTTTATCCGAAAATGTGCGAGTGATAAAAAACGGTTGTTATTTATTGTCAATATGACCCCGATGAAATGGGAAAAATACAGGGTTGGCGTGCCTGCAAAGAAAAAATATAAGCTGTTATTAAATAGTACGGAGGAGCGTTTCGGCGGAAGCGGCGCGGAGGTGCCGGAGGAGATCACGGCGAAAAAGGAGCCCTGCTGTTTTAAGGATTATTCGATCGTTCTCGACCTGCCGCCCTACAGTGCGTTGGTCTATGCATTTTAGGGAGGGGCTTTAGAGAAGAGGAAAGTCTGACGATATAAAGAGTGTATGCTGGAGCATGCACTCTTTTTTGTGGGGGCAGGGGCTCGAATGGAGAAAGACAGAGTGGAAGAGGGATTTCGGGAATGAAGATTACGTTTGAACAGATGCAGGGAAATAACGGCGTGCAGGGAAGAGGAGCGGAAAAACCGCAGGCGGCTGCGCAGGACAACGCGAAAAAGGCGGAGAAAGCAGGCGCTTATTCCGTGGATATAGGCGGGCAGGGCGGCCGCGGACAGGACGGGACTTATAAAAAGGCGGATATGACGGCAGATGAGATATCCATGCAGGCCTCCCAGATGGATATGGATGTGCAGAGGATGTATATGGCGGTCATGTCGAACTCCATGTCTCAGGAGGAATTTAATGAGATGCTGGAGGAGGGGGTGGACGTCTCGAATATGGATATCGAGACGATGGTGACGATCCTGGACCAGATCAAGGTTGCCGTGGCAAAGGGCGGCGGCGAGATCGCGGGTTTTACGGATAAGTTATCGAAGGAGACAATGGAAGAGATCCTGGGCAGCAGCGCCTACGCTCAGGCGCTCGAGAGCGGTCTGGAGGAAGGGGCTGTCGCCTATATGGTGGACCGGCAGCTGCCGCCTACAGCGGAGAATATCTATAAGGCGAAGTATTCCGCGGGAGCTTACCGAGGACAGAAGGATGCGGAGATACCGGGAGCTGAGGATGCGGAATTCTGGGACCAGATCGACAAAGTGATCGACGAGGCGGGGCTTCCCCGGAATGAGGAGAGCAGAGAGGATGCTGCCTTTCTGTTGAGACACGATATTCCGCTGACGGAGGAGAATCTGCGGCTGTATGAAAAGGTGAAGGCGTTTGGGCCGGACGGTGCAGGGATCTCGGAGGAGGAGCTGAAATATCGGATCGGCATGCAGATCTATGAGGGGAAGGCGGCGTACCAGGCGGATCTTTCGAGCGGGGAGAGCATCTACGAGCAGGCGGCGGGAATCTATGAGACCGTGCAGGGGCTGACGCCGGAGGCGGCGGAGAAGGCGGCCTCGGAGCTGCCGGAGGGCAGAGACCTCACTTTAAAGGATCTGGCGGAGGCGCAGAAAAGGGCGGAACAGTCAGATGACACACAGGGAACGGAAAGCAGGGAACTTCTCACGGCGAGACGGCAGCTGGAGGAAGTGCGCCTGCGGATGACGATAGAAGCGAACGTGAAACTGCTGCGCAGCGGTTTTCAGATCGACACTGCGCCGATGGAGGAGCTGATCGAGCGGCTGAGGACAGCGGAGGAAATGCTTACGGAGCAGGGAATTCCCCAGACAGCGGAAGTGATGGAGAAGATCGACGGGCTGCGCGCCATGCCGGCGGCGACCCTGTCCTATGTGGTGAGCAGGGAGATATCCTTCACGATAGAGGCGCTGCATGAAAAGGGCAGCGAGCTGCAGAGCGAGTTTGCGCGGGCCGACAGCGAACAGGTCAGACGGGAGACGGCCAGAGGGCGCTATGAGACGATGCAGACGGAAGTGCGGGCGGATCTGGGCGATTCCATCCGGAAAGCGTTCCGGAATGTGGACGATATATTGACAGATATGAACAGGGAGCCCTCCGAGGAAAATCGCAGGGCGGTTCGGATGTTGGGGTACAACAGACTGGAGATCAGCGAGGAGAATCTGGACCGGGCGCTGGAAGTGGATCGGAAGGTGCAGAGTCTGTTCCGGGATATGAAACCGGGGAGAGTGCTGCAGATGATCCGGGATGGTGTGGATGTTCTGCACACGGACATCGGGCAGCTGGACGATTATCTGACGAGACAGGGAAGCGGATTTATGGAGGAGAGCGAGGATTTCGCGCGCTTTTTGTATAAGCTGGATAAAAACGGTGCGATCACAGCCGAGGAGCGGGAGAGTTATGTCGGCATCTACAGGCTTGTCCGCCAGGTGGAGAAGTCGGACGGAAAAGCCCAGGGCTATCTGCTGGGGAGCGAGGCGGAGCTGACCATGGAAAACCTGCTGGCGGCGGTGAGAAGCGGCAGAAGGGGCAATATGGACTACCGGGTGGATGAGAATTTTGCCGGTGTGGACGCGCTGCAGAGAGGCAGGAGCATTATCGACCAGATAGAGGCGGCGCCGTATGAGTGCCTCGAAGGTTACGAGGAGGCGGTGCGGGCGTTTCGAAGCGCGGAGAAAAAAGCAGGACAGGCGGAGGCGGTGGATTTCCTGAAGGAAATGCAGCAGCCCGTCACCGTGTCGAATCTGCTGGAGGCGTCCTCGGTATTGCAGGAGAGCGCGGAGATTTATCAGAGGATAGAAGACTGCGAGAGGGAGTCGGTCAGAGAGGAAAATCTGGAAGGCGAGCAGAGCAGACTGGAAGGCTATGTGGCCAGCCTGCAGGAGACGATGACGGATGAGGCTTCTCTCCGGGAGGGCATGGAAGCGTTTGCGGAGCAGACGGAGGAAATTCTGCGGGAGGCAGAGTACAGAGACGGTGCGACGGAGCTGGATATCCGGAATTTGCAGCGTCTTTCGAGAGGGATTCGCTTCCGGGCGGCGCTCTCCAGAGAATCCCGCTATCAGATCCCGGTGAAGCTGGAGGAAGGCTATGCCGTGATGAATCTGACGGTGCGCATGGGAACGGGAACGGCTCAGGCGGAGATATCCCTGGCGACGGAAGAGTACGGCAGGCTGGAAGCCCTGTTTACGCGGAGCGAGGAGAAGACGGAAGGGGAGGCGGTGAAAGCCGGTGTCAGCGGAACCTTTTTTGCGGAGACGGAGGACGGCGCAGCGCTGCTTGAGAGTATTTCCGGGAAAATACGGGAGAAGCTGCAGGAAAATGGGACAGCGGCGGAAGGGATAAGCGTTATAAGGGGGAGCCGTGTGAAGCGGGGCACCCTTGAGGATACGGCCCGGGGCGCGGAGAAAGCGGAAGCAAAAGAAATTTCTACGGGTGAACTTTATCAAATCGCTAAAATTTTTGTGGAAACTGTCCGAAATGAATATTGAGCATAAGATGGAACTGAATTTATAAAATTTACAAACGGATTTGTAAAGCGGAAAGGAAAAAGAATGAGAATCAACTATAACGCGACAGCGATGCAGGCAGTGAATGCCCTGAATAAGAACGATCAGAATCTGTCCGTATCGACAGGAAAGTTGAGTTCCGGCTATAAGATCAACAGAGCGAAGGATAATCCGTCCGGCTATGCGATGTCCAGGAAGATGCACGCTCAGCTGGTGGGTCTGATGCAGGCGAGGGACAATTCTGACACGGGTGTCAATATTTTGAAGGCGGTGGACGGCGCTCTCACGGAAGTGCATGATATGCTGCAGAGAATAAACGAACTTGCCATCAAGGGAGCCAACGGCACGCTCTCCGACGGCGACAGGGCGCTTGTGGATGAGGAAGTACAGAAACTGAAGGAGGAGATCCAGCGTGTCTCGGAGACCTTTGAGTTTAACGGACAGAAGCTGTTGGATGGTTCTTTTCAGCTGAAAGGGTATACGGATAACATTGACGTCAAGACGGCAGGATACGACGAGCGGATAGAGAGCGGCACGTACCTGTTCGATCTCACGGATTTTAAGAATGCCCAGCTGTACGACGCGGAAGGCAATTTCGTGGAGGAAGTTTTCAATTCGTGGAAGAGAACCATAGAGGTTCCGGCGGATCCCGACAATAATACGATACCGGCGGCGCCGGGCACTATTTTCCCGGAAGGTTTCGACAAGACGGTGACGATCGCCAACAATAACGCGAAGCCGATCCAGGTGACCAAGCCGGATGGAACGATGATAGATACCTATGTATCCAATGTTAACGGAACCTATGTGACTCTGACGGGCCCCGGGGGATTTGAGACGACTCTGGATATCCGGAAAGGTTTTACCGACCCGGCGAATGCTGCCAATGTAGTTGCAGTGGAATTTACCGGCCTCGGCCCCATGGAGATCCAGGTGGGCGCAAACGAAGGGCAGGATCTGCAGGTGGAGATCCCTGAAGTGGGGATAAAAGGTCTTGAGATCAACACCATCAATACAAAGACGGCGGAGAGCTCCAGAATAGCGATCACAAAAGTCAGCGCTGCCATCGACAAATTGTCCGGCATAAGGAGTAAGATCGGCGCATACCAGAACCGTCTGGAATCCATCGTGACGAGCAATGAGATCAACCACGAAAATATGACAGCGGCGTTCTCCAACATTATGGATACCGATATGTCTGAGGAATATACGGAGTATTCTACCTATCAGATACTCTCCCAGGCGAGCACTTCCGTGCTGGCACAGGCGAATGAGCGGCCGTCCCAGGTGCTGCAGCTTCTGCAGTAAAGCTGAATTGCGAAGTGGTTCAGCGCTGCCGCATCATCTGTGAAAGCGGATCATGCGGTTTCTCATATTACGAGGGATGGGTGTTCTATGAAAGATGAGCTGAAAAAAGAATTTACGAGGCGGATCTCACAGGCGAGCCCGGTGTCCATGATCACGGTTCTCTATGATATGACGATCGTATATCTGGGGGATGCGAGAGCGTTTCTGGAAAAAAAGCAGGAGAAGGAATTTGTCCGGGAACTCCATCGTGCTCAGGATTGCCTGATGGAGCTGTCAAATTCTCTCAACATGAAATACGAGCCGGCGCCGGCGCTGCACAAGCTGTATCTGTATATGCATAAGGAACTGGCGAAAGCGATTGTTGCTTCCTCGGCGGAGCCCCTGGCGCAGCCGGAGAGCATCCTGAAACGATTGCGCGATGCCTATCTGGAACTGGAAAAGACCGGCTCCTTTGAGCCGGTCATGGACAATGCGCAGCAGATATACGCAGGATTGACTTATGGAAAGAACTCCCTTATTGAAAGTCTTGCGCAGCCTGTGAATAACAGGGGCTTCTTAGCCTGAACTTAATCGGAAAAATCTTCTTTGGGCAGCGGTGCAAAATCCGCTGCTTTTATAATGTTCAGCTCAGAGGCCTTTTCCATTAAAAACTTGTAACGCTTTAAGACCGCGTTTACTTTGTAGATATAGCAGTCTATCAGATCCGGATCCGTCACATTGTCAAAGCCGGAATAGGCAATTTCCAGTTCCGCCCGGGTCAGTTTTAAATCATCCAACAAACGCTTTTCATCTTTGTCCCTCGCCGACAGTTCCGGTTCATCAGCCGTGTATGTAGTATGGCTGAAAAAGGATTTCATACAGCTCCCTCCTGAAAATGATCTATTATAAGTATAAGCGGCCTTCTGGCAATTTATTCCATTTCGCCGAAAATTTATTTTGCCGGGACGAACTCATATCGGAAAAGCTGCCGCATATATTGAAAGGAGGGAGGTGAGAATGTGGATCAGGCAGAATGGGTGATCGGTTTGGTGGCATCCTTTGTGGTGCTTATCGTAGTTTTGAAGAGTAAAGCGAATATGGTGTTTCGTTTTCTGGTGCAGGCCGTTATCGGCAGCGTTTTGATTTACGGCATGAATCAGTTTTTTCTGTCACAAAACCTTGTCTCTATTATTGCAATAAATCCGCTTACCGTTTTGACGTGCGGATTCCTTGGAATTCCGGGGGTTCTCCTGCTTTTCTGCGTTCAGATTTTGAGCATGCTGTAGAGATTTCACAAAAATATTTTTTTGTGATAAAAGGGCTGGACAGGCCGAAAAAAAGGCTATATAATCGGACTTACTTCAAAAGTCCATTCGGATTTCTAAAAAATATTTCTGACGTTCTATTTTTCGTTTATTTCCCAGAAATGATTTAGACAATGAAGGAAGAAAAGGAGGGATAAGTTTGTTTTGATACGGAAAAATATGTAGTCACTATAGTGACTCTGCTGTCGATAGCGGCGGCATGGTTTGATGTAAAGAAAAGTATTATACCCAACGCTCTGCTGTTCCCCGGGATGGGGGTCGGCGTGATACTGCGAACCGCGGCAGATATTTATGACGGAAATTGTTCGGATATTTTTGTCATGGCAGCGGAGGTAATCGTTCTTTTTGTTTTTCTTTGGCCCTTCTACGGGATGGGCGGTCTTGGAGCCGGAGACTGTAAGCTCCTTCTTATGGCCGGTGTGTTTCTGCCGGTAAACCAGGCGATCTTTGTTATAGCCAGCGCGTTTTTTATAGCGGCAATCGAGATTATATTCCTGAAACTGATTCGAAAAATGAGAAAGAAAATACCTTTTGCACCGGCTTTTTTGCTGGCAGTGTTGTTGGGATGGCTGTGAAGATTTGGGAGGTGGAAGAGATGGGAAAGCCGATCATGGCGATCTGTGACAGGCAGGCGGCCTACACGAGCCAGCTGATATCCCTGTTTCAGGAGAAAAAGGAACTGCCCTTTGAAATTCATGGGTTCACAAAAAATGAAAGCCTGGAAGAATTTTGCAGAGATCACAAAATAGCACTTCTGATAATCTCTGAACCGGACTATCAGGAGGATCTGCAGAAAAAGGAGATCGATCGGATCCTGGTATTGCAGGAGGGAATCGGAGAACTTCCGGGGAGCGTGGCCGTGATCAATAAGTATCAGCCGGCAGGTGCGCTGTACCGTGAAATTATGCGGGTGTATGGGGAGGGGGAGAAAGTCGTGCCCTTCCGGGGATTAAAGAGAGGGGAGGTACAGCTGATAGGCGTCTACTCGCCGATCCATTCCTGTATGCAGACGACTTTTGCTCTGACGGCGGGACAGCTTCTGGCAAGGAAGAAAAAGACGTTGTATCTGAACTTCGAGTGTTTTTCCGGTTTTGAGATGTTGCTCGGAAGGCGGTTCGGGGGAAATCTGACGGATATCCTTTACTACTATGACTGCGCCAGGGAAAAGCTGTCCTATAAGCTGGAGAGCATCGCGCAGCAGATGGGCGGGCTCTACTATATTCCGCCGGCGGGATCCTATGAGGACTTTCGGGATATTCCGGAGGAGGAATGGACCAGGATCATCGCGGAGATAGCGAAAGCGGGAGGATATGAGGCGGTGGTGTTAGATCTGACGGAGCAGGTGAGGGGCGTGTACGGGCTGCTCGGGAACTGTGACAAGATCTATACGCTGATCCGGGACGACCGGATGTCGAAGGCGAAACTGGCGCAGTATGAATTGATGTTAGAGCAGGAGCCGTACCAGGGGATACTCGAAAAAACAGAGAAATGCAGGCTGCCGATGTTCAAAAATCTGCCTCTGAACCTGGAGCATTTAAATCACAGTGAACTGGCGGATGCTGTGGAAGGGCAGCTGAGGGAGGATGGAATTTTGTAATGGAGAATATGAGGATGAGCGACAGAAAAAAGCGCAGAGATTTTTATCAGGACATCAAGAGGGGAATACAGCAGGAGCTCTTTAGAGAACTGGATTTTTCAAAAGAGCTCGGAGAGGAGGAGCTGTTTGAATTAATAGACGAAAAGATCCACCAGACCGCGCTGCAGAAGGGAATCTGGCTGGAAGAACGCAAGCAGATGCGAAAAGAAATCTTTCAGTCCATGCGGCAGCTGGATATCCTGCAGGAGTTGATAGAGGACCCGAGAATAACGGAGATCATGATAAACGGCAAAGATGATATTTTTGTTGAAGAGGGAGGTAAGCTCTTTCGGTGGGAGAACAGCTTTGACTCGGAGGAGAAACTGAACAACATTATTCAGCAGATGGTATCCGACTGCAACAGAGTGGTGAATGAAGCCTCACCCATTGTGGACGCCAGGCTGGAGAACGGTTCCAGAGTGAATGTGGTGTTAAAGCCCATCGCATTGAACGGACCGATCGTCACGATCCGTCGATTTCCGGAAAAACCGATGGACATGGAAAAGCTGATAGAGCTGGGCGCACTGCAGGAGAATCACAGTCTGTTTCTGAAAAAACTCGTGCTGTCGGGGTATAACATTTTGATCAGCGGAGGGACCGGTTCCGGAAAGACCACATTCTTAAACGCGCTGTCCAACTATATTCCGCGGGAAGAACGGGTGGTGACGATAGAGGACAGCGCGGAACTGCAGCTCGTCTCCATTGAAAACCTGGTGAGGCTGGAGACAAGAAATGCCAACGCGGAAGGGTGTCTGCCGATCACCATCCGGGATCTGATCAGGACGGCGCTGCGGATGAGACCGGACCGGATCATCGTGGGAGAAATCCGGGGAGCGGAGGCGGTGGATCTGCTGCAGGCGATGAACACCGGGCATGACGGTTCTCTTTCCACCGGACATTCCAACAGCGCGGCGGATCTGCTCAGCAGGCTGGAGACAATGGTGCTTATGGGGATGGATCTGCCGGTGGCGGCGATCAGACAGCAGATCGCCTCGGCGGTGGACCTGATCATACATTTGGGGAGACTGAGGGATAAGAGCAGAAAGGTGCTGGAGATCACGGAGGTCTGCGGATACGAAGAGCCGCGGGTCAGGCTGAAACCGCTTTTTGTATACCGTTATGGGAGTGAAAAACTGGAGAAAGAAGGAGAGCTGGAAAATGTCGCAAAACTGCAGGCGGCGGGACTCGATCCATATGCGGAGAGTTAGGAGATGGTACAGGCAGATCTACGGGGCGGAGAGCGGCCTCACGCGGAGGCAGAAGACAGGCGGGACAATGCAGGCCGCAGGAGTGACCCTGTTTCTGGCAATGTTCTTTTACAGATCATTTCTGGCCGTCCCCCTTATGATTCCCGTTGGGATGATCTATCTCACGCTGCTGGAAAAAAAGAAAAGGATAAAGGGGCGGGAAAGGCTGCGGAGTGAGTTTAAGGACGCGATCCTGTCTGTGGCGGCAAATCTTCGGGCGGGTTACGCGGTGGAAAACGCTTTTCGGGAGACCATGCAGGAGATGAAAGTGCTGCATGGGCGGGAGGCGCCGATCTATCGGGAACTCTACAAAATTACACAGGGGCTGGCGAACCGGATCAGCATTGAGACGCTGATGCAGCAGTTCGCAGGCAGGGCAAAACTGGAGGAGATACAGGAATTTGCGGATATCTTTTCGATGGCAAAGCGAAGCGGAGGAAATCTGACGGAAATTATTTATGAGACGGCGGCGATCATCAGTGAAAAGATAGACGTGGAGAAGGAGATACAGGTGCTGCTCGCCGCGAAGAGACTGGAACAGAATATTATGTCGATCATTCCTTTTGCGATCATTCTGTATGTGAGCGCGGCGTCCAGCGGATATTTTGATGTGTTGTATGAGACGATTGCCGGCAGAACAGTGATGAGTATATGCCTTGCGATCTATGCTGCGGCGTATGTCATGGGAGTAAGAATTACAGAGATAAAAATTTAAAAGAGTTAAAAAGTCCTTTTTCCATGTCTGTCATAGAGAAGGAGAGGTTCTTTGGTAAAAGATTAGTGCAGTGAAAATAAAAGGCAATCTGAAACAGGATATAAACAGATAACAGATAAAGGTAACAGGAAAATGAGTGACGGACATGTGAAAAGGGATTTTTTATATAAAATTGCAGAAAAGATATTTGAGAAGTTTCTGGAAAAGGATAGGGGCGAAAGAAAGGTTTCGATGCAGGTGAAAGAAAACCTGGAAAAACTTTACCCGTTCGCGGGGAAAGAGAGAGTAAAGGAATATTATATCCAAAAGATAAGGATTTCTCTGCTGATGGGGCTGGCGGGAATGCTGCTGGCGGCAGGACTGCTCTTATCGGAATTGCTGCAGCCGACAGTGGCGGAAAACAAAATTGACCGGCAGGGGTACGGGGGTATGACAAAAAATGTTCCGGTAAAAGTTACGGTGGGCGGCGAAAAAGAATACGAGATGGACTTGAGGGTAAGGGAGAGGCTTCACAGTGAGAAGCAGTTGAAAGCGCTCTATAAGGATGCGCTGAAGGAACTGGAGAAGAGGATTTCTGGAGATAACGAGACTTTGGAGCATGTGGAGACGGATCTGACTCTGGTGACGGAGATTCCCGGATATCCCTTCCACATTGAGTGGGAGAGCCAAAACTATGATCTGATCGACGGGGAGGGGAAGTTGAGAGAGAGGGAAGTCCTGAAACAGGGGGAGCAGGTCGGGCTGAACGCGGTTTTTACCTGTGAGGAGTTTCGGGCCGAGCATCTGTTTTACATACGAATCTATCCCAGAAAACTCACGGTGGAGGAGAGGATGAAAGAGAGAATTTTTGAGGCGGTAGAAGCATCCGAGAGAGAGACCGGGGAGGAGGCGGTCATGATTCTTCCGGAGAAACTGGATGGCAAAACCCTGATCTGGAGGAGCAAAAGGAGCGATGTGTGGCTTGGCGTCTTACTGGGAGCCGTCTGCACGGCGGTGATGATCTATTTTATGAAGGATAGAGATCTGAAAAAGGAGGTGGAAAAGAGAGAGGCGCAGATGCGGCTGGCATACCCCGAGATCGTCAGCAAACTGTCGATCTATCTGGGAGCCGGGATAACTGTCAGGATGGCATGGGAAAAAATATGTGCGGATTATGAGAAGAGAGAAGCGTACAAACAGAAAAATTATGCCTACGAGGAGATGAGGATAGCCTGTCAGGAAATGAAGAGCGGAATAGCCGAGACGGCTGCGTATGAACGGTTCGGAAGAAGATGCGGCATACCGCTTTACGGAAAGTTTTCCACGCTGCTCACACAGAATCTTCGCAAGGGAAGCACAAGGTTGGGACCGTTGCTGAAGGAGGAGAGCAGGTTAGCCTTTGAGGAGAGAAAAAATACAGCGAGAAAAGCGGGGGAAGAAGCGGGGACAAAACTGCTGCTGCCGATGGTAATGATGCTCTGTGTCGTAATGTTGATGATTCTTCTGCCGGCATTTATCACATTTTAAAAAAGAAAGAGAGGACAGGGAAAATGAAGAAAACATGGAAAGATTTTTTGAGAGAAGAGGACGGAATGGGAACTGTGGAAGTTATTCTGATTATCGTTGTGCTGATCGGACTTGTAATGATTTTTAAGAAACAGCTGACGCAGATAGTGAATGATATTTTTTCAAAGATCGCGTCCCAGAGCAGCAGTATATAGGATGAAAAAGAGAAAGCTAAAGGCCTATCTCACGGTTTATCTGGCGCTTTCAATCACGGTGCTTCTGTCCGTTGTCATGGCGCTTGTGGCGGGAATCCGAAAAAATACTGCCCGGATGGAAGAAGAGCTTGCCCTGAATACGGCGGGCTGGTCGGCACTGGCGGAATACCATCAGGAACTTTTCAGGCAGTATGATCTGTTTTTTATAGACACTTCTTATGGCAGCAGTCATCCGGGAATAGAAACCATCGGCAAACACGTAAAAGACTATGCGGATAAAAATCTGCAGAACACAAAGTTGCTCGACAGCAGACTGGCATTCATCGGCGTGCAGGAGGCGGAGGTCGCCACCGACCAGGGCGGACAGGTCTTAAAACGACAGATCGTGGAATACGAAGAACATTATCTGGGACTGGAGGCTTTGGAGGGTCTGTTGGAAGAATTTAAGACGGTGGGAAGGGAGAAAGTGGGCGAGGAGGACCTGATGAAACAGAGGGACAAAAATGAGGAGACTCTTGCCAGTCAGCCGCCGCCGGTAAAAAAGGTGACAAAAAAGAAGTACAACAGAGACACAGGGGACGTGGAAACCTATGAGGAGGAGGAAGAGGTTCCGATTGAGAATCCAGCCGAAGCGGTGAACGGGTTAAGAGGCAAAGGAGTTTTGAATCTGGTGGTGAAGGACACTTCCAAAATTTCCGGCAAACAGGTGGCTCTGGAGGAGTTTCTGTCCTACCGCAGCAATATTTTGCAGGGTACAGGACTTTTGCAGGAGAAAACGGAGGAGAGCGGATTCCTGACGGAGGAGAAAGAAAGGCTGCTCCTGGAGGCCTATATTTTTCAAAAGTACGGGTATTATGGGCAGGAGAAGGAGAAGGCGGCGCTGGACTATCAGGTGGAGTATCTGATCGCCGGAGAGAGTTCGGACACGGAAAATCTGAAGGCGGTGGTACATAGATTGCTGCTGCTCCGGGAAGCGGCAAACGTGGTGTATCTGTACGGCGATTCGGCAAAAAGGGCGGAGATTTCCGCCATGGCGGCGTCTGTTGCGGCGGTCGCCCTGGCGCCGTATCTGCAGCCTCTTCTGGAGACATCCATACTGTTTGCCTGGGCGTACATAGAGAGCGTTCAGGATGTAAAGCTTTTGCTGGAGGGCGGAAAAGTTCCGCTTATAAAGTCGGCTTCGGACTGGCAGACTGGCCTGAACAGTATTTTAAACTTTACGCCGGGAAACGTCAGCAAAGACACATCCAGGGGACTGAGCTACAGACAGTATCTATCCCTGTTTCTCCTCGCAAAAAAGGAAAATGAGCTTCTGTTTTCCATGATGGATGTGATGGAAATGGATATCAGAAAGACGGATTACAATGAAAATTTCCGCATGGATGGCTGTGTCAGCGGATTTCGGATAGCGGCGGAGTTTGAAGACAGAGACAGCGGAAAATGTTCCTTTCTCAGATCGTATTATTATTGATGCAAAAGAATCAAAAAAGGACGGATAACGGCAGCTTTTTGCGATGAAAATAAAAAATTTCACCTAAAAACAATTCTCTCCGGGCAAAAGGCTCATATTTTCATTAAAATTCCCCAAGCAGGCAAAAGGCTGCTGTTATCCGTTCTTTTTTGGTATTGGTACAAAGACAGAGGACAAGAATGAAACGTGAGGAAAAGAAAAAACGGATAAAGGCGGTGATGACGGTGGAGGCTGCGCTGGTACTGCCCCTGTTTGTTATCCTGTTTATGAACCTGCTCTCCATCATGGAAGTGTATCGCATCCACAGCAGCATTGCGGCATCTCTGTGGGAGGAGGGGAGAAAAACGGCGGAATATTTGTATCTGAAAAATGCGGCAAAAGAGACTGTTGAAGGACTGAAAGATATAAATACAGCGCAGGCGGAGGCATTTTTGGCGTCCCTGTCCGGGCGGCGGAAAATAGGGGAGGATCTGGCGGAATATCCCGTTTGGGAGAGCATTGTGGCCGGCGGAAAAAACGGCCTTCTGGTAACCGGAAAGACGGACGATGACGGCGTGATCCGCATGGACTGCAGCTATGTTATACATCCGCTGTTCCCGGCTTTTACCCCGGTGTCCAGGGAAATAGAAAATCACTATTACGGACATGCATGGACCGGATATGTTTTGGGTGCGGGAGCGGAAGGAGACGAGCAGGAAGAGCTTTATGTTTTTATCACGGAGACAGGCAGTGTGTACCATAAAAACCGGGGATGCAGTTATCTGAATCCGAGTGTTCAGAATGTTTCGGCGAACGCGCTGGAAAGTCTCAGAAATAAGGGCGGCGGAATCTACTATGCCTGTCCGCTCTGCGACGAGAAATCTATTGGCGGAAGCTGTTACATAACGGACTATGGAACAAACTATCACACCAGTATAACCTGCTCCGGGTTGAAGAGGACAATATACCAGGTGAAACTCAGCGAAGTCGAGGGGAGAGGAGCGTGCAGCAAGTGCGGCGGATAGGAGAGATATGCGGGAAGTGACAAAAGCGGCAGGAATCATCATTTTTCTGATTCTCTGCGCCATACAGGATATAAAGGAAAAGCAGCTTTCCGTAAAAATGCTTGTACTGTTCGGGGGATTATTTTTCACATGGTCCTTCCTGTTTGACACGATGCCGTATGAGCAGAGAATTTGCGGTCTGCTGCCGGGGGTGGCTGCACTTTTTCTGGCTTTTTTGACAAAAGAGCAGATCGGATACGGGGATGCGGTGTGTCTGCTGATCTTAGGCACGGTGATGACAGGCGGCGTGATACTGAGGGCGGCGCTGGCAGGACTGTTTTTGGCCAGCGCATGCAGTATCGCTCTGCTGATCGGGAAAAAAGCCAGCCGGGGGACGACGCTTCCCTTTCTGCCTTTTTTGACGGCGGGGGTACTGTGGCAGATGATATTTTGAGAAGAAGGGAGGATATGTATGAAAAGTACATTGCACGGATATATGACAGTGGAGGCGGCGCTTATCATGCCGATCGTGTGGTTTGCCGTCTTTTTTCTGATTTTTGCAGGATTTTTTCAATATGACAGATGTGTCGCGCAGCAGGACTGCAGAGTGATGGTGATGAGAGCTTCCGATATGCGGGAGGAGGATGAGGCGACAGTACTTCGGAAGATCGTCGAAAAAGGGGAACTTGCCGACAGAAAAAAACTGCTGTTCAGCGGGTCCGTCCAAAAGGACTTTCGGATGTCAAAGAATAACGTGGGGATGCGGATAGAGGGAAAGGTAAATACGGTTTTGAATCGGCTGATAAAAGAGACGGATCTGAAAGTGTTTGCCTACGCGTCGGAATATGAGACGGAGAAATACGATCCGGTACGGTTTATCAGGATATGCAGGAGGATAGAGAAGTATGCAGGGAGTTGAATATGTAAATGACTTGTGCTGCAATTATCTGGTGATTCCCTATGGCGGGAAGGAAGAAGACTTTGCGCTGCGGATGCTGAAAGAAAACAGGACGGAGGGATTTCTGCCGATAGAGCTGCGCCGGATGGACGGAGAGACTCTTCTGTACTATAACATTTCAGGTATGCAGAACATGGAGATAATCTATGGAGAAAAACTGGTGGGACAAAAGGAATTCCAGACATTTATGTGGCAGCTCCACGAGGTGATAGAGTACAGCAGAGAACTGTTTTTGCCGGGAAGCGGCATTTGTCTGGAGCCGACCGCGATTTTCTGGAATCTGGGGACACAGAGATGGGAATTTCTATACATACCGGGGAAGGATGGCAGGGAGGAATCCGATATACAGAGGGAGAGGGAGCAACTGGCGGAGTTTTTGGTCATGCGGGTGGATTACGAGGATAAGAAGCTGACGGAAGCGGTTTACCGCTTTTATGAGGAGATATGCGCGGGGAGAATGTATCCGGATTCTTTTTTGGAGAGGGGGCGGGAGGAGCCGGAGGAGAGACAGAGGCCGGAGATACCGGAAAAGGAAGAGATCGTGGTTTGGGACGATCCGGAGGAGGAATGTACGGAGCAGGACAGTGTGAGAAAACGTTCTGTGACAAGAATGGGCAGAATAGGGAGAGGGGCACTGGCTGTTTTGTGGTGCGCCGTGATTGCCCTGACTTTTTGGCTTGGCAGGACAAGGCAGGAAATTCTGATGCCCGGAGGGGTGGCGGCAGTTTTACTGACAGCGCTGCTTATTTTTACAGGGAGAAAAGAGAGACGCATCCCGGAAGAAAAGAATTTTTTGGAGATGGATGCGGAAGATACGGAGGAAGACATTTCCTGTGAGATAGAAAATCGAAGGGAGGAGGAGACCTCGACGGAGGAAAAGACGGTTTTTATGGATATTCGGCAGGAGCAGGAGAGAAAACTCTATGGAATTGGAAAATCGAGACAGCAAAAGATTTTTCTGGACAGATTGCCCTGCACGGTGGGGAAAGATAAAATGCTGGTGAATCATACGATTTCGGATTCGTCAGTGAGCAGAATGCATGTCAGATTTTTTGAGGAGGAGGGCGATCTCTGGATGCAGGATCTGAATTCTACCAACGGAACTTACCACAATGGATTGCGGCTGCGGCCTAACGAAAGGGTCATACTGGAGCCGGAGGATGAAGTGGGGCTTGGAAGGACGCAGTTTGTCTACAGATAGCGAAATGATTTTTGGAGACGGCATCTTTGAGGATATGAGAGATGTTGCTTGTAAAGAAGTGATCTTTTCAGTATAATGAAAAAGGAAACGGAGAGGAATATGGAGAGAGAGAATTTACGGCAATGGAAAGAAAAAATCACCACAACAGGTTTAATCGCTATTAACATATTCCTTTTTGTGATCTGTTTGTTCAGCGGAGAGCTGTTGTACAGCGAAGGCGCATTCAGCCTGCGGTATCTGTTGCAGGGAAGAGAGTGGTGGCGTTTGGTTACATCCATGTTTCTGCATGCGGATGTAGATCATCTGGTGGGAAACATGCTTATGCTGTATCTGGCGGGAGAGCTGGTCGAAAGATATGTCGGAAAAAGAAAATTTGTGATACTTTACTTTTTCAGCGGGGCGGCGGGATCGCTGTTCTATGCCCTGTATGAATATTTGGCAGGGGATTACGCAGATTCTATCGGCGCGAGCGGCGCCGTATTTGGCGTTGTGGGGGCCCTGTTTATCATCGTGGCATGCCATAGAGGGAGATATGGCGGTATTACCATGGGGAGAATGATTTTTATGCTGCTCTATATGATATATATGGGGTTTCAGACATCCAATGTGAATAATGCGGCTCACATCGGCGGACTGTTTGGCGGAATTTTACTGACAGGGATCTATGTGCTGGCGGAGCGAAAGAAAGAGAGGGGCTACGAATGAAGATCAATATTTATTATGGCGGGCGCGGGCTGATCGATGATCCTACGCTCTATGTGATTGAGAAGATGGAGGAAGTATTTAAGGAGCTCCATGTGACGGTAGAAAAGTTTATGTTGTACGATATGAAAAACAGTATAACCATGCTGCCGCAGACATTGAAGGATGCGGATGGAATTATTCTGGCGACGACGGTGGAGTGGTACGGCATAGGCGGATATATGATGCAGTTTCTGGATGCCTGCTGGCTATATGGGGATAAAGAGAAGATCGCGAAGATCTATATGTGCCCTGTGGTGATGTCCACGACTTACGGGGAGAGAGACGGGGAACTGAATATGTACTCCGCCTGGGAGATACTCGGCGGCTGTCCCTGCAGCGGGCTCTGCGGTTATATAGAGGATATCTCCATTCTGGAGGACAGCGAAGCTTACAATACGCTGATAGAGAAAAAGGCGGAGGATATCTACCGCACGATCAATAAAAAAGTGCTTGCGCTGCCCGCCAGCAACCAGGTGGTGAATCGGTTCGTATCTATAACGAAGAATACGGATCTGACGCCGAAGGAAGCGGAACAGCTCTCCCAGTATGCTTCCGACGACAGCTACGTGCAGAAGACGAAGGAAGATATCAGAGAATTGACCAGTCTTTTCCGGAATAAACTGGAGGAGGATGAACCGGATGACCAGACAGTGTTTCTCAAGGCGTTGAGAGAACATTTCAGGCCCATTGCCGGCTTCAGAGGAAGCTATAAGATTATTTTTGAGACACAAAAACTGCCGCTCTGTATTGAGGTGAAACAGAATGACATGGTGTGCAGTTATGATCAGAGAGAGAGGGCGGATGTGGAAATACAGATGACAGAGGAGACCATGAACGATATCATACATGGAAGAATGTCATTCCAGAGAGGGTTTATGAGCGGCGTGATGAAAATGAAAGGGGATTTCAAATTGCTTCGGCAGTTGGATCAGCTTTTTGTGTTTAATTAAAAGGAGGATGACAAAATGAGAGACGAGACATGTATTTTCTGTAAGATCGCAGCGGGAGAAATCCCCTCCAAAACATTGTATGAGGATGAGGAGTTCAGGGTGATCCTCGATCTGGGACCGGCTACGAGGGGGCACGCGCTGATCCTGCCCAGGAACCATTACAGAAATCTCTTTGAGCTGCCGGAGGACCAGGCGGAAAAAGTGATAGTGCTGGCAAAGAAAATGGCGCAGCAGATGAAGGAAAAATTGCACTGCAACGGTTTTAACCTGGTACAGAATAACGAGGAGGTGGCTGGACAGACGGTATTTCATTTCCATATGCATCTGATCCCGCGCTATGAGGGGGACGGTCAGACGATCGGCTGGAAACCCGGAAAACCGGAAGAGGCGGAACTGGAAGCGATCAGAAAAGAAATTGTGGAATAAAGGAACTGCGATGAGAACAATACGGACAACAGAAATAACGGAGCAGATCAAAGAGATGTGTATCGAGGCAAATTACTTTTTGGCTCCGGATATGAAACAGGCGATAGAGGATGCCGCTTCGGCGGAAGAGACGGAGATCGGCAGACATATTTTGGGGAAGTTGTGTGAAAATATGAAGATAGCCGGGGATGATGGGATCCCTGTCTGTCAGGATACGGGAATGGCGGTCATTTTTATGGATATTGGGCAGGATGTCCATTTTGAAGGCGGCGATCTGGAGAGCGCGGTCAACGAAGGTGTGCGCCGGGGGTATCAGGAGGGGTATTTGAGAAAATCTGTGGTGGGAGATCCGCTGATCAGAGAAAATACAAAGGATAATACGCCGGCGGTGATCCACTATCAGATCGTGCCGGGAGACCGTGTGAAGATCACAGTGGCGCCGAAGGGATTTGGCAGTGAAAATATGAGTCGGGTGTTTATGCTCAAACCGGCAGATGGCATGGAGGGCGTAAAACAGGCGGTGCTCGCCGCGGTGAAGGAGGCGGGGCCCAATGCCTGTCCGCCGATGGTGGTCGGCGTAGGAATCGGCGGGACTTTTGAAAAGTGCGCGATTCTTGCCAAGAAGGCTTTGACAAGACCGGTGCAGGAGTTTTCGGAATTGCCCTACATCAGAGAGATGGAACAGGAACTGCTTGAGAAGATCAATCAGACGGGAATCGGCCCGGGAGGTCTGGGGGGAAACGCCACGGCATTGGCAGTGCATATCGATACTTATCCAACGCATATCGCAGGACTTCCGGTGGCGGTCAACATCTGTTGCCATGTCAATCGGCATGCCATGCGGGTGGTGTGAGAATCTGTTAATTTGATTGGCTGCTATGAGAAAAGCGAGGAGACTGAGAGCATGGAAAAGTATATTCAGGCCCCCCTGGATGAGGAGACGATAAAAAATCTGAGAGCCGGGGATTTCGTGTATATTACCGGTACGATCTATACGGCGAGGGATGCGGCGCATAAAAGAATGAGCGAGGCGCTTGCCGCGGGTGGAGCGCTTCCGATCGAGTTGAAAAATAACATCATATATTATATGGGGCCGTCCCCGGCCAGGGAGGGGAGAGCGATCGGCTCCGCCGGTCCTACTACTTCGGGGAGAATGGACAGATATACGCCGGCGCTTTTGGACATCGGCTTGAAGGGAATGATCGGAAAAGGAAAAAGAAGCGGGGAAGTGAAGGAAGCGATGGTCAGAAACGGCTGTGTGTATTTTGCGGCAATCGGCGGTGCGGGAGCGCTTTTGTCCAAAGCGATCAAAAAGTCAGAGGTGATCGCTTACGAAGATCTGGGGACGGAGGCCGTCAGACGGTTGGAGGTGGAAGATTTTCCGGTGATCGTTGTGATGGATGCGGACGGCAACGATCTGTATGAGAGAGCGGCGGAATAATAGACAGTAAAGCGGGAGATGTGAATTATGGCGATCATAGGTATTGATCTGGGAACGACAAACAGTCTGGCATGCGTCTTTCAGGATGGGTATACCGTGCTGATTCCAAATTCATTCGGGAAAATGTTGACGCCCAGTGTGGTCAGCGTGGCGGAGGACGGAAGTATTTATGTCGGAGCGGTCGCAAAGGAAAGGATGGTGACACATCCGGGGGCGACGGCGGCCTCTTTTAAGAGATATATGGGCACCAACAGGATTTTTGAGCTGTCAGGGCGTCGATTTACACCGCAGGAGCTTTCTTCTTTTGTTCTGCGCCAGCTGAGAGAGGATGCGGAGCGGTTTCTGGGCGAGGAAGTGAGAGAGGCAGTCATCAGTGTTCCGGCCTATTTTAATAATAATCAGCGGTATGCCACAAAGGAGGCGGGAGAGCTGGCAGGGCTTAAAGTGGAGAGGCTGATCAATGAACCTTCTGCAGCGGCGCTGACGGCAAGTCGCCTGGGCGGAAAAGAAGAGGGAAGCTTTCTTGTATTCGATTTCGGAGGAGGCACTCTGGATGTCTCCGTTGTGGATTATTTTGACAATGTGATAGAGATTATTGCGGTCAGCGGGGATAATCATCTGGGAGGGGACGATTTTGATGAGAAAATCGCCCGATATTTTTGTGAACAGTGCCGGATGTCTTACAGTGATCTGGCTTTGGAGGAAAAGGCATCGCTGCTGCAGCACGCGGAAAAATGCAAGAGGGAATTGAGTTCTCTGAAGGAGGTCACATATACTTTTGAACTGCATGGGGAAAGAAAGGTGACGGTAGACAATGCCAGGTTAGCCAGGTTAGGGCAGGATCTGTTTGACAGAGCGGCGCAGGTGATAACCGGTGCGCTGAGTGACAGCGGCAGAAGAATGGAAGATGTGGATGAGATCATTCTGGTGGGAGGATCCTCCAAAATGCCGGTGGTTGGATTCTTTTTGCTGACGGCTTTTGGGAGGGAGGCCCACACGGCGGCATCTCCGGACGAGATCGTGGCTATGGGGGCCGGAATCTATGCGGGTATTAAGGAGAGGAAAGAGGAGCTTCGCGATCTGGTGCTGACAGATACGTGCCCTTTTACGCTGGGAATCAATGTGGTGAATCCGGCGGATCACCAGAATCCTATCATGTCGCCGATCATCGAAAGAAACAGTATTCTTCCCTCCTCCAAGAAGGGATATTATACCAATATCAGGGACTATCAGGAGGAGATGGAAATAAAGATATATCAGGGGGAAGGCTATTACTGCAGGGAAAATATCTGTCTCGGGGAGATCCGGTTAGATATCGCGAAAAAGAAAAAGGGTGAGAACAGAATAGAAGTATGCTTCACCTATGATATCAACGGGATACTGTTGGCAGAGGTGAGTGATCTGGACAGAAAGATAAGAAAACAGGCGGTATTGTCGAGCGGTCAGTTTAGACTGAGCGAGGAGGAGCTGAAGAGGCGTGTGGAGGAGTTGAAGGACTTCAAGCTGGCGCCTCCCGGCGGTATTCGGACAAAACTGGCGCTGGCCAGAGGGGAACGCCTTTTTGTGCAGATGACAGGGGAAAGACGCCGGGCGGTGGAAATGGTCATGGGAAATCTCCATGCGGCAATGGGCACACAGAATGACCAGACGATCGCCAACTGCTTGAAGGAAGCGGAGGCTGTTTTTGATTTTCTGGAAGGAAAAGAAAGGCGGGAGTGAAAAGGGCGGATGGATCGAATATGGGATATTTTACAGATAGATGAGGAGGCGGACAAGAGAGAAATCAAACGGGCTTACGCCCGTCTCTCCAGAGAGATCCATCCGGAAGAGAGACCGGAGGAGTTTCAGAGGCTTTATGAGGCGTATCAGAAGGCGCTTCGCTATGCTTCCTGCGGGGAAAGGCCGGAGGCGGACCTGAAAACAGACAATAATATGGGAAAAGAGGAAGCGCCGGAAAAGCGGAAAGAGAGCAGGTATAAGGAGTTGGGGCTTGATTCCGAGGAAGCTTTAGAGCATCAGGGCAGATATGATAAAATGGAGGAGATAGCTTTTTTCCGCCACTGGTGGGAAAAACAGATGCCGACATGGCTGCGGAAGGAGTCGCTTTTGGAGGAAGAAAGTGCGGCGTATCTGCGCTCGGAATCGTTTCAGGGAATCATGTGGTCTCCCGCTGTGCTAAATATTATTGCGGAGGGGATGGGAAAATATTTTTTGCGCCGGGAAAGAGTCCTGCTGTTTTTCTGGGATTTATACAGCTTTGAGGAAGCGGGAGAAATGCGCTGTGGAGAAGAAGGGTTATTGTTGTACAGAAAGCTGTATCCGGCCTATACAAATCGTATAAAGAGGCAGAAATATGCGGAAGATAGTGAAGAGATTCACAAGGATGAGCGCAGACGCACAGGCAAAAAAGTTATGATCGGTGCATGTGTTGTGATCGGGTTGATACTTACAATATTTGCGCTGGCATATTTTGAGATGTTGGATATGGTGGCCAGCATATTTTTAGCCGCGGCTATTCTGGCGATGATGTGCTGGATATTTATTCGCCTGATACGATGGCTATTTTCCTTCGGTTGATCTGCAGCCTGGCCCGGCTGCGCGTTAAAGTGAAACTTAGGGCAAAATATAGTTGACAAACAGAGATACGTTGGGTATAATTATTGTTGCGTTCTTAATTGAACACAATAGAAGAATGGTAGAGACGTAGTTCGGATTAAGGAGAAATACTCAAGAGGCCGAAGAGGCGCCCCTGCTAAGGGTGTAGGTCGGGTGACCGGCGCGAGGGTTCAAATCCCTCTTTCTCCGTTTTCTTTACCAGATTAAGACAGGAAGTGTTGGCAGGCAACACTTCCTATTTATATGGCATGTGCGAAGGCGCAAGGAGAAGAGATCGCTGAAGTTACGATTTTTCGAGGTTTGACGGAAATTTGATGTTGACACGGGAAATACAATATGCTATATTAAAAGTCCACCGCCTGTGCGATGGGTACTTATTTCGTAAAGAAAATGAAAAAAGTAGGAAAAAAGTAGAAAAAAGTGCTTGACAGAGACCTGTGTGCGTGATAAGATAACAAAGCTGTCGCACAGAGGAAAGAGAAAAAGAGCTGCGGAAGCACAGAGAACCTTGACAAATAAACAGTAATGCAGCCCTGAAAAATTCCGAAGCTGTCGAAAGACAGCGGAATGATT
>RAZE01000020.1 GCA_003611955.1 bacterium 1XD8-76
AAAGTGCCACCGTCCCAGTATTTATGAGGGATTGTGGCACTTACTTGACTCTTAAAGTGTCAAAAAAGAGATTATAGCACACACTGATACCATTCCGCAAGTGGAAATTTTCCTGAATTTATCAAAAACTGCAAAAATCACCTGAATTGTAGCAATTTCCCCACATCTGTGATATGATTATCGACAGACAACAATCATAATATAAAATGGAGAAATAATCATGAGAGACTATCGTATCACAACCGATTCCAATTCAGACCTGCCTCAGGAATACATCGACAGGCTGCACACCACCATCATCCCCCAATACTACTCCTTCGGGGAGACCGTCTACGGCGATGAGCTCCATATGCCGCCCGCCGAGTTTTACGAGCGCATGAAAAAAGGAGAACTGCCCGGTTCCCAGGCGAACAACCCCGCCGTGATCGAAGAAAAGTTCCGCGCCCTTCTGGAGGAAGGCTATGACATCATTCACATCGCCTTCTCCTCGGCCCTGAGCGGAAGCTACAACAATGTCTGCATGGTGGCCAAAGAACTCTCGGAGGAATATCCCGACGCAAAGATCACGGTGATCGATTCTCTGAATGTCTCCCTGGGAGAATCCATCATGGTACTGCGGGCCAATCGCCTGAAGGACAAAGGCGCTTCCTACGAGGAAGTCGTGAAGGCCATCGAAGCTTTCAAACACCACATCAACGTACAGTTTACCGTGGACGATCTGTTTCACCTGCAGAGAGGCGGCAGGGTGAGCAAGGCCACCGCTCTGGTGGGCAGCGCTTTAAACCTGAAACCCTTCCTCTATGTCAGCGATACCGGCACTCTGGTCTCAGCCGGAACTGTGCGCGGCAGAAAAAAATCCATCCACACTCTCATCGAGAGGATGAAAGAAACGCTGGAGGAGGACACCGATTATTCCCTGCCGGTCGGCATCGTACACGGAAACTGTCCTGAGGACGCACAGATGGCTGCAGGACTGGTAAAAGAACAGACCAGATTTACCGATATCATCATCAATGATATCAGCCCCAGCATCGGCACTCACGCCGGACCGGGCGCCCTCGGCATCCTCTATTACGGAAAGCCCCGGAAACCTTAAAGGGTGAAAACCCCTTTTTGCATCGTATCCTCGATCTCTTCCACTGTTCTCGGAGTGGCGGCTGATAAGTTCTCACACCCGCCCTCCGTCACGAGGCAGCCTCTATTCATTCCTGATCGCCGCAAGCGGGCTCAGCTTCATCGCCCTTCTCGCGGGGAAAAATCCCGCCACCATGCCTACTAACACCGCGAAGGCCATGGAGAGCAGTACCAGCCAGAACGGAATATACGAAATGCTCTCCATCCCCATATTCTCCGATTTGCTCACCAGATAGTTGATGGTTCCCGACAGGGTAAAACTTAAGATCAGTCCGACGATCCCCCCCAGAAAACCGATGAAGCCCGCCTCCATCAAAAACAGCGTGCCGATATTTCTCATATCACAGCCGAGCACTTTCATCACGCCGATCTCTTTCGTCCGCTCGTAGATGGACATCATCATCGTGTTGGTGATACCGATCGCCGCCACAAACAGAGATACCGCGCCGATGCCCCCCAGTACCGCCTGGATCATGCCGAGCTGCTGCTGCTGGGATTCGATCCACTCCGCGTCGTTGTTGGCATTATATCCCATATCCGCGATCATCTGCGTCACCTCGGCCACATTCGACATATCGTCCACATTGACGATCAGCTGGGAATAAAATATTTCTTTGTAAGGCTTTCCCTTGGACGTGGTGGGCTGGCCCGGGATGGCCCTCCCCTTAAACTCTTTCTTCAGCACCGGAAGCAGCTCGTCGATATTGCAGTAAGTATTCCAGCTGTAATTGCGGTACACCTCCGTGCCGCCGGCCGCGATTCCGGCCGTCGGAATCAGATGTTTTTTCGGTTTTTTATAGGGCTTTCCGTTTTCGTCCGTGCCGCCGCCCTGCGAATTATAGTAAGCGTCTCTGTCCAGAATATAGAAGACCGAATCGTTCATCAGATCGATATCCGGCAGTTCGTTCGACTCCCAATAGCCTCCTCCTCCGCCTGTCGTGCTGTAAAAGTTCGCCAGGACCATATTGCCGAAAAACAGTTTCAGCTCGCCGTCGTCCTCTTTCGGAAGCGAACCTTCCCCCACGTCGATATTCATATCTTCCAGTGCGGACAGGGTGGTCGCCTGCAGCATGACATAGCCCTCATAATTCCCGTACCTTGCCAGGATATCTATGTTCAGATAGGGATCCACGCCCACCACATGGGGAAGCTGTATCAGCTCCTCCACCAGATTGTCATCCAGATGTTTTTTGTCCTTCTCACTGACACCCTCCGAATCCCAGGGCTCACTCACCATGACGGCCGTCAGGCTGGCATAATCCGCTATCTGCTCCATGGTCGCCTTATTGAGTCCGAGCCCCAGCGATACCATAACCACAATGGAAGCCACGCCGATCACCACGCCAAGCACCGTCAGAATGGTCCGCACTTTTCTCTTGAACAGGTTTGACATACTCATTCGAAGCAAGTCAATAAACCGCATATTGATACCTATTCCCTCTCCAATCCGTCACCGGATTTTTCTTTCCGTCACCTGTCCGTCTCATCCAGTGCTTCCAGATCCGCGGCCAGTTCCGCCTTCTCTTTTTTCTTTTTTCTGATTCGCACTATGATAATGATCGCTGCGATCAAAACGACAACACTGACCAGAACGATCGGCAGAATAAACGGTTTGATACCGCCGCTTCCCTCCAGTTCCTCCATGCCCATCTCGCCTTCCATACCCATAGACGGATCGGAGAAATCCCCCATAAATTCTTCCGACACGAACAGTTCCAGCTCTTTTTCTACCGTTGATATGGCGCCGGACTCATTTTCATAGGATATCACCGCCCTGATCTTGCCGTCGTCCATCGTCGCAGCAGCGCCCGTCACCATGGCGTCCACGCTGCCCGTAGCCCCCGATGAGATCGTGCCGAGGAAACTGTCTCCGCCGCTGATGCTGTCCCCCTCAAATTTTACCCAGACATTGTAGAGGGTCGTCTTTCCCGTATTGTATACGTCAAACATAATATTACTCTGACCGCCCACCGTGATATCCGCGGGCGTCACCTCCGCGTCGCCGGTCTCGCAGCGCTGCTCCTGGTAGATCGGAATGGACACGCTGGCCGTATCGGTCAGATCCACCGCCTCTTTCGCATCATACTTCATATTCACATCCAGCACATAGGGCTTCTGGGACAGGTCGGACTTCGCCGACATCTCGATCACCAGATCCTTCGATGCCCCCGGCGCTATGGAATCCACATAGACGGAGCTGGAGCCGGAAGTGGGCAGGAAAGCCGCGAACTTGCTGTCCTCATCCTTCCCCTCCTCCTTCGCCTGCATATCAAACAGCACATTCGTCACGCTGGCGGATTTGGAAGTGTTCTGTACATGGATTGTCACGGTGAACGTCTCCCCCGCATAAACCTGTGCCGGGACGGTCTCAAATCCCGTCACAATGATACGCGGCTTGGAGGATTCCGCTTTATCCTCCTCACTGTCGCCGTCCAAAGTTCCGCTCTCCGGTTTGCCCGTGGTCTTTACATAGGTAGTGATCTCCGCTTTCTCCACATTCCCGTTTCTCGTGTAAGTCACCTCGAACACAAGAGGGTAATAGCCGGTCTTCACGTCGGAGCGCACCACGAAGTTGAAAGACACATCCTGCCGCACGGTTTCCATGCTCTTCGTATTGTCGTAGGGGGGAAAGCTGAGGATCGATCTGGTCATCCCCGCCGATGTGGGCTCAAAAGGCCACTCGGACACCAGATTGGAGACTTTCGCCCTCACCATCACATCGCTGAGCTCCGTCGGGCTGTAATTGATCACCGGCAGCACGATCGTCACCGCCTGCCCGTATTTCACGGACGGGGTCAGATAGGTGTCGGCTAACGTCAGAAAATCGCTGGTACTGGACGGGATCGCCGCCACCACCGCATCCATCATGCTCCGCACATTGGCCACATAACTCTGCATCTCCGCGTAGCCGTTCGCGTGATTGTAATCGTGCCCGATCTTATACCGCGCTTCATCCAGCATATCCAGAATCTTCTGCTTGTCTTTCCCCGTCAGATTCCGGGAGACGATCAGATTGTTGGCATAGGTCGCAATATCTGATTTTGCCGTATCCATCTGGCTGTCGGTGGGCGCCGGTCCTTCCACGTCATTGCTGCTGACCGCCTGCGCCTGCATAACCCACACCCCGGCTCCGGACATGGCGATCATCCCCGCGAGCACAAAAGCCATGCTTCTCTTGATCCATTTGCTCATTTTCCTCTTCATCCTTTCTGCTCCCCTTTCACTTCTCTCTTCTTCTCCGTAATCTCTATGACTTTTCCGTCCCTTATCCGGATAATTCTGTCCGCGTAGCTGGCCAGATGATCGTCGTGGGTAACCATGACCAGGGTCTGATTCCTCTCATACACCACCCTGCGCATCAGTTCCATCATCTCCTCCGAGGTGACGGAATCCAGATTTCCGGTGGGTTCATCCGCGAAAATGATCTCCGGCTGCACCACCAGTGCTCTCGCCATGCCGACCCTCTGCTGCTGCCCGCCTGACATCTGTGTCGGTTTATGTTTTTTGTGGGTGGAGAGCCCCACCATATCCAACAGTTCCGACGCCCGCTTTGTCCGCGCCTTTTTGTTCATGCCCTGAAAAGTCAGCGGAAGCGCCACATTTTCAATCGCGTTCAACGTCGGAAGCAGATTGTAGGACTGAAAGATAAAGCCGATATGTTCTCTCCGGAATGCCACGAGCTGATTCTCCTTTTTGGTCTCCATATGTTCTCCGGCGATCACGATCTCGCCTTTGGTCGGTTTTTCTAACCCTGCCAGCATATTGAGCAACGTCGATTTCCCGGAGCCGGAAGTTCCCACGATGGAACAGAACTCTCCCCGGTTGATCACAAAGTCCACTCCGTTCAGGGCCCGCACCTTCTCCTGCCCCAGCCGGTATATTTTATATAATCCTTTTACCTGTATCACAGGTCCTCTATTTTTCATTTTTATTTCGATCAGCCCCCGTATCTTCTCTCACAAACTCCGGCACTTCATCCTTTCTCATGACAAACGAATCATTCCAGTTATAGTACCAGGCCTCCCTGTTGTCCGCCTCCTGTATATGCACGCTTATGCTCTCCTCCAAAATATCCGGAACATACAGCCAGCCAGACAGATAGGCGGGATAAATGCAGCCGAGCAGTTCCTCGATCTTTCCTCTGTCCGTATATTCTTTTTCCGTCACTGCCGCCGTCGAGGCTGTCGCCACAGAGGTTCCAAAAAAGGAATCCTTCGTCGTGACCTCCATATCTTCCTCCTCGCCATAATGCACCACCTTTATACTCTCCACAGCTTCCGGAATAATATTCAGATACAATTCCAGATTCTTGCCGCGCAGGTATTCCACCGTTCCCGTAAAACTTGGAAATACCGGATATTCCAGTGTGTTCTCTCCCATCGTGTCCGTCCGGTAATTCAGTTTCAAAAATCCGCAGGGCATCGCACCCTTCACATCCGAAAAGGACATTTCCCGGACATCCGCCTGATAGGCCCTCATCAGCTGCAGCGCATTTTTATCGACGATCTCTCTGTCCTGCAGACCATTGCTGTAGTATGCCCGGCTCCGCTCAAAAATCCGGTCCATCTCATCGGAGAGCACCTGATTTGCCCCCTCCTTATACTCTTTGTTGGCAAACAAAATATCCAGCACGGTCTTTTCCTGTTCATAATCGATCGTAAAATTTCGATATCTCACTTTTCCGTTTTTCAGTATATATTTTACGTCGCAGCGCAGACGAGTATCCACATCCTGCTTTGGCGCGTCTTTCCCCATCCCGTCCCTCGCCAGAGACAGTACGCCTGACACATCTGTCATTTTCATCCCTTCCAGAATATAATCGTCCCCCCATATCGGGTTTCCGTTCTCGTCCACACGGTCAAACCGATAATGATTTCCGAAATAAATATCGATCGACGCGCTCTCCACCTGTCTCTGGTCCGGCACCCAGGTGTCGTAGCCGCTTACATCCAGCGCAAAAAACAGATAGACGCAGACCGTAAGCGAAGCAGCGATCCCAAAGGACTTTTTATGGCGGGCAAAAGCTTTCAGATCGCCCTCATACACGATCTCCATAAGCGCCTGGCAGAACAGAACGCCAAACGAAAGCCCTGAAAAGGCCACAAAAAAACCGTTGTTGTCCGCGATATCACAGAAACCGAGGCAGGAGATAAGCCCTGTCAGCAAAATAAGCAGCACTTTCACCGGTCCCTTCAGAGCCGGAAACGCCAGCACCCGCGAGACTGCTTCCATCGGTCTTCTCTTATAACAGACGTACGCTGCCACGCCAAACACGACCGCTTCCAGGCACAAAACCGCCATGCCGGGCAGCATCGGCAGCACCAGTTCCCTTATCACCTCCCCGGATGTCACGATCCCCTCCTCCCACGAAAACCTGTTTTCGTTCAACATGACAAAGATGCGGCAAACCGGGGAAATATACTGCCGCGATGGGATCCTGCCCGCAAATGTGGAAAAATAACTGCCGCAAAAGCTTTCCAGTGTGGCGCGAAGAAGCAGGTCGTACAGAAAGCCCATCAGCACCAGAAAGCCTGCCATGCCCTTTTTGCCGCTGATCATCATTGCCGTCAGTGTCAGATTATACACTGCCAGAAAATAGATCAGCGCCGCGGGCAGAGTGAAAAGAACATCTACAAAAAGCGCTCCGGACGCCGCTCCCATCCCCGACAGGAGCAGCAGTGCCAGCAGCAGCGATATTATATAAGGTATAAAGTAGATCAGAATACCGTTTATGTAAGTCATCAGGAATCTGCGTCCTCTGGTGATCGGCTGAGCCAGATACATGTCGATCTTCCGCCGGGAGTAGATCCACGAAAAACCTTCCACCGCGCATAAAACGCCGCCTGCGGTCAGCAGAAAAACGGTAATGCCGCCGGTCAGGCCCAGGATATCATGTCCCACACTCTGCCGCAGCGCCGCAGAGAGGGCGCTGCCATCCGCATATCTGTTCAGGGTGAGCGTCATCACCACCGGATAGCACAGCAACAATACAAAGCAGAGCAGCACAAAAAGCCACATCCGCCTTTTTCCATTCTCCTTCATCTGTATTATCAGATCCGTGGCGGAATGCTTTTTTTGTCTGTACTCAGTCTTCCATGAGGAATTTTTTGACATCATATCCTGCCACCTCCGTTTCACTGATAAAAATTTCTTCCAGCGACAGCGGCAGCATCTCAAAAAACACCGTCTCGATCCTGCCGAATTTCGCCTCCACCATCTCCCGGCTTCCCCGCACTGTAAAGGTATGCAGGGTTCCTCTCGCCTCCTCCTGCAAAATCTCCACATCCTGCAGCGCCATCTGCCATTCCTGCGGATTTTTCAGAACACATTGCACCTTCTGGATATTACATTTCATCTCCTCCAGCTCTCTGGACAACAGCACGCCGCCCTTGTGCAAAAGTCCCACATGATCACAGATATCTTCCAGCTCCCGCAGATTGTGGGAGGCGATAACCGGCGTAAAATTCCTTTCCTCCATCGTCTTCGCCAGAAGTCCTTTGATTCCCTGCCGCATCACCGGGTCGAGCCCATCGAAAGTCTCGTCGCAGAACAGATACTCCGTCCCCGCGTAAATTCCCAAAAGCAGCGCAAGCTGTTTCTTCATCCCCTTGGAAAAAGTATGGATCTTTCTCTTGCGGTCCAGCCCGAACTTCTCCAGCGCGCCGTAAAATTTCCCGCTGTCAAAATTTTCGTACACGCGGGCATAATATCTCTCCATCTCCGCCGCCGTGGCATTATTGAAAAAATAAGGTTCATCCGGAATAAAGAAAAATTTTTTCTTCGCCGCCCGGTTGTCGTACACCGGCAGAGAGTCGATATAGATCTCCCCTTCGTCCGGTCTGTAGATTCCCGTTATCAATCTTAGTACAGTGCTTTTTCCGGCGCCGTTTGTTCCAATCAATCCGAAAACATTTTTCTCTTTTATCGCCACACTGACGTGATCCACTGCCACCACATCGTCAAAATGCTTTGTCACGTTCTTTATCTCTATCATACTCTGCCTGTGCTCCTGTTTCCAATAGCTCCCCTATGGGGATGTCCAGCTCCCTGGCCTCCTCCAGTATCTCCGCGATCTGCTCCCGCAGCCTCTCTTTCCTGATCTCCAGCAAGTCCTCATTATACCGGACGAAACCCCCCCGTCCTTTTACCGTGTAGATAAAGCCCTGGCGTTCCAGTTCCCCGTAGGCGCGCTGGATCGTATTGGGATTGATTGACAGCTCAAACGCCAAAGAGCGTACGGAAGGAAGCTGTGCATCCGGTTCCAGTACGCCTTTTAAAATCAATGTCTGAAATTTTTCCACGACCTGTTCATAGATCGGTCTCGTATCCTTATAATCCAGCATAATCATCAAAACAGGATTCTCCTCAAGTGTACTAACTGTCCTAATACACTTGTATCATATCACAGATGAGTCCTTTGTGCAATATAAAATTACTCCTGTTATTCATTATCCCGGTTCCTTATGATCAGGCAGGACAGAATCCCGGAAATAATAAGGCTCGCGATGCCCGTGCCCAGAACGATCAGGATGAGCCTTACCGAAAAGCCTTCCTTCCTGAGGATCCCCGTAAGGGTTTCCAGGTTTCCGGCGTTCATCACGGCGAAGAACAGGATAAAGCCGGGCAGCATCCGAACAAGTCCCGCAACCTGTATACCGAGAAACGGCGTCAGCAGATAGAGCAGCACATTCTGCAAGGCCAGGAAGAAAAAGGTAACTCCCAAAAGGCACAGAAGAACCGGTATCTCCAGCATACCGTTTGCGTGCCCCGTCAGCTTTATGATGCCGGCAGAAACTATTCCCACAACCGCGCACAGCATAATGCAGAGCACGCCGCCGAGATACCTTCCCACTACTTTCTGCCAGATACTGCCGGGTACAAGAGCGGTGAACGATACCGTCTGTTTTGTGACATTGAACGCCGTACCTGCCATGACCAGTCCGCAAAAGAGCATATATGCCACTGCACCCGTTCCGTTTTTCATCGAAAACGCCATGCTGACGATCCCGAAGATCGCGAGCATATATAACATCCCGTATTTAATATTCATAAAATCATATTCTATATAACCAATCACTTGTTTCATATTTGTATCCTCTATTCCAGTTCCGCAGAATCCCTCTCAGCACATCTTTACCCAACTCAATCTGCAGCCACTTTGTGTCTGCAAATTGAGTTATGCGCTTCCCGGGATTCCGCTGTTTTACAGTTTTCATTCCAGTTCCGCATATGCTGTTTTACAGTTACATTTCTTTCTCATCATATCTCCAGTTTATCGTGCCCCTTCATCAGGTAGCTCATGATCTGGCTTATAGTGGGCTTCTCCATTACCGTTCCGGCGGGCAGAAGCGGCGCGTTGTCCGAGTGAATCAGCGCGGAGAAGCCGTAGGCGGAATGTCTTACCCCCAACAGGTATCTGGCGGTGCCTTCCGCCGCCAGCAGAGTCTCATCCCCTTTTACGAGGATATAATTCTCCGTCAGCTCCTCCTTCGTGTCCTGCAGAAGCACTCTTCCGTCCTCCACCATCACAATATAGTCCGCGATCTGTTCCAGATCGTCTATGATGTGGGTGGCAAACAGGACGCTGCGTTCGCCGTCCTCGATATAATGCTGCAGAAGGTTCAGTATCTCCTCTCGGAACAGCACATCCAGCCCGTTGGTTGCCTCATCCAGTATCAGAAGTCTGGTCTCCCTCGAGAGCGCCGCCGCGAACATCAGCTTTACCATCATACCTGTGGAGAAGGCGAAAAATTTTTTCTTCTCCGGCAGATTCCACCCCCTGGTCAGATGATAAAACTTTTCCTTTGAAAAAGTCGGATAAAACTGCTTAAGCAGCAGCGCCGCGTCCTTTATCTTCATATTCGGCGGGAAGTAGGATATGCTGCTGACATATCCGATCTTTTCCTTGTACAGGACCGGATCTTCCTCATACCGCTTTCCGCCCAGAAGCACCTCCCCTCCCTCCATCCGGCGGGTTTGGGTGATCAGGCCAAGCGTGGTGCTCTTACCCGCGCCGTTCGGTCCCACATATCCCATGATATAGCCCTTCGGCAGCGTGAAGGAGACTTTATCCAACATAAATCCTCTGTATTGTTTGGAGAGATTCCTTACCTCCAGCACCGGCGTCTCCCCTAAAAATTCTCTGTTATCCATCGTCACATACCTCGTTTCCGCGTACTTCTTCCCCCTTCGGTTTACCCGTTACGCCTTTCTTACATTTCCCAGATCGTCTCAAAAATCTCCTGTGCTTCCCCCAGAGGCATCTGCAGCTTCTTCGCCGCCGTCACGGCCTGCGTAAATCCCTCCTCCATTCGCCTCAGGTATTGCTCCCTGAGGATCTGATTGTCCGGCGCAAGCACGATACATCCCTTTCCAGGCACCGTCGTGATAAACCCGTCCGCCTCCAGCTCTTTGTAAGCTCTCGTCGTCGTGATCACGCTGACGGACAGATCCGACGCCATCTTTCGGATGGAAGGCAGCACCGTATCCTCCGGAATCTCTCCGCTTAAGATCTGCTCCTCCACCTGCTCCTTGATCTGCAGATAGATCGGCTTCTCTGACTGATTTGACAATATAATCTTCATAGTACCTCCACAGGATCGTCAGAGCCGCCGCGCTCCATGGTCTTCGCTCCGGCTTTCTGATGTATCCCTCCACATCTGCGCATACTGTATATATATTATTATATACAGTATGGACGATATGTCAATAGGGAATTTAAAAAAAGCACTCTGTCTTCACAGAATGCTCTTTCTCTGCCCATCCAACGCCAGTCCGATCAGCCGATCCGCGTGATCCGCCATAAACAGTGGGATATTCAGTACATCTCCATCGAGTTTCAGATTGTCCAGGGAAAACCGGATACGAAGTTTCACCTTTTCTCCAAACAGTTCCTTAAACTTTTTGAGACTCTTACCGGCCGTATTTGCCTCCGCTTTCACCTCCACCGGAAAAACATCATTCTCTCGCTGTATCAGAAAGTCGACCTCATACGGCGGATTATTTCGGCACCAGTATCTGGGCACGACCTCAAACTGGGTGAGAATCGTCTGCAGCACATAATTTTCGGTAAGTGCCCCTTTGAACTCCGTAAACAGCCGATTTCCTTCTCCGAAAGCGGTGGGAGCAAGATTCGCCAGACGGCGCAGAAGCCCCACATCCACCAGATAAATCTTAAAAGCAGACAGATCATCATAGGCGGAGACAGGAAGCCCCGGCGCCGTGCTCCGGTATATTTTATGCACCAGTCTCGCGTCTGTCAACCATTGCAGCGCATCCTCGTACTCCCTCGCTCTGGCCCCTTCCTTCACGACTTTGTACAAAAACTTCTTATTTTCTCTGGCGAGCTGTGAGGGAACCGATTTCCAGATCATGGATATCTTTGGAAATTCACTGACATCCGGATGCTTTGCAAAGTCCCGCTCATACGCTCCGATAATATCCGCCAAAGTATCCTGCATGGCGTTCACATCGCGCGCCTCAGTCCACATCAGTACAGATTCCGGCATCCCGCCTGTCACGTAATACATTTTTAACCTTTCATACAGAGGATTAAAAAATGCGTCCGGAAGAGGTTCCAATACATCCACCGTATCCAGACAGGCCACAAACTTCTCATCCCCATTGGCAAGCAAAAATTCCGTAAAAGTCATCGGATTGATCTGCATAAAATTTACTTTACCGACCGGAAAAGACGACGGTTTTGCCAGCGCGATACCGAGCAGAGAACCCGCGCAGGCAATGTGATACTCCGGAGCATTTTCACAAAAATATTTCATGGAATTGATCACTTTGGGACAATCCTGCACCTCATCGAAAATAATGAGCGTTTTTTCCGGCAGAATTTTCTGACCACCTGCCATCATGAGATTCTGCAGTATCCGGTCTACATCTTTTGTTGTCTCAAAAAACTGTTTATACTCCTCATGTTCATCAAAATTGAAGTAAGCGGTATTCTCATAACATGTTCTTCCAAATTCTTTCAGAATCCATGTTTTTCCCACCTGGCGAACACCTTTTAATATCAGCGGCTTTCGATAGGGCGAATTTTTCCAGTCTTCCAGTTCTTTCATGATAAATCGTCTCACGGCGCGCTTGCCCTCACGTAATTATATGTATTTTTGTGATTTCAGTCACATTTTTATTATATATTAGTGTTATTTAAAAGTCAATCATATCATGATTGTTTTCCTCATCATGTGTGGATATAAAAAGCAGCATAGTTCATCTCTCGCAAAAAAATCAGAACTTGCCGCTTTTTAACACCATATTAACTTTTTCATGTAATCTGCTCTGCTTCAAACAGTACAACGAGCTCTTTCATATTGTCAAACAGATAATCTGCATCCTGTTGAGTAAAACCAAACCGATTTTCTCTTCTGGCAGCCACCGTACTTCCTGAAAGTTTCCCAGCCTGAATGCCATAATCAGAATCTTCCACAATCAGCGTGCGAGCCGCATTTACTTTCAAAATTTTTCTGGTGTAGAAATAAATTTCCGGATGTGGTTTGCTCTTTCGAAACATATCGCCGCTTATTACTTCGGAAAAATATTCCGTTAAACCGGTTTCTTCCAAAACCTTTTTTATCACCGGCATGGAGGAAGATGAAGCAATCGCCAGAGCTATGTTTTTCTTTTTCAGATATTCCAGCATCTCCGGAACCTCCCGAAACAAAAGATCCCGATAAGCAAAACAACGCTGTTTAAAATATAATTCATAATCCTTTCTGATATCTTCCGGCGTACAGGACAATCCATATTTATCACATATCATATCCAGTACTCCGGAATGATGTGCACCGACTACTCTGCATGCTGTTTCATAGGATATCGGTATGTTCCGATCTGACAGATACTCCATAAAACAGTTAAGATATACTCCTTCACTGTCAATCAACGTACCGTCCAAATCAAATATAACTGCCTGATACATCAATACTCAAACTGCCTGTAATATCTTCTCAACTGCATATCATGTCCTGTCTTCTCGGCAAACCAAACTGACATTCTGTCGATCATTATGGTCGTTGTGATCATCGGTGCATAAATCCAGCGAAACTTATCTTCTACTCCCTCCAGCGCATACTCTTTCGGGTCGATCACTACCAATCGCTTTGTTGTTTTTTTCAGAAACTTTTCAGCTCTGTCATCCAGAACTCTCTCTTTTCCTTCTCCCTTTATCAGAATAACCGGCAGCTTTTCATCCACAAGTTCCAGTGTTCCATGGAAGAAATCTGCGGAAGATACCGCTTTTGTCTTAATCCAGAGAGCTTCCTCCAACACACACATGGACTCATTGATAACTTCCCCCCACATCTGTCCACCCCCTACAAACAACAAATACGGTTCCTCTGCAAACTGCTCTGCAATCTTCTGTGCTCTGAAATCAAATTCCTTTTTGATTCTTACAAGGTTATTTGGAATCAAAGGAAGTTCCCTATATATCTGCTCATAATCTTCTCTGGAAATATCCCCGAGGTTCAAACATAAACGCATAATAAATACGTTCAACGGCATATAGTAAAATTCCACCAGATCTGCTTTGACCACAGGGACAGTGACTGTGCTGTTTTTGGCAATCGGACAGTCATAACTGCTTGTAAAAGCTACGATCGGATTTCCCTGTTTTTTCAGCCGGTTTCCAATCTCCACAACTTCCTTCGTATCACCTGATTTGGACATCACAATAACAAGAGACCTTTCTGTCAATTGGGAATGACCTGTTGCCATAAGTTCCGCCGCCTGCTCCATATATACCGGTACATGACAGATCTGCTTTAAAATTTCTTTTGCGCTGGTCATCATTGCACAAGTCCCACCTACTCCTATAAAGAATATATTCTCAAATCCTTTTTCGGTGAGCGTATCAGCGGCCTCCTCAGCCAGTTTCATCTCTTCTATCGTCTTATCCGCAATCGCAAGATATTCTGTTTCATTAAATCTTATCATTTTTATCCGTTCCTTTCTCTCTTATCCTAAAATCCCAAAAAATGCAGCAACAATTCCAAAAATACAGGTTCCCAGAATCAGCCAGATTACATTTACATTCTTTTTCATTAACCAGTAATATAGCCCTGTAAAAAGTACCCCCAGCATTCCCGGCATGATACCGTTTAACGTTTCCTGAAGCGTTACCATTCCTTCTCCACTTCCGATCGGTATAATACAGTTTGCCGAAACCATTGTCATCATCATTCCGCCTACCGTCATGATACCCACAATACCGGTCGCATAGGTCAACTTATCTAACATATTGGACTTCTGCAGTTTCTCAAGATACGCGGTTCCTACAGAATATCCCTTGATCGCCCCAAAATAGCGAATCAAAAATCTCGGAATATTAAACAGCAACAAGAAAACTACCGCTCCAAGCCAGCTTCCGGAAGCGGCCAGAGATATCCCTATTCCTGTCGCAATAACACGAAGCGTACCAAGTATAATAGAATCACCTACCCCTGACAATGGCCCCATCAAAGCCGTTTTTACCTGGCTGATCGAACTTACATCAAAATCTTCTGAATTGGCATTTGCCTCTTCCATAGATGCAACGATTCCGCCGACAAAAGGAATCAGACAATGTGTTGCATTAAAAAACTCCAGATGACGTACAAGAGCCTCTTTATATTTATCAGTCCCTTCTCCATATAATTTTTTCAGGATCGGCGCCATCATATATTCAAATCCCAGATGCATCTGCCGTTCATAGTGCCATGCCCATCCCGTTTTAAGGGAACGACGAAACATGCGCTGAATATCACTCTTTTCCAAGTGTCTTTCTTCTGTTCTAGAAGTCATCATCCTCATCCTCCATTCCTGTATTTACTGATACAACGCCTGCTAACCTGTTTTCTCCGAATCCGACTTTTTCCATCGCAATGACCACACCAACCATAGCAACCGCCAAAATCGGCATATTCAAATAAGCGCAAAGGATAAATCCCAGAATCATAAACGGAATCAGCCTCTTGTTAAGAATCATCTTCGCAAGAACTGCAATACCTACTGCCGGCAAAATTCCTGCCGCCACAGAAAGTCCATTCGTAATAAATGCCGGAATAGAATCCAAAAGTGCCTGCATTGTATCGCTTCCAAGATAATATCCTGCCGCCACCATGATAAAAGCTGCCAGACATCGGATAAATCCAATCAGATTCATCACAAAAAAGACTCCCTTTTCATTTCCTTTCGCCGCGTACCGGTCTGCCAGCTGTGCAATCACCGACGCCGACATAAAAACCAGATTATTGACTACCAACGCAATCAACGATATCGGAAGCGCCATCGCCATGGCAATACCCGCATCCTGTCCCAGACTGATTGCAAATGCAGTTCCGAGAATCCCCCCGGTTACAACATCAGGTGGAATATAAGCACCCACTGACACAGCTCCCATGAACATCAATTCCAGAGAAGCTCCGATAATCGCCCCCTGCGCTACATCACCAAACACAATTCCCACAAGAACTCCCGTCACCAGGGGGCGGAATATATAACATGTACCAATAGCATAATCGTATATCGCAAACGCGCCGATCAACCCCAGTAAAATCGCTGTACTTAAATTTGCATCCATTTTTATCTCCTCCTATAAGATCCGGGCAACATTGATCGTACGATCCGACGGAACCAGACGAATATCCACATCCACTCCCCTGTCTATAACCTTTCTCAGCCCGTTTTTTTCTTCTTCCGTAACCCACACCGTTTTGGATAGTTGCTGTCCATTTTCAACTTTTTTCACTCCACCAATATTGATATGGCGGATCTGTTCACAGCTCTCTGCTATCTTGACTGCATCTGTCACTGACTCCACGATCACAAACAACTTATATTTATCTGTCACACCGCTGTTGATCGCCCCAATGGAATCTTCAAGATTCTTCATCACCAGTTTCACGCCGGACGGCTTACTCAGCTTCATCGTCGTTTTTTTCAGATCGTCTTTCATCACGCCGTCATTTGCAATCAAAATACAATCCGCCCCAAGCGAAGCAGTCCACGAAAAAGCAACCTGTCCGTGTAAAAGTCTGTGATCCACTCTTAATAATTGAATCATATCAACCTCCTACTGTTAAAAATCTTCCATCATCTGACCATTGCAGACCAACGCACTGCAATCTACGCATCCTTCCTGCGCAGCGGACATAACGTCCTGCAACATAGACTCTCCATTCAGGTTGTCCAGATTTTCCGTCAATGTCAGCAGCATTGCAAGGTTCATCCCGGATAACAGGCGGATTTCTCCCGACTGTGCATAACCCATAAACTCATTATTTACACTTCCGCCAAACAAGTCCGTCACAACGATCCACTCATCCTCTGCGCTACGCTCTTTCATAAATTTTTCTACTCTTGACTCTATCTCATTTTCGCCATTCAGATAAGCGCACATCGTCTTGATCCGTTCCTGCCTGCCCATGATCATTTCTATTGAACAAAGCATACTGTCCGCAAGAGTTCCGTGAGAGGCAAGCAATATTTTTCTCATCCCTGATTCTGCTCCTTCCTTTTTTTATTTCGTTTTATCCGTATATCATTTTTGATATAGTCAAACACATAGGCTATTTCACTGACCGGCAAAACAATCCCATAATGACTACAGATTGCATCAAAACTTTCCCTCATGATCTTTATAAAACCGGCCTGCTCCTTCTCAAAATCCGTATCTCCATATGTCTGGATTTCTGCTTTCGTCACAAGCCGTTCCGTCAGGCAACATATATGAATATATAATCCACTCAACGTCCTTCCGCTGAATCTGCAATTCATCCGGTTCTGCATCATCTCCAGTGCTTCCTCTACCATATTTAATAACACATCCGCATTTAATATAGTGAGATACTGCACTACATTTTCCAAAGAAAACCTCTTCAAAAAATTTGCCTTAAATTTTTCTATCTCCTTTTCATCCATGTACTTCAGAAAAACATCTTCCAAAATCCCCATAGATTTCCGCGATATAATGTCCTCCAAACCGATATACGGCAATCCGTCCATACCGGAATCGAAACTTCCGATCACGCAGAGCACATTATATTTTTCAAATATTTCATCACTCCTTCCGTTTTTCGCCAGTCTGTAATAATCAAAAGCCAGCGTCTGAATAGGAAACATCCTCGTAAGACTGCCGTCAAACAGTTTTTTCATTCGTTCTGCCGCCTGAATGCCTGATTCACTGATAAAAATAATCAATGGTTCTTTCTCCCGGTTTTTAATGATCCGGTATGTCGGTTTCATTTCTTCCGCAACTTCCCTCATTACAACTTCCATTTCTCCACCGGTTATCATAGCTGTTCCGACCGCAAGCGCCATAGCTGTAGATACATTTGTCAGAATTCCAAGTTTGATGCCGGACACTTCTCCCATATAAGCATCTATCTCCGCAAGACTTCCCGTATCGATCAATAAAAATACGTTTTTAATACCTGTCATTTTTCGCAGTCTTTGCTGCAGTGCCAGAACCACCTGCTCTACCTGGCTTTCAAAAGGCATGTCAATCGCTTCAAATATTTTTTCATTTAAAATCGAATTGACGGAATCGGCTATACTGCTGGCAGTGGAGTAACCGTGGCATATGATCAATCCGGCATTTTCATTGATGGCAATCTTTTTGCTGTACTGATTTATTTCAAGCATCAGTAAAATTCTGACAGCGAGACTGATATCAAGATCCAGATTCTCTTTCAGCGTATCCGCAAAATCATCTGCCACAGCAGCCGCTTTTGTAAAACGCTCCCTGATTCCTTTATAAATCACAAGAAGCTCCTGTCCGTACTGTTTCTCCCACTGCATAATCTGAAAACTGTCCTGTATCTGTTGACAGATCAATTTTGCAATGATCAGTCCCCAATTGACAGAAAGTGTAATATTATATTTTTTCTCAATATAATCAATAACACTTTCCAATACCAGCCGTATTGCTTCCGATCTGACATTTATGCTTCCTCTTTGAAAGACCAGAAAGTTATAATATGCTTTTACCTGCGCATACATCTGATTCATATATCTGTTCCAGTTATGATTCTCCTCATATTCCGCTTTCAACAGCACCATATTCTTCAAAAGGTTCAGATATTGATCCATATTCTCCCCTCGTTTGTATCTGGAGATCGGGATCATACTCTGTTCCTCCCCTGAACCGCCCTCGACCGGCAGCGAAGTGATCATTTCCTCCGGTAAATGATATAAAAACACAAGTATTTCTTCGGCATCTGCCCTCTGCATCAGCGCATTGGCACAGCATATGGAAATATCATTTTTCATTTCGCGAATATTTCCCTTAAAACGGTTTTCCGAAAATGCCTGTAAAACTCTTTGACTGATTTTTATTTCTTTTTTAAAATTTAATGATTCTTTCTGAAAGAAAGAGATGATCAGCTCCTCTCGTTCTTCCTGTGAACGCTCTTCCAGAGCCGGTATCCTGACTATGATTGGAATATATCGCAGTAATACGCTCAACATAAACTGATCCGGTGCCACTGTGGATGTAAAAGCCAACCTTACCCTTTTTTCTCGCGCCTTTTCTATGAGAAGCGGCAGTACTTCCTGCACAGAGGACATAAGACAGTCTATATTCTCGATCATCATCAGACTGTCCTGTGCTTCTGCCAGCAAGCTTTTCCCGAAACCATCCCCGCTTTCCGCCTCCATCAGCTTTTCCCAAAATACAGACGGTTTTTTTTGATAATCATTACAGTCTATACGGACTGCTTTTTTACCTCTTTCGATGATCTCCAGATTTACTGCGTACTCCATCATCAAATCAAGAAGAAAATGTTTTCCGGTTCCTGCTTCTCCATACAGCAAAATCGGGATTCCAAAATCCGGATAGCCAACTGCCGCACGGCATTGATCAATGCAGTAGCCAAGGCTTCCTGCATGTCCGACCGCTTTTACAAAATCTCTTTCTTTTTGACAGGTGTAATTCAATGCCATCAGAAGTTCGTCCAGATTCTGATATGTATCTTCTGTCAGTCTGCATCCATAATTTTTTTCAACAGACGCTCTGTGAAGAAAACCGACCGGCCTGGAATTGATTTTTATCAATTTGTTTTCTTTCACCATCTCATTCAGATACTGACTTGCCAGATTTCGGCTTATAAACAACGCATCACTGATACTGCCCGCCGTTTGGAGTATTCTGTTCTGCTTTGAAAATTGTTTACTTTTCTCTGCAAGGTAGCTTAAAATCTGTTCCTTCGTACTGACTGTCATGGAAACACCTCTCCTGTTGAAAACAAACCTCTTGTTGTTCTCTGAAATTCATTTTATCTGAACTGTCCGACTTTGAAAACCCGTTTGACAGGCTTTCGACATTACAGTATCACTCCCGCCACACCGCGATATATCGTGCTCTTTTCTCGACATCTTCCTCGACACTTTGCTGTCATATGCATATAAAAAAAGCACTCTGTCCTCACAGAATGCTTTTTCCCGTTCATCCCTGCCGCTCCTCCTTCGCCTCGAACCATATCTCGTAGACGATCGCCCCGACCATCAGCACCGCCGCCGGCCAGGTGCCCGCCCTCTCCCGGAACAGGAGAAACGCCCAGACGGGTGCCATGATCACCTCCGACATGGCGATCAGGTTGGCATTTAACGCCGTCGTCATCCGACACCCGATGGTGTACGTAACACCCGCCAACCCGATGCAGAGCACGCCGGACAGAAGCACCAGCCCCGTCTGTTTCCAGTCATACTCCTGTCTCACAAACAGCCCCGTGTAGCTGAGGCAGACCACGATACAGATGATATGGGACAGCACATGGGCCACCACCGCGTCGTTCTCCGGCTTGGCGCACAGGTAAAACTCCCCCGCAAAGCAGATGCCCGACAACACCGCCAACGCGTTCCCGAACATATTCCGCATCGTCAGCTCCCCGGCAAAAAACAGAAGCAGTGCCAGAAAACACACGCCCACCGCCAAAAGCTGCTGCCTCTTTAACTTTCTCTTCTGGAAGATCCGATAGTACAATACCACAAATATGGGCGACGAGTACTGCAGCACGATGGTGTTCGTCACCGTGGTGTGCTTGTTCGCCACCATAAAGCAGATATGCATCACCGCGATCACAACCCCGGTCCAGACTGCTAACGGCGTCACGCGCCAGACATGCTTCCGGTTATAGATCAGCAACACCAAAGCCGCCATAATCGAGGAGATCCCCGTCACCGTCAGGGCGTTGTAAGAGACCGCCTTCGTGATAATTCCCACAAAACTCCACAAAAAAGCAGTCCCCAGAATCAGGAGGTTGCCTTTATACTGTACATTCTTTTTCATAATAACTCCTCTTTTATCCTCTTATCCCAAACAGGCGCAGCTTTTATACGCTGCGCCCGCCAGCTCCGGCGATCCCCGGGACCTCCGCCAGAGAATCGATCTGCAGATCGGCCGGACTCTGGTCAAAAGAAAACCTTTTATCCCTAAGCGCCGCCACGAGAGCGCCGCTGGCCGCCCCCGCCGCCACGCCGTAGGTGGAATCTTCCACCACCAGACATTCCTCCGGCCTCGCGCCAAGCCTCTCAAAAGTACACAGATATATCTCGGGATCGGGCTTTCCGTTTACAAAAGATTCCCCACTGACAATACTGTCAAAATAGTCCGCGATCCCGCACTCTTTTAACACCTGACGGATATTGGACAGAGAGCTGCTGCTCGCCAGAGCGATCTTCATCCCCATCTCCCGCAGCGTCTGCAGCATACCGGGCACCTCAGGGCGCATGATGCTGTGGTAATCCACATGGCATTCGCTGTTCACCCGATCAAGCAGCTTTTCAAACTCCGGATCCTCCTCCATGTGGAGCAGATCCGCCATAAATGTCCTGTACTCTTTGCTCCGCATCCCCACCGTGGGGTACATGGCTTCTTCCGTCACCTGCGGATGATCCATCTCAAGCATTTTCACCGTATGCCGCAGATAGATCGGTTCGCTGTCGATCAGCACGCCGTCCATGTCGAAGGCAACTGCCCTTATGATTCGTTCCGTCCTCTCCTGATTCATATCCCTCAAATCCCGTCCTCGTCTGTCATTTCTTCTGCGGCAGGAATATCCAGCACAAATTTCCCCATGCTCTCCCTGGCATTTTCTATCAATTCTTCCACCAGTTTATCCGGATCTTCCGGATCCACACCGGTTATATTGCACATGCAGGCTTCCATCAGGAGCGCACTGTTGATCCCCCCGATCACCCTGACTTTCGGATTTGACACGCTGAGTGTCGCCGCACAGTTATAGGGTGTACCGCCGATCAGATCCGTCAGGATCAATATCACCGAACAGGACGCATCCGCCTCGATCTGCGCCTTCAGCTTTTCACTCAGCTCCTCCGGCGTCATCCCTTCCATAAAATCCATCGCCACAAGTTCGGTATCCGCACCTGCCAGCATCTTTACATTCTTTTCCATTCCGGCCGCAAAACCGCCGTGTCCCGTAACAATAATTCCTACCATAATCTCACTCCTTATCCTCAAACTTCCGCGCGTTCTCAAACTGTCTCAAAATCTCTATGCCAAAGCTGGTTCCGATCCGCTCGGCTCCCGCGTCGATGACGGCGCTGCACATCTCCCAGTCGCGGATCCCTCCGGCGGCTTTCACTTTCACGCTCTCACCCACCACGCTCTTCATGAGTGCCACATCCTCTATCGCGGCTCCGCCGGTGCCGAAACCGGTACTCGTCTTGATAAAATCCGGCTTCACCTCCCGCGCAATCTCCGCCGCCAGGCGTATCTCATCCTTTGTCAGATAACAGTTTTCAAAGATCACTTTGATCAGCACATCTCTGCTCTTACAAAGATCCGTAATACGCCGCATCTCCTCCTCGATATACGCCGTATTACCCATTTTCAGTTCCCCGATATTCAGTACATAGTCTATCTCATCCGCCCCGTCCTCGATGGCTTTTTTTGTCTCGAACAGTTTGGTCTCCAGCGCCGTCTGACCAAGCGGAAAAGAGATGGCGGCTCCCACATGCACGCCCGTGCCGGCCAGCAGTTTCTTACAGTAGGCGACCGGAGAAGAGTTGATCGCCACCATGGCAAAACGATGCTTTGCCGCTTCCTGACAGAGCCTGTCAAAATCCGTGTGCACCGCATAGGCCTTGAGAAATGTATGATCTATCATCCCCGCCAGCTGCTCTCTCGTAATCGTCTTACTGTTCATATCCGTTTTCCTTTCTCTGCCGCGCTATTTATTTACCACGCCAAACTCAAATTTCTGTACCATTCCGTCCAGATACTCTCTGCTGTAATCCACCGGACGGTCGTTCTGATCGACGGCCACATTGGTAACATATAAGACCGGAGAGCCGCGCTTCACACCGAAAAGCTCAGCGAACTCTTTCTCCGCGATCTGTGCCCGGATCGTACGCTTTGCCCGCGTCACCTTCACGTGATAATCTCTCTCAAATACGTCGTACAGGGAATTTTCTGCCAGATCATACTTGTCGATCCCCGGAAAAATGGATTCCGGTATATAATTGTCCACCAGCACAAACGGCTTTTCTTCCGCATAGCGCATACGCCTGATGTGCAGGCATCGCTCATCCAGACCAATATTCAATTTGGACGCCAGCGTGAGATCTCCCGACACCCACTCCTGACGGACCATCTTTGTATAATGAGGTTTCCCCAGTATGGCCATCTCTTTCGCAAAGCTCAGTTGCGCATCTATAAACCGCCCGCGGTTATCCGAGAGACGCACAAAAGTGCCTTTCCCCCGCATCCGCTCCACGTAACCCTCCGCGATCAGTTCACTGTACGCCTGTCTGGCCACCGGTCTGGATATCCCCAGCTGGTCGCACAGTTCCTCCTCCGTCGGCAGTTTGGTTCCCTCCGGAATCTTTCCGTTGGTAATCGCCTCCAGCAGCGCCCTGCGCAGCTGCTCATATAACGGCATGGGGCTTGATTTATCCAGATACAATCCGCCTAATCCTGTCATGTCGTTTCCCCCGTCTCTCTTATTTTTAATCCACAGGAGATACCTTCGCCTTCACACCGAATCCGCCCTGCTGCATACAGTTTTTCGCCGACGCTTCCTGTCCTGCCTGCAGTGCCGCTGATAGAGCTTCCTCCGGCATCAGCCTGTTCTTCTGCCAGCCCAACTGCATCAACGTATTCAGAAAAGCCGCCAGGAAAGAATCTCCTGCTCCCATTGTGTCACTCGGAATCACTTTTTGAATACCTTTTTTCATAATCTGTCCCCCCGCCGAGAGAAGCTGCCCCTCCGCGCCGATCGTCGCCAGCACATGCACCACTCCCCGCTCGTGCAGAGGCCGGCAGAACTCTTTAAACTCCGCCTCCTCCATCGGTCTGCAGGAAAACATCGCCAGATCAATGTGCCCGCACACCTGATCGTAGTACTCCTTTGTGCGGTACTTCTCCTTTTCGCCGAAATCATAGACAAACACAGACGGCAACTCCTGCACCTTCCGCATCTGCTCCGGCATCTTGGCATTGCAGCTGCAGGCGATCAGATCCGCCTCCGCGAGATGCCTCAGATCTTCCTCCTCCAGCTGTATCGGTCCCGTCCAGTCAGGCCCCGTCACAACGCTCACAAAGGACCTTTCCCCGTCCGTCACCTCATAATTGCACACCTTCGTCGTCTTTCCGGCCAGAACCGGACAATGGTCATGCGCCACATGAAAATCATCTAACGCTTTCACGATCACTTCGGCGTAAGCGTCGGCGCCGAGATTTCCGAAATACTCCGACTCCGCCCCCTGCCTGGCCGCGTGTACCGCCACGTTCACCGCATTCCCGCCCGGAAAACATTCCCCGGTGTTCTGATAATAGTCAATAACATTGTCCCCTAACGCGATCACTTTCATATCAATAATTCTCTTTCCGATAATAACGGCGGATATCCAGGGAATGCCCTGTTATCTGCTCTATATTTTTGCTGATACGCTGCAGCACCGCCGCCATGACAACAGGGCTTAACCACCTGCGGAACTTTTGGCTGATACCCGGAAGTTCATACTCCGCACAGTCAAAACAGTTCAGTTTCTTCGTGTGCTGCACCGCGAAGTCTCTCACCCGCTCATCCAGCTCTCTGGTAGGTCCCTCTGTCAAAAGCAGGGTCATGCACACATCGTCCTCCAACAGCTCCAACGTCCCGTGGAAAAACTCCGGACTGGAAACGCTCTTTGTGCGGATCCACTGGCTCTCCTCCAGCACACACATACTGTAGCTGTAAGCCGTCGGCCAGAGATCGCCGCTGCCCACCCAGATATTGTAGGGCTCCTTGCAGTAATCCTCCGCATACTTCCTGCACTTCTCATCCGCCTGCTTCCGCACCTGTGCGAGGGCGTAGGCGAGCCCTTTCAGTTCTTCTGCAAATTCCGGATAGTCTTCAAAATCGCCGTTTCGATATAAGATCCTGCCGATCAGGAGATACAGAACCAGCTCCTGAGGCCGTCCCTCCCCGTACACCACCGTGTCGTCGCTGATACTCTCCAGAACGGAATCCGGTTTTCCCACGATCGAAACGAGCCGCACGCCCTGTTCTTTCAGCCACTTCGCCGCCTTCACCGTCTCCGCCGTATCGCCGGATTTGGAGGTCAGAAAGGCAACTGTCTTCTCCGTGATCCGGTTGCAGCCGCCGAGCATCAGATCCGCGGAGATCACATTTTCCACGGGCAGCTTCGACTCGTGCCGGATATAAAAGGGAAACGGATCCAACATCGCCTGGCTTCCGCCGCTGCTCGTGAACAACAGCAGGTCAAACCCTTTATCCACGATGGAATCCGCGATCGCTTCAATCTTTTCTCTCTGTCTGTAAATGATATCGCCGTTCGCGACGATCTGTTCTTCATCAAAATTAACCATTTTCATAATAATTGCCTCCTTTATCAATTTCTGCGCTCCGCTCTCTCTTTTCGGTCGCTCGGAGCGCAGTAAGTTGGGAATGTTAACTCATTTTCTCTCCTGCCTTACATAATACCAAAGAAGGAAAGCAGAATAGACACTGCGATAACCAATAAGATCAGTTTGATCGTATTGACATTCTTTTTCTTAAACAGCCAGTAGAGTAAAAATACAAATCCGAGAGGCAGTATGTTCGGCATAATGGAATCAAAGATTCCCTGAATGGAAACGCCGCCGACTACGACCAGGCTCTCCGGGAACGCAAAGCTTACGTAACTCGGGATCAGGCCGCCCACTACCATAACGCCCAGGATGCCTGCTGCCTTTGTCAGTGCCGCAGCATTGTCGCCGATAAACTTGATGGAGCTCACACCGGCTTTGTAACCCAGATCCACGAACCAGATACGGCTCAGTATCGCCGTAACAGCCCAGAACAGGATGTAGAGGATCGGGCCGAGCACACTGTTCTGGCTCGCCAGGGAACAGCAGATCGATGCGATGATCGGCATCGCCGTATACCACCAGATCGCGTCGCCCAGTCCCGCCAGAGGTCCGAACAGACCGGTTTTTAAACCGTGGATCAGGCTTCTCTCCTGTCCTCTCTCCTCCATGGAGACGATCAGGCCCTGTAAAATAGCCGCCATATGGGGCTCCGTGTTGATAAAGTCGAGGTTGTTGGCCATCGCCTCGGCCATCTCTTTGTTGTCATCGCCGTGGATCTTACGGAAACATTTTGTCATGCCCCAGCAGAAACCCACAGCCTGCATACGCTCAAAACTGAAACAGCACTGCTCCGCCATGGAGCGCCACGCCATATTGTGCAGATCTTTTTTTGTAATTTTAGATTCCATCCTCAAACTCTCCTTCCCCTGAAGTCGTCTTTGCTTCCTCCAGCTTCGCTATCTGTATATCACGATTGAATCCCACAAATGCGATACATCCCGCGATAATTGCCACCGGCAGGATATTCGCGCAGTTTGCGATGACCATGATCACAAAGCCTGCCAACAGAAACGCAACGTTCTCTTTCTTCAGCATAACAACCAAAAGCAGTGCAAGACCTACTGCAGGCATCAGGCCGCCGGCAACTTCAAAGCCGTGTACAAGCCACTCCGGGAATGCGTTCACGAAAGCCGCGATGCCGCTCTGGAATGCATATACGGACAGAAATGCCGCCACTGCGAAAAGGATTCCGTAGAGGAACCAGCCTGTGAACAGTTTCCGTTCCAGAACCTTCTCATTTCCTTCTGCAACGCCTTTATCGATAGAGGGAAGGAAACCTGCGTAGAATGTGTTGGTCGCCGTACCGATCCACTGACCGATCAGCGCGAACGGAACCGCAAGACCCAGCGCCGTATTCACGTCACATCCGGTGGTGTGAGCCAGAACTGTCGTCATAAGACCCGCAAACAGCGGATCGGGGGGGACCGTACCGCCTACGGTCAGCAGTCCCAGATAGGAAAGCTCCGCCACCGCGCCCGCTTTCAAACCGAGGGACACATCCCCTAAGATAATACCGGTAAAGAACGCCACAACGAGCGGTCTAAACCACATAAATGTTTCCATGTGCTTATCCATTGCACAGATAAACACGACTAATGCAATCAATAACCCCTGAATAAGTGTAATTTGCATGATTCATTCTCCTTTTCCTTTGATCCGGACTTCTCTGTTTATTTATCAAAGTCCAGTTTTCTGTCTCCCGGTGCGATCTGAATATAGACTTCCGCGCCCTTTGCCCGGATCGCCCTCAAATCCTCTTTGTCCTGATCGTCCATATAGACATGCGCATCTCCCGTTACTACTTTTCCCGGTCCCACATGCATATTTCCGATGCAGAGCTTGTCGATCGGCACCCCGCCCTCCACAAGCTTCCTGGCACTCTGCGGATCGCGCACGATCAGGAAAATATGCTGACTGGCAGACGCTTTATGTATCACTGCGATGGTCTTTTCCAGCGTAAAGAAACGGATGCCGCAGCCTGCGCTCTTTGCGGTAGCGCTCATCAGGCTCTGCTGCACCGGGTCAGCAGCCGCCATGTCATCCGCCACAACGATCAGATTGCAGCCGCTTAAGCTGCTGGTCCAGGCCACACCCACCTGTCCGTGTACCAGTCTGTTGTCAATTCGAGTCAATAAAATGTCCGGCATGATTTTTCTCTCCCTTCTTTTATTATTGATACAAAATATTCCAGGTCCGCAAAATATTTTGCAATATTGTAATGACAATATATCAATTCTGTGGTACTATGTCAATAGAGCAATCGACATTAATTTTATTTTGTACGATTTACACAATTTTCGCTCTCAAAATTTATCAATTTTTACAAGGAGGATTATACAATGTCACAAAAAGAAACAAAAACCATGATGGATTACATCGCATCCTGCCCGGAATTTATCCGTGCCAATGTAAGGGATAGCAAGGCTCTTACCGCCCCTCTTGTGGAGGAGTATGTAAACGGAGGGTACAAAAATATCTGGATCGTAGCCTGTGGTTCCTCTTCCAACGGAAGTCTCTGCGCCCGTCAGTTCATACGCCGCCACCTGCAGTGCGAAGTCAAAATCGTGACTCCTTTCGCTTTCGTAGTCAGCGAGCATGATTTCAGCGAGACGGATATGGTCATCGTGGTCAGCCAGAGCGGTTACAGCTTAAATGCTCTGGACGCCGTGAAAGTTATCAAAGAAAAAGGCCGCCGCGCTGTCGGACTGACCGGCGATCTGGACAGTGATCTGGCGAAAGTCTGCGACGTCGCCGCAAATTACGGCGTCGGCAGAGAAACGGTCGCCTATGTCACCAGAGGTGTGACGACGCTTGCGCTGTTCTTTATGCTCTTTGCCACGGACGCGGCGCAAAAAGCCGGAATCAAGACCGCGGAGGAAGCGGACGCCGTGAGAAAACAGCTTCTCGCCGCTGCGGATATCAATGAAAAGGTGCAGGCTTCCTGGCCCGCTTTCCTGGAAAAACACTATCAAAATCTTTCCGGCATGACAAAGGTCTATGTCTGCGGCGTGGGCGCCAATATGGGCACCGCCTGCGAGGGAGCGTTAAAATTCGGCGAAACCATCAGCATCCCCTCCTGCGCCTACGAAATCGAGGAGTATATCCACGGCCCCAACATTCAGATGACCCCCACCTACAACGTTTTCCTGATCGACGGCGGCGAGGGCACGAAGCGCATCCATCAGATCTACGAGGGAACGCAGATCGTCACCTCTGGAGTCTATCTGATCACAAACTGCGCCGATTATCAGGACGAGCCGAACACGTTCTATGTGGAGTGCGACCTGCCCGAGGAGATCACGCCGTTATGTTATCTCCCCGTCTTCCAGATGACAGCCTTCCGGATCACGGAGGATCTGTCCCGCTGGCTCAAACATCCGCTGCAGCGCAAAATGGAAAAATCCGTCTCCTCCAAGAGCGAAAATTACGAGAACAGCCCGTTCAGCGAGGATACGCCGGGAAGATAACCTTCTCGTCCGGATAGAAACGGCAGTTCATACGTATTTTACTCAAAAAGAAACCGACCCCGGGGCCGGTTTCTTTTTATCTCACTTCGTCGTGTCGATCTTTTTCTTAAACAGCGCTTCCCTCTCCAGAATCTCCTGGAAATCCTCCGAGCCGATATAACCTTTCAGGCTGTCCAGATATTCCGTCTCGTCGCAGACATACACATACACCGTTGAGATGTCGTGTCCGGCGACCGCCAGTTCGGTAGTGTTGCCGGAACCGGATTCCAGCGGCCTGCCGTCCGCGTCCAGAACCACCTCGAAGACATACCTTCCCGAGGGAGCTATGGTATTTACCGTCATCTCCACCGGCGATATCTCCAGGCTCTCCAGGCCGATCCCCGCCTCGTTTGTCTCATTCACAGATATAATCTGCGTGTTCTCCTTTTTCTGCACGATATCCAGATCAAATTTCCAGCTGCCGTCCTGATACCAGTGCTCATACTTATTGGGATAACTGTCCCACTCCGCTGGCAATGTCGCCATGAAAGCTTCCCACTCCTCGTCGCTCATCGCCTCCAGCTCTTCCGCACTCTTTCTCTCAAACTCATCAGGTCTTGTCGGGTTGGCCAGATAACCTACGAGCCTTGTGATCTCCAGATTCAGCGTAAACGTATCCGGCACTTCATAGAGTTCCATGTAATCATAATAATTCTCATCTGTAAGCATCGGGGCATCCTCCCCCTGTGCCTCGGCCTGCCTCAGGACTTCCTCATATTTGCTTCCATCGATATTGATCTCCGAATAGTCGATCCGCATAATACCGATAAAAGTATGGGCATCCTCAAAGGTTCCCTGCACATCCCTTATTCCTCCGACCAGCTCATCCCCCTGTCTCCGGAAAGAGTAGCGCTCGTTCGTCTCAAACCGTATCTGCTGTGTTCCGTCCGCAAAAATCGCCGTCTCCGGGAACTCCTGCTCGTTTTCCACACGGATTCCGATAAAAATTGCCTGATTTGTGGCGTACTCCTCCGTCAGCGTCACAAGGATGCCGCCATCGCTCTTTTGATAAAGTTCTTCCTTCTTTTCACCGGTTTCCGAGATATCTTCACCTTCCACTGTGTACAGCTGTGTGGTCTCCTCCTCCGGCAGCTTCCCGAAAGAGAACATATCCGCCATCTTTTCAAATATTCCTCCCAGAACGGGGATCTCTTTCGCCATCACCGGATTCATCACGCAGAATGTGAAAGTGAGCACCAGCACCGCCGCCATGCTGCCAAGCCCGATCATGATCCCTCTCCACGTATTTTTCCGCTTTCTGTCTTTTTTCCCTGCTCTGTACCCCGCATTTCTTATCATAATATATGCCTCCTCGATCCTTGTATCGATGATATCGCTGTCCCCCAGGTCCGCTCCCAGGACCGCTCTGAGATCGTCATCCGAAAAATGTTTCCGCATATCTGATTCCTCCTATTCCAGTTTCCTTTCCACTCCCCTGCACGGATCCCGTTTTATCGGACAGACTTTCCCGGAGCTGTTCTTTTCCGCGGTGCAGCCTGCTCTTCACGGTATTTTCCTTCATCTCCAGGATCTCCGCTATCTCCTTTGTGGTGAACTGCTCTCCAAAGTACAATTGAAAAATGGTTCTGCTGTCCTCCGGCAAAATGAGGAGAAGCTGCCTGAATTCCACATCCGAAGCTCCGGCGTCAAAACTCCCCTCCTCCATGCCTTCCCCCATACTGACATGCCTTTTGTTTTTCCGGTAAGTTCTGGTACAGTTGTTGATCAGTATCCTCATCACCCATGTCCTGAAGTATTCCGCTTTTTTCAGGGAACCGATATGCTCAAAAGCGTCCAGTATCGTATCCTGTATGGCATCGGCAACATCCTCATCATTTCTCAGATAGCCGAACGCGATCCGCCTGAAGGACATTCTGCATTCTTCCATCAGGGATATGAACGCTTCCGCATCCCCGCGCTGTGCCCTCTTCACTAACGTATTCATTATATAATCCTTCCTCAACATCCATAGATTTACGCGCGCATTTGTTTGTCTTCAAATATTAGATAACATTTTTTCCCGTTTCGTTGCATCCCATCAAAAAAATTGAGGGCAGATACTTTTCCGCCCTCAATCATTTTCCTGATCACTCTACGCTATGTATTTTTCGCAGTAACCCGTCAGTCCTCGATCGGATTCACTTTCTGAGACGCGCTCTCCTGCTCTTTGTAGTAATCCTCAAAAAGCTGATTGGTCGCATCCAGAGTCTGTTTGCTGATATCCGGAAGCTTGCCGCCCCATGTCTTTTCAGCCTGCTTGTAGCCTTTCTCCACTGCGGACTGCAGCTCTTTCATCTTATCCACATCGCCGCCGGACAGTGCCATCGCAAACTCGAACATCCTTTCGGAAGTCTTCTTCACGCCGTAATAGCCATCCTCCGCGATGTCCGCCTGTGCCTGCGATTTGGTTGCTGCATCTACCGTGAACTTTCCGCTTGCCAGGAACTGCCACATATCGGTGCTCTGACCGTAGGAATTCGCCTGCTTGTTGAACAGCTGCTGTACCATATTCATCAGCTGATTCTGTCTTGCCTCCTGATCGGCCTGCATTTTTGCCACCAGTGAACTCCTCTGGCTGTCTGTCATTTTATTGGTCTTCGCCGCGATCTTCGATGCGGCAGACTCTGTCTTTACTACCTTATCGCCTGTCTCTTTACTGCTCTCCAACGCTTTCTTGCCTTCGTCGGAAAGCTCTACCGTAGCACCGCTCTCGGAAGATGCCTTCCCGCTCTTTGTCCCGTTCGCAGCCGCCTGAGTATTCGCGTAGGAACTTCCTACCGCCCCTGTGTAAGACTGTGAATAAGCATCAATACCTAATCCCATTTTTTTATCCTCCTCCGTGAATGAATTTCTATCCATTAAAATCCATTTTATGGATAACACATGTTTATGTTATATTGTGTATCGGCAGTTTTCTCATAAAACTTTAGGGATTTTTAAAATTTTTTCCAACTTTTTTTCTCAATCCACAAACACGGTGTTATAACGGTCGATACACTGCCCGAGAACATAGGAAAAATGTTCCAGAGACCCCAGCGGCGCGCCGGAACCGCTCATATCCGGAAGCTCTCCGCTCTCCGCCTGCTTCATCATCCACTCGAGGGCATCGATCAGGCCGTCCAAAAGTCCGTCAAAAGGACGGGAATTGGACAGAGATTCCTTGACAAGCTGATCGTTGTCAGCCGTGGCCGCGTCAAAATCCGCCACTACTGCCACCAGTTCATCGTGCAGTTTCTGAATCTCCGTGAGGTCCAGCTCGTTGAGATTCCAGTCGTCAACCCCCTGGGCGTAAGCCTCGTCGAGAACCTCCCGCCCGATGGAGATCGCCCTGCTGGCGTTGTAGTTGATCAGCATACCTTCCTCTTTCAGTCGGTTCTCCTCCTCCGCCATCCGGACATCTCCCATCTCGCCGATCGCATCCACAAAGTCGTAAGCGATCGCTGCAAATGCATCCGCGTTCGAATAGATGACCGCATGATATTCCTTCGCTTTCTGATACTGATTATCCGCATAGTCATTACTGCCGCTGATCTCCAGGAAAGTCCCCATCAGAGCCCGCAGCGGCTCCTCCATCTCCTTCACCATGCTGTCCATCTCCCCAAAATCAGGCTCCATATCGGCGAGCATCACGCAGTCGTCGAGGGTATCCGTGTTGTTCCCGGAAACACGGTAACCGTAGGTGAGGCCGGTATCCGGCAGCATGGAAAATTCCTCCGTGTAATCCACCACTTCATAATAGTAAGCGATGGAGTCCAGAATTTCGATGATCTCATTGTTCAGCTCCACATAATAATTGTATTTGATCAGCTCCATCTGCTCCGGAGAAATCTCATCCTCCGCACTCTCTGCATTCTCATCGTACTCCGTCTCTTCCGTATACTCTTCCTCCGCGGAAGTCTCCCTGGTATGTCCCCTCCATTCTGTCTTTTGCGCTTCATCCTCACTGCTGTTGCCGCAGCCCGACAAAACGATCATTACCACAAGAAATACCGCCATAATTTTTGTCAAACTACTTTTTTTCACAATCTGATCCTCCTGTAATAAAAAAGATAGCATTATTATAGCAAACCCTTCCTGTTTTGTATAGACGGAAGACAGTGGGGAACCTGTTTCCATTTTTCATCGATTATCCGCATTGATCTGCTTATAAACTGCCTCAGGGTCATACTCCGGAGCAAACTTTTTTGCCGCGTTGTAGATCGATTCCACTGCAGATACCTCCTCCTCCAGTTCTTCCGCAATCTGCTCCAACGTCTTCCCTCTTTTCAGCTTTTTACTGACGAGAGAAATCCTTTCTTTCATTTTTCCCTCGGCCAGTCCCTCCGCTTTTATTTTGTTAAGTTCCTCCATATATCTCAAATGTCTCAACATATACTTTGCGCTCACCTCCGGATCTCTTTTTACCGTTTCAACCATTCTGTGAATTTCATGCAGCTCTTTATTCACTGCATTTTCGTAAGTACTGTTTTCCATATAGCGCAAAAGCTCTCCCAATGCCCGGTCCGGTTCTCCCTCTGTTCCCCGCGTATACAGAAACAATGTACTTGCTCCATCTTCATAGGGCATTTCAGGCACTTCCACACATCTGTTCTCTATCGTATACACCATACGTTTTAATCCAAACGGATCATATGGCATTATCATAATAATGACCACATTTTTCAGTTTATCATAATCAGCCCCGACGTCCAGACTCCTGGCGGCAATTTTCGCATGATAAAAACGCATCCTGCGCGGCAATGCTTTTATGTTTGCCTTGTCCCCTTTCCTGTCAGGCTCCATATCATAGACCGTAGCCCTTCTCTCGGAGTCCTCCTCTATCTCCGGTTCCATATACACATCAAGTCTCGCTCCGTGCAGATCGGAATCAGCACCATAAAACACTTTTTGCGCAGTCACCGACAAGTGTCTGAACTCTCTGCCAAAGACAGTCTTTAACAAACTTTTAACAAATCTCTCCCCTATCTCCGGATAGGTCACCACCGTCCCAAACAAAAAATCGTCCAGCAGGTTCATCTCCTGGAGCTTTCTTTTAAAATCCTGCTCCTTCAAGTCTTCTTTCTCTGACGCCCCCTTGCCCGTACCCTTCTCATTTACTGCTTCTTTTCTCTCATCTCTTTCTTTCACGCAATTCTCCTTTCGCATCCGACGGAAAGAGGAGCCTGCATGACATTATAAAGACTTTCCCTGTCACCATTTCCCCGCAATCCGCCATATTTATTGGAATATTCTCATTCCGCGGAAGATTCTTCTTCCATTTTCATAAACAGGGATTGTCAGCCGAAATGGCTTGAAAAGTTCTAACAGATACATCCCAGATATGTATGATTAGTATAACAGGCGGCATCACATGTGTCAATAAAAAATTATACTTCAGGGAGACAGTTTCCCGAAAGAGTGTTCCTGTCTCCCTGATTTTTTTTATCATTTCATAGCGTCAATCATTTTTTTGGATACCCTGTTATTGACATCCAAATAGTATTTCAATTCCTCGTCATTCATCTCCCCCTCGTCCCATGCTTCAAATTTTTCTGTCATTTCAACGCTTCTATCCAACATATCCATATAGCCGTCGAGCAACGTCCTGTCGGAGGGATTTGCATTATATTTCTTCATAAAATCACAATATTCGTCATAAAAAGCTTCATAACTGTCCATAGCTTCCTTAAACTCGGGACGAATGCCGGCAACCGTTTTCTTATCTGAATCCGGATATGTATCGCTGTCTGCATCCTCCGTATCTTCGGAAACTGTATCAGCGCTCTCCTCATCCCCTGAACTTTCTTCGTCTTTATCGTAGGGAGACTCGACAGTACCGCTCATTGCGCAGTCATCTTCTTCATAATACAGATAAATATTATACCCCTCCGCATTATCCGCGGAATAGAATCCTTCATAACCGCTCGGATCAACTGTATATCCCATACTCTTACATTCTTTAACATAGGCGTCAAACTGTTCAAGCGACATACCATATGCGTCAAACATTAACAACTCTTCCATATCCAAACTGCTTTCCAAAATTTTTACATCCGGCTTTGGAATTTTGCTGCCGAGATCTGTCTGCGGCCACTGATATGCTGCCTCCGTCTCCGATTCGGCAGAATGCTTCCCAGAACTGTAGTCGTAGTAAACAGTATATATATTATCCTCGTCAACATACCTGACAGTGGCAATATCCGGCTCCACCAGACTATAGTGATTTATGTCCTTCAAAGAATAATACCCTGTATAATATGAACAGGTTATATTTGTGACAGACTCTCCTGCATCCGTGACTCTCTCTGTCTTCGCACTCATAGAAATAGGATATTCCTTCAGTTCCTCTATTTCCTCATCGTCCGACTCAAACATTTCCTGGATATCTGCATAAAACGCCTGTTTCTCTTCCTCTGTGAGATCGGATCTTTCTTTAAAAGTGATTTCAAATCCTGCAATCGTACAGGGCGAATTATTCGTATAACTCAGGAGAACACATCGCTTGCCATCAACAATCCCCTCATCGACTTCCCATGCAATATCTTCTATGTTAATCCCTATATTCCCATCTTCCGCTTCATCCTCACCCTCCACGGTATCCTCATCTTCTGCATCTCCTTCCTCAGAAGACGCAACTGCATTTTCCGAATTACCGGACACCTCTTTGTTTCCGCAGGCAGAAACAGAAATCAGACACAATCCAAGCAGTAACACGCATAATTTCTTTCTCATAATCATTTCTCCTTTCATAATTATAAATATATCATATCATCTATTGCATTCTCGTGCAATTATTTTTATTCAAATCTTCATAAAATATTGCACAGAGGTACAATATTATGAAAAATGAAAACAGTATTGACAGAGTCATTCAGGTCAACAATGTTGACATAGGCAAAAACATAGCCGAAATGCGCAAAGCCATGCACATTAAGCAGACAGATATGGTTGCCCGCCTTCAGACAAGCGGAGTGGATATTTCCATCTACTCCTATAACAGAATAGAAAAAGGCACGCAAAATCCGACCGTACTGTTTTTATACGCCTGCTGCCATATTCTGGAATGCGATATGAATCGGATATTCGCTTTCAATGCTTCTATTTGACTACAGCGACATTAGGGGGAGAGAGATGCTTTTTACTGCTGTCCGCCAGACTTAAAGTTTTTCGATCAACTCATATATCTTTGCGATCAGTATTTCCGTATTTTCTTTTTGTTTCATCAGTTTTTCAGTCTGCCTTTCCAGTACAGCTTTCAGAACATCACCCGGCGCATCAATCAGGTTCTTTATTTCTTTTATGTTAAATCCCATCTGTTGGAACAGCCTGATCTGCCTGATCCTGTCCTGCAATGGCTCATTATAAAGCAGGTAGCCGCGCTCATTTTTCCCGGAAGCCGCAACCAAACCTGCCTTTTCATATCCCTGGACAGCCCGTCTGGACACCCCGTAAGTATTGCCTATTTCACGCAATGTCATATCCATATCCGCTTCTCTCCTTTTAGCCTAAAATTGCACGTAACGTGCAGTCAACAGTTTTTTCCAAAAATCTGTTTTCAGCAGTAAAAACTCCCTCTCCATATAAAAGGGCAGGATTTTTTCGCGAATGAAACCATTGCAAATTGACAGTCATTATCGGCAGCACTCCACCAAAACCGAACATATGAAAATCTTGCCATGACGTTGTCATGATTATTTTGATATAATAAGAATTAGCAGGGAATCATTATACGAGGAGAATAAGGATATGAATATAAAAAAAGAACTTGAAACAAAGGCAGGTACAGCAAACGATATATATCTGAACAACATTGATATTGACCCGCTCACGATCAGAGCAATTATGATAAATGAGGTTGTCCCCTCCGACCCCTCACAGGACTTTTATGGAGCCCCCGACGCAGATTACCCAAAGACAACTATCCCTCTTTTGCAGAGGGCAGGGGCAGAAGTTACTTCCATTCAGGAGATACTGCAAATGGGCATCTATATCACAAATGCCGTAAAAACGCCGAAGACAGAATATGCTGTTGATAAAAGCAGTATCGAAAAAAGTCTGCCTTATTTGGAAGCAGAACTTTCTCTATTTTCCAATATAAAAGTTATTATGCTTATGGGGGATGTAGCAAAGAAAGCCTTCAACATGATTGCGAAAAAGGCAACAAAGAAAAATGTTATTCCCGCTGTTTCTACCTATAAGTTGCGAAACAGTGAAATCTATTATAAGGGTATCCGGGTAATGCCGTCATATATAATGACAGGGGGAAATATCCTGATTGAAAAATCAAAGGTGACAATGGCGGCTGAGGATATTGCAGCCATGTTAGAAATGATCAGGTAGCCCCATATTAAAAATTTAAACAGCAAATGGCATAAGTTTATAGGCTTACTCCAATATCCTTATTCTTATTAAAATTGAAGCTCAGCATAACCCCTTCTTCAAATGATAATGCTCCGCGGTAATCTATGATCACATCCGTCCGCTCCATATTGCAGGTTACGCATGGTTGCGGTAGATCAGTATCTGCGCGACATCCTCGCAGGCGGTACACTTATTGATATAGATACCGCTGAGCCGATAGGCCGCAGCCGGCATGACGCCGTCCTCGATCGCCGCCCACGCTGTCTCTCAGCGCGTTGCGAAGCGTCTCACTATTGTACAACGGATTGTAAGCCAGGTTTTCTTCATAGGAGATACACTCATCCCCCTTCAGGCAGAAAACGCCTGTGTGAAATATGCTTGCCAGATGTTTCCATATATATTCCCGTTCCTTCCCGCCTTTTCCCATCGCCGTTTTCTCATTCTACTTCGCAAACTGACTGTTGTACAGATTTGCGTAAAAGCCGCCTCTCGCCAGCAGTTCCCTGTGATTTCCCTGCTCGATGATATTTCCGTCCTTCATCACAAGGATGATATCCGCCTCCTTGATCGTGGAGAGCCTGTGCGCCACGATAAAGCTGGTCCTGCCCTGCATCATCTTCGCGAAGGCGTTCTGGATCTTTAATTCCGTCCTCGTGTCGATGGAGGAGGTCGCCTCGTCCAGGATCAGCATCGGCGGCAGCGCCAGCATCACCCGTGCAATACAGAGAAGCTGCTTCTGTCCCTGTGACAGGGAATCCCCATCCTCACTGACAACCGTGTCATATCCGTTTGGCAGACGCTTGATAAAGCTGTGGGCGTGAGCCGCCTTCGCCGCCTCGACCACCTCCGCCTCCGTGGCGTCCTCCCTCGCCATTGCGATGTTCTCCCGTATCGTCCCGGTCTTTAACCAGGTCTCCTGCAGCACCATGCCGAAGCCGTCCCGCAGATCGGAGCGGTTCATCTCCATGATATCCGTCCCCGACACGCAGATCCTGCCGCTGTTCACATCGTAAAACCGCATCAGCAGATTAATTAACGTCGTCTTGCCGCAGCCCGTAGGCCCCACGATGGCCACGCGCTCACCCTTTTTCACCTGCAGATTGAAATCCTCGATCAGATGCTGCTCGGGCACATAGGAGAAGTACACGTGCTCCAGCGTCACGCTGCCGTCGAAGTGCTCCACCACGGCGGGATGCTCCGGCTCCGGGCTCTGGGGCTCCTCCTCGATCAGCTCGAAGATCCTCGACGCGCACGCCAGCGCATTCTGCAGCTCCGTGACCACACCGGATATCTCGTTGAAGGGCTTCGTGTACTGGTTCGCGTAGCTGAGCAGGCAGGACAGTTCGCCCACCGTCACCGCGCCGCCCAGAAAAGCGATAAAGCCCGCCGCATGTCCGCCGCCGATGGCGAGGCAGGCACCCAGGATCGCCACCCCCGCGTACACCATGTTGTTCACAAAACGGGTGCACGGATTGGTCAGGGAGGAGAAAAAGATCGCCCGCAGGGAGCACTTCTCCAGCCTGCCGTTGATCTCGTCAAACCGGCCAAGCACCCTGTCCTCCTGCCCGTAGGCCTGCACCACCTTCTCATTGCCGATCATCTCGTCGATCAGCGCCGTCTGTTCCCCCCTGGTCTTCGACTGCAGAAGAAACATATCGTGGGTCCTCGTCGCGATGAACTTCGCCACAAATAATGACAGTGGTGTCAGAATCACGACGAGCAGCGTGATCCCCACATTGATGGACAGCATAAATCCGAGCGTCCCGATGATCGTGATCACCCCGGTGAAGAGCTGGGTGAATCCCATCAGCAGGCCGTCCGCGAACTGATCCACATCCGCGATGATCCGGCTCACCACATCCCCGTAGGAATGCCCGTCGATATATTTCAGGGGAAGCTTCTGGATCTTCTCAAAGGCCTCCTCCCGCACGTCCCGGATGACCTGGTAGGTGATCTGGTTGTTGCACACATTCATCAGCCACTGCGCGAGCGCCGTCAGCAATACCACAATGACCATCCTTTCCGCCAGCGCATACAATGCCGTAAAATCCACCTCGCCGGGTCCGAGGATACAGTCGATCGCCCTGCCCGACAGGATCGGGAAATACAGCGTCAGCGCCACTGTCACCGCCGCCAGAAGAATGGAGATCACAAGGATCCACTTATAACTGCTGATATGAGCCAGCACTTTTTTCAGCGTACTCTTCTTTCCTTCCTTCATATCAGGCGCCCTCCTTTTCCTCTCTCTCGAACTGAGAGTAATAAATCTCCTGATACACCTCGCAGGAGGCGAGCAGTTCTTCGTGGGTTCCCTGCCCCGCGATCTTTCCGTCGTCCAGCACGAGAATCTTATCCGCATACATGATGGAAGCCGCCCGCTGGGAGACGATAAACACCGTCATATCATCCGAAGCCTCCCTGACGGCCTTTCTGAGCGCCGCGTCCGTCGCGAAGTCAAGCGCCGACGCGCTGTCGTCCAGGATCAGTATCTCCGGTTTCCGCACCACCGCCCGGGCGATCGCCATGCGCTGTCTCTGCCCGCCTGAGAGATTCCTGCCGCCCTGTTCGATCTCAAAGTCAAGGCCGCCCTCCTTCTTCTCCACAAACTCCTTCGCCTGGGCGATCTCCAGAGCCTCCCACATCAGAGCGTCCTCATTCGCGCCACCTGTTTTCTCCGCGTCCACAATACCCCAGCGCAGGTTCTCCCGCACCGTGCCGTGGAACAGCACCGACTTCTGCATCACAATGCCGATCTTGTGCCGCAGCGCACTCAAAGAATAGTTTCTCACATCCTCCCCGCCTACCAGCACTTTCCCGGCGGACACATCGTAAAATCTCGGAAGCAGATGCACCAGCGTGGTCTTGCCGGAACCGGTTCCTCCGATGATACCCACGGTCTGTCCCTTTTCCACCGTGAAGTCGATATCCGTCAGCGCGTCGGCGCCGGCATCCTTGTAGGAGAAATCCACATGCTGAAATTGAATGTAAGCACTGCCGGTTTCCGCCTGCTCCTGCCGAAAATCCGTCTCCCCCTCAGCTGCCGTCTCCTCCAGCGAACCGGAAAGCTCCAGCACGCCCGCTATCCTGTCCGCGCAGGCGAAAGCCTTCGTCACCGTGATGATCAGGTTGGCCAACTTCACAAGTTCCACCAGGATCTGGGACATATAGTTGACCAGCGCGATGACCTGCCCCTGGGTCAGGATCCCACTGTCCACCCGCACGGCGCCCGTCCAGATCAGCACAACCGTGGCGGCGTTCACGATAATATAGGTCACCGGATTCATGCAGGCGGAAAACCGCCCCACGAACATCTGCATTCTGGTCAGCGCCTGATTCTCCGCCGTGAAAGCCTCCTGCTCCTCATCTTCTCTGTTGAAGGCGCGGATGACACGGACACCGGTCAGATTTTCCCTGGTTCTGCCCAGCACCCGGTCGAGTCCCGCCTGCACCTTCTTGTATAACGGGATGCTGATCAGCATGATCCCGAAGACCACCAGCGACAACAGCGGGATCGTCACCACGAAGATAAACGCCGCTTTCCCGTCGATCGTGAACGCCATGATCATCGCCCCGAACACGATAAACGGCGAGCGCAGAAACAGACGCAGTACCAGATTCACACCCGACTGCACCTGGTTGATATCGCTGGTCATCCTTGTGATCATCGCAGCCGTGCCCAGCTTATCCATCTCCGTGAAAGACAGCGACTGGATATGGGAAAACAGCGAGTGCCTGAGGCAGGTGGCGAACCCGGTCGCCGCCTTCGCCGCAAAATACTGCGCCGTCACAGAACAGACAAGGCCGATCCCCGCCAGGAGCAACAGCACGCCCCCCATCCGCCAGACATACCCGTAATCCCTCCCGCTGATCCCCGTGTCCACGATCCGCGCGATCACCAGCGGTACAAACAGCTCAAAGGAAGCCTCCAGCAGTTTAAACAGAGGCCCCAGTACCGATTCCTTCTTGTAATCCTTCAAATAGACAAGTAACTTCCTCATACATAACTCCCATCTATATAAACTCTATCGCTTCCTGCACATTCCTCACTCCGACCAGCATGATGCCGCGCTCCTCCTCACAGGCAGCCCGGTTGCTCTCCGGCAGGATGACCGTGGAGAACCCTAACTTCCCCGCCTCCTTCACCCGCTCCTTCGCCATGCTGACCGCGCGCACTTCCCCGCTTAAGCCCACTTCCCCGAACACCACCACATCCTCCCTGATGGGTCTGTTCCTGAAGCTGGACGCGACCGCCATCACGATTCCCAGATCTAACGCCGGCTCCTGCACTTTGATGCCGCCGGCCACGTTCACATAGGCGTCGCAGTCCCCGATCTGCATCTGCACCCGTTTCTCCAACACCGCCATCAGCAGATTGATCCGGTTAAAATCCGTCCCCGTCGCCTGCCTTTTGGGAAATCCGAAATTCGTCCGGGCGACGAGAGCCTGCACCTCCAGCATGATGGGTCTTGTCCCCTGGCTGGAACAGACCACCACCGAACCGCTCGCCCCCCTGGGTCTTCCGGAAAGCATAAACTCCGAAGGATTTTTCACCTCCGTGAGCCCTTCCTGCCGCATCTCAAAAACGCCGATCTCGTTGGTCGATCCGAACCGGTTTTTCACACTGCGCAGGATCCGGTAGGAGGCATACCTGTCCCCCTCAAAATAGAGCACCGTGTCCACCATATGCTCCAACACCCTGGGACCCGCCACGGTGCCTTCCTTCGTCACATGCCCCACAAGAAAAACGGAGATGTCAAGTCCTTTCGCCAGCTGTAAAAGCCGCCCGGCGGCCTCTCTGACCTGGGATACGCTTCCCGGCGCCGAACTGACCTGCTCACAGTACATCGTCTGGATCGAGTCGATCACCACCACCGCGGGACCGCACTTTTTCACGACATCCTCTATCGTGTCCAGATTTGTCTCGCACAGCAGGGACAGGGAATCGGAAAAGCTCCCCAGCCGCTCCGCCCGGAGCCTGATCTGCTGCAGGGATTCCTCCCCCGATATGTAGAGTATCTCCCTTCCATCCTCCGCCAGATGCCGGCAGACCTGCAGGAGCAACGTGGATTTCCCGATGCCAGGATCTCCGCCCACCAACACCAGAGAACCTTTCACGATGCCGCCGCCCAACACCCGGTCCAGCTCCTCCGTATGTGTGGTAAACCGCTCTTCCCCGCCGCTCTCGATCTCCCGCAGTTTCACCGGTTTTGCCGCGCGGGAAGCGGAGGACTTTCCGCCCCCCATCCCCGGCAGGGAGGAGGGCCGTACCTTCTCCTCCACAAAAGTATTCCACTGTCTGCAGCCGGGGCACTGCCCCAGCCACTTGCTGGACTCATACCCGCATTCCTGACAGAAAAACACGGTAGTCTGCTTCCCTTTTGCCATATTGCCACCTATTTCACAGTAAATGTCACTTTCTCTTCCTTCCAGCCGGCGGAGACGGTATCGCCGCTCTTCACCCGGTCGGATAGGATCTCCTCCGCCAGCGCGTCCTCCACCACGGTCTGGATCGCCCTGCGCAGCGGTCTTGCCCCCATCTTCAGATCCGTATACTTATCCACCAGATGCGCTTTCAGCGCGGGCGTGATCTTCAGCGTGATATCCATCTGTTTCCTGCTCCTCCGGATCAGATTTTCTGACAGAAGTGTCACAATATCTTTCATATTATTTTTGTCGAGCTGATGGAATACCATGATCTCATCCACCCGGTTGATAAATTCCGGCTTAAAGAGCTTCTTTACCTCCTCCATGACATTCTTTTTCATGGTCTCGTAATCCTGCTGCTTCGTGCTCCCGGAAGAAAAGCCGAGATTTTTCGGCTCCACGATCCGTTTCGCGCCCACATTCGATGTCATGATCAGGATGGTATTCTTAAAGCTCACCTTGCGCCCCTTGGAGTCGGTGATATGCCCGTCGTCCAACACCTGCAGCAGAATATTGAACACATCCGGATGCGCCTTCTCGATCTCGTCGAAAAGTACCACCGAATAGGGATGCCTGCGCACTTTCTCGCTGAGCTGGCCTCCCTCGTCAAAACCCACATACCCCGGCGGAGAACCGATCATTTTGGATACAGAATGCCCCTCCATGTACTCCGACATATCCACCCGAATCAGCGAGCTCTCGGAACCGAACATCGCCTCCGCCAGGGCCTTGCTGAGCTCCGTCTTTCCGACACCGGTGGGTCCGAGGAACAAAAACGACGCGATGGGTCTGTTGGGATCCTGCAGGCCCACCCTGCCACGGCGCATCGCTCTGGAGACGGCAGTGACAGCCTCCTCCTGCCCGATCACCCTCTTGTGCAGGATGGACTCTAACTTGAGCAGCTTCTCGCTCTCCTTCTCCTCCAGTTTCTGCAACGGAATTTTCGTCCACATCGAAGTCACGGCAGCTATGTCTTCCTCTGTCACCACATAGCTCTTCTCCATTCTCTCCCGCTCAACCTTATCTTTCAGCCGATTGTATTTTTTGACCAACTCATCCTGGGCCTGCTTCTGCTCGCTGGCCTGCAGATAAGCTTCAAACCGGATGGAGCGCTCGATCTTGATATCCAACTCCTTGATCTGAGCCTCCAGCTCATAGAGCTTCTCCGGCGTCTTCATGATCTTCAATCTCGCCGCGGAGGAAGCCTCGTCGATCAGGTCGATGGCCTTGTCCGGCAGTCTCCTGTCATTGATATAACGGCTGGACAGACGCACCGCCGCCGCCAGCGCTTCCTTCGTGATCGTCACACGGTGGTGCTCCTCATACTTGGAGGCAATTCCCTCCAGAATGGCGACGGCTTCCTCCTCCGTGGGCTCCTCCACCGTCACAGGCTGAAAACGTCGCTCCAACGCCGCATCACGCTCCACATATTTCCGGTACTCCTCTATCGTTGTTGCGCCGATCAGCTGGATCTCCCCCCTGGCCAGGGAAGGCTTTAAAATATTGGACGCGTCGATGGCGCCCTCCGCGCCGCCGGCCCCGATCAGTGTGTGCAGTTCATCCAGAAACAGCAGCACGTTGCCGCTTGCGATCACCTCCGCGATCACCTTTTTTATCCGCTCCTCAAACTCGCCCCGGTACTTGCTGCCCGCCACCATGCCGGACAGATCCAACACCAGCACGCGCTTATCCTGCACGGTAAAGGGCACATTTCCGGACACGATGCGCTGCGCCAGCCCTTCCACCACCGCGGTCTTGCCCACGCCGGGCTCCCCGATCAGACAGGGATTGTTCTTCGTCCGCCTGCTGATGATCTGGATGACGCGCTGGATCTCGGACTCTCTGCCCACCACCGGGTCCAGTTTTCCTTCCTTTGCCAGTGCGGTCAGATCTCTGCTGTACTGTTCCAGCGTGGAGCCCTTTTTTTTCTGCTGTCCTCTGGCCTTCATCAGATCCGTCTTGTACAGATTGGGATCTTCTCCGATCGCATACAGTGTGTCCGCATACACTTTCTGCGCCGATATCCCCATCGTTGTCAGAAGCCTTACAGCCACATTATCACTCTCCTTGATCATGGCAAGCAGAAGATGTTCGGTTCCGATCAGGTCGGAGCCGAATCGCTCCGCCTGCTTCGCCGCCTCCTCCAGAAGAATTTTCGCCTTCGGGGAATATCCTTCCCTCTCCTTGATCACAACGCTGACTTCCGGCACGATATAATCCTGGATCAACTGCAGCAGTCTGCTCTCATCCAGCCCGTTCTCCGCCAGCACTCTGTACGCCACACTGTTCTCTTCACGGTAAAGGCCCAGCAAAATATGCTCCGTTCCGATATATCCCTGGCCTGATTTGCGCGCCGCCTTCGCCGCCCGCTGCAAAACCGATTTTGCTTTTTCCGTATAAGGTGACTGCATCTGTTACATTCCTCCTGTCTGAAACTCCGCACACAACGGTACAGCCGACAAATTGCCGGCCGTCCATCGTACATCATTTTTATTCGTCATCGTCCATGTTTATGAACGAAAAATCATCGTCATCCTCTGTCAAAAAATTTTTGGACTTCCATTCCACATCCGGTCTCGCCGGTCTGCGCGCAGGCACGCTCTCCTGGTGGGCAGGCGCTCTTCTGACAGGAGCCGCAGGCTGGGCGCTCCGAGTCCTCACCGCCCCGGCGGCAGGCCGCCTCGGTATCTCCTCCTCCGGTCTTCTCTGCTGAGGCCGCCTCTGGACGGTCCTTCCCTCCGCCTCCGGTCTTCTGGCACTGCCCGCTTCCGGTCTGCGTCCTGTTGCCCTCGCGCCCCTTCCCCCGGTGCGGACGCTCTCCCTGCTCCCGGTTCTGGCTTCCGTCTGCACTCTTCTTCTCACGGGAGGAGCCTCTCTGAAATCGTCATCCTCATCGTCGTCGTCATCCTCGTCGTCATCGTCATCCTCTTTCAGATCATGATACTTAAAGCCGAAGATTCCGAGTGCGATCAGGGCGATCACAAAAAGCCCCGCGAGAATGATCACTGCGATCCTCATCTTCTGGATCTCTTTATCCTTGATCTCCACATTGTGGGTATTCATCTCATCCGCCTGCAGAAGCTGTTCCAGTTTATAGCGCTTCTGCGCTATATTGTCATGAATATACCAGCAGTCCACGCCTTCCTGGTCCGGCTCAAAGAAGAGTTCATAGTCATTGTTCCCCCCGGTCTCCCCCTCTGTCGGCATATCCTCGTACATTTCGGCCAGTTCATCCCCGCCGGCTTCTCCCTCCGGCGTCTCTTCCGTCGGTGCGGGCTCCACCACTTCGCCGAGCTCCACACAATCCTCCCGGATAAATCCCGTCACATTGGAACCGTTGTTGATAAAATTCACCTGATACCACTTCTTCCCGCTGCTGTCCGTAGAAGTTCCGGTCAATGTCACCGCCGCACCCTTGGGCAGCTTTGTCACCGATTCCGCGCTGGTGGACGCGCTGGAGCGCACATTCACATTGTCCGTCGTCACGGTGGCGGCCTGGGAAGGCATCGTCTCCACCGAGGAGGAAGCCGCCGGCTGCGTCGGCTCCGTCTGCTCCGATGCGGAGGACAACGTCACTTCCGCATCTCCCTCCGGAGCTTTCTCCACGGTATCCCCGCGGACATAACCGGACACATTATTGATCGATACCCTGTACCAGGTCTTACCCTCACTGTCCTGCTCCTCGCTGACCACATCCAGTTTATCCCCCGCATTCACTGCAGTCATCACTTCGCTACCGGTGCTCGCCGAGTTGCGCACTCTGGTATTATCGCTCTTGACAACGACCCAGTATGCCTTGCTCACGGAACTGTTAAAATACAACATGCCCATGATGCAGAGCAAGGTTACTATAGTACCTCTGACTAACCTTTTCCCTCTCATGTAGAACCTCTCTTACTCTCTTGTCATTATGATTGATCTGTTTTACAACTCCATTATAGTGTTGCCGATATCCCATCTCATATACTTGTTCGCGAACTGCACCCACTCCGTCGCCTCATAGGCATGCCTTCTCGCCTCTCTCAGGTCCGAACCTTTCGCGGTGATGCCAAGTACTCTGCCGCCGTTTGTGACAAGGGTTCCGCTCTCATCAAATTTCGTACCCGCGTGGAAACAGTAATATCCTTCCTCCGCGTCAAACCGCTCTAAACCGGAAATCGCAAGCCCTTTTTCATAGTGCAGCGGGTATCCCTCGGAGGCCAGCACAACGCAGACCGCCGCATTGTCCTCAAACTCCAGATCGATCGCATCCAGTTTTCCGTCCACACAGGCTTCCATCACTTCCAGGATATCGTTTTTCATCCGGGGCAGCACCACCTGCGCTTCCGGGTCTCCGAACCTGGCGTTATACTCCAACACCTTCGGCCCCTTCTCCGTCAACATCAGCCCGAAGAAGATAACGCCCCGGAAAGGTCTCCCCTCCGCCGCCATGGCGTCCACTGTCGCCTGATAAATATACTTTTTACAGTATTCATCTATCTCCTCCGTATAGAAAGGACTGGGGGAGAAGGTGCCCATGCCGCCGGTGTTCAGACCGGTATCGCCGTCCCCCGCCCGCTTGTGATCCTGCGCCGAGGACATGATCCTGATGGTCTTTCCATCCACAAAGGACAGCACCGATACTTCTCTTCCTGTCATAAATTCCTCGATGACCATACGATTTCCGGCATCTCCGAACTTCTTGTCCTCCATAATGGTCTTCACGCCCTCCTGCGCCTCCTCCTCCGTGCTGCAGATCAATACGCCCTTGCCCAGCGCAAGCCCATCCGCCTTCAGCACGATCGGATAATCTGCTGTCCTCAGATATTCCAGAGCTTTCTCCGCGTCGTCGAAGGTCTCGTATGCTGCCGTGGGGATATGGTATTTCTTCATCAGATCCTTGGAGAACGCCTTGCTCCCCTCCAGGATCGCCGCATTCTTCCGCGGTCCGAAAGTACGGATCCCCGCCGCCTCCATCTCGTCCACCAGGCCGCCCACCAGCGGATCATCCATACCGACGATCACCAGGCCGATCTCCTTCTCCTTTGCGAAGGATACCAGTTTTTCAAATTCCATGGCGCCGATCGGAACGCACTCCGCCACCTGTGAGATGCCCGCGTTCCCCGGCGCGCAGTAGATCTTTCCGGCCCTGGGGCTCTTTGAAACGCTCATGGCGATCGCGTGCTCGCGGCCGCCGCTGCCGACAATTAAAATGTCCATATTTAACCTCCATCCCGGCACAGTCATAAGCCCGTACCTTTTATCGTCGCTATCCCTGTCGCAATGGATTCCCGCTGACATAACCTGCCGCGATCCGCCGGATCGCCTCCGGCAGAATCACCCACTCGGCTTCCTCCATCACTCGTCTCTGCAAAATTTCCGGTGTGTCGCCCTCCTGTACCATCACAGCCTTCTGCAGGATGATGGGCCCGGTGTCCGTCCCCTCGTCCACAAAATGAACCGTAGCGCCTGTTATTTTAACGCCTCTCGTCAGGGCGGCCTCATGCACCTTCAATCCGTAGTACCCCTTCCCGCAGAAAGAGGGAATCAGGGACGGATGGATGTTGATGATCCGGTTCCGGTAACGGGCGATCATCTCGGCCGGAAGCACCACCAGAAAACCCGCCAGCACAATCAGATCGGGCGCCGCCTCATCCACTGCGGCCAGGAAAGCTCCGTGAAATGCCTCCCTGTCCGGAAAATCCTTCGGGGAGACACAGATCCCCTCTATGCCCGCCTTCTTCGCCCTCTCCAGCGCGTAGGCGTCCTTCTTGTTGCTGATCACCCGGACCAGCTCCACATCCTCCAGTTTTCCCGCCTCTTTCGCGTCCAGGATCGCCTGCAGGTTCGTCCCTCCCCCGGAGACACAGACCAACACTCTCAGCATAATGTCACTCCTTTTTCGCCTGCCTCCGCACTGCCGACAATATAGGCCTTCTCGCCCGCCTCGCTCAACGCCGCCATGGTCTTTTCCGCATCCGCCTTATCCACCGCGAGTACCATGCCCAGCCCCATGTTGTAAGTATTATACATCATTTTCTCTTCTATGCCGCCCTTCTCCTGCAGCAGTCCGAAAATCGGCAAAACATCGTAACTGTCTTTCTTTATCACGGCACAGACGCCCTCGGGCAGCATTCTTGGAATATTCTCGTAAAAACCGCCGCCCGTGATATGACTGCAGCCCTTCACGCGCACGCCCGCCGCCTTCACGGCTTTCAGCGCCTTCACGTAAATCCTGGTCGGCGCCAGAAGCGCCTCACCCAACGTCGTCCCCAATACATCATAATACGTATCCAGGCTTTCTCTCGTCATGTCAAACACTTTTCTGACAAGGGAAAATCCGTTGGAGTGCACGCCGGAACTGGCGATGCCGACAAGCACGTCGCCCGCTTTGATATCCGCGCCGGTGATCATATCCTTCTCATCCACAATGCCAACCGCGAAACCGGCAAGGTCGTACTCCTCCTCCGGCATCAGGTCGGGATGCTCCGCCGTCTCTCCGCCGATCAGTGCCGCGTCAGACTGCACACAGCCTTCCGCCACTCCCTTTACTATAGATGCAATTTTCTCGGGAAAGTTTTTTCCGCAGGCGATATAATCCAGAAAGAATAACGGTTCCCCGCCTGCGCAGGCGATATCGTTGACGCACATCGCAACACAGTCGATTCCGATCGTATCATGTTTGTCCAACACAAACGCCAGTTTTAACTTTGTGCCCACACCGTCCGTTCCCGACACAAGTGTCGGTTTTTCCATCTCCTTAAAACGTTCCATGGAAAAGGCGCCGGAAAATCCGCCGAGCCCCCCCAGCGCCTCCGGGCGCATGGTCCGCCTCACATACTGCTTCATCAGTTCCACGGACTTGTAGCCCGCCTCGATATCTACGCCTGCTTTTTTGTAATCCATCCCCGCTCTCCTATTTACCGTAATTTTTATATCCGACTTCCTGTAACTTTTGATCTTTCGCCTGCACTTCCCGCTTCATGTTCTCACTGTACTCTTTCAGCTTTCTCAGCAGCGCCTCATCGGAAGTGGCAAGGATCTTTGCCGCCAGAAGACCTGCATTTGCGCCGCCGTTTATCGCCACCGTAGCCACCGGAATACCGGAAGGCATCTGCACGATGGAATACAGGGAATCCCGGCCGCCCAGAGATGTGGTATGCATCGGGATCCCGATCACCGGCATCGGAAAGATCGCCGCGCACATACCGGGCAGATGTGCCGCCATGCCGGCTCCGGCAATGATCACCTTAAACCCCTTTGCCTCGGCCCCCTTTGCGTAAGCGAAAAACTCCTCCGGCTCCCTGTGCGCCGAAAGGATCGTCATCTCATAACTGATACCGAGCTGATCCAGAATCCCCGCCGCTTTCGCCATCACCGGCATATCCGAATCACTGCCCATCACAATTCCTACCTGTGCCATTTCCTTATCCTCCTTTTCCTTCCATAGTGTAGCCGAAATTCCCGATCTGCGCAATATCTAAACCGAAAACTCCCCGGAAATCATTCACGAAAACCGCTTCACAATACCGCTGATCGCATTCGCGTTCTCCTTGTTCCGATCTACGATCACCGTCATCGCCTCCGTTGTCTCCTCCGTCTGTCTCGCCTTATCCAGCATATCCTCGCTGCTGATATTCTCTGCCCCGGGCACATCCGATACCTCCCGGATCTGGGACTGGATATTCTGCACCGTATCGGCAAAGATGCCGGAAGCCTCCGCGATATCCGCAATAATGCGCTGAATGTCCTGGATAGACTGATAGTAATCTCTGGTCGAATCCGCAAATTCCGTAAAGCGGGACTGCACATCATTCTGCAAAAACTGGATGACCTGATCGAAACATTTCTGTACATTCCCGATATTGTCCCTTGTCTCATTGCAGATCGCCTGGATCTGCGTTGCTGCCTCGGAGGAATTGCCCGCCAGGCCGCCGATCTCCTCGGCTACCACCGCAAAACCTTTGCCCGCCTCCCCGGCTCTCGCCGCCTCGATCGAAGCATTCAGGGACAGCAGATTGGTCTGGCTGGCAATGCTGAGTATCTTTGCCGCCATATCATCGATGCGCATCAACGTCTGCAGCTCTTCCATCGCCTTTTCGATGGCTTTTTGATTGTCCTCGATCTGCTGTTTTGTACTCGTCATGGTATTATCCGCCAGGCGCTGCATCCGCTCAACCTCACCCAAAAGCTGCGTCCCATGAACGCTGCCCTGTTTGATCTGCTGTTCTACCTCAGCCACAACCTGCGCGATCTCTCCTACTTCCTGGTCCACCTTCGTCACGGTCTCGTTGATCTGCTCCGTGTGCTGCGCGAATGTCGTCGCGGCTCTGGTATTATCCGCCACACAGGAGATCAAAACATCGGAAGAATCCTGCATTGCCACAGCGGAACCGCTGAGCGAAGAGGAACAGTCCGTCAATGTCGCCACCATCTCCTGCAGTGCTCCGTACAGAGAATCCATGGCCGTTGCGATCTTCCCGATCTCACTTCGCTTTCCGATCCAGGGTTCCAACTTTCTGTTTTTCTGCAGCCTCAGATTGCTCAGCCCGATAATGGCTTCCTCCACATACCGCAGAGGCCGCATGCTGATCACAATCATCACAAAGGAAAGTACGCTGATGATCAATACAAAAACTATACAGATCTCTCCCAGGATAACCATATTCTCCCTGGCCGTACTGTAAATATTGTCCTCGCTGTCGCAGGAGATGACCGCCCAGCCATGTTTATCGATATATTGATAACTTACAACAAAATTCTCTTCCTTCCCCTCATAGACCATCTCACCCGCGCTCTGCCCGGCCTTTATCTGATCGATGACCTGCAGCAGCATCTCATCCTGAATCCCGGTCGCGATCAGGGATTTATCATCCGCGAAAATATAGGTACCGGTCTCCACATTGATCATATAGTAGCGCTCTGTATCCTCCTCACTTTTCAGTCCGTTTAAAAGAGCCTCCATTTCTTCCGCAAAGGGCCCGCCGCCCACATAACCAAGAATGGTTTTTCCGTCCGTGTCAAAAACCGGACAGTACATGGACAGTATCAGTTTTTCGGAAGCCGGAGAAACAATGATACCGGCGTCGTACAGCCCGCCTCTCGATGTCATTTCATTCTGCAGCGCCTTAAGCCCTTCTCCCTCTCTTGTCACGATTCCGATGACATTCGGATTGGAATGTGCGATAACATGGGTATCCCACTCTCCTATGTAGAGCCCTTCCCAGTTTTTCAGGCCTTCATAAAAATATTCCGTATATTCCTGCGCCGCCGCCTGCTTTTCCGCATTGCCCGCGTCCTTCAAAAGTTCCCTGACCACCGGGGCTTTGCTGAACGCACTCAGCATATCCTCCTGTCGTGTCACATGCTCTTCGATCACCGCAGTCTGACCCGCCAGCATACTTTCCATATGATTCCGTTCCGATTCCTGCATCATACCGTTCAGCGTTTTGTTTGCCGTTATATAGAGCAAACTCATACATAACATAACGATCAACATGATCCAAAGTGTGATTTTTCTGCTCAACTTCCAGTTTTTCATTGTCCCTTCTCCTGTTGCCATTCTTTATTCTTTTACTGTCTCTATAATGTATTTCTCTATTATCCGATTTATCCGCCCGCATCACCCCCCGGAAAGCAGCGGTTCATTCAGCACCTCACAGCCCGGCAGCACAAACCGTCCTTCCTCAATGACCATCACAACGCTTCCATCCGCCCTGACTGCGGAAACCTCCCCCAGTTCATCGTAGGGGATCGTGATATCCGTGTGACAATTGAAATATGCCAGTTCCGGGTGTTCCTTCCTGACAAGAGACTTCTCGTTATCCCTGGCGATGATCTCCTTGCCGTCGGGATTATAGACCGCCACATCCTCCGCATGGGAATAACAGGTATCTCCCACCGCAAAATGCGGTCCCATCTTCTCCGCGATCAGGATCGGCAGCTTATCCTCGATCTCAAGGCGCTTTGCCGCCACATATGCCGTGGTATTCGTGCCGATGGCAAATTCCCCGAGAGGCAGCGTGTCATGGTGAAACAGCACCGTATCCCTGACCAGCTTCTTATTCTCCGCCTCCGTCTCAAAATTGGTGCAGTTATAATCCGTCACCATGCCGTCCCGGAAAGTCAGTTCCAGGTTCTCATACTGCAGCTCGTTCAAAAATACTTTTGTCACATGCAGTGTCCCCTCGGTACCCGCGAGAAGGGGCGATGTGAACACTTCCCCCACCGGGATATTGACATCCGCCACACAATTTTCAAAGTTCGTCTGATGCGCCCGGTCCGTCAGCTTATGGAGCATCACCTTCATATCGGTACGGTTCTCCCCCATCCCCCTGATAATGCAATATTCCGCCTCATCCAGCACATCGATGATCTTTTGCTGGATATCCCTGTAAAGGTTATAATCCAGCGTATTCAGGCGGATCGTCTCGTCAAAAACTTCCTCGAAGCGCTCCCCGATATCCGGCACGGGAAAGGCGATGATCGTAAAGCTGCGCTCCTCCCCTCTGATATATTCGTTGGTGATCTGTCCCGCCCCCGACGCGTATTCCACGGATAATTTCTGCTGCTTCTCCGTCAGCTTCACCGCGCAGTCCTTATTCTCCGGCGTAAAATCCGCCTCCCCGAAAATCTCCATCACGGCAGGCCCGGCGTGTACAAAAGCCCACTCCCTGTTCTCCTCAAAACTGTTTTTTAAAAGTTCCAGCTTCCGGTTTACCAGCTTCTTATCCAGGATGAGCCCGATATCCTCTCTGTGGTCATAGTCAAACTGCCTGTTGGCCGCGGCGCCGTAAACGCCGATCCGGTTTATCCCTTTCCCTTCCAGAATACTCACAGCCTGACGGTATATGACGGGCTTAAGCCCCATCTTCTCAAAATTTTTCACCGCCGCCCGGATGATCCGCTCAAACCCCAGATGATAACGGATATTCACCGTCTTTTTCTTCGACAGATCCTTCCTGCCCAGCACAAAACCCATCCGGTAGCCTTCCGTGTATGTGTCCGCGATCAACTGTATCTTCTCCTCGGGAAGCCCCCGCAGATAGTCCGCCATTCTTTCTTCCTGCTTCGTCACATACTCCCCGTAGGCATAGAGAAAACGGTTATCCGACAGATCCGCCTCCATCACGATCTTCGCGCAGAAATCCTCCGCCGGATCTACCTGTGTCCGCACCCGCCTCTCCATCACCACTTCCGAATAATCGCTGACATACCAGTACAGAATTTCCCGGATCTCCTCCGCCTTCGGGCCCTTCATCCCTTCCTCAAAGGCGCTCTCGAAAGCGCCGTAAACCTCCAGCAGGAGCTCCTGCCTGATCACCAGCTCCTGCGCCCTTCTCTCATAGCAGGCTGCGATCTGCGCCCGCATCTCCGCGGCCAGCGCGCATAAAAGCTGGCCGTACTCCCCCAGCTTCTCCCGGCACACAGCCGGATTGGACCAGCTCTCGCCATAATTTTCAGGCAGTATCTCCTCATACAGACCGCGGTTTAACTCCCGCAGCTCCTCCAGGGAATCTTTTTCTCCATCGCCGGAGCGCAGATGCTTATTCAACTTACAGCACATATTACAGAACGAAAACTGACTCCGGAAATAGCACAAAAAAGAATCCTTCCCTTCTTCCTCCCGATCCCCGTCGAGCGAATCCAATATTTCCGAGATCCGTCCCTCCGCAAGTTCCAGACGCTCCACATAGATTTCTTCCTCGTCTCGATACAGTAACACTTGTTATTCCACCCTTCCCTTCCTCAAAGCAGCGCCCCCGCATACAGGATCAGACTCACCAGCCCGATCGCCAGCAGATTCAGCGCGATTCCGACATAGCAGAACAGATAAAACTTATCTTTTTCCATCCTGCCGAGCACTCCCAGCACCACACCCACAAAGGCAAAGATCATGGCAAGAAAGCAGGCCGATCCATACCTCATATTTTCCGCCCCCTTATCCATGTAGGACAAATATGCCGCCAGAATAAGGGATGCTGACGACAGTACGCCCAATATGGTAGACATGATCGCCTTTCTGGGGTGTTCCTTATTGGTAAAAATATAATTTTTCTTCGCCATCCGACATTCTCCGCCATATCCCATAAACGAAAAGGGCACTTCCCGCGGAAAGCACCCGTCCATGCTAAAACAACATCTTTGATTTTCTCGAAAGAAGTTTTGCTCCGCTGATGATCAACAGCACCCCTCCCGTCACACCTGCCACAATACCGATCACACCGAGTACAATATTCAGTGCGCCCGTGCCGTTCAATGTCTTAAAAGTTTTTTCTTCCATGATCCGCCTGCCTCCTGTTCTACGCTCCGTACTGCGCATAGTATGCGTCTATCGCCGCTTTCAAACTATCATCAATATAAACTTTCCCCCTGTAAGGACGGTTATGCAGATGTTCCACCACTTCCGCCATCGTCACGATCGCCGCCGTCTCAAAGCCGTAGGTCTCGGAGATCTCCGCCAGGGCGCTTTTTTCACCCTTGCCGCGCTCCATCCGGTCCACACTGACCACCAGGCCGCAGACCTGCACATCTCCCTGCGCCCGAATGATCGGCAGTGTCTCCTCTATGGAGGTTCCCGCCGTAGTCACATCCTCGATCAGAAGCACCTTATCGCCTGCCGCAAGCGGACTCCCTAACAGGATTCCCTTATCGCCGTGATCCTTTATCTCTTTTCTGTTGGAACAGTATTTGATATCTTTATCATAGTTTTCCGAGATCGCCATGGAAGCCGCCACACTCAGCGGAATCCCTTTGTAGGCGGGGCCGAACAGAACGTCAAAATCAAGTCCAAATTTATCGTGGATGGCCTTCGCGTAATAGCCGCCCAGTTTGCGCAGCTGCGCCCCTGTCCGGTAAAACCCCGTGTTGACAAAAAACGGTGTCTTTCTGCCGCTCTTTGTGACAAAGTCCCCGAATTTAAGCACATCGCTGTCCACCATGAACTCGATAAATTCCTCTTTATACCTTTCCATATGCCGGCGCTCTCCTCATTCTTTGTATTTTCTTTTATCTGTTGAAATTTCTTTCCAATTTTACCATATTTACCGCCTGTAATCAACTGTTTTGTTCTGCATGGCAGTCGTTTTGAATCTCCAAATCGTTTAAAACTTTTCTCCGACGATCCCCATCTGCCCCTCCGTCAGCTCCCACTCCGTATTCACCTCCACGATCACATTCCCGTAACAGACCACATATTCCTTCTCCGCCTCTTTGTCCCGGTACACGCGGTACGCCTCGTCCGCACCCCAGGGCGCGGCGTCCATCCCGCGCAGTTCATGGTACGACGCCTCTCCGTTATATTCCCGGGAGTAAAAATAGCTGTCCTTCACAGCCCGAAGACACCAGTCGTACAAAAACGGCAGTTTGATCTTCGTGACGGTGTATCGCATGGCGGGAAGGTTTCCGGCGTCCCGTCTCGGCATCTGCCTCGCCTCGATCCTGGTGAGGACAAAGGACTCCTTCTTCGTCAGTTCATAGGAGTACCGTTCCCGGGGGTCCCCGTCAAATTCCCCCTGCAGCAGATCCTCCACCGTCAGCGGCAGTTCGTCGCGTCCCGCCTCATACGTCCTGCCTTCGTATTCGTAAGTCTCAGACCTCCCCCCGTGGGAGAAATTTCCTCTGATCACCATGAGAAACATGCCCTGCGTCGTAACGATGGTGAACCCAATACCGATGACAATAACCGTCAGCCGGTTCACCGCCGCGGACACGCCCTTTCGCTTCATCCAGCCCGAGACTCCCGCGATCAACGCCGTCAGGAAACCCACCATCAAAAGCATATAGAAAAAGACCCGCGCCAGCCGGCTGCTGCTCAAAAAGAACATTTCCAGCAAAATAAAGAAAATCGCGCAATACGGCAGCAGGCTCCAGACTCTGCCGACGCCCTCCGCCGGGACAAAACGCCCGCTCTCCTCCGCAGCCCTCTTCGCTTTTTTGTACCAGAGAAAGTAGCGGACGATCTCCCTGATCACGTAGACCGCAAACAGCGTCCCCCCCAGAAGGAGAAACAGCACCGCATTGTCCGCCAGCGTCCCCAGCGGATCACGTCCAAACCTCTGCAGGTTCATCCCCACCTGCAGCAGCCAGGAAGCCAGCAGAAGGATATAGGGGAACACATAACTCTTCTTCGCCGACTGGTGCACTTTCTCCACCTCCATCACGGCATCCGTCTCGATCGGCACCGGATCTTCCTTCTCATTGTAGAAGATCTGCATCTGCTCGTTCGTCGCCGCCAGCTTCCAGCCCGCATGCTCACAGAAATCCCAGAAAAGCCTCTGCTCCTCGGATCCCTCCGCCTCAAAGACGGATTTCTTCGGAAAATAGGTCACAGAGAAACGGAGCTTTCTCGGCTCGATCCTGCGAAACACCCAGTTCACGGATATTTTTTCCAACATCCAGCCCCGCTCGGCCTGCTCCTCCAGATATTTCCGGATACCGGCTTTGTCGTAGAACGTGAACTTCGGTATACATCTTTTCGTCTCTCTCATCACTGCACCTCCATATCCTCCCCGAAAATCCTCCGGTAATCTGCGGCCTGCGACCGGATACGTCCGTACTCCCTCTCCAGCATATCCCGCCCCTTTTTCGTCAGGATATAGCTGCGCCGCCTGCCCTCCACCCTGGTCTCCCGTATCATGTCCGCCTCCAGAAACTGCTCCAACAGGGTATAGAGAGTGCCGGAGCCAACGCTCACCCTGCCCTCCGTCATGGCGGGCACCCGATCCAGAATATCCATCCCGCAGCACTCCTCCTTCAGACAGAGCAATGTGTAAAACATCTGCTCTGTCAATGTCTGAAATTTCAGGCGCGGCATCTCATCACCTCCCCTATTCTCGATAATCGAGTATTCTTGTTTTCATTATATTCTCGAATATCGAGAATGTCAACAAAAAAAAGACGACTCCCTCCTGTCCTGACAGAAAACAGCCGTCATTTTATTCGCATTTCTATCTGTTTTCAAGCGCTTCCGCGATATCTTCCCTCATATCCAGCACGGCCGCCCTTGACGCCTCGCCGAAATGTTCCGGGCCGTACTTTCCGTACTTCTCCTGCTGCCATGCGGCGATGATGCCTCTGGAGGAATTGACGATGGCGCCCAGCCCGTCCTCGTCAAAGAAATGTATGAGGTCCGCGCCCTTTCCGCCCTGGGCCCCGTAACCCGGCACCAGAATATAGGCCTTCGGCATGATCTTCCGGAGGATCTTCCCCATCTCGGGATAGGTGGCGCCAACCACCGCGCCCACATAGCTGTAGGAATCGCCCATGCACTCTTCTCCCCACTGGGCCACCTTCTCGCCCACATGCTCATACAGCGGCCTGCCGTCGATCAGCCTGTCCTGAAACTCCCCGCTGCTGGGGTTGGACGTCTTTACCAGCACGAAGATACCTTTTTTCTCCTCCTGGCAGACCTTCACAAAGGGCTTCACGCCGTCCGAACCGAGGTAGGGATTCACCGTGGCAAAATCCTCGTCGAAGGCGGCAATCCGGTTTGTCCCCACCGTCACCTTTCCGAGATGCGCCGCCGCGTAGGCCGCCGAGGTGGAGCCGATATCCCCCCTCTTCACATCCCCGATCACCACCAGCCCCTTCTCCTTACAGTACTTCACGGTTTTCTCGAAGGCCTTCAGTCCCTCCACGCCGAACTGCTCATACATGGCGATCTGCGGCTTCACGGCAGGAATTAAATCACAGGTGTTATCTATAATTCCCTTATTGAACTCCCATATCGCCTGCGCCGCCCCCTCAAGGGTCTCTCCGTACTCCGAAAAAGCCTTCGCCAGAACCTGCTCCGGAATATAGGAAAGCATGGGATCAAGCCCCACCACGATGGGCGCTCCCGTCTCCCTGATCCTGTCTACCAGTCTGTTGATCATGTCATTTCCTCCTGTTTTCTGTTGTTGCAAATCATCGCCCGCTCCCTCGGCCGCCGCATCACCTGGAGCGCAAAAATTCATTTTCCCTGACCGCCGTTTCGTCGTCCGGATAGTCCTGTATGTATTTGCTCATCAGCTGCGCCGCCTGCTTGAAGTTTCCCTGCCTCTCGTTGACCACGATCTGATTGAAAGACAGGGTTTGCCGCAGCGCCGCATCCTCCAGTGCCAGCCCGGACTGCAGGGCGGAAAGCGCCGATTCATAATCCTCCAACTGCACATAGCAAAGCGCCAGCTGGTTGTAGATCAGCGCGCTCTCCCCCTGATCCTGCAGATAGGACAGATAGACGCTGGCGGCGTAATTGTACTCCCCAAGATTCTCCCAGGTCTTCCCGAGATAGTAGGTCGCCTGGGCGTCCCCCGCGTCCCTGGCCTGTTCCAGATAATTTCTGGCCGACTCGAAATCCTCCAGGTAAAAATAAATCCGCCCCTTGTCATAATTGCTCATATCTTTCGGGGCCTTCTGGATCGCCGATTCCAGATAGGCCGTCCCCATCTCCTGATAACCGGTCTCATCCATCACCTTATAAATTTCCACCAGCTGATCGTAGTCCGTGGGCGCCAGTTCGATCGCCTTGTCGAAATCCGGCTTGGCCAACTCATAATTCCCCATCCGGATCTGCACGATCCCCCGCATAAAATAGGCCTCCCTCGCATCGCCCTTCAGCGCCAGGACCGCGTCATAGACTTTCTTCGCGTCCTCCGGCCGCCCCGCCTTGTAGTAAGCGGTGGCCAGATAATAGTTCACATCGTAATCCATGGCATCCGGGATACAGCTGCCGGAGGAGAGGCACTGTTCCAGCGCCGCCGCCGCCTCCGCGTACCTTGCCAGCCCCAGATTCGCCAGCCCCTGCCCCCGGAAGATCAGTCTTTTGTCCTCCCCCGACACAAGAGCCTTGTCAAAACAGGCGAGCGCGTCCTCATAGCGCAGCTCCTCGATGGCCGTCATGCCCTCATTGATATTGCTGTTCTTCTCCTTGCCGCCGCAGCCCGTGCAGAGCATTCCCGCACACAAAACTGCGAACAGCGCCGCTTTCATCCCGTTCTTTTTTTTCATTTATCGCACCGTCGTCCACATTCTTCTATGCTCTTCCCATCAGTATAGCAAAATCTTCGACATTTTTCTATAAAAACTTCTCCGGATACTCCCTGTCCTTCCAATACCACCATCTTAACTTCTCCTGCTCGTGCTTCTCATGCTCCGCAAAATACACCGCACACCGGAACACATACAGCACGCACCGGTCATCCCGAAACCCTTTGTGCAGACAGTCCATCTCGTACAAAACCTCCGGATCCTTTCCCCTCAGATCCGCAATACAATAGATCCCGATGTTCTGCAAATGTCTTTCCATATTGGCGCCCACGCCTGGTATTTTTTTCAGATCGCTCATCCTCTCTGCGCCTCCTTCCGTTCCAGTATAACTTATTTTCTGAAATTTTTATAGCTATGGAAGCACAATATTGTGTATAATAATAAAAACGTTCAGAGAGGACTCAGCTATGTGCACCTGTATTGATTTCCAAACAAAAGACCATTACTTCGGCAGGAATCTGGACCTGGAATACCGGTTTAACGAAAAGGTCGTCATCACGCCGAGGAATTATCGATTCGATCTGAAAAACGGTTCCGCGATCCGTACAAAATACGCCATGATCGGCATGGCGTCCGTCCGGGACTGCTATCCGCTGTACGCGGAGGCGACCAACGAGAGGGGACTGTCCATGGCCGGACTCTACTTCCCGAAAAACGCTCATTTCTGTTGCCGGAATAAAGACAGATTCAATCTCTGCCCCTATGAACTGATCCCCTATTTTCTGGGGCTCTACACGAAAATCGCCGACTTTCGGGATATTTTGTCCCGCCTGAATATCGCGGATACGCCTCTGGCGGAAGATCTGCCGGTGGCGCAGCTGCACTGGATGATCAGCGACGGCACCGAATGCATTATTCTGGAGCAGATGGAGGACGGGCTTAAAATTTATGACAATCCTGTCGGTATTTTGACAAACAATCCGCCTTTCTCCTACCATCTCGCCAACCTCAACAACTACATGAACCTCACTCCCCGCTGCCCGGAAAACCGTTTCTCCGACCGGTTAAACCTGCAGCAATACGGGATGGGCATGGGCGCCATCGGTCTGCCCGGCGACACCTCCCCCACCTCCCGGTTCGTGAGAGCATCGTTCACCAAGTTCAATTCCGTCTGTGAGGAGGACGAGGTGAGCTCTGTCACCCAGTTCTTTCATATCCTGGATTCCGTCTCCGTCGTAAAGGGAACCTCGCTGACAAAGGACGGTCTGGACGACCTCACCACCTACTCCTGCTGTATCAACGCCACCAGGGGAATCTACTATTATAAAACCTACAACAACAGCCAGATCACCGCGCTCCGCATGACAGACCGGGAAAAATGCCGGAAAACCCTGTGCATCCATGAGTTGATCGATGTCCAGCAGATCCGGTATCTGAACTGATCTGTCTGCGCCGCATTGCTGAAAGAAGGAAAAATATGCCCTACAGGATACTGCTCGCAGAGGATGACCCGATCCTCCGAAACGAATTGAAAGTACTGCTGGAAAACGCCATGTATCAGGTCGCCGCGCCGGACACTTTCGACCGGATCCCGCAGACGGCGGCGAACGAAAAGGCCGACCTTGTCCTGCTGGATATCAACCTGAACGGCAGCTCCGGCTTCGATATCTGCACGCAGCTGCGCCAGAGTTCTGACACTCCTGTCATTTTTCTGACCGGCCGCACAGACTCCATGGACGAGCTGACCGGCATGCTGAAGGGTGCCGACGACTATATCACCAAGCCCTTTCTGCCCGCCATCCTGCTCGCCAGAATCTCAGCCGTCTTAAAGCGCACCTCCAAAGCGGAGGAGCGCCGCAGCGACGCAAGATTCTCCCACAGAGGCGCGGAGTTGGATATCGCCGCCTGCCGGCTGACCTTCGGCGGCAGAAACGCGGATCTGACCAAAACGGAGATGAAGATCCTGCACCTTCTGTTCCTGCGTCCGGACTCCTTTGTGGCAAGGGAAGATCTGATGGAATATCTGTGGGAAAACCGCATCTTTCTGGACGACAACACGCTCAGCGTCCATGTCACAAGGCTTCGGGACAAGCTGAAAACGATCGGACTGCATGATTTTATTGAGACGAAGAGAGGACTGGGATACCGCATATGAAACTATCTGCTTTTGGGAAAGACAAAGGACTGCTCCTGCTGCTGCATCTGGTGTGCATGGCTCTGCTCTCCGCTTTTTTACATATCACAGGCTATCCCGCCGCGAACATCACGCTGATCTGTATCTTCTGGCTCCTGCTGCTCAGCGTGTGGTTTCTCACCACATATCTGCGGAGAAAAAGTTATTTTCGGGAAGCCTTCCGCCTCCTCGAGGACATCGACGACCGCTGCCTGTTCGGGGAGATGCTGCCGGATTCCTTCGCCCTGGAGGACAGGCTCTACCGGGAAATGATCCGCATCTCCACCCAGTCCGTCATCGAAAAAATCCGTGCGCTGGAGGACGCCCAGACGGAATACAGGGAATACCTGGAGAGCTGGGTACATGAGATCAAAACCCCCATCTCCTCCATAGAGCTCCTCTGCGGGAACGCGAAGAACACGACTTCCGGCCCGGAAACAGCACCTGTTATGAATAAACTTCTCCGCGATATCCGCCTCGAAAACAGAAAGATCGAGAACTGTGTGGATATGGTGCTCTATCAGGCGCGCTCGGGGCAGGTCTACAAGGACTACCGGATCCGGGAGACCGATCTGCGGGAAGTGGTCTGCGAGGCCCTGGAAAAAGACCGCCTGCTGCTGATCCGAAGCGGAATACAGGCGGATGTCTCCTGCGACGAGACAGTCTTCACCGACAAAATATGGATCGTCTTCATCCTGAACCAGCTGATCTTAAACAGCGTGAAATACCGCTCCGAAACGCCGTCCCTTCGTTTTTATACACACCGCAGTAAAGATAATATCGTTTTGACAATAGAGGACAACGGGACCGGCATTCCCGCCGAGGATCTCCCGCGGATCTTCGAGAAAGGGTTTACCGGCAGCAACGGGCGCGACCACAGGAAAGCCACCGGCATGGGCCTGTACCTGTGCAAAAAACTCTGCGACAGGCTCGGCATCCTTCTCACGGCGCGGTCCGCATACGGCAAAGGGACTGAGATGACACTCACGTTTCCCGTCAGCAGCTATATTGTCAGGACATGATTTCAAAACTTTGCATCAGCATAAAATCTTTCAGAAATGTAAGATAACTTTAACCTAACCTGATACCCCATCCCCCTCTCCCTGTGTTATCATCATTTTATCAGCCAGTATATTCCATCACAGACAAAAACGAGGTACGCCATGAACAGTTATATCCGAATATGCGACATCGAAAAATACTACGGAAACGCATCCCATGTGACCAAAGCCGTAGACCGTCTCTCCTTCACCGTGGACAGAGGCGAGTTCGTCGGCGTCATGGGCGCTTCCGGATCCGGAAAGACCACGCTCTTAAACCTCCTCGCCACCATCGACAGAGTGAGCGCCGGCCATATTTTCTACGGGGACACCGACATCACCGCCCTCTCCGAAGACGCCCTGTCGGAATTCCGGAAAAACAATCTGGGCTTTGTCTTTCAGGAATACAATCTTCTCGACACACTGACCATAGAGGAGAACATCTCCCTGGCGCTGACGCTGCAGGGCAGCGGCAAAAAGCGGGCGCAGGAGGCAATCGCAAGGCTCTTAAAACTTCTGGATATCGAGGAGGTGCGGGATAAATTCCCCTACCAGACTTCCGGCGGCCAGAAACAGCGCTGCGCCTGCGCCAGAGCGTTAGCCAACGATCCGAAACTCCTGCTGGCGGATGAACCCACCGGAGCCCTGGACTCCCTCTCCTCCCAGACTCTGCTGGAAACCTTCACGACACTCAACCAAAATCTCGGGACAACCATCCTGATGGTGACCCACGACGTTTTTTCCGCCAGCTACTGCAGCCGCATCCTGTTCCTGAGAGACGGGAAAATTTTCCATGAGCTGCTTCGCGGGGCAAACCCCAGACAGCTCTTTCTGCAGGAGATTCTGGACGTTTTGTCTTTCACCGGCGGGAAAACAGAATAGAAATGAGGTATCACGACATGTACTTAAAGCTCGCATTCCGCAATACGAAACGATCCGCCAGAGACTATCTGGTCTACCTTCTCACCATGACTCTTGTCAGTGCACTGATGTACACCTTCAACAGCCTGCTCTTCCAGAACGAGCTTAGACAATACTGGAACGCCGAGGATATGATGGAGATCATGGTCTGTCTCGCCACCGTGTTTATCATGCTGGTCACCGCCTGGCTCATCGCCTATATGGTGCGCTTTATGATGGAAAAGCGAAGCGCGGAATTCGGCATCTATCTCCTGCTGGGCATGAAAAAAAGCGCCATGACAAAACTGTACCTGCGGGAAAACATCCTGCTCGGCGCCGTCTCCCTGCTGTCGGGCATGCTCTTCGGCATTTTTCTGCAGCAGGTTCTGATGGCAGCCCTGTTTTCCATGCTGGGAATGACATACCATCTCCATGTCGCCTTCCACCCGGGCACCATCTCCATGACCGTATTCAGCTTCGGCGGATGTTACCTGCTCTCCCTGTTCCGCTGCCGCCGGAACTTTAAAAAGATGAACATCCGCGACCTGATGGAAGCCGGACAAAAGAACGAGGAGATCAAAGAAAAGTATGAGCAGGCAAAGCGCCTCCTGCTGCCGCTGTCCGTCCTGTTTATCCTTCTGTTCTGGAGGTTCTTCGGCGCATTGCAGAGCAACGGCGACACCGCCCTGTTTCTGGTGGGGCTGGTCGCCACGATCTTTCTGTTTTACATGGGGCTCTCCGCCTCTATCGTCTGCTACATCCGAAAGAAAGGTTCCCTGATCTACCGGGGCGAAAACCTCTTCCTCCTGCGGCAGTTTGCCTCCAAAGTCCGCACCATGCAGTTCACCATGGGCACTCTCACTGCCCTGTTCACGCTGGCGTTTATGGGCTCCTCCTTCGCCCTGATGCTCGGCAGCTGGCAGACCCACCTGCTGAAGATCAAATACCCCTTCGACATCCTGCTCTACAGCCCGGATCCCGCGGACACCTTCGAAAGGGAGATGCAGTTTCTAAAAGAGAAGGTGACGCCCCTGGAATATTACCCCTACCGCATCTACACCGACGGAGATAACAGGGTAAACGCCTGGATGCTGACCCACCTGTCCAACTGGGGAACAATGTACCAAAATCCGGATGGGGACCCCAACATGCCGGATATCGAGAACATGCTGGAAAATTATAATACTTACTATGTCTGTGATACCTACATGGGACTCTCCGATTACAACCATCTGCGGGGCATGCTGGGCTATGAGAAGATCACTCTGAAGGAGGACGAGTACGCCCTGCAGATCAAATCCCGCCTCGCACAGGATGTGCAGGATATCGCCGACAGCCTGAAGCTCTCCGGTATCCCCGAATCCCCCGGCTCCCCGGACGCAGGAAATCTACATGCAGACAGCCCCCTTCTCGTCTGTGGCGGGATATACGCGGACCCCTTCTCCCAGGACGGGCACAACGGATGCGATTACCTAATCATCGTGCCGGACAAAGTATTGGGGCGCATGCACCCCTACTATTCGGAGCTCGCCGTGGATATCGACGGCTCGGCGCCGCCCTTTTTGCGGGAAGAGCTGGATTCTCTGAGAACCGCCGGGACAGAAGCCTTCCGAAGCGCCGCCCCGGCCCCGGAAGACAGCATGAGGCAGGGTTCCGACACGATGATCGTCTTTGCCGCCGTCAACGCGGTGAAAGACAACCTGACGGCATCCATCGCCTACATGCTTGCCTCCGTCATGATCCCCCTGTTCTACATCGGACTGGTATTTCTGTGCGTGGCGGTGACCGTGCTGTCGGTACAGCAGCTGAGCGATTCCGCAAACTACGGGTTCCGCTATGATGTGCTGTCAAAGCTGGGACTGAAGGAGTCCGAGATCCACAGCCTGATCTTCCGGCAGCTGACGGCATATTACCTCTGCCCCGCTCTGCTGGCCATCCTGATCAGCGGAAAAATGGTGTTGTTTGCCGGGGAACGTTTTGTGATGATGACCGGCGTGCCGGTCTCCTCTGGCTCCTTCTTCCTGAAGAGCATCGCCCTGTTTTTCGGAATCTATCTGGTCTACTTTGCGCTGACTTATGTCAGTTTCACAAGAAATGTCAGGAGAGGGCGCCGTTAGCCCCTCTCCTCATCGTTTTTTACGAAATGTTTTACTCTACTTCAAAATCTCCTCAAACACGCTCCTCTCCACCGTGAACTCCTGCGCCCCCATATACCCCGGCGCGACCTCGTACTCATCGAACACCACCACCAGGTTCCCGGCCTCGTCAAAGTAAAAATTCTGGTCTTCCTTCAGCTCTTTCCAGTTCCACTCGGGCACATCACTGTAATCCACCCAATAGATATTGTTCTCATCTTCCGCCATCTTCGCCCGCATCTGATCCTTAATATTCTCACTGAGCAGCTCGTTGTAATCGCTCCCCTCCCGGAACAGGTCGCCGACCTGCACCTGCTTTCCGGTTTTCTTGTCGATCGTATAGCATTTATAGCTCTCATAACCGCTGCCTGCGCCCTGATAGATGGAGAGTTTCAGGGTAAAATAGTTCTCATTGTCCGTCACCGTCTCATGGTTTATTTTCAGGGAACCGTAACTCTCCCCGAGATCCGCCGAAGCCTGGAACTCTTCGATCAGCTGATTCGTCACTTTCTCTATATCAAAATTGATCTGCTCCACCGTCTCCGCTTTTTCCGCGTCATCCGCCGCGTCTTCCGCCACGATCTGCGGAACTTCCACACTGGCGTCAAACCGGTCGCTCTCATACTGATAATCCCGGAATGTCACCGCCTGGAACAGTTTCCCCACCACCGGGAGGGAACCCATCGCGTGAGCGACATCCGCCCCTGTGTTCGGCAAAACCACAAACAGCGCCGCCGCTGCCGCAACCGCCGCCGCAATGCGGAAACCGGCTTTCTTTTTCTTTCCCATTTTTGATCTCTTCCTTTTTTCCGCCTCGGCCCGTGCGATCCCGGCCTCCAGCCTGTCTCTCATCTCCCCGGGCACCGGGATCCTCCTATAATCTTCCCGTCCCGACAAAATCCTCTCCTCCGTATCCCTGTATTCCATATTGTTAAATTCTCCCATTCTCATACCCTGCCTTTCCGCTCGTCACCAAGCTGCTTCCAAACGATATCTTCCCTATGCCGACACCGACAGCCGCTCCCGCAGCTTTGTCAATGTCCTGTAAAGCCTGCTCTTCACCGTGTTCACGTTCTCCTGCAATATCTCCGCGATCTCCGAGAGCTGCCTGTCCTCAAAATACCGCAGAATAATCAGCGTCCTCTCCGCCTCCGGCAGTCCGTGCAGCGCTTCCCTCAGATCCGGATCCCTGTACTGTTCCGCCGCCGGGAGGTTTTCATCCGGCGTTTCGTACTCTCTCCTGTTCTTTCTCAGAAACTCTTTCGCCTCGTTTATCATGATCCGATACACCCAGGTCTCCGCAAAGCCCTCCTCCCGCAATGTATCCGCTTTCAGCATCGCCCTGTAGGCTCCCTCCTGCACGATATCCATGGCGTCCGCCTCCTGATGCACATAGCTGAAGGCCAGCCTGTAATAACTCTCGTAATTGTCCAACAGAATACGCCTCACCAACTCTTCCCTGTCACTTCTCATTCCAACCTCCTGTCAAAAAAAAATCTTTTCAAAACTTTTTTCGCTTTCGTACCCATTAGACGGATACCTGCCGCCAAAAGTTTCAAAAAGATTTTTATATTTCTTTAAATTTTATTTTCCCGGATCCAGTCCGCCCACTGCTGGTAATACTTTCCGAGAACGTGCACTTCATCGTGGGTGTACTGCGCGTTTAAACCGCCTGTCTCATCGTCAAAGATTTCGTTTACATCGATATAGGAAAAACCGTACTTTTCCGCGATCTGCCGGATATTTCCGTTGATCCTGTCGATCCCTTCGTTGTTGAATATCTCATCCCGCTCCGAGCGCTCCGACGTCACATGCAGATTCGCCTCCAGAACGATTTTGGCGTCCGGCTGCAATTCCCGCAGTTTCAGCACTTCTTCCTCAAACCGCTTCACCGTCTGCCCCTCGTCATACCCCAGCTCATTGATTCCCAGCATCAGATAAATCTTGCGAAACTGATTTTTTGCCAGAACATCCTCCAGATAAGCCTCCTGATCGCGCACACCGTTTTTCAGCGAATAGAGTCTGTAGATATTCATACCCGTATTGGCAAAAACCACCGCGCCCGTCAGATCGGCGTACTCCGCCAGCCCCATGGTTCTCGAATCCCCGATGAACAGCGTATTCTGAAAAAATTCTTCCGGGGACAGCTCTTCCTCCTCCGGTTCGTCCTGTTCTTCCTCCTCAGGTTCTTCCCCCGAAGGTTCCTCCGCCGCTCCCTCTTCTGGTTCGCGCTCCCCCGATGGCTCCTCCACGGACTCCTCCTCCGGGCTCTTCCCCGGATCCTCTCCCTCCGCCACTTCGGAAACCACCGATTGCTCCGGCCCGGGATCTATCTCCTCAGGCCACTTGTCTGCATTTTCCTGTCTCTCTGCAAAGGCCCCTATACTCTTTTCCTGTTCGATATACAGCTTGTGCAGTACAAAAGGCCACTGCAGGACAAATCCGATCACAAACACGATCAGATAATAGTATTTTCGCATTTTTTTCTCCAGTCATTCCTAAAATCTGTAATATAAAAACGGATCGTTCAGTCCGCGGTACATGCAAAGAATCGACGCGCTAAAAATAATCAGCAGAAGAACGGACATCCAGAACTTATTTCTCCACCTCATAAAAATCTTTTCCGCAAGCCCCGTACAGCAGATCAGTCCCACGAGCATTCCGACGCCATACATATTGATATATTTTATGAAGTCCCCCTCAAAAACGATCACATGATTCCCGCCGTTTCCCGCCAGGAAGGGAAACATCTTCAACAGATAGACCCTCAGCTGGATGAAATCCGTAATGCCGAAAAGCGTCCAGCTGAACGGGATCAAAAAGCACATGTAGAGATGGCCGATCACTTTGAAGCGCTCCAGCAACCGGATCAGCCCCGCCTTCTCTATGCACAGAACCAGAAACAGAAAAAATCCCCAGAGAATAAAGTTCCAGTTCGCCCCGTGCCAGAGTCCCGTGAGAAGCCAGACCACCAGCATATTAAAAATCTGTCTCGTCTTCCCCTTTCTGTTTCCGCCCAGCGGAATATACACATATTCCCGAAACCACCGCCCCAGCGTGATATGCCAGCGGCGCCAGAATTCCGTCATCGACAGCGACATATAGGGCTGCCTGAAATTGTCGGGAATCCGGAAACCGAGAAGTTTTCCGAGCCCTACCGCCATCAGGGAATACCCATAAAAATCAAAATAGATCTGCAGGCTGAACGCCAGAATACCAAGCCAGGCCAGCGGCGTGGAAATGCTCTCATAGCCTATGGTCTGAATATCCTCCCAGAGGTTTCCCAGCTGGTTGGCCAGAAGTACCTTGAATCCCAGCCCCAGCGTAAAGATCTGCAGCCCGTGATTGCACCCAAGCAGCGTGATCTTCCGTTTCCGAAGCTGCCTGTGCACCTCCCTGTAGGTCACGATCGGTCCGGCGATCAGCTGGGGAAACATCGTCAGATAGGCGCCCAGCCGTATGATGTCCTGCTCCGCCCGGTTTTTCCTCTTGTACACATCGATCAGATAGGACGTGATCTGGAACGTGTAAAAGCTGATTCCGATGGGCAGCACGATATCCTTCACAAAAAATCCCGCGTATTTAAAGAACAGCAGAAAGCCGAAATTGTAGCACAGTCCCAGCATCAGGATCACCTTCTCCCCGGCGCTTCTCTCCCCGGCAATCTCCTCTCCCTTCTTTATTCTCCTTCTTCTTCTGCAATGCTCGATCCCCTTTGCCGCCAGAAAATTGACGACGACAGAGGCGATGATAAGCCCCATATAATATGCGTTCCAGGATATCCCAAAACCGTAAAAAACCAGACTGCCAAGGAACAAAAAAACATTCTTCGCCTTCAGAGGCAGCAGGTAATATACCAGTAAAAACAGGGGGACAAACAGGAACAGAAATTCAAGACTGCTGAATACCATCTCCTATCTCCCTCTCTACCAGATTTCCGCCAGCTCATAGATCAACCGCTCGGACTTATCCCACCCCAGGCAGGGATCCGTAATGGATTTTCCGTAACAGTGCATTCCCACTTTCTGCGCGCCGTCCTCGATATAGCTCTCGATCATCAGCCCTTTCACCAGCCGTCTGATCTCCTCCGAAGCGCGGCAGCTGTGCACCACATCCTTGCTGATGCGGATCTGCTCCATATATTCCTTGCCGGAATTGGAGTGATTGGCGTCAATGACGACCGCAGGATTCTGAAATTCTCTCTCGTGATAGAGCTCCAGCAGATACCGCAGATCCTCGTAGTGATAGTTCGGCATATTCCTGCCGAATTTGTCCACATAACCCCGCAGGATCGCATGGGCATAAGTATTCCCCTTTGTGCGCACCTCCCAGCCGCGGTATAAAAAAGTGTGGCCGCTCTGCGCCGCGATGATCGAGTTCATCATTACCGTGAGGTCGCCGCCCGTGGGATTTTTCATCCCCACGGGGATTCCCAGACCGCTGGCCGTCAGCCTGTGCTGCTGGTCCTCCACAGATCGGGCTCCCACCGCCACGTAGGCGAGCAGATCTGACAGATACCTGTGATTTTCCGGATACAGCATCTCATCCGCACAGGTAAAACCGGTCTCCTTCACGGCTCTCATGTGCATCTCACGGATAGCGATGATCCCCTTGAGCATATCCGTCCCCCGCTCCGGATCCGGCTGATGCAGCATCCCCTTGTAACCCGCTCCGATCGTCCTCGGTTTATTGGTGTAGATCCTGGGCACGATAAAAATCCTGTCCTCCACCTTTTCCGCCGCCTTCCGCAGCCTCACGAGATAGTCGAGCACCGCGTCCTCATTGTCCGCCGAGCAGGGGCCGATGAGCAACAGCAGCCTGTCGTCTTTTCCCTCAAAAATATTTTTTAAAATCTGATCTCTCTCCGCTTTTATCTGTTCTATTTCTCTATATAAAGGAAACTCCTCCTTGATCTCCTGAGGCGTCGGAAGTTTCCTCAAAAATTCCATCTCCATCATTTTTTTCTTCTCCGTATTCCGTCATCTGCATATGCTGAATATAAACTCTGCACTCTTATCCATCGCCTCCGCGGCTGTCTTAAACGGAGCCATCTGGAACACGTGCCACATGCCTTTGAACACATCCAGCGTCACATTCACTCCCGCCTGGCTCATCCTCTTTTGCAGCAGCACACTGTCGCTCTGTAAAATCTCCTGGTCCCCCACCTGAATATAGGTTGGCGGGAACCCCTCAAATTCACCGTACAGGGGAGAAATCAGCGGATCCTTCAGCAGTTCCTCCGGATAATCCTCCCCCAGATAGTTCTCTATCGCCGCCCGCAGATAGGCGTCACTCAGTACCGGGTCAATTCCTTCTTTCGTCCGGTGGCTCTTTCCGGACGAAGTCATATCCGTCCAGGGGGAATACAGCACGATTCCCCTCGGAAGAAGCCTTCCTTCCCTTTTCAACTGATGCGTCAGAGCAAGCGCGAGATTTCCACCCGCTGAGTCCCCTGCCAGTATGACATCCCTCGCCCCATAGCCGTACATCATCAGGTGATTCCATGTTTTTACGGCATCCTCCAGCGCCGCCGGATAGGGATGTTCCGGCGCCAGCCTGTAGTCAAAGCTCAGCACATCCATCGATGTGGAGGAAGCCAGTCTCGTGGTCAGAGTTCTCCCGTAAAGGCAGCTGCCGGTGGAATACCCGCCGCCATGGCAGTACAGGATTACATATTTTTTCATATGCGCCCTGTTCACACACAGCCATTCGCCGTATGTACCTTTGATATCCACCTCTTTTATCACGACAGCTTTATTCTGCCCGAACAGTGCACCGAGTTGATCCTGGGACTGCCTGTGCTTTTCAATATCCACATTCTCCACAACACCATGTACTTTCTTTACCAGATTTAACAGTCCCTGATTTTTTTTGCTGATCGCCATACACTATTTCCTTTATCCTGACTAAAACCACATATACATAACATTAGTTATTTAATATTTTTTTGCCGCCATATGTTAGTATGTATGATTTTTCTCCGAATTTCAATAGCTATCGCAAATTTTTTTAATGTGATACATTTCTGATACAAAATAATTGCCTGTTGCTATCTCTTCTCCTTTTGGGGTATACTCTCTTTTTTGACACTTTAAGAGTCAAGTAAGTGCCACAATCCCTCATAAATACTGGGACGGTGGCACTTT
>RAZE01000021.1 GCA_003611955.1 bacterium 1XD8-76
CTGCAATTTTCAAGGTTCCGCTGAGCCTATTTTTTTTGGCTCGGTTTTTTCATAGATTACTTGACACTACCTAATGAATCCATCTTCAAGCAACATCTTCACTGCCTCTTCACTAATTACCACTTCTGTATTCACAGTATGAAGAATATATGTGTCATCTCGTTTTATAATATAGGTATTATCGCCATCCATTATATAAGTATTTTCATCCGTTTCAATCTCAGATACCGGTGCTTCATATTTCGGTTGAATAATAAAAGAATAGGACATAATCAAAACCAAAAACAGCACCGCACCTGCCAATATACCGGCCTTTCTTTCCTGCACTATCTTCCTGTCTGCCACCACACGAAAACGTTCCAGCAGGCTCTCCGAATGTTCCTCCGCCAGTCCGGCCGCACCGGCAAAAGATGTCGCGTCTCTGCTTTCCCGAAAGGCGCTCAGTATAACAGAAAGATAATCCGCCCGCTCTGCGTCCTCCAAACGGCCTGTGACGCTGAGATCACATCGGATTTCCATGCTCTGATTCAAGTCTTTCTTCATCCGGTATAGAATCGGATTCCACCAGTATATTCCGCAGAGTATACGGATCAGTACTTTTAAAAGAATATCGTTGTGCTTTAAATGGGTGTATTCATGGAGCAGAATATAGCGCAGTTCCTTATCACTGTATTCTTTTTCCGGCAACAGAATTTTCTTTTTTAAAATGCCGATACAGCAGGGCGATCTCACCCTGTCAGATCTGTACACCCCCACAGAACCACCGGATCCCAACTTCTTCAGCATATCTCGTCCTGCCTCATCTTCTGTCTGCGGCATTTCCCGCAAACAGGCGATCGCTCTTCGGTATTGCAGATAGTACCGGATCAGACTGCAGGCAGAACCGCCGGCCCATAAGGTGAGTAAAATCTCATAAAACGGAACGGAACCTGTCTCATAGTAAAAAATATTGCATATCTTTCTATAAAAAGCTCCGCCGACCACTTCCTTTGTCCAGGGAAGTTCCATCGGCAGCGCCATTCTCACCGCGCAGAACAGATAGAGCAGTATCACGGTCTGTATACTGCATATATGGAGCAGACTTACCCTCGTGCGAAAAAAAAGAAAAACCAGCATCAGCAGACTGCTCCAGAATATAGTCATCAAGACAGAAAACAAACTAATCTGCATCTTTCTCATCCCCTGTGCTTCTCAACGTCCCTATGATTTCTTCCAGCTTAGCGATCACCTTTTCATCCCGTTCTCTGCTGTTTTTATCGGTCACTCCCAGGAAAGCCGCCGTAATGTCCGCAATGGAACGACTGTCTATACCATGTTTCATCATGATGCCCGCATAGTACTCTTCTTTTGTAAGTGCCGGAAACAATTTTCTGGCATAGCTTTTTTTATTTTTTTCTAATCCGGCAACATTTAAATAACCTTCCTCCGTGAGATTCTGTACCGTTTTAAACAGCGTAACCGTATTCCATCCGTCCGCTTCAAGCTTCTCCGCCATCTCCCCCGCTGTCATAGGCTCTCTTGCCTCCCAGAGAAAATTCATAAGATTTTCTTCCCTCGCTGTCAAACCGTCCCGTTTTTTCATTGACATCCTCCACTGCTATGTAAAATCTTTAACTATTATATATTTTTGATAACTGTTATATTTTATATATCGACCTGTTCTGAAAATACTTTACACCTTTTTCCAATAATTTAAAAACAGGCGCGACTGACACATCTTTTTCCCAAAGGATTCACTGCGTCTGCTGCGCCTGTTTCTATTCATGTTTTTGTAATAATCATACTTTATCAAATGCCAAAAAGCACCCTCACCGCCTGCTCGTAATCGCAAAGCCGTGTAGCCTTCTTTATCTTTTTCAAAATTTTCTCTTCCCCCGGAAACAGTTTCTCCGCGTAGGACCAGAACTCCTTCATTTTGAACAGCACATTTTTATCACCGGACATCGCCTGACCGTAATCGCGGTACAGACGATCGTGAAAGGCTTTCAATCTCTTCCGATCCGTATTTTCCTCCGCTTTCGTTCCGGATCTCCTCTCCGCTTTTATGATTTCCGCCAGCTCAGGATTCATCAGAAGTCCCCGCCCCAGCATGATCCTGTCTGTATTCGGAAATTCTGTTTTCAGCTTTTTGTAATCCTCCGGAGTAAAAATATCTCCGTTGTAACACAGAGGATTTCGGCTCTTTTGCACAGCATCCGCAAAGACATTCCAATTCGGCACATTCCGATAATAATCCTTCTGCAGGCGCGGATGAACGATCAGCTCATGCAATGGATACTTATTGAATACCTCCAGCAGAGGGGCAAATTCTTCCGGGCTGTCCATGCCGATCCTCGTCTTCACGGACACTCGGATCTCTGCCTTTTCAAATACCTCCTCCAAAAAAGCGTCCAGCTCCTCCGGATTTTCCAGAAAACCCGCGCCCTTCCCCTTGGATACCACGGTGCGGGAGGGACAGCCAAGATTCAGGTTTACCTCCTGATAGCCGTACTCTTCTTTCAGTTCCTTCGCCGCCCGCAGAAAATATTCCGCACGGTTCGTCAGAATCTGCGGAACCGCATACATCCCCCGGTTATGCTCCGGCAGCACATCCCTGATCTCCTTCGGACTAAGCGCCCTGTTCTGATTGGGGGATAAAAACGGTATGAAATATTTATCTATCCCCGTATAAAAACTGTGAAAAGCGTTCCGGTAAACATACCCGGTGATCCCCTCCAGGGGGGCAAAATACACTTCCATCTTCACCTCCCGCGACTTTCCCGTTTACATCCGGATCGTTTCGATCAGATTCTGGTTTTTCAGAGTATACAGCGATATCCGCACCGTTCCCCACATCAGGACAAACGACAGTAATATCACTCCGATGATCGTTCCCCAGGGCATCTGAAAGGGAAACGGCAATATCCTCTGTGCGCAATATTTCATCAGCAGGACTATGATCACTCCTGCCGGCAGGCCTGTCGCAAGCGCTTTTCCCGCGCTCAGGATGCTCTCCAGATTCAACATCCTCTGTATGGTCTCCGACGTCATACCGATACTCTTCAGCACAGCGAACTCCCTGGCGCGCATTTTCACCTGGAACATCTCCGTGCTCATAACGTTTATCATACCGATCAGCCCGAGCAGAAAGACGAAAGCATACAGAAAAAAGAAAGAGAGAACGATTGAGATATTCATGATCTTCGCAAAATCCTGCGCCCCGAATACGCGGCTCACATACCCGGCCTCGCCGTATTCTCTGCCGTTCTGCGGAAAATACTTTTCCAAAACGGCTCTCGCATATGTCATGTAACCCTCCTCATCTTTCGGCGAAGCCATCCAGTTATAGCCCCTCACTTCCGCATCCGGTACGATCAGGCGGACCGGTCTCACATTGGGATAATCCAGCTCCTCAGGCACGTCCTCCCCTGCCAGAACAGCACCTATCCGTACATTTTTTTTGCTGCCGTCCGCTTTTTCCAACTGCAGGGATTCGGTTGATTCAGACAATGCAGGGATATGCCTTTCCGTTCCATGATCATTATATTTGTAATCGTTGACCAGTATCGCAGCGCCATACTCCGCTCCGGCCTGTCCGCAAATTTCTTTGTAATGCTTCTCATCGATAACGATAATCTCCACAGAAAGCTCATACCGCGGTTCTTTCTCCCCCGATTTTCCCCCCGCATCCAGATAAGCCAACGCCTCCTTCATCTCCGTTGTTATCGCATCCTTACCTAAAAAGACACTGTAAGTAAAATAGTCCTGCCCCATACCGTAGATTTCGGTATCTCCATATGCCTCCAGCTCTCCCGTGATTTTCTCCGCCAGTTCCCCGTCTATCGTCCGCACATAATAATACTCCGGACGCCCTGTCACAGGATTTATTCTGCGGTCATAATTCGACGTATAATCAGCCACAACATTGTATCCGTAATCTCTGGAAATATACTCCATGACGCCGTCCGCAATCTCTTTCAGGCCGCTCATTGTGATGAACAGGATAATACTGAACGAAAATGCCGTTACAGCGGAACGCATTTTTTTATCACTGTAAGCCGTATTTTTGCGGGCGAGCTGATATTCTATCCGTCTTTTCCCATCGATCCTGCCTTTCGTCCGCCGGCATCCCGTCTCCCTGTTTTCGACTGCGCCGCTTTTTATGCACTCAAGCGCCGGCATCTTCATCGCTTTTTTTGCCGGAAGCATAACGGAAAAAAATACCGTACCAGCTGAGATCACGACGGATGCCAATAACGCTGCCGGAGAAAAGACAAAAAACAGTTCAAATGTGACTGACATCATCATAGCGCGTGTCAGCACATTCAGTTCATCCATATAGCCGTTTGCCATACGGATTCCCAGAAAACTAAACAGATATCCGAGCATTACTCCGACGGGAATTGCCGCAATACACAAAATAAAACCTTCATACAGCATCGTTTTATAAATCTGCTTTCCTGTCGCTCCGACACACTTCAATGTGCCGAACTCCGAAACCCGTTCATTAGCGCTCATCCGAAAAACGTTGGAGATGACGATCACCGACATCACCGCGATCAGCACACCCAGAATCAAAGCGGGAACAAAGAGCAATAACGCATAGGCACCGCCATACATTCCGTAATCTTCCCCCAGAAAGTTCACCAGCATCCTGTTGCCGCTCGCCGCAAAGTTGATCACACAGGTCAACAACGAAGAAGAAAATATGATAGCAAGAACGGCCATAGCTGTTCTCAACTTTTTCTGCCTGATCTGACTAAATGCCAATTTTCCCAGAACATTCATAGCCGTATCACCTCGTCTCTCAAAATACTGCCATCGCTGATCGTGATGATCCGGTCTGCCTGCAGTGCAATATTCTCGTCATGGGTGATAAGGATCAATGTCTGCTTTACCTTCTGGTTCGCCGCCATAAGCAGATCGATGATCTCCTTTCCCGATTTACTGTCCAGATTTCCGGTGGGCTCGTCCGCCAAAATAAATGCGGGATCATTGATCAGCGCTCTGCCCACAGATACCCTCTGCTGTTGCCCACCGGATAATTCCCCGGGAAGATGCGTCCTGCGATTTGACAGCCCTGTCATCTCCACGATTCGTTCCACCTTTTCGCTGTCCGGCTTTCGATTGTCAAGCAGGCACGGAAGCATAATGTTTTCTTCCACAGTCAAATTGGGAATCAGGTTATAAAACTGATAAATGATCCCGATATTCCTGCGCCTGAAAATCGCCAGTTCACTCTCGTTCATATCAAAAATTTCTTTCCCTTCAATGACAACACTGCCCGATGCAGGGCGATCTATCCCACCGATCAGATTCATAAGCGTGGATTTTCCGGAACCCGACGCTCCCACAATGGCGACAAACTCGCCCTTTTTCACCTGGAAACTGACATGGTCAAGCGCAATCACCCGGTTCTTTCCGCTCCCGTATATCTTTGTCAGCTCCTTCACTTCCAAAACAGCCATACCGTACCTCTTTTCTTTTTTGATACCAGGGTTCTGTTCTTTTCACCCTGGTATCATAATAAACAGGAAAAGTGACTATCCGGTGACTATTTATAAAATTTCATCACAAAAGTTGCGCCGATTCCATTCCCTCCCGGCAGCACCTCAATCTCGCCGTTCTGGGCCCGCATAATGGAAAGGGAAAGCGGCAGGCCGATTCCATATCCGCTCTCTTTCCGGGAATTCTCATAGCGGCGGAATAAACCTGAGAGCTGTTTTTTCGACAGTCCCTCTCCGGCATCTGTGACGGATAAAAAACGGTAAATCGGATTTTCGCCGCTGTCTATTATGATCTCGCTCCCCTCTCCCGAACACTCCGACGCATTTTTCAACAGATTAATCAGAGCTTCCACCGTCCACTTTCTGTCACAGAATAAGAGAATATCCTGCTTCAAAACCACATTCTGGCTTCTGATATCCAACACGATCTCCATGGATTTAAGCGCATCTTCCAGCAATTCCCGGACATAAACTTCCGCCATATGAAAAGAGACGGTTGACGAATCCAGTTTTGCCATCTTTAACAGAGCCGTCACAAGCCACTCCATATGTCTTACTTCTTTTTTCATGCAAAGAAGAAATTCTTTCCGTTTTTCATCAGGAGCTTTTGATATCAGCTCCGTCATGAGAAGCATGGAAGTGATCGGAGTTTTCAGCTGGTGAGATATATCGGAAAGATATTCTGCAAGATGTTCTTTCTCCTCCACAGCGGCAAGTTTCTGCTCTTTCTCCTGATGGATCAATGTATACACATCATTTTTCAGTATGCTCCATTCGCCTTCTCTATGATCCCGGGGATCAAACTCCTCCCCGTCTATTGCCCTGCGGATTCCTTTCGAAAGTTCTGAGATCTCTTTCTTTCTAATCAACACGATAGCCTATCCCCCTGACCGTAGTGAAATGGACTGCCTCCCCAAGCTTCTGCCGCAGCCGTTTGACGTACACTGTCAGCGTATTGTCCTCCACAAAGTCCCCGCTGATATCCCAGATCCGCTCCAGCAGTTGTTCTCTTGTCAGAAGAATTTTCTGATTCTCCGCAAAGATCAACAACAGACGGTATTCCAGTGCCGTCAGCGCAACTTGTATGCCGTTCACATACACCTTTCCGGCCTTTGCATCGATCGATGCATCGCCGATTCTTAAAACCTGCCGTGTCCCCTTCTCCTCTTTCAGTATCTTTCTGATCCGTGCCAGCAATTCCTGCAGTCGAAAGGGCTTCGTGACATAATCTGCCGCTCCCGCTTCCAGAGACTGCACGATCTCATCCTCATCATCCACGATCGTCAGATAAATAATCGGCGTACCTGCCGCTCTCATCGCCTGCCCTATCTCTTTTCCGGACCCGTCCGGCAGCTGCATATCCAACAGAGCAAGATCAAAACGCATTTCCTTTACCCTCTCAATCGCCGCATCCACCTCTCTGCAGTATGTCACCACATATCCTTCTTTCTCCATCGCATACACCAGTCCGGACGCGATCGCGCTGTCATCTTCCACAAACAAAATATATTTTTCCATAGTCACAAAACCGCAGAATCCTCTTTATCCCTTTCTATATTCCGATACATCGTTCTTAACTCCTTCGCCACCATCACCACGATGACCTGCGTCAGAACAAACGTCAGAAAATCCGCCACAGGCTGTGCCAGCTGCAATCCCCAAATGCCGAAGATTCCTGGCAGGATCAGTATGGCCGGAATGAAAAACAATCCCTGCTTGCCAATCGCCGTGATCGTGGCGCGAAAACTGTAACCGATAGACTGCGTCAGCATATTGCCGATGATCGTGAAGGCCTGTGTGGGGAGCATCACACACTGCAGCTTTAGCGCCAGCGCTCCGATCCGTACCACCTCCGCGTCCTCCTTTCGGAACAGACGCATGATCGGCATGGATACGGCAAACATGATGCCCGCCATGGAGAGCAGAAATATAAATGCAACCCTGCGGCAGAAATAATAGGCATCCAGCACGCGGTCATATTTCCCGGCGCCGAAATTAAAGCCGCACACCGGCTGAAATCCCTGTCCGAACCCGATCAGCGCTGAATTGATAAACATCATGATCCTCGTCACGATCGACATCGCCGCCACAGCCGCATCACCGAACGCCGCAGCTGCCACATTCAAAAGTACCGAAGCCACGCTGGCAAGACCCTGACGTCCCAGCGTAGGCATACCGGCAGAAAGTATTTCCTTATAGACCCAGCCCTTCATCGTGAAAAAACGGGGGCAGGGTTTCAGCACATTTCCCGACCGAATCACCAGAAAAAGCAGGATCAGGAAACTGATAAACTGACTGAAGATCGTCGCGACCGCCGCCCCGGATATGCCCATCTCAAAGTGAAAGATCAAAACAGGGTCCAGGATCACGTTCAGCACACCACCCGTCGTGATGCCAAACATCGAGAGGGCCGCATTCCCCTGAGCACGCAGATGATTGTTAAACACGAAGGAGACTGTCATATAGGGGGCGGCGATCAAAATATATTTTCCGTAGTCTTTCGCGTAGGGTGCAATAGTCTCTGTCGCTCCCAGTAACCGCACCAGCGAATCCATATTCCAGATGCCGAACACTGCCAGCAAAAGCCCGCAGACAAAGGCTGTGTACACCGCTGTGGAACAGGCTCTCTGCGCTTTCTCCTGCTTCTTCTCCCCCGGCATACGGGACATATAATTTCCACTTCCCATGCCCAGCGTAAATCCGATCGCCTGAATCATCGCCATCAGCGAAAAATTGACACCCACCGCGCCTGACGCTGCAGTGCTGAGCTGGCTCACAAAGAAAGTGTCCGCCATATTGTAAATGGAAGTGATCAGCATACTGATGATCGTAGGAACCGCAAGACGTGGAATCAGCCTGTTCACCGGCGTCTCTATCATCATTTTATACTTTTCTTCATAGGTCATCTCACGCCGCATGACTCTCTCCTTCCGTAACTGTCTCGATTTTTCGACATTTCTTTTTATAGCATAAGCAATTTTTGTCTTTAAGTCAATCGATAAGAAAGCTCTCCTTTCCCATAAAGATACCCGGAGGCAGACAGCACACACTCTCGGCACTCCGGGTATCCTATAACTGTTATATCAGTATTGTGTTCTTTTTCCTTGAATAATCTTTCTCAATAAATTACAATTATATTAAGATATTCCGTTTATAAAACCGATACCGAACCAGAAATGAGGATTTCCATGAATACATGCAGCAAAAACACCACGACACAACAGACAAAACATGTCAAAGGCATTCGGATACAGACGATAAACTATATTATGATAGCTGTATCCTGTCTTTTTTATGTTCTTATATTATACATCACCGTCCAGATATCTATGCGTTACAATACTCTGTCACAAAATATAGATACCTTTACCGTCTGCAGTCAGGATTCGCATGAACTGGAAAAAGCTTCCGATTATCTCACGGAGCAGGTACGCCTCTACGTCATAACCGCTGAACCCGAATACATGGATTCCTATGTGAATGAGCTTTGCGTTTCCATGCGCAGGGAGCGCGCTCTGGAAAATTTGCAAAATAACAATATCGGCGAGGAATCTCTCGCTTATCTTCGCCGCGCGCTCGACGAATCCAACAGACTTACCGAAACGGAACTCTATGCGATACGTCTGATTGTTGAAGCGGACAGTAACCATTCCGACAGCTTATCCGAGATCGTAGAAAACACGATTATATCCGAGGAGGATATGACTCTGTCCCCGGATGCCAAACGCCAAAAAGCGCAGACTCTCGTATTTGATTCGGAGTATCTGCACGCCAAAGAGCTGATCAGGGAAGATACTTCTTCCTGCTTAAACTCTATTATATCCGCCACATTGAACACACAGGAGGCAAGCCTTGACTCCATGAAGCAATCGCTTTTTAGACAGCGCATCTATATCAGTATTTTATTCCTTCTCAACATCATTACCTTCATTATGATCATCACCCTGATCATTAAACCTTTGAAAATATATGTGAATTGTATCAAGGAAGAAAAAATGCTGTCCATCATCGGTTCCTATGAATTCAAATACCTCGCACTCACTTATAACGATATCTATAAACTGAATAAAGTCAATGAGTCCATACTGCGCAAAAAGGCGGAACATGATCCTCTCACCGGTCTTGCCAACCGCAGCGCCTTTGAAAGTCTCAGTGAGTTGTTAAACAGTGATACACCGCTGATATTATTTTTAATCGATGTGGATTATTTTAAAGGGGTCAATGATACATACGGACATCAGATCGGAGATCAGGTTCTGATCAAAGTGGCGAAAGCCCTGCAAAAAACTTTCCGCTCACAGGACTTTGTGATGAGGATCGGCGGGGATGAATTTGCCGCCATTTTAACAAATATTACTCTGGAACAGCGCTCTGTTCTCGAGCAAAAGCTGGCCTATATCTTTCATTTTTTATCGGACACGGAGGATGGTCTGCCGGCTGTCACTCTCAGCATCGGCGCGGTTTACTCCGAAGCAGGTTTCACGGACGACCTCTACAATCAGGCTGACAATGCCCTTTATCATGTAAAAGAGCACGGACGCAACGGTTACGCTTTTTACCAGGATCTCCCCGATAATCGGACAAACCAATGAGAACAATCACTTTAACAGTTTGTTAGAGTGATAGGGAATGATCAGATAGTCGCCTGCTGCGACGGCATCCGCATCCTCCAGATGGTTCATGTAGACTACTTCCTGTATATATTTATCTGTGGTGCTGTAATGCTCCCTGTCCGCATATGTGTGGGCGATCGAAGTCAGGGTTTCCCCCGGTTCCATACAGATATTCTTATAATATTTGAAGGAAATTTCCTCCTCCCTCGTATCGCCCGCCCTGGATACAATGCTGTTTATTCCGAAGACGGCAATGCATATAAATCCCGCCGCCAGAATAAACAGAACGAAATTTCTCCTGATCTCCGCTTTTCTTCTTCTTTTATTGTCACGAATTCTCACATCCCACTTGCTGACGGGCAATGTAGTATCACTGTTTCTGAGCGCTGCACTGTTCATAATATACCTCCGGTTTTCTCGATTCCTGTCCATTTTTCTCTGCGTTTTCTATCGCAAATCACCGATTTTTCTCAATATATCATATGAAGTGTCCCTTAAATCGTACATATATTCTGAACATCCGTTCTAATATATGACCAGATTAACACACGAACAAATGTTTGTCAACGAATTTTCAAACATTTGTTCGAAATTCAATTGCTTTTTTGGCAAACCTGTGATAAACTGAAAACAACGACAGGGATCGTTATAAAAAGAACAGTGTTCAGAAACGAGGATTTTATGTCAAAAGGAAAGATTACCGCAAAGCAGCAGGAAATTCTGGAATATATGAAGGAAGAGATATTAAAAAAAGGCTATCCGCCCACCGTTCGGGAAATTTGTCAGGCAGTACACCTGAAATCTACCTCTTCCGTCCATGCTCATCTGGAGTCATTGGAAAAGAACGGGTATATTGAGCGCGATCCTACCAAGCCCCGCGCCATCGAAATATGCGACGACAGCTTCCAGATGGTGCGAAAAGAAATGGTCAGCCTTCCGGTAGTCGGCACGGTGGCCGCCGGGCAGCCCATACTCGCACAACAGAATATCGACAACTATTTCCCGCTCCCCGCTGAGTTTGTACCGGGCGGCGAGTCTTTTGTCTTAAAAGTAAAGGGAAATTCCATGATCAATGTCGGAATATTTGACGGTGATCAGATTTTTGTGAAATGCTGCAATACCGCTTCCAACGGCGATATTGTGGTGGCTCTGGTTGACGATTCCGCCACAGTCAAGACTTTCTACAGGGAAGAAGATCATATCCGGCTGCAGCCCGAAAACGATTCTATGGAACCGATCATTGTAACGGATTGCGCCATACTCGGAAAAGTGTTCGGCGTGTTCCGGATCCTCTGATAGAAAACGGGATAGGATCTCCCGAGAGATTCTATCCCGCAATGCCGTCTTATAATTTATCCGCCTCGATCTCTTTTCCGTCTCTCCAGATTCTCTCCAGATCGTAAAACAGACGATTCTCCATATCAAAAATATGGACAATGATATCGCCGTAATCCATCAGAACCCAGTTGGCATTTTTATATCCTTCCGTCTGTTTCATGGAAACGCCTGCCCTGCCCATTGTCTCCTCCACGTTGTCGCACATCGCCTGGATCTGACTCCGGTTTTTACCGCTGGCTATAATAAAATAATCCGCGATCGTTGAGATATCACTGATATCGATCACTTTTATATCTTCAGCCTTTTTGTCCTCCAGCGATTCAATCGCCAGTTTTGCCATTTCCTTTGCTTCCATTGGTTCTCCCTTCTATTTCTTGTAGTAATCATAGGTTTTCTGTGTCATCGGATCGATCTCATTGCCCGTCCCTTTCAGATAGCGGAGCGTATCTCTCAAAATCTCCACCAGTGCTTTATCCAGATCCTGAAATGCCAGTCTTCGCAGTTCAGGCAACCTCGCCGAATGGTTCCTGCCGGGCTCAATATAATCCGCAATAAACACGATTTTTTCCAACATACTCATCCCCGGTCTTCCGGTCGTGTGGTATCGGACCGCATTTAAAATATCCTCGTCCCTCACTCCATACTTGTGCTCGGCCAGATAGGCCCCTGCCTTCGCATGAAGCAAAAACGGATTTTTCGCCTCTGTCATATTGATCTCTATCGATTGCTTTTTACACAGACTGACTTTTTTATCATTGCTCAGGCATTTTGCACAATCATGTAAAAGTCCGGCTATCTCCGCCCTCTCCGTATCAATATCATAGCACATGGCAAGACATGCAGCCGTGTAAGTGACTCCGAGCGTATGTTCATATCGCTTTTTGTCCTGACTTTTTTTGATCTTTGCCCTTAATTCCGCAATATTCCCTCTCTCCATACTGCTTTACTGCTCCTGTACATCCTTTGCTTTGTAGAAATGATTTTTTATGATATACTGTCGTACTCCCTCCGGCAGCATATAGCGGATCGAGCACCCCCTGGCCACCTTCTCCCGTATCATCGAAGAGGAAATATCCACATGTTTAACATGGAGAATCGTGATGTCTGCGCCGTATTTTTCTTTCAGTTCCCTGATCTTTTCTTCCATGTCATCGCGCTTTTTGCCGCCTCTCACCGCCGCCAGTATCTTCGCGTTCTGAAAAATCACTTCCGGGTCTTTCCACTCTTCCATCGTAAAAAGGTTGTCCGCTCCCACGATCAGATAGTATTCCTGATCCGGGTAACGCTCTCTCAACTCCAACAGCGTATCGCAGGTATAAGAATTTCCCTCCCTGTCGGTCTCAATCGTGGAAAGCGCAAATTTGGGATTATCTTCAATCGCAAGCCCGGTCATATGGATCCTTTCCTTCGCCGGGAGAATGTCCGCCGCATCCTTCAGATAGGAACAACCTGAAGGAATAAACAAAATCTCGTCCAGCTCAGCCTCCTCCAGCGCGATCTCTGCGATGATCAGATGTGCCATATGAATCGGATTAAAAGTTCCGCCGAGAATACCTGTTTTTTTCATCACAATACCTCATTCCTTTATTTGGGCAATTCTATTTTTTTGTGATCCCTGTTTTCCTTATACAATACGATTTTTTTTCCGATGACCTGCACGACCTGAGAATGCGTGCGCTCCGCCAGCATCTCCGCGATCTCCCTCGGATCATCCATACAGTTTTTCAGGACGCTGATTTTCAGCAGTTCCTTTTTATGAAACCCCTCGGAAATCGTCTCCGTAAATTCCGGGGTCAAAGATGCCTTTCCGACCTGAAATGTCGGTTCCAGGTTCATCGCAAGCCCCTTCAAATAAGCTCTCTGTTTACTTGTCATAATCTACCTCACACCCTGTTACTCTTCATAATAGTCAAAAGAAAGTCCATACAATCTGACCGTATCTCCCTCCTTGACTCCCAGCTCTTTCAGTTCATCCAGAATACCGTTTTCCCGCAAAAAACGCTGGAAAAAGGCAAACCCTTTTTCCGATTCCAGATTGGTATACCCTAACATCTTCTCGATCCTCGGTCCCTCCACCACGTACTCATCATTCTCCGCATCATAGATGACCGTGTGCGGTTCCTCCACCCGATATAGCGCTGTCTCCGGGTCATATTCCTGTTCAAAAATAACAGGCTTATCCTTCATTTCCGCGAGGCGTTTCTTTACGGCGTAAAGCAGTTCCTTCACGCCCTCCCCGGACACTGCGGAGATCGCAAAGACAGGGATCCCCTTCGGCTCAAACTCCGCACGGATCTTCCCCACCGGATCATCCTCGCCAAAAATGCAGTCTATTTTATTTGCCGCAATGATCTGGGGACGCCCCGCGATAACTTTCTGATAATTTTCCAGCTCCTTATTGATTGCGTAGATGTCTTCTATCGGATCTCTGCCTTCCGTCGATGCCGCATCCACAATATGAATCAACATCTTTGTCCGCTCAATATGGCGCAGGAACTCGTGGCCTAGTCCTACTCCCTCCGAAGCCCCTTCTATCAGCCCGGGGATATCCGCAATCACAAAGCCGTCCCCGTCCAGATCCACTACCCCCAGATTGGGATTCAATGTTGTAAAATGATAATTTGCTATCTTTGGTTTCGCGTTAGTCACCCGGGATAAAAAGGTAGATTTCCCCACATTCGGAAAACCCACAAGACCCACGTCCGCAATCACCTTGAGTTCCAGTAAAAGCTCTAACTCCCTGGCCGGCTGGCCCGGCTGAGCATACTTCGGCGCCTGCATGGTGGATGTCGCATAATGCTGATTTCCATTGCCGCCTCTGCCGCCGGTGAGCAATGTATAACGAATATTGTCACCGGACATATCTGTGATCACCTTTCCGCTCTCCGCATCTTTGATAACGGTCCCGGCCGGCACTTTGATAATAATATCCTTACCATTTTTCCCGTGGCAGTTCTTCTTTCCGCCCTCCTCACCATTCTCCGCACAATATTTTCGGATATGGCGAAAATCCGTCAGCGTATTCAGTCCCTCGTCCACCACAAAGATCACGCTGCCGCCGTTGCCGCCGTCTCCACCGTCCGGTCCTCCGTTCGGCACATATTTTTCGCGGCGGAAAGAGACATGTCCATCTCCTCCTTTACCGCTTTTCACAAAAATTTTTGCTCTGTCTGCAAACATATAATTTCCTGCCTGTTATATACTGTTATACCATAGTAAAAAGGGCTCCAAACAGCCGTTTGAAGCCCTCCATATTTGACTTGCCTGCAGGGCTCAAGCGGGTATACCCACATATCCATTTAAGCCGCAGCTGCATTACGAGACCTTATTCCTCGTTTCTCTCTACCGGATAAACGGAAGCCTGCTTTCTGTCTCTTCCTTTTCTCTCGAATCTCAGAACGCCGTCCACCAGTGCAAATAATGTATCATCTCCGCCGATCCCTACGTTGATGCCGGGATGAATCTTCGTTCCGCGCTGTCTGTATAAAATATTACCTGCTTTTACAAACTGTCCGTCTGCTCTCTTTGCGCCCAGTCTCTTAGATTCAGAATCTCTGCCGTTCTTTGTGGAACCGACACCCTTCTTGTGCGCAAAAAACTGAAGGTTCAATTTCATCATGGTCTTACACCTCCTCAAATTTTACTTTACAATACTTTCTGCCGTACTGCTTTTCAATACTCACACAGCCCAGAGCCAGAGAATCCAGCAATACCACCGCCCTCTCGTCCAGTCCGTCCGGAAAACCGCAGGCGATCCGCCCTCTCTTTTCGTCTTCCTCCGGCCTGACAGGCAGCCCGCAAAGCTCTTCCAGAGAATTCAGCGTATTGATGACAAGTATGGACAGCGCAGCGCAGACGATATCTTCTCCCCGCTCCGCATATCCGGCATGTCCTCTGCACTCAAGTTCTCTGTACTCTCCCTGTCCGGTTTTGCGAAAAATCACTGTCGTCATAAAACGTTAGCCGTTGATCTTATCAATCTTAACCTGTGTGTATGCTTGTCTGTGACCGTTTTTCTTGTGGTAACCGGATTTTCTCTTGTACTTGTAGACGATAATCTTTTTGCCCTTGCCCTGTTTCTCAACAGTGCCGGTCACTGTCGCGCCTTTTGCGTCTGCGCCGACTTTCAGGCCGTTATCGCTCACTGCCAGTACCTGATCAAATGTCACAGAGCTTCCTTCTTCCACATCCAGCTTTTCCACGCGGATGACATCACCTTCGGAAACTTTGTACTGCTTTCCACCTGTTGCAATAATTGCGTACATACCGTACCTCCTGTTTACATTACTCGCTGGCTTCGGCGGCATATCGTGCGACTTTGTCAGAAAATCTTCCGCAGAAGATTTTCTATGTGAATTTATTTCCACAGGAATAAGTTCACATTAGCCTCGCCATGCGGCATACCCTGATATAATAGCATTCTCCGGGAAAACTGTCAAGAAAAATTTTCCCTTTTATCCTTCACTCAGAGACTGCCTCCATCTCCACATCTTTGTATAGTACGCCTCCTCCTGATCCGGCAGAAGATACGCCGCACAGGTATATGCCTGCTCAAAAAAGCAGTAATTATCCCGCGAAATACGATTTTCCACAAGATTCAAAAGCTCCTTGGCCCACTCTATATAAGAAGGATCCTGCGAGGCAAGCCATGCGGCAAGCGTAAAAGCGGGGATGATCGGCCAGTCCAGCTGCCCTCTGCATATCCTGTCGATCTCATGAAGCGATACACGCGCTAAAATGCACACCGCCGCAAACTGCACCTGAAACAGCCAGTCCTCCGCCGGAATACGGTTGTCCTTCTGTTTCGGCGGAAAGACCATAGCTCCATACAGTTCCTCCCGCTGTGTCTCCGATATTTTTGCCGCATATTCTCCCGCCGCTTCGTACCAGGCCCCCAGAGAAAATTCTTCTGCCGCCAGTTCTCCCACCAGTCCGCTCACATAGTCGGAGGGTCTTCCGACAGCGGCGATGGGGGTATTGATATCGGGATACCGCCACAGGACGACACCTTCGTCGTCCAAAGTCTCATCGAGCGGCGGATTCTGTGCTCTGCTCGATGAAAGTTCAAAAGCGGACGGCTCCCCGCAAATCTGTTCTATCGCCAGACGCACCGCATTGATACTGCTCGCCGATTCCTGACAGGTCGTGGCACACCGGACAACGCCCGAGGTAGTTCCGTTTTCACGCATACTGCGCACCGCATTGACAATGCTCTCCGAGCTTGAACCAAGGTAATCCACGTTCGGCGTCATCATTTCAAATATTGCCATACGGCATAACTCCTGCGCCCTTCCGCCGCCTGTACTGCCGGCGGCACACAGCAAAAGCCGCTCCAGCTCATAGGGCTCGGCATCCTCCATAAAGCAACAGAATATCCAGGAAGGCTCAGCCCAGCCGCAGTCGTTGTAATCCCCCGCCTCCAGAACTTTATAATAGCATTCTCCTGCCTTCCGCCATCGTCTCTTCCTGAAATAATAATCTCCCAGATCATTGTAGGCGGAGGCATTTCCCGGATCAGACTCAAGTCCCAGGGCAATATACCTTTCTGCCTCCTCCTCCCTCTCAAGATCGAGATAAGTCAGCCCCGCAAAAGTATATCGGGATGTTGTGGCTCCCTGTTCCAGCCCTTTTAATATCACTTCCAGCGCCTTTTCCGGTTTCTTCTCGTGACGGTAAAGATTGCATTCCGCCACAAATCTGTCGCTGGTATCCGCTCTGTCTGCGTACTCTGTGATGCTCTCAAACACGTCATGGCACAGCTGCCGCAGACGTTCCCGCAGAGCCTCCTCACATCTGTCTATTGTAAACAGAATCGACGCAATGAACAGACATGCCTCCTGTTCCCCGGCTCTGGTGACGAGCTCCTTATCGGAAAGCCATACTTCCAGAAGTTCCGTATTATCTTCCTCCCCGCGCCAGAGACACGTCGCATAATAGCGAAGCGCTTCCGATACCTTTCCGGTCTCATACAAATGTTCCGCTTCTTTCACAATTTCCGATCTCATTGCTCCCGGTCCCCCTTCTCAACTCTGCTGCAGACTGTTATGGATATCGATCGCCCACGACAGATCGTAGAGATGGAACAGTCCGTCATCTTCCGCCAGCCCTTTTTCTTTCAGTATATTCATACAGATCCGGTAGGCGGTATCATTGATCCCGTGGGGAACGACTTCACCGTTCGTCAGATAAATGTTGAACTGATAAACCTTCTCGGTATAGACGGCCGGATCCTCCCCCTGCAAAGAAAAATATACGGTATCATCCATCTTCTTCGCCTCTTTCGGCAGCACGATTCCCGTAAAAAAGCCGTTCCACACTTCAAACCCCCTCGACTGCAGGCCTCCGATCATAAAGGGTTTCAAAAGCTGGACCGCCCTGTCGTTCAGATGATGTCTATGGATGCGCATCTGCTCCGCCATCGCGTAGAAATTGCCCACCACTCTGTGTTCCATGCCGGGAAATGCCAGTCTGCCCATATACGCGTTCATATTTCCGGACGCCTCTGCGGTATCCTGCCCTTCTATGCCGGGTATCAGAACAGCGGCAACCCCCAGTTCCCTGTCGATATAACGGCATGGATAGGAGATCTCCGTCTGTGACTGACACTGCGGACAGACAGGATAAAAAAAGTCCTCGGCATCCAGTATCTCTCTGGCCTCCTGCCAGATAAGCGTATCAAAACAGTTTACCATCTGCGCGGTAAAAATATGGCTGCAATTTTGGCATTGCACGGTTGTCCTGCCAACCGCCCAGGGGTTTTTCATCCAATGAAGCTGATTCAAGAGATATACCTCCCTTTTTCCATGTTATATGTTTATTTTATCATATATTTGCAGCTTCTGGCAATGCTCCCGGTGTTTCAAAATCTACCTCTGCACCCTTCCTGACAAACACCGGAATCACATCAAGCGGTGCCTCCGCTTCTATCTCCTGCCCTCCCTCATACTCTCTCCCGGTGGCATACTCTGTCCAGATCTCCCCTTTCGGCAGATAGACCTTTCGAGCCCTCTGCCCTGCATGCAGGATCGGAGCCACCAGAATATCCGGTCCATAACAATACTCGTCTTCCACCTCCCAACAGACGGAATCTTCGGGGAACCCGTAGAACAGCGTCCTCATCACCGGCGTCCCCTTTTTGTGTGCTTCCTCCATGAGTTTTCTCGTGTACGGGCGCATTTTCTCCCTCAGTTCCATATATTTTCTGCAGATCTCATAGACCTCTTCCCCGTAGCTCCACACCTCGTTCGCCGCCCCCGAGCAGCAGGAAGCGCCGCCTGTTGTGCCAAACTGGGGCTGCCTCGGTTCCCTGTCCCCGTGAAGCCGCATCACCGGGCAGAACGCTCCCCACTCAAACCAGCGGGCAAAGAGTTCTCTGAACTTCGGATCATCAGGATTGCCGCCGTGGAAACCGCCTATATCCGTGGTCCACCATGGAATCCCCGCGAGCCCCATATTGAGCCCTGCGGCAAGCTGGTTACACATACTCTCATAGCTGGAAGCGATATCGCCGGACCAGACGAGCGCCCCGTACCTCTGGCTTCCCGCCCAGGCACAGCGTAGCAGATTTACGATATTCTCCTGCCCTTCCTGTTCCATGCCCTCATAAAATGTCCTCGCGTAATCCACCGGATAGATATTTCCGATCTGCAGATCCGTGCCCAGGTAATACCGGTAATTATCAAAATCATACGCCGTGTATTCCGGCTCCGCCTCGTCCAGCCAGAATACTTTTATGCCTTTGTCGTAATAACTCTTTTTTGCTTTGCTCCATACATAATTCCGAGCCTCCGGATTAGTGGCGTCAAAGTGGATCGTCGCCCCCTGAAAGTCCAGCCCCACGCGGAAACCCCGCTCGGTGCGGATCAGATACCCCCGCTCCAGCATCTCCTCATAGTTCTCACAGGTCCTGTCCACCGTGGGCCAGATGGACACCATCAGTTCAATCCCCATCTCTTTTAATTCCCTTACCATAGCGTCGGGATCATGCCAGTACACCGGATCGAATTTCCATTCTCCTTGTTTAGGCCAGTGGAAGAAATCGATGACGATCAGATCGATGGGAAGATTTCTGCGTTTATACTCCCTTGCCACCTCAAGCAGTTCCTCCTGCGTCTGATAGCGGAGTTTACACTGCCAGAAGCCGAGCCCGTACTCCGGCATCATCGGCACTGTGCCCGTCACCTTCGCGTACGCCTCCTCGATCTCCGCCGGCGTATCTCCCGCCACGATCCAGTAATCCAGCGCTTTTGTGGAGTAAGCCTCAAAACTCATAATATTCTTTCCGAACACCGCACGCCCCACACCGGGGTTATTCCACAGAAAACCATATCCGAGAGAAGAGAGGGCAAAGGGAACGCTCGCCTGGGAATTGCGGTGCGCCAGCTCCAGATCCAGCCCTTTCAGATTCAGATAAGGCTGCTGGTACTGCCCCATTCCATAGATCTTCTCGTCCTTATCCACGGATTCAAACCGCATCGTCAGATGATAGTCTCCCCCCGGGATCGGCTTGAACTCCCTCGCCTCCACCTCGATAGCGCTGCACTTTCTATCCAGCACATCCCGCCTGTTTCGCCAGTATTCCTCCAGAAGCAGCCTGCCGTCCGCGCGGTACACCGTGATCTTGCCAAGTTTGGTTATCTCCGCGTAGATCTTTCCATTCTCTATCCTTGCCCCGGTCTTTGTCAGCGCGATCCTGGCCTTTTCTTCCCTCCTTTTGTACAAAGCCCAGTTCTGCTCCGGCATCCGGTATTCCTTCGTCGCCCGGATGCGAAACGCGTTCTCTCCCCACGCCTCGATCCAGACCTCCTCCGCGTCGTAACGGAAGATCAGTTTTCCGTTTTCTATTTTCAACATATCTTCACTCCTCCATTATCCTTTCACAGCTCCGCTTGTCATACCGCTGACGATATACTTCTGCATAAAGATAAAGATCAGCGCCACCGGAATGATCGTCACCACCGCAAACGCCGTCAGGTAACTCCACTTGGTTCCGTACTGTCCCATAAAGTTAAAGATCCCCGCCGTGATCGGCCTCTTCTCCTGATCCAGGATAAACGTCATACCGTAGGCGAGATCTCCCCAGGCATAGAGGAAGGAGAAGATCGCACAGACCATAACGCCCGGCTTAGCGATCGGGATCAGAATGCGGATAAACGCCGTGAACTTGTTACATCCGTCCAGATATGCCGCCTCCTCCAGATCCTTCGGTATGGACGCGAAATAGTTTTTCAGGATCAGCACCGAAAACGGGATACCGATCGTCGCGTCCGCCAGCACCGCCGCGATCCAGGTGTTGTAGACATGCATGTTCTTGAACATGATAAACATGGGCGTAAGCAGCACCGATACCGGCAGCATCTGTGTCACCAGAAAGGAAAGAAGCATCAGCTTTCTCGCCTTAAAGCGGTATTTCGCAATCCCGTAGGATGCGGGAACCGCCAGTATGACCGCGATGACCGTCGCCCCGAGGGAGATCAGAAAACTGTTTCCGAAGGAACGGAACATGTTAAAGTCCCCGGTCTCCACCTGCGCCGCATAGGATTTCAGATTCAGGATGTGCGGATAAAAGGTGGGCGGATTCTGAAAGATCTCCTGTTCTGTCTTTAACGAGGTGATGAGCGCCCAGTACAGCGGGAACAGCAGAACACAGAGGATCAATACCGCTGCTGCGCTGAACAATATATTTTTTCTTCCTGTTACTTTCTTTTCCTCATCCATCACTCTTCCTCCCCTGCCGTCGTCGCTTTAATGTAAAACACACCCACGATAAGTAAAATAACCAACAGTACATTTGCCACCGCAGAACCCTTGCTGTACTTGAACATCTCAAAGGACAGCTTGTAGGAATAGGTCGAGAGCATGTGGGTGGAGTTTACCGGTCCGCCGCTTGTCATCACATATACCAGATCATACACTTTAAAGGTATAGATAAAGCCGAGGATCAGCACCGATTCTATGGTAGGGCGAAGCAGCGGCAGCGTGATGCTGAAAAATGTCTGCACTTTGTTCGCGCCGTCGATGGATGCGCTCTCATAGAGTTCCTTCGGGATCGTCGTCAGCCCGGTGGAGATCAGTATCATATTGAACGGTATGCCGATCCATATGTTGGCGCAGACGAGCGCGAACATTGCCGTCCCCGGCGTGGTCAGCCATTCTATGTTTTTGCTGATCAGATGCAGGCTTCTCAGGATATAGTTGATCACGCCGATGTCCGTCGCAAACAGAAGCTTGAACATCAGTGCCGTCACTGTGACCGGTATCATCCAGGGCACCAGCAGGATTCCCCTGACCGGTTTTGCGAGAGAAAACCGTTTGCTGAAAAACAGTGCCAGTATAAACCCGATCAAAAACTGGAAGATCAGACAGAGGATCGTGTATTTAAGTGTATTTGCCAGCGAAATCCTGAATATATCGTCCTTAAAAAGTTCCAGATAATTCTCAAACATGATAAAGTTTTTCGTTCCCCGCACCAGATTTCCCGCATTCACATCCTGAAAACTCAGGACAATATTGCGGATGATCGGATAACCCACAAAAATCAGCATATACAGGAAAGCCGGAAGAACAAACAAGATACCCGCATTGTCATAGCGGAATAATTTTTTTGTTTTTTTCATAAATTACCTCCTGCCGGAATAAAATAACTGCTGCACAAATGGTACTATGTAACGCTCTGTGCAGCAGCTTTTACTACTTTCTTTATTTTACGATCCCGTCGATCGTCTCCTGGGCTTTCGCTGCCGCATCCTCCGGCGTCGCTGTTCCCGTGATCACCTGGTTGAAAGCGAGGGAGATCGCATCGGATACGCCGGGCCACTCGGCAAGAGGTCCTCTGGGCATTGCGTAGTTCAGCTCCTCAACAAAAGGCTGATAAGGTGAATCCGCTTCAAACTGATTCTCTGCAATCGTCTTGTCTGCGGAGATATAGCCGAACTTTTCCATCATGAATTTCACCTTCTCTTCGGATGTGGCATAGGTCAGGAAATCCAGAGCTCCATCCACGTTTCCGCCGTTGATCACCGCATAGTTTTCGCCGCCGAGTACGGAAGAATATTCCGAGTCCTTCGGGATCAGCGTCACTTTCCAGTTCAGATCCGGCGCTTCGGACTGCATGGTGGGAATCTGCCAGGGACCGTTCTCCATCATTGCCATGTTACCGGAGATAAACTGATTCATCACATCTCCCTGCGTCCAGTTGATGCACTCTTTGCTCATCACGCCTTCATCGATCAGGCTCTGAATATAGCTCAGGGCACGGATGCCGTTTTCATTGTTGATTTCGTAGGATGTTGCACCTGTGGACCAGAGCCAGGGTACAAAATTGAAGGTTCCTTCTTCGTTCTGTACGCTGCAGAGCGCAAGACCTGTCACATTGTCTGTTGTCAGAGCTTTTGCAGTTTCTTTCAGTTCGTCCCAGGTAGTGGGTACGCTGCAGCTGGCATCATTCAACATATCCTCATTGTAATACAGTGCAAGGCAGTTTACGCCGAAAGGCACGCCATATAATTTTCCATCCACAGTACAGGAATTTACGGTTCCCTCATAGTAACCGCTGACATCAAATTTTCCTGTGATATCCTCAAAGATCCCCATATCCACATAGGATGCATGATCCGGCGAATCCAGGATGGCGATATCCGGCAGTTCGTCTGCGGAAGCGCCGATGGATAACTGTTTCTTAAAATCTGCGAACGGTACATACTTTGCCGTCACCTGATAGTTGCTCTGAGACGCATTGTACTCCTGAATGACCTGATCCAGCGCTACCTGATGGCCTTCCGTCTCCCAGTAATACCAGATCGTTACCGCTTCCGCACCTTCCGCAGAGGCAGTGTCGCTGCTTCCTTCCGCAGACGTTTCCTCTCCGGCCTCCTCCTCTTCCGCCACAGGTTCTGCCGCTTCCTGCGTCTCTCCCGAAGAGCCGCAGCCTGTGACCAGACCGGCCAACATGGTAAGTGCTGCCAATAACGCGATTACTTTTTTCCTTCTCATGATTTTCCTCCTTTAAACTGTTTGTGTATCAGTTCGCTTTCTGATGGATTTATCATATCGCCTTTCCCTCCCTCTTAAAACGGTAAAAAAGTGAAAAAGGGTGAATTTTCTAAGCAAGGTTATCTGTGAGATTTTCGGTATTCCGCCGGCGACATACCGACGCATTCTTTAAATACTCTGGCAAAGTATTTCGCGTCGGTATAGCCTACTTTCTCTGAAATTTCGTACTGTTTTAACTGGGTTCCAATCAGCAGTTCTTTCGCTTTCGCAAGACGGTAATTGCGGATGTAAGTGCTGAAATTTTCCCCAAGCTCCTTATGAAACAGCGCTCCCAGATATTCCTGCGTCAGGTTTAATCTGTCCGCAATCTCATTCAGTGTGATGCCGTCCGCATAAAATTCATGGATCATGCTCTGTGTCTTCTTCACCGCAAGACTTATAGCCTCCGTTCCCTTTTCTCCCACATCCATATAGCCGAAAAGGACATCAAATGTCCCTCTCAGCTCCCCTTTTGTCTTTGCGTTCATCACCCGGTTAAGCAATCTTTTCTGGTCGATGTTCTGATAATCGATACACCCCACTTCCTTCGAGATATTTAAGACCGACCACTGAAAGCGGACATAAGATTCCTTGATCTCCTTCGGGGAATATATCTGTCCATTTAAAAAATACTGATGAAACCGCTCCACTACTTCCTGGATCTTCTCTTTCTCTCCCACACAGATCGCTACCTTGACCTGATTTTCCAGCTCCACCGGATAGATACAGATATCGGTCTGAATATCCGCAATACGCGGATAGGTTATCAGAACGTCGTCCCCGAGAACAATGTTCCAGTCCAGACAGGGGAGCAGTTTGTGATAAGCCTCCCTGATCTCAGCAGCTCCCGACACTTCCAACATTCCGCTGCTGATCTCCTTCTCCCTCATGTCCCTTTTCTGAAACAAGATCTGACTCTGGTACCAGCGTTCCGTCTCCTGCCTGGATGCATAGCCGTAGAGCAACGCCAGGATCGTCTTGTCGTATTCGATGTCCACAAGACAGAACTTCAGCCCTTTCTGCTCCAAAAGCTGACGTATCTCCTGCCTTTTTCTCTTCCGCCCGGCTTCAAAGTTTTCTCCCATATAGATCAGTAATTCGATAAACGGCATGTCTTTCGATATATCATACTTGCACTCCAGAAATTCTTCCATCTTTTCATCCAGTTCGGATACTCCGTACAGAAGGCTTGACACAATATTTTCCAGGCTTCCCATCCCGTCCGGCGTTCTCTTCTGTTCCTGCTCATACAGATTCTGTATTTTCCGGACAGTCTGTACAAATTCCTGCACCACCACCGGCTTTATGACATAATCACACACCCCCAGTTTGACCGCCTGCTGCGCATAGGTAAATTCCGAGTATGCCGTCAACACGATCACCTTGGAAGATAATCCTTTCTCCTGCATCCTGGAAAGCATTTCCAGACCATCCATACCCGGCATTTTGATATCTGTAATAATCAGATCCGGCCTGTGCTTCACAATACAGGCAAGCCCCTCCTGACCGTTCCCCGCAACACCTGAGATAATGATCTCGGGAAACATCTTTTTCATCAGGTCACAAAGCCCCTCTCTAATCAGTATCTCATCTTCCACTACCACTGCTTTCATAGACTTCTACGCCTCCTGTCACCGGGATCCGGATCCGCACCAACGTCCCCTCCCCCTGTCTGCTCTGTATTTTGACTTTTGTTTTCTCTCCGTAATACATATGTAATCTTGTAATCGCATTCTCCATGCCGATATGATTTTTGTCCTCCGTCTTCCGGAAAATCCCCTGATTCATCTCCCGCACGATATCATCCGGTATCCCGCACCCGTTATCCTTTATCTCTATCTCCATGAAATCCTCAACCCGTCTCATGCTCATCTGCATGCAGCAGGTTCTGTCCACCCCCTCAAAGCCGTGCAGAATGGCATTTTCCACAAAGGGCTGCAGAAGCAATTTATGAATCGGCAGATCCATCAGCTCCGGCTCCACATTGATATGGCAGTCGAAAGAATTTTTGAGCTTTGTCTGCTGCAAAAAGATATACTGTTTCAGCCACTCCACTTCATCCCTTATCTTAACGACGCCGTTGCTGTCAGCGATACCGTAGCGAAGAATACGGGCAAGTGTAGTAATCATATTACTGATCTCGTACTCGTCCTTATCAATTGCCATCCAGTTGATCGTATCCAGAGTATTGTAGAGAAAATGCGGATTGATCTGAGCCTCCAGCGCGGCGATCTCCGCATTCTTCTGTCTTACGACGGATTTTTTCATCCTGTCCACCATCGGCAGCACCGACAGCAGAGACAACAGCATGATAAAGCCCAGTATTTTCTGTTGCTGATGAAGACCCTGAACGAGCTCATTCTGGTTCGTGGCACGGACGATCTCCCATCCTGTCTTCTCGTCATACACGGAGTAGACCGACAGCTCCTTCTCCCCCAGGAAGCCCGTCCTCTTTGCCATATCCTGATACGCTTTTGTTTTTGTCTTCTGATCTGCCCCCTCCGGAAAAACAGACTCCCCCAGGCTGTCGGAACCCGCGCAGGATACCAGATAACCTGCACTGTCTACAATAAAATTCAGCCCGTTTTCCGTGGGCGGCGAGCAGACTTCCTCCAACAGTTTCTCGTCGATGCTCACCATAACGATGCCACACTGCTTTTTCACATCCCGGTAATCGATGATGCGGTGTCCTATGTGAAACAGATAACAGGAATTGCTCCCAAATACCACTTTTTCTCCAGTGGAGAAAAGATGGGTCTGATTGTCGCCGCTGATCTCAGCATACAGTTCCTCCTCAGATAAAGCAATGCTGCTTAGCCACGACGTTTGGGTCGTGGATGCCGTCAGCTGATCATAAAACACCAATTCCCCGCCAGCCGTGATAATAGAGATCGATTTCACATAATCCTTTGTGTAGAACAGCCCCCGCAGCATCTTCCTGAGGAGCTTTCTATTGTTTGCCACATCCTCACCCGCATTGATCTTATCGACCAGTTCCACAATAGAATCGTCCGTGTAGACCTGAAAGAGGATATCCTTGTAGGAATCCAGCCAGACATCCAGGCTCACTCGCGTCTGTTCCAGATTCGCCTTTGTCATGCTCTCCACATTCTGTTGTACCAGTCTCGAAGTATTATAGTAATATACAATATTGACAAGCAGGATTGGGACAACCGACAGGGCGAGAAACGCCCCCATCCACTGACTCTTTATGCTTCCCCGTCCCGTTCTGATCTTTTTCATCGCAAATCACCCCCCTTTTATTATAGCTGTCCCCTTTGATAAGTTAAGAGGAAAAATATGAAAAAGGATAAAAAAAGCCGACAAAAAAAGAGGCCGAAGCCTCTTATACTCCCCTTACAGATTATCCAGCCCCCCGATCGAGAAAAACCAGGAGGCGATCTGAGCTCTTGTGCTGAACTGCTCCGTCTCCAGGAGGCGCGCCATCTCCGCCTTCGTATAGAACGCCGCCTGGATCCACTCGTTCTCCGACATGTGGGAATCTTCGATCTCCCCTTCCGCCTCCACGAAAGCGATCTGATTCTGAATATCGCAGATCGACACCGCCGCAAAAGCAGGATTTAAGATCTTAAAGATCCGTTTCAGGGAAAGCCCCGTCTCCTCATACAATTCCCGTCTGATGCATTCCTCCAATGTCTCTTCTGCCTCCTTCATTCCGGCGCAGAGATTGTAGACAAATCGATCCACCCCCATCCGGAACTCCCGAAGAAGAAGCATCTTTCCCTCATGGACCGCCACAATGGAAACCCCGCTCACCCGGTCTCCCAGTTCGGAAATATCTCTGATTTCATGGTGGCTCACGATCTCATATTTTTTCTCATGTCCCGCCCTGTTCTCATAGACGAGCTCATAATTCTTCAAGTATCTCCCTTCGCGCACCTTATTGATCTTCAGTAGTCTCATGCCGTCCTTCTTTCCACTCCCAGTCCCGCAGCGTATATTCCAGTGTGCGTGACGTCTTCTTTCTTGTCATTTCCGCCAGTCCGAGCCTTGTCAGATCGACAAAACGAGTCGGTGTCGAATCCTTTGCGGTTTCCCTCTTTAAAGCCTCTATCAGCTTCGCGGTGTGCTCTCTGTCTTTCATATTGATAAAATCCACCAGTATCATCCCGCTCAGATTCCGGGCGGAGAGCTGATAACAGACCTCTTTCACCGCCTCCAGATTTGTCTGAAAATAAAACTCCTCCGGTTCTGTCTTTTTTTCTGATTTTCCGCTGTTTACATCCACGACGATCAACGCTTCCGTCGGCTCGATCACCAGATAGGCCCCGGATCTCATATACACTCTCGGCGAGAGAAGCTCCTTTAATCTGGTATTCAGAGCATAGACGCTCTGCAGAGAAATGCGCTTATCCTCGTAGAACCGTACCGGAACGGCACTGGTATACGCATGGGAGGACAACGCTTTATACACGTCCTTCTCATCGGTCACGATCTCTTCCAGAGAAGATATTTTTTGATTCTTGATAAAATCCAGATAAAAGGCTTCCGGCTCATACAGTTTACTGTAGACCGTTCTGGTTTGACTTAATCGGTCAATATTTTTTAATTGACCAATTAAGTCATTCGCCTCTTTCAGCCACACTTCAGCCTTGACATAAGGCGCGTTTGTCCGAAAGGTGATATCCCATTCCGCAAAGAGATCGGATTTTTCAGGCTCTTTCGACAAGACTGCCTCCCGCCACGCTTCAAAAGATTCCTCCAGCTGAATTCTCTCCGCCTCTTTGCACTTTGCCGAGCAGTGAATTTTTCCACTTCCCCTTGCCACCACTACGAACTGTCCTGCGAGAGAATATTCTGCAGAGAGCTGCGGCGGTTTATTTCCCTTCGCCTGTTTGATGATCTGTACAGGTATCTCATCGCCGCACAGAATCCGCCCGTCTGCCTCTCTGTTCACCGGATTATAACGGATATTCTCTTTTATCTGTAAAAATCCCGTTCGCCCTTTTGTACCTTTCTGATCTTCCAGCGCAAGGAAAGCTCCCTGAAACTGCTTTGCCACATTCAAAACTTTCCCCAGCACAACGGTTCCAATCGGAAATTCTTCCTTCTCCTCTCTCACCACTTTGCGGATCCGGTTATCCTGAATCAGAACGGCATACAAAATGCCTCTGTTTCGCAGCAGCAACACCTTACTCGATTTATTTTCCTTCTGATAGAGCTCGTGCCCCTTATCCAGATGGGATACCCCTTCTATATGTCTGCTCACACTATTCCCCTAAAATTCTCGCCCAGTCCGCCTGCCAGTTGTCCATGCTGACCAGATTATACGGCACACCGTTCACAGCGATATTCTGGCTTGTAATGATGTGGGGCGCCCTCTTTATCATCTCCTCCAGCACTTCCATGCAGACCTGCTGGCAATGTCTCTGCTCCGACATCAAGCCGCACTCGAAGCCCTGATATTCCTTCTTTGTAAACGGATTTTTTTCGCCCTTCTTAGCGATCTCCTGTCTTGAAATGACAAACAGGTTCTGCCGGTAACCGCCGATTCCCGGAATCTGTGCCGAATAAAACGCCGCGACAATATCGTCCAGCTTCCTCAGATGGGCCCCATATATGGGCCATATCGTCAGAAAATAGTGCTCCGTCACCATAAAAATAATCCCTTCCTTGCCGCCGGAATTATCCATCTTGCCGCCGATCTTCACCGCATCCTGGCTCATCAGCTCTCTGTCCGCCTGCAGCAGCTCTTCCCTGCTGTAACCGGTATCTTTCTCGTAAAATTCCAGATAATTGTTCAACCTTTTATTTCTGCTGCGCACACCGAACAGAACAAGAAGAAGCCCGGGCACCCCGAAGAACGCCCCGACCAGCAGGCCGTTCACTCCGACAGCCAGCACACTGACTAATCCCAACAGGGCGCCGAAGATCAACAGTGTGATGCCCCCTGCCATCATGCCGGCCCCTCCGCCTCCCTGAGCCCTGAACGCTTTCAAAACGCTCCCGTGCTTAGTCACCGCTTTCTGTAAAGCCCTTGTCATTTCCATTCTCATATTTTTTCTCCTTTCCGTCTGCCGCACTTGTACGGCACAAATGCCGTTCTGAAAATTTTATTTATCTAAAATGACAACATCCTCCCCGAGAACCTGAAGATTGCTGATCGGATTTCCCTTGCAGTTCACAAACCTCAACGCCGGACTTGCCGCCAGAGGCCGTATCTCCGTCACATAGTTGTCCGAGAGATCAATCTCCTCCAGCTTCACAAGGCTTTCCGCGAAATTCAGGTCCTTGATCTCATTTCCGGAAATATCCAGCCTTCTCAGGTTCGGAAACGATCGGAGGAAATCGAGATGATCCGACAGAAATACATTGTCCCAATCCACATACACGATCCCGCCTCCGCCGGATACGCTCACATTCTCGTACAGCTTTATTCCGGACATTTCCAGCGTTTCCAGCGATGTATTTTCACTGATCCTGTCAAAATCGATCTCACATTCGATTCCACTGATATCGATCTCCTTTACAGCCGGCAGCGAAAAGATTCCGGAGATATCATCATAAGTTACCATCCCGCGCAGAGAAACGGACTCCAGTGAGGATATTCCGGCGATAAATTTGAGAGATCTGTCACTCAGGGAAGTCGTGCAGGTCAGCTTCCTGAGCTGCGTCAGCCCGGACAGATCGATATTCTCCGGCAGATCACACCCGTGCAGTTTAAGTTCTGTGAGCCCCGTCAGGTTCCGGAGGAAATCGCAGGAGTGGAAATTTCGCAGCGTCAGCTTCGTGAGTCCCGTAAGCGCTCCCAGCGAAGGCTCCTCGCAGTCGTACGCATTCTCCAGTGTCAGCTCTTTTAAGCCGGTCATCCCTTCCACAGCGGTCATGTTCTTCAGTTCATCACAGTCTGTCACGGAAAGTTTCTCCAGACTCTCCAGCACCTCTATCCCGTCAAGGTTCAAAAGTTCCCCGTCCGAAAGTCCAAGGCTTTTTAACTGCGGCATCTTTTTCAAAAAATCCAGCGCTTTCAGATTCTCTGATTCGATGACAAGTTCCTCCAGATCTGCCACCGCGCTGAAAGCGGAAAAATCGCTCATACTATCCGCATCTTCCAGCGTGAGAGATCTCAGGTGCTTCATCGTGATCACCTCGTCCACATCGCTAAGACTCCCCGCATCGATGGAAAGTTTTTCCACATTCGGAAACAAATCCAATCCCTCCAGACTTTCCACACTGTATCTTATGCCCAGCTCCCGAAGCTTTGAAGGATCATCCACCGCTGCTGCGGCCTCTTCCAATGTGCTGAAAGATGCGCTGAGGCTCTCCAGCTTAAGCCCCCTCAAGTCGCACTGGGACAGACGCTGATTTGTGTCCAGTTTTTTCAGACCTTTCAGAGCGCTCAGCCCCTCATAGCCTCTCTCCAGATCCAGATCATCCGAAAAGGAAAGCCATTTGATCTCTGCATCCGGATTTTCAAAAGGATCCTCAAAGCTGTAACCGATGTAAGAATAGTCAAAATCATACTTATCGGTGATCCACTTGATCTGAGAAAGCTCCTGCATTGACACGTTGTCCGCATCCTTGCCGAAAGCCTCTGTCACCATCTCGCGGAGCATACCGGTAAGTTCCGTCCTCTCCGCCTCCTGCGATCCATCCTGCCCTGCTTCCCGCCATCCCAGACTTTCTGTGCCTGCGTCAAGCTCCTCCGCTATCGCCGCCATCTCCTCCTCCATGGAGGCTTCCTCGCTCTGCCCACGCAGTAAATTTCCCAAAACGATCACCGCCGTCACACAGATCGCCACACATACGGCGGCGATGGCTATAAACTTGCCCGGCGACTCCTTCTCCTGTTCCATCCGGGGCGGCGGCACGATCGGACTCCAGTTCGGTGCCTGTCTGGGCGCCATATATCCCTGATTCCAGTCCACCGCATACTCCCCGCCGCAATATTCACACCGCACAAACCTGGCCCCACCAGGCGGCATTCTCAGCGTGCTTCCGCAGCCGGGGCACTTCATCTCCGTAATATTAATCTTGTTATCCAAGCTGCACCTCCTTATTACAGTCCGCTATATACCACTGCAATGCCTTTATCCGATTTATCCATAGGCACAAACAAAGGCTCTTCTTGCGTCCCTCTGTTCAGGTAAGTATCCTCCCTCGTGACCATTAACCACGCCGGATCAAAGGGAAGCTCCATCTCCTGAAACAGCGCTTCCACCACCATGCCTGGCTTCACATTCCCGGCGCTCGAGGCGTTCACCATCAAGTAAAGACAGTCTTTCTCCCGGTAGGAGGAGAGACGGAAATCATAGACCGCAGGTTTTAAGTCTATCTCCATCATACTCTTTTTTGTCTGTTTTTTCACCATAATCCTGTCTTTTTCCAAAAATTTCTCAATCGCCTCCTGCCAGCCGCAGGGGGGCGCGAACTCATTCCGAAAGGCAATATAGTAGCCCGCCGCCGCCACGGACGCCATCGCGCTCTTTGACTTTTCCGGCAACGCCACCGCCGAGAGCACTTCCATCCCCTCCGCCATCTGTTGGTTCAGTTTTTCTTTTATCTCTGTCATGTCAGCCGGCGCATTCAACTCCACGTCAAGATATTCCCCGTCGCTCTCCAGGCCAACGCCCAGCGGCGCTGCAAAGGACATGACCGGATGGGGGGAAAATCCCTCCGTGTAAGCGATATCGATTCCTGAACGCCTGAACGCCTTCTGAAAATACCGCATGATATCCAGATGCCCTATAAATTTCAGCGCGCCGTGCTTGGAAAACTTGACGCGCACTTTGATCCGTTCACTCATTCCGATAACCTCTTTTCCTCCACACAGACACCGCAGCCGTACTTTGCCGCGCCGCAGCCGCTGCACTCCATCCGACAGTTCGGGGAGATGATCTCCCTCTGCGCCTTCTCCCACTCCCGCCATAAATGCTCTCTGGAAACGCCGCAGTCCAGAATATCCCAGGGGAATATCTCATCTTTCTCCCTTGTCCTCGTATTGTAAAAATCAATGGAAACGCCGCACTCCTCGAAGGCCTCCATCCACAATGCATTGTTATAGTATTCGCTCCAGGCGTCGAACATACAGCCCTTCTCATAGGCCCTCAGGATAACCTGAGCCACTTTTCTGTCCCCCCTGGCGAACACGCCCTCCAGCACGCTGACATCCGCCTCATGCCAGTTATATTTGATGCGCTTCTGATTCAGCTGAGACATGATTCCCTGTTTCGTCTCATGGGCCTTGTCCAGAAATTCCTCCGCGCTGCACATGGGCGCCCACTGGAAGGGCGTAAAAGGTTTCGGTATGAAGAAGGATGTGCTCGCCACGATCTGCACCGGCTCCCGCCTTTTCTCCTTCGGCACCGTATCAAAGAAGACCGTGGCAATCTTGTTCGCCAGATCCCCGATACCCTGTATATCCTCCTTTGTCTCCGTGGGAAGCCCCAACATAAAATACAGTTTTACCCTTGTCCATCCTCCCTCAAAGGCAAGCCCGGCTCCCCGCAGGATATCCTCCTCGGTGAGTCCCTTGTTGATCACGTTCCGAAGCCGCTGGGAACCTGCCTCCGGCGCAAAGGTCAGGGAGCTCTTTTTCACATCCTGCACTTTGCTCATCACATCCAGGGAAAACGAGTCGATCCGCAGGCTTGGCAGGGAAATATTCACCTTTTTCTCCCCGCAGTCCTCGATCAGAAAGTCCACCAGCTCCTGCAGCTCGGAGTAATCACTGGAACTTAAGGAGCTCAGCGTGATCTCGTCATATCCGGTATTTTTTAACATTTCCGTCGCATAGGCTTTCAGCCTGTCCACATTCTTTTCCCGCACCGGCCGGTAGAGCTGTCCCGCCTGGCAGAACCGGCAGCCCCGGATGCAGCCCCGCTGGATCTCGAGCACCACCCTGTCCTGGGTGCACTTGATAAAGGGCACCACAGGCTTCAGCGGATAGGGGACGCCGTCAAAATCCGTCACGATATTCTTTGTGATTCTCTCCGGCGCCTCCGGAATGTTGGACGCCATCGATGCGATCCTGCCGTCCTCACAGTACGTCACATCATAAAACCGGGGCACATAGATTCCCTGCAGGGAACAGATCTTTCTCAGAAAATCCACACGGCCCCCGCCGTTTTTTTTATTTTCCTTATAGATATCCAGAATCTCCCGATACCTGATCTCCCCCTCCCCGATATAGAAGAAATCAAAGAAATCCGCTATGGGCTCGGGATTGTAGGAACAGGGACCTCCCCCCATCACGATCGGATCGCTTTCGCCTCTGTCCTTTGCCAGCAGAGGGATCCCCGAGAGATCCAGCACCTGCAGGATATTTGTATAGCACATCTCATACTGCAGCGTGATTCCGAGAAAATCCAGATACTTTACCGGCTCCTGGCTCTCCAGCCCAAACAGAGGGATCTCCTCCTCCCGCATGATCCTGTCGAGATCCGGCCAGGGCGAATAAACTCTCTCGCACCAGGTGTCCTCCCAGCTGTTGAACATATCATATAAGATCTGAATCCCCAGATGGGACATGCCGATCTCATACACATCCGGAAAGCACATCGCCATGCGGATATCCACACTCTCCGGTCTCTTCACCACACTGTTTATCTCTTTTCCGATATACCTCGCCGGTTTTTCAATTTTTAACAATATCTCATCGTCCAAAGCTAAACTATCCATTATTATCCTTTCGTTTTTCCCATGACATCTTTTATCCGATCAACACAGATCCCGTTTCCTGGCCTGCCGTATAATCCATGTTATAGTATAACAAGTTATGCAATGTAATTCAATGTCAGCTGTCAACTTTTATCCATCTTCTGCATCCGGTACCAACTCCTCAAAATCAATTCCGTTTACAAACTCTTCACTGCTCAGGGAATTTATCAGATTCTGATAATCCACGGTTCCGATCTTCAGCCCGGCAAACCGCATCAGCAGCACGATCATAAAAAGAAGTACAGAGACAAAACCGCGTATCACAAAGGATACTCGGTTTCGTCTCTGCATCTTCTGCCATGCCGCTTCCGCCTCCGCGTCCTCCACTTCCGCCGCCTGCAGCATGGATGTCCTGCCGTAACCGCTTTTTAAACCGGCATCTCGATATCTTTTCTCCCTTCGGTTTCTGCTCTTCGCTCCATAGACCAGAATCTCCCGCTGGTCCATCTGCATTCTGTTATAATCCTGCTCCTGCCGCAGCATGTGGGAAAGCTCCAACTTCTGCTCCACCGTCAAAGCCTTCTTCTCCTTCTTTGCCGCCTGTCTTTCCGTATACGTCTTCTCCGTTTCACTCACCCTTCCCGACATCTATCCTGTCCCGCCAACTTTGTCCTTTTTTAACAGGATATGCTGGAATACACCGATTTAGAAGCAGGAGCCGGAACAGAAATAAATGCTCAGAGCGTCCCCTCCTGCCACGCTTTCCATACCTCCAGCGCGCCGTAGTATCTGCCGGAGAGCGATTTATCCTGTGTATAGGGTGCAACATCCCGGGGAGAATAACGAAGCAGGAAATATTCCATATCGTGCAGGATCCCATGGGCCTGCATCACGTAGTCCGCCTCATGAGTGTCTTTCGCCTGCTGCAGCGCAGTACAGAGCGCTTCCACATCCCTCCGGAACGCTTCGTTTTCAGCGGAAACGGTGAGTTCGTTCACGCGCTGTATCACACTCTCCACCCCATAGTAATTTTCCAGAAAGTACGGCTCCCCGTATTTTTTACTCAACGCCTCCAGCGATATCTCCCCGTACTCCGGATATTTCTCCTTCATGTACGCCCTCTGCTCTTCGGCGGTTTTCAGATGGCTCTCCGGATCCCACTCGATCGTCCATCCCGCCTCCACGGTTCCGCTCCGGTCGATAAAATTCCACGCCGCGCTCTCCTTATCATAGAGTCTGGTCTCCCAGTTATCGTACAACAGTTTCGCTTCCAGCCAGTTGTGATACATCTTCAGATAACTGCTCAGCGCCTCTGTCTCCTCCTCAGTCATCCCCTGGAGAGCAATTTTTCTGACCTCCATCGTCTCTTCCCTGGTCGGGTAAAAGGCATCATCCGCCTGCAGGACCAATTTCACATCCATCTCCCCCTCCTGCGTACCGGTCTCCGCAATAGATTCTGAAATAATTTCCCCTAAAAATTTTTGATCCTCTCTGTCTCCCACAAACAGCCAGATAAACGCCGCCAAACTGACAAAAACAGTCCATACAACAGTCACCATGTTTATTTCCGGCGCTGTCGTCAGCTTTCTGATCCGCCGCTCGATATTCTTTTTCGTATCCGCCATCTCCGTATTACAAAATCCCGCATATTTGAACGGAAGAAACAATCTTTCAGCGCCCTGCTCACCCTGCGTCGTGATCCGGACGAGCAGACGCCCGTATTCAAAACGGTTCTTCTCCCCGATCTCCTTCACCACCGCCTGGTCACAAAAAAGTTCCGCATCCTGCCTGCTGGCAAGCGCCGCCGCCCAGACAAGGGGATTGTACCAGTGCACCGCCAGACAAAAAAGCCTCAAAATTCCCCAGAACTGATCGCCGTGCCGGTAATGAATATTCTCGTGGCAGATCATCGCGCTTAACTCCTCTTCCTTTTCCTGCTCCCACAAGAACATCGGGAGATACACTGCCGCCGTTTTGAATCCTGTCAGACAGGGCGTGTCCACAAAATCTGTGACATAAACCGGAACCTTTGACGCCAGCCTCCTCTTCTCCAGCTCCTCCTCCCCGATCTCCTCCCTGTCGCTGTAGATGCGGATCTTCAGAAACAAATTCGCCAGCAGGAAGATTCCGCCTGTCGCTCCCATTCCGATCAGCCATATCGCATAAAAAACAGCGCCGTCTCTCGAAAACGGACTGTGAGACATCTCCTTACTCTCCGCCGGAAAGTATGCGTGGTCCTCCACTACCCTGTCAAAACCTTCCGGATCCCATTTCCCATCGAACTCCCTGGCATCTGTCTCGGTTATAGACTCGACCCCTGAAACTATATAGGACTCCGGCTCCTGAGAGAACGTCTCTCCAAACGCCGCCCTCGCCTGCCCTGCCAGCTCTGCCGCGCTGTAATCACTGTGAAAAAAACTGATCGGGATCAAAAGCCTTAAAAGCACCAGGAACCAAAGGCCATACTGTACACCGGCCGTCAGCCTGTCCCCGAAAAACTTTCTCACGGCAAATATCACAATAATCAGCACTGACGATGTCAAAATCCAGTTAATCATGATATTCCTCCTCCGCCTTTCTCAGGATTTCATACAGATCATCGATCTCCTGTTTCGAGAGCTTCTGTTTTTCTGTAAATGTGCTGACTAACAGGGAAAGACTGCCGTGGTACACCCGGTTCAGAAAATGATCCGTCTCCTGCCTCACCGCCTCCCGTCTGTCGATCAACGGCCGGTAGGTTTTTATACCCTTCCCATCCTCCGCGCATTCCAGATACCCCTTCTTCGTCATCCGCGTCAGCATCGTCAGCGTGGTGCTCCTGCTGTATCCGGCGCTCTCTTTCAGATCGCCCACGATCTCGCTGCCGATCTTCGGCGCTTTCTCCCAGAGGCTCTCCATAATATTCCATTCTGCCGGGGTTAAAATGATCTGCTGCATACTGTCCTCCTTTTCCACAACACTGCAAAATAACCGGGAAACATCTCCTGTGTATTCCGCAAAGCAAAATAGTTTACACTGTAAACAGCATAACACAGTCTGTCTACAATGTAAACTATTATTTCTGATCTCAGCAGACAATTTGCAACAGCTTTACGACAAATTCCCAAAAAATCTGTTTACCTCTTCTTCCGTCATATAATCCATCCCTGTGATAGTACCGTCCGCATCCCGCAGAACCTTGACATTCACCGTCCCCGCCGGATTCGTATTCAGAAAATAGGACCTGCTTCCCGGTACATGATCTAAAAAGATATTTACAGACTGCCCCCGATAATAGTGCCGTTTGCCTACCGTGGACAGACCGTATTTTTCGTACTCCTCCAAACGCTGTCTGTCCAGTTCCTCCTCCAGCGCCTCCTGTTCCCAGTCCCTGTCAAGAGCCCCGTACAGCACAGACTGGAAACCGGTCCGTCCATCCGAGATCGCCCTCTCAAGCCATGCCTCCAACTGTCTTTCGCTCATATGACTGTTCGCCAGAACCGAAAAAAAACTGAGCGCACCATCCGCGTAAGCCTTTTCTGCAAACTCCCCGATCAGAGGAGAATCCTTATCCAACTGATCTGAACTGATGGAAAAGGACGCGATCTCCCCCTCATCGTAGAATTTCTCCATCCGTCTCCTCTGCTCCTCGTCGCTCAGCAGAGAGAGAGCATCTCCAAATTTCTCCGCCCCGTTCTCCGGCTTATTTTTCGCATAGACGATACAATCGTAGAAGCGGACGCCTCCCAGATCAAGCCCGAGAACCTCGTCGAGATCAAAGTTCTCCTTCGATTCGCCGGCGGAACCGCTGTCCAACATATCGCAATCCCTCAAAATGATATTATAGATATGCGCGTTTTTGGCGGCACCGAAAAGCCCTGTAAGTTCTGTGCCGGGATCTGTCATCGTGAGTCCCCTGATCTCATAACCGTTCCCGTTATAACTTCCCGTAAAAGGATGCTCCATCGTGCCGATCGGTATCCAATCCTTAGACGTCATCTGAATATCAGCCTGCTGCATATAATTTTTATCAAGCCCTGCATCCCCGCTGCCGATCGCCCGAAGCTGCGCCTCGTCAAAGACAAGATAATACGTCGTGCCTTTCAATTCCAGCGTTTCCCAAACCACTTCCCCGTCGGACGCACTGCCGGATATTTCCTCTGAAGCTCCTACGTAACCCGCCGTCCCTGTCATCGCCGCCCCTAACATCAACACTCCCGCAAGCAAAACAGACAATGCTATGACCGCTTTAGACTTTCTCTGAAATCCCATGATCGCTTTTAACCTCTCCTTCAACAATTCTCCTCCTTCACTGAGGGTCGGGACAGCAAGCGGATTTTTGCTGCCACTTCCGTCCTCTATCGCACGCAACAGCGTATCCCCATAGACAATACGCTCCTCTTCCTCCAGATCTCTGATCACCGCCTCATCACAGGCGAATTCGCAGGAGCGCCTCACCTCTTTTCCCATCATCCGCACCAATGGATTAAACCAGTGCAGACAGATCGTGATCTGTAAAAGCCATTTATACAGAATATCAAGCCGCCTGCAGTGTACCAGTTCATGGCGCACCGTATACCGAAAATCCTTTTCAGACAGATCCGTAACCGGCAGCACGATACACGGCCGGAAAAAGCCAAGCAGAAGCGGCGATGAAACCAGACTGCATGTATATAACTCCACACACCGTTTTATCCCCATCTGCTCCTTCACTTCTGCCATCAGGTCCAACCGTTTTACATCGGAAACCTCCTTCCTTCCGGTTCTGATGTACCTGATGAAGTTTTGATATCCCGCAATTTTCCATGTCAGCAGAACCATTGCCGTACCAAACCAGGCAAACCATAGTACCTTCCAAATCACTGTTCCGGCCGCCCCGGAAGCCACACTCTCTGTTCCGGCCGCCTCAACATCGACACCGCCATCATCCGTATCCGTCCTATCCGAAGCCGCCTCTGTCGTCTCCATGCCCCCGGCGTCCGCCTCCGCAGCTATCTCCACAGGCAGCCCATTCTGTCCGGCGCTCTCAAACAGAGTCCCCATCAGGTTCTCTTTCGTCGAAAAAGGCAAAAGAAGCCGGGCGATGACGATCAGCCAAATGTAATACTGCCACTGTTTGCTCACCCTGTCTTTCAGCAGAGGCTTGCATAAAAGCAGGAAAAGAATCAGCAGAGAACCGGAAAGGGACAGTGAGATCACTACTTTAAGCATATCATTCATCTGTTTTTCTTTTCCTCCTCCCAGAATTGTTTCAGTTCCTCATAATCTTCGACGGAGAGCATCTCCCGCTCAATCAGCGTAGATACAAGCCCCCTGGCGCTTCCCTCATAAAACTTGTTGAGAAGCATCTGTGTCTGCGCCGCCCGGTAATCCCGCTCAGATATCACGGCTGTATACTCATTGCGCCGCCCAATCTTGTTTGTTTTTAAGAGTCCTTTCTCCACCAGTCTTGAGAGCAGCGTGATCACAGTGTTCTTCTGCCACGTAAATCCCGCCTTCGACAACTCTTCCATAATATGGGCATAAAGCGCCCTCCCTCCGTTTGCCCAGACGATCTTCATCAATTCCAACTCGGAATTGGAAACCTGCTGAATCATTATTTTATCCTCCTTTAGCGATCTCTCTGTTCTCTTTTCCCCTTGCAATCAGACTACATTTTGTAGGCCATATTTATGATAACAATTTGTAGGCCAATTGTCAACAATAAAGATCAAAAAAGCCTCATACTTTTCAAATAAAATTTCAGCAATGAAATAAGTGCGGAAGTCAAAGTGAATCTCTTTGACAACCACACTTTTTCAGACGCCACTCTGCGCCCCCGATCTCCTCGCTATCACCACAAAGCTGTTCGATATTTTTATAAAATCATCTAATTCTTCTTTTGCTTTATGCCCCGCTGACGTTTCAAACCAAATTCTTCCTCTGTCTCCTCCGTCATACCATGCCCGCGGTCTGTAAAATACAAAAGCAGGTATGCAAGCCCCATGACCATCGCCAGAGTAACATACAGTTCTGTCTGAGTGCTGTCGCCGGTTTTCGGCACATGGTCTTTCAACGGTTGTGTTATTACATCTTTTTTATTTAAATCAGTAATATCATAATTGACTGTAACATTATTTCCTGTAATATCCTCAATCATATTATTCTCTACGGAAATGTCGTTTTCCCTGCCGCCTTCCCCATTATCATCCCTGTTGTCGGAATCATTCCCTTCTGCTGTTCCGGCCGACTGGATCGTCTCCGTCCTCATTTCATAACCGCATACACTGCATCTGTATGACTTTATGCCAGTTTCTGTCTCTGTCGGCTGTTTTGTTATCGTTCCAGCGTCTTCCGTGTGAATTGCATAACCGTCCTTATCTGCAATATTTCTTGTGGTGCATTCTGAAGTACATTCGTGCCAATGATGGGAGGGATTATTCGTCCATGTTCTTTCCCAGGAATGAGAATGTGCCCTGATGTAATCCGCATACATGAACGCAGTGTTGCCTGTGCTCGCCCTGTATGCTTCTATATATTTTTCTTCTGTACCAGGCGGTACAATAATACCTTTTGCATTGTCCGCGAAAAATTTACACCCGTTAAAAGCACTTCCTTCAGCAATCGTAACCTTATTCTCAGAGCACATAATCACTTTTTCAAGCTGAATACAATCCCTAAATGTATTGGCAGCAATGAAATCAACATTGGGCGGAATAACGATTTCACGCAGCCGGCTACACTCTTCGAACGTATTTGACATAAATTCTAAACTTTCCGGAAGCGTTACAGAAACAAGATTCTCGCACTTTTTAAATATAAATATTTCCATTCTTTTCACGCCATCTGGTATTACAACTGTCTTTAAAGAACTGCATGATTCAAAGGCACTCCACCCTATCTCTGTCACACTGTCTGGCATATCCACCGACAGCAAATTAGTGCATTCCCGAAACGCCTGTTTTACAATCCCTGTAACACCATCCAGGATTGTTACAGTTTTCACCTTATCCTTATGAAGGCTCCATCCGTTATCCTTCCAGTCCTTCATTCCTTCATCTGAGCTGATTATCAACGTCCCATCAGCATCCAACTCCCAGCCAATACCAGAAATGACAGCATTCCCCGCATTATCTTCTTTTAGCATCGTCTCGTTCCCGCTTACCGCATCGACAATACCTGTCACATTTTCTGTTCCAATAGTTTCTTCCGCCTGCACCGCCAACAGCTCTGTCTCTACGGGCTCCATACCTGCAAACAGCACCCCTGCTAGCAATACAACTGCTATTTTACGCAACATATCTCTTCTCTGTTTCTTCATCCCACAATCTCCATTCGATGATTTTAAATATTCTTCCTTTTTCCCTCATATTGCGAAAAAAGAACCCTCCGAACTGACCGGAAGGTTCTTCATCTTCATTACGCTTCTACATTAACGATTTCCCGCTTGTTGTAAGAACCGCAGCTCTTGCATACTCTGTGGGGCACCATCAGTGCGCCACATTTGCTGCACTTTACCAGAGTCGGAGCAGACATTTTCCAGTTCGCTCTCCTCTTGTCTCTTCTCGAACGGGAAGATTTATTCTTGGGACAAATAGACATACGTTACACCTCCTTATTCGCGTTAAAGATATCCTTTATCGCCGCCATCCTCGGGTCAGGTACGAAGGTATCGCATCCACATTCTCCCAAGTTCAGATCCTTTCCGCACACCCTGCAAATTCCCTTGCAATCCGGTCTGCATAAAACCTTGGTCGGCAGGTTCATCAATATTTCGTTGCTAAACAGGCTTTCCACATTCAGCTGATACCCTTCCATAAAGGTCTGATCGTCTGCTTCCTCCAACGGAACCTCCGGTGACACCACATCCACTGCAAAAGAAAGCTGTATCTCCTGCTCCACATCCTTCAGACATCTGCTGCACTGCATCTTCAGCACAACCTCCGCCTTTCCTTCCACACGCACCCTGCCCGGGGCAAGATTCGTAAATACAAAGGATACAGGTGTTTTCCGCAATATTTTATAACTTTCCGCACCGTTCTTGAATACTTCCAGTTCCAGCACAATTTCTTTCTTTTCCTTATGCCCCGCCTGAAAAGCAAACAGTTCCGTCAAATTCAATAACATAGAAAGCTCCTATTCACGCACCCAATCATTATACCTGCTACATATTTTTTTGTCAACCGGTTTCTTGCCAAAATCTTGCAAATTCCGTATAAATTGTTATCACATTCTTATACGCGAGACATGCCGCAGTATTTTGCCCCCGAAAAACGAAACTGCTATCCTCTCACCAGCGCGGCAGTCTCCCTCGCGATCGCCAGCTCCTCGTTCGTCGGAATCACCATCACTTTCACCCTGCTGTCCGCGGTGGAGATCACCACATCCTCTCCGCGCTTCTTATTCTGCTCAGCATCAACAGCAATTCCGAGATAGCCCAGATACTCACAGACCTCCTCCCTTGTCTCTGGAGAATTTTCGCCTATGCCGGCCGTAAAGCAGATCGCATCCACACCGTTCATCGCCGCCACATAAGCGCCGATATATTTCGCCACCCGGTAACAGTAAGTTTTTATGGTCCTGATCCCTTCCGGTTTTCCTTCATCGCTGGCGGCATGGAGATCTCTTGAATCCGAAGAAAGATAGCCTGAAAGCCCGTACATACCGGACTTTTTATTCAGGATCGACATCACCTCATCGATACTTTTTCCCTCTTTATGGGCAAGAAATTCTATAATGGCGGGATCAATATCACCGGACCTTGTCCCCATCATCAACCCTTCAAGCGGTGTAAGCCCCATGGACGTATCCACACATTTTCCGTTTTTCACCGCAGACACGGAGGCGCCGTTTCCCAGATGACATACGATGATCTTTGACTCTTCATAAGCTTTCCCAAGCATCTCAGCCGCTCTCTTTGACACATAGGAATGGCTTGTCCCGTGGAAGCCGTATCTTCTGATCCTGTACTTCTCATAGTATTCGTAAGGAATACCATACAGATAAGCTTTTTCCGGCATGGTCTGATGGAACGCCGTATCAAATACGCCCGCCTGAGGCACTCCCGGCATCAGTTCCTGACAGGCATTTATACCGATCAGATTCGCCGGATTGTGGAGAGGCGCCAGATCGTTGCACTCCGTGATCGCCGCGATCACTTCCTCGTTTATCAGTGTGGAGGAGGCAAATTTCTCCCCGCCGTGTACCAGTCTGTGTCCTACCGCATCGATTTCGGAAAGGCTTGAGAGCACCCCCGTCTCCTTATCCGTCAAAGCGTCAATCACCAGAGAGACCGCCTTTTTGTGATCTTCCATGGGAGCCTCCGTCTCCTGCTTTTCGCCCCCTGCCGGCGTGTAGATCAGTTTGCTTCCCTCCATGCCGATCCGCTCACAAAGCCCCTTTGCAGCCACCGCCTCGGTCTCGGAATCAATAAGCTGAAACTTCAGAGAAGAACTGCCGCAGTTTATCACCAATATTTTCATGTCTCTTTACCTCGATTCTTTATTTTTATATTTTCTGTGATCAAATACCCGCAAGCAACCGCTTGTTTTCGGGATTATATACTCGCAAACCCGCGCTTGCGCGCTCCCTGTCCGATTTCATCGGACGTTTGCTCGTTAGCGGCCCGGAAAAAACAAATGTCTGCTTCGCAGCCGCTTGTTTTTTCCTTGCGGCCGCTACATGATCTGCGCCTGCACCGCCGTCAGCGCCACAACGCCCACGATATCCTCCCAGGAACAGCCCCTGGAGAGGTCGTTTACCGGCTTCGAAATGCCCTGCAGCATAGGACCATAAGCTTCCGCCTTTGCCAACCTCTGCACCAGCTTGTACCCGATATTGCCGCAGTCCAGATTCGGGAAGATCAGCACATTCGCCCTGCCCGTCACGTCGCTGAGCGCCCCCTTTGTCTTAGCCACCTTCGCATCCAGCGCCGCGTCAAGCTGCAGTTCGCCGTCCAGCAGAAGATTCGGATACTGCTCATGGGCGATCTTTGTCGCCTCCACCACCTTGTCCACCAGCGGATGCTTCGCGCTCCCCTTCGTAGAGTGGGACAACATAGCGATGATCGGCTTACTGCCCACCAGATTCTGGAAACTCCTCGCGGAAGAATCCGCGATCGCCGCCAACTCCTCCGCTGTGGGATCCTGATTTAAACCGCAGTCCGCGAACAGGAATGTCCCCCCGTCGCCATAGGTACTGTTCGGCACATCCATAATAAAAAAGCCTGATACCAGCTTTACACCGGGAGCAGTTTTCAGGATCTGCAGGGAGGGGCGCAGTGTGTCTGCCGTCGCATGACAGGCTCCCGCCACCATGCCGTCCGCATCGTTCGCCTTTACCATAACAACACCGAATGTCAGATAATCCTTCTTCAGGATCTCCGTCGCCTTCTCCAGCGTCATACCCTTCGACTTCCTCGTCTCATAGAGCAGATTTGCGTACTGCTCAAATTTCTCACATTTTTCCGGATTCACCACCTCGACCCCGTCCAACTCGATCTCCAGCCAACCGGCACCGTCCATGATCTTCTCCTCATCGCCGACCATGATGATATCCGCAATCCCCTCCTCCAGAATATGAGACGCCGCGATCAAAGTTCTCTTGTCATTCGACTCCGGCAGGACGATCGTCTTTTTATCTTTCCTTGCCTTCTCCTTGATACTGTCAATATAAGCCATCTCTGTCTTTACCTCCTTATATTATTTCCACATTTCCGCTGTTTTCATTATTTCTTTAAGTATACCGTTATTTTCCATAACAGACAAGAAAAAATTTGCAGCAGTCCATCCAAAATGAACTGCTGCAAATTTCATATCTCAAAGGTCAATCCTGATCCCAGTCATACTTCAAAATTGCACCGGTCACCGCATCGATATCATACTCGTACTCCATATTTCCGCTGACAAACTCGATCTCATATATCTGCATCCCATCATCATAGTCCAGCTCCAGTTTATCAAAATATACCGCAGATGCGCTCTGCCCCGCATGATTCAGCGCGATCTCCTTCGCCTGCTCCAATGTGATGGATGCGCCTCCTGTACTATTGCCCGATCCCCCGGGCATGTGCTCATGGTCGCGGTCGTCATCATGATCCCAGTCATACTTCAGGATCGCGCCGGTCACCGCATCGATCTCATATTCATATTCCGTATATCCGCCGACAAACTCGATCTCGTACTTCTGCATTCCGTCATCGTGATCCAGCTCCAGCTTATCAAAATATACCGCAGATGCACTCTGCCCCGCATGATTCAGTGCGATCTCCTTCGCCTGCTCCAGCGTGATAATCCCGGCTGCGCTTCCACCCGCCTGATTTCCGCCCGTGGATGGAGTGGATGTACCCCCCGCATTTTTGCCGCCTTGCTGCGAGGAAGGGGGTGTGGCGGCATTCCCGCCTGGAGACTGTGTTCCGGCTGCTGGAGTATTGGTTCCGGATGCCGGTGTCTGTGAGCCTGCATCAGGCGTCTTTGTTCCCGGTGCCGGCGACTGTGATCCTGCCGCAGGATCATCGGTCTTCCCCGAAGGCGCCTGAGAGTCCGCCTGGAAATCATCATCTACTTCTTTCTTGTTCTTTATGATCTCACCGGTCTGGGCATCGATATCATACTCATACTCAAAACCTCCGCATTTAAACTCTATCTCATAGACCATCACACCTTTTTCCAGATCCATATCCATCTCGTAAAAGAGAATATCCTGCCCTGACACTCCGGCATGGGCAAAAGCCGTCTCCTTCGCCTTATCCTCGCCGATGTAAGCCTTGTCACTGGCATACCCGAGAGAAGAAACCTTCTCCACCGACGATGTCCCCGTGGAAATGATCAGATTCAGCTCATTGATCGTGAGGGGCGCAAGCTCCTCAAAAGTATGCCCTGTGGTGCTGTCCAGGATCTGTTGAATCAGCTGTGCCTTCCCCTGGGTGATACCGTACTGCTCCGCCAGCTGCTGCAGATCGCCGTTTTCCCTGATCGTCTGGCCCAACACCGCCCCGAAAAATCCGTCCGATTCCAGCAGCTCGTTCACTTTTTCGGTCAGCTTCTCCTGAAGTTGTTCCCCCTTCGCCGGATCATTGTTATCCACACTGATCAGAATGGAATTTGCCAGTTCATTCAGATACCCCTTTCGCAGCATTGAACCGATCAGGGCGTTCATCGTCACATCGATATCGCTTCCCTCAAAATCCATATCTCCGATCACGATACCGCCGTCCTTATTTAACGCCTTTACCTCCAGCACCCGCTCTTTCTCGTTTACCGTGATCTGAATGCTGGGATTCACATCCAGAGATACGGTGGATGATACCGCATAGTTCAGACGATATACATTCGTAAGCAACGCACCTGCCCCCAACACCAGAACAAGACTTGCCGCCGCCATAAAATATTTTATATAACCTCTCCTTTTCTTCTCCTCCGTCATCACGATCACCTTTCCTTCCTTCTGCTCACACTCAGAGAGGATCACACCACAGATATCAGGAACGGCATTCGCATACGCCTGTTTTATCTTTGCATTTCCTTCAGCCTCTTTTATCTTCATTGCTCTCCTCCGTAAATTTTCCGTAATTTTTTCAGTGCTCTGTTATGTTTTGAAAGAACCGTCGAGAGGGGCAGTTCCAGAAACTTTGCGATCTCCCGGTGTTTAAAACCTGACACGGTATGCAGCAACACAATCCGCCTTTCCTCGTCAGTTAAATTTCTAAGACACTCAGCCAGGATCATCTTATCCTCGGCGGACATATTTCCGTTATCCCTTATATAGTTTTCCCAGTCCTCCTGAGGTATATCAGATTTTTTCCTGTATTCCCGCAGTTTCTGCAGACACAGATTTCTGGTGATCGTCAGCACCCACGCCATGGGTTTTCCTCCCGGGCAGTACTTTCCCGCCGCCGACCAGACCACCACATAGAAATCATGCATGATGTCCTCCGCATCCTGCGCGTTCTTCAAAACAGACAGGGCAAAACCATATACTGACGCGCTCGTTCTGTAATAAAATTCCTCCAGTGCCCCGGACTCCTGTCTCTGAATTCCGAAAAGACACTGTTCCACTGCATCCGGATTGCAGTCCGCTCTCAGTTTTTTCATCGATGTCATATCAAGCATGGTAGATCTTGCCCCCTTCATATAGTTAATACAGAAGAAGATGGTTTTATCGCATTCCTGTCAAAAAATTTTCAAATATTTTTAATGCAGGCTCTCCGACAGAAAACGAATCCAGTTTCCCCCGAGCACTTTCTTCATTGTCTCCACGGAAAATCCTCTCCTGAGCAGCTCCGCCGTCACCTTCGGCAGTTCTCCGTAACCGGAAAGGATGGTATCCTCCCCGAAATCCAGTCCGAACCCCACATGGTCCTCGCCCGCTTTTTTTATCAGGGAAGCTGCCTGATCGCAGAACACATCCAGATCCGATCTGCAGGCAGTTTTCTCCTCGCCGGTATTCTCTTGTGACGAACGGCAGCAGAATTTTCGGTAAGCATTGACACCGATCACACCGCCCCGTCCGGTGATCTGCTCTATCTCCCCGTCCGTCAGATTTCTCCGGTGCGGAACAAGCGCCGCACTGTTGGAGTGAGTGGCAGTGAACGCCCTCTTTGTGAAGGATGGCAAAAGCCACGCCGCCTCTCTGCTCAGATGGCTGCTGTCCACAAAGATCCCCAGCTTTTCCATCAGAAATAATGCCTGTACTCCCTTATCGGTGATAGCCTGAGCCTTATCTTCCTTTTCCCCGGATATCAAAGTATCCCCATAACATCCCCTCGCCAAAGCATTGACAAGCCCCTGCCTGCAGTTCCAGGTCAGCGCCGCTCCCCGCACGCCCAGCGCGTAAAAACAGCGCAGAAGTTCCGGTTCCCCCTCCAGCATATCAAGCCCTTCCAGATACAGGATGATACCCACTCTGTACTGTCTCGAAAATCCTCTCTTCCCAGTGATCTTCAGCAGAGAATCCCTGTCTGTCACAAGCTGCATCCGTCCTTTTGTCTCCTCCAGATCCTCATAGAAAGCCGCCAGCATCTCCAGCGACTTTCTCAGCAGAGCCCCCCTCGGAAAATCACCGTTCTCCATGCAGTCATCCAACTCGTCCCTACCCAAAAAAAGCGATGCAACCACCAGATTCACACCGCCTTTTTGGAACTCATTCCTGTAATATGTATTTAAAACGCCTCTTTCGCCCCTCCTCCGTCTCCTGTAGATATCGGTGATAAGATCCAGATGCGCATCCGCCACCGGACAGGTTCTGTGCAGATAAGCCGCATACCAGTCAAAATAATCCATCTCTTCCCTCTGTGATTTTTTACCAGTCTATGCGCCCCTTTTTCCTCTTATACCATATCTTCCCACAGAGGGCCGTTTCTTAAATGTTTATCAGCTCCCGCTTCTTGCTGATCCTCTCGCTGATAAACTCTCCCACCTTCTCCTTCGGCATCTGCAGGGAAAAGGCCAGTTCCCCGTACAGGTTGTCCTGCGCCATGCTCAGATACCGTTCATCGCTGCTGGTCACTTTCTTTCCCTTTGCCTGCCTGTCCATCTTTCGCAGATAGAGCGTCTTGATCATCTGCACCCAGGCTTTGCAGTCGCAGCTTTTCATCATCTCCTTATAGATCTCCTCCCGGTTCTTTTCATCCCCGATCCGAAGTATATCGATACTTTCCATCTCTTCGATCAGCGCGTCGCTCTCCTGCTTTGTCATGATCGGCCGGATCACCACCTTGTCGCTGTCCACCACTGTATAGAGCCTGCTGTTTCGTCCGTACACGGGAACCAAAGTGTAATAATCCTTATCCTTGCTGCCGATGGACAGAGGTCCGATCTCCTCTATCCTGCATACCCCGCTGTTCCCGTACACAACATAATCACCCACTTTAAACATTTTCTTCGCCTTTCCCCATCAGAGAAAAACTCGTCCATCTTTTCGCGAAATGGAACGAATTTGATTGTCACCGCCTTCCAGTTCTGTTATATTTATTTTAACAGATTTTTTGCTGTTTTGTAAGTTAATATTTTAAAAAATCAAGATTTTGTGAAATATTATTAAAAAGATTCTGTAAACTTTTATGCAATTGTGCGAGAAAGATGAAATTCATTATGAAAAACCGCATATTCACGGTCTTTTTTAGAATCATTTTAGTCATATTGTCCGTGTTTACGCTGACAGGATGCGGCAGGAAAACGTCCGATCCTGCGGCGTACGACACAGAAGAAGCCGACGGAGAAAATCCTGCGCCTTTTTCCCACGCAGTCCCGCAGGAACCGTCCGCAGATATTGACTATGTCTTCCCAAAGACCGCCCCCTTTATCGACGACACAGGAAAGTCCATGCAGCGGCACGGAAATTTCCTCTACAGCTATTATGGCGGCAGGCTTATCCGCTTTGATCAGGAGACGGAGGAAACCGTCCTGCTCTATCAGACGGCGTCTACCCACACGCTGAGCTTTTGTCTGTATAAAAACGACATCTACTTTGTGGAGAGGACCGGCTACGATTCCCTGGATGACAGGGATACTTCCCTCTGGCGCATGGGGAAAGACGGAAAAGATCTGACGCTCCTGCAGGGGGATATCGTCAACGCCGGAACAGTGCGTTTCGGTGACGATTATTCCATCGACATCTACGACGATATTCTCTACCTGATAAATTATACTTCCGGATATGAAAACGGAGATTATATCACAAAGACCGCCAATCTCTACTACCGCCTGGAACATGACGGCAGTGTCAGCGAGGTTGACGAATCCGAGACCCTGTACGGCACCCTGCCGCGGCGTTTCTCCCCGGTCTTTGACAAGAATTTTCCGACCTTCCCCTATGCCATGCGCAACTACGGCTATCTCTTTATGCAGGATTCCAACAAGGTACTCTACCGTATGGAGCCCGTGAGCGGAAAGCGGGAAAGTTTTATGATCTGTGCCGCCGACTATTTCGCTTTTTCCGGGAATCTGGTTTTCCTGTATTCTTACAATATGAATATTGCCACTTTGCTTAACCTCGATGATAAAACCACTATCCAGCTGGAGGACACGTTGTTTAAGACTCTCTATAATCTCACTGTCTCTGCGTCGGACCAGGAATTCTACCTATGCTATGACCTCCCGGAGGAGGATTTTTCCGGCGAAACGCTTTACCGGTTTCATATCCTGAGGCTCCTGCCGGACGGTTCTGTCGATACCCTCGCCGTCGATTCTCCCCGGTCCTATGATGACAGCTATGCTGTGCAGATCAGGAATAACAGCTGTATCTCAGGGAATCATCTCTACTACTACGAGAATGATGAGACATTTCATCGTCTAATGAGACGCTCCCTCAAGGAAAACGCCGATCCCCGGAAAATAGAAAGCATCCCCTGCTATCCGGCTTCCTCTCCCGTCTCTGTCCATGCAGAAGAAAAAGACGAGGAAACCCAGATCGAAGGGGGCAGTTCCGTCTCCTTTTCTTTAAGAAAACTGTTTCTGGAAGAACAGACAGATGCCGACAGAGCCATCAACCGGACTCTCACGGAAGTGTATACGGACTTTGAATCCTATGTGGAAGATCTGATCCGAGAAGAACAGGAAGCGCTGAAAGAAGATCCCGATTTCTATGAGGGGTTCGACTATATATCCGGCAATGATCTCTCTCTCTACACACACCTGGACTATATGGACGACGAGACGATCTCCTTTTGCTGTTATCATTATCAGTATTATGCTTATGCAGCGCACGGCTACTACTGGTCCGATTACTATGTATTTGACAGGCAGACCGGCGAACGGCTCTCCTTCGAGGATTTTGTCGGAAGTTCCGCCGCTATCGTGAATACGGCGACGCCCTACGTGGAAAAAATGGCGGAGTGGGGCTTTGATTCCGAAATGCTTCTGGAGATCTCCCGCTTTTCCCTCTCCGAGGACGGATATACGCTGTATTTCGCCCCTTACGATATCGACTGCTATGCCGCAGGCTCGTATCTGATCACGATACCCTATGAGGCGTTTGAGAAGGAGCTGTAGTTTCCTACGGCTCTCTCCGAAGCGTCTCATAATTGTATCGATCCGCCTCCGAAACTTTCTCCGTACGAATCTCGCCTTCCTGGGAGCTCAGCACCAGATGACTGTTCTCCAGATAATAAGAAAGGTTGTCCGCCCAGCCCCGGAACATCGCATCGTCATACTGATAGGAACCCCCGAAGTCAAAACTGCTCCCGGCGATCTGCCTGATCTCCCCGGTCTCTCCAAACCGGTACACCTGATAGCCGTAATTCCCATAAGTGTCCCTGTCCTCGATGTGCACCGTCAGGATATAGCCCCTATTTTCTGCTTCCCCGATATAGATATTGTTCCAGCCTGCCCTGGATATATGGGCAAACTCCGATCCCAGCAGATTTCCTTCGGCATCCCGAAACAGCACCACACCGCTCGCTCCGTCTCCGATATCGCCGGTATAGATTTCTACCTTCTCGTTCCCCGCGGCATCGCTGATATCCGCCTCCTCCGTTCCCGACAGGATATAATAGTCTCCCCGCACTTCCTCCTCCGTCATGGAAAAATCGCCGCCTGCATTATTCGCATACCTGTCCCACTCGCTTCCCGCCGGCCTCGCGTAAGAAAACCCATTCACATAATAACCGCTCTCCAGATCCGCACGCACGATCCTATTGTTCTCCACTTCGCAGTACACCGGAGGATTGACGACCTGTGCCGACTGTGTGATCAGATCCGCAAACTTGTCAAAGTTTACAGGAGAATAGGAAAGTTTATCCTTCTCCCAGTTTACCCGGAATTCACAGCCCTCCGCAAACGGGAGAAACGGCAGATCATCGTAATCCTCATCCGTCACATACCGGTCAAATCCCCTCGCACTGCGGGAGATGGATTGCACATACACCACATACATGCCGTCCACCAGCTCCTCCTTCTCAAGACGCTCCGGCAACAGCGAGAGAAATTCGCTTCCGTTATCCTCCGAGAGAGTTTCATCGTACTCCGTCCGTACGCTGTCTGTCCCTTCCGCCGGATCATCCGGGGGGGCGTCGTCCTCCGTCTTCCTGATCAGCTCCACGGAAATCCCAAACCCAAACTCCGACAGGAAGACCTCCGCCTCCTCCCCGGTCAGCTCCACCCAGATATCATAATTCTCCTGATCCACAGACAACACCTCTGCCGATGCCAGCAGTACCTGCTCCGGCTCTCCCGCCTCGGGAAACGTGTAGATATCCTCTGTCGTGTCCGCTTTTTCCTCGTGGTATATCTCCAGCAGGTCGCCCGCCTGCGCCTCCGGCGCCATACCGATGGGCACCGTGAACAGATAGCTCTCCCCCTCCTGTCTGAGCAGGGAGAAACCCTCCCCCATCACCTGAATGCTCTCCGCCGCCCCGGCGGGATCCGATACAAAATAGTATCTCATCTGCCCGCGATGATCCGCCGCCTCCAGACGGATCTCCCGGTCCGGCGAGAAAGTGATCCGCAGAAGATCCCCCGGCATGATGATCCGCTCGGCATCCCGCTCCAGATACAGGGAGACATCCGCCGCGTCCGGCAGCACCACATCGCCGTATCCGGGAATCCGCACCACGGTCTCCGCCGCGTTGTCCTCCCCCATCACCTCCACCGCCACACCGTAAAAGATATTCGGATTCCCCTTCGCCTTTGCGGGATTGGCGAGAAATACCACGGCGAGGACCGCGCTCAGCACTGCCGCCGACACCGCAAATACCGCCGTCGGCTTTTTGTAGTGCAGCACATTCCTGATCCGGTTTCCGGTATCGCTCTCCCCGAAGGCAAGAGGAATCCCCTTCACGATCCTCCCGCCGGAAGCCGCATTCAACAGCGATTCGGAATACTCCTTTTTCACTTTGCTTCCGAGTCGCCCGATCACCGTCTCATCGCACGCCATCTCCATATCCCGTCCGCTGAGCGCGAAAGCACCCCAGACAAGAGGATTGAACCAGTGCAGACTGAGCGCCAGCCAGGAGAGCAGACGGAACACCGCGTCCCCCCTTTTTATATGGATCTGCTCGTGCAGCAGGATATACTGCTCCTCCTCCCCTGTGATCTTCTCCGGCAGATAAATCCGAGGACGCACCACACCGTACACAAAAGGCGAACCCTTTCCCCGGAAGCGGTAGATATTTTCCCTCTCAAAAACAGCTTCCCCCAATCTTTTCCTGAGCCGCCGCAGGGAAAGCACACTGTAAACCGTCATGCTCAACATCCCCAAAAGCCACAGATAGGCGCCGGCGCCAAGGTAGATCTGCATCGGATTGACCGAAGCCTCCGGCGTGCCCGCCGGCAGGATCTCGTTGACCACTCCGCCTAAACCCGGAACAGGCAGCGCGATATCCGGCTTTTCCATGTAGCCGATATCCTCCGTGATATACTCCATCCGCCCCTTTGACGCCGGCTCATTTTGCAGCGCTCCCAACAGAGAGAAAGGCAGGGAGAAAGACACCGGGCAAAGCAGCCGAAACAGCACCACAGCCCAGAGAGCATACAAAAAGATCCTCGGAGCTCTCCGCAGCAATACCCTCGCCGCGCACACCGCCAGGATCACCACCGAACCGGTGAGACTCATATTCAGGATCAGGATAAACAGTCTCAACAGGTTCTCCTCAAATATCTGCGTCATCATCCCTCTCCTCCTCATACTCTTCGATCATTTTTTTCAGCTCCGCCACTTCCTTTCCGCTCAGTTTCCTCCTGCTGGAAAAAGCCGCCAGGAATACGGGCAGGGAGCCGCCGAAATTATCGTTCAGAAACTGCTCCCCCTGCGCCGCCTGAAACTCCTCCCTTGTCATACACGCCCGCACCGTGCCGTTCTCATTGACAAAGATCCCCCGCTGGCACAGTCTCTTCAACATCGTGTAGGTCGTAGTTCGCTTCCAGTCAAAGGCGCTCCCGCCAAGCCTTACTAACTCTCCGCTGGCAATGGGCTCCCTCTCCCAGATCAGCTCCGCAAATCTCTGTTCCATCTCTCCCAGTTTATATGGATGCATAGCTCCTCCTCTTTTGTCTAATAGCATTAGACACTTTTAGTCTAACGATATTAGACTGCTCTGTCAAGAACTGACAGGAAAAAATTTCTGAAAATGAAATCATTGCGGGACCGCTGTTCCGTTATATACTATGAGGGGGCGCCCTTGGGAAGGAGGAATCATCTTGACGCACGAAGATAAACTGATACAGCAAATACAACAGGGAGATACCGCTGCAGCGGAGGAGCTCATAAAAATGTTTTATTCCGAGATCCTGCGCTACTGTCTCTGGCATGCTCCCGACCGTTCTCTCGCCCAGGACGCGGCACAGGAAACCTTTATAAAAGCGCTGCGCTACTTCAACCGCTACACCTACAAAGGAAATTTCAGGCCGTTTCTGTACCGGATCGCCGCAAACACCTGCATCGACATGCACCGCAAAAGCCGGCCGCCCGATCTGCCTCTGGACGAACTGACTGCCGATCCCGCCTGCCTGGATCCCGGCTTTGAGGACGTCCGCTCCGACATGATATTGCGGCAGCTGGTGGGCGGCCTGCCGGAGGAACTACGGGAGATCGTCCTGTTGAGATTCGGGCAGGATTTGACCATGCGGGAGATCGCAAAAATAGTAAATATGCCGCTGCGGACAGTCCAGACCAGACTGCGCTCGGCTTTAAAACGGTTAAAAAAAGATTTTGAGAAAGGAGGCACTCCATGAGAAATAAAGATTTTTACGATATAGTAAGACATTCATTACACCAGACTCCCGTCCCGGCAAACGACGAGCATCTCGCACACACGCTCTCGCTCTCCGAAAAGGAAATATCCCGCAGACAAAACAGGGAGCGCATTTCCTACGCCCGTTTTCTGTCCATGCAGATAAAGTATGTCGGTTGGAAGATCTGGGCGGCGCAGGGAGTTTTCCTGCTGATCATCCGGAGTTTTCTCACCCGCTTTTACGGGAGGGACGACCCAAAATATATGATGCGTCTGCTGTCCGCTCTGTCCGTTCTCGTCCTCATGACGGCGCTGCCGCTCATCTACCGCTCCGTCCGCTGCCAGATGCAGGAAGTCGAGGCGGCGACACACTTCTCGTCGGTAAAGCTGCTTATGGCGAAGCTCACGATGATCGGTATTGGCGACCTCTTTCTGCTGGGCACTATCTTTTTATCCGCCCTGTGGAAAAGCTCGCTGCGGGCAGACAGCTTGTTTCTGACTTTGTGTTTCCCCTTCCTTCTCACGGGAAGCGTCTGTCTGTTTTTGCTTGGGCATTTAAACGCCAGACAGTTTTTTGTGGGCGGCACAGGGTTCTGCTCCCTCTGCATTCTGTTCTCCTGTGTCGGACTCCGGCATTTTGAGAACCTGCTCTGCCGTCCTCTCTCTCTGGGATGGGCTTTGACCTGCGCGCTGCTCATGCTGTTTTGCATCCGCCAGTTCCGCTACATCATGTACCGCTCACCCTATGCGGAAATGCAGCTGGCCTGATCGCAGGAATATCAACAAGGAGGAAAATCAAAATGGAATTATATATAGAAAATATAGTAAAACAATTCAAAGACATGAAAGCGGTGGACAATGTCTCCCTGCGGCTCACCCCCGGCGTCTGGGGACTGTTGGGGGCGAACGGCGCGGGAAAGACCACCCTGATGCGCATCATCGCCGGCATCATGAAGCCCACCTCCGGGACGGTCTGGTACGACGGAGTCCCCATTGAGGAGCTGAGCGAAAGCTACCGGGATATCTTCGGCTACCTTCCCCAGGAGTTCGGATTTTATCCGGAATTTACCGTAAAAGACTATCTCGCCTATATCTCCGTCCTGAAAGGACTGACGGAAAAGGATGCAAGGCGCAGGATCAACAGCCTGTTGGACCAGTTGTCCCTCTCCCATGTCAAAAACAAAAAAATCATCAAGCTGTCCGGCGGTATGAAACGCCGCGTCGGCATAGCCCAGGCACTGCTCAACGAACCGGAAGTCCTGATCCTGGACGAACCCACCAGCGGGCTTGACCCGGGGGAGAGGGTGCGCTTCCGAAAACTGCTCTCGGAGTTTGCCCACGACCGAATCGTGCTGATCTCCACGCACATTGTCTCCGATGTGGAATACATCGCCACACAGAACGCGGTGATGAAAGACGGGAAACTTCTGGCCACGGGAACCACCGAAGAACTGGTCACATTGGTCGAAGGGAAAGTGTGGAGCGCAAAAATCCCGATGAATCGACTGCAGGAGTGCGAACAGAAACTGCAGATCGCCAATATCCGCAACGAAGACGACGGACGGATATCCATCCGCTATCTCGCCGAACGTCCCCAGATCACAGATTCCGTCTGCGTACCGGCCCACCTTGAAGATCTCTATCTGTGGCTCTTTCCGCAGGCATCAACAGACAGGAGGTAACCATCTATGCGTTTATTAAAACTGGAAATAAAAAGAGTGTTAAAGACAAGGATCACCATCGTACTGCTGCTTCTATCGCTTTTGTTTTCCTTTCTCTTCGCTTACCTGCCGACCACCTTCTCTTACATCAACCACATGGACGACGCGGGACAGACGGTCAAACTGAAAGGCCTCGACTCGATCCGGTACGAGAAGGATGTACAGGCGGACATCACGGGCGTTGTCACCCCCGAAAAAATAAGACAGGCACTGGAAGATTACCAGGCATGTCTGACAAAGTACGGCGTGGAAAACACATATGACCTGCCGGACGGCGTCTACGAAAAGGAACTCTTCCCCTTTATGCCGCTTCTGCACGGCGTGAGAGAGGCTTTCGCCGATCCCGACACAGGAATCGCACCGTCCCTCATGGAGCTATCGCCGGCGGAGATGGATCATTTTTATGAAAAATGCGACGAACGGTGTCTGACACTGATGAATCAGGAACAGAAAGATCACCCGGCGGCGCACAGTGTGGCTTCCGCCATGTACCGGAAAGTCGAAAAGCCGTTCCTGTTTTTCCCCGGATACGGCAGTGATCCCATGGACTACCAGATCATTCTCGCCTTTTTTATCCTGCTCTTCGGCACCGTCATCACAGCGCCCGTCTTTACCTCCGACTACCAGACCGGTGCGGACGACATACTGCGCTGCACGAAATACGGAAAGGTAAAATTTGCCGTGATAAAGGTGGTATCGGCCCTGTTGATCTGCACAGTGACGTTTTCTGTCTGCACCTTCCTCTATATCACGGTGTCAAACAGCCTCTTCGGTTGGGAGTGTACAAAGACCTCCATGCAGATGATCTATTCGGCCATCAATCTGCCGGACATGAATATCGGACAGCTTCAGCGCTTTACGGCGGTCGGCGGTCTGCTCTGCATCATGGCCTCCACCTGCTTTACCCTGTTTCTCTCCTCGAAATTTAAAAACATGGTGGCTTCCCTGTCGGTCTCGCTGCTGTTCTGCATTCTGCCGATCATCCTCTATATGGCGCTCCCCGCCGGCATCGGATCCTACATTTACTCCATTCTCCCGGCCGGCGGCATGGGACTGCAGACAAGCATCCTGTACGCCGCCATCGACTTCGACTTCTGGAACATCGGAAACCTCTCCATATGGCTTCCCTATGTGATGTTGGGGGCATACGCCGTGGAGATTCCTCTGTTCTTTATCCTGACAGTCTGTTCCTATTCGAGACATAAGGTGTAAAAAAGCGGGCGCGTCTGCCATCCAGGCACCGCGCCCTGTCTTTCTCTACCCGAAAAGCTCCCTCGTCCTCTCCATCCTCTCCGCCACCGGCACATGGAACGGACATCTGCCCTCACAGCTCTTACAGCCGATACAGTCCGCTGCATTCGCTGAAAGATCCTGATAGTGCGCGCGCACCGTCCCGGACACTTCCTCCTGCATCGTCGCCAGATCATATAATTTGTTTACCATCGCGATATCGATCTTTTTCGGGCAGGGCGCACAGTGACCGCAGTAAGTGCACTGCCCCGTGGAGAACGCGTGCCGAGGTGCCGCCGCCAGCACGCTGGCATAATCCTTTTCCTCGTCTGTGGCTGTTTCGTAAGCCGTTGCCGCATAGACATGCTCCGGCGTATCATACCCCGCCAGCACGCTGGCCACCGCAGGCCTTGTCAGCGCATAGTGCAGACACTGCACCGGCGTCAGTGCCGCCCCGAAGGGTGATGTCTTCGCGTCGAAAAGCCTGCCTCCGGCATATCCCTTCATCACCGTGATGCCCACATTCTGCTGTTCGCAGATCTTGTAGAGTTCTTCTCGGATCGGCGCGATGCCTCCTAATCCTTCATCGTATGTGTCCGCAAAATACTGATCGATATCCCGAACCGCCGGCATCATATCGAAAGCCGGATTGATGCTGAACAGGATCATCTCGATCTCGCCCTGCAGCGCCGCCAGCTTCGCCACCTCCGGGTTGTGGGTGCTGATCCCGATATGGCGGATCTTTCCCCCGTCTTTCAGCTGTCTCACATAGTCCATAAACTCGCCGCCAGTCACTTTTGCAAACTCCTCCGGCTCATCCACAAAGTGGATCATGCCGAGATCGATATAGTCCGTCCGCATACGCGTCAGCAGGTCCTCAAACGCCGGTTTCACCTTCTCCAATTCTCTCGTCTTCACATACTGCCCATTCTGCCAGGTGGAACCGATATGTCCCTGGATGATCCATCTGTCCCGCCTGCCCTCCAGCGCAAGCCCTATGTTGGAACGCACATTCGGCTCGGACATCCAGCAGTCCAGAATGTTGATCCCCTCTTTTTCACAGGTATCGATGACCTCCTTTACCTCCCCGGTGTCATGCCTCTCCAGCCACTCCCCGCCGAGACCGATCTCGCTCACCTCAAGTCCTGTTTTTCCTAATGTTCTGTACCTCATTTTTTCCTCCATCCTATGCATCCGTTGTCTTTAACCCAATCCAAACAAAAAAATCGCCGGAACCTTGATTCTACTGGTATTCCAACGATTCTTCCTACTGCCGGCAGCGGGACTTGAACCCGCACGTGGTTGCCCACAACAGATTTTGAGTCTGCCTCGTCTGCCATTCCGACACGCCGGCCCGATCACACACAGGAGATTATAAGATCTTTTGTCATCCTGCAACGGAACTAATCATACCATATTTGAGGCCTCTTGGCAAGCAGGAATATTATTCTTTTTTTATCACAATTCCGTTATTTACGATATACTCTTCCTCTATGATCTCAGATTCAAACTTATAGCGTTCCGATAAGATCAAAACGGGGATCCCATACTTATTCAGTTCTACGATCATTCTGCTTATAAGCAGATCCGGTTCATCCTTCGCAAACGCCGACGAAATAAAAACAAACAATATTTTTGGCTTACATAGAATCCATTTGCAGAATACAAGCCTTATAATCTGCTCCTGTGTCAGATCCCTCACTCTGGCACAAATATCCAGATCCGGCATGATCATTTTAATATAATCTTCCGCCGCCTTTATATATTTTCCATGCATATAAAAGTTTGGTATCTTTAAACACAAAGGATAACAGACATTTTCAACTATACTCAAATTCTCAAACAACAAATTATCTATATTGGCAAAATCGACATACCCTATCTCCCTTTTTTTGAACGCTCTATGGAACAGGGCACTTCTTTCTTCCTTTCCGTCATACCGGAATCTTCCCGCCGCCGAACTTGCTTTTCCCGTAAAAATATCTTTGATTTCTGTATAATCTGCGCTTGTCCTGCAGTTTATCTCTATAATATCCCCCTGATATAATTTCAGGGAAAAATCTTTGATATGACAATAGCCGACACTTTCCAGCTCCAAAACAGCGCTTTTGCCGCCAGCCAATACTTTCCCGCTTCTATGTTTTAAAAGTTCTACATACCCCTCCTGGTAATCCATCCTGTTTACCAGACATACGATCTCCGAATAATTTATCTCCTGTTGACTGTAATATCCCACACTCCTTCCCTTTTCTATGATCTGTATGTGATCCATTCCATTCAGTGAAATATTATTTAGAGATTCGATCTGACAGATGGAATAACCAACCTGGGTCAGCCGCTCGTAAAGCTTTCGCAATTTATTGCGCTCTTTTGAGCGAAGCTTTCCGTTTATATCTGATATTATGATCAATTTATGCTGCAGAGCAACCGCATGCAATATTTCGATCTGCAGTCTTTGGAGCAGTGACAGATTTTCGCTTTTGGCATTGAAAGGGATATCGATCTCAAAAAAGGTCATCAATTCTGAGGCAATCTTTCTTTGCTTTTTGCTTTTCACCAAATCCCCCGGGATAAAGATGTTATCCAGCACATTTAAAGAATCAAACAGCTGCGAATTTCCTGAAATGACAGACGTATTTTCCGACAGCGCCTTTCGGACCGCCTTATATTGCGTACCATAGAGAATCCTTTTTTCCCTGTAATAAAAAATTCCTTCCCGCAATACATTTTTGCATCTGAAAAAGTTGACTAATATCTCCTTCTCAAAAGAGTCATCCGTAATTATGCCGCTTATCTCCCCCTCGCAGAACTGCAGAAAAAAAGGTCCTTTTATGATACGCCCCTGCTGTATCACCCCATTTTGAATCCGAAATATCTCCTTTTTCATCCTTTCACCTCAAACGTCTGATTCTGCCGCCTCCTGTCTTGGAATCGTGACCCTGACATTGGTGCCTACTCCCATCGCACTGAAAATATAAATACCATATTCATCCCCAAAAAGCAATTTGATCCGCTGTGATACGTTTTTTAGGGCGATCCCCGTATGCCCTGTTTTCTTTTTTGCCTGCTTATCCATATAGTATTTTTCCATAGATTTAAATGGCGTCTCATTCAACGAGTCATTCAATTCGCGCAGTTTTTTCTCCGCCATTCCTTTCCCTGAATCTTTGACGCTGATAAACAGATGTTGCTCTGTCTGATCAAACGTTATCGATATCGCCCCTCTGTTTTCCTGCGTTTCCAGGCCATGGTACACGCTGTTTTCCACCAGGGGCTGAAGTGTCAGCTTCGGGATTTTCAGTCTTTTGATCTGCTCCTCATCATCCACAAAATGGATCTCCAATTTCAGATTCTCGCCAAAACGGTACTGTTGTACCAAAAAATAATTGCTGACATTCTCCAACTCCTCCTCCACCGTGACCAGAAACTGCATATCGGAGATAGTATATCTGAAAAAAGCTGACAAAGCCGCCGCAACATTTGCCAGAGTTTTCATCCCGCTGACTAATGCGTCTCCCCGCATCGCCTCCAATGTATTATATAGAAAATGGGGATGAATCTGATTCTGCAGCGCGAGATATTCCCCCTGCTTATTGGATACCTCGAGCAATTCCTTCCTGTCGATCAATTCATTCAACCTATTTATCAGTTCTTCCTCCTCCGTCAAAAACATATGTGTGGAAGGTTCTATTTGAAGCGTGATCGTTTTGCCGTTCGCGAATTCATTATATGTCTTTTGCAGACTGGCTATCGATGGTCTTACCTGAAACAGGTATCCTCCTATCACGGTTCCTCCCGCAATGCACATTATAATACTTACAGATATATATACTATATCTGTATTGTGAAACAACATGTAAAGCAATGCCGCAAAGCTCAGAAAAACAAATATTGCTGTCAGCATCACTGTTATTTTAATAAAATTGGAAATGGTATACCGTTTCACTTCTCTCTTCTCCTTCAGGAAAATAATTTTCGATATTCATTCGGGGAAACACCTGTAAATTTTTTAAATCTTTTCGTGAAATATTTTGCGTCATTAAACCCGACTTCCTCTGCTATTTCATTGACACTCCTGCAGTGATCGATCAGCAATTCTTTCGCGTGCTGAATCCGGATATAAGTCAAAAAATCGATCAGGGACTTTCCCATTTGCTTTTTAAAAATACTGGATAGATAAGTTTCGTTCAATCCCACATGTTTTGCAATCTCTTCCAGCGTTACGGCCTCCCTGTAGTGCTCCTCTATATAAATTTGTGCATTTCGGATCGGACGGCTACTCTGATCTTCTTTTTCTTCTACACAGCGTTTCAGCAGCAGCTGAAAAATGTCACTCAGATAGGTGAACGCACCGGCAATGCTGTAAAAATACTGTTTTTGCGGGATCAGATTCTCCTGCGAAAACTCTCTGAAATCTGTGACATCAAATACCTGTATCCCCTTATAAAACAATTTTACCAGCATCTGGTAAATTTCCAATACCACATCACCGTTTATTTTGCCTGAATATCGATAGAGAAGCGTCACAAGTTCATTGATCTCTCCCGCCATCTCCTCACTGTCCGCATCCGCGATAGCTTTCATAAAACGTTTTCGAAAATTTCCATCTATAAACCGGATTGCTTCAAGTTCCGCTTTTGGTACATCCTTATATTTGATTATCTTATTTTTTCCTTTGATCACTTTATAATTGATGCATGATTCACACTCATTGATGCAGGCGGAAATATCATTGAAGTTTCCATAGATATTGCTGAGCCCTATTGTGAAATTGATCTTCTGCAAAACATCGTTTAAAACCAACAATTTACTCTTTATACGAATCAGAGCTGTTTTAAGCAGTTCAAGAATCTCCCTGTCGCCGTTAAACAGACAGAAAAAACTGTTATCCATCAATGCCGTCAATATCTCTATCTTCTCATTTTTGACTTCGCCGACGACTATGTCCCTGATTTTTTCTCCCAAAAATTCCTGCAGAGAGAGCGTATTATCCTCTCTGTTCAAAATACATTCTATCTGAAGCAGCTGCCACGTATTTCCCTGAAATTTCAGATGGTATTCTTCCAGAAATCTCTCTCTGTTAAACAGCTTTGAGGGTTGTCCTTTGCTGTTCAGAATAAGAATCAGCAGATTGTCCTTGATTTCCTGCATGGACTTTAAGGATAAATTTCTGTTTTCCAGCGTTCTCACGATTTCCGCATCTATCAGATTGAGCCCTTTTTGCAGCGCACATTCCAGTTCTTCTTTCTGTATCGGTTTTAACAGATAATCGACTACCCGAAATTTGAGCGCCTGCTGCGCATAGGAAAACTGGCTGTATCCTGTAATGATAATCACCTTTATATCCGGAAATGCATCATACAATTTCCTGATCAGCTCTATTCCGCTCAATCCCGGCATTCTTATATCCGTGATTAGAAAATCCGGGCTGCATTCCTCACACATCTGAAAAGCCTTATTTCCGTCATTGGCAAAACCGACCACCTCCAGCCCATACTGCTCCCACTCGATAAGTGCTTTGATTAAATGACAGATATGCTGCTCATCATCTGCAATGATCACTTTTCTCTTCATCACTTTTCCCGTCCCCCTCTCTTTTTGCCCAAAGATAAGAAGATGCCCCTATTGAGATATCCATCCCGACAATGAGCACCTTCAAAATATTTACCGTTTAAAATTTGTAAACAGGAATATCACAGCCTGCCACTATTGCAATCAATTCTTCCATGCGTTCGGCTGTAGGCGGTATCATATCTTCCAATGGATATTTTCTGCCCAGACTGTAATATTTTCCTCTTCCCAGCTTATGATAGGGCAAAAGTTCCATGCCTGCCACATTTCCGCATCCGGAGACAAAGCGCGCAATCTCACTTATCTCTTCAGGCCTGTCATTAAATCCCGGTATAACGGGAACCCGAATAAATAATTTGTTGTCGTACGCTCCTGCCAGTTTGTCCACGTATTTTATATTTTCCAAAATTTTTTCATTTCGCTGCCCTGTCCATTCCCTGTGCTTGTCCGGGTCGATATGTTTGATATCCATAAAAATGGTATCCAGATAAGGAAGCACTTTCTCATAGTCCTCACTGTCCGCGTATCCGCAGGTTTCCATTCCCATACTGATCCAGCGTTCCGTCAGAGTTCTTATCAATGCATACGCAAATTCGGGCTGCGCCATCGGCTCCCCGCCGGACAATGTCACGCCGCCCCCGGAGCTTTCATAAAATGGTATATCCCGTTTTACAATATCATATACCTGGCCCACAGACATCTTTTCACCCGTAACTTTTCTGCAGTTTACATAGCACTTTTCCGTACATGAAAATGCATTTTCCCTTTTGAAACAATCCATGCATATTTCTCTTTTTGCTGTAAGATCTTCTTTCAGAGCCCCGCAGGTACATTGCCTGACGCAATTCATACATCCAATACATTTATCCGGGAAAAAACTCATTTCCGGATGGAAAGACTGCGTCTCCGGATTACAGCACCACCGGCACCGCAGGCCGCATCCCTTCATAAAAATGGTTGTTCTCACACCGTTCCCGTCATTGATAGCATATCGCTCAATATTCGCCACAATGCCGGTGCTCTCCAACAGCCTGTTCACATCTGTTTTCCATAATTCGTCACGGATCATTCTTTTTCCCTCTGTCCCAGATCATTTTCTCTTGTAAAGCAACACTGCCAAAACAATAACGACACCTTTCACGATCATTTGCGGATAGGACGCAATACCCATCAGATTCATTATGTTATAGAGCACTCCCATCAGCATAGCGCCGACGATAGTTTTTGTGACGCTCCCGGATCCGCCGTTCATAGACGCTCCTCCTATGACAACCGACGCGATCGCATCCATCTCATATCCGTCACCGACTGTAGCCGTGCCCATCCCCAGACGCCCACAGAGCAGGATCCCGGCAATCGCAAAACATAATCCGCCCAGCGCATAGCTCAATACCAGATAACTTTTTACTCTGATGCCTGCCAGATATGCCGTCTCCTTATTTCCGCCGATGGCGTAAATCCCGCGTCCGAATCTGGTGCGGTTTAACACAAATAAAAATATCAGAAATACTACTATCATGGTAAGCACCGGATTCGGTATGCCGGCGGTAGTCCCCTTCACCCATTTAGGCAAAAACGTGCCGTCTATCCGTCTGTTCTGCCCTGTCTGATACATATAAGCCGCGCCTTTCAAAATCGTTGTCATCGCCAATGTCGCAATAAAAGGCGCAATATTTAAAAACGCAACCATGGAACCTGAGATTGTCCCGATAGCCAATGCCATCAATAAAACCATAAAGATGGAAGCAATCCCATGTCCACCCTGTATCAGCCCCGCAGTCAGACATACTACAATACATACATAGGATCCGGTGGACAGATCGATGCCCCCTGTTATGATGATAATCAGCATGCCAATGGCGCAGATCGCATAAATCGAATTCTGTATCAAAACCGACAAAAGATTATTTTTTGTCAAAAACGCCGGCGATAAAAAACAGCTGGCAATAAATAATATAATAAAAGCAATGATGACAAAATTTGTCAATGCGAACTCAACAAATTTTTTTAAACCGCTTTTTTCTATTTTTATTTTCTCCATTGTAGCTCCTCCTAAGCAATTCCTGTCGCATAACGCATGATTGCATCTTCACTTAATTCCTCTTTCGACAATTCTCCATGTACTTTTCCTTCATACATGATATATACCCTGTCGCTCATACCGATCACTTCCGGAAGGTCAGAGGAAATCATGATTATGGTATTTCCCTGCGCTGCCAGCTCCTTCATGATCATATATATCTCATATCTTGCCCCGACATCAACGCCTCTCGTGGGTTCATCCAGGATCAGTATGCCGGGATTTGTAGCGAGCCATTTGGCAAGTACGACCTTCTGCTGGTTGCCGCCGCTGAGACTGCTCACCGCATTTTCGATATCCTCTGTTTTGATCCGCAGGTTTTCTTTCAGCTCATTTACTATTTCTCTTTCTTTTTTGGGAGAAAGAACACCATATTTTATAATTCTTGATAAGGATGCCATCGATATGTTAAAACGGATCGACTGTCCTAAAATAAGTCCGGTCGTCTTCCGGTCCTCTGTCACATACCCTATTCCCGCCTTGATCGCGTCCGCAGGTGTACGGAATCTCACTTTTTTCCCATTCAGCAGAATCGTTCCTTTTCCTTTCATCTGATAGGCGCCCACAACCGCCTGCATAAGCTCCGTCCTCCCGGCGCCAAGCAATCCGGATATGCCGACAATTTCACCTGCCCTGAATTTCATGGAAACATTTTCTGCAATATTCATATCATAAAGCGGATGCGGGGTTGAATATTCCGAGATCTCCAATGTGACTTCTCCCGCCCTGGTCTCTATCTGCGGATACATATTCTCCATTTTTCTGCCCACCATCGCTGACACCAGTTCATCCACCGTAATGTCATTCACTTCAAAAGTATCTATCATTTTTCCGTCGCGCATGACAGATACCCTGTCAGCCAGCTTGAATACCTCATCCAGACGATGCGTGATATAAATAATGGAAATCCCTGTTTCCTTCAATCTGCCCAGCATCTCGAGCAGAAAATCGATCTCCCGTCCTGTCAGCGGAGCTGTCGGCTCATCTAATATTAACACATTCCCGCCCCGATATACCGCTTTTGCAATTTCGACCAGTTGCTGCTGTCCTACGCTTAAAAATTTAATCTTTGTTTTCACATTTAAATCCAGAGAAAATCGATGCAAAATATCCTGTGCATCCGCATACACCTTTTTCCAATCCACACCGAGAGCTGACATCGGATGGTTTCCCAGAAATATGTTTTCGGCTATGCTCAGATCCGGGATCAATTCCAGTTCCTGATGCACGATCGTTATCTTCTCTTTTCCGGCATCCTTCGGGGAACCTATTTTCACCTTGTTGCCCTGCAGAAAGATATCCCCTCGGTAAGAGTTTGCTGAAAATTTTCCTGTGAGCACATTCATCAACGTACTTTTTCCTGCGCCGTTTTCCCCGCACAGCGCATGGATCTCACCTGCCTTTACCCTGAAATTCACCTGATCCACAGCGGTCAGTCCGCCAAATTTTTTGGTGATATCCTTCATCTCTACTACGTATGTATCGTTCATTCTTCCACCGCCTAATCCAGTATTGATGAGAAATGCCGGAAAATTCCGGCATTCCTCATGATTTACCTTTGCTTATATAGAAAGTTTAGTATGTTGAACCCGGATCATAATAATCTTCCACATTTTCTGTCGTCACGAGGTCATTCATGACGTAATAGGTAGAAGGCGTCGATACGCCGCTGGCCTGCAGCGCTGCCATATATACTGCCCATTTTCCCATCTGTCTCGGATCGTTAAATGCGTCTGCCACAACACCTTTGTCCCCGTTTTTGATCCACTCCAACACGGATTTTCTGCCGTCGATGGAACAGATCATCACATCGCCGTCCTTCTCGATCTGCTCCAACGCTGCTACCGCTCCCTGTGAACCGCCGTCGCACGCCGCAAAGATAACATCCAGATCCGGGTTTGCCTGCATCACATCAAGCGTCGCGTTCATGGCCGGCTCAGGCTGCCATTCATAGTACTGATACGCCACGATCTCCAGATTGTTCTTTCCATATTTGTCCAGCATATAATCTGTCCATCCCATAACCTCTCCCCATCTGCGGCGATCGGATTCCGCATTCTGAGGCGAAGCGGAGAGAACCAGCGCTTTTACTTCGTCTTTCCAGCCATATGTCTCATCATAGTAGCGGGCAAGCTCAAAACCTGCCTTATAGCCGGAATCTTCCACATCCGCAGACACAAATGTGTAGGGCCCGCTGAACTCAACCGCCTGATTTACAATCGTCAGCGGAATGCCTGCCGCCGCGATCGAATCCAGACCTACATTGGAAGAATTATACGGATTTACAATAATGGATTCCATCCCCAGATTGATCAGTGTCTCAACATCCGATATCTGCTGGTTCATATCATCGTTCGCGTCATAAATCGTCAGATTTACTCCCAGATAATCCGCCTCCGCCTGTGCGAAATCAACAAGCTGTTCATACCACTCTGATCCCGCAATCCTGTGCTGTGAAAAACCGATGTTCATCCCTGCAAACTGATTTTCTGTTCCTATCATCTGTGTGGCCAGAGCTCCCCGCTCTTCCGGCGTCGCCTGAAAAGCTCCATTGACAATGTCTTCCCCTTTGGGATCTACAGCCTGCGCATAATCGATCACCAGCTTTGCTGTTCCCTCGAATGCTCCTTCCGCCTCTATCGCTTCCGCCGTTCCTTCCTGGATCTCCTCTTCCGTTGCCGCAGCAGGTTCCGCCGTCTCTGTTCCCGCATTGTTTCCGCAGCCCGCAAGTACGGAAACCGCCATCGCTGCAACAAGGACCAGACTGCTGATTTTCGTAAATTTCTTTTTCATTCTTTCTCTCCTTAATGTTTTTTATAATTTTTCTTCAGTTCTTGCAATGATGTCCTCCTGTACATCCTTTGAAAGCTGTGTAAAATATGCACTGTATCCTGCCACACGGACCAAAAGATTGGCATACTTATCCGGTTCCTTCTGTGCATTCAAAAGCGTCTCTTTGCTGACTACATTGAATTGTATCTGATTGCCGCCCATCGCAAAATACTGATCAATAATACTTACAAACCTTTTTAAACCATTGTTTCGGTTAATGTGCACAACATTTTCCATTTCCCATCCATCCTCGTATAATAAGTTTGTAAGCAAGAAAAACAGCTTACAGACTTATTCTTTTTTGATTAGACAGAAGGATA
>RAZE01000022.1 GCA_003611955.1 bacterium 1XD8-76
AATCATTCCGCTGTCTTTCGACAGCTTCGGAATTTTTCAGGGCTGCATTACTGTTTATTTGTCAAGGTTCTCTGTGCTTCCGCAGCTCTTTTTCTCTTTCCTCTGTGCGACAGCTTTGTTATCTTATCACGCACACAGGTCTCTGTCAAGCACTTTTTTTACTAATTTCAGAATTTTCATTCTGAGCGGAGAAGGAGGGATTTGAACCCTCGCGCCGCTATTAACGACCTGCACCCTTTCCAGGGGTGTCCCTTCGGCCAGCTTGGGTACTTCTCCAAGTGTAGCAGAATTATTTTCTACTATATTAAATTGAATAGTTTGGAGTTATCTCCAGCGGAGAGGATGGGATTCGAACCCATGCGCCCTTTCGGACAAACGGTTTTCAAGACCGCCTCGTTATGACCACTTCGATACCTCTCCAAAGTATTCCACTTCAAATCAGTGCAAGAAGTATTCTACCAAAAATGGAATACCTTGTCAACACATTTTTTCAAAATTTTCTCCTGACATGGATCCCTGCGTAAAATTCTTTTTTTGATACCGATACGCGACACCTGAGATGTCAGCCGGCGGCCAAAATCCTCTCCGCGACGATCCTGTCCTCCGGTGTGGTCAGCTTGATATTTTCGTAGGATCCCTCCACCAGTTTTACCCTGTGATCCGTAAAATACTCCACCACCATGGCGTCGTCTGTGATGTGGACCCCTTCCTGTTTCAGCTCCCGGAGATTCTTTTCAAGAGCAGCGTAGGCGCCGGTAATCAATTTTGTCTCAAAGACCTGGGGCGTGTGCATGTTCCATATCCGGCTTCTGTCGGGCGTCTCCGTCACAAAGCCCTCCTCATCCGCTATCTTGACCGTGTCCTTGCTGGGCACGGCGCTGACACAGGCGCCGTACTTTTTCACCGCCTCGTAGGTGTCCCTGAGAATCTTTTCCGTCAGAAACGGTCTCGCCCCGTCATGCACAAATACATAGCCATCCCTGTTGGGCACTCTCATGTCTTCCGACACGATGAGCCGCATGGCGCTCGCCACGGAAGCGTAGCGCTCCTCCCCGCCGGCGATCACGGTATCCACCTTGTGAAAATGATATTTTTCAACGATCTCCTCGGTCACCCACACAATATCCTTCGCGCCGGTCACCAGAATACAATCGTCTATGATGTCGGACTCTTCCACTGCCTGCAGTGCGTAACAGATGAGCGGTTTTCCTCCAAGGGGCATAAACTGTTTCGCCGCAGCGCTCTTCATCCTGCTGCCGCTCCCGGCCGCCAGAACCACCGCGGTACACCTTTTCTTTTTATCCATATCGGTCACTCCCCAAGCCTCAGATTCGGCACCGCATTCAGGTCATACCCATGGCGCACGCCCTTTTTGAACTCATAATAACCCGCTGTTCCGATCATCGCCGCGTTGTCCGTGCAGAAAATCGGGGATGGGCTGTAAAACGCAGCCCCTTCCTTTCGGCACGCCTCCACAAAAGCTTCCCTCAGGGAAGAGTTGGACGCCACGCCGCCTGCGATGGCAAACTTCCGAAATCCGTACTCCCTGACCGCCGCCATGGAATGTTCCACCAGCACATCCACCACCGCCTTCTGAAAGGAAGCCGCCACATCCGCCTGATTTACTTCCTCCCCTTTCATCTGACAGCTGTTCAGATAGTTTAATACGGCGGACTTCAGGCCGCTGAAACTGAAATCGTAGGCCGATTCCACCACTTTTGCCCGCGGAAAATGAATGGCATCGGGATTTCCCTGTTTGGAAACTTTATCGATCTTCGGCCCGCCCGGATAACCGAGGCCGATGGCTCGCGCCACTTTATCGAAGGCCTCCCCCGCAGCATCGTCCCGCGTCCTGCCGATCACCTCATATTCTCCGTAATCTTTCACCATCACCAGGTGAGAGTGCCCTCCCGAAGCCACCAGACAGGCAAAGGGCGGTTCAAGCTCCTTATGTTCAATATAGTTGGCGTTTATATGTCCTTCGATATGATGCACGCCGACCAGAGGGATCCCGCCGGCAAAACTGAGCGCCTTCGCAAAAGAGACGCCGATCAGCAGCGGACCCACAAGCCCGGGACCATAGGTGACGGCTATCGCCGTCATATGCTCCAGTTTTTTCCCCGCCTGATCGAGCGCCGCCTGCACCACCTGATTAATCTTTTCGATATGCTTTCTGGAGGCGATCTCCGGCACCACACCGCCGTAGATCGTATGCAGTTCTATCTGGGAATAGATCACATTGGAGAGAACCTCCCTGCCGTCTTTGACAACTGCTGCCGCCGTCTCATCGCAGGAACTTTCTATCGCCAGAATCCATGTTGCTTTTTCTTCCATCTTTGCCAACCCGCTCATCCCGCCTTTTCCGTTTCGTCCTCCGCCGGAGTCCATCCAAGGATCTTCCATTTTCCCGTATCATCCTTGCGCAGCACATAAATTTCCCGTATCGTCATCAGAGTTGTCTTCTGACGCACAGTATAAATGCATCTGATCTGCGCGCACTCTCTCCCCTGATACGTATAGTATTCCACCGCAGTGCTCGAGGAGAGCGCCACATGGGATAACACGGTCTCCGCCGCCTCAAAAGCCGCGATCTCCGCCTTCAGATTTTCCACATACGCTTCCCTGCTCTGATAACTCACAAGTTCCGCATCATACAGTTCAAGCGCCTTGTCAGCCAGTTCCTGCAGTTCCGTCTCCGTCGGCTTCTCACTGTAATAGCAGTTCATAATTTCGTTATAGTATTTTATCACTTCCCGGACTGTCGGCGGATAATCCTTTTCCAGGTTTCTGAGCAGTACATCCTGTACCGCCGTCGTCTCCACTTCCGGCCCCGACCGCTCCACCTTATTGACCAGATAATAGTATAACGCAAATACCGTGATCACCATAACTGCCAGCACCGCAGCTGATTTTGGACCTTTTCTCATGATCCACCTCCCTATGACTACAACTCGCCGTCTTCAAACTGAAGTTCTATACTCTTTCCATCCTTCCCTGCGTAAGATCTGGGGAAGATTTTTCTCACATCATCCATAAAAGGTTCCGGTCTCGTCAGGGAGGGACTGTAGTGGGTGAGCCACATTTGGCCCACATCCGCTTTTTTTGCCAGTTTCGCCGCCTCCTGAAAGGTCATATGTTTGTGATCCTTCGCCTTTTCCAGTTTATCCGCCTCGCCGTACATCCCCTCACAGATAAACAGATCGGAACCCGCCGCATGTTCCACAATACTTTCCGTCGGTCTGGTATCCGTACAATAGGTCAGTTTCAGCCCTTTTCTCGCGGGACCGAGCACCATCTCCGGCGTCAAAACACCTTTTTCCGTCTCGATCCGCTCCCCCTTTTGCAGCCGACTCCAATACCTCATCTCGATACCCATCTCTCTCGCCTTCTCCACCTGGAAACGCCCGGCCCTGCCGAGCGAGATGCTGTATCCATAGCATACCACATTATGATTCACCCGGAAAGCCTGCACCTGCAGTTCCTCAAAGGCAAAGCTCTCCTCCGCCTCCGACAGCTCCCTGCAGCGAATTTCAAAGGGCAATTCCGGTGCGATGGTCCGCAGGGCATTAACCACTCTGGTCAATCCCTTTGGCCCCACCAATACCAACGGTTCCCTCCGCTCCGCGTTCCCCATCGTCAACAACATGCCGGGCAGTCCGCTGATATGGTCCGCGTGGTAGTGCGTAAAACAGATCATATCGATCGGGTTGGGACTCCACCCCTTTTCTTTCAGGGCGATCTGGGTTCCCTCTCCACAGTCTATCAGAATGCTGTGGCCGTTATATCTCACCATCAACGAGGTGAGCCATCTGTAAGGCAGGGGCATCATGCCGCCTGTTCCGAGCAAACAAACATCCAACATTCTTTTTAATCCTTCCGTTTCCACAAGATAAGCGCGTCTTCTCTCGGTCTGATGTAAAAATTTTTGCGACGCCCTTCCAAAATAAATCCCAACTTCTCATAGAGATGAATTGCCGCTTCATTGGAGGCCCGCACTTCCAGCGTAAACGCGGTGATACCCCGCTCCTCTCCCTGTCTCAGCAATTCCCTCAACAGGGTCTCCCCGATCTTTTGTCCGCGGAGAGATTCCATGACCGCCACGTTGCTGATATCTCCTTCCCCCAGAAGGTCAAAGAGTCCGCACATCCCTGCCAGCTCCCCATTTTCTCTCTCAGCCACCAGATACAGCGCGTTCTCATCAGCCATTGTATCCAGATATGCCCTCTCCGACCAGGGCTGCGAAAAACTCTCCCTCTCTATCTTTGCCACCGCCGGCACATCCTCCGCCGTCATCCTGCGGATCCTAATCTGCTCTTTTTGCGGCATTCGCTTCCTCTTTCTCTTTTCTCTCCCGCTCCGCCTGGGAGAGGCGCAGATACCCCGGCGCGTACTCCGCTGCCGACTGCATCTTCCCCTGTTCGTAATACTTCGCCGCCAGCGCCGCCACGGCTGCCGCCCGCTGCCTGTTCATATGAGCCGGCGCAAAGCTGTAGGGTATCTTTACCCGCCCTGCTATCTGCTCCCGAAACACCGGGACACCGTCCCCGAGAAATATGACGCCTCTGTCAAGCTTATTGCAGCAATCCAGTATCTCCTCAATCGGTACGGCGCATTGCTCTTTTATGACATTTATGTCATATCCTTTCACACCGTTTCGCACGAACTCATACAGCCCTGTATAGACCTGATTTCTTCTGGCGTCCATCAGCGGACAGACTATCTGATCCGTCCCGTAAAGATTGTAAGAGAGCCCTTCCAGGGTCGGCACCGGGATAATCGGTCTGTCTAACGCGAAACCAAATCCCTTCGCTGTGGCGGAGCCGATGCGCAGTCCGGTGAAGGAACCGGGACCGGAAGTCACCGCGATCGCATCTATCTCTTCCATATCAAATTCCGTTTTTTCCCGGACTGCCTCCAGCATTGGAAGCAACGTCTGAGAGTGAGTCTTTTTCGCGTGGATCAAAAATTCCGCCAGCGTCAGATCGTCCTCCCACAGCGCCACCGAAGCGGTCAGCCCTGAACTGTCAATCGCCAGTATCTTCATCCTTATTTACCTGTCTGATCACAATCTTCCTGTAATCAAATCCCTTTTCCAAATCTTTCTCTATGGTGATCCCGACATATTTTTCCGGCAGGAGTTCTCCAATTCGATCCGCCCACTCGACGATGCACAGGCCTTCGCCATAAAAATAATCCTCATAGCCGATCTCATCCATCTCCTCCGCATCGCCGATGCGGTAGACGTCCAGATGGTACAGGGGCATTCTGCCGCTCTCGTATACCTGCACGATCGTAAAGGTGGGGCTGTTCACCGGCTCTCCGATGTCAAGTCCCCGCGCTATTCCCTGCGTCAAAACGGTTTTTCCAACGCCCAGATCGCCTGTCAGCGTGCAGAGCTGTCCCCGTTTTGCTCCCCGCCCGATCTTTTCCCCTATTGCAAAGGTATCCTCCGGCTTATAGCTTTCATATATCATTTCTCTGATTTCCATTCCCGTATTCCGCTCCTGCTCATGCCGCCCTGATCTTCACCTTGTCGGGCGATACATATCTGGATATCAGCTGCACCAGCTCTCCGCTTCGCTCTCCCAGTTCCCGCTTCGGAAACAGGAACGCGTTTACTTTGGATGTGTACAGCAGAACGGTCTTTCCCGTGGAGGATGCCTTGATAACGCTCTCCCAGGGAACAAGCTGTCTCTCCTCCCCCGCAGTGATTTCCAGCCCCTCCTCCGACAATCTGTAATGCAGAGGCTTTTGAAACACGGGCGCTGCCGCCTGGCTCGCCGCTTTGATGTGGAGCGTCCAGGGGAAATATAAGATCACAAAAGCACCGATGATCAGATACAGCGGCGTCCCCGTATTAAAAAATCCCACAAGAAAAAGACAGCCCACGATCGTCCCGAACAGTCCCGAGGGCGAGGTGTACGCGTGGTGGAGCTGATAATCGTATAGATCCTTTTTTGTGATCCGTATATCCAATTCCATTTCCATCTCAGAATCTCCATTTCTGCGCTTTCGCGCCGCCTTTCTGCTTTCTCCATGACAGAAAAGCGCCCACATTGCAGGCGCCTTTCGCTATTGCTTCTAACATATTATAATGGATTTGTCAGGCTGTGTAAAGCCCATTCCTCTCTTTCTTTTCTATCTTCGCGGGAGTGGAATCTTTCAAAACAGGACTGAGTTTTTTATAGATCAGCAGCGTCACAACCGAAATGCTCACCCCTTTGAGCAGATTAAGCGGTGCAACCGCCAGAATGACAAAGTTTGTCACGTTGGTGATCGCCGGATTGATCGCCGTTCCCATCCCGATGATCGCGTCGAGCGGCATCCCGTACAGCTGAGCAAATTTCGGCAGCAAATACACCGCGTTGAACGCCGTTCCCACCACTGTCATCACAAGCGTTCCGGAAACGCAGCCGATCACCGCATTCTTTCTCGTCTTCTTCAACAGATAGATAATCGAAGCCGGCAGCAAGAAACTGCAGCCGATGGCAAAGTTTGCGAGATCCCCCACAAAAGCGGTAGTCGTCCCTTTCATAAGCAGTTTCAGCACAATCTTACACAGCTCTATCATGATCCCCGCAACAGGACCGTAGGCAAATGTTCCGATTAACGCCGGCAGCTCCGAAAAGTCTATCTTGTAGAAAGGCGGCGCAAAGGGAACAGGAAACTCAAACAGCATTAAAACTGCCGCGATGGCCGAAAACACACCGATCACCGCTATCTTTCTTGTGGACAGTACCCGCTCCGTGTCGCCCGACACTTTCTTCGCCCACTTTTCCGCGGCGTACGCCACCAAAAACAGCGCGCAGATCAGCGCCAAAAACTCCAATAAAAACACCACATTCTCCTGAATACTCTGTAACAGTTCGCTCATTTTTTCCTCCTATCCCAGTTCCGCGTATATCCTGTCAGCACACCTTGATTTAAGAGAATTTCCCGCTGCTTCCGCATCGGTAAATCCTCTTGTGCGCTTCCCGGACATACGCTGTTTTTCCCAGTTCTACTCAGGCATTAAGAAAGCCCCGCACAGAATCCATGCGGGGCAACGCTGCAAAATTATCATCCGACACCGCGCTCTCCGCGCGATACCAGACCTCTCTCTTTTACAGTTTCTTCTTTCATCCAGACTTTACTGTCGGTTTTGGATTCTCACCAAATCAGCCATTTGCATGGGTCGTAGACTCACCGCCGTTCCGCAGTCTCTTTGCGGAAAGCGTATCACTACCGGTAGGGAATTGCACCCAACCCCGAAGAACTTTTTTATATGGTTTACGTTGATAGAATACCACTATGCGGGAGAAAAAGCAAGCCCTTCTTCCGTTTTCTGCGGCAAAAAAGAACTGCCGCATGATATGCGACAGCTCTTTTTTCATTTTTCCGATCATCCGGAAACACTTATTTGATGTTCTGTTCGTAGTTCTTTACCATTCTCTTAACCATTTCGCCGCCGATGGAACCAGCTTCACGAGAAGTCAAGTCGCCGTTATATCCCTCTTTCAGGTTGATACCCATCTCAGATGCAACTTCCGTTTTGAATCGGTCCATAGCAGCCTTTGCTTCAGGTACTGCCATAGAAGAATTTTTGCTATTAGCCATTTTTTCATACCTCCATATTTTTCTTGCTATTCAAAGTTTCAGATAAGCCTTTGTGACTTATCCTGTAGTTATTATTGACAGCCTTCTTTTAAATATGTTGGTAATGAATGGTATTATTTATTCTCCGATTTTTCACACAAATATTCTATCACATTTTTTCTTGTGATAATTCCGATAAAGCATTTCTGTCCGTCGATCACCGGCACAAAATTCTGCTGCACGACCTTGGAAATGAGATCCTCCATTTTCGCACCCACACTCACCGGCTGGTTATCGCGATGCCGTTTTATCTCCTTGATGCGGATATCTTCCGCATTATGTAAATTCAGATTATGGCGGTTTTTGATATCCCAGAGCAGATCTCCTTCCGTGATGGTGCCCCTGTAGGCGCCCGTCACTCTGGATATCATCGGAATCGACGCGTATCTGTGCGTCTCCATCACATCTAACACCTGCCGCAGCGAATCGTCATCATATACATAAATGCATTCGCCCTTCGGTTTCAAAAAAAACAAAATATTCATTTCTCACCTCTGATAGACAATCTTCTCCGCCATCGCCTGAGCCGCTTCCCGCCCCTCATAACGCTCCAAAATGGAGAGAGCAAAGGGAATCGCCGCGCCCATTCCCCGGCCGGTCGTAATATTCCCGGAGACAACGCTGGGATCATACATTACTTCCGCGCCCTCCAGCTGGTCTTCCATGCCCGGGAAACAGCACGCCTGCCTGTCCTGCAGATGTCCTCTGTGCCCTAAAATGCTGGGCGCCGCGCAGATCGCGCTGACAGGACGGCCCTCCTTCACAAAAGCATCCACCTGCTTCATCAGATCCTCACACGCCTCCAGATTTTTGGTTCCCGGCATACCGCCCGGCAGCACGATCATCTCCACTTTGTCAAAGTCCACTTCCGACAACAGACAGTCCATCTTCACCGTGATCTGATGAGAACCCGTCGCTTGCCGTTCCCCCGTGATGGACACCATCTTCACAGGAATCGACGCCCGCCTCAAAATATCCACCACGGTGAGCGCTTCTATCTCCTCATAACCCTCGCCAAAAAATACACAAACATCGTTCATGACTGCTATCCTCCACTTTTTTACCTTCTGTTTCTATATATTTTAGTTTACCATTTTATAAGACTTTATCCAATGGATTTGATGTTAAAAATTTGTAAATATTTTCTTATTTCTGTAAAAATGTGGTACACTTATAAAACAAGATAAAAAAGGAGATTCCCATGGAGATCGAACGCAAATTTTTATTGAAATGCATACCGGAAAATCTGGAGAATTATAGCTGCCATCTGATCGAGCAGGCATATTTATGCACAGAACCTGTCGTGCGCATCCGCAGGCAGGATGAAGAATATTATATGACTTATAAAGGAAGCGGCATGATGAGCAGGGAGGAATACAACCTTCCGCTGAACAGAGAAGCCTATGAGCATCTGCTGCCAAAAGCTGACGGCAATGTCATATCCAAGAAAAGGTATCTGATACCTTTGTCGAATGAGGAGATAAACCCCGAATGCCTGTCACTTTTAAACGGCGCTTCCCTCACCGTAGAACTGGATGAGTTCGCGCCGCCCTTTGCGCCTCTTCTTCTTGCGGAAGTTGAATTTCCGAATGAAGCGGCGGCAAATGCTTTTCGGATGCCGGAGTGGTTCGCCGAGGATGTGACGCAGGATGTCAGATATCATAACTCCCATATGTCCAGACAGGTATTTTCCGATGCCTGAGTCCCGGCAAATATGTTTTTATCTCATTTATTGCCGCACGATAAAAGCATCCCTCGACATTTCAGTTAATCTCCGCTTCCCACAATTCCTCCCCGTATTGTACCAGAACCTTCCCATACACATGCTCATACCCATGATGTTTCAGCGTTATAGAAACTTTCCCGTCCTTCCACACCACATGATACAGATTGTACTCCCCGTCCCGGTAGGCGAAATCCTCCCCGTTGTCCTGATAGTGGAGATATTCCCCCTCTCCCGGATACACCCTGAGGATCAGTTCCCTGTCCTTCTCCTTCGACACATGATCCATCTCCGCATAGTGCGGTATAATGCTGCCCGCCCTCACAAACAGCGGACATTCCTCCAGCGCGGCTTTCCTGATCACGTACTGCCCGCCTTCCAGCGCCTCACCGCTCCAGTAGTCATACCACTTCCCCTCCGGCAGATAGACCATCTTTCTCGTGGCGCCCTGCTCCACCACCGGCGCCGCAAGAAGGCTCTCCCCGAGCATAAACTGCCCGTTCATGTTCCGGGTCTCCTCATCTTTCTCATACTGCAGGACCATCGGGCGCATCAGCGGCAGCCCGCTCTCCTCCTCCTGCCGGAACAGATCGTACAGACAGGGCAGGAGCGCATACCGCAGCTTCAAATATTTACGGCAGATGTCCGTCGTCTCCTCATCAAACGTCCAGGGCTCCTGCACCCTGTTTCCGAAAGAACAGTGGTTTCTGCAAAACGGCGACAGGCTTCCCAGCTCGATCCAGCGGCACAGAAGCTCCTTTGTGGTATCCGCACCGAAGCCGCCGATGTCCGATCCCACATAGGGCATACCGCTCAGCCCCAGATTACAGAGCTGGGGGATCACCATCTGCAAATGCGCCCAAAGGCTCTGGTTGTCCCCTGTCCACGCCATAGTATATTTCTGGGAACCGCTGTAACACGCCCTTGTGATCACAAAGGGACGTTTCCCGGTCAACTCTTTTAATCCCGCATAAGTTGCCCTTGCCATATTATGCCCGTAAACGTTGTGCACCTCGCTGTGGCATGTTTTTCTCTCCTCCTCGTGAAACACCACGTCCTCCGGCAGTTCCCCGTTGAAGCTGGCGGGTTCGTTCATATCATTCCAGATACCCGCAATACCGTTTTCCATCAGATACCTGTGATTTTCTCCCCACCACTTCCGAACCTCTCTCCTGCCGAAATCAGGATATACCGCCGCCCCGGGCCAGACCACATTTTCGTAGGTATCGCCCTCCGGCGTTGTCGCGAAATATCCTTTTTCCAGACCCTCGTCGTAGACTGCATATCCCGCGTCCTTCTTGACGCCAGGATCGATGATCGTCACAAGGCGCATCCCCATCCCGTTCATCTCCTCTGCCAGCCCTCTCATATCCGGGAATTTCTCCTCATCCACCGTAAACACCCGGTATCCCCGCATATAGTCGATATCCAGATGAACCGCGTCGCAGGGGATCTCATGCTTTCTCATATTCTCCGCGATCCCCCGGACATCCTCCTCACAGCAGTACCCCCAGCGCGACTGGTGATACCCTAACGTCCACAGCTGCGGCAGCGGCGCCGTACCCGTCAGGTAAGTATATCCCCTGACCACATCCGCCATGGACTCTCCGCCGATAAAATAATAATTCAGGTCCCCTTCATCCGCCGCAAAGAAATAGTAATCATCCGATTCCTTGCCAAAATCAAAAAAAGTCCTGTAGGTATTGTCAAAAAAGATCCCAAACACCCCGTCCTGCTTCAGCGTGATAAAAAACGGTATGCTCTTATACAGAGATTTATAAGAATCCACATGGGGGTTGGGGTCATCGGTATTCCAGGACACATACTCATACCCCCGCTTGTTGAGAAAGCCGGTCTTGTCCCCCAGCCCGTAAAAGCAGTCTCCCCGGTCCATCTTTCTCACAACCTGAACCCGGTGCTCCACCCCGCTGTCCTCCACGGTGTGCCCCTCCTGCTCCATAAGCTGCCGCATCTGGTCGGAAAGCTTCTTTGGCGGTTTTCTCTCCCCGCGGTAGTCCATACAGAGCGCCTTCCCGTCCTTGTCGTAAAAATCGCACCTGGCCTCATCCCCGACCTCAACAGTCAGCTCCTCTGTGAAAATCCTCACACAGCTTTGGGCCTCCTTCATCCTGACAGATATGTCAGTTCTTTTATCCCCCTCTATCGCATGGGACGCAGGGCGGACTCCCGAAAGATCAGAAAATATCCGGATGATAAGATCCGTGTACGCCGTCACCTCCAGCTCCCCGTTTTCGAACGTGATAAAAACCGATGTACCCTCCTGCCTTGCCTCCACAATTTTTCCGTAAGTTACCTTTTTCACTGCAGAATCCCTCTCTACCAATTTCATTAGTGCCTGTCATATAATCTCGCCAGTTCAGCCATCTGATCCGCCAGCTCCCCGGTCAGTTCTCCGGGCAGCAGCCTCCACTTCCAGTTTGTGCCCAGTGTGGAGGGCAGATTCATCCTCGCCTCATTGCCAAGCCCCAGATAGTCCTGTATCGGGACAACCGCCGTTTCCGCGACAGAGGAAAGGGCCGCCCTGATCATCCCCTCCCGGATGTCCTTTCTGCGCTTTACAGCGAGATACTTCCCGGCAAAGGAAACGCTCTTTCTCTTCGCACTTCCAAGCCAGCCCTCGATCGTATCGTTATCATGGGTTCCCGTATAGACCACCGCGTTCTTCCCATAGTTATGGGGCAGATATTCGCTGTCCGATCCCCCGTCAAAGGCAAACAGAAGCACCTTCATCCCCGGATAACCGCTCTTTTTTACCAGCCGCAGCACGGAGGGCGTCAAAAATCCCAGATCCTCCGCGATCACATCCCGCTTCCCCAGCTTCTTTTTCATCACCTGGAAGATATCGTAGCCGGGCCCCTTCTCCCAGTGTCCAAACTCCGCCGTGGGATCTCCGTAGGGGATGGAATAGTACTCATCAAATCCCCGGAAATGATCGATCCGCAGAATATCATACAACTCATAGCATCTCGAGATACGCCTCATCCACCAGTCATACCCTGTCTCTTTGTGGTATTCCCAACGGTACAGAGGATTCCCCCAGAGCTGTCCCGTAGCCGAAAATACATCCGGCGGACAGCCCGCCATGGCAGTCGGCAAAAAATTCTCATCCAGCTGAAACAGCTCCGGCGAAGCCCAGACGTCCGCCGAATCATAGGCCACATAGATCGGAATATCCCCGATGATCCGGATGCCTCTTCCGTTGGCGTACTCTTTTAACGCAAGCCACTGCTCCTCAAACAAAAACTGCTGGAAGCGGATAAAGCCGATCTCCTCTGCATACTTCTCCCGGTACTGCCGCATCGCCTCCGGCTCCCTGAAACGGATATCCCTGTCCCACTGACTGAAACTCTTCCCGCCAAAAGCATGTTTCACCGCCATGTACAGCGCATAATCCTCAAGCCAATAAGCATTTTTTTCACAGAAGGCCGCGTACTCTTCGCTGGATTCTATATCGCTGTTGCGGTATGCCTTTCTCAGGATGTGAAACCTGGTCTCGTAGATCTTCCCGTAGTCCACATATCTCTGTTCCGAAAGCTCCTCCCCGCAGTCCTTTGCTGTGATCCATCCCGCCTCGATCAGCCTGTCCAGATCGATAAAGTAGGGATTCCCCGCGTAGGTGGAAAAAGACTGATAAGGCGAATCGCCGTAGCCGGTAGGTCCCAGAGGCAGTATCTGCCACAGAGACTGCCCCGCCCTCCCGAGAAAATCCACAAACTCATAACACTCTTTTGAAAATGCCCCGATCCCGTACTTCGACGGAATGCTCGCAACCGGTAACAATACGCCGCTTCGCCTCATAATCGCCCTCACATCATTTTAGTTAAATGCCACACATCCCTGTTGTACTCCTCGATCGTTCTGTCGGAGGAGAAAAATCCCGCCTTCGCGATATTGTGCAGCATCATCTTCTTCCACTTCGTCCGATCCTCATAGTCCTCAAACGCCTGATCCTTCACCCGGATATAATCCTCCAGGTCAAGCAGCGTCATAAACCAGTCTTTGTTCAGCAATTCGTCATGGAGCCTTTTCAGGTTCTCCTTATTGCCTGCCGCCATAGCCTGTTTCCCGACGATAAAGTCCACTGCCTCTTTGATGACCTTGCTCTTCGTGTAATATTTTTTGGATACATAGCCCGGTTTTCCCTGCTTCCTTTCCTCATAATACCGGATGACCGTATCGGAATCCTCCCCGAAGATATAGATGTTGTCATCCCCCACCAGCTCATGGATCTCCACATTTGCGCCGTCCGCCGTCCCCAGCGTCACCGCGCCGTTCAGCATAAACTTCATATTGCCGGTGCCGGAAGCCTCCTTGGAGGCCAACGAGATCTGCTCGGAGATATCACACGCCGGAATGATCTTCTCCGCATAGCTGACATTATAATTTTCCACCATCAGCACCGTCATATAAGGACTGACATCCTTGTCATTATTTACGATCTCCTCCAGCACCAGGAGCAGATGGATGATGTCCTTCGCGATCACATAGGCGGGCGCCGCCTTCGCGCCGAAAATAAAGGTCAGAGGCCTCTTCGGGATCTTGCCTCCCTTGATCTCCAGATACTTGTGGATGATATACAGCGCGTTCATCTGCTGCCTCTTGTACTCATGGAGCCTCTTGATCTGGATGTCAAAGATGGAATTCGGATCAAGTTCCACACCTTCCATCTCCTTCACATAAGCCACCAGCTCCTGCTTCTTTGTCCGCTTGATCTCGGCAAGCTTGTCGAGCACCACCGCGTCATCCTCGAAGGCAAGCAGCTTCTCCAGCTCATCCGCATCCTTTTTAAATCCCTTCCCGATCAGGCTCGTGATATAAGCCGCCAGCTCTCTGTTGCAGGACAACAGCCATCTTCTGAACGTGATGCCGTTGGTCTTGTTATTGAACTTCTCCGGATAGAGCTTGTAAAAATCATGGAGCTCCGTATTTTTCAAAATCTCCGTGTGGATCGCCGCCACGCCGTTCACCGAGAAACCATAGTGAATATCGATGTGCGCCATATGTACCTTCTCATCCTTGTCGATGATCCATACGTTTTTATTTTTCGGGTATTTCTCCCGCACCTTCTTATCCAGATACTGAATGATCGGCACGAGCTGGGGCACCACTTTCTCCAGGTATTTCAAAGGCCATTTCTCCAGCGCCTCAGCCAGGATCGTATGGTTTGTGTAAGCGCAGGTTTTGCTCACCACCTCGATCGCTTCATCCATCGTGAACGCCTTATCCTCCACCAGTATCCGGATCAGCTCCGGGATAACCATCGTCGGATGGGTGTCGTTGATCTGGATCACGCAATGATCATACAGCTTTCTCAGATCCTGCTTCTTTTCTTTCAGCTCCTGCAAAATGAGCTGCGCCCCATTGCTGACCATAAAATACTGCTGATAGATCCTCAGGAGATTTCCGGCCTCGTCGGAATCATCGGGATACAGGAACAATGTCAGGTTCTTCTCGATCTCCTCCTTGTCAAAGCTGATGCCCTCCTTCACGATGCTCTCATCCACAGACTCGATATCAAACAGATGCAGCTTGTTGACACCACTGTCATATCCAACCACATCGATGTCATAGAGCCGTGACTTCACCGTCAGATCCCCGAATGACACATCAAAGGTCGTCTCCGTCTTATTTAACCAGCTGTCCTTCTCGATCCACTCGTTCGGTTCCGCCTCCTGCAATTTATCCTGGAACACCTGCTTAAACAGCCCAAAGTGATAATTTAACCCGATCCCGTCGCCGGGCAGCCCAAGCGTCGCGATGGAATCCAGAAAACATGCCGCCAGACGTCCCAGCCCGCCGTTTCCAAGGGACGGTTCCGGCTCCACCTCCTCGATCTTCGCAAGCTCCTTACCGTACTTTTTCAGTATCTTCTCAAGTTCCTCATAAATCCCCAGATTGATCAGATTGTTGGACAAAAGCTTACCGATCAGAAACTCCGCCGAAATATAGTAGAGCTTTTTGTCCCCCGTGATCTCCTCCGTGACCTCGGTCATCTCCTTTGTCAGCTCCAGGATGGAATAATAAAGCTCCGCATCCGTACAATCCGCCAGCCCCTTCCCATACTTCCTCTCCGCCAGCATCGTAAGCTGTGTCTCCATGTTGAGCTGCAGCACTTTCCTTGGCATCTGTAATTCTGTCATAAACAAACCTCCTGTTATATTCATTCTTCGCGCTTAAACTGTTGCTCACGCTATAATATCCAGATACTTCATCCTTACTATTGTATGCGGCAATATGACCGCTCTCCCTTCTCCGCCCTGCAAAAGATACTGCAGCTCTTCCACCGCGGCGGCAGAGATCCCCGCAAAGTTCTGCTGCACCGTGTTCATCTGTTTTCCGGCGTAGCCCATCAGCACCAGACCGTCAAACCCGCAGACCGGGCGGAAGATATCCATCTCGATCAACGCCCGCATGGCGCCGATCGCCATCAGGTCCGATCCGCAGACGATCACATCCCTGCTCTTCGCATACTGGAACGTCAGATTCCTCGCCTTCAGTTCGCTGAAATCCCCGTAGCGGACAAACAGCTTCACTGAAAGCTCTTCCGCCAGTTCCTCAATTCCCCGAAGCCGCTCCGCACCCGGATAGGAATTCTTTTTTCCGGCGATATACAGGATCTTTTTCGACCGGTTTTCCAGTATCGTCTTTCTTGCCACATCGATCTGCGCCTGTCTGTGGTTGATGCCGATACAGGAAACCGTCGCCGCATGGTAGGATACATCCACCAGCACCATCTTAAATACTCCCCGCTCGATCAGTTCCCAGAGCACCCTGTCATTGCCGGACATCCCGTAGACGATGATGCCCTCGATGCTCTGTGCCTGAAAATAGCGGATGATCTCCGCCACTGATTTTCCCCTCAGCATGGAGAAAAATACGGTGATCAGGTCTAACTTCATCTCCTGCGCCTTCTGGATGGCGCCTGCCATATACTGCATGTCGATCTCATCGATCGCCTTGGTCTGGGTGTTTAAGTTCATCAGAAGGGCGATCCGCCCCGCCTGCTTCGAAGAGAGCGCTGCCGCGATGGAGTTTGGCACAAAATGGAGCTCCTCTATCGCCTCCTTCACTTTCTTCTTTGTCTTTTCGCTGACGCCCGGATAACCGTTCAACACCTTGGACACCGTGGATATCGCCACACCGGACCGCCTTGCCACATCTTTGATTGAAACCATTTCTGCTCCTGTTTCCGTGATTTAGAAAACGTTTTCCATCGCTACTATAGTACAAGCATGAGAGTGTGTCAAGAGTTTTTTTATTTTTTACCCTCTCCCAACCTTCACCATCCGAAACATCCTGACGGCGCCCCGGTAGTACAGTTCCTCTGCGCGTTCCATCGCATGCTCCAGCGACATCACCCCATTGACAGTCGTCATGATAGAGCGGATACCATATTCATAGATATCCTCCGCCCCTTCTCCCATACCGCCCACCAGGGCGATCACCGGAACCGCTCTGCTTTTGCAGCGCATGCCCACTCCCTGTACTACCTTCCCGAAACAGGATTGCGCATCGATATGTCCCTCCCCTGTTATCACAAGATCCGTGTCCTTCAGTCTGGCGTCGAAACCGATCAGATCAAGCACCGTCTCGATCCCGGGATTCAGCTTTGCCCGCAAAAAGACTAAGAGCGCCGCCCCCAACCCTCCGGCCGCCCCGGAACCTTCCATCTTATCCGGATTCACACCAAACTCCCGGATGATCACATCCCTGTAGTGTTTCATACCCTGCTCCAGTTCCTTTAACATCTCCGGCGTTGCGCCCTTCTGTTTTCCGAAAGTACAGGTCGCTCCGTCCGGGCCGCAGAGAGGATTCTTCACATCGCACATCACGGTAAAGTTTGTTTCCGCCACCCTGTCGTCCAGCCCGGATATGTCGATATGTTCCACCCTGATCAGATCCGCTCCCACGCCCTCCAGCTCCTCACCGTCTGCATCCAGGAAGCGCACTCCCAGCGCCCGCATGCAGCCCATACCCCCATCGTTGGTCGCCGAGCCGCCGATGGCGATGGAAATATCCCGAAAACCTCTCTCCAGCGCATCTTTTATCAGTTCACCGGTTCCGTAAGTGGTGGTGCGAAGGGGATTCTTTTTTTCCTGCGGCACCAGGGCATAACCCGAGGCAAGCGCCATCTCCAGCACCGCTCTTTTCTCATCCGGCTTTCCGTAATACGCGTCGCGGCGCTCCATCAGGGGCCCATGCACTGCGATGGATATCCGCTCGCCGCCAGCCGCCTTTATCACAGCGTCCACCGTCCCCTCGCCGCCGTCCGCCACCGGCAGTTTTTCACATTTGCAATCGGGAAAAACCTCCTTCGCCGCCTTTTCTAACAGCTCTCCCGTCCGTTCGTTTGTCAGACTTCCCTTCCAGGAATCCGAAGCAAATAAAAATTTCATGGCCATCCCTCCTCCGGATAAAAAATTATGCCAAAAGCAACTGTATTATATTTCGAGTATCAGCACCTGATATCCGCGCATCCGAACAGTGTTCCCCAGTATCGAAAATTCCGGATAATTATTCAGCAGCACCTTTTTGCAGGAAACGGGAAGTGTCACTTCCTGCTCTTTTCTCTGATAATTTCCGATCACAAGCAGTGTTTTCTCCCCCTTGCGATAGTATGCCATCAGATTGCGCCGCTCTCTCAAAAACGGTTCAAACGCGCCGTAAACTATGGTCTCCGTGTACTCCGGATCCTTGCGAAGCGCGATCATTCTCCCGTAAAAATTCAGCACGGAATCCGGATCATCCTGTTCGGCGGCGGCGTTGATCGTTTTATAGTTTGGATTGACGCGAAGCCACGGCGTCCCGTCCGTAAAACCGGCGTGGGGCTTGTCCGACCACTGCATGGGGGTTCGGGCATTATCGCGGCTATAGCGAGCGACCACCTTCAAAGCTTCCCCGCAGGACAGTCCGGCGGCAAGCGCAACCCGGTATTCCTCCAGAGAGGAAATATCATCCACTTCTTCGATGGAAGAAAACGGCACGTTTTCCATCCCCAGTTCCTGTCCCTGATAGATAAACGGAATCCCCCGAAGCATAAAGTTCAATGCAGCCAGCATTTTTTTGCTCGCCACACAACAGTCTCCCTGGGGGATATAGCAGGAAACTCCTCTGGGCTGATCGTGATTTTCTATTATATTCGCCAGAAACCCGATACAGCCGACCTCCTCCTGCGCCTGAAAACAACAGTTTTTATAGTCCTCCGGTGTGATGAGGTCCGCATCGTACCAGCCCTTCCCACTCTTGCCGAAGACCGCGGCACTAAAATCAAAAGCACTGGAAAAATAACCGTTTTCGCCGATGAAACCGGGCAGCTCTCCGGGCTTTTCGGAAAAGACTTCCCCCACGGAAAACGCATCGTATTTCCGGAACGTGCGGTCGCGCATCTCCTCCAAAAATCCCCCGATTCCTTCCGCTTCCGCCAGCATTGCTTTGACGCTGCACAGTCCGTCCTCCCTGTCCGGCGCATAGTCATGGAAGGGATGCGCTTTCTTGATATTCATGATCGCGTCAATGCGGAATCCTCCCAGACCCTTTTCCAGCCACCAATTGATATTTTTGTACACTTCCTCGCGGAGCTCAGGGTTCTCCCAGTTGAGATCCGGCTGCTTTTTGTGGAACACGTGCAGATATTGTCTATTTGTACCCGGCAGATCCTCCCACACCGAGCCGCCGAAGTAAGAGCGCCAGTTGGTGGGGCGCTTCCCCTCCTCTTTTTCCCGCAGATAGAAAAAATGACCGTATTTTCCGTCCGGATCCTCACAGGCCTTTTGGAACCACTCGTGTTCGTCAGAACAATGGTTCACCACGAGATCCATCAGAATGTACATATCCCGCTTCTTCGCCTCGGCGATCAGCCGGTCCATATCCTCCATCGTGCCAAAGCGCGGATCAATACCATAGTAATCGGAAATGTCGTATCCCTGATCGGCCAGCGGGGAGGGATAACAGGGGGAGAGCCAGACGATATCCACGCCCAGGTCTTTCAGGTAATCCAGTTTACTGATAATGCCGGGGATATCTCCGATGCCGTCCCCGTTGGAATCACAAAAACTTTTGGGATAAATCTGATATGCCACTTTGTCGTGCCACCATTTCTTTTCCATGACAGTCTCTCCTCGTACCCGCCTTACCTTGCCGCCAGAATTTCCCTGTAGTCCTCATAGTTCTTCTCAAGCAGCGTCGGCGTATCCAGCCCGTAAGGACATTTCGATTTACACTTCCCGCAGTGCAGACAGTTTTCGATGCGTTTCATCTTCTCCTGCCACTCAGGCGTCAGCCAGGCCTCCGACGGAGCCCTCCTGAGCATCAGGCTCATCCGGGCGCTGTTGTTGATCTCGATCCCAACAGGACAGGGCATGCAATAACCGCAGCCGCGGCAGAACTCGCCCAGCAGTTCCTTTCTGTCCTTCTCGATGACAGCTTTGATCTCCTCCGTCATCACCGGCGGATTATCTATGTAAGATAAAAATTCATCCAGCTCGCTCTCCCGCTGTACGCCCCAGATCGGCAGCACATTGTCAAACTGTGCAACGTACGCATACGCCGCCGCAGAATTGGTGATCAGGCCGCCCGAGAGCGCCTTCATCGCGATAAAGCCCATATCCGCCTTTTTGCACGCCTCCACCAGATCCAGATCCTTCTCCGTGGCCAGATAACAGAAAGGAAACTGCAATGTCTCATACAACCCGCTCTCTATGGCTTCCTTCGCTATGTTCAGGCGATGGTTCGTGATGCCGATATGCCGAACCATGCCCTTTTCCTTCGCCTCCAGCATGGCCTCATATAGTCCGCTCCCATCGCCGGGCTTTGGGCAGAACGCCGGGTTGTGAAACTGGTACAGATCGATATGGTCTGTCCGCAGGTTTTTCAGCGAAACTTCGATATCTTTCCAGAAACCCTCCGCATTCACCGCCCCGGTCTTTGTGGCGATGATCACTTTATCCCGCATACCGTCGAAAGCTTCCCCGACTTTCTCCTCACTGTCCGTGTAAAACCTCGCGGTATCAAAGAACCTGACACCTTTGTCGTAAGCTTTTCTCAAAAGCTTTACCGCCTCCTCCCTGCTGATCCGCTGGATCGGCAGCGCGCCGAAGGCGTTCTTCTCCACACAAAAACCTGTTTTTCCCAATGTTACTTTTGACATGATCTTCTCCTTTCCTGTCACCGGCTGCTCCGCCACGGCAACTCTCTGTCTCTATCCAAAACTATACAGCAGACATACTTTCAAAGTATCCTCCAAAAATCAGAACTCGAGCTCCATCCCCGCATAAATCTCCGCCGCCCTATCACCCAGTTCACGCTTCAACAGCTCCATCGCCCGTTCCCCGGTGCAGTGCCCGGTGTAAACCTTTTCTATACCCGTCTCCCGGATCTTGCCTGCCAGCGCCAGAACCTCCTCGTCCGATGCTCTGTACAGATGCAGGCCGCCGATCAGCACATATACTCTTCTCCCCGGAAAAGTCTGTTTTACCTCCTCTATGATATGGTCTGCGCCGCCGTGACAGCAACTGTTGCAGATTATCAGCCCTTTATCCGTCTCAAACACAAGGCTCTGTTCGTGGGAAAAATCATCCGGCGTCCAGACGCCGTCAAGGTAACGGTACATCCCGACTTTCTCCCCCGCCTTCTCAAGCCCCTCCGTCTTATGAGGCACAAGCGTCACGCCGGGCAACAGCTCATAATCCTCCTGCACTCTGATAAACCGATCCGCCCAGGCTTCCAAAAGCCCTTCTTTGATACCGATATACCTGTCCTTTTTCCTGTCATAACAGTCCGCGCCGCAGCAGTCCCTGATATAACATTTTGCGTTTTTATTCTCCTGAAAGAAACGTAGAAACCCGTCCGCATGGTCATAGTGGGCATGGGAGAGCACCGCCAGCTCTATTTTCTCCACCGGGATCCCCAACGCTTTCGCATTATCCGCAAAAACCCCTGTCGTCCCCGCATCCAGCAGGATCCGGCGCCCCTCATATTCTATGCAGAGCGACAGCCCCCACTCCGCCTGCAGGGTACTTTTTGTATTATTGTCCACTAAAACTTTTATTCGCATAGCATACCGCCCTCACCCAACGTTTTATTCCATCTCCGAAATCCCATGCAATGGTAAACAGGCCTCCGGCATGTGCACCTCCCCGATAAGGTGCAGCATACCAAACGCCTATTTGATCAGCTGTCATAAATAATTTTTACCATCTCAAATTGCCTTCAGTGCATGCTTTAAGTTTAGCACGGATATACACAATTTGTCACGAAATATCTCACAGGTTTTGAGATTCCATTCAGACTCTTTATCCCAGATACACCGCCACGGCTTCCCAGTTCTCCTTCGGCCTCCAGCGCAGCATTCTCTCTTCAATCCACAGATTCTCCGCCGTACAGAGTCCCTCCGCATATACCTCCGCCATGCTCTCCGGACATCCCTCCGGCAGAGGGATCCCGATCACCTCCGGCAGCTCCCCGCCGAACGTATGGAGCACCGCACAGGCCACTTTGTCTTTTCCAATCCGTATCAGACCCTGCCACCCTTTCGGATGTCTGGCACTCTTGATTTTTGGTCCGAACCGGTGAGAGATCCCGTTTTTGATAACAGGTGCTATTTTATGATAGAACGCAATTCCTCTGTCGATCGCATCCCACTGTTTCTCCGTCAGCTCCGTCACATCCCCGGAGATGCACATCCGCCCCAGAAACGTATTTGCCACCGAGTAAACAATCCTCTTTATGGAATCCTCCTGTCTGATCACAGCCCAGATCTGGCTCTGTGCCGGATGGATCAGCCTGTGCAGGTTCGCCGCGATGACCGGGATCTCCGGGCACTCGTGAGCGTCCGAGAAGGACGCCATGCTCATCCGCCCCATAAGTCCGGGCTCCAGCCTGTGTCCGCCCGAAGAACAGTTCTCCAGCACAATACCAGGAATCTCCCGCTTCACCTTCTCGATAAAGTCCGCTGCCGCCTCCATATTCTGCCGCAGACCCTCGCCCAGGGACTCCGCCCCGTCGCAGCCCATGCCGATGGTCTCGTTATAATCGATCTTCATGTAACCGAAACCATATTTTTTTAACGTCCCGATCACCTTCTTCGTCAGATACTCCTGCACCCAGGGATCCCGCATATCCCAGAACCGGCGGAAATAGCTGGTCAGCGCTGCGCCGTCCTTTTTGAGCAGATGCGCTGTATCCTGATAGGCCCTCGCCGCCCTTCCCACGGTCTCGATCTCAAACCAGAGTCCCGGCACCATTCCCGCATCCCGGATGGCCTGCGTGGTTTTCTCAAGCCCCTCCGGAAACAGCGTCTCTGACACTTTGTAATCCCCCATACCGATATCCCAGGGCACGCCGTCCTCCTCATACCAGCCGCAGTCGATCACGAAGTACTGAAAACCTCTCCCCCGGATGCTGTCCAATATCTTCTGAATGTTTTCATGGGACGGATTCCCCCATGTGGTACAGTACTCATTGAACAACACCGGAAGCCCCTGCTCCGACTCCGGCGCCCTCTCAAAACCCTCCAGCGCCGCCCTTGTCAGTCTTTCCGCAAAGACATCCAGAGAGTCCGTATGGGCCGCGGAGACGATCGCCTCCGGCGTATCAAAGCTTTCCCCTGTCTCAAGCGTCTTCATCCAGTGTCCGAAATCCCGGTCCGCCAGTCCGCCGCTCAGGGCAAGCCCCTCGTCCTTCCGGTACAGCTCCATCTGCCAGGAAGCGTGGTGGGCGATCTGCGCTCCCCAGAACACATGGTGCTCCGCATCCTCCACCGCCGCGAACGGAAAGAATTTATTCACCGGCATGGAACCCGCCTGCCCGAACTTCTCGCACCGCACCGCATGGGGTTCCCAGGCCGGCTCCAGCTGCAGATCCTCCGCGGCGATCCGCTCCATCCGCCCCTCCTGGCTCCACACGCTCCTTGCGCGATATATAAAAAGCCGCTCGTGCCCGTCCCCCCTCTGATAGGGCGAGAGATTTCCCAGCGAAAAACTCTCAAACATCTCCATAGTCAACGGTTCTTTCCCGGTATTTTTCAGGGTACAGAAAATCCGCACATAGGAATCTCCCTGCCGCCAGCTCAGACGGTGCACCACCTCATATTTCCCCGGTGCCTCCATCACGGTCTCTATCGTCAGTCTACCGTCCTCATCCGCCGCACGCTGCTCTCTGAACGTAAGCCTGCGCACGCTCTCCCCGTTGCGCATGGAATTTCCCATCGCGTAGGCCTCGTTGTAAATATCCCCGGTGAACTTCACCTGCACCAGCGAATCCACCGCCTCCTTCTTCTCATAAAGCTCCTCAAGCGGCAGATCCGCCGGCAGCAGCATCAGACCGACCTGCTTTTTCTCCGCATCCGTCACATACCGCGCCACCATATCCCCCAGGGAATAATCCTTCAAAATCTCCATTCTATACTTCCTCACCCTTTCACCGCTCCAACTGTCATACCCTTGATAAAATACTTCTGCAGACTCAAAAACAGTATCGCAATCGGCAGTACCGAGATCACGATCGCCGCCATCGCCGTCGTATAGTCGCTGCTCTGCGCCGAAAACAGCGACTGGATCGCCACCGTCAGCGTCTTTAACTGCTTCTTGCTCACATACAGGCTCGCCAGCAGGTAATCATTCCAGATCTGAAAGGACTGCATGATGACAAGCGTTGCCATCGCCGGCTTTAACAATGGAAGCACCACCGAAAAGTAGGTCCGAAACACCGAACACCCGTCGATCCGCGCCGCCTCCTCCAGCTCCAGCGGCACCGTGGACATAAAACTGTTCATCAGGAAAACACCGAAGGATACCCCGGTCGCCACATACATAAAGATGATGCCGTGCCTCGTGTTGGTCAGATTCAGCCTAAACCCGATCATATAGATCGGCAGAAACAGCGCCTGGTAGGGAATCAAAATTCCCACTATAAAATAGATATAGGCGAACTTAAAAAACTTCCTGCTGCACCGGGCGATCGCCCAGGCCGTCATCCCGCATAAAAGCGCCAGGATCAGCACGCTTGTCACCGTATAGAACAGCGTATTGACAAAAGTCGTCCCCAGATCCAACTTCTTGAACGCCGCCGCGTAGTTGTCAAAATTCAGACTCTCCGGCAACGCCAGAGGACTGCTCAGATAGAGTTCCCTCTTGCCCTTAAAGGAATAATTCAGGATGATGAACAGCGGCGCGATAAACAGAACCGCCGCAAGCGTCATTATGATCTGGACCGCAAGCGTCCCCTTCGTGTATGGCTGGGACGGCACAAACTCTTTCTCTTTTTTCTTTTTCCCAATACTCATCACACCTGTACCTCCTTCTTTTTCAATCCCTTCACCTGGATCATCGCCACCATGAGAAGCACCAGCACAAGCGTCACGGACATGGCGCAGCCGTAACCGTACTGCCTGCCATTGATCGCCGTCGTGTACGTCTGATAGATCACGGACGTGGAAGCTCTGCCCGGCCCGCCCTTCGTGGAGGAGACAAGCAGATCATAGACTTTCAGCGAACCCGTCGTGATGCCCACCACGCAGATCGTGATCGCCGGCGCCAGCATCGGCAGCGTCACATTGATAAACCGGCTCACCGGCCCCGCGCCGTCCACCTTCGCCGCCTCGTGGAGATCCCCCGGTACCGACTGAAGCCCCGCCAGATAGATGAGCATCCAGTACCCGATCCACTGCCAGTTGTTGGCGATCAAAAGCCCTCTGAGCACCGTTCTCTTTTCCCCGAACAACAGAAAATTGATATTGGTCCCCAGCGCCTCGTTGAGCGCCGGCAGCACATTGGAAAACATCTTCAGCCACACGAAGCCTACCACCAGGGCGCTGATCAGACAGGGCACAAACAGCACCGTCCTGTAGACCTTCTGCGCCTTGATGCCGGAGTCCAGCGCCACCGCAAACAACAGCGCCACCACATTCTGAATGATCGTGTTCCAGATCGTAAAGCGCAGCGTAAACCACCAGGCGTTCCTGAACTCGGGATCTTTTATCAGATCGACATAATTCTGAAACGCTACAAAGGGTTTCTCCGCCGACATACCGTCCCAGCTCGTAAACGAGTAGCGGACTGCCAGAACAAGCGGCACAATCAGTCCTATCGTAAAAATGACGAGTCCCGGAAGTACCATCAGAAAATACTGCCTGGACATCTTCTTCTCCATATAGCTTATCTTTTTTTTCTCTTTCATAAGCTTACATCTCTCTTTCCCCAGTCATAAACATGCTTCATGAAAAAAGGGGAAAAGCCTCCGCCTCTCCCCTCTCATAGTATCGTTTAGTTCGCGGAACTTGCGTCCACTCTGCCGTCGGAAGCTTTCAGACAATCCTCAAAGGATTCGTCGCCCTGCAGCCATGCCGCGATGTCTTTCGCGTTCTCCTCCTGGAAACCGCCCCATACGAGCTGGTTGTTCCCGAGCGTCACGTCCACGATCATGCCGTCCGCCGCATATGCGTCGATATCAGCCTGGCTGGGATTTGTGAAAGTAGGAGTCACGTCTTTCAGCATGGAAGCTGTCTTTGTGTAGTCCAGGATCTCCACCGCCAGTTCCTTGTCGGATGTCAGTACATCCAGCACCTTATTTACAGCATCCTGATGCTCTGTAGCCGCACTTGTCATGATCGTGATATTCGGCTCAAAGATCAGCCTGGAATCGCCGGTCTGGTTCGGGAACGGGAAGATACCGAAGTCAAAACTTTCATCGATATCCAGGAAGTTCTGGATCGACCAGGAACCGGAAACCTTCATCGCCGCTTCGCCAAGCACCATCTTCGCATCGCAGTCTGTCTGCTCTGTGGAGAATGTCTCGGGATAGGTGTTGTCGAAGATCAGCTTGTTGTATGTATAAGCCGTCTGCGCCGCTTCATCTTCCGAGAAGGACACTTCGCCTGCGCGGAACTTGTCGCCCCATGTGGGATCGTTGTTGAACACATCGTTCATCATGAACTGCATGGTCACATTGCCGATGGACCAGGTATCTACCATGTGGCTCGCGAAAGGTGTAATGCCCTTTGCGTTGCAGTCGTCGATGATCGCCTGTAAATCCTCCTGTGTCTTCGGCACTTCCCAGCCGTTCTCGGCGAACATCGTCTTGTTGTAGTAGACGCCCTGATACAGCGCGTTGTACACGAGGCCGTATGTCTTGCCGTCGATGGTCACGTTCTCCCTCGCCGCATCCAGGCCCTTGTCCAGATAAGACGCGTCGATCTCGCCCAGAATTCCCTGCGGTGCGTAAGTCGCCACGTCCTGAGCCTTGCCGATCATGATATCGGGCAGGCCGGACTGCATATACTGCTGCATCTTCGGCTGGAAATCATTGCCCCAGTCCACGCATTCCCACTCCAGAGTCACTTCGGGATACTTTGCCGCCAGAGCCTCATCGATCATATCCTCGATCCCCGCGTCCGTTGTGGACTGACCTGCCAGTACGGTCAGAGTCACAGCCTCGCCGGAAGAGCTCTCCGCCGCCGGTGCCTCCGCCTCAGCGTCTCCGCTCTCCTCCGCGGGCGCCTCCGCCGCCGGCGCTTCTTCAGCAGGCGCTTCCGAATTGCCGCAGCCTGCTAAAAGCCCTGCTGTCATACAGGTTGCAAGAAGTAAACTCAGTAAACTTTTCTTTTTCATTTTCCTTCCTCCATTTCGTTTTTTACGACAGCCGCCTGGAACTGCCGCTTTTGATGATTTTATTATAATAAAAACAAGAGAGGTACAATTAGGAAAAATTTGAAAATTTCAGTTGGATTTTTCGAACCTGCTCCTGTACTCCCGGGGGCTCATCCCCGTGCTCTTGCGGAACACTCTGCTGAAATAAGTATAATCATCGTATCCCACCATAAAAGCAACCTCCGTCAGGTTTTTCTTCCCCTCCTGTATATACTGTTTCGCCTTCTCCATCCTCCTGTTTGTGATATACAGAACCGGGCTCTCCCCTATCTCCTGCCGGAATACCCTCGAGAAATAGGAGTGCTCCACATGGAACTGCTCCGCCAATGTCGTCAGAGTCAATTCCTCGTAAAAATGTCCGTCGATCCAGGCCGCTGCCTCCTGCACGATGGCCTTCATGGAATCGGTTGCCGCCTCCTTCTTCTCCGGGACCAGCATGCTGACCACTTCCCGCATCATGTCACACACACTCCGGATATCCAGACTTTCCACCGTCTTATCCAGAGATTCCGTCACGTTTTCTATATCGATCGCTTTCTCCCTGCTGCACTCTCTGGCGGCAAAATCCTGCAGCGCATTCATGATCTGCCGAACGGTCTGTTTCACTTCCAGATAACTCCACCCCTGCTTTTCGCAGTCCGCAAGCCCGCTCTCCTCCAGGATCACCCGGCAGACGCCGTCCCCGTCCCGGGCCGCCAGATAAAAACTGATCTGCTTTTCTTTCTCCTCCTGAAAGTGAAGCCTCATCCGGCCCTCCTTCTCTCCGCCTTCCTCACAGAACAGTATCTCATCTTTTCTGCAAAATTTTCGCTCCATCAAAATCCCCACGGTCTCCATATAGGCCGTATGGAGACTCTCCATGGAATAGGAATGCCCGCTGATACACAGCGTCAGTTCCGTCTGCAAAAATTCTGACATCCCTGTCATCAATCGTTCCGCCGTCTGCTCCAGCTCCCGCCCGCTCATCTCCGTGATGATCAGAAACTCGTTGGAATGATAGATATGATTGAATACGATGGCCTTCTCATTGCGTAAAAATTCCCGTATTCTCTCTTTCGTGTGGAAAGAGAACGCATTTCTGGTCTGCCGGCTTTTGCGGACTGCCTCCTGCAGATTATGTATCTTCAGGAGGATCAGACTGATCCCTGCCAGATCCATGTTTGCGTTGACGGACACACTGGAAGCAAGCGGAAGCTGTCTGTGAGCGATCATCTCACTGAACTCCGTATCCTGTATCAGGGAAGCCGCCTCCTGCAGGCTCTTCTGCTCATGTTCCCGCTCCCCGATCATCTCCAGCGCCCTGACCAGCGCATTCACCAGATCCATCTTCGTCACGGGTTTCATCAGGTAGTTGATGGATCCCGCCAGAAAGGAATCCTTCACATAGGCAAAGTCGTTGTAACCGCTGACCACAAAGGAGATCACTTTCGGATATTTTTCCTGCACCACAGCCAGAAGTTTTGTCCCTGACAAAAAAGGCATATCGATATCCGTGATCAGAATATCCGGTATCTCCTCCTCCATCTTTCGCAGCACATCCTCCCCGTCCACCGCGGGCTCCAGCAATTCCAGAGAATACTTTTCCCAGGGAATCATCCGTTTCAGTTTTTCCCTCGTCCAGTATTCGTCATCGGCGATCAGCACTTTATACTTTCTCTCACTCATTCTCCTGCTCTCCCTCTATCTTTGGTATCACCATCCGCACCTTTGTCCCCTCTCCGACAATGCTCTCGATACGCAGCCCATACTCTTCCCCATATAAGATCTTCAATCTGGCATTGATGTTGTGGATACCGATCGAATTTCCTCTCTCCACATAATCCAGATTGCTGTGTCTAAGACTCTCATTCATCTTCTCCGCGTCCATCCCCACGCCATTGTCCGACACGCAGATCTCCAGCAACTCTCCCTGCACTTTCGCCTCTATCCGGATCCTCTTCTCCCCCCGTTTGTTTCTGAGTCCGTGGTTTAACGCGTTCTCCACCAGCGGCTGAACACATATTTTCGGCACTCTTGCCTGCAGGGATTTGGAATCGATATCGTAGTCATACTGTACATTATCCTGCATCCTGACGTTCATCACATAGCAGTAGTTCTTTAAATGCACGATCTCCTTAGCCACCGTGGAAAAAGGCTCCTTCATGTTTAAACTGTACCGGAAAATGTTGGACAGAGACTGACTTAGCATACTGACCTCCGGACAATTCCTCACCTCCGCGATACTGCTCATCGTGTCCAGCGTATTGTACAGAAAATGCGGGTTGATCTGCGCCTGCAGCGCCTTGTACTGTGCCTGCACCAGCAGAAGATTTGCCTGATTCTCCTTCTCCTTCAGTTCCTCCACCTGATCTAACATCACATTGAAATTTCTGCCGAGCTCGCCGATCTCATCCTTTTTCGTCACATTGGCCCGCAGCTCCATCTCCCCGCCAGCGATCCGCTTGATCGTCTGCATCAGCATGTCGAGGGGTTTTGTGATCGTACTGGAGACGATAAAAATCAGCGCCACCGACACGATCACCATCACCACCGCTATTGTCACGAGGTTTAACGACAGCGCCCTCTGATTCTGCTGCAGAATGCTCTCCGGCATCAGCGAATACGCCGTCAGGTTGTATTTTCTCTGCTCCGCCTGAAACAGTTCCTGGGTGGATTTACTCTCTATGGACGCCTGATTTCCCGCCTGAATTTGCCCGGAGATCACCTGATAAATGCCGTCGTCCACCTCCGACAGGCTTCCCCGCGAGACGATCGGCCTGTCGGAGTCCGACTGCAGCCAGATATACATCGTATTCTCCGTACAGTATTTCTCCAGAATATCTGTGAAGACCTTGCTGTCCACATCGCACACCACATAGCCGATCTTGCGCTCTCTGTTGCTGTTGTTGTAGAGTTTTAACACAAAACGGATGATATCCTTCTCCCTGTATGTGTTGTAATACCCCGAGATCAGCAGCGCCGTCTCATCGGAATCTACATACTCCTGCACTTTTCCCGCATTGTACGCCTCCATATCCTCATAGATATCCACCGGATAATTGTGCTTCGGCGTGGTCGCCTTCCGATATGTGCTGATGAGCTCATGATCCGCCGTGTACAGGTAGAGCGCCATCACCTTATCGCTGGTCTCAAAGCTCCCGGCCCCCACATCGTAGGCCTTCCGGTAAAAATCATTCCGCAATCGCTCGATCGTATAGCTCTCATCTTTCAGCGCATTGATCAGATCCTGCTCCCCATACACCTTGATCAGCTTCTTCTCCATATTTCCCGTAAACTGATAGATCTCCTCCTGCATATTTTTCAGGGAATTTTCGCTCTCCTCCCTGGAAAGGTTGTAGATCATCTCAGAGGAAGTCTCTTTAAACAAAAAAGTCTGTATCAAAAGCGCCAGAAGCACGCACACAATACAGCTCAGCAAAATACGAAAACGCAGTTTCATGCCTCTCCTCCCTGTCCCCACATGTGTTTACTATATCTTACCATATAACCCCTTTCTTTCCAGTTGGATTTTTCCTCAAATATGAGTTGGACTATTTTGAAAAAGGACCCGCCGAGACGGGTCCTTTCCTGTTATTAAAACTATTCTATGGACAACAGCAGCCTGACGCTGCTTCTGTCTTTTTCCTTCTCCCCTTCCGTCAACTCCGCATAGGGAACCAGATCCCTGTGAATGCGGAGGGCGGCATCTTTCGTCTTCCCGTTTTCCGGAACGCCATATCTCCAGTTATTCAGATAGTGGAATCTGCACCATCTGATATGTTCCAGTTCCGAGAGTTTCTCCAGCAGATCCGGCGTTATCCGATCAGCGCTCTGTCCCTGCTCCCTCAGCATGAGCAGGCGCACCTCGTGATAGTCCGCCGCGCTGACATTGGAACTTCGGGAAAAACTGTCCAGTTTCTTCCACTCCTCGTCCTTCGCATCCGCCGACTCCACCGCCGCTCCTCCATCTGAAATATACCGCAGATGGATCCGTTTCGCCCGCTCAAACAGAACGTCGCTCAGAATATAATCCGGATTCTTGGAAACCTCTCTCCACTCAAATATCTGCAGACGATTCCTGTCCGTCAGAAGTTCCAGTTCCTCCACCGCGGAGAACACATCGATTCTCTCCCGCACCGTCACCGTGAGCAGATCTCTTATCAGCGTCAGCTGTTCGCCCTGCTCCAAAACCACAACCATGTCTGCCTCCTCCAGCAGGGGCAGATGAACGTACCAGGGTTCCTCATAAAATATCACCGGATCACTGACAGACCCGAGCTGCGGATGCACCGATGAAAAGTAGGTTCCATCTCCAAAAATATGATATTCTATCCGCTGATCCGCGTCAAAAATATTGTCCTGAAGGGCATAAAATAACAGCTTCTCGCCCAAAAGGCCGAATCCCAGAAACACCACCCTCAACTGATGCCCGCGATCTGCAGAAGTTTTATACAGGCAGTGCTCTTTCCAGAACAGCCTTGCCGCGGTGTCCTCCGGACAAAACAGCCGCAGTCCACTGTCCGCAACGGTCTGCGCAGGCAGCGACTGGCTCTGAAGATAGACGGTTTTCTCTCTCAATCTCTCCCGATATTTTCGGTAAAAATCGAAATTGTCTTTCTCTTCCCCGAAAAGAATATACTTCCGCGCATTTATGAAATCGGCATTCTCCCCTCCATCGATCCCGCGGCCTCCCAGCTGCACAAGCAGCTCCTCCCGATCCGGTCCGTACACCGCAACACTGTCTCTCCGAAAGGAACACACCCAGGCCGTCAGCCTTCTGCGCAATTTTGAAAAAATCAACAACACCCCGCCGGCTGTCGCCAGAGGAGCCGTCCACCGCGACAACTCCACCAGAACGTTTGGCGTCGGATCCTGATATTCCATACCGTACATACATAAAGTGATGAAAGCGGAATCCCTCGCCGTCTCCCCGCTCAGCACGAAACCCGCAGTCCCCAACAGAAACGGTGTGATAAATAAAATGATCTGTATAGCTTTGGTGATTTTCTTCCTCATGTCTTTCTCTCTGCTCTCCCTTTTGTAGCGGGCAATCTGCCTGGACGCCAAAACAGCCCTCATATACATCATAAGGGCTGTCGGCGATATCTGCAATATGCTTTTTTTATCCTGCCATGCAGTTCTTTACAAATCTCTTTTCCACCTCTCCCTGATGTTTAAAGTCCACTTCCCTCAGAAAACTGTCCACCAGAAGCGGAGGATGACATTTCTCGTTGATATATGCGGTCTCACAGACGCCAAAGCAACAGGGGTAAGGGAAATCTATACTCCGCCCCTCTAAAATGGCATTCTACTGCGTAACAAATCCTTGATATCACTCTCTATTTTCTCACCAGATGTCTCGGTGTGCCGTTCACATACAGCGGCATCAGCTCGCCCATGATAAGGGGTCTGCCGTACTTCTCGAAATCGTCTGTCAGATCCGTGCCGTCCGCCGTGATCCACTCGTCGGGAACCTTTCTCTCCACGTTCGCGATCGCGTGAATATCGTAAGCGCTTGTACCGCACTGGTAAGGATCGTCACCGTTTCTGTCCAGAGTGATCATCATGCCTGTCTTGCCCTCGTTTGCAGCGACAACAGCGTCATGTCCCACCTGGAAGGCCTCGTTGATGTCTGTCAGGGATGCGATGTGAGTCGCCGCTCTCTGCAGTGTGGAGAACTCGATCGCCCTCGTCTTAAGGCCTGTCTCCTCGGCAACCTTCTGCGCCAGGATCACAGCTGTTCCGGACATCTGCTTATGGCCGAACGCATCCACAGCCACTTCTCTGCCGAGCTCGCATACAAATCTGCCGTCCGCGATCTGAACACCCTCAGATACCGCAATAACAACAGAAGACTTCTTTGCCGCCAGTTCTTTCACCTTATCCATGAAAGCATCCATATCGAATACTCTCTCCGGCAGATAGATGGCATCCGGTCCCTCGCAGTCGCTGCCGCGGGATAAAGCTGCCGCCGCTGTCAGCCAGCCTGCGTTACGTCCCATGATCTCCACGATACATACCGTGGGTTTCTGTACGCCGAAGGAAGAGTTGTCGCGGATGATCTCCTTCATGGAAGTTGCGATATATTTTGCCGCGGAGCCATAGCCGGGGCAATGGTCAGTGATCGGAAGATCGTTGTCAATTGTCTTGGGCACGCCCACAAATCTCTGGTTCTTGCCGTGCGCCGCCGCATAATCGGAAAGCATCTTTACGGTATCCATGGAATCATTGCCGCCGCAGTAGAAAAGGCATTCGATATCATGCTTCTCCATGATCTCAAAAACTTTCTCGTAAACTTCCTCGTGTCCCTCGATCTTCGGCATTTTAAACCTGCAGGAACCAAGGAATGCGGAAGGGGTTCTCTTCAGCAATTCGATACCTGTCTCATCCGCAAGATATTCGTCCAGATCGCAGATCTTATCCTGCAGAAATCCTTCGATGCCGTGAACCATACCATAAACTTTGTTCACGCCAAGTTTCTTTGCCGCCGCATACACGCCTGCAACGGAAGAATTGATCACAGCGGTAGGGCCGCCGGACTGTCCAACTACAACATTTCCCTTCATAACTGTTCTCCTTTTCATCTTTTATTTGGATAATACAGAAGTCCTCATCCTGTATACCTACAGAATCAGGACTCCTCTCTTCACATTTTATACAAGTTCCAACACTACCTGCATCGCCGCATCACCTTTGCGGGGGCCGATCTTCACAATTCTTGTGTATCCGCCCTTGCGGTTCGCGTACTTCGGCGCCACTTCGTCAAACAGCTTGTTTGCCATGTTGATTTCTTTTGTGTTTTTCTTCTTTCCTGCGGGAGTGGCCGGCACTTCCGTCACGGGATAGAGTACTTTCATCATCTGGCGTCTCGCATGCTGTCTGGACGGAAGATCTTTCCTGATCTCTTTCTCCACCTCGTCAAAAACGGTCACTTTCTTGCCGTCAACAACCTCTTTGACTCTCTTGCCGTCTTTGTCCTTGCGGGCAACCTTTGTTTTCACCTTAACGGTCTCGAAGTTATCTTTTTCCTTTACTGCCAATGTGATCACATGCTCCGCGATCTTACGAACTTCCTTCGCTCTCGCTTCAGTCGTCACGATCTTACCGTGATACAGAAGGTTCGTCACCTGATTTCTGAGCAGTGCTTTTCTCTGGCTGCTTGTTCTGCCAAGTTTTCTGTATTTTGCCATGTTAGGCTCCTTTCATATCAAATGGATCATCCCGGCCACGCTCATCGGTCTTACTTACCGGGGTATTGTCAGTTACCATCTATGAATACACATCCGCGCTCTTTGGGCTTATCGGAAATGTATGCTCATTCTGCCTTTACTCCTCGCTGGGGTTCAGCTGAAGTCCTAATTCTTTCAGCTTCGCCAGCACTTCCTCCAGAGATTTCCGTCCCAGATTCCGGACTTTCATCATATCTTCGGAAGTTTTATTTGTCAACTCTTCCACCGTATTGATACCTGCGCGCTTTAAGCAGTTGTAGGAGCGGACTGAAAGTTCCAGTTCGTCGATGCTCATCTCCAGAACCTTACCCTTTTCGTCATCCTCCTTCTCCACCATAACTTCAGCGGACTTCGCATTTTCGGAGAGATCGATAAAGAGATTCAGGTGCTCGCTGAGTACCTTGGCCGCAAGGCTCACCGCCTCGTCCGGGGCCAGTGTTCCGTCCGTATAAACATCCATCGTCAGTTTGTCGAAATCAGTCACCTGACCCACACGGGTATTTTCCACTGTCACATTGACGCGCTCCACCGGTGTATAGATGGAATCTACCGCAATAACGCCGATAGACATATCGCTGCTTTTGTTCTTGTCAGCGCCCACATAGCCTCTGCCATTTGTGATCGTCAATTCCACATATAACTTGGAATCTCTTCCGCCGCTCAGCGTCGCAATAACCTGCTCAGGATTCATGATCTCAATATCCTGGTCAACCTGAATGTCGGAGGCATGGATTACTCCTTCCCCCTGATAGTCAATATATGCCGTCTTAGTTTCGTTGCCGTCGCTGTTGTTTTTGATAGCGAGGCTCTTAATATTCATGATGATCTCCGTCACATCTTCCTTTACGCCCTCGATCGTCGTAAATTCATGCAGAACACCATCAAATTTCACCTGGCTTACAGCTGTACCGGGCAATGAAGAAAGCATGATTCTTCTGAGAGAGTTACCAAGTGTGATGCCATAACCCCTTTCCAAAGGTTCTACCACAAATTTGCCATACTTCTTATCGTCAGAAATCTCTACAACCTCAATGTTAGGTCTTTCAAAATCAAACACTGCAAACACCCTCCTTTTCTATACATGTGAGAAAAACATAGCGCAGTCTCACGTTATGTTTTTCTCTTATGCCGGATTACTTGGAATACAATTCGACGATAGCCATTTCATCAACAGGTACGTCTATCATTTCTCTTGTAGGAAGTGCTTTGATAGTGCCTTTGAAAGCATCCAGGTCCACATCCATCCACTCAGGAACCAGTCTGCCCGCCGTAACTTCAATAATATCTTTGTATCTCTGAAGCTCTCTGGATTTTTCTCTTATTTCAATTGTGTCGCCGACGCTGATCAGATAGGACGGAATATTCACTGCCTTGCCGTTCACAAGGATGTGCTTATGTCCGACGATCTGTCTCGCCTCTCTTCTTGTTCTCGCAAAACCCATCCTGAAAATTACGCTGTCCAGCCTTCTCTCCAGAAGGATCATCAGGTTTTCACCTGTACGTCCTTTCATTCTCTCAGCTTTTTCATAGTAGTTTCTGAAAGGTCTCTCCAGAACCCCATAGATAAACTTCGCCTGCTGTTTTGCTCGAAGCTGCAGAGCGTACTCGCTCATCTTCTTGCCAGCCCTGGGAGATTTCCTCCTGGACTTTTTATCATATCCCAGAAAAGTCGGATCCAGTTCCAGGGAACGACATCTTTTCAGTACCGGTACTCTGTTTACTGCCATTTAATTATTTTCCTCTCTTTCTATACATTGTTTACAGTACATTTGTACATTCATCCAACGCTCTATGCACACTCGCTTGTTTTTCTTTTGCTATCGCACTATACGCGGCGGCGTTTCGGAGGCCGACATCCGTTATGAGGAACCGGTGTCACGTCGCGAATGCTCACTACTTCCAGTCCGCAGGCCTGAAGCGCACGGATCGCCGCCTCACGTCCTGAACCGGGGCCTTTTACAAAAACATCAACCGTCTTAAGGCCGTGCACAAGCGCTGCCTTCGTCGCTGTTTCCGCCGCCATCTGTGCTGCATACGGAGTAGATTTCCTTGAACCTCTAAAACCAAGACCACCGGCACTTGCCCAGCTCAGAGCATTGCCTTCCGTATCCGTCAATGTAACGATCGTATTATTGAAGGAAGACTGAATATGTGCCTGTCCGCGTTCAACGTTTTTCTTGACACGTCTTTTTGTCACTTTTTTTGCTGTAACTTTTTTTGCCATTTTAAACTAACCTACTTTCTCTTTGCTATGCATGATTATTTTTTATTTCTTCTTGTTTGCTACGGTTCTCTTCGGTCCCTTACGTGTTCTCGCGTTGGTCTTTGTATTCTGACCACGAACCGGAAGACCTTTTCTGTGACGGATACCACGATAGCATCCGATTTCCTGCAGTCTCTTGATATTCAGAGCAACATCTCTTCTGAGGTCACCTTCCACCATATAATCTGCATCAATCACTTCGCTGAGTTTCTTTACTTCTTCGTCTGTCAGATCACGACAGCGGGTATCGGGATTCACTTTCGCCGCCGCACAGATCTTTGTTGCACTCACACGTCCAATACCATAAATATAGGTAAGTCCGATTTCGACACGTTTGTCTCTGGGTAAATCTACACCTGAAATACGAGCCATTCCATTTTTCCTCCACTTTCTTTGTTTCTTAGGATTTGCCTTAGATGGTTAAGTTACTAATTGACTGGGCTTTATACCAGGCGGCAAAAAATTCCTGCCCCTATGTCAAAGCCAGCCGGAAAATATCCGACCTTTCCGAATACCTCTCGGTATCAAAAAGTAAAATCTGGAACAGGCTCTTAGCCCTGTACCTGTTTGTGTTTCGGATTCTCGCAGATTATTCTTATTTTCCCTTTTCTCTTAATAACTTTGCACTTTTCGCAAATCGGTTTTACTGATGATCTAACCTTCATCGTGTTCCCTCCTTTCAAAAAGACCGTTTCTCATTGTATCATAAGCACGCTGCTATTGCAAGCAAAATTATTTGTAATTATTCTTATTTGTCTCTCCAGATGATTCTTCCCTTCGACAGATCGTAGGGAGAAAGCTCCAGTGTCACCTTGTCGCCGGGCAGTATACGAATAAAATTCTGTCGCAGCTTACCGCTGATATGTGCCAGCACTCTGTGTCCGTTTTCCAGTTCCACCTGAAACATCGTATTCGGCAATTTCTCCACCACAGTTCCTTCAATTTCAATTACATCTGCTTTTGACATGCTTTAACCTCCTGAATAATGATACCCGCATCAATTTTCTCCCCCCGGAGCAGCCTTTCCTGCACCGCAGGGTTACAATACTTTTTTATGATCTGAATATGTTTTCTGTTCTTCTTTTTCGGATGTTCGCAGGACCTTATTTTTCCGTCCGCCAAATATACATACTCTTTTTCTTCGCCAACAATAAGATATATTTTATTTCTGTCATGTCCCGCAAGGGATACCGCCATATAACCAGTCATTTTTATTCCAGTTCTTATTCCAGTTTTAGTCAGTGGCTGAGCGTTAAAATTTCCGGCTCGCCCTCTGTGATCAGAATCGTATTTTCATAGTGAGCGGAAATACTTCCGTCCTCCGTCACAACAGTCCAGTCGTCGTCCAGCCACTCCACATCCGCCCGCCCAAGATTGATCATGGGCTCCACCGCCAGTGTCATGCCCGACACCAGCCTGACTCCCTTTCTTCTCTGACGGAAATTGGGGATCTGCGGATCCTCATGGAGAGACGTCCCCACTCCGTGTCCCACCAGATCTCTGACGATGCCGTAGCCAAACTGACTGATATAGTCATCTATCGCGTTGGAGATATCATGGAGGTGTCCTCCGGCCCGCGCCATCCTGATCCCCTCAAAAAAGCTTTGACGCGTTCTTTCTATTAAAAGCTGTGCCTCTCTGCTGATCTCTCCCACCGCATAAGTTCTCGCCGCATCGGAATGATAGCCTTTATAGATCAGTCCTGCATCCAGACTTACAATATCCCCGTCCATCAATATTCTTTCCCTGCGGGGAATCCCATGTACTACCTCGTCGTTGACAGAGACACAGATGGAAGCCGGATATCCATTATAATTTTTGAAATTCGGAATACATCCCATATCCCGAATCATTTTTTCTCCCATCTGGTCAATCTCCAGAGTGGAAATACCGGGACGGATCGCCTTTCCCAATTCATCGTGCACGATCTCCAGAAGTCTGCAGGACTCCCGCATAAGTTCGATCTCTCTCGCTGATTTTATACTAACTGCCATTATTCATGCCTTCTTTAACATCACATAGTCTGCACAGTATCAATCTATGCCAGAATTTCCGTAATCTCCTTAAACACATCCATCATGTCTTTCGTTCCGTCCACCGTTTTCAAAATACCCTTCTTTTCGTAGAACTCGATCAGCGGCTGTGTCTGTTCATGATAAACATTCAGACGGTTCTTTACCGTCTCTTCCCTGTCATCGTCTCTGAGAATCAGCGCGTCCCCGCACTTATCGCAGATGCCCTCCTTTTTGGGCGGTACATTCTCGACATGATAAGTGGCTCCGCAGGATACGCAGGCGCGTCTGCCCACCATCCTTCTTATGATTCTCTCGTCCGGCACTTCCATGTCGATGGCATGGTCAATTTTGTCCCCAAGCTCCGCAAGCGCTTTGTCCAACACCTCTGCCTGGGGGATGTTTCTCGGAAAACCGTCCAGAATATAACCGTTTTTACAGTCTTCCTGGGACACTCTGTCCATCAGGATCTTCACGGTCAGTTCATCCGGAACGAGCAATCCCTGATCCATATAGCTCTTTGCCTCTTTTCCGAGTTCCGTGCCGTTCTTAATATTCGCACGGAAAATATCGCCTGTAGAAACGTGCGGCAGATGATATTTCTCCGCTATCATTTCTGCCTGTGTTCCTTTGCCCGCACCGGGCGCCCCTAACATAATAATCTTCATTTTAATACCCCTGCCCCTTTCATACTTCTCTCATCATGCCGATTATGGGATGGAGAATCTCCATCCCATATCATAGCATAAGACCGTCAGTCATCGCTTTTAATCATTCAAAAAACCTTTGTAATTGCGAACCAGCATCAAGGATTCTACCTGTTTCAGTGTCTCCACTACCACGCTGACAATAATGATCAGGCTCGTACCGCCGAAGGATACGCTTGCGCCGAACACACCGTTAAAGAAAAACGGTAATACGCACACGATAGTAAGACCGCAGGCTCCGATAAAGATGATGTAATTCAAGATCTTTGTCAGATATTCGCTGGTGGGCCTGCCGGGCCTGATACCCGGTATGAAACCTCCCTGCTTCTTCATGTTCTCAGCGATCTCGATCGGGTTGAACGTAATAGAAGTATAGAAATAAGCAAAGAAGATTACCAGTGCAACATATACCAGAAGGCCTATGCTGTAGATCGGCTCACTCGGTCTGCACCAGTTGCTTGAGCTGAGCCCTCGAAGCACCTTGCCCCAAAATCCCGTTCCGCCATTCACCCCGAACAGGGAGCAAATGATAACAGGAAACTGCATGAGGGAAGATGCAAAGATAACCGGAATAACACCGGCAGTATTGATCTTGAGCGGAATATTGCTGGAATTTCCTCCGTACATTTTCCTGCCCTGCATCTTTTTCGCATACTGTACCGGTATCTTGCGAACTCCGGAGTTCAGTATAATAACAAGTACTACCATTAAAACGATCACCGCTATAATAATGACGGAAGCTACCACTGCCGGAGCTATCTCCCTGTTTGTGACAAACTGTTTGAATAATCCGACCAGCTCCTGCGGCATTCTGGATACGATATTGATCGTCAGGACCACAGAGATACCGTTTCCGATTCCCTTTTCCGTGATTCTCTCACCGATCCACATCAGAAACGCACTGCCCGCCGTCAAGGCGACAACAACTGTGATCACATTGAGCGCATTGTAGTTCTGCAGGAGGCCACGCCGTCCGAAACCGATCGCCATAGCGCTCGATTCTACCAGCGCCAACGCCACCGTCACATAACGGGTGATCGCCGTGATCTTCTTTCTGCCCTCTTCTCCGTCTTTCTGCATCTCCTCCAGCTTCGGAATCGCAATCGTCAAAAGCTGTATGATGATGGAAGATGTGATATACGGCGTAATATTGAGGGCAATAACCGACATGCTCAGAAATGAGCCGCCTGTAAAAGCATCGAAGAGATTAAAAGCATCTCCCGTCTGCTGCGCAAACCAGTTTGCAAAGTAGTCTCTGTTTACCCCAGGTACAGGAAGCTGGGAAGCAAGCCTGATAATTACCAGCATTCCCAGCGTATACAGAACTCTCTGTCTGATTTCCTTTACTTTAAATGCATTTTTTAATGTTGTAAGCATTACATTACCTCTGTTGTTCCACCAAGTGCCTGAATTTTTTCAGAAGCAGATGCGCTGAAAGCGTTTGCTTTCACATTCAGCTTCTTGGTAAGTTCTCCGTTTCCAAGGATTTTTACACCGTCTCCGGGATTTTTTACAATGCCTTTTTCCATTAATGCCTGTACATCCACTGTACTGTCATTGTCAAATACTTCAAGAGCACTGATATTAATGCCTACGATCTCTTTTCTGTTTCTGTTCTTAAAGCCTCTCTTGGGAAGTCGTCTGTATAAAGGCATCTGACCGCCCTCAAAACCAATTCTGGGTGCTCCGGAACGAGCTTTCTGTCCCTTATGGCCTTTACCGGCTGTTTTGCCGTTACCTGAACCGTGTCCACGACCTCTTCTGAAATTATCGCTGTGTTTGGAACCTTCCGCGGGTCTCAAGTTAGATAAATCCATTCTGATGACACCTCCTTCTCTATTTAAGCTTCCTCTACTTTTACTAAGTGTCTTACTCTCTGAATCATGCCTCTGGTTGCTCCGTTATCAGGCATTTCCACTGTCTGATGCATCTTACGAAGCCCCATCGCAACGACAGTTGCACGCTGCTTCGGGATCGCACCAATAGGAGACTTTACTAAAGTAATTTTTAACATTTTATTATCTGCCATTTTGGTTCTCCTCTCTAGCTTACAACTTCTTCTACGGATTTACCGCGGCTCTTTGCAACCTCCTCAGGAGTCTTCAACTGACTTAAGCCTGAAATTGCCGCAAGGACTACGTTCTGCTTATTGTTGGAACCCAGGGACTTTGTACGGATATTCCTGATTCCTGCAAGCTCGCAGACGATACGCGTCGGTCCGCCCGCGATGATACCGGTACCTTCGGGAGCCCTCTTTAACAGAACTTCTGAAGAACCATATCTTCCAATAAAGTCATGTGTGATACTGTTGTTCTCATCGATGGCAACGTTCACCAGATTTTTGATGGCATCCTCTTTGCCTTTCCGGATGGCCTCAGGGATTTCAGTAGCTTTTCCCAGGCCGGCACCTACATGACCATTACCGTCACCAACAACCACAAGAGCTGTAAAACGCATATTACGTCCGCCCTTTACAACCTTAGTTACACGTTTGATGGTAACAACTTTTTCAGTTAATTCCATGTTGCTTATATCTATGATTGTACGCTTCATGTACGTTTCTCCCTTCCTAGAATGTAAGGCCAGCTTCTCTGGCCGCTTCAGCTAATGCTGCTACTTTACCCTGATATATATAACCGCTTCTGTCAAAGACTACCGTATTGATGCCTTTTTCAAGTGCTCTTTTTCCAATTACCGTTCCAAGATATGCCGCTGCGTCAACGTTATCCGTCTTCTCCAGTTCCGCTTTCACTTCTTTCTCAAGAGTGCAGGCGGAAGCAAGAGTTACCCCGGCTGTATCGTCGATAATTTGAGCATACATATGATTATTGCTTCTGAACACTGACAGACGAGGTCTTTCAGCAGTTCCGGACAAACGGTTACGCATTCTTCTGTGCTTTTTTGCACGAACTTCCTGTCTCGATTTTTTACTAACCATTTTTACACTCTCCTTATCTGTTATTTCTTACCGGTCTTACCAACTTTACGTCTGATTACTTCATCAGCATACTTGATACCCTTGCCCTTATAAGGCTCCGGTCTTCTCTTGTCTCTGATCTCAGCCGCGAATTGACCAACTTTTTCTTTATCGATACCCTTTACAATGATTACGTTCTGGCCTTCCAGTACCGTCTCAATGCCTTCGGGATCCGTCATCTCAACCGGGTGGGAATAACCCAGAGATAAGGTAAGCACCTTACCGGCTTTTGCCGCCCTGTAACCTACACCGTTTACTTCCAGTTTCTTCTGGAAACCTTCTGTCACACCGACTACCATGTTGTGGATCAGTGTTCTGGTGAGGCCGTGTAAAGATTTCATCTTCTTCAAATCGTTCGGTCTGGTTACGGTTATTTCCGCACCTTCCATCTTGATCTCCATCTCGGATGGAAGTACTCTCTCCAGAGTACCCTTAGGACCTTTTACAGTCACCTTATTATTTTCTGCAATCTCCACAGTGACACCTGCGGGAACCGCGATTGGCATTCTCCCTATACGTGACATGCCCGTACCTCCTGTATTCTATATTTTGCGAAAATGTAAAGCATTTTTCCGGGTGAAATCTTCTCACCCTACCACACGAACGCCAACACTTCGCCGCCTACGCCTAACTCTCTCGCCTTCTTGTCTGTGATAACTCCCTGGTTTGTGGAAACGATAGCGATTCCCAGACCACCCAGAACTTTCGGCATATCTTCCTTGCCCGCATATACGCGAAGACCCGGCTTGGAAATTCTCTTGATACCGGAAATGATCTTCTCATTTCTGTCTGCACCGTACTTCAAAGTAATGCGGATCGTGTTGAATGAACCGTCTTCCACCACTTCAAATTTTTTGATATAACCTTCATCTGACAGAATCTGCGCGATAGCCAGTTTCATTTTGGATGAGGGTACATCTACTGTATCATGTTTTGCAGTATTTGCATTACGGATTCTTGTAAGCATATCTGCAATAGGGTCACTCATTGTCATGGTCAGTTTCCTCCTTCTTCATTTAGACTCATCACGCATCCTACCAGCTTGATTTCTTTACGCCGGGGATCTCGCCCTTATATGCCAACTCACGGAAGCAAATTCTGCAGATTCCGTATTTTCTTAAATATGCATGGGGACGACCACAAATTTTGCAGCGGCTGTACGCTCTCGTGGAGAACTTCGGTTTGCGCTGCTGTTTAATCTTCATCGCTGTTTTAGCCATGGAATTTACCTCCTGTTATTTTTCATAGGGCATATTGAATAATCTCAGCAACTCACGAGCCTCTTCGTCTGTCTTGGCCGTAGTTACGATGATCACATCCATGCCTCTCACTTTGTCGATCTTATCATACTCAATCTCTGGGAAGATGATCTGCTCCTTGATGCCCAGCGCATAGTTGCCTCTCCCGTCGAACGCGTCCCTGCTGACACCGCGGAAGTCACGCACACGGGGCAGAGCCAGGTTCACCAGACGATCTAAAAACTCATACATCTTCTCACCGCGAAGCGTCGTCTTACAGCCGATGGACTGTCCTTCCCTGATTTTAAAGTTTGCGATAGATTTCTTCGCTTTTGTGACAACAACATGCTGGCCGGTAATCTTTTCCATATCAGCGACAGCGGCCTCGAGTACCTTCGGATTTTCCTTTGCCTCACCAACACCCATATTTACAACGATCTTGTCGATTTTAGGAACTTCCATGATATTCTTATAGCCAAACTTTTTGATCATAGCGTCTACGATCTCATTTTTGTACATATCTTTTAATCTGCTCATGTTTACCCTCCTTCCTTAATCGATCACATCGCCTGTGGATTTGGCGAAACGGACTTTTTTATCTCCATCCATTTTGAAGCCCACTCTGGTCGGTTTTCCTTTGTGAACATACATCACATTGGAAATGTCGATCATAGCTTCTCTCTGTACGATACCGCCGTTAGCGTTTGCCGCGGAGGGTTTCATATGCTTTGTGATCATATTCACGCCTTCCACCAGCACTCTGCCCTTTTTGCGGTCGATTTCAAGGACTTTACCTTCTTTGTCTTTATCTTTTCCGGCGATCACTTTCACGGTGTCGCCCTTTTTGATCTTTAACATTGCCATAACCGGTACCTCCTATAATACTTCCGGAGCCAGGGAAACAATCTTCATAAACTGTTTCTCTCGAAGCTCTCTTGCTACCGGTCCAAAGATACGTGTTCCTCTCGGAGTCTTGTCATCTTTGATAATAACAGCAGCATTTTCATCGAATCTGATGTAAGAACCATCTTTGCGGCGGGCGCCCTTTACGGTACGCACAACGACAGCTTTTACTACATCGCCCTTTTTCACAACGCCGCCTGGTGTTGCATCTTTGACAGAAGCAACGATTATATCACCAATACTTGCATATCTTCTAGTAGAGCCGCCCATTACCCTGATGCAAAGCAGTTCTTTTGCACCCGTGTTATCGGCAACTTTCAGTCTGGTTTCCTGCTGAACCATGTTGATTCTCCTTTCATTTAGTTCGTTCGTGCCTGCTTTTCTATGCCTGGTTTACTTCGCACGTTCAACGATCTCGACAAGTCTCCATCTCTTATCCTTCGACAGAGGTCTCGTCTCCATAACCTTCACGGTATCACCGATATGACAGTCGTTGTTCTCGTCATGAGCTTTCAATTTGTAAGTTCTCTTTACGATCTTGTTGTAGAGCGGATGTCTCTCATTATTCTGGATCGCCACAACGATCGTCTTATCCATTTTATCGCTGACAACTTTGCCAGTACGTGTCTTTCTCAAATTTCTTTCCACGATTTGCTCTCCTTTCCAGTTAATACAATACGCTAGTTTAGTTTGCCTTTGCCGTGATCACAGTCTGAATACGGGCAATGTTCTTTCTGACTTCCTTGATCCTTGCTGTATTGTCCAACTGATTCGTTGCATTCTGGAACCTCAAATTGAAAAGTTCTTTCTTGGCAGCTACCAACTCTTCTGCTAACTCTGCAGAAGTCTTTGCCCTTAAATCTTCTACATATTTATTAGTTTTCATTTGATGCACCACCTTCCAGGTCTGCTTTAGAAACAACCTTACATTTACATGGAAGCTTATGTGTTGCAAGACGCAGCGCTTCTTTTGCAATATCCTCAGGTACTCCTGCGATCTCGAAAAGCACACGTCCCGGCTTAACAACTGCTACCCAGTATTCCAGAGTACCCTTACCGGAACCCATACGTGTTTCTGCTGGTTTTGTTGTTACAGGTTTATCCGGGAAAATCTTGATCCAGACTTTACCGCCACGTTTCACGTAACGTGTCATAGCCACACGGGCTGCCTCGATCTGGTTAGACTTTATCCAGGCCGGTTCCATTGCGATAATACCATATTCGCCATAGGTAATCGTTGTGCCTCTGGTAGGCTTGCCTGCCATGGAACCACGGAACTGTTTACGACGTTTTACTCTCTTTGGCATTAACATAATTATTTCTCGCTCCCTTCCTTATTTCCTTTAGCGGGAAGTACTTCGCCCTTGTAGATCCAGACTTTCACACCGACTTTGCCATATGTGGTATCTGCTTCCGCAAAACCATAATCAATATCAGCTCTCAGCGTCTGAAGCGGAATAGTACCTTCACTGTAGAACTCTGTACGCGCAATATCCGCACCGCCGAGACGTCCTGAACATGCCGCTTTGATACCGAGCGCTTTCGCTTTCATCGTTCTGCCCATGCAGGACTTCATCGCTCTTCTGAAAGATACACGGTTCTCAAGCTGCTGCGCGATATTCTCCGCGACAAGCTGTGCATCTCTGTCCGGCACCTTGATCTCCTTGATGTCGATCAGAACTTTCTTGTCTGTCATCTTGGAAAGCTCCGCCTTTGTCAGCTCGATCTCCGCGCCGCCCTTGCCGATCACAACACCGGGTTTCGCTGTATAAATAATCACTTTCACTCTGTCAGAAGCTCTTTCAATTTCAATTTTGGAGATACCGGCAGCGTATAATTTCTTTTTCAGATATTTTCTGATATTGTAGTCTTCCACCAGATAATCGGAAAACTCAGCATCAGCATACCATCTGGAATCCCAATCCTTAATAATACCGACTCTGAGGCCGTGAGGATTAACTTTCTGTCCCATATACTTAACTCCTTTCTTTCATGTCCGCGGAGCGGACATTCTCTCTGTTATTTCTCGTTCAGCACGATCTTGATATGGCTCATTCTCTTTTCGATTCTGTAAGCCCTGCCCTGTGCCCGGGGTCTCACACGTTTCATAATAGGACCATTGCTTGCATAGCATTCCTCAATATAAAGGTTAGCCGCATTCATGCCATTGTTGTTTTCAGCATTGGCAATCGCTGATTCCAGTAATTTTTTGATCACGCCGGAAGCGTATCTGGGGTTGTACTCCAGAACTGCCAGGGCGCTTGTTACATCTTTGCCTCTGATGGCATCTAATACAAAGCATGCTTTCTGTACAGGAATCCTTGCGTAAGATAACTTAGCGGAAGGTCTTGTATCTTTCTGAGCATTTCTTTCTCTTTTGATCTGACTTCTATGTCCTTTAGCCATAGTGTAAACCTCCTTTCAAACCTTATCTCACTTTGGATTTCTTATCTTCTTTTGCATGTCCTCTGTAGGTTCTGGTTGCAACAAACTCGCCTAATTTATGTCCAACCATGTCCTCCGTAACATATACAGGCACATGCTTTCTGCCGTCGTGAACCGCAAATGTGTGTCCCACGAAGGACGGGAAAATTGTGGAACGGCGGGACCAGGTCTTAATGACCTGTTTCTGGCCGGACGCATTCAAAGCATCTACTTTTTTCAGTAAGCTCGCGTCTGCGAACGGGCCTTTTTTCAATGATCTCGACATGATTCTTCCTCCTCAATATGATTACTTGATCGCTCTACCGTCTCTTCTTCTTACAATCATCTTGTTAGAAGCTTTTTTCTTCTTACGGGTCTTTAAGCCAAGTGCAGGTTTGCCCCAGGGTGTGCTCGGGCCCGGACGTCCGATCGGCGCACGTCCTTCACCACCGCCGTGCGGATGGTCATTCGGGTTCATAACAGAACCGCGGACCGTAGGTCTAATGCCCATGTGACGTTTCCGTCCTGCTTTACCAATATTGATGAGGTTGTGGTCAACGTTGCCCACCACGCCGACTGTGGCGCGGCATACGGCGAGAACCATTCTCATTTCACCGGAGGGAAGACGAAGCGTTACATACTTGCCTTCTTTTGCCATAAGCTGCGCGCTGTTGCCGGCGCTGCGAACCATCTGGCCTCCCTTTCCGGGATATAACTCAATGTTGTGCACCTGCGTACCAACCGGGATATTCTCAAGCGGCAGACAGTTGCCAACCCTGATTTCCGCTTCGGGACCGTTCATGACTTTCATGCCGTCTGTCAGCCCTTCGGGAGCGATAATATATGCTTTCTGTCCGTCTGCGTAGCAGATCAGAGCGATATTCGCCGTTCTGTTGGGATCGTACTCGATACCGATCACAGTTGCCGGAATACCGTCTTTGTTTCTCTTAAAGTCAATGATTCTGTATTTCTGTCTGTTGCCGCCGCCGTGATGACGAACGGTGATCTTTCCCTGATTGTTTCGTCCCGCATTTTTCTTCTTGCTCGCAAGCAGAGACTTTTCAGGGGTCTTCTTTGTGATCTCAGAGAAATCAGAACCAGTCATATTTCTTCTGGAAGGTGTATATGGGTTATAGGTTTTAATTCCCATGTCTTTTTTCTCCTTTTCTTTTTTGTCGCAATGGAGTTCTCGGCGCTCCACCGGTTCCCCGGCTCCATCGCATAATCAAAATGCGCCGCCGTTCATTTTAGAGTCCTGTAAAGATCTCGATCTCTTTACTGTCAGCCGTGAGCTGGACGATAGCCTTTTTCGTCTTAGCCGTTCTGCCGACTATCATGCCTCTTCTCTTCTTTTTGCCATCCATGTTTATCGTGTTGACACGCTGCACTCTGGTCCCTTCAAACATCTTTTCCACCGCTTCCTTCACCTGCGACTTTGTCGCATCGGGATGCACCAGAAATGTATACTTTTTGTCAGCCATACCAGCCATGCTCTTTTCCGTGATAACCGGTTTCAGGATTACGTCATAATATTTCAGGTCAGCCATTATGCATACACCTCCTCAATCTTTGCAACAGCATCCTTTGTCAGGATCAGTGTTCCTGCTTTTAAGATGTCATAAACATTGATCGTTCCCGGCAGAGCCGTCTGCACGAAGGGGAGATTGTTTGCGGATTTGATCACCACATCATCCTTTTCACCCAGTACAACCAGCGCTTTATCCTCCACTTTCAGATTCTCCAGCACCGCTTTGAACTTCTTTGTCTTGATCTCATCGAATTTCAGTTCATCCAGAACAACGAGCTTGCTCATGGCAACCTTATCGGATAATACTGACTTTAATGCTGCTCTCTTTTCTTTTTTGTTCATCTTAAAGGAATAGTCTCTCGGCACGGGGGCAAACACGACACCGCCGCCCTTCCACTGAGGTGATCTCGTAGATCCCTGTCTCGCATGACCGGTTCCTTTCTGTCTCCAGGGCTTTCTTCCGCCGCCGGATACTTCGCCGCGGGTCTTTGCCTTCTGGGTACCCTGACGATTGTTTGCAAGCTGCTGCAATACTGCCATGTGAACCAGATGCTCATTCACTTCCACGCCGAAAACAGCGTCGTTCAGCTCTACAGTACCAACTTCCTTGCCTTCCATATTGTAAACAGATACTTTAGCCATCTCATTTCCTCCTTTCGCCCCGAATTATGCTTGTGCTCTGGTCGTCTCTTTGATGGTAACCAGCGCTTTCTTAGGTCCCGGAACGGAGCCTTTTATCAACAGCAGATTCTTCTCTGCATCCACTTTTACTACTTCCAGATTCTGAACTGTCACTTTCACGCAGCCCATATGTCCCGGCATGCCTTTTCCCTTGAATACTCTGCTGGGGGATGAGCAGGCGCCGTTACTTCCCTGATGACGATGGAACTTGGAGCCGTGTTTCATGGGGCCTCTGTGCTGTCCGAGTCTCTTGATCGCGCCCTGGAATCCCTTACCTTTGGAAATACCGGAGGCATCCACTCTCTCGCCTACTTCAAAGATATCCGCCTTGATCTCCTTGCCCAGTTCGTACTCCTCCGCGTTTTCAAAGCGGAACTCTCTGACATATCTCTTACCGGAAACACCGGCCTTCTTGAAGTGACCCATCTCTGCTTTGTTCACGCCGTGAGCGCGCGTCACTTTCCTTTTACCGCCTTTGTCCGTGTTGACGATCTTTTCCTTCTTGTCAACAAAACCTACCTGAACTGCTTTGTAACCGTCGTTCTCTTCCGTCTTGATCTGGGTTACTACGCAGGGACCCGCCTGGAGAACGGTTACCGGTATCAGCGTGCCGTCTTCCTGGAAGATCTGAGTCATTCCGACTTTTGTAGCTAAAATCGCTTTCTTCATTTTACCCTCCTTTTTTTCTACATCGGACCATACTTGCGCATGTTCATAACTAGTAGAAGGTTATTTCTGTTTCATTTTGATATCAATATACACGCCGGCCGGCATTTCCAATCTCTGCAGCGCATCGATGGTCTTGGGCGTCGGTGCAATGATGTCGATCAGTCTCTTGTGAGTTCTCTGCTCAAACTGTTCTCTGGAATCTTTGTACTTGTGAACCGCTCTTATGATAGTAACAACCTCTTTCTTAGTAGGAAGGGGTACCGGTCCGCTCACCTGAGAACCATTCTTCTTGACTGTTTCGATGATTTTTTTGGCAGACGCATCAATCAGCTGATGGTCATAAGCTTTTAATGTAATTCTCATTACCTGACTTGCCATAAAAAAAGTCGCCTCCTTTTCGCACTTTATTATTTAAGTACGACAAGCGGTGACTGTACACTCTTCCGTGTGTGTCCAACGCCCGGATACCCGGCGTGCCTTTTCACAGTATTCTGTGAAGTACCTGTTCTCACACGTCTCTGCCTCTCCTTTAAAATAAGTCCTTGCAGAATATTCTACGTTTGTACAGTGACTTGTCGTCAGTTTCCTTACCGGAGATCTCTGATCTTCCGGTTTGACATTCGCTCCACGGAAAACCTGTCAGTAGTTACCCGCTGACAGCAACCTCACGCTTCATCGCTATCATGCCACAGCAACAGCTATTGTACTATAGAAAATTCGAGAATGCAAGGACTTTTTTAAATTTTTTTCGATTTTTTGCCTGTTACAGGCGGTTTGGATTATTTACGTAGTTTATATACTCCGCCACGGAGCGATCGAAGCCTTCAATATGTTTGAAGAGCCAGTCCACCACCTGCTCCTTTACCTGTTCCACAAAGTCTTCCGTAGGTCCCTCGGATTCCTCCAGAAATTCATGCAGCGCATCTACCGTCTTTTTAAATTCCTCATGTTTCCCCCTGTGCTCCGCATATCCCGGGTAGGATACCTCCTGCTGGAGTTTTTCCTCCTCTGTAAAGTGAAACTCCGTGTACTCCGCAAGGTAATCCAGCATTTTGATGGCTTTCATCTTGCCGTCCCCCTCCTCACAGGCGTTCACGAGCGCTGCGATCCGCTCAATCAGTTCTCTGTGCTGGGCGTCTATCGTTTTATTGCCGGTCAATAAGTTGTCGCTGAATTCTATGATCATAACTTCCCCTTCCTTATATGATATACAATATTTTCTGTCCTTTATCTTACCACCAATCGGCGGTTTTGTTAATCCGTTTTTCCAACTTTTTAGCCCAACAGCTCCCGAATGTGACTTTCCCCGGCAAATTAGCTGTAAACGCCTTGATTTTTGTGCGTTCAAGTGATACTATTTTATCAGAAATTTTATGTGAAACAGCATAAAAAACTATAGGATTAAAGAAAACAAAGGAGCAAAAAAATGAGCAAGAATTTTTCTGATTTACTCTCCCGGGTTTCCGCATGCAAAAAAAAGACTCTCTCTGTCGCGGTTGCCCAGGATAAGGCCGTGCTGGAGGCCGTAAAAGCCGCAAAGGAACAGGGTATTGCGGATGCCATTCTGGTCGGCGACGAGGCAAAGATCGGTGAGATCGCCGCAGAACTCGGTATGGATATGACAGAATATACCGTGATCCACGAGGAGGATACCGTGGCGGCTTCCTTAAAAGCCGTTCAGCTCGTGCACGACGGCAAGGCCGATATGTATATGAAAGGACTGCTTGACACCAAAACTTTCTTAAAGAGCGTATTAGATAAGGAAGTGGGGCTGCGCACCGGTAAACCCCTGTCCCATGTATGCGTGTTTGAAATTCCCGGCATTGATCGCCTTGTATTTTTGACCGATGTGGCTTTCATGCCCTACCCCACGCTGGAAGATAAAGTGAATATCATCAACTACACCGTGGAAGTCGCCAATGCCTGCGGTGTGGAAATGCCGAAGGTTGCGCCTCTCGCCGCCGTGGAAGTTGTCAATCCGAAAATGCCCGTCACGGTGGACGCGGCGGAGCTGACAAAGATGAACGAAGAGGGAAAGATCACAGGCTGTATCGTGGACGGCCCCTTGTCTCTGGACATCGCTTTATATAAGGAAGCGGCTGAAGAAAAGGGCGCCCTCGACAGAAAAGTGGCCGGTGATGCGGACATCCTGCTGTTCCCCGATATCCACGCCGGAAACCTTGTCTACAAGGCGATTGTACATATGGTAAACGTAAAGAACGGCAACATCCTGACCGGAACCAAGGCTCCCGTCATTCTGACGTCCCGTTCCGATACCTGCGAGGTGAAAGTAAACTCTATCGCGCTGGCAGCGCTGGCAGCTGAGACTTTAAAAAGCGAATAACGAGAAAAAGGAGAACGATTATGTCTGTTAAAACTTTAGTGATCAACCCCGGTTCCACCTCCACCAAAATCGGTATTTTTGAGGATGAGACCTTATTATTTGACGAAACACTGCGACACTCCACAGAGGAGATAGCCCGCTATGATTCTATTATCGATCAGAAGGATTTCCGCCGGGATATCATTCTGGACTTCCTGAAATCGAAAGATTTCGATGTAAATTCACTGGATATGGTCGTCGGCAGGGGCGGTATGTTAAAACCCATTCCCGGCGGCACCTACGCCGTAAATGACACGCTGGTTCACGATCTGGAACTCGGCGTCTCCGGACAGCACGCCTCCAATCTGGGCGGCATCTTAGCCCGGGAGATCGCGGATTCCATCGGCAAACCCAGTTATATCGTGGATCCCGTAGTCGTAGATGAGCTCTGCGACGAGGCAAGAATTTCCGGCGTTCCCGAGCTTCCCAGGATCAGCATTTTCCATGCATTGAACCAGAAAGCGGTGGCAAAGCGTTACGCTGCGGAAAGCGGCAAAGATTACAATGATCTGAATCTGATCGTTGTTCATATGGGCGGCGGCGTTTCCGTCGGCGCACACAGTCAGGGCAAAGTTATCGATGTGTTCAACGCCCTCGACGGCGACGGAGCGTTCTCCCCTGAGCGCGCGGGCAGCGTGCCTTCCGGCGCTCTCGTAAAAATGTGCTTCTCCGGTAAGTACACCGAGAAGGAAGTGTACAAAAAGCTCGTCGGCGCAGGCGGTTTCAACGCACTCCTCGGCACAAACGACATGCGTGAAGTGGAAAAGATGGTCCAGGACGGCAACAAGGAAGCGGATCTGTTTCGAAGAGCGTTTATCTTCCAGGTAGCAAAAGATATCGGCTCCATGGCTTGCGTGCTTTCCGGCAAGATCGATCAGATCATCATCACCGGCGGCATCGCTTACGATAAAGAAGTGGTTGCCGGTCTGAAAGAGCACTGTGAGTTCCTCGCCCCCGTTACCGTTTATCCGGGTGAAGACGAGCTGCTTGCTCTGGTACAGGGTGGTCTTCGCGTCGTGAACGGAGCGGAGAAAGCTGCAGAATATAAATAAGGATTTGAATCAATCAACCACCAAATCGGCAAATTCCCCGGTTTGGTGGTTTTATTAAAGCTCATATCAGTCTGTTCTCAGGTTCTTTCCCCGTAAAAACATCCATGACTGCCCTGGCGGTCACTATAGATGTCTCTTCACAGTTCTCAAAAGTTTCCGCTGAAACATGGGGAGTAGCTATATAATTGTCAAATCGGAACAACTGACTCTTTAAATCAACCGGCTCAGTCTCAAACACATCCGTTCCCATTCCGCCGATTTTTCCGTTCTGAAGTGCTTCGGCCAGATCATTTTCATTTACGATATTACCCCTCGCCGTGTTTACAATCAGTACACCATCTTTCATCTTTTTGATATTTCCTCTGCAGATCAAATGATGCGTCTCCTCTGTCGCGGGCAGATGTATGGAGATAATATCGGATAATTCAAATATCTGTTCCAGCGATACCATCTCCACCCCCAGACTCTTCGCCCTTTCCACATCCGGATATTTATCATACGCAATCACCCTGGGGGAAAATCCCCGAAGACGCACTGCAACATTTCTTGCAATGGCGCCAAATCCCAAAAGTCCCACCGTTCTGCTTCTCATTTCATGGAACATAGGGCGTTGCCATTCTCCTTTTCTGATGGAGCTGTTCAATCTTGGCACGGCCCTTACAAGACTCAACATCAGTGCGATCGTCTGCTCTGCCACTGCCGATGAATTGATTCCCGGACTGTTGCATACGACAATCCCATGCCGCTTTGCCCCCTGCAGATCGATGTTGTCCACCCCAACGCCAAAGCGTGCAATCGCTTTCAAGTTTGGAGCGTGTGAAAAAATTTCATCATTCCAGGTGTCAACTCCTGCTACGACACCATCGACCTCTCCTATGATCGTTTTCAGTTCATCTGCCGACAGCGGTCTGCCTTTTCGATTCTCAATAATTTCACAGCCCCCATCTTCCAGTATTTTTTTCCCTTCCCCGCAATATTTCGAATAATTTGTCACCGTGACCAATACTTTTTTCTTTTTCATTCATTTTTCTCTCTTTCTGTCTGCCAATATAACGGCGTAGTCAATACTCCCATCGGAGTCAGCTGATATTCATAGGCCCATTTTGCGCCCTCGGTACGCCACAGATTCGGTCCATACCAGGTCTCTGTGTGATCCGTATGATGCACCGCGCCGAACGCGTTTGCACGGTTTCCATATACCTTAATGCACACTTTGTGTTCGCCTGCACTTACCTTTTCAAAGTTCAGACGGTACGGTGCATAGATCAAATTTTTTTTGATTTTTCCGTCCAGTTCTACCTGCAGAAGCGCTCCCCGATATCCCGGAATTTCCAACCACAAATCGCCTTCTCCAGTACACAGGTTCGTCTCATATATCAAATTTCCGGCATAAAACGGGAGCCCCTGCGCCGTATAATCCCCGTAATATATTCGGGCAGGATAATCCGTCAGCACTGCCTTTTTCCCTCTGATTTCCACTCCGAACTCCCCGAGGAGATACGCCCATTCCACATTCGTCTTTTCTCCAAACGGAATCTGAAGTTCCAACACATTCTTTCCCTTCTTCAGACTTCCCAGACAGATCTTTCTAATGCTTCTGTCTACATACCAGCCTGCGTCATCCGTTTCCACCGCGCACCCGTTTAGCTCTACCTTCATCTCTTCCGGATGTTCTACCGCAAGAAATGTACGGAAAATACTCTTTTTTGTACATATCTCAAATCGCAGTTTCAGCAAATGCTCCCTGTCTTCTTTCCCTTTTGTCGCCCAGGGCTGCGCCAGAGCTTCCATGCGCATCGGATAGTTTAGCTTTTGTCGAAATCTGTTGTCAATTTTCAGCAGTTCTTCTTCCTCCTGCCACTCACCATCATCAAACGCATACTCCGCCATATCCAGCAGGCAGCAATTTTCTTCCTCCAGGACAATTTTTTCGGGTTCGGGAAGCCGTTTTTTCCTTTCCGCCGGAAATATCCGGACAGACCCGATGGATGCCTTCCCTCTTTTCTGCTCCTGACGTAACGGTTCCAGTTCGAACAAAAGACTGTCATAAACCGAAACATAAGCTGTCAGAATCGTTCTTCCCTTTTGGTAGTCCGCTGTTGTCTCCCGTATTTCTCCGGTCTGCGCATCATACAGCCTCGGCCGGTATTCTCCCCGGATAAATATGGTAAGCTTTTCCATATAAGTAATATCCTTATTCTGCGGTTTATTCACATGACACAGAAAAATCCACTTCCGCTCTGCCTCCTCCCGCAATTGATAAAACATATTCTTTGTCCGCTTTCCGGATTCCCTGTGCTTTATTCTGGTTGGATCATCTCCGTCTGCACTCTCGCTCCATACCTCTACATCCCTGTACGGTTCCAGAATCGAAAGTACTCTGTCCCTTCGGAAAGGTATCTTTCCGCATTTTTCTGCCAGTTTGACCATCCTGTCCGTTCTTTGCCCCTCCTCAAACAGAGGCGGCTCACCCACGAATATTACTTTGCCGCCCGACTGCCAAAACTGTTCCAGATGCTGATATGTGTTATTTCGAAGCGTCATACATCCCGGCACCAGAATAACCTCATACTCCGATCGTCCTACACGAAAATATTCCGAATCTCCCCTCTCTCCAAGTTCTTCCAATACCATCTCGGAAATAAAGTCAAAATCTATCAGCCCATAAAGCAGCCAGGAAATAATACTCTCAAATTGCTCCTCCAAAGCTTCCCTGATTTCCGCCCCCTGAGATCGGCATCCCCAGTATAACCAGTATGACTCAACCGGATGTATCACACCTACCCGAACTTTTGTCTTTCCCCGGGTTAACACTGTATTCAATCTTGCAAAATAGTCCTCCAGTACATGATATTCCCGATACCAGGGCGACTGATACCCTATACTCGCCGGATAATCCCGCTTTGCCTCTCCCTCCATTGATGCCCATGTCAAATGCGGTATCCGCACGGTCACTCCCAAAGCCGCCTGCCAGTCTCCGGCAAGCTTGTGCCCGCGAAAATCAAAATCCCAGCCCGTGACGCCATAAATTTCGCTCGCCACCCCTTCTCTTCCCATCTGATGCGCCAGGCTCTGTGCCTGCTTTGCCGTGGAGAGTTCTCTTCTGTCACAGAGCATATCTATTCCCGGCAGCCCAAAGTTCATCATGGGCCGCATCACCTCCCCTACCGCCATTGTCTGGGAATGCAGCGTCCACTCATTCATCATATGACCGGTAAGGCAGATACCATGGTTTTCACACCATTCTCCGATATTGTCACCATATGCCTCCGAAAATCTCTCACACAAATGCCTGTGATATAAATATCTGGCGGCGGACACCATGTCTTTTCCTCTGTCCCAGACCAGTTCCGGCAAATGATCCAGTATAGACTTCCCGTAGCGTTTCACAAACGTATTCTCGAAATCATCTGTGAAGGGCAGAATGACCGGCTTTTTCTGAAAAGGTTCTTCCAGCCTCTCTTTATGGGCAAATTGGGGTTCGTCTGTAAATATAGCCGGGATCTCCGTACCAAAGTCCTTTCCAAGATGCCTGTAATAGGACTCGTGGGTCAGTTCTATAAAACGCTCCACTGAATCTTTATCCAGTGTATTGACATAAGACTGATTGTTGAACCACGGCGTATTCCCTGATATCTCCAGCCAGGCACACCATATTTGAGTATCTTTTCCTTTTTGCAGCTCATAAGGCACTTTATCCAGCCGCCTGTACGATTCCAGATATCCCTCCTCATTCAGCCGTACTGCGTAATACCCAAGGAAAGTTCTTTTCCCGCTTCTGACGGCTTTGGCCGCCGCCATATATCCCTTCTCCTTTTCTTCCAGGACCTCCTGAGGTTCCAAAACGAGAAAACGCATTCTGTATTTTTCTTCTCTTGTCACAAGACCTCCCGCGCTGCCGGACGGCCACCTGTCCTCATCATAGAGCCAGCACAGTAACCCTTCCTCCTTCATTCTTTCTTCACATGCGCAGACAATCTCGAAAAAATCATTTCCCAGATATGATGTGTCTAATCCAACCCGACAGTGAATATGCGCGCCCCCCATTCCCATGTCGGAAAACTGTCTTATCTGTTCCAATAAAAGAGCTTTGTCCAGATGACAGTTCCAGGCCCAGAATGGCGTCCCCCTGTACTCGGCAGAAGGATTCCGAAATAGTGCCGGATCCAATTTTTTATCTTTCGCTCTCTTGTAAAGCATGTCATTTCCCCCATATCTTCCACAATTTATTGCGCAGTACCGAAATTTGTGTCAAAAAAATGGAGAGTATTCCAAAAATACTTTGCGAATACCCCCCTTCATCCATCACTTGTTTACTTTACCTGCTCAAACTTTAACTGCATCGCATTTATTACATCCTCCGCATTCGCGTCTCCCGCAATAACTTCCTGGAACTTTGAAGTGAGTTCATCGCTGACTCCGCTCGGCCACGCATTGTTCAGGTTATAGATCGTCGACAGACCGTCGTATCTCTGCATATACTCCTGAATCATTTCCCGCTCATCGGACAGACTTTTATGCACCGGAATATTGTCATTAGACGCTGCCCACGCCTCAAATAACGGCGTTCCTTCTGTAAACCAGTAATTCAGGACTGCTTTAATCGCTTCCTCGCGTCCTTCATTTGCACCTGCAAAGATCCCCTCCGCCGGCGTCAGGTTATACACAAGTTCTTCCCCATTTTCATTTGACGGCAGCATGAAGATTCCTCTTTCAAATTCTGCTGCCCCGTTGGCCATCAGCGCTTCCCATCCAAAGCTTCCGTCAAAAGTCATCGCTGCTCTTCCATCGATAAAGGCTTGTCTTGCCTGATCATGTGATAATCCCAGAGTATCTTCCATAACATATCCGTTATCATACAGATATTGATATTTCTCTACCGTTTCCCTCCAGCCGTCATCTGTAAATTTCGTCTCGCCTGTGTAAAGCTGACTGTCAAAATCAGGATTGTCATTATAGATGCAGGATGCCCCCATCATATATGTGCCAAACTGAATTACATATGCATCTTTATCACCCATAACGATCGGTGTAATACCCTTCTCTTTCAACGCATCACAGCAGGCAAGAAATTCTTCCCAGTTCATCGGAACTTCTGTGATTCCGGCTTCCTCAAAAAGAGACTTATTGTACCATGTTGTGAGGAAACTGGATCCCAGCGGCACTGCGTAATTCTTCCCATCAAACGAAAACGCTCCCGTCATGTCTTCTCTGAAATCGCCAATACATTTTAAATCGCTCAGTTCCAGACAATATCCCGCCTCTACCAACGGTTCCGCCTGTTTGTTTGGCCACCACTCAAATATGTCAGGCCCCTCACCGCTTGCAAACTTCATCTGCACCGTGGATTTAAAATTGTCGCTCGGAAGTTCCTCCACCTCAATTGTGATTCCCGGGAACTGTTCGTTCACCATTTCCGGCAGAGTCTCATTATAAAACTCATTTTCGCCGCCGGTAATAAACATAAAATTCAGTGTAACATCTTCCCCTTCATATGTGAAACCGGAATCCTCCTGCTGCTCCACCTGCTCTTCTGACTGTTCCGCCTCCTGGCTTTCCGGCTGTTCCTCCGCCTTCGTCTCATCAGGAGCACTTCCTGTCTCATTGCTGGCACAGCCAGTCAAGAGCATAGTCCCCATCACGCTGACTGCCAGAAGACAACTCACAAACTTTTTCCTCATCCGTTTTCTCCTTCCTGTTTCTTATAGTTTTTTGATAGGTTTATCCTAGCATATGTCCGGTAACTTTTTTGAACATAATCAGTAACTTTTCTGTCACAGGCAATCACCCGGCGAAACTCTCCGGCCGCACTCCAAAAACTCTTTCTGCTGTTTTATGAAAAATATCCTCTTTCCATTGGGGATGCCTTTCCAATATCGTATTATATTTTGCCAGTTCTGTCGGTATCTGTAGAGGAGAGTCGGAAGAAAACATTACTTTTTTGCCTTCCAGAGCACAGAGCGCCTTATAAGTCTCGCCAATTCCACACCCGCTCGGTTCCAGGTAAACCTGTTCAAATTCTAAAGCCAGCTGTATCGCCTGGTCTGCAAAAAATCCATTCCCGAGATGGGCTATGATCATTTTTACATCCGGATATCGCATGGCTGCCTTTTTCAGTTTTACCGGATCGGCAAAAGGAATTCCATAACCCGTATGTACCATCACCGGCACCTGCAGCTTTCTCGCATTTTCAAACACGAATAGGGCATCTTTTGATTCAGGATCTACAGCGTGACCTGCCGGAGTCAGCTTCAGTCCTACAAATCCCAGCTCTTTTATACAGCGTTCAGCCTCCGAGGCATAATCTTTCGGTGTAAAATGCGGATTAATAGAAGCCATCCCCCAGTAATTTTTATATTTCCTGCAAAAATCACTGACTCTGTTATGATACTGCCTCGTGATCTCCAGATATGGCCTGCCGATAAAAGGCTGTACAATTCCTCCTGTTATTCCATATTTTTGATTATTCTCAGACAGATCCTCCTCCGTATGAACACAGTCAAAAACAACATCCTCTCCCAAATGTGAATGTGCATCCAGAATCATCATTTGCCTTCTCTCCTTTTTTTCCTGTACTCCTGAGGTGTCTCCCCCATAATCTTTTTAAATACCTTAAAAAAATATTTGGGATTGGCATACCCCACTTCCCCCGATATCATTTCAATACTGAGCATGGAGTCCGATAAAAGCCGTTTGGCATGATCCATCCTTATTTTTGTCAGATAATCATTAAAACTGATCCCGTTTTCCTTCAGTATATTGCGGCATACAGACGGAGTCACATATATATTCATTGCTATTGTGGATAAAGTTATTTTCTGGTTATAATTTTTTTGAATGTAACTATCGATCACTTCAAATAAATCCTGTTCCTGCTCTTCTGCCACCGACTGAAAAATAAGAGTTATATATCCGGATATCTCCCGCCTCATTCTGCTCAGATCTTTTTCAAAGACATATCTGGTATCGAAATATTTCATAATATCATCTTTTTCTATATTCTTCATCTCTGCATAATCGTTTACTTTCCTCACCATATACTCACAGGTTTTTCTTATATCTCCCAAAGTATATTGTGAAATGTCCATATTTTCAAAAAAACGATTCATCACAGGCACTATCTCTCCCGTATCATATCTCATCCTGTTAAACCACTCGTCCATGCATTCATGGGAATATATGAAATTATGTTTTGATTCTTTTCCGCTATATAATACCTGTTGCGTTTCTCCCGCGTAGATTTCACGCAGAGCCCTGTCATTTTCTTTCCTGAGCATATTTAATTTAAAAATATCTTCTGCAGTGCGACTGATTACACAGATAATATTTTCGTCCTCATATTGCATGAGCAGTTCCTTTGTAATCTGCTCCGCCTTCCACTTCAAATAGTTTTCCCATTCCGTCCCGGTATACAGCAGGATAAAGTATTGATATTTTGCAGATGAATTTTTTATTACTGACCATTTCACACTGCCTGCGTCTTCCTGGCAGATCGAATAACTGATTTTATACGCATCTTCACTTCTGCATATAACGGAGATCAAACACAGGCAGGTCTGCTCAAAACGGCCCGCTTCCTTCGCTGACATTTCATACGAATCCCCCAAAATCAGTTCCTGCAGCGCTCTGTTATTATCCTCCATCTCCAATAGCCTCATCTTTGCTTCTGTCGTCGCAATTTTGCTATGCCGTTCGATCTCCCGCACTGCTTTTTCGAGCTGCCTGGCTATTTCCTCCGAGGAAAACGGCTTTAGAACATATCCGATCACCTGGGATTCGATAGCTTTATGCATATATTTAAAATCTTTAAAGCTGCTGAGCACAATAACCGGCTGTCTCATCCCGTCTTTTCTGAGCGTCTCCAAAAACTGAACGCCATCCATTTTGTTCATTTTCATGTCCGTGATGACGATGTCAGGGTTGTTCTCTCTCACCAGTTCCAGACCTGCAAGACCATTTTCCGCTTCTCCCACGCATAGATATGGACTGTTTTCAATATCGCTGATTTTTTTGATTAATCCTTTTCGGATAATAGCTTCGTCATCAATTATAATATAAGAGTACATCTCCCCACCCTTCCCATATCTCACCGTATTTTAAGAGGAAGCAAAATAAGAACCTTCAATCCGCCGTCTTCCCTGCTGTAGAGTTCCAGCCCATACTCTTTTGAATATGCGATCTGAATTCTTCTCTGGATATTCATAAGTCCTATACTATGCCCGCTTTCCGTCATCTCTTCTTCCGCTGTATAGCTGTCAATTTTTTCCTGCGAAATTTTTCTCCGAATATCATTCCTTTCTTTCTCCGTTATAAATTTTCCGGGATTCTCTACTTTTATGCATAATTTCTCTCCCGATTCTTCCGCACTGATTTTTATCCACCATGCTCTTTCCTCGTCAACCAGTCCGTGCTCAATACAATTTTCAACGATCGGCTGTAAAATGAATTTCAATACCCTGTGCGTTTTCAACTCTTCCGGAATTTCCTCTATCACTTTAATTTCATTGCCAAATCGTATCTCCTGTATTTTTACATACTTGCGGATATTATCCATTTCTGTATCCAAAGTTTCCTCCGTCCGCTCAAAGTCAATGCTATAATGAAGCATATTTCCAAGTAATTTTGACATTTGCGCAATCTGCCTGTTTCCATCTAATTCAGCAAGACTGTTAATGTTTTCCAGCGTATTAAACAAAAAATGAGAATTAATCTGGCTCATCAGTCCATTCAGCTTTTCTTTTAATAGAAGAATTTGGCTGACATACTGTTCCTGTATCAGTTCCTGAATACGCGTTATCATTTTATAAAATTTATTGTAGAGTATACCTATCTCGTCTTTCCGTTTCTGCATCTTAGTCGGAAGTTTAAATTCTGTCTCCGGGACCTGAAGCATCAACACGGACAGTTTTACGATCGGATCTATAAAGTGTTTCTCGATCACCAGCACAGAGACAATAATAAAAAACACACATACGATCAGAAGCCATATCAAATTCCATATATTTTTCTCATACAGTTCATTTAGTTCTTCCACTCCATATCTGGAAACCAGTTTCCAGTCATTAACTCCCAATGTATGATACACTATCCCTCCGTTTCTGACATCTATAACTCCCTGATCCGAGTTTTGTATGATCTCTTTTTCCCCGGCACTAAACTCCATATCTCCTATAATCCGGTATAGAATTTCCCCATCATCTCCCATCACCAGCACTCCGTCGTCAAAAACGGCATCCCTGTCCAAGCCTTCTATCACTTTGTTGTTACAAACAACTGCAATATACGCTATCCTTGTTCCTTTCTCGTCCGCAACAGGGCGGATTTCCAAAATATATTTACCTGCTACCCTCTTATTGGGAGACTCCCAGAACGTCACCAATCTGTATAGATTTCGTTCTTTCATACTTAGATACCAATCACTCTGTTCATAATCTGTCTCCAAATAAAACTCTTTTGATTTCGTATAAGAATAGGTATATCCCTTTTCCGTAAAAAGATATACCCCTTCCACATATTTATTATTACAAATCAAATTATTACAGATATAGATATATTCCCTGTAATTTGTCAGTCGCTGCATGGCAGTCGGCCCAATATTTTCTGTTTCCATATCCGCAATCGACTGAATACAGTATTTGTTATCATATCTGCTGTGTATCAGCGATACCACAAGTTCATCGATCTCCTGCAATGCGTTATCAATCTGATAGGCCGCCTTTTCGGTCTCGCTTTTTGCCGCAAATCTTGTCTGCTCATCATAAAACTGATAAAAGTTTTTAATATGCAGATAAAACAGGATAAGAACCGGCACAATCGAGACGAACAACAAGCCTACGGTAAATTTTGTTTTGAGGCTTTTTCTCATTTTTCCCCTCCGAAAATCAACCTTTTACCGCCCCTACTGTCAATCCTCCCACAAACTGTTTCTGGAGGACTGAATACGCAATCAGCATCGGCAGAGCACTCAAAAAACAGGCGGCAAACAACATCGTCCACTGTGTCGGTTTCTGCATATCCCCGAGAAAAGACAACATAACCAGCGGTAGTGTTTTTTTCGTGGATGTGGATAAAAACAGCATGGATAAAAAGAAGTCATTCCAGATCGGCACCCCCTGGGTAATAATAATGGAGGCCAGCACCGGCTTTGTGAGCGGCACCACAATTTTTAAAAAGGTCTTAATCTGGCTGGCACCATCTATTCTCGCTGCTTCTTCCAATGCCAACGGCACACCGGACTTCACAAAATTAGTATATACAAAAATGGAAAACGGAATCGAAATCGTGACATACATGACAATAGGAGCGATATAACTGTTATTGATTTTAAAGGAGCGCATAATACTGTAAATCGGAATGATCGACATCTGCGCGGAAATCATCATTCCCGCGAGGAAAAAAATCTGCAAAAACGCAGACATCTTTGTCTTCAGTCTGGCAAGAGCATATCCTGCCAACGGGGCGACTATAAGCAACGCCGCCACACTGCTGAAAGTGGTTATCACACTGTTTTTTAAAGAACGAAAATAATGCATTTTACGAAATGCCTCTCTATAGCTTTCCAGTGAAAACTGATTAAACAGCTGCAAAAAAGACGTTCCGTTGTCCGGCGAACGCAGCGAGCCGGACAACGCTATCAAAAGCGGCGACAACATTACGGCAAAAAATAAAATAATAATACCGCTGAAAATAATTTCTTTCCATACCGATTTTTTCATTACATTTCCACCTCCTTCTTATTAAAGAAAAATAATACGATGCACGAAACCGCCAGAATCACGATAAATGCCGACGCTGCCAGCGCTTCTGCCAGACCATACTGATATTCCACAAATGCAAGTTTGTATACGCTGTACATAAGCGTACTCGTTGAAGATCCCGGTCCGCCGCCAGTCAGTGTAAACACATAATCGAATGATTTAAATCCGTTTATCAATCCCAGCATTACATTTACGGCTATAATATTTATCAACATCGGGATCTTTACAAGGAACATTTCCTGGCGCCATCTGCACCCGTCAATTTTACACGATTCTATTACTTCTCCCGGCAGATTTTGTAATCCGGCAAGATATATAAGCGTCATCGTGCCCGATGTCTTCCACTGTTCGACAAAAGCACAGGCGATCAGCGCCGTTTTTGTGCTTCCCAGCAAATTTGGGGCCGCTTCCGGCATCTGAAATAAATCAAAAATATTATAAATCATCCCATAGTACGGCGCATACACATAACTCCAAATAAATGCTACGACAACTGTGCTAAACAGTGCGGGGATATAAAAGGCCGTACGAAATACACCACGCATCCTCATTTTCATATTCAGAATGAACGCGAGCGTCAAAGCGAGCACATTCCCAAATACTACGGTAAATAATGTATATATTCCTGTATTTTTTAATGTATTGACAAGCGTTCCATCCTTTAAAAGATATTGAAAATTTTTCAGGCCGATAAAATTATAATCTCCTACTCCCGACCAGTCCGTCAATCCGTAGAAAAATGACATCAGGACCGGCGAAACCCAAAATGTCACATACAGCAGCAACGCCGGCAAAATAAAAAAATATAAAACTCTGTTCTTTTTATTTTTCACTTTCTATAGCTCCTCGTATAATAAGTTTGTAAGCAAGAAAAACAGCTTACAGACTTATTCTTTTTTGATTAGACAGAAGGATA
>RAZE01000023.1 GCA_003611955.1 bacterium 1XD8-76
CCCGCCCTACAGTCGTGTCGGACATGCCCACGGCGAGATCGGTAATGCTTTTGCGGATGGAACCGGATTAAGACGTGTACCATACGATAATCCGGCATATGACATTGATCGAAAATTTGAAGCTTATATGGAGAAAACCGGCAGCAATATAGATATCATTACCAGAAGCGGTCTGATCAGATACGATAACGATATGGGGGAAGTGGTGAAGAATGTGACAAATGTTAGTAATGTGACGAATAATAACAGAAATATGCAGCCAGTAATCAATATTGGTGATATAACAGTGCAGGGCGTTCAAGATGTAACCGGATTTGCCAGAGCTATAAAAACACATTTTTCTAATGCTATGTTGCAAGAGATGTATAAGAGGTGAATATAAAATATATATTCTATTAAGGAGTAAAACAAAAAATGTATCAAGAAGTAATAAAAGCAGTAAACAGGGAAGATAAAGAAGCCGTGGATATACTTGTAAGAGAAATTATAAAAGCAATTAAATCGAAAACCATTAACTGTGACCGTACCTTTAAAACCGCTGTCCGCCAGGTAACCCCCAAAGGCTATATTATCACAGATCTGGCAGGCAGTGAGCGTACTGTAAAATGCGCTATTCCTGGGCTAACATTAAAACCCGGACAGTTTGTCTGGGCTACGATGCCTTGCGGAAAATTGAAGGATATGTATGTGAGCGGTGTGGTGGGGACGTAAAAAATATATTTTTTTTGAGAAAGGAAATAAAATATGTCAATTGTAAAATTCGAAAAAGGCGGCTCAGTGCACAAATGTAAATTAAAAAGATGCTCAAATAATATTATGGAAATTATTTTGAATGAAAATATAGATGCCCCAGTTTTAACATCAGGTTTTGTGACGCTAAATGAAAATAATTTTTCTGTTCAGGGAATTTATAAAGATTTTTCTACAATTTATCAATCTTACGATGATTCTGACAAACATTACAAACTAAGTAATGACGGCTCTGTTTATGCAGCACCAGAACCAGTTGTTGAACCTGAGCCAACACCAGAAGAATTAGAAATCCAGAAGCAGCAGGAAAAAATTTATGAGATTAATGTTCAAATCAATAGTTTAAAAGATCAATTAACCTCAACAGATTACAAAATATTAAAAGAATATGAATACTCTCTTGTGAATAAAGAATCTGAATATAATATGGATGATCTGCATAATGAACGCCAAACATTGAGAGACCAAATCAATAATCTCGAAGAAGAATTACAAAATCTATTACAATAAGAATCACGACATAAAAAAGGAAGAAGGTGATAACCAATGGCAAAGCCAATTATAAATAAAATCCAACCTTTTGACGCTAACAGGCCATATGAAATATCGCTTTCATGGAATGGTAATCGTGCTCATGCAAATAGAATTCTCATATATGACAACGGAACAAACAATCTTGTCTTTGACGATACAGTATCTTCATTTGCATTAAAACATACCATACCAGCCAATACATTAACTAATGGAAAAAAATATGTAATTCAAGCACAGACTTATGATGTCGAAAATATAGCATCTCCATTATCCGATAAGGTTTTATTTTATACTTTCGAAACACCGGATTTCTATTTTAATAACATCCCGGAAAACGGAAAAGTTACAAATGCATCCTTTTCTGCTTCGATCTACTATTACTCTTCTGATTGGGAGGATATCAATACATACATATTTTACTTGTATGATTCCACAAAAAAGCAATTGCTGGAAAGCAACATACTAAATGATTCTTTCGACATCAGTTATAACTATCGCGGTCTTGAAAATAATACTTTTTACTATATAAGATGTCTTGGCGTAACAGTCAATGGAATGGAGCTGGATACTGGTTATATAGAAATATCTGTAAAATATGAGAATCCAAATACTTATTCCAGAATCTACAGCACTGCTCTTCCATCTCAAGGATGCGTACAAATTGCAAGCAATTTGATAATCATTCAATATAATGGAACGGAATCTTTTGAATATCCAAATGGGATGATCGATTTAAGAGACAAAACTTTATATTATGATGAAGGATTTCTAATTGAAGATGATTTTACAGTTATTATTCGAGGATTAAATCTTTGGCAGAATGCAGACATATTTAAAATGAAAAATGAAAAGTATGGTTTAACTTTAAGTTCGCATATATATGAGGGGGATAAATTGCGATTTAGATTACTTGTTCCGAATGGTGTAAGTAATTATCTTTTATACTCTGATGAACAAATATTTGATAATGAAGATCTGATTACTATTATCATCAGAAGAAAAAATAATGTATATCAACTAAAAGTATTTATTGAGCTTGGATTTAAACCAGAAGGAAATATGTGGTACGGATTACAAAGGCCGAACAAAAATTTGACAGGTAAATATGATGTGTGGATTGAAAATAGCGACAATACCTATGTAGTAAATAAAGATACATATATAACATATTTATCCGAATTTGAACCAAACGAACCAGCAATTAATGACATATGGATTGGAAGTGATTAGAGTACATGTTTATATGCGGAAGTAATTTTGTTGGTGGAGAATCAGCATGTGCTTTTACTCCAACCAATATAGACAATATTAATTATGTTGAACTAAAAAATGGTATATATGATGATCTGTATATTACAAAAGCAACTGATTTTGAATTAAGCAACGAATGTCCTCAGGAGTGGGATTTTGATACTGTATTATGGGCTAAATTTAATGAAAATACAAACGCTGGAAATGTCGATTGGAACGTTGAAACTACATCACATATTATTTTAAAAAGTAGAAAAGATGGGGAGTTTAAGTGGAAAACAATATTTGTAAAAGAAATACACAATATTACAGATTTTGTAATTAATTATCCTGACTATTTTGTAGCATCCGGGCAGACAGTAGAATATGCAATAGTAAATGTATTATATGGTTCTGAAGGTAATTATGCTACAACAAAAATAACTCCAAAATTCTCTAATATGTTTTTAATCGAGGGAGATATTGTATGGAGTACAAGTATTACAGATGGTTTTTGTGATACTACTCGTAATATCCCCTCTTCCAATGTAGAACTCCTTAATAGTAGATACCCAATTTTTGTTACAAATACAATTGCTAATTATGATACCGGTAATTGTAAGGGTTCGTTTGTTCCAATTGTTAATGAAGATGAATGTATATTAGCTTATGACAAAAAATACGATTATCAACGTATAAAATACCAAAAAGAATTTATGGATTTTATATCAGATAGAGCTCCTAAAATATTAAAATTGCCCGATGGAAGGATGTGGATTATTCAGGTAACTCCTAATCCTACAGATAGTGCAAATCAAGTATATAATAACAGAGATATATCCTGGTCCTGGGTTGAAATTGGAGATGTCAACTCCGAGGAAGATTTATATTATCTTGGATTATCTGATGTATCACAGGAATGGTGGAATCAATAATGGCCGCTATAATAACACAAGAAGATCTAATACTGGTATTATCTCAGTCAGCATCTCCAAAACTTGATTTAAAAATTGAAGTATTAGATAATATTTCACAAAAAATAATAGGAACTATTCATGGAGTCGTTAATGGCAGTATGTCTATTAATGCGGAATCTGATGTAAGACGTACTGTCAATTTTGTTGTTCAGCCAACCTTGACAGAACATTTAAAACTTACAGAAACCAGTTTGTTATGGCTCAATAAAGACATCCGTATATTTGTTGGTTTATTTAATCGCAGAACCAGGCAATACAAATACTATCCTTTAGGATGTTATGTTTATACTGATACATCCGGTACATATGATGCGGCCACAAATCAGCTCACAATTAATTGTTCTGATTTTATGAAAAAGTTAGATGGAACAAAAAACGGTCAGCTTGGAGCACTGATTATTAAATACCCTGCATATGAAGAAAATCCCGATACTGGTGAGGTGATCCATTACAATATAATCAGAAATGCAGTCATTGAAACATTAGAACAGCTCGCTGGTATAACAAATCATAGAATTGATGATATAGGTGAATTTTATGCTATGCCGGAGTACAATGACGATTGGAAAAAATATCGAGAAGAAAATGCAGATACATGGAATACTATTCCGTTTGATCAAGAATTTTCAGCAGGGTGCAGTGTCCTTTCTATTTTAACTGCTTTTCGTGATTTGTATCCAAATTATGAGATGTTTTTTGATATGGAAACAAACACATTTGTCTGTCAAATGGTTCCTTCGTGTTATGAAGATGATATCTATATAGATAATAATTTCTTACAGCGTGTATTAATCTCAGAAAATACTACTGTAGACATGACTACTATACGAAATATCTGCGAAGTTTGGGGACAAGTTATAGAGACAGACTTCTACAGCGAAAATTGTAGTTATTCCGGAAATGTGTATTCCGTAAAGATAGATGGTTATGACGATAAATATTATAACGGGGATACTATTGCTTTTAAAATTCCTGCAGCAAATCAAAAGGAAGCAAAATTAAACATTAATGGTCTTGGCGTTATAGGAATATATGATGAAAGCAATGAAGAACCTATTTCTGCCAATCGTTTAAATGCAAATAATATTTATGCTTTTAAAATAAAAAAGAAGCGTATCGATAAACAGGATGTCATAAAAGCATATCTTCTTGGTCAATGGCAGGTTCATGCAATTAATGTTTTAAGTAATGGGCGAAAAAGCAATGAAAAAATGATATCTAGTGATGGAGTGGAATATGAAAGATATTCTTTAGAATATTTTAAAAAATTCTATAATTGCGAAAATGTTAAAATGACCATAGTGGCAAATTCACCTTTTACTGTTCAAAAAATAGGAGAAATTCTTGATGTTAAAATCGGAGGTGAATATGAAAATATTACATCTGATGATCTTGCACTTGATAGAGCCAAGTGGGACAACTGGAAAAATTGCAGGTTGACAGATAATATTACGATTACTACTGCTCTTCTGCCATTCTTGGATGTAAATAAAAAAATATCATATAAACGCAGCGATTCTGATATAGAACACCAATATATTATTTCTTCAATATCTCATGATTTTTCTGGATTTACTTCTACAATTACAATGTATCGCTTTTATCCTATGTACGAAACATTACTTAAAGAAGCAGGTACTCATAAAGTATTAAATGATTATAGCCATGGTGTGCTTGGTAAATATACTCATGAAGAACTTACTACTGTTGTTAGCGAGGAAGAATTATAATTTTTTGAGGCTTGTCCTTTATTATGGATAAGCCTATATATATTTTTAAGGAAGGAGTACTAAATGGCTACATACACAAACTATAAATCCTTAGAAAAGCCATTATCGACAGAAAAATACAATATAGATGTAGCAAATAAAAATAATGATGTTATTGACTCTGAATTACATAAGCTTGATCTGAAAAACCAAAGTCAAGATAAACTACTTGCTACAAAAACATCATTAAATGAGCATGCATTAAATAAAGCCAATCCTCATGAAGTTACAAAATCACAAGTTGGACTTGGCAATGCCGATAACACTTCAGATATAAATAAGCCAGTATCTATGGCACAGCAAAATGCTATTGATACCGCATTGGAACAGTCTAATTACTATACAGATAATAAAATTGCTGAATTAATAGATGATGCACCAGAGACATTAGATACGTTGAAAGAAGTTGCTGATGCAATCGCTGAAAATGAGACTGTTGTGGAAGCATTGAATGCTGCTATAGGGACCAAGGCTAATCAAACAGAATTAGATTCACATACTGGTAATGATACCATTCATGTCACACAGCCAGATAAAAATAACTGGAATGAACACGAAAAAAATACTATTATCGGTATTAAAAAAAATGGGATTGAACTTCCCATTACAGAAGACCGAAAAGTGAATATAATAATTCCTGAAGTAGGTTTAGTAAATAAAGAAAGTTCCGGACTTTGCCCACAATTAGACGAATCTGATAATAAATTTCTTCAAAGTGACGGAACATGGGGTATTCCGAATGGAAAAGTAGTAGCATTAACTCAAGAAGAGTACAATGCTCTTCCGGATACTAAAAACAGCGACGATGTGATCTATTTTGTCAAGGACGGTACGGGTACCAACAGTGGAGGTAGTAGTTCCGGATCTGACGATCGATTTCCTTTTGGTTTTCGTGATTTTTATAATAACCCAAATTTTTATACAGAAAGAATAACATCAGGTAGTTATCTTCCTATCTTCACCGACAGTGAAGAAGCAGTGGATGAATGGGAAGAATTTCCAGATGATGGACGAGAAGAACCTCCTGTGGAAGGGGAATACGCTCCAGATGAAGAGGTAGAAGGAGAATCTGTTCTGGATGATAATGTAGAAGAGGTTGAGGGAACATTGGAATCAGATGGTGGAAGCGAAGAAGAAAGTCCAGATCCCAGTCCAGATGAAGATGATGCGACTGAAGAAGAGGACCCCAATACGGAGTATATTAACAACTTAGCGGGCATTCGACCCTGGATCTTCTTTTACTCTTTGATCGACGCTGTATCTGACTATAAAAACACCGTTTCCCTGCGTCGAATGACTTTCCGTGGAGAATATTTGGGAGATAGATTATCCTATGATCAGAAAGTACAAATCAGGCATGGAACTTTTGAAGATTTGTTTGTAGGGGATTATTGGGAAATGAATGGAGTTCGTTGGCAAATTGTGGACTTTAATTATTGGATGAACAAAGGAAATCCTGCCATAGAAGTCCCTCATGTTGTACTCATGCCAACTACATCTTTATACACCGGCGCTATGAACAGCACAGACATTGTTACTGGGGGCTATGGAAACTCTAAAATGTATAAAACTGGTTTGGACCAGGCTAGAAATCAAATGGAAAGTGTTTTTGGAGCTCCTTATATTTTAAAACACCCTTATTGGGATGGGTTTGATAGTGCGAATCATTGGAAAATGGTAGATGCGGAAATTCCCAGTGAGATTATGATATATGGATATCCACACTATATGCACAACAACAATAATAATTTTAATGCATTATTTACAGCAAGTAATCATCAATTGTCTTTGATGAAGGTAAACCCGATTTCTATAGATACAGATGATCATAATACTACTTATTGGTTGCAAGATGTGGCAAGTAATACCCAGTTTGCTACTTCTTTTTATTCCGGAGGTCCCCATTTAGCTGCCGCTAGTGGTATTTTAGGAGTTCGACCCGTCTTTGCAATCACTGCGTAAAAATCCTTCTTTTATAATGAAGAATAAAACCAAATTTTTGTAATCCAACTAATTTAGATAATGTTTGGTATAACAAAGTAGATAATAATATTCATATTAGATCTTCTACAAGCTTATCTAAATTTACAGTGATTGCTTACTTCGAATATACCAAGACCACCGATAAAGCAGGAGGTTGATCAAAATGTTAAAAATAATACACAATGGTGTAGAATATGTTGGATCTATTGAGAATAATGCTGGAATATATTATTCTGATTCAGAACCGGAAAATCTAACTTTAGGCATGACTTGGATAGGAAATGATGAGGAGGATGAGGATAATGTCTTATTGGATAGTTAAAAGTAATAATTATAATAATTCAAAATATTTTAATTGCAATTATACAAAACAAAAAAATAGCGATTCAGGAAGTATTTGTTTTTCTGATAAGGAACCTGAAGATTTCTCAGAAGGACAAATTTGGATTGGTAACTAAGGTGGTGATTATTTTTAATGGCAAAATACTCAAATGAATTCAGCAATTTCCCATCCAAAGTTATTGCTTTACACGATTTTAAAAATGTAAATGACAGTATAGCACCTATTATTAATCAGATAAATTCTCTTCGCAATCAAGGATTATATAATCAAGCCACGAGAATCATACAAGAAAACAGTGATATTCTATCACAATATATTATTGATGCTGTTACAATTCAAACAATGTTTGAAGAAATACATAACACTCAAATTTATGCAAAACAAATTCAACAATGTATTTATTTTGATGACGAGGAGCCTGAATGTCAAGAAGGTGATATATGGATCGGAGGTTAGATAATTATGGTATGCAATTCTGTATCATACTATCCTTTTAAAATAGATGATCGGATATTTTTCCAAGATAATAGTCTTGATAATTTGCATATTATTAACACATATAATAATTTAATAGCACAAGGTAAATATACAGAAGCTAGCAACTACATAAATCAGCAAAAAAATATTTATGGCTATTTTGCTGATTTTTTTAATGCTATTGAAAATCGTATATTTACTTTGCAAAGTTTCTTACTTACAAAACAAAAAAATAATCCTCATGTGTATTCGGATGTTGAACCAGAGGATATCTGTAATAGTATGATTTGGATTGAAGAATGAAAGGAGATCACATAAATGGCAATTAATGAAACAATTGCGTCTGGAAAATACAGACAATGTATTGATGAAATAAATAAAATATGGAAAAGATATTCCTTATGGAATAAAGCATCTGATACTGAATGTGAAGATGGACAAACCGTTGAAGAAAAGGTTGGTACTATAAAGGGAATAACTACTGATGAAAATGTTACTGAATCTGGATATGCTGCTGATATAATTGCATTAAACGAATTAAGGTCTCAACTATATAGTGAGATGATTCCGGCCAGTGTTGTAACCCAAGCTGAGTATAATGCACTTGGTTCCGGCAGACCGCAGAAACTGTATGTGATTGTGGGGTGATGAATTATGGCAAATTATAATGCACCTATTGTGGAAGGTCGAGTCTTAAACATCCCCTATACTGGTACCATACAATCCATCGAAATCAAGAAGCCCGGACTGTATAAATTAGAGGCTTGGGGTGGACAGGGTTATATGGGGCAAAAAGCTGGGTATTCGGTTGGATACAAAGAATTCAAGAAAAAAGGACAAATTATTTATGTTTGTGTTGGCGGCAAGGGCGGCTATATAAATTCTTCTGGAGGAGCAACTTACTATAATGGAAGAGGATTTAATGGTGGCGGTGATATTACTGTTTACAGAGAATGGTGTTCTCAAGGTGGCGGTGCTACTCATTTTGCTTTGGTAAACGGACTACTTCAAAATATTGGTTACGCCAACCGAGGCAATATTATAATTGTTGCTGGTGGATCTGGAGCTGGTGTTGGCGGATCCAGTTTTTTGATGTATGGAGGAACTGGCGGCGGGTTGTCTGGCGGAAATGGAACTTATAGCACCTCTCAGCATGGTGGGGCATCTGGTAGAGGATATCCCGGTGCTGGTGGAACACAAACGTCAGGTGGTCTGGGTTATGCGGAAAACGGCGGAACAGGAGAATTATTTAACGGAAAATTTGGAAAAGGCGGAAGCACATCTAATGCGGATGCGGTTTGTACTGGCGGAGGCGGTTTCTGGGGCGGTGGTGCTGGTGCTGATGGCTATTACGATGATTCGGGAAGCTCTGGTGGAGGATCTGGATATATTGATGGGGCGCCAAGCATTACCTACAAAGGAATTCGATATACTTCTTCTACACAAAATAATATTTGGGGAGTTTATCCGTTCAATTATTCTACACATGGCTATTATGGAGAACCGCCTGGATATAACGGTAAAGCAGCTATCACTTTCATAAAAAAAGGCACTCCTACATTATATTACGGAGACAAAGAAGTGGATGCTTTATTTTACGGTGATAGAGAGGTGGATGCTTTATTTTATGGTGATAGAGAGATTGGTTGATAATTATTTTTAGCATAGACGCTTATTATCCAAATATGTTGTGAAACGCAATTATTTACTATGATCTGTTTAAACCAGACGCAAAAATGCCCTTGCTGCTCCCCACAGAAAGTCTGCCAATTTTACTACCTACTGCTAACAACCCATATCCTGAACCTCTGGTAACTGAAAAATCAGAAGTATAAGTACTTTTTGGGACACTTTTATAGATAATGCCATATACACCATCCATACAGACACCTGGAATATCGGATGAATTAGACAGAGCCATTCGAACTTAATGCAACACCATCACAACGGTTTATAACGATCTAAAACGGTCTGAAACAACAAAAATTACATTTTTCCAAAAAGAAAAAGCTCGAAAACATCGCATTTTCGTGCTTTTAAAAAAATGGATTAGGCGGGAGTCGAACCCGCGTCCAAAAGCCCATTCCCTGTCCTTCTACTATCATAGTTGATTGTTTGTCATTCCCTCCGCCATACGAAAATCAACATCCTTATGGCTTCAGTAGCTTCATCATACGCCCATATGCGCAAAGCTTAACATATGTCGTTTCCTGCTGAGTCGATGCCTGGATCCCGATGTGCAGGTGCATCAGGTCAGACAAGCTGCGCTTAGGCAGCTAATGCTAATTTATTATCAGCGTTTATATTTAGGTTTGCGATTTGACGCATCGCCTGCGGATAGCTTCTCCAGCTGCAAGACCCCTGTCGAAACCTTGACTAACCCGGATATATATTTTTCTAAATTATAACATATCTCTGAAAAAAGGTCTACAAATTTTTGATCTTAAAACTCCTTTCATACTCTCTCCTCTGATCCTTTTTCGCGATCGCCTCCCTTTTATCATAATTCTTCTTTCCTTTTGCCAGACCGATCTCCAGCTTGGCCCTGCCATCTTTAAAATACACCTGCAGCGGAATCAGCGCGTATCCCTTCTCCGCAAGCTGCCCTGTCAGTTTCCTGATCTCCTGTTTATGCAACAGCAGTTTTTTGGGACGAAGCGGGTCTCTGTTAAAAATATTTCCCTTCTCGTAGGGACTGATATTCATGCCATACACATAAGCTTCCCCATTTTCAACCTTCGCATACCCCTCTTTGATGCTGCACTTCCCCAGCCGCAGAGATTTCACTTCCGTACCGTGAAGCACCAGCCCCGCCTCATATTTCTCTTCAATAAAATAATCGTGATATGCCTTTTTATTGTTCGCCACCAGCTTCATGCCTTCTCTTGCCATGTCTTATTCTCCCAATATAAAATCTACATATTTCATTGCTTTGTTTGCTTTTTTTACTTCCACCTCAAGCCTCTGGCCCAGCGAAAAACACCTCCCGGTGCGTTCCCCGATCAGTCTGTAGGCGCTCTCATCGTACCGGTAGAAGTCTTCCGGCAGATCCCGCACGGACACCAGTCCCTCCACCGTATTTTCCAGTTCTACGTAGACGCCGAAGGAATTGACACCGGAGATCACACCGGAAAATCGTTCCCCGATATGCCCCTCCATGTACTCCGCTTTCTTCATCTTTTCGCATTCCCGCTCCGCCTCGTTTGCCCTTCTCTCCATCGCAGAACACCAGGACGCAACGCTGTCCAGTATATCGCGGTAATGTGCCTGCCTGTCCTCATCCAGCTTTCCCCTGAGCTGCTGCTTGATAATGCGGTGGATCTGCAGATCCGGATATCTGCGGATGGGGGAGGTAAAGTGACAGTAGTATCTGCTTGCGAGCCCGAAATGACCCACACACTCCGGCGTGTACCTGGCCTGCCGCATGCTGCGCAGTGCAAGTCTGCTGACAAGGGCTTCCGAATCACTTCCCTCCGCCTGCCACAAAAGTTTCTGGATCTCCTTCGGATGAATTTCCTCTCTCCCCGTCTTCATGCCGAAACCCATATTCCGCATCAAAACCGCCAGCTTCCTTATCTTCTCCTGTTCCGGGCTCTCATGCGTCCGGTACAGGAACGGAATGTCCAGCCAGTAAAAATGCTGTGCCACCGTCTCGTTCGCCGCCAACATAAACTCCTCGATCAGCTTGGTGGCCGCATTCCGCTCATAGGCTCTGATCTCCACCGGATATCCCGTTTCATCCAAAATCAGTTTGCTCTCCGGAAAGTCAAAATCGATCGATCCTCTCTTCTCCCTGTTCTTCCTGAGAACTGCCGACAGATTCCCCATCTCCCGCAGCATCGGCACAAATTCCCGGTACTCCTCCTGTAATGTCCTGTCGTCATCTTCCAGGATCCGCTTTACCGCCTGATAAGTCATCCTTCTGTCCACCCGGATCACCGACTCCGTGATCCGATAATCGACTATCTCTCCCTTTCTGTCGATCTGCATCAGACAGCTCAGAGCCAGTCTGTCCTCCCCCGCGTTCAGGGAACAGATGCCGTTGGAGAGAGCCTCCGGCAGCATCGGTATGACCCGATCCGCCAGATAGACGCTGGTTCCCCTCTTGAGCGCCTCCCGATCCAGGGCCGAATATTCCTGCACATAGTTGCTGACATCGGCGATGTGCACGCCCAGCTCATAGAGATCTCCCTCCACGGACAGGCTCACCGCGTCATCCAGATCCTTCGCGTCGTCCCCGTCGATCGTCACCATCCTGATCTCCCGAAGGTCCATGCGCCCCGCCCGGTCCGCCTCGCTGACCGGTTTTGCCACGCGCTCCGCCTGGTTTTGTTCCTTCTCCGTAAAGGCATCCGGCAGCTCATAGTTGCGCACCACCGACAAAATATCGATCCCCGCCTCCTCGGCATCCCCCAGAATCTCCAGAATCTTTCCCTCCGGGCTCTTTCGCTCTTCCTCCCTAGCCGAAACGATGATCTCCGCCACCACTTTCTGACCGTCCCGCGCCCCGCCCGCATGTTCTTTCGGAATAAAAACGTCAGCGCCGAGCCTTCGGTTATCCGGGACGACAAAACCGTAATTTTTGCTCTCCTCATAGGTTCCGACTATTTTTCTTTTCTCTGCTATCTGCTGTTCTGGCAATTTCCTCTCCTTTACGACAATTTCTTATGATACAAAAAAATCCTGCTGCCGCAGGATTTTTACTCGTTCTTACAGTCTGCTGATGTTCAGCACCGCCGCGAGGACGATGAAAAGAATCGCAAGAATTTTGGTCAGTTTGACGAGATTCGCTTCTCTCGAACGTCCCTTATTCTTCCCCCAGTAAGTGTCTGAGGATCCGCTGATGGCACCGAGTCCTGCGGATTTTCCTTCCTGCATCAATACGAATACCACAAGCAAGCCACAATCCAGTATAAAAATCACCGTCAACATAATCCTGAGTATTTCCATTTCCAACCTCCTAATGCTACGCAAGACTCAGTCTACCATATATATAGATTATTTTCAACTGTTTTTTTCATTTAAAGTGACAGTTCCTCAAAAAAATCCGTATATCCTATCTTTTCTTCCTTATATTTCAAAAACCAGGCTTTCATTTCCGGATAATTCTCCCCCGCCTCCGACAAGAGCCTGTCAAAATTTCCTTCCGTCAGACAGCCGATCTTTGTAAACAGTTTGTAGTACTCGCTGTCCTCCCCGTGCTCCTCCCGCAGTACCTGCCAGGTCTCATCCCACATGCCGTCATCTTCCTTCCCCGCCACAGGTCTTTGGGTCCGACCGCTGTCCGGCGTGTGATCCCGCAGATAATCCTCCAGTTCCCGCCTCACTTCGTCCTGCAGTTTCAGCGGATGAAGCAGCCGCATAAAAGCGATACGCACCTTGCTTTTTCTTTTCTGATTCAGAAAATAATCCAGATTGTTTTCCCTGCTGCCGTAATCCTCCTCGCCGCACAGCACCATTTTGGAATAGCCGTCTTTGTCCGCCGCCCGAAGGATCTGCAGCATCCGGGCATCCCACTGTCGCAGCCAGTCCTCCTCACCGCAGCGAAGCGGTGCAAACAGGTAGGGGGCATCCAGAAGCGTCACCGAAGCCGCCAGAAGTCCTCCCACATCCGCCGTCTTCCCCTCCACGCTGACCCGGCGGATCCTGCCGCACTCCCGGAAAATCCCTCTGCCGAACCGTATCTCCTTCTGAGGCAGATGGACCTCCCGGAGCTCATCACAGTACGCGAAAGCCCAATCCCCCACTTCCTCTATCGTGCCGGGCAGACGGATCTGCCGCACTGTCTTACAGGACAACACCGCCTTTTTTCCGAGAGAAATAACAGGTTTCTCCCCTTCCCCCGTCTCCGCTTTCTCCGGGACGGTGAGATAGATATCCTCCCCCCTGTAAGAGACGACCTCCAGCCCCTTTTTATAGTCTTTTAACGTGAAAACGCCCTCTTTTACGGCATATTGATATTCCATATTTTCTCCGACACCCCGCACCGTCTTTTAGGATCACTCGTCTATTCCCAGTTTTTCTATTTCATCTATAAATTTATTCTGCCGCTCGGAAATCATCAGTTCCTCATTATGTTTCTGATAATCCGGGCAGCCAAAGGACGCGATAAACCGGGCGCTGTCCTCATTCACCGTAAGTTCCGTCACCAGAATGAGCATTTCGTTGCCCGTCTCAAACGCCCTCTCCACAAAGGCAAACAGATAATGGAGCCTGCTGCCGATCTCCTTCGTCTGTCTTTTTAACATACTGGTCTCCCCCTGGAATTTCTCCCGGATCAGATCATATGCTGCGGCACCGTCCGGGACAGCGCTCACTCTGACCTGTCTCTCTGCCTGTTCCAGAAAACGCAGAATAAACTTGTTTTTATATTGCTCCGCATCGGATATCGCCCCCGCCGCCTGCATGGACTTCAAGAGCTTTTCCCTTCCCTGCTCCTGCATCTGAAGCATCTGAAGCACTTTCTCCGCATCCGCACAGCCGGAGAGAGCTTTCAGGGGCATGCGAAGCTCTTTCAGGCAATCGGCCAGACGCATCGTCTCCCGGATCTCCCCCGTCACTTTGTCGAGCAGCATGCCGAGAAGCGAGAGCCGCTCGTCGAAAGCCGCCGCCTTCGCCTTCTCCTCCGCCTTCGCAGAGTCCTTCCCCGACAGGATTTCCTCTATCTTGTAATCGTTCTTGTACTTGTTATACAAATCATAGTAGGCGGTAAATTCCCTGGTGATCCGCTCATTCCGCAGATACTGCCCCACCAGCATCTCTTCGACAGCCAGTCCCTCCTCCTCATAGAGCAGCAGTATCTGGGATAAATCTTCCCATCCCCTGGCTGTAATATAGGACTTTCCCTTCACCGTCGTCTCCACATGGTAGAAGTCTTCCTTTTTCAGATCCAGATAGCTTACGATCGCATTATGTAAGCCCTTCTCAGAGGCATACTCCTTCCAGGTCGCATAGTCGGCCTCCACCTCCATGATCTTCAGACGGTCCATTGTCACCACATCAAACTCTCTGACCGACTTGTTGTATTCCGGAGGATTTCCCGCCGTCACGATCACCCAGCCTTCTGGAACCCTGTGTCTGCCGAACACTTTGTACTGCAGAAACTGCAACATGGACGGCGAGAGCGTCTCCGACACACAGTTAATCTCATCCAGAAAGAGAATGCCCTCCTTCAGCCCGCTCGCTTCCATCACTTCATAGATGGAGGCGATGATCTCGCTCATCGTGTACTCCGAGACATCATACTGCTCTCCCTCAAATTCCCGGTGATCGATAAAGGGAAGCCCCAATGCCGACTGCCTGGTGTGGTGCGTCATGGAGTAGGAGACGATCGCAATCGACAGTTCCTGGGCGATCTGTTCCATGATCGCGGTCTTTCCGATGCCGGGCGCGCCGATCAAAAAGACCGGGCGCTGCCGCACGATGGGGATCCGGTAATCGCCAAACTCATCCTTCTTCAAATAGAGCCGCACGGTATCCTTGATGCACTCTTTCGCCTGCTTCATATTCATAACAGTTCTTCCTCCTCCAAAATCACCGGCAGAGCCCAGTGGGGCACCGCGGGACGCCTCTCATCCTCGTTTAAAAAGGCAAAGATCACATCGTACGCCGGCATCCGCTCCGGATAGACTCCGTAGCCGTCCGTAAAGTAGATCAGTCCCTTCAAATTCTCAAAATTCCCCCGGTCGATCAGCTCATCCACATAATGAAACACAGGTCTGAAATCCGTGGCGCCAAAACCGGTCAGCTTTCCGGTTCGGATAAACTCCTCAAAGTCTTCCTCACAGGTGATCTTCGCGTCGCTCTGCACCTCGTTATCGCACTGTACGATATGTACGTTGACTTTGCTGAAAAAATTCTCGGCGCTCTTCATGATCGAATAAGTCTTTTTCAAAAATCCCTGCACGATCTTCCCTCTGCAGGATGCCGAGGTATCGATGGCGATCACAAACTCCCTGACCTTCCTGATATCTTTGTACTCCAACGGTTCCACCAGCGGCATATTTCCGTAATGTTCGAGTCCGTAGGTATAATAAATATAGTCAAATTCCTCATCATTCGGATGAATCTCCTCACCCGTCACCATAAAGCGGCGCAGGATCTCCCCGTAATCGCAGCGATCCTTGGTCGCTTCCGCCAGATTTCTCTCCATGGAATCCGAATTTCCCTTTCCTCTCGAAAAAGTCTTCAGATCCGTTTTGATACGCTCGCTGAGCTTTTTCCACTGGGCCAGGGAGATCTCCATCCGCTCCGGCTCGTTCCAGAAAATATGTTCATCCCGATGAAACAGAAGCTTCCATCCCGCCAGGGTTTCCTCATCCGGCTGCGCTTTCACCAGATAGCGGTATATCTTTTCCGCCGTGAGGGAACCGCACTTTTCCTTCAGGGCAGCCACTTCCGCCTTCCGCTGCGTATCCCTGTGCATTTTCAGAAAATGGAGATTCATCTCCATCATCACATTCTCCACCGCGATGTCCGCCGCGATATCCCAGTATTTTATATCCACCTCCCCGTATCGGAACGGATGGTAGAAGATAAGATGCAGCAGACTGTGCAGATAACATCTGGATATATAGGCGGGCTCCCCCTTGTAACGGCGCAGCACAAAGGCGTCGTCGTACCAGAAACAGGTTCCGTCCGTCGCCACGCCTTTCAGTCCCGGCTTTGACACCGGCCGCATTCTGGAGAGCGCCATATCCAGAAACCGCATATTCATAATAATGCTGTCTCTGGAAAGGCGCAAAACTTCCTGCGCGAGATATGCTGTTTTCTTCTGTTTTTCCTTATCCATAGATATCTCTATTTTACCAGATTTTCCCCGCTCCGTACAGAAAAAATTGCGGCCTGTCAGACCGTTCCTGCCTTCTCCGGGAACGGATCCTCGTAGCGGGATACCCCTTCCAGTTCCTCCTCGATCCGCAGAAGCTGGTTGTATTTGCTGACACGGTCTGTCCGGCAGGGCGCTCCCGTCTTGATCTGTCCCGCGTTCACCGCCACCGCGATATCCGCGATGATCGTATCCTCCGTCTCGCCGGAGCGGTGGGAGATCACTGCCCTGTAACCGTTTTTGTGCGCCATCTCTATCGCCGCGAATGCCTCCGACAACGTGCCGATCTGATTGACCTTCACCAGGATCGCGTTGGCGGTGTGCAGCCGGATTCCCGCGGAGAGCCGTCCGGTATTTGTCACAAACAGATCGTCCCCCACCAGCTGAATCTTGTCTCCCAGCCTCTCCGTCAATTTCTTCCAGCCGTCCCAGTCGTCCTCGTGCAGCCCGTCCTCGATGGACACGATCGGGTATTTTTGGCAGAGCTCTTCGTAGAGCGCGATCATCTCGTCCGTGCTCCGCATAACACAGGATTCCTTTGTGTCGGAGCTTGCAAGCACCTCCTTTTTGCTGCCGTGCAGAGCCTTTGTCTCCCCCGGAAAATAGTACATGCCGGCGTCTTCCTGATAGAGTTCGCTGGCCGCCACATCCAGCGCGATCTTAATGTCCTTGCCGGGCACATACCCCGCCGCCAGCACTGCCTTGACGATATAGTCCAACACTTCCTCCGGATTTTTTAAGGATGGCGCAAATCCGCCCTCGTCCCCCACGCCTGTGGAAAGACCGTCCTTCACGAGAAGCTGTTTCAACTTCTGATACACCTCCGCGCAGATACGAAGCCCCTCCCGGAAACTGTCTGCCGCCACCGGCATGATCATAAACTCCTGGAAATCCACGGTGTTGTCCGCATGTTTTCCGCCGTTCAAAATATTCATCATCGGCACCGGCATCCTTCTTGCGGAGATGCCCCCCAGATAGCGGAACAACGGCATATGAAGAGCCGCTGCCGCCGCCCTCGCCACCGCCATGGACACGCTGAGCGCAGCGTTTGCCCCCAGCTTTTCCTTATTCTCCGTCCCGTCCGTCTCAATCAGGATCTTATCGATCTCCTCCTGGCAGAGAGCATTTCGCCCAAGCAATGCCTCCCGCAGCACGGTGTTCACATTTTTCACCGCCTTTTGCACGCCCTTTCCCTGATACCTGCTCTCCTTGTCCCGAAGCTCCACCGCCTCAAACCTGCCGGTGCTGGCGCCGGAGGGAACCGACGCCCTGCCTACATAGAGTTTTCCCGAGAGCGGATAGGGTGCTCCCACCGGTCCGATGCAGGCCTCCTTCCCCGCCGACTCCTTATGGTTTCCGGCCGCCTCCGCCATATTCCTGCCGTTGATACAGGGCCCCCCGAAGGCCGATTCCCCGGCGATCACCGTCACCTCCGCCTCCACGGTGGGATTCCCCCTGGAGTCCAGGATCTCCCTCGCATGTACATCCATAATTCTTATTGTCACAGACATAAAAACCTCCTTTAGAAATACCGTTTTCATTAGTATTTCCAAAGGAGGTTTTTTTATCCTGTCCTTTATTTTTCGATCAAAAGCGATTTTCCCGTCATCTCTGCGGGCTGCTCTCTCCCCATGATCTGAATCAATGTGGGAACGATATCCGCCAGACATCCGCCCTCTCTCAGACCGTATTTCGGATCGTAGTTCACAAGGATGAACGGAACCGGATTCGTTGTATGCGCGGTAAACGGCTCCCCGGTCTTATAATCCACAAGCTGCTCCGCATTGCCGTGGTCCGCACAGATGAACAGCACGCCGTCCACAGATTTCACGGCCTCCACCGCTCTTCCCACGCACTCATCCACCGCTTCCACTGCCTTGATCGCCGCTTCCTCCACGCCGGTATGTCCCACCATATCGGGATTTGCAAAGTTGATGATAACCATATCATATTTTCCGCCTGTGATCGCCTCGCACAGTTTGTCACACACCTCGTAGGCGCTCATCTCCGGCTTTAAGTCATAGGTTGCCACTTCCTTCGGGGAATTGACAAGGATCCTGTCCTCTCCCTCGTTGGGCTTCTCCACACCGCCGTTGAAGAAGAAAGTCACATGGGCATATTTCTCGGTCTCCGCGATCCTCGCCTGCTTCATACCGTTCGCCGCAAGCCACTCGCCGAAGGTGTTGGTCACCGCGATCTTCTCGAAAGCGACTTCCTTGTTCGGAATAGTCGGATCATAGTCAGAGAAACATACATAGGTGAGATCGAGCCGTTTTCCTCTCTCAAATCCTTTGAAATCGTCGTCGCAGAACGCTCTCGTGATCTCTCTCGCCCTGTCGGGACGGAAGTTGAAGAATATCACGGAATCGCCGTCCTTGATCGTCGCCACGGGGGCGCCGTTTTCCACCACCACGGTAGGCTTTACAAACTCATCCGTCTCCTCCCTGTCGTAGGAAGCCTGGATGCCGGCAGGACCGCTCTCGGCTGTCAGCCCTTCGCCTTTTGTCAGCGCAGCATACGCTTTCTCTACTCTGTCATAGTTGTTATCCCTGTCCATCGCATAGTAACGGCCCGTCACGGAAGCGATCCGGCCCACGCCGATCTTTTTCATCTCGGCTTCGAGATCCTCCGCATAGCCTTTTCCGCTCTCCGGCGGCGTATCACGGCCGTCCAGGAAGCAGTGTACATAAACTTTCTCAAGTCCGCTGCGCTTTGCCAGCTCCAAAAGCCCGTAAAGGTGCGTATTATGGCTGTGCACACCGCCGTCGGACAGCAGACCGAAACAATGGAGCGAACTGTCCTTCTCCCTGCAGTTGTTTACCGCATCCATCAGAGCCTTATTCTCAAAAAAAGTGCCGTCCTGGATCTCTTTTGTGATCCTTGTCAGTTCCTGGTATACGATGCGGCCTGCACCCATATTCAGATGTCCCACCTCGGAATTTCCCATCTGACCGTCCGGAAGTCCCACCGCCATGCCGCTGGCATTTCCCTTCACGAAAGGATATTCCGCCATCAGTCTGTCCATGACAGGCGTCTTCGCCTCAGCCACGGCATTGTGCTCCTCATTATTATTCAGACCGTATCCGTCCAGAATCATTAATACAACAGGTTTCTTGCTCATTTTTCTCTCCTCTTTTCTATTGATTCCCTATAATATTTTTATTATTCTTCTCTATCCGTACGATTATTGCACTGTCAAGTCTTCCACATATTTGCTTGAAACATACCCCTCGCCGCCGTCTTCCAGTTTAATGCGGTACCAGGCGTCATCCACCAGTTCGTAATACTCGTAAGTCTCACCCTGCTTCGCCACCATCAACACCTCGGACTCCTCCGTGGTGGGGGCATTGCGGACATTGACATTGGAAAGGATCTGGAGCCGGCCCTGTGTTTCCTCACCACCATCGCCGTCTTCCCCCTGGGTCTCTTCCTGCTCCGTGTTCTCATCGGGCCTCTCGTAGCGGGATGTGCTGTTTCTCCTCCAGAAAATAAAGCCTGTCGCCAGGGCGACCACCAGCACGACAATACCCAGTATGATCGTTAGCGCTTTCATTTTGGAATCGCCATACTCTTCCTCATCGTCCTCGTAATCCTCTTCATAGTATTCGGGCTCTTCCACCGGCGCCTGCCTGCGCCTCACAGGTTCTTCCATCCCCGGCCTCCTGTAGTCCTCCGGGTTTCTCCGCTCCTGTCTTTCTGCCTCCGGGCGTTTTACGATCGCCTGCTTTGCCTCCAGCAAAATGCCCTGTTCTATCTGATCAAAGGGAATATCCACCGTCTTTTGCTGACTGATCGGAATCTCTTCCTCATCCGGAGCAAACTCCACCTGCGTTCCGCACTTATGGCAAAACCTCTCCCCTTCCCGAAGTTCCGCTTCGCAGTTGGAGCAAAACATCGGCTGGCCCACTCTCTGTCCGCACTTCACACAAAACGTATCCGTGTCCAGTAATACTGCTCCGCATTTTCTGCATTTCATTATTCTGTCTCCCTATTATCTGTTCCAGTTTGAATATACGATATCTTTCCTCTCACTATCCCCCATTATACCTTTGCCCCCGCTTTATATCAACGAAAAAATTATTTTTCTCTCCATTGCTTCATATTTTCATCCGCCCAGACTACCATATTCCTGCCAAACTTTTTGGCGTCGTACAGCATGGCATCCGCCAGTTTTAAATAGAATTCATAGGAGTTTTCCGTCTGTGGAACCAAAGTAACGCCTCCCACACTGACCGTGACCCATTCGGACACGGACGGATCCTGCCGAATATGAAGATTCTCCACGGCCTCCCGTATCTTTTTCAGGTGTTTAAACGCTTTTTCCGAACTATCCCCCATCAGAAATGCCACAAACTCCTCGCCGCCGTAACGGGCAAAAAAATCGGTGCTGCGCTTGAGGTGCGAAGACACTTCTCTCGCCACCGCCGCGATAACCTTATCCCCCGCAGGATGTCCGAATGTATCATTATATACTTTAAAACAGTCGATATCAAACATGCAGATAGAGAACGGAACCTGCAGCCGGACAGCCTCATTCCACTTTAAGATGCTGTACTGGTCATGTCTTCTTCTGTTTGCGACGCCGGTCAGCTGATCTGTCTGCGACTGATATTCCACCTGTTTACGATAGTTGTACAGCTTGACATGGGTATTGACCCTCGCCTTCACGATCAGATGATTAAAGGGTTTGACAATATAATCGACTGCTCCCAGTATGAGGCCGTGCTGTTCGCTCTCCACATCGGAAAGACTGGTGATCAAAATAACCGGAATGCTCTGGGTGATGATCTCCTCCTGCAGTTTCTTTAACAGCGTAAATCCATCCATCCCAGGCATGACTACATCCAGCAGAATCAGCGAAAAGTTCGCTTTGCTGGCCTGGCGCAATCCCTCCTCCGCCGTCTGGGCAATCGTGATCTCGTACTCATCATCCAGTATATCTTTTAAATGGGCCGCCTGCATCGGGCTGTCGTCAACGATCAGTATTTTTTCCATAACTCTCACTTATCCATCTTTCTTTTGCCTTGCGCATTTAATATTTTGTTCTTACCATACTATGATATATGTTTATGATGTTTCAGTCAACCAAAAAGACTAATTACTTCTTCTCTCATTTGAAAACACTATATGCAACGCCGCATCCGCCGCATATAGTGTTTTTATCTTTACCTGTTATTCAATTGGTTTCCCACCGGGAAATTTACGGGAAACTTCTCAATCCACTCTGTGTATCGAGAAGTAGCGCATAATTTCTTTTTGAGGAAATTATGCTTAATAGTTCACGATCTTCCCAAAATCTGCTTTCAGAGATGCGCCGCCGACAAGTCCGCCGTCGATATCCGGCTGTGCGAACAGCTCCGCCGCGTTGCCCGCGTTCACGGAACCACCGTACTGGATGCGAACTGCTTCCGCGGTCGCTTCGTCATAAATCTCTGCGATGCAGTCACGGATGCCCTTGCAGACTTCCTCCGCCTGCTCGGTCGTAGCTGTCTTACCTGTGCCGATAGCCCAGATAGGCTCATAAGCGATAACCATCTCCTTCACCTGGTCTGCCGTAACGCCGACAAGATCGGATTTGATCTGGAAACGGATCCAGTCCATGGTAACGCCCATCTCTCTCTGCTCTAAGGATTCGCCACAGCAGAGGATCGGTGTAAGGCCTGCCTCGAAAGCCTTTTTCACTTTCTTGTTCAACAGCGCGTCATCCTCCTTGAAGTAGTCACGTCTCTCGGAGTGGCCGATGATAACGTATTTTACGCCTGCATCCACCAGCATGGCAGCGGAGATCTCACCTGTGTAAGCGCCCTTCTCCTCAAAATACATATTCTCAGCGCCGACCTCAACGTTCGTGCCCTTAACGGCTTCCACCACCGGAACAATATCCACTGCAGGTACACAGTAGACAACATCCACGCTGTCGGATTTTACCAGATCCTTCAATTCCTCACAGAGCGCAACCGCCTGGGAGGGCGTCATGTTCATTTTCCAGTTTCCGGCTACAATTTTTCTTCTTGCCATTTCTTTTTTCTCCTTCAAATTAGATTGATATCGATTTACATCTGTTTGTTGTTATTCCGCTGACAGCCATTATAGCCGTGTGCCGCCGACGCCCTGTGCCGCGTTCCTGGCATTGATCTCCTCCGTCCACTTCTTGTCTTTCTTGTTACTCACCAGAAGTACAATGCCGACGATCAGCAGAACCGCGCCGATCACACCAAGTACCGTGCCGACGGCAACGCCGCCTGTGGTAGCAGTGGAAAGTATTACTTCCATACCTTCCATCATCAGGTCAGGTGCAATGGGAACATAATCCGCATCGTTCATCCTGTATGGATCATAGCATACTTCGACTTCGCTGCCCACACCATAGTTATCGCTCACTACCATCATAGTGAAGTAATACCAGGATTCATCCTCCTCGGAGTAGAACTCGATCGTAGCCATGCTTTCGCTGTCAATATCCGTGATCTCACCGTACGTGGTCACGCCCGTCTGTCTGGCATCCTCGATCTGCTGTTCCACTTCCGCCATCGCACTATCCAGCTCACCGTTCACCGCTCCGAAAAGCCCGCCTACTGCAAGGCCGATCACCAGAAAGATCGTGCCGATAATAACCAAAATAATACCGCCTATCTTTTTTCCCTTACTCATAATACATTTTCTCCTTTTTCGTTATACCCGATCATCTGCCGCTGCCACGCCGGGAAGTTCTTTGCCCTCTAAGAATTCAAGGGAAGCGCCGCCGCCTGTGGAAATATGGCTCATCTTGTCTGCAAAGCCAAGCTGGTTCACTGCCGCTGCGGAATCGCCGCCGCCGATGATCGTGGTAGCATCCGTGTCAGCGAGAGCCTGTGCAACCGCCATCGTGCCTTTTGCGAGAACAGGATTTTCAAATACGCCCATAGGACCGTTCCATACAACCGTCTTTGCTGATTTTACAGCGTCAGCATAGAGCTTTGCTGTCTCCGTTCCGATATCCAGTCCCATCTTGTCTGCGGGAATCTCATTGGAGGGAACAACTTCCACTGCGATCTCAGCATCGATAGGATTCGGGAAATCTGCCGCAATCGTCGTATCCACAGGAAGCAGAAGCTTTTTGCCCTTCTCCTCTGCCTTTGCCATCATCTCTTTGCAGTAGTCCAGCTTCTCTTCGTCTACCAGAGAAGTACCGATCTCATAGCCTTTCGCCTTCAGGAAGGTGTAAGCCATGCCGCCGCCGATGATCAGGGTATCGCATTTTTCCAGCAGGTTGTTGATCACATTCAGCTTATCCGCAACTTTTGCGCCGCCCAGGATCGCCACGAAAGGTCTCACCGGATTTTCCACCGCGTTGCCAAGGAAGTCGATCTCTTTCTGCATCAGATATCCAACTGCGTTCTCGCCGCCTTTTTCCTTGATGAACTTTGTAACGCCTTCCACGGATGCGTGTGCCCTGTGGGAAGAACCGAATGCGTCGCATACATACAGGTCAGCCAGATCAGCCAGCTCTTTGCTGAACTCCTCGCCGTTCTTTGTCTCTTCTTTGCCGCGGAAACGGGTATTCTGCAGAAGGACTACATCGCCCTCGTTCATCGCTTCCACTGCCTTCGTCGCAGCTTCACCTGTCACATTGTAATCGGAGACAAAGTTTACTTCCTTGCCAAGCTTCTCGGAAAGCCTCTTAGCCACGGGAGCCAGAGATTCGCCTTCGTTGGGGCCGTTCTTTACTTTGCCGAGGTGGGAGCACAGGATCACCTTGCCGCCGTCAGCGATCAGTTTGTTGATTGTGGGAAGCGCTGCCACGATACGCGTCTCATCTGTGATCACGCCGTCCTTCAAAGGTACGTTAAAGTCGCATCTTACCAGGACGCGTTTTCCCTTTACATTGATATCATCTACGGATTTCTTATTTAAACCCATTTTTCAAATTCCTCCTATTTCAGTTCCGCATTCGCCCGTCCTGTACACAATACCCGAGGACAGATTTCCAGCTGCTTTGCATCTGTAAATCGTCCTGTGCACTGTCCTGGGCTCCTGCTGTTTTTTCAGTTCCGCATTCGCCCGTCCTGGGCTCCTGCTGTTTTTAGTTCCGCATTTGCGGATCCATGATAAAAGGTCCGGCCCTTAGTGGACCGGACCTCATAGTCTCTTACATTAACCTGATTTTACTTCTGATTAACCTAACTCAGCAAAGTACTTGATTGTACGAACCATCTGGCTTGTGTAGGAGTTCTCGTTGTCATACCAGGAAACAACTTCTACCTGTGTCTTGCCATCCGGAAGAGGGCTAACCATTGTCTGAGTAGCATCAAACAGGGAACCGAATCTCATGCCGACAACGTCGGAGGAAACGATCTCGTCTGTGTTGTAGCCGAAGGACTCGTTAGCTGCTGCCTTCATAGCTGCGTTTACTTCGTCCTTCGTCACAGCTTTGTTGACAACTGCGAACAGAAGTGTGGAAGAACCTGTCGGGGTCGGAACACGCTGTGCCGCACCGATCAGTTTGCCGGACAGTTCAGGGATAACAAGGCCGATAGCCTTAGCTGCGCCTGTGGAGTTGGGAACGATGTTGATAGCGCCTGCACGGCTTCTTCTCTTATCGCCTTTTCTCTGAGGGCCGTCAAGAATCATCTGGTCGCCTGTATAAGCATGGATCGTGCACATAATACCGGACTCAATGGGAGCAAGGTCGTTCAGAGCCTTTGCCATCGGAGCCAGGCAGTTTGTTGTACAGGAAGCTGCGGAAATGATGGTATCTTCTTTTGTCAGTGTGTCATGGTTTACATTGAAAACGATGGTAGGAAGGTCGTTTCCTGCAGGAGCAGAAATAACAACTTTCTTAGCGCCGGCATTGATGTGTGCCTGAGCTTTTGCTTTGGAGGTGTAGAAACCGGAGCACTCTAAAACTACGTCTACGCCCAGCTCGCCCCAAGGACAATTGTTTGCATCGGGCTCTTTGTAAATCTTGATTGTCTGGCCTTTCACTGTGATCGTGCCTGCTTCGTCATCAGCTGATACCTGATCTTCTTCGCCGACAGCAACATATCTGCCCTGAGAAGAATCATACTTTAACAAGTGTGCCAGCATGGAAGGTGTTGTCAGATCGTTGATCGCTACAACTTCATAACCTTCCGCACCAAACATCTGTCTGAATGCAAGACGACCGATACGGCCAAAACCATTGATTGCTACTTTTACTGCCATTTTTTAGTCCCTCCTAAAAAAATTTATATTTTTCTGACAGTCTGTCCCCCTCATGCCGGAGTCTGTCTGTCAAAATTTTGTCAACACTAATATTCTACCCAATATGCTTTTAAAATTCAAGATGTAAATACCATATTTTTCGTATTTTTAGGAAATTTTTAGTTATTCCATTTCGGCATTTTTCGCGGGCAGTCCGGATAATGTTTTACGCTTTGGAAACGCCGATCAGGGAGATCCCCTTCGCCTTTCCGCCGTTCATCTGCCCGATCAGCTCTTTCGCGGTGGCATCTCCTTCAAAAGCCCGCCGGCTTTCGCGCCGAGGGATGTCAAATCCTCCGGTTTCATATTCGTTTTCTCTTCCTATTATATAATAACCCGTTTACTACAGCTTCTTCATCAGAGCTATTCTGCCGTTATAAACCGTATAATACTGAAAACCACAGGATTTTAACAGTTCTTCCGCTTTATCGAAGTCCGAAGCCACCTCCCCGACTCTGTGAGCGTCAGAGCCCACTGTGATCAGTTCTCCGCCCAGTTCATGATAGCGCATAAGCACATCACGGCTCGGATTCATCTCCTTCATCCCCTTCCGGATTCCGGCTGTGTTCAGCTCTAGTGCTTTCTCCCGATCGATCAGATAGGAAAGTATCCTGTCAATGATGTCCTTATATTTCGCGTACTCGTATTGTCTGTCCATCCTTTTGCAGTAGCGGATGATGTAGTCCAGGTGACCAAGGCAGTCAAAATTGCCAAAAACTTTGATATCCCGGAAAGTCTCCTCCAGGTACTCCCGCAGCGCCGCTTCCTCCTCTCTCCCCTCAAAATATTCCGGATAGTACGGGTCCTTTCCTCCGCAGAGATGGACGGAAGCGATCACAAAATCGTATTCGTGCTCCTTGACAAAGCGCACATTCTCCCTGGCAGTGTGAGGCTGCATGCCGATCTCCAGTCCGAACAGCAGCTCGATCTGATCCTCATACTTCTTTTTCAGACTGAGCAGCTCATAGAGATAAGAATCCGCATTCAGCTCAAACATGTCACTCTGTTCTTTCCCCAGAGGCCTGAAGTCAAAATCCACATGTTCCGTGAAGCACATCGCCTCAAGCCCCGCAGCGATGCCGTTTTTCACCATCTCCTCCATCGGGGCGTCGCTATCCCCGGAGTGATGGGAGTGTAAATGATAGTCTGCTCTGATTGACATAGTGGTCTCCTTTTTTGTTTGATATATTTTTTATATTTGAATTCCACAATACAGGTTTCGGATAAATGATCACTTTTTCCCATAATACCGGAAAAGATATCCTGGATTTTATCTTAGCATTTCTTTTTTTGTTTTACAATATTTTCCGGCAGATAAAGCACTTTCGATTTATTTAATTCCCCAAATACCAACTTGCATATTGGAAAGCCATAAAATCTCAACCGCTTGAAATTCACAATTACGCATTTGTTCCAGATTCTCTGATAATGAAATCGGAAAATAATCTTTTTTATACCGATTTATGTGCTTTTGGCATTCCTCAAAACTTTTCCCTTGTTTCATTTGGTATTTTTTCCACTTTTCCAAATAAACATATTTTCCTAAGTTGGTAAATGGCGCAAAGTTTTCAAAACTAATAAATACACCATTATCTTTTAATGCTTCATAACATTTTTTCAAAGCTATCCTGCGTTCATCTATACGCAAATAGTGATTTACCTGTATAGCTGTAATAACATCAAATTCATCCATATAAACCAGCTCTTGAACATCACAAACACAAAATTCTGCATTATGATTCTGAAAACGTGCTTTTGCTATCCCTATCATTTCCTCCGAAGAATCACAAAAAACAAATTTTTCAATGTCTATATTCTCAAATGCAACACTTCCCATTTTTCCTGTTCCACAACCTATATCAAGCCATTTTACCGCATTATGATTAAAAATTTTTACTAATTCTATAACTTGTTCATAGAATAGCTCGTAAAATGGCAAGGTCTGTGTGATCTTTCTATCATAGCCATTTGACCTAAATGCAGATTTATTATCATTCATAGGTTATCACCATTTAATTATTATATGTTTTGCCCCTTAACTGCTCATCACTTACTCGAAATGATCAAGATAATCCTGCAATAAATTCGCCAACTTCCCGATATGCACACCGTCAACAAAAGAATGATGTACTTGTACGGAAAACGGAAGCATAACTTTTTCATCACGGATAAAATATTTCCCCCAGTCTATCATCAGAGCAGTGTTGTCCTTTTTCCCGGATTCCGTATGTGAAATATGGGTAAATGAAACCCAAGGAAAGGAAGAAAACTGGTAAATGTCATTCCCCATAGGCGCGGTAAAATATTCTTTTTGTTCCCTTACGGTATTGGCAGCAAGTGAAACATATTCCTCTATGGTGTCCTGCATTTCCACATTGACTACCTTGAAAAGCTCGCTGCCGTTATCAAGGTAGGTAAATGATGTGTTGATTTTGTCATAGATAACCGGCTTTCCCTCCCAAAAACGACAACGAAATTCCTCAATCTCATTAGCGCACTTTGTCACGGCGAATACAAAAGAAAATGTAAAGGAATAGCCCCGTTCTCTGATTCTCCGCAAAAAATTGGTAATATCCAGTTCAAAGGTTACACCATACTGTGGCTGCACACTGTTTCTGAAAATCTGACAGTGCATAGCCCGACTCCATGTTGCTGAATCAATTTCTCTCATAGAATATTCCTCCTGCCGTAATATGGGTAAATGTGTGTTCTTTATCTTCTCACATTTTCTCTGCTGTTATTATATCTCCATAATTGTATGATGTCAATATGTTGTATGATGTCTATGAACATAAATTCGTATTAAACAGCATCCAATAAAAGCAAACATTAGCATGATAGCGATATAGTCTGCCATAAAAAAGAATTCCAGGCAGCCTGTTCCAAAAGGCAGATGCAGCCCATTTTCTTACCCGGAATGCACCAGGTGACTATAAATTACACGAAATGACCATAAAGTTTATAACATCACCACCGCCTTCACATTCCAAGGCCGGTGCCCTGGTTTTCTTTCATTTTTTATTGGCAGCTATTTCTATTACTTTTTTAATCCCTACACCGTATCATCCTTGATTGCTGCCACAATAACATCATCCCTGATTTTCCTGGAAGCCAGCATATAAATCCCATTGATCACAAAAAGCACCAGAACAATATACACTATCAGCGCCCACACCGGGAAAGCGCATAGAAATTCCGCTACAGACACACCCATCATATAGCACTGTGCCACACATACAATGATGAGCAGCGGCAGCCCGATCAGTATCGGCCTGACTGACAGCAGAACCCCTTCCATCCCAAGCGGCCGACGGATTCCTTTTTCATCCACGCCTACTGAGCGGAGCATGGCAAATTCTTTACGTCTCTGGCCCAAACTGTTCAGGATTGCCGAAAGCACTGATGAAATGCCCACGATCCCGAACAGAGCCGCAAGGCTGCACACAACAAACATTGTCGCCCCTGTCATCCTCCCGCGGTTCCTCATCCGCTCCGTCTTACTGGAAGTCATAAAATCACTGCTGCCCAGATAAACACTGCATATCCTTTCTGCTTCGCCTTGGATTTCTTCATCCATTCCATCCAACACAACATAATTTACATAGTTCCTGTAATTATAAACCTCCATCTCATCACTGAAATTCCCGATGATGGAGTAATACTCTTCCATCGGCACGATAACAGGAATGGTATAAAATGAAGGATCAAGCCCAATCTCCGGCATTGACGGGATCACTGCCGCAACATCTACGGTAAATTCATAGTCGCCCTGGACATCATCCGAATACTTTTCTGTCAGCTCCACCCTCTGCCCCTGCTGAAAATTCAGATAAGGGATCGTTTCCTGCATTGCCTCATAATCCCTTGCACCGGGATTCTTTGCCACACTGTTTATAATAATGGCGGAAGATTCCGGCAAAGCCCCCACGCCTGCTTCCCGCAGAACGCTTTCATAGGCATCCGGCTCCATCCCCACCAGTACGCACGGCACACGATAACGCCCGTCCCGCTCCACGATATAGCCATCTGCGGCATCAAAACCTCCCGTCTGCAGGAATTCTGCTGACTGGTCACTCCCGGAAAGCCAGACAGCACAGTTCGCCCTTGCATAAACTGATGTTTCCTGTACCCCTGGCACAGCTTTCAGCCTGGCAAGGAGCGCACCGTCTATCCGCTCCCCCGCCCCCAGCGTGATATTCACATCAAAATAATTCCTGATTTCGGCCTGTGCATTGCTGATATCGGAAACCGTAAAAACCGCGAGGAACCCAAAGGCAAGGAGCATACACAGGGAAAGCGTCACCATGCAGGTATGGTACAGTTTCCTGCCCGCATTTACCGAGTTTGCCGCAATCTCCCCAAGGAATCCGAAATGCTTTGTCAGTACAGGGTGGCTCTTTGCTTTCTTTACGGAAATGCTGTACTGCTCCCCGCGCACTGCCTCTATGGGCAGAACCTTTGACATCCGTTTTGCCGGCCCGTGTGCGGCGAGCAGGACCGTAACAAAGGAAAGCACTGCCGCCATGAGCGCCGCTGCCGGGGAAAAGGAAACTTCCATCCGGCTTCCGAACACCTCACTGGTCATACCGGAATAGGCTGACAGGACACATAATGAAAACAGATACCCCAGAACCATTGATAACAGAATGGGGATAACCGAAAGGATGCACGCCTCATAAATGACCGTCCTTCCTATCTGCTTTGCCCCCCACTGATTTCAGAATGCCGAGCTGATGGATCTTCTGTTTTGCAGAAATCCCGAAAGCGCCCCTTATGGTATAGGCAAATACCGCCATTGATGCACCTGCCGCAAACAGAAGCCCCAGGAACAGCTTCGGCACATCACTCCGGAAAAAGCTCCCGGTTGCATATACCCCATGCCATGCAAGCAAAGCTGCATGGTAACGGCATGGATAGTCCCCATATTCATCCTTTGAAAGCCCTATTGCCTGTGCAATCTGTGGGACCGCCGTATATACTTTTCCCCTCTGCTCCATCTGTAGATAGACTACCACCTCGCTGTCCGGCGAAAGCTCTTCCGGCTCCATAAAACCATAGGCAAGGTACCCTTCATAGCCGGAGGAAACAGACACATCCAATTCCCCCACAATGATCAGACTGGCAGCTTCTTTCTGCCGGCTTTCTTCCATGTACATCCGCACATTGCTGCCCATATCCACGGCGAGCGTATCCCCGATGCCATATGTCGGGTTCTGCAAGAAGAAATCCTTACTAACCACAATCTCACCGGGAACCTGCGGGATACGCCCCCGCAGGAGCATATTCTTTTCATACATGGCATCCCAATAATTGCTGTCGCAGTTCTGTATCAAAAAATACGGAAGCGCGGTTCCTTCCGGCAGGAACGCGGTCTGGTTGTCCCCTTTCACAAACATGACTTTTACGCCCGCATTATCCCTCACCATACCAAGCCTGTCTGCCGGGACATCCATAAGCTCCGCATCCCAATCCCCGGAGGTATAAATCTCCTGCTGTACCATCTGATTCCAGAAACTCTGCGCAAAAACAAGCAATGTACATAAAAACGTGGAAGCAATCAGAACCGCCACAATAATAGAAATGGAGGTGCGGCGGTTTTTACGCACCTGGCCTAAGCTGTATTCCCGTATGATATTCATGGCCGCACCGCCTTATCCGAGATGATCTTCCCATCCTCTATCTTTATGATGCGGTCTGCTTCCAGCGCCACACTCTCGTCATAGGGTATTGTATCAAATAGTTTCCGGCGAACTTGTGTATGTAACCCTGCTTGTATCTATTGCATGATTGGCAAGAGCCTCTGCCATCGTCTGTTTCCTGTAAGCTATTTCCATCTGCTGTTTCCGTTCCTCTGCTGCTTCTTGACTCCGCTCAATGCTCGCTTTCCGCTGTGCCGCCTCTTTTTCCCGTTTCGCTTTGTTGATAGCATTCACTTCTGCCACACGCTCCGGAGAATCGCCGCAGCCGCCAATATAGGTAACGCTTCCATCCTCATGGACTCCCCCCCGCAAGGCTGGTAGTCAAGTCCCCGTGCCGCAAAGGACGCTTTCAGCCTCGGAGTGGCATTAAAGAAATCATCTATCTTGCCCTCATAGTAAGCGGCCTTTTCGGGGTCATTTGCCATTTGCTCCAGAATATTCGGTGCAATCACAACATCACTGCCACTCATGCTCTTTCCTGCCCTGTCAAGACTCTGCTGGTCTTTCCCGATACTCTGGATTCTCACATTTCCATACTTTGACTGAAGATATTCCGTATAAGCATCCACCTTTGATGTGTCCGCCGCATCTCCCGTTTTCTGCAACCGCTCTGTAAACCCCGTCCTGTTTGTGCCTGTTTTCTGCATTCGGTTTGCGTACTGGTATGCACCTGCCAAAGCTCCATTTACTCCTAAAATGCTCATAATATTTTCTCTCCTTCCTGCTGATCAGCTCTTTACCATGACTGACAATATGAATCTATTTTCTTTCACAATACAGTCCATATCGCCGCCATATTTTACCGCACATTTTCTGATATTCTTATGCCCTATCCCATGCACCTCCTTATCCTCTTTTGTTGATATGGGAAGGCCGCTGTCCTTATGGAACAACGCCGCGCCATCAAAACTGTTTTCAATCTCTATGGCTTTCTCGTCATCACATATGGCTATGTTCAATCTCATCACCTGCAATTCGTTTCCCATGAGCATAACTTCCCCACGGGCAGTTCTTTTTACTTTTTATATCGGCAGATATTTTTCGTATTTCGCCGGGAGGGAACGAAACCCTATTTGAAAGGGAACGAAATCTTTTTTCTCTTCTCAAAATTTTAAAAACAACTCTAAAGTTTTTTGCTTTTCGTCCGATATTCCCTTTCCAAGTAATTTCCCTTATCAGGCCGCCCGCATTAAGTACAAAAATCTATACAGTATAAAGGCTGCCACGCTTCAAATTCAAAACAACATCCGCCCGCGTTGCCAGTTCATTTGAATGTGTTACAACGATCACGCATCCAAGACTATTCGCATCAGCCAAATCTTTGCTGACCACTGCAACATTACTTTCATTTCCCGTGATATGGTTTCCTTCAATCAATTTTGCAATTCCCGCTTGGAAGAAACTGCTGTTTTCAGTATCCGCTACAGTCCTGGCATATACCAGATTGTTAAATTCCGCTTTCATAGGGACGTTTCCTGGAAATACATCAAGGTCTGTAGAAACAAAAGTCTTTGTTTCAGCATCATAGCTCTTAATGCCGTCCGTGGACATGACGGCATCAATCACATCCTGTGTAATGGGAAATTCTGTCCAAAGTTCCACATTTCCCTCCCCGTCATCCGTTTCCCTGAAATATGGATTGCTTTCTGATAATTCAACCGTAATGTGGAATTCACCGCCTAAAGCCTCCCTCAGATTTTTTTGCTCCACTTGTGACACCTTTTCAATCGAAAGCCCGGTCAATACAAAAGTTGCCATAATAAGGAGAATGAAAAACAGCAGAATACTTTTCCCCTTCTTTCGTGTGACGTAGAGATACGCCCGTCTGATCGTTCCCATTTTGATACCTCCGTTTTCTTCGTTTAATCTTTCTGACGTTGTTATCTTACGCTCCCAATGTGGAACCAGTATGAAATATATGTGAAATAGAAAAGAAATCAAAAAACTCCCCGGTCTGTCGGAGAGCTTTTTCCATTCATGGTTTTCAATAAACTATTATAAGTGGATAATAAATCTCATTCCCTGTTGTTCTTCCATCGGACGGAATGAGTAAGAAATGTTCATCGTCTTTAATAATGTGTCTACAATATACAGGCCAAGCCCATTCCCTCCCTTCTCCCGGTTCCTGGCAAAGTCAGGACGGTAAAAAGGCTCAAATATATGCCGCAGTGCTTCTTTAGGTATGGGGACACATTCATTTTCTATAATGATATCGCACCCATCGAAATATACGGAAACTGTTCTTCCCGGTTCCGTGTAAGCCACAGCATTGGCAAAGATATTTGACACCGCTTTCCCAAACATCTGCGGCGGCAGTACCGCTTCAAAGCTGTCCGGCAATTTCAGACAGAAGCTGATACATGGAAAGAATCTTTTCCTCCATGTCCTGCGTCACGGTATTCTGGTATTTTTTAATGAGATGGGGCTCATACTCACCGTTCCGGTCGCGCGGGATTGCAACATCCATGTCTCCATAGCTGGTGTGCATGGTCTTTTTGGAATGTCCGTTGCGGCTGTTATCCGTGGCCTTGCTCCGGTAATCGTACTTTGAGTAGCCGAGTTCCTCGTCCAGCTCATCATCCAGAACATCTTCCAGAATCACGGACATCATGTCCCGCATGACGGCATTCACATCCGTTCCGTTTTTAATGCTGATGTCATTCTCTTTGAGATAGCTGCGCATCATTTCTCTCATTGCTGCTTTTTGTGGGCTTTCGTTTTTCCTTGCCATAGTAAAACCTCCAAACTGAGTAATCTTATCTTACATCAGTTTGGAGGTTTACACAAACTTTGGGATACTCCCCGACAACGACAAATTGCGCTCTTACCAACAAAATCCATATTTCTCAGTGCGGCGCAATCGCATTAGAGCAGCCTTAAAAGCTGTACCAACTCATACGCCTCGTCCGTATCTGATGCGGTCTGCCTAGTATCGAACTGCGAAAAGCAGTTGTCACGGTAAAATGATAACAGCTTTTCCTCATTTTCTGCCTCTAAGAAGGTCACTACGCCTCCGCCCAAATACTGTATCTCTTTAATTTTATCCCAGGCAAGTTTAAGCAGTTCTGCTCCCGTGATCTCTGTTCCGCCACTCTCCGAGAAGTTTTTCCCAAGTTGTGCTATCAGATATGCCGACATGGTATAGGTATCCGATTTTTCATCCAACTCACTGATTCGCGACAACTTTCTTTTCATGGTATTGCTCACTGTTTCACCCCTTACCGTCAATGGTTTTAATGCAAGGGTAAAATATCCAAGTAATCTGACATCCTCTGCTGAAACTACAAGATATGTAACAGATTGGTTCTTTTTCGTGAATTCTATGGCACTTTTTTTCAAAAAACGTTCCACGTCCTTATTCTTCGGACTGGAAAAGCCGGAAAGCAACTCAACTAGTGCTGGCTCTCCGGCTTCTTCATCATTCCCCAAAGCCAAATACTCACGGATATTGACTGAAAAGAATTTATCATTTCCCGGCATTTTCCTTCTCCTTTATTTTCATCTTCCGCAGCCGCATCATTTCCCTTAATTCAGGTTCTCCCTTTATCTCTCTTGCCGCTACGGGTATATGAACAGGACGGTTCTTGGCAGATTCTTCAATCGCATTGACAAACATCTCCACCTGTTCCTTGCCGGAAATGACAAAATTCTTTGTGATACTTGAAGTTGCCATAATAAACACCTCCTTTGTTAGTATGGTTCTTCCGTTTCAATTCATACTTTTCTATCTCTATTTTATTATTTTAAATCGGTTAAAGCAACAAATCTTTTATGAATTTTTTATAACTTATTTTTCCACTTCCTCTATCAGTTTCTGCACCTTTTCAAATTCCTCTTTGGTAACAATAGGCTGGTGCTTCCCTTCCACGATGATGCGGTCAAGCTCCCCGTTGTTCTTCGCCCTTTTCTGTTCGAGGTAGTCCGGCACATATTCTTTCCGGTATTCCAGCTCCCCGCAGTAGAGGCGGTTTTTCAGGATATGGCTGATGGTGGCGTAATGCCACAGGCTCTTCCCCATCGCCGTGAGGTCGCCGTCTTTTTCAAGCTGCCTCTTGATCTTCTGGCTGCCGTTGCCCGCAAGGTACATATCGAAAATCTTCCTGACCGTTTTCGCCTGCGCCTCGTTGATGACGTATTCCGGCCCCACTTTATCATATCCAAGCACGTTCCCGGTGCCGTAGACCACCCCGTTCTGGAAGGAGACCATCTGCCCCGCCTTCACCCGCATGGAGGTCTTTTTCGATTCGTTCTGTGCGAGGGTTGCCATGATGGTCAGCCGCAGCTCCCCGTCCTCATCGTTCATGGTCCATATCCCATCCTCGGTGAAGTACACCTCAATGCCCATCCGCTTTAAGAGCCTCGTCTGCTGTAGGGTGTCCACCGTGTTCCTTGCGAACCTCGATACCTCCCTCGTCACAATTAAATCGAAATGGCCGTCCTTCGCGTCCTCCATCATCCGCACGAAGTTTTTCCGCTTGGCTATGGAAGTGCCGGTAATCCCTTCATCGATATACCGGCGGTACAATACCCAGTCCGGGTGCCTGTCTATCAGGTCATCGTAATACTGCACCTGGTTCTCCAATGCTGAAAGCTGTGCCTCATTCCTGCCTTGCCAGCTCCACCTGCTCCATCGCATAGGCCACATACCCGTCCGTGCATTCCTCCATCTCGTCACAGTGGTAATCAGAAACCGGGCGCTTGAAGCGCCTTTTCAATGCTTTTTTCAGCTTATGCTCCGCAAGGGCGTGGGCGGCGGTGCCTTCCTCGGCATAAACGCTGCCGCCGGACTCCTCCTGAAACTGCTCCTCCAGCCTTGCGGAAGGCGTGCAGGAGAGCCACCGCTTGGAGGAAGATGCGGAAAGAAGCGCGTGTTTCCCCATCACAGCACCTGCGCTTCCCGCATCAGCGCCGGGTAGTCCTCCGGCTTCACTGCCGATACTCTATTCCTTTTTAATTTGCGGAAATGATTCCCTATGCGTGTTGTGAGTTTTACCCTGCTGCCTTTTCCAGCAATAAAAATACTTGTAGGTCCGTCTGCTCCGCCTATAATGGATACACTGCCTGCGCCCTTTCCCATATCTACATCTCCCATTCAAAAAATAAATCCTGCTCCCCGATTCACCTATCTGCCGGAACGCCGGGGATGCCTGCCCTGTCAGGCTGTAGCTTATTGGGGATATGCGTCCGTGGGGTTCATTTACAGGCACCAGACAAAACTATTGTAATTCAAAATAGCCTTGCAGATAATCTGCTGTATCTTCACTTATTTCAAATACCATATCCAATCCGGCAACTTCAAATTTCACATAAGAAGCATCATATACAGAGATTTTACATACATCATTTAACTCCCCATCCGCTTTGGTCTGTCCAAATTTCACTGTTTCCTCCTGTGACAGACCAAAACTGCCAATTTCCTCTTCGCCGCTTGGAAGTTTGCCTAATTCCCATTTGTCCATATCCAGCGCCATCATAAAATCCCCTATGTCCTCTTTGCTGGAAAGCGTCTGTATCACGCTTGATGTATCAGCAGATACAACAATAATTTCCTGTGCTTTTGATATTTCATTGTAGTATTCCGATACATCTGAACTCTCCTCTTTACCACAGCCACAGAACAAGGCAGAAACCATAGCTAAAACCATAAATATTTTCTTCATAATATCCTCACTTTCTTTTTTCACGATATTCTTCGTTCATAATAAGCATCCTGTACGCCCGGACTATTCCGGAAACATACACACATAGGAAAGCACCTACGCCGGCTAATATCATTCCGCAGGCAAACACGATATTATCCAAAACATACATTTCTGCAGGAATAAGCATCGGGCAGAGCAAAAATCCTATAGCGATCAGTGCGATCTCGGCAAGATTGAGCATATGGGCCGACTTCTTTTTATCTGCATAGGCAGAGGTCAGTTCCGATTTTACAGCCTTGTCAAAGGACAGGTTTTCTATCCACATCTTGCGGTAGGGATTATCTGCCAGCTTTACTGAAAACAGAAGGATAATCCCTAAGATCACAAGCACCATAAACAATACCATGCTCATTTCCGCATCCCAGAAAGAAAGGGATAGGCCACCAACAAAAAGGCTGACCGCAACACCGATTTTGACCATTTTTCTTTTCTGATAGGAAAGGAAACCTTCTGCCATTTCACGGCTCACATACAGCCCCTTTTCATCGGGAGCCAACTCCGGCTTTTGCGAATCTTCCTCATTCAGAAGATAATCCAGCGTAACATCAAAAATTTTGCTCATGCGTACTATTTTTTCTGTCTCCGGATATCCGCTGTCGCGCTCCCATTTACTGATGGCCTGCCGGGAAACTCCTAACTGATAAGATAACTCTTCCTGGGACAGTCCTGATTCTTTTCTCAACTTTTGAATTTTTTCTCCAAATGTCATATCCAGCTCCTCCTTTTCCACCAAGATACAATTTTTTCAGGTAGCGCACCACCAAAATATGGTTGCAACTACGCAACAGCAGGTTGCAACCATGTATTTTCCGCTCTTTTATCGCCCAAAACAGTGAAGTTCCTGTCACGCTCAGAACCGCCCATGCGACCTCGCTTTTCCGCAGGGCGAGGAACTTATTTCCCATATAGACATTCTGCGCCGCATCTTCCCTGGCGTATCCGTCTATCTGCTCCCGGAGGGCATCGGACAGCTCTGATCTGTCGGAAAATAGGGAATGCCCACCTTTTGGGGCTATGGCTTGTCGGAGATATAATTTTTTATCCAGAATTAGTCCGCCGCCTCCCTCCAGAACAAACCTTCCGAAAAAGCTATCCTCTCCATAATGGACTGCGCTTTATCTGACGGGTTATACACTGACAGATTTAAGCAGTCCCAATCAAAAACCAGCAACGCATCTTCCTCCACAAACAGGACATTCAGTGTACCTGAATGCTTCCCCATAATTTCACAGACTGCTTCTTCTATCATTTTCGGTGAAGGCAGGTCAACCCATCCATTCCACAGAATAGATGCATGGTAATAACACATCAGTTTCAAAATGACGGCAACAAACCTGTCTTTCAACCCGATATGTTTATCGCTGTTCAGCAGATAATACTCCACATCAAAAAACTGCCCGCCATTGTCCGCTTTCACCTGTTCCGGAAGATAATCCATGATAAAACATGGCTTCTCCAGCAATGCATTGATTCTCTCCATTTTATTTTCCATCTTGTATTCCCTGTGATTCACTTGCATTATTAAAATTGATATTACTTTTTTTCTTTCGGTTTATCACTTTGTTTACCCATAAATCAACAAAGATTTCCTCAATATCTGCAATCATCTCTATAATAAAATCAAACATCTTACACTCCTCCACATCTTTGTTATATGGTTCCCCGATTCACCTATCTGCCGGAAAGCCGGGGATGTCTGCCCAGCCTTGTCAGGCTGTGGCTTATTGGGGATATACGTCTATTGGTTTTATTTCCTTTTTCATCTTTTTTCGGATGATCAGCTTCGCAATAACCGCCACCGTCACAAAAATAAGCATAACTATGCCATAAACAAAAATACTTGTGTACCACGGTGCTGATTGCATAGCATATAAATCAGGGTGTTTTTTATAATCCCAAAATACATATATTCCACATCCAATGAAAACTCCTACAAAAGAACCAATTGTTATATTTGTAATTTGGTTCAGCTTTTTTAACATCCCAAATACCTCTCTTATCACAATTATCTTCCCCAATCTGCCGAAACGCTTGGGATGCCTGCCTTATTCGGCAATCATCCGTTCTTCCCATCGGGCGTCAAAATTTTTATTTTATTAAAGAAACATTAGCTTCTTCATTGGATTTTCTTAACATTTCTTCCATTGTTTTCACATATTCATCAAAGGTCATAACCACAGAAGATCCCACAAAACTATAAAAAGTATTTACTGCATTTGAGAAAGCATTTGCTAATGCCTCCCGTAAAGTTGGGCCATTCTTCTCTGCCGCTTTCACTCTATCATCAATCTCTTTTTGTATTTCTTCTGCCGTCCTGACTGTTGCAAAACTACAAGAACCTTTCACTCCATTTCGTTCCATAATACTGCGGTCAAAATACACCGGCACGGATGTATAGTCATTAAGGCTTTGCTGCCACTTGTCCATAGAAAGGTAAGCGTCCCAATTTCCAGAACTTTTGTATTCCTCCATAACATCCTTTATCGCCGTACTGTAGTCTGCCTTATCTAAATAATTTTCCACTCCTGTCTTTTCAAACAGGATATCTGCTCTCTGCTTATCTCCTAAAGATGTATTTCCTGTCTCCTGATTAAGCATCATAAATTCCGCATAGCTGCAATTTCTTGGATCTATAATCCAAGCATGGTGCATCCTTTCAAATTCTTTTCCCTCTGCGGTCTTGCCCTTTAATATGTAAATCGGCATATCATCCGAATAAATATCTGAGCGATGTATCTCAACGCTCTCCCCTGTCTTTGGATTTGAAAAAGACATCAACGGTTCATTCACTTTACTTCCTCTGTTTATAGCTTCTATTTGATTATTAAAATTGTTACCTAAAACTCTCTTTTTACCCGTCATATAATTCGAGTTAATTCCAGTATTATTATCAATTCCATTTACACTCAATTTCAATTCCTCCATTATTATCAATTATTTTAATGGCAGCTCATCTGTCGTTCAAAGCCGCCTCTGCTCTCTCATAATAAGTCCAAGCAGTTTATTCCTCCATGCAGACATACCCACCTAACTTCCCCTGTCAAATTCCATACCGACTTTCACCTCCTTCCAAATAATCCCCGGCAGGGGCGCATGGTTTTTGCGCCTCTGCGGAATAGAGTGTGAGGATTATATCTTCAAGTCCAGCGTGCTGCCCGAAGAAGACGGTGCTTTTGTACCTGCTGCCAAATCAGACTGTATCTGCTGATAAGATACTGTTCCTTTTTAAAAAACATACGGCACATAGTTACAAAAGGACATCAGCGAGACGGACATTGCAGAATGGCTCTGTCCATACGCCCATAAAACGAGCGCAAACCCGGTCATGGAACTCCCAAGTCCCGATATGCTCTGACTTAACCACAAAATGATATATTTCTTAAATGATTTTTCTTCCATTGAATTTTCTCCATTCTATTCTTTATTCTTTCAGAATAAAAAGTACAAAATCCAATGTGGACGATAGATTTTACCTCTGTACAAATTTCGTCCAGTCATCAGACTTTGTACAGAGTTCTTTGTTTAAGTCAATCACCAAATGGCAGAGCATATTTCCCACCTCCCTCAGTTATCTTTTCGCTGGACAGTATGGCACGGAAACTTCTTTAAATCAATTTATCCATAAAAACAATAAATCACTAAAAATAGTGTAGAAGTATGCATCAGAAATATATTCCTGAACATGCCAGTCATTCCACCCAACAAAGCACCATTGGCACTACATATAGGATTTCAGATTTTCCGTGCTTTGCCGATAATCCTCACAAGCCATTTTCGGATTATTAAAACTACACACTCTGCCAGAGCAGCATACAGTCCTGAAATTCAGCCGACAATCTCCCGGTATCCTTCAGCCATGAAAGGTAAGACCGCACCGTACTTCCCACCAGCACATATTGCTCAAAATTCATGGAAAGACCATAGCCTTTGAAAACTTCCTGCAAAATACGCTCAAAACATATAGGCTCCTTGCAAATAGACAAAATCTTCTCCGCCACTTCATGTACCTTATCCCTGTTGTATCGGACAAGTTCCTTTATATCGGCAGACGCCTCCGCATGGGCGGGAACGAACATGGCCGCTTCCATCTCTTCCACCATATCCAGTGTTTTCAGATATGCCTCCACGTCATAAATGAATGAAACGGCATATTTATCCAGCGTCTCCCTGCTGCTGATGCAGTCAGCAAGGAACACCACATTATCCGGCATACGGAAACCAACCATGTCAAAGAAATGCCCCGGCAAGGGTATCACTTCAATCTCCTTCGGAAAACTTTCATCTGAAAAATCCGTCACATCGCTCTCCTGCGCCATCAAAAACTTGTGCCATAAATCCTTACACGGATAACCACCATAAAGGAAAGACGGCTCCAATATCGGGTATTTTGTAAAAGCCGCTTCAATACCACTGGAATAAATCTTGCATCCCGTCTGTCCCTGCAGATACTTGTTTCCACCGATATGGTCTGCATTGGAATGAGTATTTAGGATTGCCGCCAGATGCCATCCGTTATTATCCAGTATCTGCCTGACTTTCCTTCCCGCATCTTTGTCATTCCCACTGTCCACCAGATAGACGTTCTCACTGGCCGCCACATAGACGCCTATCTTCGCCGGGCAGTTTATGTAATAGCATTTCTCACTGGCCTGAACCAATTCATACATTTTCCGTTTCCTCCTTTAATTATTCGGATAAAATATCACGTTATAGGCGGTGCAGGCTTTATCTGAAACATTGTGGTATGCATGGGAAACATCCGCCCTGAAGCGTATTGACTGTTTTTCCTCCAGCAGCACTTCCTTCCCGCCCATTACCATTTTCAGCGTCCCCTGCACCAGAAAAACATATTCTTCCACGCCCGCCACATGGGGAAGTGATTCATGGCGCACTCCTGCATCAAACTCAATATAGAACACCTCCACATTCCGCACTGGGTCAAAGGGAAACAGCGGGTAAGCCCGCATCCCTCCGTTTTCCTCCGTAATCGCACTTTTCTCATCAATCCCAGCGACCATGTATTCCGCTTCTTCCTGTTTGCAGAAAAAGGATAATGGGATTTTCAGCCCTGTTGAAATCTTCCATAAAATGTTGATGGTGGGCGAGGACTGCCCGCGCTCGATTTGCCCCAACATGGGCTTGCTCACGCCAGTAAGTTCCATAACATCATCCAGCGTGAGCTGCCTTGTATTCCGGATTTCTTTCAGCCGCTCGCCTATCTTCAATGAAACCTGCTCCATGATTCCTCCTTTGGTATGTTTTATTAAACAAAATATATTATAACATATCAAAGAGCAAAATGAAAGAGCCTGACAGCCCATTTATGCCATCTCCCTGAACGTGCCAGCCATTCCACCCACAAGACTTCACTGGCACTGCATATAAAATTTCAGATTTTCCGTACTTTGCCGATAAGCCTCTCAAGCCACCTGCGGCGGTTAGCTTATTATTTGACAAAACCAGACTGGCCTGGCACCCTTTTAGCATCTACCAGTAAAACCATCAGCAACGCAGAGTACCATCTATTTTCCATTGACGGCTCCACCGTTTTCAAACTCATTTCCATATGACCTGATTTCTTCCTGATAATTTTGCTTTATTTGTTCCAGCATTCTATTCCGGATATTTTTGAGGTGTTTAATATCTGTTGTAACATATCTTCCAGTTGTTGATTGCTTCACGAGTATTTTCTCATCCTGCAGGACTTGTAAGGCCCTTTGCATTGTATTAGGGTTCACCCCAGCCTGTTTTGCCAGTTCCCTTGTTGATGGAAGTCTATCCCCCAACCTATAATACCCATTAAATGTTTTTTCAATAATTCAACCGCAAGTTGATTATACCTCTTTGCACTGTCTGCCTTAATCATAGCATCACCTCTTTTTTATCCTTTGAAAGCATCCTAATAGATTGATAGCTGTATTATTTCTTTCTGCTATACCCTATCATACTTACAATCATTGAGATTATAAAAAGAACCGCTACTACAATTCCTGCCACGACAGCATAAGAGAGTATAGAACTTGTCATAGCAGAAAATCCAGCCCCATCTTCAAAATATTTGACAAAATAGAACATGGGAATTACTACAATAAGCCCCATTGTCTGCGCAGAACGGAAACCAAACCAATAGGTTAATGGCAAACAGATTTCAGTCCATAATAACGGAACAATCAGGGATGCAGCAACCAGAGCTGACCAGACAGGTCCATCCGAAAATGGATCCGGAAACACGAAACAGAAAACAAAAGGCATCACCCGTGGTGCCGATTACTATCGGAGGTAAACGCATATGACCAACCAGAGTACAATTGATAAATTAATCGAAATGCATCTCACTGCAATGGCGGATGCATTCCATAACCAGACAGACGATCCGAGATGAATATTCCGGCTTCCGTGTCCCTGCTGTCCGGTGATAGGAAACCGCAAATCCGTTTTTAAGGGAACCGGCATTCCAGAGCTGGAAACCATTAGCATATATCCTTTAGAATGTAGGCATGCACCGTAAGGTGTAAATACATTCTAAGGGAGGGTCAATATCATGACCAAATATCGAGAGATTCTGAGATTATCAAATCTCGGTCTCAGCCAGCAAAGCATCGCTGACAGCTGCGGTGTCTCCAAGAAAACAGTTAACCGTGTCCTCAAGAAAGCCAAAGAAATAAACATTTCCTGGCCGCTTGATGCCAACGACACCGATGCCGTGCTTGCAGAAAAGCTATTCCCATCTGCTGACAAACCCACCGCATCCAATAAACGGATGCCCGACTTTGCTTACATGAAAAACAGTTCACGCCTGATCTCCAGCATGATCCGCCGCTCCCCGTCAAAGTCCTCGAACCGCTTCTTGGTCACGTTCTGCTCATATTACACCGCAGGACTTCTGTCAGAAAGAAGCATCCTGGAGGATGCCGGGACAAGGGAAAAGCTGTTCGTGGCGCTGAAAGCAGTGGTGCCTGAAAAGATTCTGCTGTCCGGCAGATTTGTTTTCTATACGCTCTGCCGCTGTGTTACTTATTCGGTTTCGATTGCGGTAATGATTGTTCAGGCAAATTAGAATTTATTATAAATCAATATCTATGTTGTACTCATCATCAATCAGCACATATTTTACATTGTACTTTTTTGCAAATTCCAAAAATAGTGCATTATCTTCTAAAACACTTTCCATAGTACACCATTCATCGTCTAAGCGACTTTCTATGGCACCTGCATATTTCCTGATATTATTGAAATGATTTTTAATATAATTTTCGCTCATTATAAGGCAAACGTATCTGATATTATCAAGATATTCTTTTGCAAAGTCATTTGCCCAGTCAAAAGGGATATAACTCCCTTCAATGATAAGGTTTTGCCTATTTTCTATGGCGGTTTTAATCATTTCACGAACAACAGGCCACAAATACTCTGTGAGCTTATCGTCATCTTCGGGTGTGAGTTTGGTATAGCCGCTACGAATTAGCCCCATTTTCAAATGGTCTATCGATAAATAAGGATATCTATACTTTTCAAGCAGTTTTTGAGCAAGTACCGTCTTACCTGTGTGTGATGCACCTGTTATTAAAATAATCATCATTTTCTCCAGACTAAACAGAAAATCATCTGTTTTTTTCCATACAGAAGTTTGTAAGAAAAATTCCCTGTCGTTCTACCTGCTGTTCCTTAACAACCTTATAACCTCTTTTTTCAAAAAAAGGCTTCGCCGTAATAGAAGCGTGAGTAGTAATATCTCCTTGAACAGCCTGCTCCAGTTGATTACAAACAGCAGTTGCAATACCTTTTCCCTGATAATCAGCGTGAACAAACAGGTGATCAAGGTAACCCGTTTTATCTATATCCCCAAAGCCTACTATTACCTCATTTTCAATAGCAACTATGCAGTAATGTTCTTGTAGCGACTGGTTCCATTTTTCTAACTCCACTTGTCCTGTTGCCCATACATCTAATTGTTCTTTTGTATAATCTTTCGCATTTACTGTGTGGACTGTATTATAAAATAGCTCTGTAATTTCTTTGCAGTCGGATATCTGATATTCTCTGACAAGCATTTTTTATCTCCTCAGCAGGAAACTATTCTATTCCCAATTCCCGTATAGCGTGCATGATATGAATTTTCATGGCATTTCTTGCTCCCTCCGCATTTCTCTGCTCCAAAAAATCCATAATCATGCGGTGGTCGCCCACTGTATCCGTAACAGCTTTTTGGCTCATAGCCGACAGGGTAACGCCCTTTGCAATCGCCTGATAAAGAATGGGCATAAGCTGATTCATAAATTCATTGTGCGTTGCCTGCGCAATCGCCTTGTGGAATGAATGTTCATTGTCTGTACGGTCCTGCCCGGATTTAATTTCTTGCTCAATCTTCGCACCAAAATCCAAAATCCTTTTTATTTCTGCGTCTGTACCTCGGATAGCTGCCAAATAGGCGGCTTCCGGCTCAAAAATCAAACGCATTTCATAAAGGTCTTTTGCATTTACTTTTATATCCGATAGCCGCCCTAAATCGGACTGCTGCTCGAATGCTGATTGGGTGACAAAAGTTCCTTTTCCTCTCTGGATTTCAAGCACATTATAAGCTACTAAAATCTTTATGGCTTCTCTTAGGGTTGTCCGGCTGATATTCAATTCTTCTGACAGTTCATTCTCATTGGGCAATTTATCTCCGACTGAAAAGCGCTTTTCTATTGTTATCATAGACAATAGCGTTTCTGCGATACTCTGTGAAAGCATTTTATTTTTCATGGGCCATATCACCTCAGCTTTTTTGATATTATACTATGTGCGGCTGTCAACTTCAAACAAAATTGAAAATACTAATCACATTGCATGCCAGATGAAGAATGATAGGTTGACAGCATTCCCTGCCTCTGTAACTCCAGCTTCGATCCCCACACGCTGACGCATATCAGTGTTGCAATATAAATACCCAGTACTATTTTCCCACTCTTTTGTCCCGGCTTACCGCACCCATCCCATTCTTTCCAATAAATCTCCAGATTCCGCAGGCACACGATCAATATCGCCACAGAACAGTACAGCGACGTGCGCTCTCCGGAGGCGTAGATCGTGGGACTGAGACCCATCATGACGCGGGTGAAAAGACCGCTCCCCAGAATGACGGATTGCAGCAGTGTCTCAAAGCTCCTCCCGTGCAGAAACCCGATCGTCAGTCCCACGCACAGAAACAATCCCAGATAGACTCCCGCCTGCAGGAGTACCATTCCCCACGGATAGGAGATCCAGCCCAGATACTCGAAAGTCCCCGCCCCGGTGGGCAGACAGCGGTTTCTCCCAAAGAGCCCTAGGATATGTCCGCCCCGCGGAAATCCGTCCCCCGCAATTTTTGCATTGGCAAACTGTCCGATCCCCCAGTAAAAAGCGAGCGGGATAAAAGCTGTGACAGCCATCCCGGAAAATTCCGCTTCCCCCCTCCTCCTCCATATACCTGCAAGCAGGATGCCCATGAGCAGCGCGAACAGATAGTTCGTCCGTTCGCTGCCGCCCGCCGATACATAATAATTTGCACTGTCAAGAAAACCCATCAATAATTTTTTAGGCAGTCCCAGGTCGTCATATCCGGGAAACCACTGGTTCACTTCCACCGTAAACCGAAGCGCATTTCCCGGTGCCGTCAAAATAAACAGGACGGACGCCGCGATAACAAAGAGCAGTATAAAATAAAAGGCGGGGAACCTTTTCTTTCTCCAAATCAGATACCCGCCAAACAACAGATAAACTCCCAGAAGCAGCGCCGCTCCCTGTTCCGCATTGGCCGCAAAAACCGCACAGACCGGGCAGACCGGATATTCCCATGCGGGACACCGCTCCCCTCGGATCCAGTGCTTTAGCGGACGCATCGCCACAAGCCCAAACGTCAGAGGCCACAGATAATTGAGTGTGGTGGCGATCCAGCCCGCATCGTTCAATGTGAGCACCGGCAGACACCCGAGCAGACAAAGAAAGAAAATCTGAGACCGTATCTTTGTTCCATTACATTCCATTCCAAACAGATCCGCCACGATCCAGACAAGGAGCGACAGTACCAGACTGTCCAAAACCTTCCACACCATATCCGAGGTTGATGCCAGCAACTTTGCCCCCGCCTCGATAAGCACTCTGGAGGTCCATGTCTGATATCTGACCCTCAGAAAATCCCACAGAGAAATCTCCCCTCCTGCAAAGGCCCTGTCATCTCCCCAGCCCGTCCGCAGAAATGTATGCAGCAACAATAAGATACCGAAGGTAATTCCTGTCGCCAGGTATTGTTTAGCCATCCTTTTCCACGCCCTATTCTGCATATCCTATTCTTTTAACCTCCCCTGTCAGACAACGCTTCGCCATTATCTACTACACTGCCCCATTTTCCATAATTCATTCTCCACATGCCGTAATTCCTTTTCGGCCCGAAAAAGAATTGACAGAATTTCCGCGCAAGATTACAGTAGTACTATCAGATCATTTTAAGCGAGGTGCCTATGCAATACCGAAAAAACAAAACCGGTGAGGATATCTCTCTCCTGGGCTACGGCTGTATGCGTTTTACGAGAAAAAACGGCGGGATCGACATCGACAAAGCGGAAAAAGAGGTGCGGATCGCCCTGGAGGGCGGCGTAAACTACTTTGACACCGCCTATGTCTACCCGGGAAACGAGGCCGCTGTGGGCGAAATAATACAGCGCATCGGCTGCCGGGATCAGATACAGATCGCCACCAAACTCCCGCACTACCTGATCAAATCGATGGACGGCATCGAAAAGATGTTTGAAGAACAGCTCAGACGGCTTCGCACCGACCATATCGACTACTATCTGATGCATATGCTGACCGATGTGGAGACCTGGGATAAACTGAAAAAACTGGGAATAGAAAAGTGGATAGCGGACAAGAAAAAAGCCGGGAAGATCCGTCATATCGGCTTCTCCTACCATGGACATACCGATATGTTCTGCCGGCTGATCGACGTCTACGACTGGGATTTTACCCAGATACAATATAATTATATGGATGAACACTCCCAGGCGGGAAGACGCGGCCTGCACTGTGCCGCCGGGAAAGGGATCCCGGTGATCATTATGGAAGGACTCCGCGGCGGAAAGCTGGTGGACCTTCTGCCGGAGAGCGCAAAAAAACTGATCGCGGAACATGAGCCAAAGCGCAGCGCGGCGGAATGGGCGTTCCGGTGGCTCTACGATCAGCCCGAGGTGACCTGCGTTTTATCCGGTATGAATTCGGAGGAGATGGTGAGAGAAAACCTGCGGATCGCGGAGGAGACAAAAGCGGAATCTTTTACGGAGGAAGATTTCGCCCTGATAGAGGCGATAAAAAAAGAAATACAAAAGACCATAAAAGTCGGATGTACAGGCTGCGGCTACTGTATGCCCTGCCCCCAGGGCGTGGACATCCCGGAGACCTTCCGCTGCTATAACAATTACTACGCGGAGGGAAAAAGCGCCGCCAAAAGGGAATACATGCAGTGTACGATCTTCCGGAAACAGCACAGCAACGCTTCCAACTGTATCCGCTGCGGAAAATGTGAGACGCATTGTCCGCAGCAGATCGCCATACGCGATGAGTTGAAAGAAGCGGCCTCCAGACTGGAGGATGCGAAGTTCTCCATAGCCAGAAAGGCCATACGCCTCCTGAAACTGTGGGGATAGTCCGCTAATCCTGGTTATGCTTCTCTTCGTCCTGTAAAAGCACGCTGTTATTATTCACTTCCAGCCCCCGTATCCTGCGCAGGAAACTGGAGATCCTGCTGTAACCGTAGGACTTCAGTTCAAAATTCGGGTGCCGCTTTCCGATCTCGTCGTTGATAATGGAAAGATTCTCAATGCTGCCGCCGTTTTCCCGGATCATCTCCTTGATCTCCGTCTCCAGGCTGGTCTGGGAAACCTTCTCCTGCTCTTTAATGTAGGTCTTTTTCTTCTCCCGCACCACCTGGTACTGCGGCAGTTCTTCCTTCACGAAAACGCTGAGCTTCGCGTATCCGTAGTTACGCACATCGAAATCCGTGTATCTCTCGCTGATACGCTGTCCCACATAGCCGAGATCCAAAGCCTTTCCGCCGTTTTCCGAAAACAACGCCGCAATGGATTTCTTTACCGCTTCTATGCTGGTCACATTCTCCAGTTCGCTGTGGTCAAACCCATTCTGTTCATTTTTATCGTCTATCAGATTCAAGTAGACAAATTTGTTGCAGGAGCGTGTCAGCGCCGCCGGCGTCTTGGACTCCCCCATCCCCAGCACATACTTTTTCTCTTCTCTGAGCCGCATGGCAAGCCTTGTGAAGTCACTGTCGCTGGTCACCAGACAAAATCCGTCCACCTTGTCTTTGTACAGAAGATCCATGGCGTCGATGACCATAGCCATATCCGTCGCGTTTTTTCCGGATGTATAGGCGAACTGCTGGATCGGTGTGATGGAGTACTCGAGCAGTATTCCCTCCGACCAGCCATTTCCCTTGGACCAGTTTCCATATATCCGCCGGCATGGAGCCAAACCGTATTTTTCCAGTTCATCAAATATAGTGGACGCATATTTTGAGCTGATATTATCCGAGTCTATCAGTACCGCAAATTCCAGTTTATTTTGATTCAATTCCTCCATACAGATCCCTCTTTCCTTTTGTGTTCTTTGTATTATATCAACTTTAATTTCCTTATGCAAGGAATTTACAAACAGACTGGAAAATCCGGTTCTTTTATGGTATGATTTGTTTTGTTGTAAAGTCTTAGAAGACGAGGAATGTTATGTCAACTCATTTTCCGAAAAAACAGGAAGACAAATCATATAGGCAATGGACCTTTCGCACTCTGCTGCTTACTGTCTCTGCCTTTCTCATAACAGCTGCCGTGACAGTCTACAGAGATCCCTTTTTTCACTATCACGCTCCACTGCCGCAGTATAACTACCCTCAGAAAGTGTACCCCGACAGCAATGAGCGCTATTGCAATGACGGTATTTCCAGGCATTTTTCTTATGAAAGCATCATCACCGGCACTTCCATGTCGGAAAATTTCAAGGCCTCCGAAGCCGATGAAATATTCGATTCCGAATTTATCAAGGTTCCGTACGCGGGTGCGACCTACAAGGAGATTAGCGACAATCTGAGACGGGCCTACCAGGCCGACAAAGAGATCCGCTATATTATCTGGGGACTGGATTACAACACTCTCATCTCCCACAAGGATGCCTGCAATGAGGATTTTCCCTACCCCTATCATCTGTATAACGACAACCCTTTTGACGACATCCGCTACGTGCTGAATAAATCCGTTTTGCTCGGGGAAACCCTGCAGGTCACAAGAGCGGAAAACGGGGTCGGCAGCGCGGTCGATTTCGATACTTACGGTAGCTGGAGCGTCTATCACGGCGAGGAGTTCGGCGCCTGGCATGTGCTCACCACCTATGGGCTGAAGGAAACGCCGGAAAAACCGCAGCCCCTGACCGGGGAACAGCGCCGGATCCTGCTCGACAATCTCCGCCAGAACGTTTCCGCTCTCGCCGCGGAACATCCCGAGACCACTTTCTACCTTTTTATCCCTCCCTACAGCGTCTGCTACTGGGACATCTTAAATAATGAGGGGACAATGGACCAGCATATCGAGGCGGAACAGCTTGCGATCGAAGAACTTTTACAGTTTTCCAATATCAAACTGTACTCTTTCTCCGACAATTTTGAACTCACCTGCGATCTGGACAACTACAAAGACTATATGCACTACGGCGAATGGGTCAATTCTCAGATTCTGAAGTGGATGGAAAAGGAAGAATATCTGTTGACGCGGGATAACTATATGGATTACCTCGAAAGAATACGGAAATTTTATCATTCCTATGACTATGCTTCCCTGCACGAATAGGCGAAAGGATTTTTATGTTATTTAACTCTTATTACTTCATTTTTTTATTTCTCCCCGCAGCGTTGAGCGGATACTATTTTCTAAATTATGTAAACCGATACAGGGCGGCGAATATCTTTCTGACCGGCATGTCCCTCTGGTTTTACGGCTATTTTAATGCATCCTATCTGCTGATTATCTGCGGCAGCATCGTGGCAAATTTCCTGTTTGCCAAAGCCATGGTATCCTTTTCTGCAAAACCGTCTCTCCGGAAAGCGGTCCTGGTTTTCGGCATCTGCGCAAATGTCGCCGTGATCTTTTATTTTAAATATTTCAATTTCTTTCTGGAGAATATAAACGCTCTGTTCCATCGATCTTTCGAACTAAAAAATATTTTGCTGCCGCTTGGCATCAGTTTTTTTACCTTTCAGCAGCTCTCCTATCTCGTGGACTCCTATCGGGGCCAGACAGAAGGATACTCCTTCGATGAATACGCGCTGTTTGTCTCCTTTTTCCCGCAGCTTATCGCGGGTCCCATCGTGCTGCACAGCGAGACGATCCCGCAATTCCGTGAAGTCTCAAACCGCCGTATCCTCTACCAAAATTTTTCCAGGGGTATGTATATCTTTGCTCTGGGGCTGTTTAAGAAAGTCATTATCGCGGACACTTTCGGAAAACCTGTGGACTACGGTTTCCTGATCGCTTTCAACCTGAACACTCTGGAGGCCCTTTTAGTCTCCCTCTGTTACACCTTCCAGCTTTTCTTTGACTTCAGCGGTTACTGCGATATGGCGATCGGGATCAGTGCCATGTTCAATATCGATCTCCCCGGGAATTTTCGCTCCCCCTACAGGGCTGCGTCCATCACAGAGTTCTGGGACAGGTGGCACATGTCCCTCACCCGATTTCTGAAAACCTATATCTATATCCCTCTCGGGGGGAACCGCAGGGGAAGGTTCAGAACTTATGTAAACATAATGATCGTCTACCTCGTCAGCGGGATCTGGCACGGCGCCAACTGGACTTTTGTCCTGTGGGGCGTACTGCACGGTCTGCTCAGCTGTTTGAACCGCCTGTTTCAGAAACAATGGTCAAAATTATGTAAACCAATACGCTGGGCCGCCACCTTCGCCGCCGTAGATTTCCTCTGGATTCTTTTTCGGGCGGACAGCATCGAAACCGCCATAACGTTTTTAAGGCAAATCTTCCATTTCACCGGTTTCTCCATTCGCGAAGAACTGGCCGGATGTTTTCGTCTGGAAGAATTTGCCTTTCTGGAAGAAAAAATCCCTGTTTTGCAGTATCTGGCATCCCACGTTACCGCTTTCTATCTGTGGCTTTTTCTCCTTGCCGCTTTTGTCGTCATACTGTTTTTCAAAAACAGCAAAGAACTTGTATTCAAACCCACTCTCAGAAGAACGATCGTCACAGTTGTCTGTATGCTGTGGTCTGTCCTGTCGCTGTCAGGGATTTCCGCATTTCTCTATTTCAATTTTTAGCGTTTTATCGCTTTGCGTCATAACTCCTTATCAGTGAATCGACGCTGTTCCCCGCGGCATTATACTGGCTGGAAGCGCTCTTCAAATTTGCCTCCGCGCTGTCCGCCACTTTGCCGGCGATCATATTCAACTTGGAAGACAATGTTCCGTCCGCGCCGAAAATGCTCTCCAATTGATCGGCATCCACTGTTTTCAACTTATCTTTGTCCAGCTTCATTTTGCCGTTTTTGTCGATCGAAACACCAGCAAAGCTCAGTAGCTCCTTATTTTCCGCCACTGCCTCCTTCAGGCTCTGATAATAAAATCTGCCCATGGTAGTCATATCCGTGCGTAGTTTATCCAACATACCGTTATAGCTGGCAACCATTTTCTCCACTTCCCCGTATAATTCGGTGAGATCGCCGCTCTCTCTCGCCTTCTCATAGATGGACTTGCCGCCGCTTTCCTTCAAACGCTCCGTGAATTGTTCCAGATTTTCCGCAGCCTCTTTCATTTTCTCATATTTGCCTTTGGACAGAGCCTTCGCCGTGGAGTAGTGACTATCCCCCAGCGAATTTGCCAGAGAGTTTGACTCATTTCCGTTTAAATAATTCACCAGGGAGTTCCCCGTCAGAGACATTCCAGCCTCCAGCGATGCGTTGCCTGTCATAGTTGATGTAATTCTCATGCTGATCTCCTTTTTTCGTTTTACTGTCTATTCCGGAACGATCCCTGGCAGAGTCGTCCCCAACAAGGGACGCCGGGAAGTCTTCCTCTTCCTCCGCCACAACTTCGCCCTGAATCCCCGCCTCAACGGCGAGTTCCTCCAGACTCTTTACGTCATGTCCCGTATCTTCCCCGGCAAACAGCTTATCGCCGTTTACCGTCGTATCCGGTCTTTTTTCCGGCAGATCCTCTCCGTTTTCCTTGCGGATCGTCTCCTGGATCTTTTCCTGCGCGTCGTCAAAATTTTCTAACAGTTTTTCCCACTCTTCCTCCGTCAGACTCATACTGCCGATCGGGATTTTTACGCTGGTATCTCCGTTTTTCAGTTTTTTCAGAATCTCCTCCCGGTGTTCAGAGATCACCTGCAGCAGTTCCTCTCTGCTCAGCTTCCTCTCTTCCTTTGCTGTCTCCTCTATCACTTTTCCGAGCTCTCTGTGATTCCCCGATAACCTGTCCATCACACTTTGCGGATCTTCCTCCGCCGAATGTGTCTCCTTCGTTTTCGCTCTCCCGTCCGCATCGGCGGCGCGATCGATCACCCTCGAAAAATGTTCGGAGAATTCTCCGCCCTGCGCGCTGCGTCCGTTCCATCCCGCCGTTTCCTGCGGGATACCCGTTCTGTTCACATTTCCCCGCCGGTAATCCATACTGTTTTCCGTATTCAGCAATGCCTGCCTCCTCTCTCTTTGCCGCCATCCATTGCCGCATATTGTAATCATACTACATATATTACATCGACATTTTGCCGCCCCGCCTTAACCCTGCCGCCCAGGATTTCATACCCGTTTTTTTGCGTTTCATACCTTCCCGCTCTTGACATTTCCTCCGCACTCCTATAATATGTACTTTAGCACTTTAAACTGTAACGCTTTAAAGCAAACAATTGTAAATACGGAGGATATCACCATGATTTTTAAAGTAACTATGCTGATCGTATTTTTCGCGGTAATGATCTTTATCGGTCTTTATTGCAGAAAAAATGCCACAGATGTAAGCGGCTTTGTCCTGGGCGGCAGAAGCGTCGGCCCCTGGCTCACCGCTTTCGCCTACGGTACTTCCTACTTTTCCGCTGTTATTTTTGTCGGTTATGCGGGACAGTTCGGCTGGAAGTACGGCATTGCTTCCACCTGGATCGGACTGGGAAATGCCATTATCGGGTCCATGCTGGCATGGGTCATTCTCGGCCGCCGTACCCGCATTATGACACAGCACTTTAATTCCGCGACCATGCCGGAATTTTTCGGCGCCCGCTTTACCAGCACACCGCTGAAAATCGGCGCGTCCATCATCGTCTTTATCTTCCTGATTCCGTATACGGCTTCCCTCTACAACGGACTGTCCCGCCTGTTCGGTATGGCATTCAACATCGACTACACGATCTGTATCGTGCTGATGGCGGTGCTGACCGGCATCTATGTCATCGCGGGCGGCTATATGGCTACGGCGATCAACGACTTTATACAGGGTATCATCATGCTCTTCGGTATCTGTGCCGTGATCGGCGCCGTTCTGAAATCCAACGGAGGCTTTATCGCGGCTGTCCACTCCCTCGCCATGGTCGAGGATGCCGCTGTCACCAGTCAGCCAGGCGCTTTTGCTTCCTTCTTCGGCCCCGACCCGTTAAATCTTCTGGGCGTTGTCATCCTGACTTCGCTGGGCACATGGGGGCTGCCCCAGATGGTACAAAAATTTTACGCCATCAAAAATGAGAACGCCATTCACAAAGGAACCGTCATCTCCACATTCTTCGCCATCGTGGTGTCCGGAGGCTGCTATTTCCTGGGCGGTTTTGGCAGGCTTTACTCCGCTGCCATCGATATAGAAGCGAACGGTTACGATTCGGTTATTCCGGCCATGCTGGAAAACCTCTCTCCGCTCCTGATCGGACTGGTCGTTATCCTCGTCCTGTCCGCGTCCATGTCAACGCTGTCCTCTCTCGTCATGGCGTCCAGCTCCACGCTGACCATCGACGTGATCAAGGACAATATCGTGAAAAAAATGGATGAAAAGAAGCAGCTTCTCTGCATCCGCATATTGATCGTTATCTTTATCGCCATCTCAGCGGTGATCGCCATCATCCAGTATAAGAGTGCCATAACCTTTATCGCACAGCTCATGGGAGTATCCTGGGGGGCGTTAGCCGGTTCTTTCCTGGCGCCGTTCCTCTACAGCCTGTACTGGAAAAAAATATCCAGGGCATCCGTCTGGGTCAGCTTTGTCTTCGGCTCCGGCTTTATGACTTTAAATATGCTGGCGCGCGGCAGCTTCCCGGCGCTCTTACAGTCCCCGATCAACGCGGGCGCCTTCACCATGTTGGCGGGACTCGTGATCGTGCCGGTGGTCAGCGCTTTCACGAAAAAACCGGACGAAAAGCTGGTGGAAGAAGCTTTCGCCTCCTACAACGAGATGCACGAAGTGAAACGTTCCACCGCGCTGGAGAACTGATATCTCCTTCATTTTACCTGTCAAAAAAGAGCGGACCGCGCCCTACGCATGTCCACTCTTTTTTTGTGATTTCCCGCTTTTTATTCCGATTCCGGGCCCCACAGATCACAAAGCCGCACACAGCTGCATCACCCTGCTGACTGCCTCCGTGCCGTCCCGGATCCCCAGCTCATACACTTCCTGCAGTTTATCGCCGTTTTTCTCGATCCTGCCTATCGTGATCGGCTCCGAGGGCGCGATCAGCAGCACTCTCCCCTGCTGCTCCAATGCCTCCAGCTCCCGTACACTGTCGTTATATTTTTCATGCCGGCGCATCAGCGCATCCGCAAACTCCCTGTGTTTTCCATAGTACAGCCGGATCATCGCCGGGGAGACCGGTTTTTTCCGGTAGCCTCTCTCCCTGGTCAGCACGACGACGAGCCTGTCATATCCCATATCGAACATCGTCTGGTACGGTATGCTGCCCGCGATATCCCCATCCAGATAGTGCCGGCCATTCCACGCCACCGGTCTCGAGACAAAAGGCATGGAGGCCGAAGCCCGCAGCGCATCCATCTGCTCAAACACACTGTCTATCTTTATATATTCCGCTCTCCCCGTCTCCAGCGAGGTGACCCCCGCATAAAAGGGGATCCCCGACCTTTTGTATGCCTCGTCGTCAAACTTATCCAGCTCCCTCGGCACCACATGGTAGGCATACTCCGTATTGACAATATTGCCCGTCCGGAGAAACGGGCCGATCCCCATATAGTTTTTATCACAGTTAAACCGCTTGTTGTAGCGGATCACACGTCCTCGCTGTCCTGACAAAAGATTCACGCCGAACACGGCCCCCGCCGAGATACCGATGACGCCGTCCACCTCTATTTTATGGTCCAGAAACACATCCAGCACGCCGGCGGTATACATCCCGCGCATCGCGCCGCCCCCGAGTATCAGACCTGTCTTTTTGTTTTGTCTCTGCATTATCTTTTAACCTCTGTTATAATTTCCCGTTTGGGGGATACAATATGGATCAGGAGGACTTTGCCATGGTAAAAACGGATACCATCTATTTACTACAGGAATGTGACGCCGGAGCAAAAATGGCTGCTGTTTTTATAGTTCAGAGGTACAGTGAGGACATCTCACGGCGTCCAGCGCGATCTCGCTCCTACAATAAGGGCACTTCTTTGTCGTCGGCGCTGGCGCCTCCTCTTTTTTCTTTCCGATATCCATCACCCGGTTCATTGTCTTCACCAGCATAAAGATCACAAGCGCCATGATCAGGAAATAAATTACCGAACTGAGAAACGCACCGTAATCAATATAGTTCCCCGTGCCGAACAGGTCGATCCTTCCATGCACCTCCGCACTGCCGATGCAGGCGATGATCGGCTGAATGATGTTTGTTGTGAAGGATGTCACCAGGTCGCCAAACGCAGCGCCGATAATGACGCCGACCGCCATATTCATCACATTTCCTTTCAGTGCAAAGGCTTTAAATTCCTCCAGAAATTTCTTCATCTGTCTTCCTCCTCCGATTTATCTTTTACACCTATTATATCATTTTTCTCCGCCAAAAAAAGTCAAAAAAAGTTTTTTATTTCCTTTACATTTATTACTATTCATGGTATTCTAAGAGTGTTGCTGAGTGTAGCCATTAAAATACATTCTGCACTGACAAATTAACTTTTATTTTTTGGAGGTATCATTATGAACAAAGGTACGGTAAAATGGTTTAACAACCAGAAAGGTTATGGCTTCATCTCCGATGAGAACGGTAACGATGTATTCGTACATTATTCCGGACTGAACATGGAAGGTTTCAAGTCTCTTGAAGAAGGCGCTGCGGTAGAATACGAAGTAGTTGACGGCGCAAAGGGACCTCAGGCTGTAAACGTAACCAAGTTATAATTCGGAAGATACGATTCTTCCCGGAATTATGCGCACCTATTAATCAGTATCACAATTAGTGCCTGTTCTTAAATATAATATAAATCAAGAAATTTTTAAATCAGAAATATCTTTATTTGCATTTATTGAGAATTTGCAATATTGTCATTACGATTAAAAGGGGGTGTCGCAAAATCATCAAATTAGATGATTGAGCGGCACCCCCGCTCTAGTTCTACTAACAAAAAATC
>RAZE01000024.1 GCA_003611955.1 bacterium 1XD8-76
GATTTTTTGTTAGTAGAACTAGAGCGGGGGTGCCGCTCAATCATCTAATTTGATGATTTTGCGACACCCCCCTTTTTTCGATAATCAGTCATCCGTCAGTTTTCAAAAAGTTCCTGTTCCCCCAGCACGGCCAACACCGCCCCTACCACAATGCAGAAGTCAGATATATTGAAGATCAGGTTCCTGATCCTTTTCGCCGGCACATTCAGCCGAAAGTAATCCACCACATACCCGCGCCTCAATCTGTCGTACGTATTGCTGAACGCACCGCCCAGAAGAAGGGACAGGCCGAATTTTAGCATGCCTTTCCCGACCGTCCCAAAGCTAAATATAAAAAATATAGCTGCCAGCACTGTCAAAAGAACAGAAATTCCCTTTACGATCCCCGGTCTCCGTTCCCCGGTATTAAAGGCCGCTCCGTAGTTGTGATGCTTTGTCAGTATGACCGTATTGCGCAGCGCCTTTTTACTGCTGCCCTCTGGTATTTCTCTCTCCACATGGTCCTTCCAGAAAAGTTCTCCCGTAAAAATGGTAAGTATCATCAAAATATACCGCATGTTAAATTCCTCCCAAACAGGCGATTTGTCACAGACGTGATATCAGAACTTCAGATCACGGATATGTTTGAGATGATAATAGCACGGTCCGGTATACTCTGTAAAGTGATTTCCACATTTAAGATTACTTTAAGCTTTTCCTGCTTCCCGTTTAAGCTTTTTGTGCTATCCTTACTATAACAGCAGACATACATTACACTTTAAAAAGGAGGATCTCACTTATGAACTGGACAAGATCAGAATTGAAAGGAAAGGCAAAGGAAGCCCTGCACCGGAATTACTGGCGGATCGTACTGGTATCATTTCTGGGGCTCGTCTTCTGCTACGGCTTTTTCGGCGGGAGAAGCAACAACAGCCGTCCCGTCCAAAATACATCCGCCAAAATTGCGGCGACGGAGGCGGAGGAATGGGGTACACCCCGAAATTCTGTAAATACCGTCTCCAAAAACTCCCAGATAATCGGCATGACAATTTTCCTTTTCATTTCCGCCGTTATTCTGGTTTTTCTCTACACACTGCAGGTGCTGCTGATCTTCCCCTTCCGGGTGGGCGTCAGCCGCTTTATGATCAAAAGCATCGACGATACGGCCAAAGTGCGGGAGATCGCTTACGGTTTCGACCACTCCTACAAAAACGTGATAAAAACCATGTTCCACTATGATATTCGCATTTTCCTGTGGACTTTGCTGTTTATCATTCCCGGTTTTTACAAACAATATCAGTACCGCATGGTTCCCTACATTCTGGCGGAGCAGCCGGATATGAACTACCGGGAGGTGCTGCAAAAGAGCGCGGACATGATGAACGGACATAAATGGAAAACCTTTGTGCTGGATCTGTCCTTTATCCTCTGGCACATCGGCGGTCTTATGACATGCGGTATTCTGGAAATCTTTTACGTGGTCCCCTGGCAGGATCTGACCTTCGCGGCTCTGTACCGAAAGCTGAGCTCACCGGAATCTTCCCTGCCCGAACATCCGGAACCGTTCACTGCAATCTCCGGCGAGGTACACTATGAACTATAAAATATTGATCGCTGATGACGAGGCAGAAATTCGTGATCTTCTGCGCCTGTATCTGGAAAAAGACGGATACGAAATATACGAGGCGGCCGACGGTATGGAGGCCCTTGCCATATTAGACAGGGAAAAGCCGGACCTGGCCATACTGGATATCATGATGCCCGGTCCGGACGGCTACCGCGTGCTCCAAAACATCCGGGAAACAAACAATATCCCGGTGATCCTCCTGTCCGCCAGATCCGGTGACTCCGACAAGATACTGGGGCTCGATCTGGGAGCCGACGACTACATCACAAAACCCTTTGTCCCTCTGGAGGCCGTCGCCAGAGTCCACTCCAACCTTCGCCGCTTCTACGATTTGGGCGGCGGGAAAAACAGAATCACAGAGAAAAATATTCTGGAGACACAAACGCTGCGGCTGGATCTGAAAAGCTGCCTTTTGTACCGGAAGGAAGAGAGAATCGTACTGACCTCCGTGGAGTTCCGGATCATGAAACTGTTTATGGAAAATCCCGGCAAAGTGTTTACCAAACAACAGCTTTTTGAGGAAGGCTGGGGAGAAAGCTACATGCTGTCTGACAACAATGTCATGGTCTGCATATCCAAGCTGCGCTCCAAACTGGACCGCGGCGGCACGGAGTATATCCGCACGATCCGCGGCCTCGGGTATCGCCTGGAAGATGAAGGAGAGTGAACAATGCCCAAAAAAGCCCTGAAATGGTATCTCATCAAAAATTTTATATTCATTTTGTTCGGCATCTATGTCACGGAGGGACTGCTCAGCATTCTTTATCAGCAGGTGATCTTCCCGTTTCTGACCGATATCCTGGAAATGCAGCAGATCACGGTCTCCGGCAGCGGAAACCTTCTCCTTTCCATGATATATATCGTGCTGCTCTACCTGATCTCTCTCCTGCCCGGCGGCGCCGCGGATTACCTGCAGGGGCTTCTGAGCGATCTGGCGGGAGCCGGTGTACAGATCCGGATCTCCTCGCCGTTTTATCCGGGATGGCAGGGTTCTCTGCTCACGGTCATGATTCTGCTTCTGCTCCTGTTTCTGCTGAGCCTGAGCATCCTCCCCTACATCGCCGGCTCTCTCTGGTTTTACCGAATAGTGACCAACAAAGTCAACGAACTGCTGCGGGAAGAAAAAGAACGACAGCTTTCCTATGAACGCAAAAAAAGCCTCCTGCTGTCAGACATCGCCCACGACATCAAAACACCCATCACCACGATCTGCGGCTACAGCAAAGCGCTGGCGGAGGGCGTGGCTTCCGGGGAAAAAAGCCTGGATTATTTAAATGCCATCTACGGGAAAGCCATGCGGATCGATGAGCTGATCACCCTGTTGTTTGAGTATGTGAAGCTGGACAGCGAAGGCTTTGCCCTGCACAGAGAACGGGGCAATCTGGCGGAACTCCTGCGGGAGACCGTCGCCGCTTTCTACATGGATTTCGAGGAAAAACACATCGATCTCACAGTGGATATACCGGAAACTTACATTCCCTGTGATATGGATAGCCTGCAGATCGGCCGCGCTGTCACCAATCTGCTGACCAACGCTCTGCGGTACGGAAAAGAAGGCGGAAAAGTCCTCATTCGGTTAAAAAACTATACTGTCACAGTCGCCGATGACGGCAGGCCGATTGATCCCGCATTTGCCGGGCGCATCTTTGAACCCTTTTCCAGGGAGGACACCGTCCGCGCCACAACGGGCGGCAGCGGCCTCGGTCTCAGCATCACCGCCAAGATCGTGGAGATGCACGGGGGCAAAATCTCTCTCCACACGGACTTCGGGGAGGGGTATACGAAAGCTTTTCAGATAAAGCTGGAGAAGCCCGGTTCCAGCTGCAATCATTCCGAATGGCAATAGTGCAGATACAATTCGTATATTTTTTTCTGCATTAGCTCTGTCAATTCCACCGGTTCCAGCACGGCGGCGTTATTCCCAAAGGGCAAAATATAATCGGCAACCCATTCTAACGCCGCACGGTTTATTTCCATGTCTATCATCCCGCCGCCCGCTGGAAATGTTTTTAACCCCCTGGCGAGTAAACACTCACTTTCACAGCGTTTAACGCCTATATCCGTCAACCGGATCTTTATGTGGCAATCATTTTTAGTTTCTGTTTTTTCAAGATATTCCTGAATTGACGCCGGAACAGGATATTTCCCTTTCGGACAGGGCCTCTCCTCCAGGATCTCTTTGATGCGGTCAACCCGGAACTCTCTGATTTGCTCTGCAGATGTACAATAGGCAGGACAATACCAAAGTCCATTCATGGCATATAAACCGATAGGTATAATCGTGCGTGTGCTTTCAGAGTATGCCGATGAATACCGTATTGTTACGGCATGGCGGTTCACCGCAGCAAGAAGCATGGCTTTCAATAATGGCGAATCGCGATGCCTGTCCGGAATCCAGAATACTACCCTGTTTTGAATCTGCATGATACTGTTTTGCAGATCCAACGGCAGACAATTCAAAAATTTTTTTAAGACAGATATGGTTTCCTGTTCAAACGGTAAGTCGCGATAATACTGCAGCGCCTGACAGGCAAAGAAAACCGCTTTTGCTTCACTTTCCAAAAACGCAACCGGCGGCAATATGCGTTCTTTCAAAATATGATATCCACCTGCCGCCCCAACTTCGGAGTAAAGAGGGAAACCCGCCCGTTCCAACTCCTGCAAGTCACGCAGTATGGTTCTTTTTGACACGGAAAATTCATCTGCCAATTCTCCCACCGTAAAATCCCTTTTTGCATTTATAGTTATCATCATTTCAATGAGCCGTTCCGCTTTCGACAATTTTCATCTCCTTTTCAAATAATGACACTTTTTGTCACCATTCTATGTTATACTATCCCTATGATAAATGCAACATGACACATTTACCCTCGTAAAACGGAAAGGAGAAAATGATATGGAAAAATGGATGTACATGGTAATGATAGAGAAAAGCAAAACCTACAATAAAATGACAAAACAGACAGTTGTGGAACATGTTGAAAATATTAGAAAGCTGGACGATAAAGGAATACTGGAAATCTGCGGCGTATTCAAGGGTTATCCGGGAATGGCAGGAATGTATATTTTAAAGACAGACAGCCGCGAAGAAGCGGAAGAAATCTGCAGGTCAGAGCCGTTGGTCATGGGAGGGTATGCGACCTGTAAGTTAGTCCCTTTACAGATCGCAAACCGGGAAAATAATTACCTGCTCTAAACGATACATTCCTGCTCCAGCTTCACCCCGGCCGACAACATATACTCGAGAACCTCCGCGTACTGGACATCCGGATTTTCTTTTAATATCCTCTCTATTCCGACGCGGTCGTTCTCCGTCAGCGCTTTGCCGTACGCTTCGTACTCTGTCAGGGTATCCAGATCCATCCTGCAGCATGTAAAAGGAATTCCCGTCTTCCTGCACAGGTCCTCGTAAATCAGAAAACCTCCCACATCAATGTCTCCGAAATGACAATAGCAGGCATCCGGAAACGTATGATAAATTTTTTGCAGCAGTATGCGTCTGACACTGTTGTGATACCCTCCCAGATAGATCATCAGACTTTCCTCCTCCTCCCATCTGAAAAAGGTCGTAAGATTTTCAATTGTGATCACCCTGCGGATCCTCGCCCCGTCCTCAAAACAAACCCTGTCGATATCTTCCCCGGAGATTCCCAGTCCCTGGCGCAGTTCCCCGACCTGAAACGGGCACTCTCCCACTCTGATTGAAACATTCCCTTTAAAATACACATAGTTCGGCGTGTGATAAATTCCGTATTCCGCAAGGATCTCATTCAGATCCTTCTCTTCGTACCCCTCCCCGAATGTGCGCATCACTCTCACAATTTTCCCTCTCATGGATTCGAATACCTTGGAGTCGTGGAAATGTTCTATGGAAAATTCTCTGATATAGCAGTTTCTGTCATTCCTCTCGATCTCTCCGATCCCCGTCAGAAAAATTTCCGTCTCCTCCGGGTTTGACAGATCAATAAACTCCTTTACCGACTGCGCGTTTTTCAGGCGGCCATCCAGATACTCTATGAACGCCTGATAGACCGGCGTGTCAAAACGCTCCCGCAGCTTTGCAAGCAGAGCTCGATTCTCCCTGATCCTGTCCGCCCTGGATATCCTGGCCACGTAAGCGTAGGCTTCCTCCAGATTTTCGGTGCGCAAAACCACTTTCGAAATAATGTGGCCTTCCTTCCCCTTCCTCCATATGATGTCAATAAGTCCTCTCCACTCAAGTTCCTGCATGGCGGCATGGATCTCCTCATAGACAAGAGAACTCTCGTCAAAATATGCCGGAATGTTTTTTTTGTTGAAGGGAAAGGCAATGTGCACTGTCATCTTATTTTTTCCGTCAAACAGCGTGCTCTCCTCGTAGGAATCCAGGAGCCTGTCCATAATTTTTTTATCATACCGCTCCATTGTGATACCTCTCCACAAAGCTGACCTTCTCATCCGTCATGATCAACAGCGTCTCCTCCACGGACGGACTGATGTACTGGATTTTGTCAGGCGGTGCGGCAATGATAATCTGCAGCGGCAGTCTCCTCAAAAATTCCAGTACCCCTCCTATCCGCTCATCATCCATATTGTTGAAAGCCTCATCAAACAAGACAAGGCCGATCGCCTCGCCACCGATATTATTGCTGTACAGCTGCACGAAGGAAGCCGCCACAGTGACATAAAAAGGCGTCTGTGTCTCACCGCCGCTCTTTTCCTCACATACTTTGGAGTAGAAGGAATAACTGTTGTCGCTGTGTACTATTTTAATGTCATAGTCCATATACGTTCTGTAATCGGTAAACTCATCCAGAGCCTGCGCGCTGTTCTCATTGTCCAAGGCCAGTTTCTCAAACAGTTCATCGATGACTTCCTTATGGTTCTCGTGGAACAGTCCGCTGAAGATAGACTCTCCCTGTATGGCATTAAAATCATCCATGATCATCTCATAATACTGTCTGTACCGTTTGCTGGGCTGATGGATAAACTCATATTTCTCATTGCTGAAAATGATATCTCTGAGCGCTCTGTTCAGTTCCTTAAACTCACTCTGTGCCTGCTTCATATTTTCCTGCAGTTTGGCCAGAAACTGTTCCCTGAACTCCTCCTCCGCCGCCTGTCTGGCCGATTGTACCTTCTCCTCATAGTTCAGAAGCTCCGACGTGCGAAGTCTTTCGTAGACCTCGGCAAAATCCGGGTAGCCTTCCATACTGGGAGCGGCGCCGAAATCATGTTCCGTCTTGTAGGAGACCATGGCATTCACCATATCTTCCCTGGCGCGTTCCACAGTGGTTGCATTGGCTTTTTTTCTTCTTGCAAAATTATCGCGGAACTGTTCAAAGGTTTTATCCCCGGTCTGTTTTTCGTAGTCGCTGTTCCACGCCGGCAGCGCATCCTTCGCTGCTGCTCCCAGTCTGACGACAGCCTCCTGTTTAAAGGCGCGCTCAGCCTGCAGTCTCTCCGTCTCCCTTTTATAATCTTCTATCTTCTGCTCATATCTTCCTGTCTCCTGGTTCCATTTTCCCAGCTGAATATCCAGTTCGCTGATCATTGTTTCCAGTGTCTGAAGCTGGATTCTCTTCTGGATCATCGTGGCATTTTTCTCCAGCGTAACAATATTCTTCTTACACTTGTCTATCCCCGCCCGTATGGTTTTTATCCTGGTAAGCACATCCAGTCGGTACTGAATATCCACATCCGCATCCACATTTAAGACATCCGTCACCTGTGCGAGTTTCCTTAACTGCTCTTCCAACTTACGAATTTCTTCGGATATCCGTTCTCTCTCTTTTACCGCCTGCTCAAGCTGCACTCGCACTGCATTTTGCCCGATAAAGGGCGTCTCAAAAATTGCCGGCCTGATGGCGCTTGCCACATGATTCTGATACTTCATACATTCTTTCGTGATGGAAACGGGATAATTTTTCAGTTCACTGTAATGCTTACACATATGGACCTTGCCCAGAATCATATTAATGAACTGACTGGCATACCGGTTTTGGGAAGAGACCATCGCCGCAAGCGTCCCCTCCGGTGCCTCGCTGTACTTTTCCAGCTTTCTGGTATTGATCAGTCCCACCCCATACGCCTTCTTTCCCTTGCGCAGCCTGTCATAGACTCCCAGAGCAATATCAAAATTCTCCGGCTCCACCAGAATATAAAAGCGCTGAGTATTCAGATAACCCTCCACCGCATTCCGCCACTGCTCCTCCGAAATTTCCAGCAGTTCACACAGGATTCTCGGCTCCGGTTTCCGGCCGATCCGGGCAAACTCCTCCTCGATCGCCTGTCTGACTTTCACTACCTCCTCCGGGTAAGTCAGTTTCTTCTGCTTCAGCTGTTCTATCTTTTTATTCAGCTCAAGGCGCTCTGTCTTCCTGCCGTTTAACTGCACCTGCAGTTTTGCACTCTCCAGCTGGTTTTCGTCATACATCTGCTTTTTGCAGGCGATCACTCTCCTCGTAAGAAATTTAACCTCAGAAATATCCTCCTGCATCCCCAGATTTTTCAGAACTTTATCGTACTCCCTGAAACAGGGATCCGCATCCCTTAATTTAAGCAGTTTCGTCACCTGAGCGCTGGAGGTCTTCACGCTGGCAAGCAGATCCCTCCGCTCTTCCTCCTGTTCCTGCAGTGCCGTCTGCAGTTTCTGCAATTCTCTCTTTTGTCCGTCCAGCGCGAGAAAATCTTCATCCTTTGCAAGTTCCGCCATCAGCGCGTCCCGCATCTGCTGTCGCTCATTTTTCTCGTCTGTTGTCGCTTTGATCTCCATTTCCCGCTGTTCCAGTCGGTATTTCTCCATCTGCAGCTGACTTTTCACCTCTGAGAAGCGCTCTCCCAGAATATCGGCTTCGGCTCTCTCCAAAAAGTAATCGTACATTTTATCCTTCCCAAGACCATCCATCACCTGCAAATGATGTCCCTCGATGATCTCCAGTTTGGCGATACGACGTTTCACGCTGTCCAGCGTCTTCTCCAGCTCCTGATAGGTTCTGACATTCTCCCTCAGAATATCAATATTGACTTCCTTCTCGTCCAGCACATAGGAATACACAAAATCCTTGATATCGTCAATGGGGCGGAACGCCAGCGCCTTGGGAATGAGAGAGAAAAACTTGTCCTCGATCCTTCCGAAACGGGTTTTTATCATCTTCTTTGCCTCTATCCCCGTCTTGCACCACATCTTGATTTTTCCGCTGTTTGCACTGTGAAACTGGTTGATGGATCTCGGTGTCTTCCCCTGAAAAAACATATCCTCCGTAAATCTGGTATGATCCATCAGATAGCGGACTGTTTTTTCCTGCCCCTCGGAGGCGGAATCGATCACTGCCCCTACCACAAAATACTGTTTTTTGCTGTCCTCATAGAACTCCAGTGCGACATGCGCGCTGATCTCCCCGGTCCGCTCATAAGGTTTATTTTCTTTTCCTGTCTTGCAGCGTATATATCCCGCCAGTTTCCTCTTTCCGTTTTCATGGGCCGCCTTGTTGAAATAATTCGCAGTGCAGGTGACCACAAACTGGATCGCGTCCAAAAGAGTGGATTTTCCGGCCCCGTTTTCCCCCGAAAGGAGCGTGGAAGAGCCAAACTCTATGGTGGTGTTGGTGAAACGGTGCCAGTTAATCAGCTTCACTCTCGTCAGTGTCTTCATTCGCTTTCGCTCCCTTTCTGTATATCTCCAGTCTGTCGTAAGCCTGTTTGATATCTTCCACTCTCACGGCCATCAGGATAGAATCAAAAATCAATATTCTGGAATCTTCGTTGTCCAGATTTCTGTCCAGTATTTCAATCAGCTGGAAGCGCTTAAACAGACTCAGGGCATTCCTCATCGTTGTCTTATCGATCAGCCTGTCTCTGATCTTTAAACTCATAAACTTTTCGTGGATATCCCCCAGATTTATGATCACCTCGTCGGCCGCGGACAGTTCTCTTTTCTTCTCATCAAACAAAACCCGCAGAATCAGCAAAATGACAGACTCGTACAGTTTCAGATTCAGCCTGTTGAAATTCAGCGGATTCGTCAGCTGGACCACGCCGTATTCCTCGTTGATCTCCAACCGGTATCCCAGCACAGACAGATACTCCGCCATTTCCGCTTTATGTTTCAGCACAAAATAGTAGTCGGATCTGGCTGTGATATTTCCCTTGCACAAAAAGCAGGTTCCCAGCAGCCTGTTGCAGATCCTGACAAAATTATCCTTATCCCTTTGAAGTATTACGTCAAGTAAATTCATATCGATTGCCATGTCCTTTCCCGCTGTCACTTTTTCAGGCGAATCAAAAAATCTTTAAACCGGTAGCCGTTTCTCTCACCATAATCATTCAGCTCAACCGTATAGTCCATATTCTTTCTCTGACCGTACAGCCTGATATAGATGATCTTCACAAAGTCCTCTGCAGTCTTAAGCGGAAACTGTGACGCGAGAAGTTCCCTTTTCTCCCCGAGCTGCGTTTTGACATAGGCATTGATCTTCGGAACGCTCAGCACTTTCTGCATTTTCTCCGCCATCCTGCGCAGTTTTTCCTGCCGTATGATAAGATCTGGTTCCGCCTCCGCGATCTCCTCCGGCTTAAATTCCTTTTTCCCCTCCACAGGTGAATAAAAAGATCTCTCGTCCAGAAAACCGACGCTGTAAATCCGAATCAGTTCATCCAGAAAATCGATCCTGTAGATGCCGCCGGGATTCATCTGCTCCGCGGTGATTCTCTCATTGATCCCCATCAGGATCTCCTTGATCTGTCCCCTGACATCCTCGCTTCCCGTCAGCATAAAGCGCGCGCGGTTTACCGCCGAACGCTGATACTGGGTATTTTTCTGATTGATTTCTTTCAGGATATCATCCATATTCTGAAAAGCATCTACGACACTGTGAAGATATTGATAGACCAGTTCTTCCGCGGCCTCCTTTGAGACTTCCTTAATGCCGGCAATCTCCGCCGCCGTCTTTTCCACATAGGCTCTGCTCCGGCCCCTGTTTTCCAACCGCTCTACGATCTCCGGTCTGAATTTTGACACATTATCGGAAGTCAGAAGTCTGTGATATGCCTTGTCCACTATATTGGTAATATAATCATTAAACAGGGCATTCATAATCTCCGCCACTGTTTTATGTCTTGTCAGATCATCAATATAATGCTTGATGCTGGAATTTAAATTTTTCAGACCTGTGATCAGCAGATCCGTATTCTCCAGGATCTGCATGAGAACTACGCCGGGATGATCGGTACTGCTGCGCACCAGAGAGTAGATCGTATATATGTATCCCTGATATTCGATCTGCCTTCCCTCGGCAACCTCCAAAAGAGTTTTGACAATTTTGACTGCGTACTCCTTGAAGTTAACTCTCTGCACATAGCTCTTATCCGTTTCTATCTCTATCCAGCCATAATATTCCAACCGGCGCAGCATCCAGTTTGCCTTACCCCGGCTGTCCGTCCCTGTCAGTTCCTCATCTGCGAGATCCGCCGCATTCGCCTGCTCAAAATAGTACTGCAGTTCATCCACCAGCACATCCCGTTCCACGCCGAAAGACAGCTGGTTATCCATAATGGAAAACAGCCTGCAGATGCATTCCCAATATACCAGCTTATTAGGAGATGCCAACGGTACAAAGAAACTTTCTGATATGATATTGAACATGGACAACCCTTCACAAAATACTGCTTTTCTTTCAATTACATCATTTATTCCACCCTGTGTCAACATAACATTTATTGTCAGCTTCTGCCCCTGCCCTCCCCCAACAAGCCCATATGCCATAATTCACCTGGTTCTATTTTATTGGCTGTTCTAAGCAGGAATCTCCATCCTCACACCCGCAGTGTCTCAAACGTCCTCTGCAAATTCAATTTTCCATACCCCTCGTGTGTCAAGTTATTGTTACGAAAATTTTTTTAATTTTTCCCGTAAATATCACGAAAACACACATTGAGCTATACCCCGTGTGTTAGATTATTGTCAAGTTGAAATACTCAAATTTACATTTTTTATAACGAAGAAAGCAGCAAATCGAATAACCAATTCACTGCTTTCCCACCCAATATTACAAATCTGCACTTTCCCCGCATAGGAATAATCCTTGATATACACTCATATCATTCAAAAGATACTTTCAGAAAATCGCTAACTATATGCAATTCTAATTATTCTCATCAGATAACATAGAATACAAAAGAATCTCTTTATGCAGAAGATCCCATGTATTAGGTGATTTTGCTACTGCGTCTGGGCTATCTGCCAAATCCTCTGATGAAGTCATAATAGTATTAATCAATTTTCCCCCTAATTTGTTCCAAACTTTCTCAGGTGATAGCTTCCAACTATAAACTTGTGTTGATTTATTTACTGTAACAAGTGCTCTAAATGCTCCAACTATAGGAAAAATCAATCCTTTAGGCAAAACATAATTCATTGGTTTATCTCCAAATGTAGAGTAACTTACTACAGTATATTCATCAACATATTTTGACATTTTCTTTTTTCTATATGTTCTTCCTACAGAATTTCCCTTATCTGCAAATGTTGTTTCTACCATTTCCCATATATTAAAAATTTCTGGGATAATAGGCGTCATATTTTTTATAATTTGATCACGAGAATCTTTTAATCTTAAAAACCTATTTAAACTAGCTTCTTTGCCTGTATAAGATTGAATTGGTTGCGTATCTCCCCGCAAAGGATAAATGCTCTGATTAAACATATTCATAATTGCAATAATTTCGCGGATATCTATTACATTTTTTTGACCTGCGTGCTCATTTTGTTTGAAAGCAATGCGATCAAAAAAACTTTCATTTTTTAATGCCTCTTTAATTGGTTGAAAACTACGATTTAATTCCTCAATAGAGCGCTGGTCAACTTGGATAGATTGATTTCGTGCCTCTGCCAATTCCACTGGCGAAGATATTCCAGTAAAAAATTCAAAAAAAACATATTGCTCAAATAATAATTCACAATCTCTTTGCTTTTCCAAAATAATTTTTAAAGTATGGCCACCATCAATATTTCCATGAATTTCGGCATCTGTTAAAGTAACTTTTACCTTTCCAGTTTTATTATCATAATCAAACTTATCTACGGACATAACAATTCCTCTGTTTTTCTCATGGAAATTTTTACATCCACTTTCAATACTTTTCGCGATATCTCTTGCAACATTAGTAGTAAGTTTTTGGTCTCGTGGATTTGTCCCCATCCATTCTTCAAATTTTTCTGGAACATCCTGTAACCTTACATAGCAGACATATTTTTTTGAACCATCCTTCGCCAATTCTGTAACTGGATTATCCATTTTCTTTACCTGCTTTGCAGGAAACTCAATAACAATTGCCATCAACTTTTCCTCCTTATGGCTATATTTTTAGAACAAAAAAGCGCCTACAAAAGTAGAACGCGAACAATAAGCCACAAAAGAATATACCTTTCCCAGCAAAACTATATTACCCACATTCACATCTACTTAAGATACTGAAGAGCTACTAGAAAAAAATTTTTCTACAGCCAAGCTTTTTATTCAACATAAAAATAACATGTGTTAAAACTTGTGTCAAGTATTTCTCTAATTAATATCATAAATTTACATTATCAAATCAACAACTGTACCTTTTCATATCATTTAAATTTTAACTTTTCATTTTACAGTTGAACATTATGCTGTTCCTCTAATAATAAATTAGCTTTCATTCATCTTGTCTAAATTGCAATATATTTATAAAGAGAAAGCAGCAAACCGAATAACTGATTTACTGCTTTGCCTTATAAATATCTGACTTACCTATACTGTCTGAAGCTTTGCGAGCTCCTCCACTTCTTTGATTGCAAGCCCCGAATATTCTGCCACTTTTTCTATCGGCAATTCTCCATCCTGCAACATCCGAAGTGCCGCTTCTCTCTTTGCATCATTTTCTGCTTTATCTCTTAGTCTCCTTGCACTTGTCTCAATCATCGGTCCTCTCATCATCCCACCTACGCCTTTCTGTATGTTCTCATACTTCCGTGCAATCTCTTTGAGCACATCGCCGGAAAGTTCGATGATAACCCGCTTATCAAACGCTCCGATCACTTTCTTTCTCTCCAGTTCATCAAGCCGCTCCAGAATCCCCCGATATTCCGTTTTCAGTTCTTCTAACTTCTGTTCATTACTATTATACACCATAAATTGCTTCTCATGTGAAAAAATATAAAAAGGAATCAATATCAATAGATCCTTTGCAAAAATATCATCCAGAGAGTATTCCTGCATTTTCATAATCGGGACATCATATTCCACCGTACCTCCTGGTGTTTTTATCACATACTTCATCTTATCTGGTGTCTTCTTACGGCTTCGCAGGTACAGCACTGCCGTATTAGGAAACGTCACCGTCAATGTCTCGCCGGTTATTTTCCCCTCGTCTAACGCTATCTGTGCATCGTATTCAAACAGGCGAATCGTCATCCGTCCATCAGGCAGACTGCTTTCGCATTCCAGATGATATTTTTTCTTTTCTCTGCCCCATATCGTAAAATTAGTGTCAGTTATCCTTTCCTGATTTGCGTCATTCTGTTGGTCTAAAAAATGTTCATTAGGGCGGAACTCAATCTTCTCTTTTCCAGTGTAATCTTCCCCAAAAATCTCATTGATCATCGGAATAATCAGTTGTTTGCAGTCGTTTAAAATTGTCCTGAACGCACCATCATATATATTTGCCATCTTAATCCTCCGTATTTTTCATTAAATTATCCCTATTTTATCTGTTTTTTCATCGTGTTTATCGCAACTTTATTCCCTGAAATTCCATTCAATTTCAATTCTTTTATCTTTATAAACATAAATCCTCTTAATAAAGATATCCACTGCCTCCTGTGTCAGTTTCTCCATACGGGAAAACCTTATGATCTGCCTCATATCCTCTTCCGTCTTCCGAAATTCCTCGCTAATCCCTTCAAACTCTTCCAACAGTTCCCTTTCCCTGACCGATAATAAATATTTCTGCTCCGTCAGTTCTTCCGCTTTCTCCTTGTAGGAGACAACATCCATCTTTCCCAATGCATAGCTTTCATACAGATCAGCTTTCTCCTGCGATAACAGTTTTCTCTGATTCCTGTTTTCAGCCAATTCCTTTTCCAGTTTCTCTATACAGGTTTTCTGAAAAGAGCGCAGGCTCTCTTTCTGCTTCCCGGCATCCCCACGCAGCATTAGTTCCTTAATCAGTATAGAAAGCACCAGTTCCTCAAGCATATCAGCAGAAAAATAGGTACAACAGTCCGGTATCTGCAAAGTGGCATGTTTATAACACTCAAACCTCCGGTACTTATTCTTTCCCCGCAAAGGCTTATAGGCCATGGCATAGCCGCATCCTCCGCAGTAAATCTTTCCCACTAACGGATGCTTCTCCGTTTTCCGATCCACAGAAATCCCATCGTGAAAACTGCACACCTTTTCATAGACTTCTGCTGTGACAAGCGGTTCGTGGTGGTTCTCTATGGTCTTCCACTCCGTTTCAGGCGTTTTAACCCCCGCTCTGCTTCCCACATATTTCCGACTGGTTCTGCCGTAAGTCATCTCCCCCAAATAAAACCGGTTATTCAGGATGTGCCTGACAGCCTGTGTGCTCCATGCCCGGATCTTTCCGTCCTTATTCTTTCTATCCGAACACCTCATCTGCATCACAGTCGGCATCTTTTTTTCATTCAGCATCCTCGCGATCTGTGTGCTGCTGTTTCCCGCATAAGCCATTGAAAAGATACCCCTGACAACCTCAGCCTCGTCCGGATTTACTATAACCCTGTTTTTTATCTCTTTGCTCTTCTCATATCCAAACGGTGCAGTCCCAAATGCAAACTCCCCATTTGCACATTTACTGTCCAACGCCGCCTTTACTTTTACGGATATATCTTTGCTGTACAAATCATACAAAAGCGTATGAAAAGCCGTGTCTATCGGAGCTGTATTTCCTTTGTGCTCCCGACTGTCATAGTGATCGTTGATGGCAATGAAGCGCACTCCTAAAAACGGAAATATCTGGTTCATATATGTCCCGAGTTCAATATAATCCCTTGAAAACCGGGACATATCTTTTACGACAATACATCCTATCCTGCCCGCCTTTACTTCCCCGAGCATCCTCTGTATCCCCGGTCTTTTCATATCAGTCCCCGAAAATCCGTCATCACAAAACTCTGCTCTTTCCATCTTCCGCAGTTCTTCCTGACAATCAATGTATCTCATGATAAGCACTCTCTGGCTGCTGATGCTGTTGCTCTCATCTCTATCGTCTGTATCTTCCATCGACAATCTAAGATATACTGCAACCCTACTCACACTTAAGCACCTCCTACAGCTGTTTGTCCATGCAGCCATCCATATAGTCCCACAAGATTTCCACTCTCTTCCCCGGATACACATAGATCCTGTCAATAAACGCCTCCACCATCTCCTTTGTCAGTTCTTTTCCGCTCCTTAGATGCAAAATCGACCGGACCATGGCGGGCACCTTTTGGGCCAGAATATCTGCCTTTTTCACATCGTCTTCTATCTGAGCAAGCTGTCTGTCCAGATCCTGCTTTTTACCTTCCTGCTGCATTTTATAGGCAACGTATTCCTTTTGAGATATCTCTCCCACCTTATACTGCATGTACTTAAGCCCCTCTTTTTCTCTGAACATCTCCATACTTCTCAGGACTTTTTTACGCCGTTTTTCCATTTCCCTTCTCTTAACTGAAAGCTGCTTCTGCGCAAAATCAACATATTTCCTGGGCCTTTTCAAGTACATGGCAAACTGGACTCTGAATAACTGCATCAAAATATCCACCAATGGTTCTTTCAGGATACGGTTTGTCTCCGGGCATATATCCACCCTCGTCTGCCTGCTGTTCAAACAAAAATAGCCATCAATCCTTCGCTTCCCTGCATCCTGATATGTTTTGATCTGGCTATTCCGTGTCATTTTCCTTCCGCAAACTCCGCAGTACAGCACCTCATCAAATATATCTTCGGAAATAGTACATCCCTTTGCCGGATGGTCACAAGCCCTGCTTCTGTCATGAATTTTCTGCATGATCTCTTTCGCCTGCCCAAACATCCGGACATCTATCAATGGTTCATGGGCATTTTCTTTTATGCACCACTCACTTTCCGGCTTATGGAGGCGATTATTCTCATCTCTCGCCGTAATAGAAGTTTTCCCCTGCACAAGTTTACCTGTGTATGTCTCACTATTCACAATGCGTTCCACTGCCGATCTGCTCCAGCCCCTGTAGTGTTCTCCCTGCTTTTCAGAAAAAAAGACTTCCCCTGTCTGCCTGTATACGGTCGGAGAATTTATCCTTCTCCTGCTTAAATCATCAGCCACCGCACTGCAGCTTGCAGTCTGGATAAATCTCTCAAAAATATATCTCACGATATCCGCTGTCTTTTCATCCGGCTTAAGCTTCCGCACCTTTTTCTCATATTCTGCCAGGTATCCGTAAGGCGCCGGTCCGCCCACATATCCCCCGGCCTGCCGGCTTTGTCTTAAGCTCTGCTTCCTCTTGACAGATGCGTCTTTCGCATACATATCATTGATCAGATTCTTGATCTCCACAGCCATCTGTTTCTTCTCATTTCCATCCACACCCGTATCAAACCGATCAGAAACAGCTATAAACCTCACCCCGAGAAATGGAAATATCTTTTCAATATAATTGCCTGCCTCGAGATAATTCCTGCCAAACCTTGACAGATCTTTTACCACGACACAGTTAATTTCACCAAGACGGATGTCCTGCATAAGCCGGCCAAACTCATCGCGCCTGAAATTGCTTCCCGTCTTTCCGAGATCAATATACCGGTCTATAATTTCTATCTGTTCCATTTGCTTTTCGTTGATATCCTCAATATATTTTTCAGCGATCTTCACCTGCATTTCCACTGATTCATTTTTCGCTTTATCCTGATCAGAAGAAAGCCTTGCATAGATTCCTGCCTTATAATGAGATACCTGCCGCTCTACATTTACTGCAGCACGCGCCGCTATCCTTTTGGAAACCCTCGCCATCGCTACGCCCTCCTTTCCGCCGTCCGGATACTTTCGTCTTCCTCCGATATCCTTCGGTTAAAGTCGGACATAGTTTTGAATTGATCTGTAAATCGAAATTCTATCTCAATCTTTCTGTCCTCATACACCCTGATCTGCCTAACCATGCTGCGCAACGTACACCGATCTACTTTTCTTAGCTCCGCGTATTCCCGAAAAAATTTCAGACGCCTCTCAGAAAGAACTCCTTTTTCGAGAATCTCCCTGATAAACTGATCCTGCCCCTTTATGGCTTTTTCCAGCTCCTCCTCTTTCTTGCTGAAGCTTTTATATAAATTCTCAAATTCTTCCTTGTCAATAATTCCCTTTTTCAGATCCCTGCACAAACCTGCACAGAGATCATGATATTTTTTTCTTTCTTTTTTTAATCGTTCTGCCTCCTTGTCATACGGAATGATCGTGTCATAATTCTTCTCGACCTTTTCCTCGGGTTCAAACTTTTCCCTTTTTGATAAAAAAGCATTGGCAAACCGTCTGATACTGCTTCCCGCGATCTCCTTCAATTCCCCTTCTTCTATGCTGTGCCTGCTGCACCCTTCCCCACGATTTTTCGTAGAACAGATATAGTAAACCTTCTCTGCCCCTTTATAGCAGGTGACGCGCCGCACCATCTGTTCTCCACAGTCAGCGCAGAACAGAAGCCCTGCAAAAAGACTGCTTTCTCCTGTTTTCGGACTTTTCCTCCCGTCCGTCTTTAACAACTGCTGTACAATCTCAAAATCGTCCTCCGAAATCAACGGTTTATGAGTATTTTCTACCTTGACCCACTCCTCTTTCGGCTTTGCCCGTATCTTCTTCACTTTATAATTTACTTTCTCTGTTTTCCCCTGCAGCAAATGCCCAAGATATACCTCGTCCGTCAAAATTCTTTTCACTGTTGCACTGCTCCATAGGGAACTCCCTATGCCGGAAAATCCTCCATAGAAATGCATTCCCAGCGATATTTTATACTCCCTCGGGGACAATATACCCAGCTCATTCAGTTTTTCCGCTATCGCGGCTGTTGCCATACCTTCTATCTTCCACCTGTAAATCCTGCGCACAATTTCCGCCGCATACTCATCCGGCTCAAGCCTGTTCCTGTCTTCCGCACTCTTTTTATAACCGTACACTGCAAAAGACGCTATGTATTCCCCGTTTCTTCGTTTTACTTCCAACTGACTTTTTACTTTTGCAGATATATCTCTGCAGTACGAATCATTGATAAAATTTTTGACCGGGAGGAGAATTGATGTTTCGCTCATATCAGCCGAATCACTGTCATAATGATCCGTCAGGGCAATAAAACGTACACCCAGCGCCGGAAAGATTTTCTGTATATATCTTCCCGCCTCGATATAATCACGCCCAAACCGTGACAGATCTTTTACGATCACACAGTTTACCCTGCCTGACTCAATATCAGCTAACATTCTTTTGAATTCCGGTCTCTCGAAATTGCTCCCCGAAAAGCCGTCGTCAACATAGATATCATACAATTCCATGTCCGACTGCTCCATAACGAAAGCTCTGATCAGTTCCCGCTGACTTCCGATACTGTTGCTTTCAGATTTGACCATACCGGTTTTACCGGCTTTGCTATCTTTATCCTCATCATCCCGTGAAAGGCGCAGATACATGGCCGCCAGAAAATGTTTTTTCTTCAATTATATTACTCCTGACTTATTTTAGATTAAACAAGTCTTTTCAAATACCCTTCCATTCTGTCATCCAATGTCGGTCCTTCCTTTTGGAACCGGACTTTTACAATATAATTTCCGAATCTGTTTATATAGATGTTGTTTGTCTGCCCGGCAAAAGACGTCAGCCTTCCAGCAACTGATTTTTTTGTATCAATCACAATATCCCTTAAATCTGTCAGCTCATTTATGTCCACTTCCCTGATATCCACTGCTTCCATCTCTTCCAATTTCTCCCTCGTCAGATGCATTGCCCACTCCTCAAAGCACTTTCTATATTTTATTTTTCACCCGGTATGTCCTATCACAAAAACAGCCGGGGGATGAAAAATTTTATAACCGTGCTCTTCCCGAAAGAAAGATCTGTGAATTCCGCAATTTAATCCGTTACCGTAAAAGCGTTATCCGTGACATCACAAAAAAGCAGGGGCTAAAAAAGCTGTCGCTGCCCTTGCCGGGAAACTTTACGTATGCCAAGCAATATCAGTCTAACCATATTTATCAGATGCATATTAAAACTCATAATATTTAGCTTTTAATATTGTCACCTTTTCTTCCATTTGAACATGTTGTTCGTCCCCATTTAAGTCCATATATTTATTCCAATTGGCATCTTGATCAAAAAAGCCCTTTTCCAGCGATAAAAAATCCAATTGTTTTCCTTTATTTATTGTCTTAAGATATGCTCTGTATCCATACCCAATAAAAAGCAGTTCATTTTCATCCCTCTCGATAATTATACCTGCTGCAGGAATGAATTCATTTTCCTCATCAATCTGATGATAAAATTCTATCAAAATCTGATATTTACCTAATTTCAGATGTTTTGACATACGAATTGCATCCTGAGAAAAACCAGTCATTTTATCCGTTCCATAACATTCCAAAATAACCGGCATCATATTCCTCAGCAATTTATAACTTTGAGACAAATATTCTTTTACCATTTCACATGACACATTTTTATCAGCTGAATTCGTATGCAAAATTTGTGTGATAAACGATTTATTCTCGCCAATGCTTTCTGCACCAAAGGGAGAGTAACAAAGTGTATTATATTTTCCCACAGCCACATACAAATTGGCAACTGACCATTTATCTCTTCTCGTTTCCGCTATAAAAAGAGGATTGTCATTCCTTGCATATAAACCGGCAAACCTGTCAAATTCAAATGCATAGATATCAGGTGCTATAAAGTCCAGACAAGGTGCTCCACCTTTCCAGACATCAATCATTTCCGGCACCGGACCTCCACATGGATAAAAACCGGGCCTCTCATAATCAGACTCTTTCAGCCAAACATTAGTGAACATGGGCAGTGCATAGCTCTCCTTTGCATATGTCACTAACTCATTGATATACCTCGCATAGTTCCAGCACATAAATATTTCGTCCGCTCGATCTCCAAACACTCCTTTCCAGGATCTATCGGAAGTATGCTCTAAATGCTTTAATAACTGCATAAAGGAATCACTTTTTGTTTCCTTCAAATACTCCAATAATTCCGTCGGAACATTTTTCTCAAACGCTTCCGCCGCCGGAGATGAAAAATCTCGGACAGCATCTAAAATCCCCACCTCATTTTCTACTTGTACAGCTATCACTGTCTGTTTTTTTTCGTCCGACTTTTTAATATATTCTATTAACCTTTTAAAACTTTTTATCTCTGTCTGTAAAATATCACTTCCAAACATACTAAGTATTCTGGATTTTATCCCATATTCATTTTCTGTTCTCGGAAATCTTATCAAGTCTGTCTTTATCCACGCCGGCACATATGTAGAAAGGCCATTCTTCCAACTCCCAAACCACAACAACACCAATTTTTTATTATGTTCTCGTGCACTATCAATCAATTTCTCTAAAAGTGTAAAGTCAAAATAGTTTTCTTGTGGCTCTATAGATTCCCATGATACCGGAACTAAAACAGCATTACAATTTAATTCATCCAGCTTTTTCCATACATTCTTCATATAATCATCCGATGTGCCTGCGGAATTATGTGTTTCAGCCGCAAACAAAATAACAGGCTGATCATTTACTGTAAAGAAATGTCCGTTATTCTTTTTTACAATGCCTGAAAAACTTTTCATACTATTAAACAAGCCCTTTCTGAAGCCTGCAAACCTTGAACCGCAGGCGCAATATCTGCAATGCGAATAAATTTGTGTTTACTGTTCGTAACTTATCGCTTTGTAGTTCCTCTGATAATCAAATCTGTTGGTATTGCAATTTTTGTATTTGAATCCATATCATCTATATTTTTTATCGTATCAACGATTGCCCTCGCATATGCCTTATAATTGCTCGCAATTGTCGTAATTCCTGGATATACAAATCTCGATATATCCAGATTATCGTATCCTGTAATTGCAATATCTTCCGGCACTTTCAAATTATTTTTATTTGCTTCACTTAATACACCTATTGCCACCAGATCATTTATACATATAATTGCCTGCGGCAGTTTATTAGATTTTAGCATTTTCTGCATCGCTATGTTGCCGCCTTCAACAGAATAATCACTATCAATAATCTCTCTGCGTATATTTATGCCAAAATCATCCGCGTTCTCCAGTATCTCTTCCCGTCGTTTTTCAGTTGTCCTAACATTAAAATATCCACCTAACAGTGCAACATCTTTATATCCTAAACTCGCCAAATGTTCCAAAAGCTTTTTTGTACTGCTCCTCTGCTCCTGAAATATTTGTATGCATTCTAGCCCTGGAACATCAACCCCTGCGATAATCGGTATTTCTTTACTAATTGTTTCGAGCTCCTGGATATACTTTTTAGCGCTTTCCATATCGTCAAGGCGTCCCCCCATAAAAACAATCGCTCTGACATTAGTCGATATAAGAGTATTTAAAATACTGCTCTCATGCCGCTTATCTGACTCAGAATTACATAATATCAGCGTATATCCCTCTTCTCTGGCAATAAGCTCCGTCTCATAAAAAATCTGGGCATAAAACGGACTGTTAATATGCGGTACAATAAATCCTACTGTACTGGACTTACTTGACTGCAATGCTTTGGCAATCATATTAGGCTTATAATTATATTCCTCGATTAGTTCCAGTACTTTTTTCTTTTTCTCACTATTTACTTTCCCAGTGTTATTGATTATTCTCGAAACTGTAGCTATCGAAACATTCGCTAATTTTGCTATTTCAACAATTGTTATCTTCTCACTCATTAAAACTTTCTTTCAGAATGTTTCACATTAAATTGCAGCATTCTGAATCTCCTATCCTTTTAATCCGCTGTCAACTATTCCTTTGATAAAATATTTTTGGAAACAACAATATAATATCATAATCGGCAATACCGTCAATAATGACATCGCCATAACTGGTCCCTGATCCAGAGCATCCTTATAACCACTGATTGATTTACTCAAAAATACCAGTCCCACTGACAACGTGTACTTTTTCTGATCATTCAAAAATATGGCAGGACCAAAATAGTCATTCCATGTCCACACAAACATAAATATTGCAACCACAAACAAAACAGCTGTGCAATTGGGCAATACAATCCTAAATAAAATATTTAATTCACTGCATCCATCTATTCTTGCTGATTCTTCAATTTCCCGCGGAAATGTTTTAAAAAACTGATGAAGCAAAAAAATACTAAATCCACTTCCTGCTAATATATTAGGCAAAACTAATGGAACAATCGTATTTACAAGTTTTAATTTCACATATATATTATACAAAGGTATTATCGTGACAAAATACGGTATCATCATAGTAGACATCAAAATGGTAAACCACAGTTTTTTTAAAGGAGCATCATACTTTGCAAATCCATAAGCTACCAATGTAGTACTCACCAGTGTCCCCAAAATATTTAATGATGTAATAATGCAGCTGTTTTTCAGGTATATAAAAAAATCTGTGTTTTCAAAAATATATTGAAAAGACCGCGATGTTGCCGGTGAGGGAATAAACTCCGGAGGATATTTTACTATCTGCTCCGTTCCCATTAAAGATGTTGAAATCATCCAGAAAAACGGTAATATAAATACAACCCCCATTACCACACATATGATAAGCCAGACTGCAAATTTGCTCTTCTTAAACATAAGCCTCATCCCCCTAATCTTCATAATTCATCAGCTTTTGTAATGATTTCAGTACAACCATACTGATAAACAGAATAATCAGATACATAATCCATGCCAGGGAAGCCGCATAACCGAATCTGCCGAAGCTGAAACCGCTGTCATAAATATACATTCCATACATATATGTTTTTTTGAACGGTCCTCCCCCTGTCATAATCAATGGCTGCACAAATATCTGAAAAGCATTGATAATTCCCATAACCAAATTAAAGACAAAAACATTCGAAATTAAGGGAAGTGTTATTTTGAAAAAGCACTTTGCACTACTCGCCCCATCAATTTTAGCCGCCTCATAATAGGAGGTTGGAATCTGTTTAATGCCTGCCAGAAAAATCAGCATCTGCTGTCCGCAAAATATAAGGTTTGCTATAGCAAGTGCTATCATCGCCCACTTTGAGTCAGTCAGCCAATTGGGCCCATTTATATGAAAAATTGATAAAAGATAATTGATCAGTCCGCCCTCGCCTCGCAACAAAAGTTTTATAACCGTATAAACTGCTGCTCCTGCTGCTATAGACGGAAAAAAGAAAACGATCTGAAAAAAATTACTTGCCTTAGATTCTCTAGACAGTAAAAACGCTATAAGCAGAGCTAAAACAAGGCTCGACGGCACTGCTATAATCGCATACACAAAAGAGTTTATAAGACTTTTTCTAAACAAATCATCCTGAAACAAAATATCTGTATAATTTCTGATACCAATAAACTCCGGTGCCGAAAGCCCATTATACTGTGTAAACGACAAATATATAGAATACGCTAACGGTATAAAAGTCAGTAAAAAAAATCCTATCAGCCACGGCGAAATAAACATATAGAAATATTTTGTCTGCTTTTTACTCTGCTTCATATTTTTCCTTTCCTGCCGAATAAATACTTATTGTTTCTCCAAAATTCCGGTACCCTTTAACAGAGTACCGGAATCACAAAACTGCTCTTTACTCTTCTTTCATCCTGTCTAACTTTAATTGTCCCTTGGTCTGTATATTTTCCAATGTCGTATCAAGATCCTGTTCTCCCGCAAATAATAACTCACACTCTACCTTAATGATCTCATCTTTTATCTCATTCAACACAACGCCGTCTACAGAATAATCCAGTGCATCAAAGTATACCTGTTTGTTGAAGGGTTTCCAGCCATCCGGTATGGATGTCATGAATGATTCATCCTCACAGATGGACTTCAGCGTAGGCAATCCAATATTCTCCATCTCGCCCTGCACTTCTTCGCTTGCCGCCATATATTTTATGTACTCCCAGGCTTCATCTTTATACGGTGTTTTCTCTGAAATACCTATCGCAGTTGTCCACAATGGCGATCTCCACTGCCCGTATGTCGGATTGGAAGGGAAAGTCACAATATCCCATTCAAAACTGTCTCCGATCGCCGAATTGAAACTTTCCATATCCCAGGCCGCGCCTACTGTCATGGCAAATTTGCCTGTTTCAAATGTTCCGCCAATATCTGCCGCCATTGTCGGTGTCGGAGAAACCTGCTCAACCTGGTACAGATTAGCCAAAAATTCAAGACCGTCTCTGTATCCCTGCGTGTCTGCTGTCATCGTTCCACTTTCCCAATCCCAGGCTTTATGTCCATCATACAGATTTCTTGCAAGCTCGTAGGACCACCATGATGAGAGATCTACCCCCCACACTTTATCCTCTCCTTCTCCCTTTGTCAAAGCCTTTGCAGCCGCAACGAAATCTTCCTCCGTCCAGTCATTTGTCGGAATGGGTACATTGTTTTCTTCAAACATTGTCTTATTATAGAAAATGAATGCCGCATTAAACGATGTAGGTGCCGCATAAACGCTTCCATTATAGGACAATCCGTCCATGACTCCATCTACCCAAACATCCTGCAGTCCATCCGCCTCAATGTAGGAATCTAACGGAGTAAACAGCCCCTCCTTGAAATACTCACCGCCAAAATCCCCGGCAATCATTACCATATCCGCTAATGTATCGGATGATATTTCCAATGTCAGTTTATCGTGGAATCCCTCCGGAATTGCCTCCAGATTAACATGTATTTTATCATTTGCCGCATTAAACTGTTCTGTCCATTTCTCTCTGTATTCAATTTCTTTTTGGTTTCCCCATAAAAGGAACCTTAATTCCACCTTCTCACCATCTGCTTCAGTTGCTGCATTGCCTTCATTGCTTTCTGCATCAGCAGTATTGTCTGATTCCTGAGCAGGTGCAGCCGGTTCTGCAGATGATCCACATCCTGTTGATACTGATAACATTACTGCCAGCATAATTACTAAGCTGACAAACTTTTTCATTTTCTTTTTTCGCACCATTGACAAATCCTCCATTCGTATTGTATAATTTGTTCATATTTTGTAAACGTTTTCTCTTTAACAACTATAACATGCACATTTTTATATGTCAACAATTATTATCCAATTGTTGAAAATATACAGAAAGGAGAGGTAAATCATGCAACATAACAAGAAAGCTCATTTAAAGAAATTACTATCATCTTTGCTGATAGCCATATTTCTAATTTCCTCTATACCTATTAGCGTTTCAGCGCAAAACACTGTAACTATTAGTCCAGAATATGAATTCCAAACTTTCAAAGGGTGGGGAACTTCACTCTCCTGGTGGGGAAATGCTATCGGCGGCTGGCAAAACAAAGCTAAACAGAAAGAAATTTTAGATTTATTATATGACGAAAATACCGGATTAGGTCTTAATGTTGCAAGATATAATATCGGCGGCGGCGATGATCCGACACATACTCATATGCGTAACGGTGCCTGCCTCGAAGGTTATCAACCGTCTCCAGGAGTATGGGATTATGATGCTGATGAAACGCAGCGTTACATATTGAATGAAGCAATATCCCGCGGTGTCAACATCGTTGAAGGATTTTCTAAAACTCCGCCTTATTGGATGACCTATAGCGGATGCGCTGCCGGAAACGTTAATGGCACCAGCAATTTGAAACCGGAATATTATGCTGACTATGCTGACTATTTGGCTGAAGTATATTTACTATTTCAAAATACTTATGGCATAACTTTTGACTCTATTTCCCCGATAAACGAACCCAATGGACCCTGGTGGGAAATAAACAATCGGCAGGAAGGGTGTCACTATGAGCATAATGAGCAGAATGATCTATTTAAAGTATTAAATGAAACTTTTGATAATAAAGGCTTATCTGACGTTACTATTGCCGGGCCAGAAGGTTTTGAATATGATGCAACTATATCCTCATGGAATTCATATGACAGTGGAGCAAAATCCAGCATTGACAAAATCAATTGCCATTCCTATTATGGCTCAGAGCGTTTATATCTTAATACCATAGCATTGTGTAACAATAAACGCCTGTCCATATCTGAATACGGTGTCGGCGTCGGTGATCATGATCATAATGCCATTGAAAGCTCTTTGGAATTAGCCCGCAAAATTCGTAATGATGTTCATGACACCCAAGTAGAAACATGGGTATACTGGCAAGCTGTAGAAGAGGAGTTTGATGTAAACAACTGGGGATTCATACATGCTAATTTCGAAGGCGAAGAAGATTATTCCATTACTAAGCAATATTACGGCATGGGGAATTTCAGCAAGTTCATCAGGCCGGATTCCACTATAATTGGTGCTGATAATTCTGACATGCTTGTTGCACTGAACAAAAATACCAATAAACTGACAATAGTTGTGATCAATGATAGTTCATCTCAAAACAGCTATACTATTGATTTATCTAAGTTTGCAACTGTTGGAGGAAGTGCAAGTGCATACAGAACTTCCTCTACAGAAAATCTGGCACAACTAAATTCGATCAATATTCAGAATAAAACTTTGCAGATTGACACTGCTCCGAAATCAATTACTACTTACGTTGTAGATAATGTAACTTCAGATAAGACACCTGTATTTGATCGGAATAAGGTTTATAGAATTGTGAACAACTGTGACAATAATAAAGTCATAGATGTACGTGACTCTTCACCTGAAAACAGCGCAGACATTGTTATTATGGATAAAGACAGCAGCAGCGCAAGCCAAAACTGGATATTTATAGTTAATGATACCGGAGAATACTATATTGCCAATGTAAATGCTGCAAAGATGCTTGATGTTCCAGGCGCTTCAAAAGAAAATAGTGTATCTACAAAATTATGGCAGGCTAATGGTGATAATAACCAGCTATGGAGAATCACCGACTTAGGTAATGGCTACTTCAGCATTATTAACAAAAACAGTAATAAAGCCCTGGGAATTAAAAATGGCAATATCGTAAATGGTAATAACATTGATCAGTATGATTTTCATGAATATGACAATCAACAGTGGGAATTTGAAGAAGTCAATTAAAAATAAGCCCTCTTCTCTAAAATCTGATCTGTTATATTTTATTAATATTTAGTTGCAAAGAAAACGCTGGCCCTTTTTCTGACCAGTGTTTTCTTTGCAACGTTCATTTATTTTAAATCCACGGTTCACCACATAATCGAATAGAGTTTGACACTTTCCCCTCTGTCTCAAATACAATTATTGTATTTTTTCCTTTCTTCAAAAGCGGTGCCGGTATATAGAGCCTTCTCTGCGGACCTATCTCCCAGAATCGGCCTATATTAAAATCATTGACAAAAGCAGCCCCTTTCCCCCAGCCGTTCATATCCAAAAACGTATCTGCCGCATTTTCTATTTCAAATTCAAATTCATAAAATCCAGGCAGTCCTTTTCTCGCAGGATATGTAAAATCAATCTTTCTCAAATCATCCAGCGGAAGCGGATAAATTGTCCACCCAAAATGCAGGCAGCCATTTATCTGTATTCCCCCGTCTATTCCCTTTCTTTGCTCTTCCATGATCGGCGTAAAATTTACACGCCCCATATTTTCCATTAAAATGTCAATCTTACCAGTGGTACATGTTATAGGATCTACCTTATGTTCAATCAACAGTTCCTTGTCATAGAGCGTTAATACAGGTTTTTCATCCAAAAAAATGTTTGCTCTGTCATTTGCTTTCCACAAGCGCAGTTTCCTTAAGCACTCCAACTCCGGTATTTTACTTTCATACAATATATATCCGTATCCCTGATCAACCTTCTCCATACATACCGGATAATTCTTTTCTATTGGTTTAGACAGGTTGCTAAGGTTATTAAATAAATCACTGCTTCTCGTCAGTTTGGGAATTCCGTAGTCTTCTCTTTTTATCTTATTACTCAAATTTATTTTTGGTAAATCAACATATTTACTGATAGCTTTTTGAAACGCTTTATATTTAGGGGTTATCTGTCCATCCTCTGTAAGCAGCGCATCATAATCATAAGAAGTTACGTCCGGCTCCAATTTGTCATAATAATTGGCCCCATTCATAAACCCGAAATTAGTTCCTCCTTCAAACATATATATGTTGACATGACCTTCCTGAAGAATATCTTCCAAATCCTTCAAGTGCTCTTCTACATCTCCTGTGTGATGATCTCCGCCCCAATAATCAAACCAGCCAACCCAAAACTCCATACACATCAGTGGAGCATTTCCGATTTTTTTTCTCATCACTTCAAACTGTGCTTTTCCTTTAGAGCCAAAATTTCCTGTTTGTAAAGCCCCCTCTAATCTTCCGTGCTCAAAAGCCTCATCCCACGGCCCATCTGATGTTACAAGAGGAACCTCACAGCCATTTTCCAGCATTATATTTTTTAAACACTCCATATAAGCTGAATCGTCGCCGTAATAGCCATATTCATTCTCCACCTGCATAAAAATCACCGGGCCGCCCCTCGTAATCTGCAGCGGGGCTATCACTTCAAACAGCACTTTATAATATTCCCGAATATGCTGAATATACGGTTCATATATACACCGCAGCTTCATCCCATCCTCTTTTAAAAGCCAATACGGAAGTCCTCCAAATTCCCACTCTCCGCATATGTACGGCGATGGCCTGAGTATTACCATAAGTCCAAGATCCTGCGCCATTTTGACATACCTGGCAATATCCAGCATTCCACTGAAATCAAAATGGCCTTTATGTTTTTCGTGAAGATTCCATGGGATATATGTCTCCACAGTATTACACCCCAATACTTTCAATTTTTCAAGCCGGTCCTGCCAGTACTCCGATACTATCCGAAAATAATTCATACCTCCGGAAATAATTTTAACTTTTTCACCATCTAAATAAAAATCATCTTTTATTTCGAATTTATGCACAGTTCTTTCCTCTCATCCTTTTTAAGTATTATTCATTTAGACTGCAATAAAAGCTCCTGCCGTTTTCAAGTCTTTAGTCCTCCGTTTTATTTTTTAACCTTATCACATTCCATGATGCCCTTTTCAACACTGTTTTTATATTTTGTCCGTCTGCATATATTTTAAGATCTTTTACAGGTTTTACCCGCTCTTTATTTAAAGAATTTTCTGTCTTCAAATCTTCTGAAACAAGCATCAGCTTTTCTAAAATTTTCATTTTGCCAAAACTTCGAATGTCTAATATAAGCTCCTGATCTTCTGACAGGTTACGATTTACTGCAAAAATCGTCAGTTCTTCTTTCTCCTTTAAATATACTGCTGCGCAAATTACATCACGAACCTCTTCATGGCAGCTTGTTCTATGGCAAGGCGTATTTACTACTGTTTTTATTACTGTCCCCCTTCCATAAAGAGACGCATGCAAAAACGGATAATATATCGTCTGCCGCCACACACCCTCTTCCTCTGTCATAATCGGCGCAATCACATTGACAAGCTGAGCCAGACAGGCAATCTTTACCCGATCAGCATGATTCAGCAAAGTAATCAACATCAATCCCACCAGCAAAGCATCTTCAAAAGTATAATGATCTTCTAAAAGGTGCGGTGCGATTTGCCATGGGTGTCTTTTTATAATATCCTCTTCCTCTTTCTTAGAATGAAACCAGACATTCCACTCATCAAAACTCAAATGCATTTTCTTTTTACTTCTTTTTTTTGCCTGCACATAATCACATAATGAAACAACCGTATGAATAAATTCATCCATATCATCCGATTTCGCCAGATAGTCATCACTGTCATTACTGTCATTTCCATAATACTGATGCAGCGATAAATAATCTACATAATCATAATTTTCCTCCAACGTCACTGCATCCCACTGTGGAAAAGTTGGCATATCTTTAGATGAACTTCCACAAGAAACCAATTCAATGGAAGGATCAATCAATTTCATTGCCTTCCCGGCTTCTGCAGAAATCCTGCCGTATTCTTCCATGGTCCTTCTCCCCAATTGCCACTCCCCATCCATCTCATTTCCCAGACACCAAAGCTTTATTCCATAGGGTTCTTTCATGCCGTGCTTCTTCCGCAAATCACTATATCTTGTCCCTGATGAGAAATTACAATATTCCAGAAGATTGCAGGCGTCCGGTACGCCTCTGGTTCCTAAATTGACCGCCATCATTATATCCGCTTTGGCCTTCTTTGCCCAGTTTGCGAATTCACCAAGCCCAAATGTATTTGGCTCAATAGTTTTCCACGCTAAATCCATCCTGGGAAATCTCTGGTCTATAGGCCCTACACCATCTTCCCAAAAATAGTTAGATACAAAATTCCCTCCCGGATAACGAATAACAGAAACCTGCAACTCCTTTACTAACTCCAATACATCCTGTCGAAACCCATTCTCATCTCTGCTAAAATGATCCGGCTGATAAATGCCCCCATATACTGCTCTGCCAAGATGTTCTATAAAAGAACCAAATATTCTATGATCTACATCTGAAATTTCGTAATCTCTGTCGATAACTATATTAGTTTTTCTCATGCTGTCTCTCCGTGCCTTTTAAATCATTACTATCCGAATATAATCTCTATTTTTATAGTTTATCATCATTTTAATATAGCAACAAGAAAAAAAGCATAAAGGTTAACACTTATTTACTGATATGCGTCTTTCTCACCTTGTTTTTTCTGCAGTTCTTCGAAATGACTTTTCAGCAGTTCTGCCGCTACTCTGGGAAAAACAGCCAGTTTCCTATATCCCCTCCATTGATAATAAGCGGCATCTGGTGATGCACTCCCACCATGCACCCTTCCGCCTTGCGTGTGAGGATCGTAAACCTGTCTCCCGCGGGATCTTTATGATAGATTCCCGCCAGATACAGAATCTCATCCGGCAATCTTTTCTATTTCTCTCATCGTGTCATCATCCACATAAAACACACCGCACATAACTCTTCCCATCCAATCTACAGATTTCTTGCCTTTTCATGCTCCACATTTATCCCTAATGTTACCCCACTGCGCCTCTCTTTATCCAGACCGCCGCTCATATGGGCAACGTTACTCTTCAAAAAACTTGCCCTGAGAACGGCATCCTCCCCATATTTTTCCCGGATCCTATCTATCGTTCGGTTCAGAGTTTCCAGCCTGTCATATTTCTGCAGGTCAAAAAGATTATACTGCCTTCCGGTATTTCTTTCTACTTTTGAGGTATGCACTCCGATCTGCCTGATCGGCGTCCTCCTATCCCACAGCTTTTGGAACAGTTTACATACCGCCGCATAAATTTCCTCCGTCACGTCAGTGGGCGTCAACAGCTGCATCTGCTTGTTGGCATATTGAAACTCACAGCTGGTGATATGTACGCTGACCACGCTTATTTTCACATTGTCATCCCGCAGTCTCATCCCCACCGTCTCGCAGAGGGAAAGCATCAAGTGTCTTGCGTACTCTTCCGTCACAATATCCACAGGCGCCGTCAGACTGTTTCCATATCCCTTATTCGCCTCATGCGTAAACATATAGGACTGCAGGTCCTCGCCCCTTGCGTATCCCTGTATGATCTTTCCCGGCGTTTTCAGGTGGGCTTCGATCATCTCCTCATTCGCCTGTGCCAGTTCCCCGATCGTAAAGATTCCCAGACGATGCAGCCTGGCCGCCGTCGCCTTTCCCACAAAAAACAATTCCGACACGGGCAGCGGCCACATCTTCTTTTCTATCTCCTCCGGAAAGAGCGTGTGCACCTTGTCCGGCTTGGAAAAATCGCCTGCCATTTTCGATAAAAGGAAATTTGTGGATATCCCAATATTGACCGTAAATCCCAGTTCTTCCCTTATCTCATCCTTTAATCCATGAGCAAAACTCACCATCTGTCCTTGCCCGTACAGCTTTTCATAGCCGTCAAATATTGCCCACGCTTCATCGATGCTGTACTGGATCACCTGATCTGTATACTTTTTCAGTTTTGCAATAAATGCTCTGGACGCGCTGACATATAAGCCATAGTCCGGAGGCACAACAATAAGCTCCGGACATTTCTGCTTTGCCGTTACAATGGCTTCCCCGGTCTTAATGCCGTACTTTTTCGCCGGTGTGCTCTTCGCAAGCACAATTCCATGCCGTTTTTCCTGATCCCCTCCCACAATGCTCGGTATCAGGCGCAGGTCTGCCTTCTCCCCCAGTATATTCACCCGGTACGCCGCGCTCCAGGAGAGAAATGCGCTGTTTGCATCTATATGAAAAATATAGGTCCTCATACTTACAGAAACTGGATAATCCTCCACTTCTGGGTTGCCGTATTGTATCTCATCTCCAGTGTTCTGCACATCTCTCCCTGCCTGATCCGGCATACAAACTGCTTTTCTCTTATGCCGACATAATTTTTTTCTCCCTGCGATATGATATTTTCTATCCGGAAATTCTTAATTTCATGTTCTTCCGTCTCCAGTCGGAACCACAGAGGCGTGATCCTGCCGTCACGGTCTGTAACCGACAAAAGCTGAACCGGGATATTGACTGTCTCTGTCTGATAAATTCCGTCATGAACCTGATCTTTCACTTCTCTCACCCCTTTTCAGAACGTATGTTTGTATTTATGATATACTAACATGTATTCTGTTGTAAAGAGGAGATCATTTCCAAAATGCCACTTATTCCTCTTGTATCTCATAACTATAATAACACTTGCCGCACACCATGTCTGATGTCATTTTAGTGTCAAGTTACACATTTTTTCAGTTTTTTGATTAAAAACGAGCCCCTTTCAATCAGTCTTGCTGTTTTTCCATCAGTTTTTCATAGGACTAAATCAGAAGAAACCCCCTTTTAAACTGGATTCCCGTCAACTTGGCACTATAATATCACGCTCCCCCCACCTCCTGTCGGGGTACTCCACTCCCGCCTCCTTCGCCGCTCCTCTCTGCAGATAACTCTTGATCTCTCTTCCTTTAATGAACAAATCGTTCTCCCTCACGATCGCCCACTCCAGAAACTGTGCTACCGCTCCCGCCGTTATGGCCGCCGACATGCTGCTGCCGGTGACCGTAAAGCGCCCCAGGTCATTCATATTCTCCGCGCCGTTTGGCCCGGGCAGCGCCAGCGGCGCTCTTCCAGGAACCGGTATATCCACCCCCGGAGCCGCAAAATCCGGTTTGATTTGTCCATCCGCCGCATATCCTCTGCCGCTTTCCCCCCAGAAAGCCCCCGTCGCATCCTCGTAGGCGGAGATGGAAATGACCTCCCTTGCGTAAGCCGGTTCGGTCAATGTGATCTCCGGATCCGGCTGCAGGAAAAAGACCTCTCCCCCGAGAAAACTTTTCACCGGCAGCCACATGTGAAACATACCGGCATTCCGCATTTTAATGCGCCAGATCCCCGGCGTTGGTCTCTCAAACCGCAGCACCATAAGCGTCCTGCCCGAACTTTGCTCCGCCAGCTCCGCCTCCGCGTAGATCACTGTCTCCTCGAAAATAAAAGTAATTCTCTTGCTGTTGCTCACGATACTGCTCAGAACCGCAGTGCTCTCTCCCCCCGGCGTCAGTATGATGATCGAAAAAATTTCCGGTATGCTGCCCCAGATCTCCAGTGTGAATCCGTCCACTCCCTCGCCTGTCCGCAGTTCCACATCCTGATCTCCCTCCCCAGCAAAATGTCCAGCCTGATTTCCCTCGTTTCCGCCGCAGACTACGATCGCCCGGCTCCGCTTCAGCGCCATACCGTTCAAGAACTCGGAAAACAGGGAGGTTCCGTCATGAGGCCCCATACTGCTTCCCATTCCAAGGCAATAAACCAGTGGTTTCCGGAAAGGCTCACAATAGCTGTCCATAAATCGGTATGCCAGCATAATATCTGTCTCGCTGTAGGCTTCCGCCTCCTGTGCAATAAAATAAAACCGGCGCAGATCCCTGTTCGCCTGTTTGCATTTTACTATGACGTACTCCGCATCCACCGCGCCTCCGTATATCTCCTCTCCCACTTTTCCGCCGGCGGCGCCTGCCATGGCGCTCCCATGCCCTGTCATGTCCCTGGAAGGCACTTTCAGAAAAGGATTCTCGCTCCGCAGAGCCTCATCGATTTCCGCCCGGGTGTAGACCGTCCCGAAAGGGACATCCAAAGTCCTCCTCTTCTCCACCCTGTCGTCGTTCCATCTCCTCATGCGGTCCGCCTCATCCGCATTCTCACTCTGGTCCGCCGCCCCCGATGTACTTTCATAAGGTATCGTCTGATCCCAGATCGCCAGAATGCGGCTGCTGCCATCCTCCCGCCGAAAAGCCGGCAGCGTATAATCTATGCCGGAATCCGCTATGCCGATGATCACACTCCGACCTGTCAGACTGAGGGGCGGCTGCTGCACCTGAATAATGCCCGATTTCAGCAGCGGAAAGGACACATTCTGCATCGGTGCGTACAGTTTTGGCAAAAGCCGATAGGTGTAATCCGTATAGGACAATGATGTCAGTAATCTTTTGTCGATGACCAACGCCCCCAAAATATCGCTGATTTTCATATAACAATATCTCTCTGTTATATTGTCGATCTCCTCCTCCAGGGGCCAAAAGTCAAGCAATGCGCTAAAATAATCGTTGCTGTAGATCCGTTCTTCACAGGAAGGCATAAAAAAACCTCCAAACACACTTTTTTTATCCTATGTGCCTGGAAGCTTTTTCGTTCTTTCTTCTTTTAGAATTTTCCTCCCCCGCCGCCATGTCTTCTGCCGGAAGAGGACCTGTGTGTACTCGACCCTCCCGAACTGCGGGATCCGTTCCCGGTTGGTCTCGCCCGGCGGCTCACTCGATGATAGAGGAACAGATCACTTCGCTTTGTCAGCTGCATACTGCCCGGCTTCACATAGTTATCTGCCGCCCGTTTACTGCCCACCGTCTTTAGCTGTCCTGCCATAACTCCCGTCACGATCAGCGCTATGACAAAACCTGCTCCGAAGGTGACAGCGAAATGCAGGCCAAAACCAAACGGCTTTTTCGGGAGATTCCCCACATCGTAGGGCTCGCCCGTTCTCGCCTGTGTGATAAAGTCGTCGCACTGCCCGGCAAAAATTGTAAAAGCCCCGGCGTAATCTCCCTCGCTCAGATCCTCGGTAAACCTTTCGGCTATGTACTCCCAGCCTGCGTCGGTCACTGCCGTTATACCATACCCCGCCGTCGATATGTACCAGTCCCTCTCCTCCATACTAATAAGAAGAAGGATTCCGTCTTTCTCACTCCCGAAACCATATCCATAAAAGTCATAAAAATCATCCGCGAACGCCATCGGGGACGCTCCTCCCAGGGAGTCCACAGTGACAACTACGATGTCCACCTGCTGCCTTTCGCTGATCTCATCCAGTTTCTCCAGCAAGGTCTCTTCCTCCGCGGCAGTAAGCAGGTTCGCCTCATCTACCAGCCTGGGCAGATTTCCGTCGGCAGACGTCGGAAAAACAGCGCTCACTGCCAGAAGTATCATAAAACAAATGGTAAATAATCCTTTTTTAATAATGCATCCCCCCTCACAGCAGCCAGATCAGATAAGAAGCCGCAAACAAAACCGTCCCTATCACGCCGGTCAGACCAAACAGCCATTTCACAAACGCCCCTTTATCCAGCGGAAGATCGCCCGCTGTTTTTCCGGTCTGACCGTTTATGACGAAAAGGTAGTTCTGCCCTCTCCATCTGGTATTCAACAGCCACACCGGCAAAAGAGCATATTTCACTTTTCCGTTCCGGAGCTGAATACTGTCCGCCTCCCTGGCCACTGTGGCGTAGCCCTGCACCGTCGCCTCAAACGCCTTCGCGACGCTGCTTCTGATCCGTTCATTGGCCCTTTCCACACTCCGCTCGGCGCTCACATCATATTTGTCCGTCAGAAAACCTGCCAGATACGCGGTCTGAAAGTCCACCGTCCGTGAGAAATCAAAGGGCTCTATGGATTCCATCAGTTCATCCGGCATCTTCGTCGAACCGTCGACGGGAACCTTTTCAAACCCCATGCGCCCCTCCCTGCCGACCGCATAAAAACTGGTTTCCGTGTAATCGTACCTGCTGTCGCTCCAGACCCGGACTCTGGTTGCCCTGTAGCGCATACTCGCTTCCGCATCCGTATCGAAGAGCCAGAACGGAACATATAAACCCTTTATCTCGGAGATATGGCTCTGCTTCTTAAACACCTTCGGAAGCAGATGTTTTCCCTCGTAATGCTTTTTAAGCGCCTCTTTTGCCGCCTTCTCATCCAGTTGAAACGGTATCACATAATCCGGTTTCAGCTCCCCGGAAAACTGCCCCATTATCACCACAGGACTTCCGCAAAACGGACAGGATGTTGCCGCCGTGTTCTTATCACATGCGATCTCACCTCCGCAGGACCCGCACACATACGAGCGTAGTCCGGCAGTCTCCCCATCCTCCCATTCCTTTCTTCCCGCGGTCTCCCACCTCATGTCATCCGGCCGATCTCTCTTCAGTTCGCTGTCGTAGGCCGCCAGCGTCTCCATCTCAAATGTCGTCTCGCAGTAGGGGCACTTCATTTTCTGTATCGAACCGTCAAAAGCGATGGCACCGCCGCAGCACGGACATTTATACGCCTGTATCGCTGCCATTCTGCCCCTCCTTCCACTTTTTGTCTTTCTTCTCCGGTTCCTTGCCGATGGCATGATAGTACAACAATACCAGAAAGATCAACGCAATGGCGATCATCCGGCGGGCTTTTCCCCCTTTTTGAGCCCACTGCGTCCATTTATCGACACGTTTTTTCTTCGCTTCCTCCGTCATGCTGTCGCCGTGATCCGATAAATACAGGAGCAGAAAACCGGAACCCGCGGCAGCCGCTACCGCCAGATATACTTTCATAAGATTCTCATCCCCGGTTACCGGACTCCCGTCTCCCGCTCCTGGGTTTTGCAGGGTGCGCACTTCACCGCTCCCCTGCGCATACACCGGTTTTGTCCCGAATACCCCTCCGAACAGCAATCCGATAAAAAGAAATAATACGATCTTTTTCACCACAATTCCCTCCAGGACTTTTGCCTTACTTTCTTCTACTCATTGTATTTCATTATATCATATCCCTTTCCTCATCGGTATTCTTTTTTTCTTTTCCGCCGCAGACATATGATAATTCCGGCGCCGGTCGTCAGAGCCAGGCATGTTAAAAGCATAAATGGCGCATCGTCCCCGGTCCGTATGCCGCCTCCCTTGCCATACCTTCCCATCGGTACTCCTTCATCCTCCAGTCTCTCAAGTCCGCCGGTTCCGGTTCTCCCTGCTTCGTTCATCGCTCTCTGCAGGATAGAAGCGTCTCCTTCCGCCGTATCCTGCGGCACATCCACCACCTCATACAGCGGACTTCCGCCTCCTCCCGACTCATAACCGGACAATCCGTTCCGGTAGAGGATCGTTTCCGTCCGGTCTTTATCCCTCCACTTTTTTCCGTTGCGCTGCGCCGTCAACTCTATCTCATTGAGAAGCACTCCCTGCGCCTCTTGTGACACATATGTCATATATGTGAGCGGTTTTATCTTTCCAAAATCACCTCCCACCGTGCCAAAACAGAGTCTGAACTTTGTCACATGTTCCTCCGCCGTCCTCAGATTCTCCGGCACGATCAGATGATGATTTTCCTCCGTGGACAGACCGCTCTCCCAGCTTACCCAATCCGCGCTTTTGTTCGTCATGTACTCCGCGTCGTAGAACAGACTTTCCTTGTAAGTTCCGGTCCAAAGTTCCGTCAGGCAGACCGACTCCGGCAGATGATCCGTCACGGTAAACTGTTCCAGACTTTCTCCGGTGAGATTTCTAAGCTCATCCACTCTGTACCCGTACACATCCCCATGCTGCGTCATCCGGATCGTCGATTTCTCGATCTTCAGCGCTTCCCGCTCATCGTACATCCTGAGTGTGTCTTCCGCAGCTCTGCGCCATTCGCCTTCTTCCATTACATACAGACCGATCCTGTCAGTCAAAGCTTCCTCTTCTCTTTCCTGCTGCAGTTTAAACAGTATATCTTCCGCATATCCATAGCCGTCCGGCGCGATCCGCTCCGACAGAAGACAGGCTCTTCCGATCTGTAATCCTTCGATCAGGTGTCCCTCCTTCTCCTCCTCTCCCGATACCCAGAAGGCAACGGTTTTTGTGAGATAGTTCCCGGCGTCATCTTTTTTCAGTCCGCCCTCTCCGTCTGTCTCGATCTCTTTTATTTCCAGTGTGGCCCCGGTTATTTCTCTGCCGTCTGTCAGATCCTGTTTTGTCACAAATATCCGGGTCTTCTTATTCTCAAAAACCACGCAATGTTCCTGCTTTTCCGTCTCCTGACCTCCCTTCGCGCTGTCGTAGCTTCCGTTTACAGAAAGGTCCAGGGGCGACGTGAGATATCCCCTCGGCGCTTCCAGCTCCCGCACATAATATTCCCCCAGGGGAAGATCCTCGTCAAAGACTCCCCGTCCGTCCTCCCCGGTGACGCAGGTGGCGATCAGTGTATCCGCCGGACAGAACTCACCGATATCTTCCTTCGCGTACAGGCCGTACACCGCCCCGGCAAGGGGCTCTCCTGTCTCCTCGTCCCGCTTCTTTACCGATATCTCCAGTTTCTGCCGCTCATTCCTGTAATCCGCCGCATAAAAATCGAAATTCACATTCTGCTCATGACCGGTTATCTCAAACTCCTTCTCCTCCCTGTTCAACACAAACCCTTCTCCCGCGATCGTCTCTCGGATCCTGTACTTTCCGATATAGAGATCCGGCGCGTAACCCCAGCCGTTTTTATCTGTGGTGATCGCCGCAGCCACATCTCCCTTTTTGTGGATCAGGTACTCTTTCTTATCCGCCCGGTATTGTTCCAGCAGATCTCTCTGCAGTTCCTGGCTGTAAATATCCTCCGCCGCAATGATCTCAAAACACGCGTTTTCCACCGGCGCATCCTCATACTCAAATACCATGTCCCGATGCGCACTCTCCTCAGCTCTCCCGATTTCCCGGAAAGGTTCCCCTCTCAACTTATCCGAAAGCGTCTCCTCATCCTCGTGCACCCCCGAGAGTTTCTCGCCGTGTTTCGTGATCTCGACGATCCCCTTCTGTTCCTGATTTTCCTGCAGAACGGTCACCGTCAGATTACCGTACTCATCTGTCAGCGCATATTTGTTGGTGCCCATCTGCCCGTCCGGATAGACTGCCCCGTTGTTGATCGTAAAAATCACTCTCGGAAAGGGTGTGTCAACGATCTCATACCTGTTCACACCCTCGCTGCTGTCATCCAGGACAAACTGTTCCTTTCCGTTCAGCACATAGCCCTCCGGAGCTGTCACTTCCTCCAGCTCATAGGTTCCTATCGGCACTTCCTGAGGCAGCGTGATATAGCAATCCTGTATCTTTCCGTCCTTCTTTAAAAAACCGGTCCGAAAAGGACGCTCCGCCGTCCCGGTCAGCGTCTTTGCGCCCGGATCATAATAGCTCATGTAACCGTCCCCATCGAATTTCCAGTTCAGGGCGATCAGACTCTCCCTGCTGAGGGGCAGTGTGATGCATTTCAGCCGGTACTCCGCCCCCTCCTTGAGCACGGTTCCCCTGACAAACTCCCCCGCCTCCACATAGGCGCCCGGCACGATCGTAAATTCCTCGTCCGTCTTTAAAACGCGCAGATATGCTTTTGTGATCCTGTTGTTGATGATGCGCTGCTTCTGCAGTATCCTTCCCTCCCTCTCCCTCGTATTTTTGTGGTCGCCATAGCGGATTCCCTCCTGCACGGTATAGCTCTTCTCTATTTTCTGCTTTGTCCCATCTGTGTATAATACACCTCCATCTCCCGTAACATAGACGATAAAAGGTTTCGCGCAGGCATGGTGCTCCGGTGTGGTCGTCTCCGCGATCACATAGGTGCCAAAGGGCAGCTCCGGCGTGATGACCCTCCCATCCCCGTCCGTAAACATCTCTTTCACATAATATTCGTTCGGCTTTTCCCCGGCCTCCAGCCAGAGTCTGTCTCCCTCGGTCCACTCCTCGTGACCGGTGCGCTTGTACAGCGATACCCTCTTTTCCCCGGTAAAATCATAGTCATAGAAGGTCATCACATCATCCGCCGTCCAGTTTTCTCCCACAGACGCAATACTGCCGTCCTTCACACCGGACAGTTCACTGATCAGATAGACCGAAAATCCGGCCCCCTGGATGGGTTTTAACTCCGTCTGGTACGTGTTGTCCGAAGTCTTGACAAACTGAATCCCCTGTTTTATCGCATAGTCCCCGGAGCAGACCGCCTTTGACGAGCTGTTATCGTCCACCGTAAGCCCGTTATCTGCCTCCCCAGCCGTCTCATTCCGATTTTCCACCTTTACCATCTGCCATTTGTAGGTAAACGTCACAGGGTAGGCCGCCTCATCCAGCATATATCCTTCGGAGGCTTCTATCTCTCTGATATAATAGCTTCCCAGCTCCAGATCTCCGAACAGCGTTTTCCCCGGCGTATCCTTATAGGCGATCTCTCCTCCCGGATTGGCAATATGTCTGCTCCCGTCCGTATTGAGAAGATAGCCGTCTTTGTCTCTTCCCGGCGTCTTTCCCACCACCGCCGTCTGAACCAGCTCGTCTTTCCGGTAGAGGACACCTGTCTTTTTATCCTGATGGCGGATATCCTCCGCCGCGTAGATACCGTACTTTGCCCCATCCAGCGTCGCGTCCCCCTGTGTCCCGGCGGACTCGCTCTCCATGTCATACTTTATGAGCTCCACGGCCCCCAGCGTCCTCTCGTTGGTCAGCTCGAGAAGTGCCCGCTCATCTCCCGCCGCATCCGCGCTTTTTTCGTTTGCCTCCCACACATAGCCCCGGGGAGCCGTCACTTCGGCGCTGCTGTAAGTATAGCTTGTCTTTTGAAACGCTTCCTCCTGGTCTCTCAGGGATGCCTCGGCCTCCTCCTTCGTCACGGTCACACCATCGTAGACAGCGGAAAACTCCGCCGATCTTTCCACGGAATACTCCGCTCTGCCGTTCTCATCGGTCGTGACCGTCGTCAGGTATTCCCCGTTCTCAAACAGTTCCACCTCGCAGCCCGCAAGCCCGACTCCGGTCTGCCAGTCGCTTTTGCGCACCTCGACCGTGTAACTCGCCCGGGCGCTTCCGGTTATCGTCTCGATGTCCGGCACATCCGGTATCTCAGGTATTTCCGGCTCCACCGGTTTTACAGGCGCCGTGTAGATATCCGAAGTCGCTTCCTTATATACGATCAGAATCTGCGCCGCCGGATTGTCGGAGCGGTATTCATAGTAGGCGGCGCTGTAAGTTCTCGCGGAAGAATAAAAACTCCAGACATATGTCAGCATCTTCTCCATGGATTCCTCCGAGGAAATATTTAACATGGCCTGCGCCCGACTCTTTACGTTCGTCTCGTTTAGATTCTCATCCTCCATAAAGATCCATGCCGCGATCTGACAGGCCACATAAGTCGCCCCGGTCACACTGGCATGACTCGCAAAATAAGCCATGTGGCCGACTTTTTTCTGATAGGTGCCCGGTTCCGCGTGATACAAAAAGGAATTGCGGCAGGATTTCCCGAAACTGATGCACAGAGCGGGAACTCCACCCAGCGTGATCCTGTAGATCGTTCCGTGTCCCCTGCCGGAGTACCCCGTCGGCGTCACCTGCACTCTCGCCACCCGCTCTCCGTCCTGCATGGCGCGGGATGCGACCTTCCTTCTTCCGGCCGCAGTTTCTCCCTGCCTTTCCTGCACTTCCTCCAATATGCCGCCTGTCTCCTGCAGCTTTTTCAGATCCTCCAGCGTCAATCCCTGAAAGATCGTTCCCCGAAAGAAGTCCTCTGCCTTCACGCCGCTCTCCAGAATCCTGATGCACTCGGAGAGTTCCTGTTCATCGTAGACGTCCCCCGGTATCTCCACGATAAGTCCCAGCAAAAACTCCGCGTATTCCCGCTCATAGCCATACAGACTATTCCACCAGCGTTCGTCGTATGTCAAAAGCTCCTCAAATCCGTCCGCGCAGTAAGTTTCCAGCCATTTTTCTACCGTCCTGCGGTCTTCCTCCACAAAATGATACTGCTCCGTCGGGACGCCCTCCTGCGGATCATTTCCGGAGATCGCCGCCGCTTCCTCCTCTGTTTGCTCCTCTGTCTCCTCCTCCGGCTCGATCTCAGAAATTTCCGTTTCCTGCGGATCGTTCCCGGATACCGCCGCCGCACGGAGGTCAACGGAAATGCCCCCGAGGACAAGCACCATACACAATATAAAGCATCCTATTCTTTTTCCTGTTTTTCTCCTCATATTTTACTCCCTCTCCCATGTGAATCTGACTTCTCTCCCGGCTATTGCTGTGATCCTCCTGCCATCCGGACAGTGGATCTGCAAAACTCCCGCCTTCAGTTTCTCCCTTATCCCCCTTCGCAGTCTTATCTTAAAGACAGGGAGGTCCGCCCTAGCGGCAAGACGCTCTGTCAGATATGCCGTGAGATCCTCCTCTTTCCTCAGGCGGATCCTTCCGATACAGCGATACTTTCGGTTCTCCTTTCTCGCAAAAAGCGGCGCCGTCAGCAGGAATATCCAGATAATAAACGGCAGAGCAAGCCCCGCTCCCACGATCACCGCGACGAGCGCATAGGGAAAATCGGGAAATTCTTCCTCTTTTTGTCCAGCTCCGGGCGTGATTTTTTTCCATGCATATCTCTTTATCTTCGGTTCAGGCAGAGGGGCTTCCTCCGCTCCGGCTTCCTCCGGCGTTTGTCCATGTCTTTCATCGTATGTCATCCCCGCTCCGCCGCCTTCCCGCAGGGTATCCGTATAGGCATACTCCTGCTGCTCCGTCAGAAGCTGCGGCATCTCCATGAGCGAATACATATCATACCGGCACACCGCCTGCCATTTCGAGGGGTAGGAGGTGCCATACTTTTCCAGACCGCCGTACTCGCAGAGCGCGCTGCACTCCAGGGGAATCCCGTCCTCATCCTCTTTTGTCACCTCGTAGACAACACAGAGCAGTTCCCAGGAAATCCCTTCCTCCGCCTTTGTCTTTTCGATCCTCTCCAGATCGTTGTCCGGCAGGTTCTCCACTTTCCAGCTCTTCGTCACCACCCTGGCGCCCTCCGAACTGCTTCTCCCGATCTCCTCCACCTCGATGGAGGACTCGTCCAGCCTGTAAGTGACTCCATCCTCTCTGATGTACCGGGGAATCTGCGTGGTGCTCTCCGAATCTAACAGGATCTTTTTGGTCAGACTCTCCCCCGGTCCAGCCGACGCCTGTACCCTACGCCCGCTCAGCCCGAAAAGCATCAGCAAAATAAGTACTGTCACAAATTCTCTTTTCATTTTCTTCTCTCTTTCTGCGCACAGCCTCTCGCAGGGAAGTCCGCATTTTGTGCGCACAAATGCAAGCCCTGTCTGCCGCATAAAAGACAATCAAGAACAATTACTCTGTGAAATCAGGATTTTTAAAAATAAATATTGCAGATAAACAGATATAAATAATTGGATAAAGATTTGACGGAACATAATATTCCGTTTGCTGTGTAGTTAGTATGATAACACCGCCCCGGCATTCTTGCAAGGTTTTTTTTAATTTGCTGCAAAAAGTTCAGAGGCCGGACTTTCGCTCCGCCCGACCTCTGCATTGTCAAAAACTTTACACCTGCGTCGCTCCGTCCACGGAGAGGATTTCCCCGGTCACGTAACTCGCCATGTCGCTCGCAAGGAACAGCACCGCGTCAGCCACTTCCTCCGGCTCACCCGGCCTGCCGAGGGGGATTCCTGCAGAAATTCTCTTCACCATTTCCTCCGGAAGCGCAGCCACCATATCGGTCTTTGTCACACCGGGGGCTACCGCGTTGACACGGATATTGTCTTTGCCGAGCTCTCTCGCCAGAGATTTTGTCAGTCCGTTCACCGCAAATTTGGATGCCGGGTAGCCGCAGCCTGCCGCCTGTCCGTAGATGCTCACCATCGAGCTGGTGTTGATGACGGAACCGCCGCCCTGTTCCTTCATGATCGGCGCCACCGCCTTCGTGCAGAAGAACACTGCGTTCACGTTGAGTCTCATGATCTTCTCAAAATCTTCCGGCTTGTAGTCATAGATGGACTCTCTGGCGGAAATGCCCGCATTGTTCGCAAGGATATCAATGCGTCCGAAAGCTTCCTTCACCGTGCTTATCGCCATCTCCACCTCGTCATATTTATCCAGCGCCGGATAAAGCCCCATCACTTCCGCCTCCGGCATCTCCTCTTTCAGTTTGGCCAGCGCCTTGTCCACCGTCTCCTGTCTTGAGCCGAACAGAGCCACTTTCGCCCCTGCCGCCGCAAATTTTTTCACGATCTCATAGCCGATTCCTCTGGTTCCGCCTGTGACGATCGCTGTTTTTCCCTCCAATAACCCTGATACGTTCATAAGATTTTATACCTCCTGCAGTATATTTTAAATTTGTTTGCCTATACACAGTATACTCACTAATTCTCCCTTTTACAAGAAAATTTAAAAATCTTCCGCCCTGATCTCCCCCAGCAGAATCCTGCAGTTCAGATGGAACGGATCGATCCGCAGCGTTTCCTCAAAGAATGCCGCCGCCTCTTTTTTCTTTCCCAGTCCCAGATTTCCAAGCCCCATCACATAATTGCAGTGCGCCCTGTTTTTCAGTGTGAAATCCTCTTCGTAGATCATCAGATCCGGCAGGGAAACCGCGAAATATTCGATCTTCACCTGATCTCTCAGATGCTGTTCTCCAAAGTCGATCAGCTTATACATCATCCTGTTTCCGCCCTTCAGGTCGTCAAGCTTATAGCGGGACAGCCCCTGATACAGCAGCATATCCGCCGGCTGGTCGTTATAGTACATCATACCCGCCACTGCATCCGAGCCCACGCTCGCCCGCAGGAAATGCTCTCTCGCCGTCGTCTTTTCACCGAGCGCTTCCTCCGCGAGCCCGAGATAGTAGTAGATATTGTTGTCCTTGCTGCCTTCGATCTTTCCCTCCCCCAGGTTTTCCGGGTATACGAGCGCTTCCGACAGCAATCTCTTTGCCGTCCTGCAGTCGCCCTCCCGCATCTTCTCCTTCGCCAGCTCTGTGAGGGCCGCAATATACTGCGCCGCCGCCTTTCCTTCCCCGCCTTCCCAGGGATGAAGTTTTCTGGAGAGCAGCAGTTCATAAGCCTTCCCATAATTTCCGGTCAGGTTTTGCAGCGTCACATACTCGATAAAGGCATCGTCCCGCTCAAGGGCCGTCTCCAGGTATTTCTCATACTTCGCCAGCCTCTCCTGCGCCGGCACTTTAAACTTCTTGTAGAGCTGATCCAGCTCGAAGAACACTCTGGCATCCGTCGTATCTAATCCGAAGGCTTTCTCCATAACCTCTTTCGCTTCCGCCTTCCTGTTCAGATGGTTGTAATACGCCAGAGAAAGATTCCGGAATGCCGTCGGGAAACTGTCGTCTGCCTTCACGCTCTTCTCCCAGCAGTCCGCCGCTTTTTCATACTGTCTCTTATCGTAGTACAGATTGCCCAGATAATACCAGGCATAGGAGGCTTCGGGCAGCGTTTCCGCACAGTCCGTCAGCACCGCGATATCCTCCGGCGTATTCGGGAAACAGCAATAGGAATCCTGTCTCTCCGCCAGCAGGTACTGTTCTTTCACTTCCTCCGCCGTCTTCCCCGACTTTCTCATGTAATAGCCTTTGTAATATTCATTCAGCGCCGCTCTCACAGGACAGGCCGCAAGAACTTCCCCGGCCTCCGGGTAAAATCCGCACTCCGCATAGTCCTTTGCCAGTCTCAGATAAGCTTCCGCACTGTCCCGCATACACGAGGCGAGAGTCCGGCTCTCCGCATCCCGCGTCTCCCCCCGGAGCCAGGAAAGCTTCTCCCATCTGCTCACATAATCGAATGGATCGATTTTCAGGCTCTCCTCTATCCAGCGCTTCGCCTCCTTCTCTCTGCCCATTTTTCTCAAAATTGCCGCTTTTATGCCTCTGGCTTTCACATTGTGCCAGTTTTTCACAAGTCCTCTGTCGATCAGATGTAGCGCTTCCTCGCAGGCTCCCCCGGTGCAGGCGATGGCAGCCAGATAGTAAAAACTCATCTCCTGCTGCTCACTGCTCCAGGTCGCCTTATAGAAGGCATCGTAGGCCTTCTCATATTTTTGCTGATAAAACAGGGAAAGCCCCAGCTTATAGTAAGCTTCGCTGTCGTAGGGATTGGGGTTTTTCCATGTGGCGCGCTTTATGGCTCTGCGGAAATAAATCTCGCTTTCCTCGAATAGCCCCCTGGAGAGCAGAAGGGAACCGTAGGCGGTATTTACTCTGATATCGCCCGGGTCTCTTTTCAACCCTTCCAGATAATAGGGATCCGGCAGATACGTGGCATGCCGGTACTGTTCGATGTGCCGGCCCGTCAGGTATAATTCCTCCACCGTGGCGATATCCTCCGGCAGCGGCGCCGCCTCCGCCGGTTTCGGCAGCTCGGGGATTTCCGGTTCCAGAGGCGTAAAGGAGACTAACTCCCTCCCCTCCCCGCTTCGCACGGTCAGGGTGTATTCCTGCTCCCTGCCGCCGTCCAGCTCCACCGTCTTTCGGTATACATGTACCGGATCAAGGTCAGCACTCTCCCGGAAAATCGTCTCTTTTCCGCGGGAAACCAGTATCTCCGCCTCTTTCCGCGGGGAAGTCGCATAGACAATGATCTCCGCCTCCTTCCCCGAAACCGTAAAGTTTACCGCCGCGTCGATGGTTGCGTTTTTCACGTCCCCCACAGCCTTGTAGGGCATGAAATACTGTTTGAACACCTTCTCCTCAAAGGGCTTTAACCAGGTGAAATCCGGCTGGTTGTCGGTAAATACCCCCGTCATCAGCTCAATGTAGGGACCGTCCTCGTCGGTCAGGTTTTTGTCCCAGCACTTCCCGAAATCCCCGCAGCCCCAGGTCCACTGTTTCTTGCCCGGAGAGATATGGTGATCCGCCACATGGAGGACACCGGCTCCGACATGGTAATCATAGCCGCCCACAAAGTTGAAATCGGACTTCTCCGCCATGTAGGAGGTGGGCACCGGCAGATTTTTGTAGCGGGAGATGTCCACGCCCTCGCTGTAGTCATGTTTATAGTAAACCCCTGTGGCGATCGGGAATCTGGACACATCCCGCTTGCCATGGTCCATCACCGCATGCACATCCGGCGGAAAGACGGACTTTGTGTAGTCGTTGACCGGCACCGCCGGATTGGCCCACCAGAGGAAGGTCTGCGGCATGTTGGTCCTGTTGTAGAGCTGCCCCGTGATCTCCAGATAAGCTTTCCCCGGATACAGCGTAAACTTTGCGATCCCCTTTGTCCCGTACATTCGGTCCGTATCGTTCACCAGCACGGACCTGGAGCCGTCCTCATTTTCCGTCAGCATATAGTCCACCGGCATGTAGGTCGTGGGTCTGTGGTGCTGGGGCCAGTTGAACTCGATGCCGCCGCTGATCCAGGGGCCCAGCAGCCCCACTAACGCCGGTTTGATCACATGGTTGTAGTATACAAAATCATATCCGTTCGTCTTATCGTAAGCTCTCTGGACCCTTCCTCCCAGCTCCGGCAGGATCATGATCTTCAGATACTCATTCTCCAGGTAGACCGCCTGATACTCCTGATCCACTTTCTCGTCGTATATTTTTTCAATCACAGGATACGGATATACTTTTCCGCTGCTGCCCTGATACACCCTTTTTTCCAAAAACATCGGATTTTTATTGGGCTTTCCGACTCTGTAAGTCGGAATCGTCACCTTCTCTTCCCATACTCTCACCGTCTCCATTTCCACTGCCTTCATGTAAGCCTCCTTGTCCTATATACTTTTTTTAATTATTCTAGCATTCCTCTCCCAAAAATCATTACCGTCTCTTGCCCGTTCATTTCAAAAAATTGCTCTTTTTCTTGACATCAAAATTCCGTTCTCCTATACTGAGATCAAACGATTGCCACAAATTTTTCCACAGGAAAGGAACGGATTCCCATGCGCCCCATAGATATCGGCTGTACCGAAAAATCCGCCGTGTACTTCTACACCTCCGGCGAAACCGCAAAGCAGACCTTCTTTTATCCTCTGTGCGTGGGCCACTACTTCTGCACAAAGGAATACCTCGTACAGAGAAACAACTACAACAGCTTTCTCCTGATCTATGCCAAAAAGGGGGAAGGCTATCTGAAAGTTGACGGAAAAAAGTATACCTTCCGGAAAGAGGATGTCGTTCTTATAGACTGCTATAAACCGCACATTTACGGCACCGTAAAGGACAGCGAACTCCTCTGGATCCACTTTGACGGCTCCACCAGCAGAGAATACGCCGAGATGATCTTCGGCAACTCCGGGCCAGTCTGCTCCGTGCGGGATCTGATCACATTCGAGAAGGACCTGAACCGCCTGCTCCTGATGATCAGCACCGGCTCCGCCGTAAACGATGCGCTGTGCTCCTACTATATCGTAAAGATCCTGACGGATCTTGTCCTGTGCAGCAGCAAAACCCTGAAAGAGGAAAATCCCCGTTCCATAACCGAAGATATCATTTCCTACATCAACGACCATATCCGCGAACAGCTGACGTTGGAAGACCTCTCCGGCAGGGCGGGCTTAAGTCCGTTTTATTTCACACGGCTCTTCAAAAAAGAAACCGGCTATACGCCCCACGAATATATCATTTTGAGCAGGGTCAATATAGCCAAGTTCTATTTGAAGAGTACCGCCTACTCCATCAAGGAGATCTGCTTCAGCAGCGGCTTCTCCTCCGAGAGCGGTTTCTGCACCACGTTCCGAAGAGTGTGCGGTATGACCCCCAGCGAATACCGGGAGAACAACAATATTTCATAGTCATCCGCCTATGGGTTCGATCTCATAATTTCCCATATCGCACAGATCAAGGGGCAGATCCCTGCTCTCCGTGACATAGAACGAAGGGCAGACGCCTTCCGTGTCAAATATCCCCTCCCCGTGCGGAATCCCTTTTTTCATCACGAAGAAACTGACCTCCGGATCGTTGTATTTTGCTCTCAACAGATAAAAGTCATCCGCCGTCAGCGTTTCCTCCCGCACTTTCCTCTGAAATGCCGAAAGCTCCATCCGCGCCACAAGAATGTACATCGGCTTTGCCGCGTTATCGCCGATCAGCCAGAACTCCTCCTGATCCGGATGGGTGCCGAACCCCGGAAAATTCTCCCTGTTCACCGTCAGGGCAATAATTTTGTGGGGGCCGTACCCCTCCGCGCCCTCGTACAGGGCCCCAAACCAGGTGCTGCCGCAGGGCGTCTCGATGTCGTGATGGTGCGGTGCCAGTCTCACGATCAGCCCCTCCTCCTCCATCGCCTCCATTATCTCTTTTGTCATCTCTCTCACCGGAATTTTTAATGTTCTCTTCTGCATACTGTCCTCATCCCTCTTTCCTCTGTGTTCTTCTCTGTATAATAATTACCACCAGCACGATCGCGCCCATAATGATCTGCTGAACGTATGTGTTGACATTTCCCTGCAGGTTGATGATATTGCCGATCAGCGCCGTGATCAGTACGCCGGACAATGTCTTCTCCACGCCCCCGACACCGCCGGATAAGAGCGTTCCGCCGATCGCCACCGCCGCCACGGCATCCATCTCCCAGCCCGTGCCGGACAACGGCTGTCCCGCCCCCAGCCTGGAACAGAGGATCACGCCCGCCAGCGCGGAGAGGCCCCCCGTCAGAACATAGGCCAGCGCCTTGTTCCTCGTCACTTTGATCCCCATCATCTTAGCGGCGTCCTCATTTCCGCCGATTGCGTACAGACTTCTCCCAAAAGGCGTTCTCCTGCACACAAAGCTCATGACAAACAGCACAGCCGCCAGAATGATCACAGGGATCGGTACGCCGTAGAAATATCCCCTCCCGAGGACCGCAAAGCCCGCCGCGCTCTTCGCCACCGGGATAGACTGTATATCCGTCATGATGTAGGCGATTCCCCTCACCGCCATCTGCACCGCCAGCGTCGCGATGAACGGCACGATCTTCAGCTTCGCGATCACAAATCCGTTCACCGCCCCTATAAAGACCCCCGCCAGAACCGGGAGAAAAATCGCCAGAAACACGCTTTTCTCCGTCAGCCCCGCGGACATAACGGCAGCCAGCGCAACCGTCGCCCCCACCGAGAGGTCTATCCCCGCCGTCAGAATCACACAGGTCATACCGATGGAGATAAGACCGATCATGCTCATCTGTCTCAGCACATTAAAGGCGTTGGCAGCGCTGAAAAATTTGTCGCCATACACCACAGAAGGAATGAGGATCAACAGTAAGATGGCGATCCATGCACCACTGATTTTCAACTTGTTCTTCCACATATCCGTCTCCCCCTACGATTCTTTCTCTTTCTGCAGATACAGCGCGATGATAATGATGACCGACTTGATGACCAGAGCATAGGCATAGAAAATATTGTTCATGTTCATCATCGTCGTGATCAGCTGCATCACAAGCGCCCCCACTAAAGTTCCCCACACGACCGCTCTTCCGCCGCTCATGGACGTTCCGCCGATCGCCACCGCCGCGATACAGTCCAGCTCCACATTCAGCCCGATATTGTTCGGGTCCGCCGAACACATCCTGAGAGTCTCCAGAGATGCCGCGAAACCGGCCAGAAACGCGCAGAGCACATAAGTCCCGATCAGCACGAGAGTGGTGCGCAGCCCCATCAGCTTTGCCGCCGTCTTATTGTCCCCGATCGCCTGCACGTAAAGGCCGAAATTTGTCTTTTTAACGATGAACGCGGCAACTAATACGATCAGGACGATAAACACGACCTGAAGCGGTATTATACCGCCGATCCGGTAAGTGCCTATGTCCGAAAACTTATTTCCATAAAACGAGATCACCACACCGTTGTTGAACTGCTGGGCAATGCCTCTCCCCGAAATCATTAATATCAGGCTTGCCACGATGGGCTGAAAATCAAACACGCCTATCAGGATCCCGTTGAACGCCCCGAAAATACAGGAGGCAAGCAGAGCGGCGAGAAGCGATACCACAAAGTTCACCTGATACTCGATCAACAGTTTCGCAAAGATGATCGAGGCCAGAGCCATCGTAGAACCCACCGAGATATCGATGCCCCCCGTCGCGATCACCAAGGTCATCCCCATGGAAATGACGATCACCGAAAAGGCCTGCAGCAGAATATTCCACATGGTGTTGATATGTAAAAAGTTTGGTGTGATAACAGCATTTATCAGGATCATGAAGAGCAGCACAATAAGCGCTCCGTACTTTCTGCTGATCTCTCCAATCTGTTCTTTACGCACTCTGCTCACCTCCCGTCTCCACTTTGCCGTTCGCGATCAGGCTCATAATATTGTTCTCCGTGATCTGTTCCCCCACAAGGCTCCCGGCATTCTTTCCGTCCCGCAGCACTTCCACCCTGTCGCAGTTTCGTATCAATTCCTCAAACTCGGAGGAGATGAGCAGCACGCTGATCCCCTGCCCGGAAATTTTCCTGATCAGATCCTCGATCTCCTTTTTCGCTCCCACGTCGATCCCCCTTGTGGGCTCATCCAAAATGATAAAATCCGGTTTCATACTGAGCCATCTCGCCAGTATGACTTTCTGCTGGTTGCCGCCGGAGAGATTTTTTATCTTCTGCTCCGTCCCGGTCGTCCTGATCCGGATTTTTTTGATGTATTCCTCCGCCACGGCGCGCTGTTTCGCCTGGTTGATCACTCCGAAACGGCTCACCTTTTTCATATTGGCGATACTGATATTCTCGGCGATCGTCAGATTCGGAATGATCCCCTCCACCTTTCGATCCTCCGAGCAAAACGCGAGTCCGTGCTCGATGGCATACGCCGGCAGCTTAAATTCCACCGGTTTTCCGTCGATCCATATCTCGCCTCTGTCCTTTCTGTCAATGCCGAAAATAACCCTGGCAAACTCCGTCCTCCCCGCCCCGAGCAGACCCGCCAGTCCGACGATCTCCCCTCGTCTGATCGTCAGATCGATCCCTCTCAGTTTGATCCCGCTCCGGATATCCTGCACTCTCAGATACTCTTCGCTTTCCACATCGCGGTATTTTCTCTCCGCTCCCACAATGTTTTCCGCGTCATGCCCGATCATTTTGGAGACCAGTTCTTTTCTTGTCAGATCCGCCGTCCGGTATTCCCCCACCAGATATCCATCCTTCAGCACAGTCACCCTGTCCGTGATCTCAAATATCTCCGGAAGACGATGGGAGATAAACAGAACCGCGATCCCCTTCGCTTTCAGCTTTCTGATGATATCAAAAAGTACCTTGACCTCGTCATCGTCCAGAGAAGAGGTCGCCTCATCCATGATCACCAGTTTTGCCTCGATCAGGACAGAGCGCGCGATCGCCGCCATCTGCTGAATGGCCGTGCCGTAACTGTTTAACGGTTTTGTCACATCGATATCCAGCCCAAGACTTTCCAGCAGCTCTTTACTCTTTTGATTTATTGCTCTCCAGTCGATCACACCATGTCTTTTGATTTCCCGCCCGATATAGATGTTCTCGGCCACGCTCAGCTGCCCCACCAGGGATATTTCCTGATATATGGTGCTGATGCCGATCTTCTGGGATTCCAGCGCGTTGGAGAGATGGATCTCCTCCCCGTCAAAGAGAATGGTTCCACCGTCTCTGCTGTATATACCGGTCAGAATTTTTATCAGGGTGGACTTGCCCGCCCCGTTTTCTCCCATCAGAGCGTGTACTTCCCCCCTTTTAATACGGAAATCAACCTCATGCAGCACTTTCACGGAAGAAAAGGACTTGCTGATTCCGCTCATTTCAAGAATATATTCATTTCCCATAAAAGCCTTCCTCATGCTGGAAAAGAGAAGCCTTCCACTTCTCTTTTCCGATCATCTGTCTCTCTGCATTTTTCTGTTTAGAACGCATCCGGTATGTACTCATCCACGTTGGAGGAATCGATCATATAGCCGGGATTCACGATGAATGTATCGATCTCCTCGCCGTTTACGATCTTCTCACACAGATCGAACACGGTAGGTCCGAACCAGGGGCTGCACAGTACGGTGCCGTCCATCTCGCCGTTCTGGATACATACGCAGGCATCTTTGAACCCGCCGATGCCAACTACCGCAACTTCCTCACCGGGCTTCATACCTGCAGACTTGAGCGCCTGAATCGCGCCGATCGCGCACTCGTCGTCATGTCCATACACCGCATCAATCTTGTCGCCCTGAGCCTGGATGATGTTCTCCATCGCCGTCTGTGCGATAGAGCGGGTAAACTCTCCGTTCTGTGTGGCGATAATGTTGAAATTATCGTATTTTGCAAGCTCTTCCTCGAAACCTTTCTGACGGTCGATCGCCACGGAGGACCCCGGCGTCCCGGTGATCTGTACTACGTTCACTTCCTCCTCCGTTCCGAATCTCTCCACCAGCTTTTTCGCACACTCCTGGCCTTCCCAATAGAAATCGGCGCCCACGAACGCCAGATAGTCTTCGCCTGCCACGCCTGCTGTCTCGCGGTCAAGCAGAAGAACCGGGATGCCCGCTGCCTTCGCCGCTTCCAACGCCGGAGCCATACCTTCATACTCTCTCGGAGCCATCATGATCACGTCGGGCTTCTGGTTTACAATATCTTCCACATCTGACACCTGTTTTGCCGTATCTCCGCCCGCGTCCGTATAGATCAGCTCGACGCCTCTTTTTTCCGCTTCGTCCTGGATGGAGCCTGTCTCCGCCACACGCCACGCGTTGTTCATTTCCATCTGGGAAAAGGCTACAACCATTCCGGAACCTGCGCTCTCGCTCTCCGCCGCGTCCTCTGCCGGCGCTTCCGCTTCTTCCGCCGCCTCCGGCTCCGCTGCCTCCTCTGCAGGCGCCGATGTTTCAGCCTCCGGATCTTCTACCGTCACCCCGCTGTTGCCGCATCCGACCGCACACAACATCACCGCGGTCAATAAGCCCGCCACTATTTTTCTCTTCATACTAAGTTACCTCCTTCTTATGTTTTGCAGAAATTTTAATAAATTTTCTGCTGTTTGATGTTTTAGATTATAATATACAATTTTATACTTATCATTACTCTAAATTGCCAATCAATTTATAAAAATTGCTCTTTTCTGACACTATATCTCCCAAAAAGGGGGTGTCGCAAAATCATCAAATTAGATGATTGAGCGGCACCCCCGCTCTAGTTCTACTAACAAAAAATC
>RAZE01000025.1 GCA_003611955.1 bacterium 1XD8-76
GATTTTTTGTTAGTAGAACTAGAGCGGGGGTGCCGCTCAATCATCTAATTTGATGATTTTGCGACACCCCCATTTTCTGTCAGATATTCAGCAGGCGATGCTTCCTTTATTCATCACCCAGCGGAAAATGCTGTCGAAGTCCTGATGGTTGTGGAAGATCAGTTCGATCTCATTGATCTTTCCATTGATCAGAGAGAGCGGAAGGAGATTTTCCCGAATGCCCTGTTTTGTCAGAGGCGTTCTGGAGCCGTTTCGCTCATCCACAAATTCTACTTCTCCCTGGCAGGCGGCCAGTTTCTCGAAAAAGTTACAGGTGTTGTCAATATTATAGATCTTCATATGGTTTCCTCCTCTCAATGACTTTGTCGTATTTTTAAGTGGCATCTTTATTCTGTTTATGATATGATTATATAGATAAAATGTCGTAAAAAAAATGAATATCCAGACAAAAAATAGAACTATATGGACGATGCGGAAGAAGGGATGGCGATATAGTGATATATGAGATGCGGTTGAATGAAAATCTCGAGGAGGATGTGGAGCGGCCGGTGGAGGGATTTCCGCACATGTTTTGCTGTGAGGAGATGGAGCGCAGACCCGGAGGCTTTGCCCCCTGGCACTGGCACGAGGATGTGGAATTCCTCTGGGTGATGCAGGGCGGCGTGCGGTTGGATACTGGCAGCCACTCTTTCACGCTCCGCACCGGAGAGGGGGCTTTTATCAATTCCAACATGCTGCACTACAAGGAATGTCTGCCCGGAGCGGCCCCGATCGTGCTGAATCAGCTCTTTGACGTGCAGCTTCTGGCGGGCGGATATCACAATGTGTTTGAAAAAAAGTATATTACACCGATCATCGAATGCAGGGAGCTGGAGGCGTTCATCTTCCGTCCTTCTGTGGCGAACCAGCGGCAGATCATCGAACTGTTTCGTCATTCCTATGACGCGGCGGAGCGGAGGGAGTACGGCTATGAATTTACGGTGAGAAATGACCTGTCGTCCATGTGGTGTCTTTTATGCCAGGAGGCGGCTCACGTGATGCAGGCAAAGAAGACGGTGAGTTCCCAGGGGGAGGAGCGCATCAAAAAGATGATGCTATATATCAGAGATCATTACAGTGAAAAAATATCCCTGGAGGAGATCGCCGTTTCAGCGAATATCAGCGGGCGGGAGTGTCTGCGCTGCTTTCGCGATATGCTGAACATCTCGCCGTTTGGCTATCTGATGGACTATCGGATCAGACGGGCGGCCGGCCTGCTGCGGGAGACGGACCGGACAGTCACGGATATCGCTTTCACCTGTGGTTTTTTCGGGACCAGCTATTTCGGGAAGGTGTTTAAAAAGAGTATGAATTGTACGCCGGGGCAGTACCGGAAACTTTATCGGGAAGAGCAGAAAGCACCTCAGGGAGGGGATGGCAACCATATCTGTTCGGGAATCAGATAAGAGTTATAATTTCAGTTTTTTTCCTTCCAGCCACACTCTGTTTTCTGTGCTCTTTCCCCATGCCTCGAGTGCTAATTCGTAAGTTTCGGAAACTTTTTTCAGGATTTCTCTGGAGCCTTTTTTCAATTCTAACTGTCCGGAGTTCAGGGAAGATACTTCGGACTCTACTTTGTCGAGTCTGCCCTCAACTTTATCAAGCCTGTTTTCTATTTTATCGAGCCTGTTATGGACGGGCTGTAGTTTTTGATCAAGTTTGACATCCAGACTGGTGTCGATCAAATTAGCTAATGCCTGTAGATCATCGTTTGTTAATGTCATTTAATATCACCTCTTTTGCCTGTTGAATTTTGTAATGGTTACAGTATAATACTGACAGGGTATAAAGTCTATTCCATTGTCAGGGTGGAAAAAGGAAAAATAACAGGACACATTGCAATTTGACTTGGATAATAGTATGATAATTCTTGATGATGTGTGCCGTGAATAGAAAGAATGTATAAAAAGCTGCTAACCAGAATCGAACTGGTGACCTCAACACTACCAATGTTGCGCACTACCGACTGTGCTATAGCAGCTTACCGGCGATCAGGCTTTCTGATTGCCGAAAATTATTGTATCAAATCGTGCCCTGTCTGTCAATGGATTTTTGAAGATATTTCAAATCACTGTCAGATGTAATAGAGTATAGAGATGGAGGAAAAAAGAATATGAAAAAAACATTGATCGTAGTAGACATGCAGAATGATTTTATCGACGGTTCCCTGGGGACAAAGGAAGCACAGGCGATCGTCGGCAATGTAAAGAAAAAGATCGGGGAATATCAGGCCAGGGGAGACGAGATCATTTTTACAAGGGATACCCATCGGGAGAATTATCTGGACACTTCGGAGGGAAAGAAGCTGCCGGTAGAACATTGTATCTGTGGCACGAAGGGATGGGAAATCGCAGAGGGGCTCGAGGTGCCGGGCAGTATCTGTATCGATAAACCGACCTTCGGCTGGACACACTGGAATGATAGAAATTTTGAGGAGATAGAGCTGGTCGGCCTCTGCACGGATATCTGTGTGGTTTCCAATGCGCTGATCTTAAAGGCGATGTTTCCGGAGACGGAGATTACGGTCGATGCTTCCTGCTGTGCCGGCGTGACACGGGAGACGCATGAGGCGGCGCTTCAGACGATGAAGATGTGTCAGATTCGGGTGATCGGGGAGTAAACGGAAAAAATCTTACGCGACGGCAGGAGGCTGATCAACGGATGGTCAGCCTCCCGTCAGCGCAGCGTCAAAGTTCTTCCCAAAGCCCCTGCAGCAGCATGATATGATATTCTTCATCCACAATGATCCTTTTGAGCACGGCATTCACACAGGCATCTTCTATCATTTTAATATGTGCCGTGTACTGTGCGATCGCCTGTTTTTCACTTTCTATATCCGCCAGGAGCATCTCCTTTGCCCCGGCGGGAAATGTCAGGTACTGGGGCGTCCACATGCGGCTTTTTCCACCGCGGTACCTCGCCGTAAAATCTACGTTTCCGCCCAGCAGACAGATCAGTTCGCCGAGCTTCTGCAGGTGCATCATTTCGGCGATTGCGATGCCGAGGATGGATCTCGCCAGAGGGCATAGTTCGGCAGAAAGCCGGTTTTCGTTGCTGATATATTGAGTGATCGCTGTCATTTCAGATACCATGCCGGAGTGGTCTATGCTGAGCAGGGCGGCATAAGCCGGATTTTGCCCGCAGGTACGGATGGGCGGGTAGGGCAGGTCTGCCATGGCGGGGCGTACGCCGGAGAAGCTGCAGCTGTTTTCCTTAAAATGTGATGTTTCTTTCATATATAAAAGCCTCCGAGGTGCTTTATTGTTATGATATGCAGGGAGACGGAAAAAATTTCTTGCAATTTGTCTGAAATTGCATTATAATTAACAATGCCATGGGGATATAGCTCAGTTGGGAGAGCGATACGTTCGCAACGTATAGGTCAGGGGTTCGAGTCCCCCTATCTCCATTTTATCGTGGAAAGCCCTTGTAAATACGGGCTTTTTTTGTATTGGGAGGACGGGCAATGATCGAAGCAGAGCATTTTAAACATCTGAATTATATTAAGAAGGAGCCTTTGAGCGGCAGTATGGACGGGATGCGCTATATGTTGACGAATAAGGCGGATGGGGAGGAGAACTATATGGAAGGCGTCGTATGGCCGGAACCTCTGGGTTACGCGAAAACACCGGAGGAACAGAAGACGAGGAGACGTTTCACGCTGGATGTGTCCGGGATGGCGGAGGCGATCGAATGGCTGAATGAAATGTACCGGAAGTACTGGGAGGAGGTCTGACAGAAAGACGGGGCTTTCACTTGGCAGGAATCGTAAGATGTGCTAGAATATAGTGGGTCTGAGGAGAAAATTTGGGGAGAAGGGTTATGGAAAAACAGGAATATCCCTGTGCGGAGGGGGACATATTATACAGGATCACGGATAATTGCGGCGGCTGTGAATTTGAGACGGAAGTCTGCCAGCAGCGGACCTGCAAACATTACCGGAAATATGTGGAACCGATGACGGTGAAATCTGTGAGGGTGCGCCGCAGCAACGGCGGGAATCTTTATTATGTCTGGGGCCTGGAACAGGGGACAGATGCGCTTTTTGGATGGACGGCTTTTCTCACGGAGGAGGAAGCGCTCAGAAATCTGGACAATTTTAATTGAAAACAGGAATAAAACAGGAGTGCCTATGTTAGAATTACAGAATATACAGTACGATGTGGAAGAGAATAAGGAGATTCTGAAAGATATCAATCTGAAAATAGAGGAACGGTTTGTGGCAGTGACAGGACCGAACGGCGGAGGAAAATCCACACTGGCGAAGATCATAGCGGGCATTGTAAAGCCGACTGCGGGCCGCATCCTGCTGGACGGAGAGGACATTACCGGGGCATCCATCACGGAGCGGGCAAAGAAGGGGATCAGCTATGCCTTTCAGCAGCCGGTCCGCTTCAAAGGGCTGACGGTAAAGGATCTGCTCACGATGGCGGCGGGTAAAGATACCAGCGTGCAGGAGGCGTGCAGTATTTTGTCGGAAGTGGGGCTCTGTGCGAGAGATTATGTAAACCGAGAGGTGAACGCGTCCCTGTCCGGCGGAGAGTTGAAACGGATCGAGATCGCGATGATCATCGCGAGGGGAACGAAATTTTCCATTTTTGACGAGCCGGAGGCAGGCATCGATCTATGGAGCTTCAACAGTCTGATCAATGTATTTGAGAAAATGTACCGGGAGATGGGCGGTTCCATTCTGATCATTTCCCATCAGGAGCGTATCCTGAATATTGCGGACAGGATTATCCTGATCGCCGACGGCAGAGTCCAAAAGAGCGGTACGAGGGAGGAGATCCTGCCGGAACTTCTGGCGGCCACCGGGGGCAGTGCCTGCGATATGCTTTTGTCGAAGAGCGGGAAGTCCGGGGAGGAAAAAACGGGTCCGTGACGGCGGAATTTTGACAGACGATATAAAAAATAAACTGGAGAGACTATCTATATGGATATCATACAAAAAACGTTGCTGGAGGAAGTGGCAGGTCTCCATGAGGTGCCGGAGGGCGCCTACAACATCAGGGCCAACGGCGAGCTCGACAGCAGGCAGACCACTGCCAATATCAATATTGTGACAAAGCAGGACAAGCCGGGCATTGATATTATCATTGCGCCGGGGACAAAGCATGAGAGCGTGCACATACCGGTTATTATCAGCCAGACCGGATTGAAGGATCTGGTGTACAATGATTTCATTGTGGGGGAAGATGCCGATGTGACGATCGTGGCAGGCTGTGGAATTCACAACGGCGGCGGGGAGGATTCGGCGCACGACGGTATTCACAGTTTTTATCTGGGCAGGAACGCGAAAGTGCGTTATGTGGAAAAGCATTACGGCTCCGGCGACGGCAGCGGGCGCAATACGATGAACCCCACGACGATCATAGAACTGGCGGATGGAGCGAGCATGGAGATGGAGACCGTGCAGATCAAGGGCATCGATTCCACCGCGAGGGTGACCAGGGCGAGACTTCGGGAGAATGCAAATCTTGTGATCAAAGAGAAGATCATGACCCACGGAAAACAGACCGCCGTCACGGATTTTTCGGTGGATATGGACGGCGCAGGCAGCAGCGCCAACGTGATGAGCCGTTCCGTCGCAAAGGAAAACTCTCACCAGAAATTCGTGTCGGTGATCAACGGGAACAACCGGTGCGCGGGGCATACCGAGTGCGATGCTATCATTATGGACAATGCCAGCGTGACGGCACTGCCTGAGCTCACGGCGAACCATGTGGATGCGAACCTGATCCATGAAGCGGCGATCGGAAAAATTGCCGGGGAACAGTTGATCAAGCTGATGACGCTGGGTTTGACGGAGAAGGAAGCGGAAGAGCAGATCGTGAACGGATTTTTAAAATAAGATCATGGGGATGAGCGGAGAGTGTGATGAACGGTCAAAAATTGAAAGCAGGCGCATTTTATGAAAATTTAAAATCCCGGATTGTCACAGGTCTCCTGGCCCCCGGCACAAAGCTTCCCTCGGAGACGGAATGTATGGAGGCTTATGGGATCAGCCGATACAGTGTCAGAAAGGCTTTGAGCCGCCTGGAGGAGGAAGGGCTTATCCGAAAAAAGCAGGGAAAAGGATGCTTTGTATATCAGCCGAATCGTTACAGGGCAGGGGAGGGGAGCAAACAGGTTCTTCTCATCGCTTCCCGTGTGGAAAATTTTTATTTTTTAAAGAGTATAAGCGGAATTGAAAACGCGCTGTCGGAGAAAGGATATACTTTGACGATAAAGCTCTCCAACTATGATTCCCGGATCGAGGGGGAACTTTTGTGCAAAGCTTTCTCGGGGCATTATGCGGGGCTGTTGCTCTTTCCCTCGGAGAGCGCCTATCTCCATACAAATCTTCATCTCTACCGCTATATAGAGGAGCGGAAGATTCCCTGTGTATCGCTGGGAAATAAACTTTGTTCGACCGACATTCCCAGTGTGACGACGGATGACTATACCGGAGGACGCATGGCGGCGGAATATTTTGTGAAGCGGGGACATCGCTCTTTTGCATGTCTCATGAATCAGGAGGAATACTCCGGATGTATGCGCTATGCCGGATTCGCTGCCGGGCTCCATGAGAGGGATATCCCCGTGGAGAGATGCCATATACTGTGGTTCGGACATGCGGAGATCGATTCTCTGTTCCGGGAGGAAGCGGATAACATTCTCAGATTAGCGGAGAGGACTACCGCTTTTTTCTGCTTTAACGATGCCGCCGCCGTAAATCTCTACCGGCTGTTTGTTCAAAACGGAGTCAGGGTGCCGGAGGATGTCTCCATTATAGGATATGATGACTCCTATCTGTGCGAGATCAATCCGGTTCCGCTTACGGCATTGCATCAGGATCCGGAAACGGCTGGATATATTGCGGCTCAAAATTTGCTCCGATTGATAGAGGATGAGAATTATGACTGCAACAAGGTTTTCATGCCGTATCTGAAGGAGAGGGATTCTGTCGCGGATATTTAAGAGAATAAAAAGAGTGTGGAATAAGGGGCATATCTGTCTGTCAGGTATGCTTTATTTTTTTACACATTTTTTGATTTATGCGTTTCTTGATGAATTAGAGTAATAATGTCGTGTGAAAAGTGGAAAAAGAAAAAATGGTTCATAACTTATCCTAAAATATGTAATAAATAGAATAAGTTAAGGGTAAAATGCATAAATATTTTTTGAAAACTATTGACATTTGTGGTGATAAAGACTATATTGTGACTATAAAATAAAAAACAATAAATAGAATAAGTAATACAGCTTATTCGAATATACATAAAATGCGACAGGGAAATTGTGAGGACAAGGCAGGAGTAGCAGATATGGAACAGCTGATTATGGCAATTGAGACAGGTGGAACCAAGATACAGCTTGCAATCGGCACGGCGCAGGGAGACATTCTGTATAACCACTATGCCCGCGTGGAACGGGAAAAGGGATTTCGGGGAGTGTTGGACGTCGTCACCGGGATCATGCCGGAATTGATCGAGAAGGCCAGAGAATTCGGCGGAAAAATAGAGAGGATCGGAATCGGGTTTGGAGGGCCGGTTGACATGGCCTCCGGCACGGCGATCTGGTCGCCTCAGATAGACGGATGGGGAGGATTCCCCGTAAAAAAATTTTTTGAGGAGAAGACCGGCCTTCCGACTTATCTGTACAATGATTCGGATGCGGCGTGCTGGGGGGAGTATTGCCGGGGGGCGGGGAGAGGCTCTGATATCTTTTTTTACACCAATATGGGGAGCGGCGTCGGCGGCGGCGTTGTCATAGACGGAAAACTCTATACGGGACAGGGATACGGGGCGGCGGAGATCGGCCACAGCTATCTGTACAACCCTTTCTACAGTGGGGAAGGGAGCCCTGTTATGCAGGTGGAAAATCTGTGTGCCGGCTGGGGGATCGAGAGACGGATGAGAAATGACAGCATTCCGGAGAGCTCTCTTCTGTGGAAATTGTGCGGGGGAGAACAGGGCAAGATCGACTGCCTGATGTGGGGGGAAGGGATAAGGAGGAACGACCCCTACTCCATAAAAGTGCTGGATGAGACATGTGAACTGTTTTCGATTGCTCTGAGCAATGTGATCTGTCTTTTCAGCCCGGATACGATCGCGATAGGAGGGGGCGTTTCCCTGATAGGGGAGCCGTTGATCTCCCGGATAAACGAATACATAAAAAAGTATATCTACATCAATTCCGAGGGGAGATACAGGATCGTCAAGAGCGAGCTGGATGAAGCGGTGGTTCTGGTAGGCGGCTTATTGCTTGCGGGACAGGCGGAATAGAAGGAGAAAAATTATGGGGCATTCAGAAGGAGAAATGATTCTCGAGTTTCGGCATGTGGGAAAATCTTTTCCGGGTGTGAAGGCGTTAGACGACATATCTTTCGGCGTGCGCAGAGGGACGATCCACTGTCTGATCGGGGAGAACGGCGCAGGAAAATCCACTCTGATGAAAGTGATCAACGGAATGTACAAACTGGACGAAGGGGAGATACTCTTTGAGGGAAAACCCTGGACGCCGAAAAGCAGCGCGCAGGCGAGAACGCAGGGGATCGCCATGATCCATCAGGAACTGAATATCATTCCGGAGATGACGATCGTGCAGAATATGTATCTCGGCAAGGAGATCCTGAAGAAAGGGCTTGTCGTCAATGACAGGGCGATGAGACAGGAGGCGGAGGAGTACCTTCGGCAGCAGGGGCTTCATTATCCGCTGAACAGGAAGATGAAAGATATCTCGCTGGCGGAAGCGCAGATGATCGAGATCATCAAAGCCATCTCCTGCGGCGCCAGGATCATTCTGATGGATGAGCCGACCTCTTCCCTCACGGAAAAGGAAGTGCAGTTTTTGATCGACAAGATCTTTGAATTGAAAGAGAAGGGGATAACGATCATCTATATCTCGCACAAGATGGAGGAAGTCTTTAAGCTGGCCGATTACGTATCCATATTCCGCGATGGAAAGCATATTGTCACAGGGGTCAGGGAAGAGTTTACGAGGGCTTCCATCATAGAGAAAATGGTCGGGCGCGAAATGAAGGAGATCTACCCGCCGCGAAACGCGAAAGTCGGAGAGGTCCTGCTGAAGGTCGAGAATTTATCGCGCAAAGGAGTTTTCCAGAATATTTCCTTTGAGGTCAGAAGCGGAGAGATCCTCGGCGTGTCGGGACTGGTGGGCGCAGGGAGAACGGAGATCGCCAGATCGCTGATCGGACTGGATCCGAAAGACAGCGGAGATGTCTGGTGCGATGGGAAGAAACTGGAGATCAAGAGCATCAACGATTCCATCAAAAACGGGATCGCCATGATTTCCGAGGACAGGAGACGCTATGGCCTGGTACTCCTGCGGGATGTGGAAGAGAACGTCAGCATGGTCGCCCTGAAACATAAATTCGATAAAAAAGTCATTCCATTGAAAAAGGAAAGGGCCCTTGTACAGGAGATGATCGATGATTTCGCCATCAAGACGCCGTCCTTTGAGACGGAGGTAAAGACGCTCTCCGGAGGAAACCAGCAGAAAGTGGTTCTCGCGAAGTGGATGGCGGTGAATCCGAAAGTGCTGATCATGGATGAGCCCACCAGGGGTATCGATGTGGGGACAAAGTACGAGATCTATAAAATGATGAACCGACTTACAGATGCGGGCATGGCGATCATTATGATCGACTCGGATATGGATGAGCTTCTGGGGATGAGTGACAGAGTTCTGATCATCAGACGGGGGGAAATTGCGGGAGAACTTAGCCGCGAGGAGGCAGTGCCGAACGTGGTCATGGATTTGGCGGTAGGAGGATGAAAATGAATAACAAACAGACGAAGGAGAAAATATTGGCGTTTTACAATAAATACGGGATCATCATTATTCTGGTGGGACTTCTGATCATCTGTTCCATTTTGTCTCCGGTATTTTTGTCGAAGGAGAATATCGTGAATCTTTTGTCCCAGATAGCGGTGGTGACGATTTTGACCTGCGGGATCACTCTCCTGATCATCGCGGGGCAGACAGATCTCTCGGGAGGTTCCATCGTGGCATTGACGGGCTGTGTCTGTGTGGGGACGTTCAAACAGCTCAGTGAAGGCGGAATGGGAGACTGGCCCGCAGGAATTCTGGCTGTTCTGTCGGCGATAGCCATCGGTATGGCCCTCAACTTTGTCTCGGGTGTGATCATCACGAAGTTCAAAGCGCCGGCTTTTATCGTGACGCTGGCGATGATGCAGGCAGGCCGCGGTATCTGTTATATCTATACGGGCGGCACGCCGATCTACAAGATCGGAAATATCGTGAAACTGGGACAGGGACGCATCAGGGGCGTTTTGCCCTACTCTGTCATCATTATGTTTCTGTGTATCGTTGTAACCTGGTTCATCCTGAAAAAGATGCGTCTCGGAAGGCATATTTACGCGGTGGGCGGAAATGTGGAGTCGGCGGTCGCGTCGGGGATCAGCATGCAGTGGACGATCATCAAGACCTATCTGATCCACGGTGTGTTTGTGGGAATCGCGGGAGCGCTCTTTATGACAAGGATCAATTCCGGACAGCCGGCGGAAGCGGTGGGGCTTGAGTTTGACGCCATCACGGCGGCGATCATCGGCGGCGCCAGTCTTTCCGGGGGTATCGGCAGTGTGTACGGCAGCATTATCGGTTCGGTCATCATAGGCGTTATCACCAATATTCTGACGCTGAAATCCGTACAGTCCTACTATCAGATGATCATAACAGGCGTTATCATAGTGCTCGCGGTTATTCTGGACATTGTGACAAAAGGAAAAAAGGAATAACCGTCATGAGGGAGTCAACACTGGCTCAGTGATTATTATACAATATAAAGGAGGAAAGAAACATGAAGAAAAAGTTGCTTAGTATGCTGCTTGCAGGGACCATGGTACTTGCGCTTGCGGCCTGTGGCTCTCAGGGAGCGGATGAGGGCAGCACGGAGGCGCCCGCGGAGCAGGAAGAAACAGCAGAGGAGAGTGAGGACGCGGCGGAAGCGCCGGCTGAGACGGAGACGGAAACAGAAGCGGAAACCTCAGGGGATGTAAAGAAAGTTGCATTTATCTGTAAGAGTTATTCGGATACCTTCTGTCTCGCTGTAAACGATGAATTTAAGAAGGCGGCGGAAGAGTACTCAGACAAGTTTACGGTAGATTTCTTTGATTCCGCCAACGAGGCATCCACACAGAACGACCAGATCGAGACATGTACCGCATCCGGATACGACGCGATCGTATTCCAGCAGGTAGATGCGGAAGCACCGGTGGAGGTAGTAAAAGCGGCGCTTGACAAGGGGATCTATGTGATCGTCACGACGGGCCATATAGAGGACGACGGTGCAAGCTGGTTCGTGGATGCGGATCCCTATCAGCAGGGACAGGTGGTAGCGGACTATGCTGTGGAGAACGGTTTCTGTGACGACGCGAAAGTGGCAATCCTGAGCGGACCGATCGGCAACTTCCACTCGGACAACCGTGTGCAGGCGTACAAGGATGCGATCGAGAAAAAAGAGGGAGCGGAGCTTGTGGCTACGGAAGTAGGTAACTGGTCGAAAGACGAAGCGCTCACCATCGCGCAGAACTGGCTTGTGGCTTACCCTGATCTGAAGGTGATTCTTGCGGCGAACGACGATATGGGACTCGGCGCGATCGAGGCGATCGAGATGGCAGGCAAGGAAGGCCAGATCAAAGTGTTCGCAGTGGATGGAACCGAGGCAGGTCTGGAAGGCGTTACGGACGGCAGACTGGAAGCCACTGTGAAACAGGATGCAAAAGGTTATGCGGTGGAAGCGATGAACATTCTTGTGCAGCTGCTTGACACCGGCAAGGCCGAGAGCATGAACATCGACAGCGCGCTTGTGACAAAAGACAACGTAGAGGAATTTAAGTGATTCGGAGGGCCGGACGATAATGGATTTACGGGAAATGATTGAACATTATCTGGAAAGTGAGATCGACATACTGAAAAAGCTGGATACGGAAGCGGTTCAGAAAGTAGTAAAAGCTTTTGAGGAGGCCTACGAGAGAGAGTCCGCCATCTATGTGTTCGGCAACGGCGGAAGCGCCGGAACGGCCTCCCATATGGCCAATGATTTCAACAAGGGAATTTCCGAGTACACGGAAAAGAAATTTCGGTTTCAGTGTCTGAATGACAATATTCCGACCATGCTGGCAGTGGCCAACGATATCGGATACGACGATGTATTTTCCTTCCAGTTGAAAAACAAGGTGAAGGAGAAAGATCTTGTGATCGGTATCAGCGGAAGCGGAAACAGCGAAAATGTGATCAGAGCTTTGGACTGCGCAAAGGAGCAGGGGGCGATCACCATGGGGATCGTCGGGTATCACGGCGGTAAAGTGGCGGATATTGCCGACATCGTGTTCCATGTGCCTCTGTGCAATATGCAGATCGTGGAAGATGTACATATGATTCTGAATCATATGGTGATGTCAGTGGTCATGCAGCATTGGAATATAGAAAAGAAAGCCTGAGTACCATAAGAAAAGAGACCGGCCAGCGACCGGTCTCTTTTTTCATGCGTCTGTAATTTTATTCCTGAGGCACTGCAGGGTCTGCGGCGGGATCCGCGGCAGGCTCCTGCGGCAGGACGATACCGGCCATCGCCATCTCCAGTCTCTGCTGTTCCAACACTATCTCGTAGCCCGGCGTTGCAAAGAACATGGCGTTGTGCGGGCAGGTGACGGAGGGAGTCTGCTGGGCCGCCAGCGAGGCGGGATCTTCCGCGGTATCCGGCGATGGTGTGCCTTCTGTTGTGGTTCCCTCGGCGGGAGGCGTCAGCGTATCGGGGTTCAGCGTCAGGACACCGGAAACCTTGAAGGGACATTCCGGGCTGGCGGGCAGAGCACCTGTCAGCGCGCTGTAGGAGCAGACCGCCCCCGCATAGTGTACGTTGCAGGAGGTGGTGGGAACCGTGCCTTCCGCAAAGTATTCATTTTTCTGTGTGCCGTCGCAGAGGCCTGGAACCGGCAGTTTGCCGGATTGGGAACAGACTGTCGCCGTCACAATGCCGGAGGGGGTAGGGAAGGATTCATTTGGCAGTTCCGCGTGGATCTCCGACATGACAATGCGCCAGAGATTTCGCGCAAGCCTCTTCTCCTGGTCCGTGCGGAGCCTGGTGGCAGTCAGCGTGTTGTCGTAACCCGCCCAGGTGGCGGCCGTGTAATATGGTGTATATCCCGCGAACCACACATCCACATAGTCGGAAGTCGTACCTGTTTTTCCGGCGATGGACATATTGCCGAAGTTGACGGAGGCGCCGGTACCGCTGGTCACAACGTCCTGCATGGCATTTGTCAGAAGGAAGGAGGTGGTTTCCTTGATGACCCGCCTCGACTGCTGTGTCTCCGTCTTGTCGATAATGACATTACCGTCATGATCTGTGATCTTCGTGTACAGGATCGGCTCATTGTACACACCGCCGTTGGCGATGGCGGCGTAGGCGGCCGTCAACTCCTCGTTTTTGACGCCGTTTGTAATACCGCCCAGAGCCAACGACTGGTTGATATCGGAAAAGACCTCATCCCCCACGACTTTGTCTGTGACCAGGGTCGTAAAGCCGAGATTCTGCAGATAGTCGAAGCCGAGCTGGGGCGTGATCTGAGTCAGCGTCTTTACGGCGATGATATTGATGGAGTTGCGGATCCCTTCGCGGAAAGAACAGATACCGCTGAATTTGCCGTTGGCATTTTTGATGGGTCTGCCGTCCTCATAGTTGTATGGTTCGTCCATGTGCACGTCGGCCAGGGTCAATCCCGCGCTGTCCAGCGCCGGAAGGTAGGTGGAGACGATCTTAAACGTGGAACCGGGCTGCCTTGTGGTGTCGGTGGCGCGGTTTAAGGTTCTGCTGGCCGTCTTCTTGCCTCTGCCGCCCACCATGGCGACTATGTGCCCGGTCTTCTGATCCTCGATCACGATGGATACCTGAGGCTGCGGTGTAAAAGTAATATTTTCTCCGTATATCTCATCACCTTCCTGCATGATGGAATCGCGGTAAAAATCCACGTCGGCCTGGCCGTCCTCCATGGAGGAGTAGAGCAGAGTGTAATCGTTCTTCACGGTTTCCTTGTACCATTTTAACATCTTCTGGGCGTTGAAGTTCTCCATATCGCCGTTCGGATGCAGGATCGTCAGCTCATAGGCCAATTCCCATTTGGTGTCGGAAGGGAAATTTTCCTCGTTGGTAAAGGCATCGTCACAGATCTTCTGGATGGCGGGGTCCTGTGTGGAGTAGATTTTCAGACCGCCGCTGTAGAGCAGATAGAAAGCCTGATTTTCCGAGTATCCCGCCTCGATCAGGTCCTCCATGACATCGTCCACGAGCGCATCCACAAAATAGGAATTGATCGTGTCATCCGCCACTTCCAGGTTGACGCTCTGGATGCGGGAGTAGGGATCGTCCGCCATCGCCTCATCGTACTGCGCCTGGTCGATATATCCCTGTTCCAGCATATGGTTCAGCGTCTTATCCCGGCGCTCCTTATTTTTTTCGGGGTGGCGGATGGGATTATTTCCGGAAGGATTCTGGGTGATCGCGGCGATCACGGCGCATTCGGACAGAGTGAGCTGGCTCACGTCCTTATTAAAATAGCGCATGGAAGCGGCCTGAACGCCCAGGGTGTTCTGACCGAGATTGATCGAATTCATATAGTGTTCCAGGATCTTGTCCTTGTCCATGGATTTTTCCAGTTCCAGGGCAAGGTACTGTTCCTGAATCTTACGCTTTAATTTTTCCGCAAACTCCTCCTCGCTGGTCCAGCTTGTCAGGACATTATTTTTGATCAGCTGCTGAGTGATCGTACTTGCGCCCTGGGAGAAATGGCGGGTGGTAATGCCGATCCAGCCGGCGCGGAATATACCCTGGATATCGATACCATTGTGCTCATAGAAACGTTCATCCTCGATGGCGACGAATGCGTGCGCCAGATTCTCTGGAATCTGTGACATGGGAACCGGTATGCGGTTGGAATCCGCGGATACCAGCTTGGCGGTCTGCCGGCCTTCGATATCGTAGACGAAAGTGGAGAAGCCGGAGGGGGCGACATCCAGATTGGCCATATCCGGCGCGGAGGCGATGATACCGCTGAATATGCCGAAACCTGCCGCCGCGCCGATGACACCCACCGAGACAATTGCCACGAGAAAAAGTTCCAGTACAAAAAGAGTTATTTTTTTGCCCCAGCGGCCGGGATGCGCGTTCAGCTGCTTCTGCCTGCTGCGGACTCCTTTTTTTCCGTAATTCATATGATAAAAAACCTGTGCCTTTCTATATAAGCTTCGCTGCGCTCGAACGGGAAACTTCTTAATCTGCTTGTGCAGATCAAGAAGTAGCGAATAATTTCGCTTCGCTCAATTATTCTTCATTATAATACACTATGTCAAAAATGGCAAATTAAGGTTTTGTGAAGCGGATATTACCTTTTTTAACAATTCTGTACCATATTTTAAAATTTATGCTGGGGAGCAGACGGAAGATGGGAAGATCGTGTTTTTCCGCACTTGCAAAGAGGACGGTTTTCGGGTATCTTTAAGGGATGGGAGGGACGTCTTATGGAGAACAAAACGGAGCGGCAGACGGAGTACAGGGTCCTGTTAAAGGAGGCGGAGGGGGAGATCGACGAGAAAAAGTCCCGGTTTATCTGTTCCCTGCGGCCTGTTCACACGGAGCGGGAGGCGCTTGAGTTTATAGAAGCGACAAAGAAGAAATACTGGGATGCGAGGCATAACTGCTCGGCCTTTGTGCTGGGCAGCAGACAGGAGGTGACGAGGTGCAGCGATGACGGGGAACCCGGCGGGACGGCGGGACGTCCCATGCTGGAAGTTCTCCTGGGCGAGGGACTCTGCGATGTGGCGGCGGTGGTGACCAGGTATTTCGGCGGGACACTGCTCGGCACAGGAGGGCTTGTGCGGGCCTACAGCGGCGCCGTGAAGGAGGCACTCTCCGGCGCACAGACAGGGATGATGCGCTGCGGCGTGAAGCTGCAGATCGGAGCGGACTATAACAGTGTGGGAAAGATACAGTATATATTGGGGAAGCGGGGGACCATGCCGGAGGCGGAATACGGAGAGTCGGTATGTTTCAGGACGACAGTGAAGATCGGGGAGGCGGAAGCCTTAAAGAAAGAGATAATCGAGGCGACAAACGGAAAAGCGGTGATCGAGGAACTGGAAAAAATTTATTTCGTTGACAAGGGGTAAACCTGTCACTATAATAATAGAAGCTATAATACGGCAGTTCGGAAAGGTGGTGGTTTTTATGAAAAAGAGTACAAAGAAATGCAGCAGCGATAATCCTCTCCCTCGAAGTAGGCGCATAAAAATCACAACTGAAAAGGAGAGCTGCTATGGAAATGATACAGGAAGAAAGAACCGGGCAGGAGATTAAACAGCTGTTGGACGAGAAGCAGTACACGAGACTGCGCCAGAGGGCGGCGGAGCTCAACGACGCGGATATCGCGGCGGCGATGGAGGAGATGGAGGAGAAAGATCTGCTAAAGATGTTCCGGATCCTCCCCAAAAGCATGGCTGCGGACGTCTTTTCCTATCTGGAGGTGGAGAGCCAGCAGTTTATCATCACATCCCTGTCTGAGCGGGACGCGGCGGACATCATCGACAACCTGATGTCCGATGACGCGGTTGATCTGCTGGAGGAGATGCCGGCGAACGTGGTGAAAAAGCTGCTTGCCGGCGCAAGCCCCGACACCAGACGGGATATAAACCATCTGCTGCGCTACCCGGAGGACTCGGCGGGCAGCATTATGACCGTGGAGTTCATGGATTTTAAGGAGGACTACACAGTCGCCGATGCCATCGCCAAGATCAGAAAGATGGGTATGGACTCGGAGACTATCAATATCTGTTATGTGCTGGACAAAAAGCGGACGTTGGTTGGAACGGTGGCGCTGCGCTATCTGCTGCTCAGTGAGCCGGACGCCATCATCGGGGAGATGATGCACGAGAACGTGATCTCGCTCCACACGCTGATGGATCAGGAGGAAGTGGCGAGACAATTTAAAAAATACGATTTTACATCCATGCCTGTGGTGGACAACGAAAACCGGCTGGTGGGCATTATCACCGTCGATGATATCATGGATATCATGGAGGAAGAGGCCACGGAGGATATCGAAAAAATGGCGGCTATCGTCCCTTCGGACAAGCCGTATATGAAAACCGGCGTGTTTGAGACATGGAAAAAGAGGATGCCCTGGCTGCTTCTTCTGATGATCTCAGCCACGTTTACCGGAAGGATCATCACCACTTTTGAGGGGGCGCTGAGCGCCTATGTGGTGCTGACCGCCTATATTCCGATGCTGATGGACACCGGCGGAAATGCGGGCGGTCAGGCCAGCGTGACGATCATCCGAAGTATTTCGCTGAATGATATTGCGTTTCCGGATCTTCCCAAAGTTGTCTGGAAGGAGCTTCGGGTAGCGCTGATCTGCGGCTTTACGCTGGCAGCGGCCAATTTCTGCAAGCTTTTGTGGTTTGACAGAGTGTCGATGATGGTGGCGGCGGTGGTTTGTCTCACTCTTCTGGTGACGTTGGTGGCGGCAAAGTTTATCGGCTGTGTGCTGCCGATGTTGGCGAAGAAGATCGGGTTCGACCCGGCGGTGATGGCAAGCCCGTTTATCACGACGATCGTGGACGCGGTGTCGCTTCTGACTTACTTTCAGATCGCGACGGCGCTGCTGGGAATATAATCAGCATCTGCCCGTACGCTCAGGTCAAGTGTGCGGAAGGGCAGATGCGGTAATAAAAACAGGAGATTATTATGAAAAGAGAAGATGTAAGAAACATAGCGATCATAGCCCATGTGGACCATGGGAAAACGACTCTGGTGGATGAGCTTTTGAAGCAGAGCGGTACTTTCCGGGAGAATCAGGCGGTGGCTGAGCGGGTCATGGATTCCGGCGATATCGAGCGGGAGAGGGGCATTACGATCCTCTCCAAAAATACTGCTATTACCTATAAAGATACGAAGATCAATATCATCGACACGCCGGGACACGCGGATTTCGGCGGCGAGGTGGAGCGTGTCCTCAAAATGGTGAACGGCGTTGTTCTGGTGGTGGATGCCTTTGAAGGTCCCATGCCCCAGACGAAATTTGTGCTGAAGAAGGCGCTGGAACTGGATCTTTCGGTGATCGTCTGCATCAACAAGATCGACAGGCCGGAGGCAAGGCCGAAGGAAGTGGAAGATGAGGTGCTGGAGTTATTTCTGGAGCTGGACGCCAACGATGAGCAGCTGGATTGTCCCTTTGTGTACGCGTCCGCGAAAAACGGCAGCGCTACAAGACAGCTCACCGTAAAAAATAAGGATATGACGCCGCTGTTTGACACGATCCTGGAGTATATCCCCGCGCCCGAGGGCGATCCCGAGGCGGGCACGCAGGTGTTGATCAGCACCATCGACTACAATGAGTATGTGGGGCGCATCGGCGTCGGCAAGGTGGACAACGGCGTGGTGAAGGTGAATCAGGAGGTGGTGATCGTCAACCACCATGAGCCGGACAAGCAGAGAAAGGTAAAGATCAGCAAGCTGTACGAGTTTGACGGGCTGAACAAGGTGGAAGAGAAGGAGGCGGGGATCGGTTCCATCGTGGCGATCTCCGGCATCGCGGATATCCGTATCGGCGATACGCTCTGTTCTCCGGAACATCCGGAACCGATCCCCTTCCAGAAGATATCGGAGCCCACCATCGCCATGGATTTTATCGTCAACGATTCTCCCCTGGCAGGACAGGAAGGAAAGTATGTGACAAGCCGCCATATCAGGGATCGGCTGTTTAAGGAGCTCAATACGGATGTCTCCCTGCGGGTGGAGGAGACGGAGAACACGGATGTGTTCCGGGTTTCCGGCAGGGGAGAGCTGCATCTGTCGGTTCTGATCGAGAATATGCGGCGGGAAGGCTATGAGTTTGCGGTCAGCAAGGCGGAGGTCATCTATAAGAAGGATGAAAACGGCAAACTTCTCGAGCCGATGGAAACCGTCTTTGTGGATGTGCCGGAGGAATTTTCCGGCGTTGTGATCGAGAAATTGAGTCTCAGAAAGGGCGAACTGCAGAATATGGGAAGGGCTTCCGGCGGTTACACCAGACTGGAATTTTCCATGCCTTCCAGAGGGCTGATCGGCTACCGGGGCGATTTTCTTACGGACACTAAGGGAAACGGTATCATGAATACCCAGTTTGACGGCTACGGCCCTTACAAGGGGGATATCCAGTACCGCAAGCAGGGGTCTCTGATCGCCTTCGAGGCGGGGGAGGCAATCACCTACGGTCTGTTCAACGCGCAGGAGAGAGGCGCGCTGTTTATCGGGCCGGGGGAGAAGGTGTACGCTGGCATGGTGATCGGGCAGACCGGCAGGGCGGAGGACATCGAGGTCAACGTCTGCAAGACAAAACACCTGACCAACACCCGTTCCTCCAGCGCGGACGAGGCGCTGCGCCTTGTGCCGAAGAAGATCATGAGTTTGGAGCAGTCGTTGGATTTTATCGATACGGATGAGCTGCTGGAAGTGACGCCGAAGACGCTGCGGATCAGGAAGAAGATCCTGGATCCCACGATGCGCAAGCGCGCGGCGATGAAAAAGGGATGAGCGTTTAAAGTCCCAGGGTTTCGCCCACAATAAAGACTTTCAGCCGGCCGGGAAAACGGCTGTGGCGGATAACTGACGTGTAACAGCAGAGACATTCTGCCGCATGGCAGTGTACGCAGCGGCCTGTTTTCGCGCAGGGGGTATTGCGGTGAAGGCGCCTGGCATTGGCGGGTGCGGCTATGTTTTCGATGCGGCGAAATCCCTCTTCGATCGATGCGGTGAATTTGTTGGCTCCGACCACAAAAAATACCTGGGAAGGACCATACATCATACAGGCGAGACGGTTGCCGATGCCGTCTGTATTGATAAGTTCTCCATGGTATGTGACGGCATTGGCGCTTGTCAGGTAAAAGTCCGACTGAACTGCCTCGCCGTAAAATTTTTTCTCATCCCCGGTATTCATGTAGGGCTCCCGGTCCAGCAGACGATAGGAACCGCGCCGCAGGGCATCCATCAGACCGCTTTCTTCGATGGAAAGGGAGCCGCCCCAGGCGATGGTGCTGCCCTCGGGGATGCGGGAAAGAATGTCTTTTGTCATTTCTTCACAGGACTCAAAATAGTACCCCTCCATATTGTTTTGCTCCAGGGATTTTAAAATGGCCGGAATTTTCAGGGAAAAGGATGTTTTCTGATAGTAGTATTCCATGGGTAAGTCCCTTCTTTTATTCTTTTTTATTTTTTTCCAATATATCAAAATAGAAATGTCCGGACAAGAAACGGCTTTTATCCAAAAAAACAAAGGGATTATATCTTTGTTCATTGATTGCGGCATGCGGAAAATGCTTCAATTATCCATAATTATTACCAGGACGGGAAAGCGTTTCAGTATGGATATCGGAAATTTGTGGTCATTGCAGCTGATGATGTTTCTTTTAATGGCTGCCGGTGTGGTGATGGCCAAACGGGGTGTGGTGAAAACGGAAAATAAAGGGATACTGACAGACCTGATGCTGTATCTGTTTTTGCCCTGCAATATTATCAATTCTTTCCGGATGCAGTTCGAGAGAGAAATTTTGGAAAAATGTGCTCTGATATTGACGGTCTCGATTCTGTTTCAGGTGGTTTGTTACCTGTGCAGCAAAAACTTATTTAAGCGCAGACCGCAGGAGATCAGGCGAGTGCTGCAGTACGGTATTATCGTATCGAACGCCGGTTTTCTGGGGCTTCCCGTGGCGGGCGGTCTGTACGGAGCACTGGGGATGATGTACGCTTCCGTGTTTATTATTCCCCAGCGGATTTTGATGTGGTCCGCGGGGATAGCCTGTTTTACTGAAAGTCCGGATAGAAAGACAGTCTTAAAGAAACTGATAAAACATCCGTGTATCGTGGCGGTGTATATCGGTCTGCTTCTGCTGTTTTTTGAGAGGGCGGCAGTGTCTGTGCTGGAGAGCAGTGTCTATGGGATCCCGCTTATCGGGGCCATAGTGCGGATGCTTTTGGTATCGCTTGACAAAGCGCTCGCCGCGGCGGGGGGATGCACGAACCCGGCGGCCATGCTGCTTGTCGGAATGATACTTTCCGAGGTCCGTCTCCGGGATATCTTAAGGGATAAAAACGCGTTGACACTTTCCGCTCTGCGGCTGGTTATCTTCCCGGGAATCGTGCTGGCAGGCTGCAGCGCGGCGGGCATAGATTCTTTTTTGACGAAGGTCTGCGTACTGATGAGCGGTATGCCGGTGGGTGCCACCGCCCCGGTTCTCGCGTCGAAGTATGGCTGTGACAGCTCTTTTGCCTCTAGGTGCGTGGTGTCATCCACACTTTTGTCCATGTTGGGAATTCCGTTTTGGGGAATGATGTTGGGAGGATGAGAAAAATGTCTTACTTTAAAACAAATGACGGAGTGTCGCTGTATTACAGTGTGAGAGGGGAGGGGAGACCGCTGCTGATGGTACAGGGCTGGACGTTTACGGCCAGGCTCTGGGAAAAAAATGCGGAGGAAATAGCGAAACACTGTAAGGTGATCTGCATGGACCACCGGGGGCACGGGGAGTCCGAGAAGGTGATGTATTCCCACAGCATAGCGAGATATGCCATGGATGTAAAGAATCTTCTGGATGAGCTGGAACTGGAGAACGTGACAGTGTTGGGCAGTTCCATGGGCGCGGCGGTCCTCTGGAGTTATCTGCAGTTGTTTGGGAATCATCGGGTTTCCGGGCTGATCTGTGTGGATCAGTCGCCATGCCAGTATAATGGCCCGGATTGGAAGTGGGGACAGAGCAGCTGCTATGATGTGGAGAGTTTTATAAGGACCTGCGATCAGATCCTTTATGATCCGCGGGGGGCGGCGGAGAAGATGGCAAGGGGTGTGTTTTATGAGGCGCCGGGACCGGAACAGATAAAAGAGATCGCCGATGAGATATGCAAATGTCCGGGGGAGGTGCGCATCAAGATCATGCGGGATCATACAAATCTGGACTGGCGGGACTTTCTTCCGCATATCACGCTGCAGACCCTGGTGATGGTGGCAGAAAAAGGGACGGTATTTCCCTGGCAGGGATGCGCCTGGGTGGGGGAGCATATTCCGGGGGCGGAGACCGTTTTTTTTGAGAAATCCGGACACATGATCTACCGGGAGGATGCGGAAAAATTCAACAGAATGGTGACGGAGTTTGTGTGCAGGTAAAGAGGAAAAGAGGAGGAAAAGGAACAGTGAAATACGTGGAGTTCGATGAGGCGAGACCTCTGGATATCGTCATGATGGGGCGGATAACGATTGATTTTAACCCGGCCTACAGCGAGCAGGTGAAGGAGGAGTTCAAGCCCCTGAAAGATGTGCATTACTTTGAAAAATTTGTGGGAGGTTCCCCGGCGAATATTGCGGTGGGGGTGACAAAGCATGGTTTGAAGGCCGGTTTTATCGGCAAGGTGTCGGATGATCAGTTTGGCGATTATGTGACGGAATATTTTGAGAAAAGAGGCATTGACACATCCTGTATTTCCAGATGTGCGGGCGGGGAAAAGCTGGGGCTTACCTTTACGGAAATGCTTTCCTCCAGTGAAAGTTATATTTTGATGTACAGAAACCGTATTGCGGATCTTCAGCTCTCGGTGGATGACATTGACGAGGATTATATCAGATCCGCCAAAATGCTCCTGGTGTCCGGTACGGCTCTGGCGGAAAGTCCGTCCAGGGAAGCGGTTTTAAAAGCGGTGATGTTGGCGAGGAAAAACCGCACGAAGATTCTTTTTGATATTGATTACAGGGAATATAACTGGAGAAACAGCGATGAGATATCCATATATTATTCGACGGTCGCGAAGGAGGCGGATATTATTATGGGTTCCAGGGAGGAATTTGATCTGACCGAAAAGTTGATTCGGGCAGGTATGACGGATGAACAGAGCGCTGCCTTCTGGCAGAGGTACAACGCGAAGATCGTGGTGATCAAGCATGGTATGCAGGGTTCGACCGCTTATACCTGTGACGGACAGAGTTTCTCCATCAAACCTTTTCCGGTCACGGCGAGGAAGGGATTCGGCGGCGGAGACGGATATGGTTCCGGCTTTCTGTACGGCCTCTACAGCGGCTGGGAGATCATCGACTGCCTGGAATTTGGTTCGGCGGAGGCTTCCATGATGGTACGGGCGAACAATTGCGCGGATGCGCTCCCTGTGACGGACGAAGTGAAAGCTTTTATTGAGGAAGAGAAGAAGCAGTACGGGGAGATGGTGGCCCGCGCGTAAAAAAATCGGAGGATAAGACAATGGCGAGAGAATTTATCATGCCCGGCAGGATCCTTTCGGGTTCCGGGGCTTTGGAGATGGCGAAAGATACCATAACATCCATGGGCGAAAAGGCGATGGTCGTGACGGATCAGGTGATGGTCGATCTGGGAAACTGCGCAAAAGTGGAAAAGATGTTGCGTGACGGAGGGATATCCTATGTGATCTATTCGGAGATAACGGGGGAGCCTACAGACGTAATGATCCAAAAGGGGCTGTCTCTTTTTCGGGAGGAAAACTGTGACTTTCTGATCGCTTTGGGCGGCGGAAGTCCTATCGATTCTATGAAAGCGATCGGTTCCCTGGTGAATCGCGGCGGCAGCATTTCGGATTACATGGGCAGGGAGATCGAGGAGAAGATGCCGCCCATGGCGGCTATCCCGACCACGGCGGGGACAGGCTCGGAGGCGACGCAGTTTACGATCATCACGGACACGGAAAAAGATATCAAGATGCTGTTAAAGGGGAAATGCCTGATGCCTGATGTGGCGGTGATCGATCCCTGCTTTACCATGACGGCGCCGTCCGGGATCACGGCGGCGACGGGCCTGGATGCGCTGTGTCACGCGGTGGAGGCCTATACATCCAGAAAGGCCCAGGCTCTGTCGGATACCTTTGCGTTGTCCGCGGCAAAGAGGATCTTTCAGTATCTGCCGAAGGCGTTCCATGACGGGGGAGACGAGGAGGCCAGGATCCAGATGTCGCTTGCCGCCCTGGAAGCGGGGATCGCCTTTAACAATGCGTCGGTGACGTTGATTCACGGTATGAGCCGCCCTATTGGGGCGCTGTTCCATATTCCCCATGGGATGTCCAATGCCATGCTGATGAAGGAGTGCCTGCATTTTGCGGTGAGCGGTGCATACGACAGGTTTGCGAAGCTCGGACGGGCAGTGGGAGCGGCATCCGGGGAGGACTCCGATCAGGAGGCTTCCGGGAAGTTTCTGAAAGCGCTGGAAGAACTGGTGAGAGAGATGGAGATTCCCTCTCTGGAAGGTTTTGGCGTGGAGAAAGAAAAATTTGCGGGCCTTATCGGGAAGATGGCGGCGGATGCCATGGACAGCAAAAGTCCGCAAAATACGATCCGTGAGATCACGGGGCAGCAGGTGGAGGAACTGTACCGTAACCTCTGGAAGTAGAAACATGTCTGTCATTCTTTTTTTCTCAAATTGTGGTATTGCAGGCAGATCAGGATGGTCAGGAGGTCATCCTGATCTGTTATTTCGAGCCCGGTGATATCGGAAAACTGTTCTAAGCGGTAGCGGATCGTGTTGTGGTGCACGTTCAGTATCCTGGCGGCCTCCCGGTAATTAAATCCGCATTCGACATAGACTTTCAGGGTTTCCAGAATATTGTCCTGCATCGTGGTATCGGCCTGGGAGAGGGGGGAGAAAAACTCTCTGTAAAACTCTGGCAGCCTGTCGTAGATTTTCGGCTGGAGCAGAAGGAAGGAGGCGCCGATGTCGTGGATATGCATCAGGGCCGGATGGTACAGGGAGGTTTTGTCCTTCATGGTTTTCATCAGAGCCAGCGTGTCCCGGTATTTCACCGGGATATCTTCCCAGTCCAGGGCGGCCTGACCGATCAGGATATGGATGACGCGGTCGGGAAAGGCGGCCTGAAGAACGGACTGGATCCGTTTTCCGTATTGTCTGCTGTAGGTGACGATATCGTGCCAGGTATCCCAGAGAGAGTTGACGGGGATCAGGAAACGGAAAAGTCCATCCTGCCCGATGCTGGAATGAATATTATATTTTTGGCACAGCTGATCAAAACAGCTGTGTACTTTTGGGTTGTAAATGGAGATATCCTGATAATTCTGACTGCCGGATGAGGCAAATTGTGCCAGGACAGGAGAATATCGCATCCACGGATCGATCTGGAGCGTGACGGCCTCCTCCTTTGAGGCGTGGGCATCCCCGCAAAATAGATTGTCCAGAAGAAAATTTTTCTTATGGATCAGATCTTTTTGCCTTTTTCGCATGTCAAAAACGGATTCGCTGATCAGCAGAGTGGCGTAGATCAGCATATTCAGATTTCCGTTGTCTTTGATATCCGGAGCATTCCACAGAATCAGCATCTGATAATCGTCTATACTCAATGTGGAGATCAGCATGTGGGTCCTGGCATCATTTTTTCTGTAGTAGAAAAGAGATGTCTCATCTCCCAGATAATACTCTTCGCGGACAGCTTCCCGGAAAAAAGCATCGTCCAGGGTCAGAGGACAGTCAAAATCGGTGGGGTAATTCAGGAAGGATTTTTTTTCCGTGTTTACCAGTGTGATCGGATGTCCCAGTATGGTGCTGGCGCTGCCGAGCAGATCGGGGACAGACTGGGATTTCTGGATGGAACGCAGCAGCCGGCTGTATACGTTGATAAAGGAAGTAGTGCTATCGGAGAACATGGAGATATTCAAAATCAGGGGATTCAGAATATCGTTCCATGTAAATTTGCTGGGGATGAAGATCAGGGGCAGGTCATACTGATTGGCAAGGGCCTTGCATTCTTCGGGAATATCCTGAATATACCGGAACATTTTGATTCCCAGGGCCGCCGCATGTCTGTTGTGCAGTTCCCGGATGATCTCCATAAGAACATTCGGGTTGTTGATAAAAATGTAGCCGGTGGTGAGAACGAATTCTCCGGCGCGAACGTATTTAATGGAGTCGGGGGCGTCCAGAACGCCGGCACACCGGATCGCGGCGGTAAGACCTCCCTGTCCGGCGAGAACCTCCATATCGGAGAAAGGGTATGTGTGTTGAATATCAAGAAAAGTATTGTACTTCATATTGTTGACGGCACTGAGCCGAACCTCCTTTAAGCATAATGATTCTTGCAACTATGATATAGCATGTTTGTATCTTTGGTCAATGCTTTTTATGGACAGTATTGATAAAATACATAAAAATTCAACAAAAAAACAGATCAGGACGGCATAGTTTTGTGAAAAACGCAAAGCCGGGAGAGGTTGATAATGAAAGCATTGATGAAAACGGGCAGTTGGCAGGATGACGGAAATGTGCGGCTCTGTGAGGCGGAGCGCCCGATACCGGAGGCAGATGAGGTGCTGATCCGGGTAAAGGCAGCAGGGATCTGCGGGACGGATATCAAGATATGGCATGGCGCCGCCTGGAGCAATCCGCCGGTGATTCTGGGACATGAATACGCCGGCGTAATTGAAGAGACAGGGCAGAATGTGAAAGAGCTGCTGCCGGGGGACCGGGTGGTGAGCGAGACGGCCCAGAGCGTCTGCGGTGTCTGTGAGTACTGCAAGACCGGGAGAGAGCTGATGTGCGACGAACGGCTGTCCATCGGATACGGGGTGGACGGCGCGATGGCGGAGTACATCAAAGTGCGCCGGGGAATCGTACATAAAATTCCGGACACCCTGAGTTTTGATAAGGCGGCGCTGTGCGAGCCTTTTGCGGTGGCGCTGCATGCGCTGTTTGACCACACGGACCTGACAGCTGCGGATAAAGTGCTGATCATGGGACCGGGGGCCATCGGACAGCTGGCGGCTCAGGCGGCAAAATCGGTGGGAGCCATGACGGTCCTCGCGGGGATTCCAAGGGACAGGGAAAGGCTGGAAGCGGCGAAAAAAGCGGGCGTGGATATAACGCTGACGGATCTGTCGGAGGAAGCGGTGGAAAAAATCACCGGGAAGAAAGGATTTGATGTGGTTTTAGACTGCAGCGGCGCCGGGCCGGCTATACGGCAGGCAATGAAGAGTGTGAAAAAGACAGGAACTTTTATCCAGGTAGGCCTCACAAAACCGGAACTGACGATAGATTATTCCCTGCTCACCGGGAGGGAGATCCGCATCATCGGGACGTTCGGCCACAGATGGCATAACTGGGAGACGGCGATTGAACTGATGAGCGCCGGGAAGGTGAATGTGGAACATCTGATCACCGGGAAATACGGGCTTAAAGACTGGGAGAAGGGTTTTACGGATATGCAGGAGGGCAGAGGGATCAAAATTCTGATCTGCCCTGAGGAAAAATAAGGAGGCAAAGAGAGTGAAAGCTATTGTAAATTACGAAAACGGTCCGGAGAAAGTGCAATATATGGATGTCGAGATGCCGGTGCCGGCGGAGGGGCAGGTGAGGATCAAAGTGGCCTACTGCGGTATCTGCGGGACGGATCTCCACATTTATGCGGGGGACGGCGGTTATCCGACAAAGCCGCCGGTCACGCTGGGGCATGAATTGTCGGGCATTGTGGAAGCGGTGAGCGAGGGGGCGGATCCCGCATGGATCGGCAAAAAGGTGGTCAGCGAGACCTACTACCATACCTGTGGCCGCTGTATGTACTGCCGGACAGGACATGGGAATCTCTGCCCGGAGAAAAAATCCATCGGCAGTGCAGTGAACGGAGCCATGGCGGACTATGTGGTGGTACCCGAAAAAAACCTGCATTTGATCCCGGAAGGAATCAGCCTCAGGGAAGCGGCCATGACGGAGCCCCTCGCCTGCTGCGTGCAGGGGGTTCTGGAATTTGGAGATATGATCCCGGGGGACCGGGTGCTGATCACGGGTCCCGGCGCGATCGGGCTGATGTGTCTGCAGGTTGCGGTGAGCGCGGGGGCGGTAGTGATCGTCGCCGGAACCGCTGTGGATAAGGAGAGGCTGGAACTGGCGAAAAAGCTTGGAGCGGCGGAAACGGTTTATTCCGATCAACCGGATGCGAAGGAGAAGATCGGCATGCTGTGCGGTCCCTTCGGACCGGATGTCGTTCTGGACTGTTCCGGAGCGGGACCGGCGATCCGTATGGGATTGGAAGTGATCAGGAAGGGGGGACGTTATGTGCAGGTAGGGCTGACCGGCAGGCCCGTGGAACTGGATATGAATCTTATCACGTTAAAAGAGCTTTCCGTGATGGGAACCTACGCACAGAAACCACAGTGGTGGGAAAAAGCGCTGGATCTTGTGCAGAGAGGCGAAGTAAAGCTGGAGCCGCTGATCAGCGATGTTTATCCGCTTAAAGAGTGGAAGAAAGCGTTTGACGGATATCAGCAGAAAACAGGTTTTAAATATTTACTGCAAGCCGCCGCTGACAGTGAGTGAGAGGTAATTCTGGCGGGGTATAGAAATATTTAAAATACAAAAACTACTAATATTTAAGGAGGAAAAAGAAACATGAGAAAAGAAAAAGTGAAACGTCTGTTAAGCCTGGGGCTTGTTGTTGCCATGACGGTGAGTATGATAACCGGCTGCGGAAACAGCGGTGCAGACAACAGTGCTTCTACCGGAGACTCTTCCGCGTCCAGCGAGGCATCGACGGAAGGAGAAGCGGCAGAGGCTCCCGCGGCATCCGGCGATGTCGTGAAGATCGGCAGTTTGTGGCCGCTTACCGGCGGTTCCGCTACGATAGGGCAGCAGCATGCGGATGGGGCGGAAGCTGCCATCAAGGAGATCAATGCAAACGGAGGAATCAAATCCATGGGCGGCGCTCAGATCCAGCTGGTGGTTGCGGATACCGAGACAGCGGCGGATAAAGCTTCGGTAGCCTGCGAACGTCTGATCACGGATGACAAGGTCAGCATGGTTATCGGCGCCTATAACAGCACCTGCTGTATTTCCTCTTCCGAGGTTGCCCAGAAATATTCCGTTCCCTATATTTCTCAGGGCGGCGTTGCGACGGCGGTGACGGACAGGGGGTACGACTATGTGTATCGTATCAACAACACCGCGACGTACGATGTTCTGGAGATGATCACTGCGTTAGATACGATCTGTGAAGAAAATAATCTGGACACGCTGACCTACGCTCTTGTGTATGAGAACTCTGACTGGGGCGCGGACAATGCGCGGATCTGGAAGGAAGCTGCGGACGAAAGAGGATGGACATGTGTGCTGGATGAACCGGTTACCAACGGTCAGGCGGACATGACGAGCCAGGTACTCAAGGTGAAAGATTCCGGGGCGGATGTTCTCAACGTTTCTTTCTATACGGATGACTCCATCGTATTTGCCAATGCGCTGTATGCCAACCAGGTTGATCTTCCCTGGGGTGTGTGGTCCGTAGGCGGCGGCTGGCAGGATGCGGCTTTCTTTGAGGCTCTTGACCAGGAAGTTTACAACTATCATTTTGTGCAGGAAGACTGGGATATGTGCGGCGTCCAGAACCATGAATGGATCCAGGAAGTGGCGGCCAACTGTAAAGATACTTACGGCTATGAAATGACATCGTTCTTCGCACAGGGCTGGACCGCTGCCTATGTGGCATATTATGCGCTGGAAGCTGCCGGTACGACAGATCCGGAGGCGCTGCGCGATGCCATCAAGGGAATTGAATTATATAATGACGGCGAAGACAGAGCTCTGCTGAGCGGTTATTCCGCGATCGTATTCGACGAGAAAAACCAGAATACATTTGCGGGCGGTGCTACCGGAGGTACGATCGTACAGTATCAGGATGGCGCAGCGGTTCCGCTGTACCCTGCGGAGCACAGTGTAGAGGGGAATACTCCTATTTTACCGATACCTTCTTTCAGTGAAAGATAATTTGCAAAGTACAGAAGGACAAAAAAGCAGCCGACAGGGAGGAGAAAAGTCCCTCCTCCCCCTGTACGGCCTGCAGTGAAAGGAAATGAGCATGAACAATATATTAATAGCGATTTTACATGGATTGATCCTTGGCGGGGCGTACAGTCTGATAGCTGTCGGTCTGAGTGTGATCTTCGGCGTTGTGCGCATCATCAATTTTTCTCACGGCGCAATGCTGATGGCTTCTGCCTTCGCATATTATGAACTGTTTACCCGTTTCAATGTCGATCCGTTTTTTGCAATGTTTGTCATTGCGCCGGCGTTTTTCATCATAGGCTTCCTTCTGCAGAAAGTGGTGATCCGCCCATTGCTGATCCGTGAGAGCGCCAGTGTGCTGGAGCCTACCAGTGTGATGCTCTTCACCATAGGGCTGGACTATGCGATCTGCAATCTCTATCTGATGATCTATACATCGCGGTATAAGACATTGAACACCTGGTCCTACAAGAATTACTTCAGGGCTTTCGACAACAGCTTTGTGACACAGTATTCCAGGCTGATCGCCTTTCTATTGTGTTTCGTTGTGGCTTTCGGGCTCTGGTTCATCATCAATAAGACGGAACTGGGAAAGAGGATCCGTGCTGTCTCCCAGAACCGTGACGCGGCGGCTCTCTGCGGTGTGGATGTGCATACAACTTACGGAATCGCTTTCGGACTGGGTACGGCGGCTCTGGCCATCGCGGGAGCGGCGATGTCCTCCTTCTATCTGGTATCTCCGTCTGTGGGAAATGTTTTCGGTACAAAATCTTTTATGATCGTTGTGCTGGGCGGGCTCGGAAGTATACCAGGAGCCATTGTCGGAGGTATGATCTTCGGGCTGATAGAACAGGTGGCTGCACAGTTTATTCCGTCAACCATGGCTTCCATGCTGTCGTTCGCGGTATTTCTGGTAGTTTTGATCCTGAAACCGGACGGTCTTCTGGGCCGCAGGAAAAGAAAGTGAGGATTGCAGATAATGACTTATAAAGGAAATTCGATATTTAAAGGAAAATTTTTCGTTTGGCTGGCACTGATCATACTTGCAGTCGTACCGCTTTTCTCCGGCCTTTACTGGCAGGGTATTCTGGTTCTGGTATGCTATTACGCCTATGCGGCCATCGCCTGGAATTTTATATGCGGATATGCGGGTACCATGTCGCTGGGCCACTCGGTCTATATGGGAATCGGCGGTTATATTTCCACGATCATACTGGAGACAAAAGGTGTTTCCCCCTGGATCGGCATGATCGTGGGAGCTGCGGTTGCCATGTGTCTCGGCGTGATCATCAGCTATCCGACTTTCCGGCTGAAAGGGCCTTATTTCACGCTTTCCTCTATTGCCATAGTGGAACTTCTGGGAACCTTTATTTCCAACACGGAGTCTCTGGGACCTGTTCCCATTAAGGGCGGTTCCGGCTGGTCTTTGTCACAGACCGGCAATCAGGCGGTGATGTTCGAGTTTTCCAGTAAACTGTCCTATTTTTATATCGCCTTTGCACTGATGGTGATCGGACTCTTTGTCACATACCGGATGTCAGAGAGCAAGCTTGGATATTATCTGGTAGCGATCAGAAGTGATGACGATGCGGCAAAGAGCCTGGGAATCAATGTGACAAAGTATAAACTGATAGCCATGGCGATCAGCTGTTTTATGATTTCCATCGCAGGTACATTTTATGCACAGTATTTCCGCTACATCGGACCCGACCGTATTTTCAGCTATGATCTCTCCGTGCAGGTCGCACTGATCGCTCTGATCGGCGGGCAGGGAACCGTGATGGGGCCCATCATCGGCGCCATTATACTGGTACCTTTGTCAGAGATGCTGTCCGCGAAATTTGCGGGGCAGATGTCAGGGCTGAATCTGTTTCTCTACGGCGTAGTCATGATGCTGGTGGTCTATTTTATGCCCCACGGTTTTGGCGAACATGTGGTGTCGATACTGCAGAAAGCGGAAGAGAAGATATTCGGCAGAATAAAGAGAAAAGCGAAGGATTAATACGAAAGGAGAAACAGGAGTGTCAGTTATTGTAAAGATGGAGCATGTCACAAAACAGTTTGGCGGCCTGACGGCGGTGAATGATTTCTGCGGTGAGATCGAAGAAGGTTCCATTGTGGGACTGATCGGACCGAACGGCGCGGGGAAGACAACACTGTTTAATATGATCGCAAACTATTATCATCCGACCAGCGGGAAGATCTACTTTAATGATAAGGATATCACGGCCGCAAAGACGGAGGATATGGCAAAAATGGGGCTGGCGAGAACCTTCCAGGTGACGAAACCCTTCGGCGATATGTCAGTTTTACAGAATATCATGGTGGGAGGATTCCTGCACATCAGCAAGACGAAGGAAGTGGAGGAGAAGGCGAGAAAGACAGCGGAACTTGTGGGGATGACCTGCGATCTGGATATGAAGGCGGCGAGCACCACGACGGTGGATAAAAAGAAGCTCGAGATTGCCCGCGCCCTTGCGGTGGAACCAAAGCTGATCCTTTTGGATGAGGTGATGGCGGGCTGTAATCCCCAGGAGAAACTGGAGCTGGTGGATACCTGCCGCAAAGTCCGGGACTCCGGCGTCACGATCATCATCATCGAACATGATATTAAGACGATCATGTCCCTGTGCGATAAGATCTATATTCTCCACCGGGGAGAGAAGCTGGTGGAAGGGACACCGGAAGAGGTTGCGAACGATAAACGCGCGGTCAGCGCATATCTTGGGGAGGATTTTGATAATGCTGAAAATAAATGAATTGCGAACCGGATATAACGGCGGTGAGATCGTTCATGGTATTTCCATGGAAGTGCCTGACGAAAAGATCGTAGCGATCGTAGGCGGCAACGGCGCGGGGAAAAGTACGCTGATCAAGGCGATCACCGGTCTGATCGCGACCACAAGCGGCACGGTGGAGTTTGACGGTGAAAAACTGACCGGACTTGCACCGGATAAGATTATGCAGAAGGGAGTCTGCCTGGTGCCCGAAGGACGTCAGCTGTTTCCCAATATGACAGTAGAGGAAAATATGGATATCGGCTCCTGCACAAAGGAGGCAAAAAAGCACAGAAAAGAAAGCATGGAAGAAATGTTTGAAATTTTCCCCCGGCTGAAGGAGAGGAGAAAACAGCTCACGGGTACGCTCTCCGGCGGGGAACAGCAGATGGTGGCGACTGCCCGGGCGTTGATGGGAAAACCGAAACTGCTGATCATGGACGAACCCTCCTGGGGGCTTGCGCCGATTCTGGTGAATGAGATGTTTCAGACGATTGAGATGGTCCGCAGCAGAGGAACGGCGGTTCTGATCGTGGAACAGAATGTGGGAAAGACACTGGCAGCATCCGACTGGGGCTATGTGATCGAAAACGGCGTTGTCGTGATGCAGGATGTGGGCAAAAAACTTCTGCAGGATGAAGGGCTGAAAAAAGCATATCTGGGAATATGAGAAAGGAGAATGGTTGTTGTTATGTATCAATTTTCGGTGGAAAGCGTTAAGGGTAAAGTGATCAATGAGGGAACGGTCAATGAACGCCTCATCAAGTTGTTTGCCTCTCCCCATTCCAGAGCAAAGCGGGATGCCTACGGCTGCGGCATGGCATTGATCGATCCGGGTAAGATACATGAGGAGCATGCGCACCCGGACAGCGAAGAATTGATCTTTGTGGTGCAGGGCACCGGGATCGGAAAAGTGGGCGGCGTGGAAGTGACGGTGGAAGCGGGCGATCTGATCGCCATAGAAAAGGGGGAACCCCATACCTTTACCAATACCGGGACAGAGCAGCTCAGACTGTACTGGGTGTATTCGCCGCCGGGACCGGAAAAGAGGTTTTTGGATATAGAAGAGCGATAAAAAATGAAAAAGATAAAGCTGAGAAGTACAGCAGGAGGAAGGAACAATGTTAAATGTTGAAAAGATTAGGGAGATGAATATCTTTTCCAGGCGAATCCAGATGGAAGTGGTAAAAATGATCGCCGGTCTGGGGATAGGACATCTGGGAGGTTCGCTGTCCGTCACGGATCTGCTCTCGGTGCTTTACTGTAACCAGATGAAATACGATCCGAAAAATCCGCAGTGGGAGGACAGGGACTGGTTTATTTTGTCCAAGGGACATGCAGGGCCCGCCCTGTATTCCACACTTGCCTTAAAAGGGTTTATGCCGGTGGAAGAGCTTGCGACTTTAAACAGGCCGCATACGAAACTGCCGAGTCATGTGGACAGAACCAAGACGCCGGGGGTTGATATGACCTGCGGATCCCTCGGTCAGGGAGCTTCCGCGGCGGCGGGGATTGCGCTTGGCTTTCAGATGGACGGCAAAGATAACTATGTCTACGTGGCTTTCGGCGATGGAGAAATCAACGAAGGACAGGTCTGGGAGATGGCTCTCTTTGCGGGACACAGAAAGCTCTCCCATCTGATCGGCTTTGTGGACTACAATAAGCTGCAGCTGGACGGACCCACGGATGAAATCTGTAAACTGGGCGATGTGGCAAAGAAATTTGAGGAATTTGGCTGGTATGCCCAGAGTGTTGACGGCCATGATGTGGCGGCGATCGACGAAGCCATTGAGCGCGCGAAAGCACAGTCTGAGAAGCCTTCCATGATCGTATTGAATACGGTGAAGGGCAACGGCTGGAGCAGATCGGCAAATCAGGTGGGAAGTCACAGCAGAGGCCTGAATGAGGAAGAGCTGAAAGAGGCTCTTGCCGAGATGCAGGCAGCAATAGATTCATATTAATGTGCAGGAGGAGTTTAGCATGTATAAATTAGTAGAAAAGCCCTATGATGATCCGGTGGAAATGCGGAAAGTGTTCTGCGATACGCTGATGGAACTGGCGGAAAAGAATAAGGATATCATTGTTCTCGACGCGGATCTGATGGGAGCGATGGGGACAAAGCCCTTTTTACAAAAATTTCCGGAGCAGACGGTAGACTGTGGGATCCAGGAAGCAAATATGGTGGGGGTTGCGGCAGGACTTTCCGCAGTGGGGAAGGTTCCATTTGTACATACGTTTGCCCCTTTTATCACCCGGAGGGCCTGTGATCAGGTTTTCGTGTCCGGCGCCTATGCCAAATTAAATGTAAAGCTGGTGGGATCCGATCCCGGCATTACGGCGGCCTTAAACGGCGGCACCCATATGCCTTTTGAGGATATGGGCATTATGAGGGGAATTCCCGAGATGACAGTTTTAGAGCCGACGGACACGGTGATGCTGGCGGACATCATCCGTCAGATCTCCGGTGTCTACGGCATGCATTATATGAGACTGGTGCGGAAACAGTCCGTCAGGATCTATGAGGACGGCTCCACCTTTGAGATCGGCAGAGCGGTAACGCTTCGGGAAGGTAAGGATGTGACGATCATCGCTTCCGGGTATTGTGTGGCGGAGGCTTTGAAGGCGGCGGAGGAACTGAGCGTGAGAGGAATTGGTGCGCGGGTGCTGAATATGTTCACCTGGAAACCGCTCGATACGGAGGCGGTGGTAAAGGCAGCCAGGGAGACCGGAGCCATCGTTACGGCGGAAAACCATAATGTGATCAACGGTCTTGGCAGTGCCGTGGCGGAAGCTCTCGTGAAAAACAGTCCCGTACCCGTGGAAATGGTCGGTGTACAGGATCAGTTCGGCGAGGTGGGACCGGTGGATTATCTGGCGGAAAGATTTGAACTGAAAGCGGAAAATATAGTGGCGGCCGTGGAAAAAGTGCGGATGAGGAAATAGAGGAGAGGGTGCGGAAAATGAAAGCATTGGTGATTGAGCATCCGGAAAAGATGCATTTGGCGGAAAGAGAAAAACCGGTGATCGGGGAAGGGGAAGCGCTGATCCGAGTACAGTATATCGGCATCTGCGGAACGGATATACATGTCCTGCACGGGCATCATCCCACGGCAACGTTCCCCAGAATTCCCGGACATGAGTTTGTGGGGGAACTGGTGGAGATAAAGGGGGAAGGCAGTGAACAGTTTGAGATCGGCGATACGGTGGCGGCTCAGGAACTGATAACCTGCGGCATCTGCGACTCCTGCGCGAAGGGGGAGGACAATGCCTGCGTTCAGCTGAAGATCATTGGAGTGCATGCGGACGGCGGTTTCGCGGAATATGTGAAAGTGAAGACAAAAAAGCTGTTTGCCATACCGAAAGATGTCGATCTGAAGCGCGCGGCTTTGATAGAGCCTCTGGCTGTCGCGGTACATGATGTCCGGATGAGCGGTATGCAGGTGGGGGAAAACGTGCTGGTGATCGGCGGCGGTCCCATCGGTCTTCTGATCGGTCTTGTGGCTCAGAGGAACGGGGCAGGCAAGGTAGTTGTCTCCGAGGTGGTGGAGAGCAGAAGAAAACTGGCGGAGGAATTCGGATTTATTGCCCTTGACCCTATGGCAGCGGATTTTGAGGAGAAGCTTCTTTCCGTGAATGGCGGGAGGATGTACGATATTGGATTTGAGGCGGCAGGTGTTCCAAACGCCATCACGACACTTGTGGATTACGTGAAAAATACCGGAACGATCGTTCAGATCGCCATGACAAAGGGACCTTACCCGGTGGATACGGGAAAAGTATTTGCGAAGGAACTCCGGATCCAGGGGGTGCGCATTCACAACCAGTACAATTTTGGCGGCGCCGTCCGCATGGTGATCGACGGGGTGCTGGATGAAAAGCTGGATAAACTGATCAGCAGGGTGTTTGACTTGGAAGAAGTGACAGAAGCGTTTGAATATGCGGAAAAATGTAAAGACGCGTTTAAAGTACTTGTGAAAGTGGGGAACTGAAAGATGAATTTACTGGCACATGAAGAGAATATGTTTAAAAAACAGATGCCTGGCAGGACGGTGACCTGGGTGCAGACTCCGGAAACCACAGGCGGGCAGTACAGTTCCATCTGTATTACGGTGTATGAGCCGGGGGCGAGGGCAAAACCGGCTCACGCTCATGATAACGGGGAGGAGACCATCTATGTGGTTTCCGGGTCAGGGAGAGCAAAAGTGGGAGAAGAATTGTTTGAACTGAGACCGGGATCCGTACTGCTGTTTCCGCAGGAGGTTCCGCATATGGTCTGGAACACGGGGGATGAGCCGTTAAAACTGGCATGTTTTTATGCACCACAGCTCTCCGCCATTGAATATACGTTTTACGAAGACTTTGATTTTGATGAATTTAAGGGACAGGAGGAAAAACAGCAATGAAACAGATTTTGATCAGACCTGAAATTCAGTCCTATGGTACGTTCAGAGAGTTTGCAGCGGATTATGCTCTGGATGAGCGGGATGTGATCTTGACAAACGAGTATATTTATCATCCCATTATGGCGGCGGAGAATTTAAAGTGCGGTGTGATCTATCAGGAAAAGTTCGGTGCGGGAGAGCCTACGGACATTATGGCGGAAGCTATTCTGAAGGAAGTCAAAAAATACGATGCCAGGAGAATCATAGCCGTGGGCGGCGGTACGATCATTGATATCGCCAAAGTGCTGGTGCTGGAGGGAGGAAAGGACATCGATGATATGTACGATAAGATGGCTTCTCTGAAAAAGGGAAAGGAACTGATTATCGTACCGACGACCTGCGGCACGGGCAGCGAGGTCACGAATATCGCGGTTTTAAACAGAACGAAGCTGGGGACAAAGCAGGGGATGGTCTCTGCGGGTATGTTTGCGGACAAGGCGGTGCTGATTCCGGAATTTCTGGGAAGTCTTCCGTATAAAGTGTTTGCCACCAGTTCCATAGACGCTCTGGTTCATGCGGTGGAATCCTACCTGAATCCTGCGGCCAGCGTATTTTCCGAAATGTATTCTGTCAGGGCGATCGAGATGATACTGGCGGGATACTGCAGGATCGCGAAAGAAGGGCAGGAGGCATGGAAGGAGGATGCGGAAGATTATCTGACCGCGAGCTGTATGGCGGGCATCGCGTTTTCCAACAACGGCTGCGGCGCCGTCCATGCGATGGCATATGCCATCGGCGGCAAATATCATGTGCCCCATGGCGAGAGCAATTATCAGTATTTTGTTCCGGTCTTAAGATGGTATGAGAAGAAGGCTCCGGGCGGCAGACTGGATGAGCTGAAGGATATTTTGAAGAAAAATATGGAAGCGGGAGGTTTTGGCCGGACGGACAGTGATGAGAGCGCGGTGGATCTTCTGGGAGAACTGTTGGATAGAGTGCTTCCCGCGAAAAAAATGCGGGAGTACGGTGTAGTGCAGGAGGATATCGCTCCTTTCGCGCAGAGCACGGTGGACAATCAGCAGAGGCTTTTGAAAAACAGTTACGTTCCGTTCAGCAGAGAGGAAATTCAGGCTGTCTACCAGAGCTGCCTGTAGGCGGAGCAGATCAGAAAAATATAAAAGGAGAATAAAACTATGGCAATGATGACAGGCGAGCAGTATGTCGAGAGCATGCGGGCTATGAAATTAAAAGTGTATATGTTTGGAAAGAAGATTGAGAATCCGGTGGATGATCCGATCCTTCGTCCTTCTCTGAATTCCGTGAAGGCAACTTATGATCTGGCGCAGAATCCCGAGTATGAGGATCTGATGACGGCCACATCCATCTTTACGGGGGAGAAGATCAACCGTTTCTTACATATCCATCAGAGCACGGAAGATCTGATGAATAAAGTGAAGATGCAGCGTCTCTGCGGTCAGCAGACGGCGGCATGCTTCCAGAGATGCGTCGGAATGGATGCCTTCAACGCGGTTTACAGTACGACCTTTGAGATAGACAGGAAATATGGGACATCTTATTTTGAGAATTTTAAGAAGTTCGCCATGTACTGCCAGGAGAAGGACTTTACGGTGGATGGGGCGATGACGGACCCGAAGGGCGACAGAGGCCTTGCTCCCCATGCCCAGGCGGATCCGGACATGTACCTTCATGTGGTGGAGAGAAGAGCAGACGGCATTGTTGTCAGGGGAGCGAAAGCGCACCAGACAGGCATCATCAACTCCCAGGAAGTTCTGGTTATGCCGACCGTTTCCATGGGGCCTGAGGATAAGGATTACGCGGTGGCCTTTGCGGTTCCCACCGATGCGGAGGGTATCTCCATGATCATCGGAAGACAGTCCTGCGACACAAGAAAGCTGGAAGGTACCGAGCTGGATGTGGGAAACAGCGAGTTTGGCGGTGTGGAAGCTCTGGTTATTTTCGACGATGTGTTTGTGCCGAACGACAGAATTTTCTTAAACGGTGAGGACGAATTTGCTGGTATGCTGGTGGAACGCTTCGCGGGCTATCACAGACAGAGCTACGGCGGCTGCAAAGTGGGCGTGGGCGATGTTCTGATCGGTGCATCGGCGCTGGCGGCGGAGTACAACGGAGTGGCCAGGGCTTCCCACATCAAGGATAAGCTGATCGAGATGATGCATTTGAATGAGACGCTGTACTGCTGCGGTATCGCCTGTTCCGCGGAGGGCTCCAAAACGCAGTCCGGCAATTATATGATCGATCTGCTTCTCGCCAATGTGTGCAAGCAGAATGTCACAAGATTTCCTTATGAGATCGCGAGGTTAGCGGAGGATATCGCGGGCGGTATTATGGTGACGGCTCCCTCCGAGGCGGATCTGCGCGGGGAGGAGACCGGAAAGTGGGTGAAAAAATATCTTGTCGGCGCGGCCGATGTTCCCGTGGAAAACAGAATCCGTATTCTTCGTCTGATTGAAAATCTCTGTCTCGGCACGGCGGCGGTGGGCTATCGCACGGAATCCATGCATGGGGCAGGCAGTCCTCAGGCACAGCGCATTATGATCTCCCGCCAGGGCAATCTGCCCATGAAGAAGGAACTTGCCAAAAAGATCGCCAAGATCAAAGAATGACGGCGGGCCGGAGATGAACGCGAAGAGTGAAAGAAAAGAAAGTGGAAAGCTGGTGCACGATATGGAATGGAAGAAAATATATGACGAGCGGAAGAGGAGCGCGGAAGAGGCAATTAAGTTAATCAGGAATGGAGACAGGGTTGTCATCGGACATGCAGTCGGTGTTCCGCTGGCGATCACAGACGTAATGGTGGAGCACAAGGAGGATTACAGGGATGTGGAGATCATGCAGATGGTCTCGATGGGAAACGCAAAATTCGCGGAGCCCGGAACGGAAGGGCATTTCCATCTGAATTCCATGTTCCTCGGTGTGCAATCGAGACCTGCGGTGAAGGAGGGGCGCGGCGATTTTACACCCTGCTGCTTTTCCGAAGTACCGGGGCTGTTCCGGGAATATCTTCCGGTGGATGTGGCGATCATTATTGTGACGCCTCCGGATAAGGACGGTTATTGCAGTCTGGGCATCTCCGTGGACTATACTCTGCCGGCAGCGAGGTGCGCAAAGAGAGTTATCGCGCAGGTAAATCCGCAGATGCCCAGGACCCACGGAGATACTTTCCTCCATGTCTCTGAGATCGACGCTTTTGTGGAGATCGATGAACCCGTCCTGGAACTTGCGATTCCGAAGATAGGGGAGGTGGAGAAGGCTATCGGCGAAAACTGCGCGAAACTGATTCGCGACGGTGATACGCTGCAGCTTGGCATCGGGGCGATTCCCGATGCGGTGCTTCTGTTTCTGAAGGAGAAGAAGGATCTGGGCATTCATTCGGAAATGATTTCCGACGGTGTCGTGGAGCTGATAGAGGCGGGTGTTATCACCAATAAAAGGAAGACGCTGCACCCCGGAAAAACGGTCGTCACTTTCCTGATGGGGACGAAGAGGCTGTACGATTACGCGGACGACAATCCTTCTCTGTATATGTGCGGGGTTGACTATGTGAACGATCCCTTTGTTATCGCTCAGAATGATAATCTGGTTTCCATTAACTCCTGCATCCAGGTGGATCTCCAGGGACAGGTCGCCGCGGAGAGCGCGGGGCTTTCCCAGATCTCCGGTATCGGCGGACAGACGGATTTTGTCCGCGGGGCAAGACGCAGCAAAGGCGGCAGATCCATTATGGCGATCGGATCCACCGCAAAGAGGGGAACTGTCTCCAAGATCGTTCCTTTCCTCGATGAGGGAGCGGCGGTGACGACCTCCAGAACGGATGTCGATTATGTCGTGACGGAGTACGGAATCGCCGCGCTGCGGGGAAAATCTTTGAGACAGCGTGCGTCCGCGCTGATCGGGATCGCCCACCCGAACTTCAGAGAAGAACTGAAGGAGGAGTATGAGAGAAGATTTCACTGCAGATACATGGAGTGATATTTTGCAGGGCAGCGATCTGACAGGATTTACATAAATGACTGGATGTGTGGTTAATTTCCGGGCGGTATCATTCTCTTCTCTACATTTTCAATATAAATACCGCCTGGATTTTTTCCTGTTGTCAGCGGAAATAAAAAGAAACAGAGAGGTCTGGTATGGAAGAAAAGAAAAAGGTAATAGAGAAAATTCTGGCGGAATATGTGGAGCCGCAGCTGGCACAGCACGGCGGGAGCCTCTGCCTCACGGATGTCCGGGATAATGTCGCATATGTGAGATTTACCGGGCGGTGCAGCGGCTGTCCTTCCACAAAATACACGATGGAGACTATCGTGAAGGAAGAGGTGCTGAAGCGCACCGATGCGGTGGAGGACGTGAGGCTGGTGGAAGAAGTGAGCGATGAGCTGTACGAGTATGCAAGGGCGATCCTGCGGCATGAGATACAGCCGGGAAGGAAAGAACAGGTATGATGAAAATCGGTCTGAAATTTTGCGGGGGCTGCAATCCCTATTACGACAGGGGCGCGGCGGTCCAGGGACTGAAAGACAGGTTTCCACAGCATTCCTTTGAAGCGGTCAGAAGGGGAGAACATTATGACAGGATGCTGTTGATCTGCGGCTGCGCAAGAGGATGCGTACAGCATTACCGGGAGGCGGATGCCGACAGAACCATTGTATTAAAAAATATGGAAGAATTTCGGGAGCTTTCTTTCGATTTTCCGTTGTAGAGGAACCATTTTCAGAGACGGTAAGTTTCTGGAGATGGTTTTTTTCGGCTCCGGACTCATCGGAAAGAAAAAAGTAATTTAAAAAAATACTTGACATATTTATCTTTTGATATTAACATAGTGATAATATCAAAAAAGAAAACAATGCGGAGGAGGAAAAAAATATGGGAATCCAATACAGAAAATTTGATCCGACAGAATATGTCATGAAGGTGAAAAAGGGAAAGGTCGTTCAGCAGGGACTGGGATTATCTTTTTTCTGCAATACGATGACGGAGAGTATGATGGTGATCCCGACCACGGCGTTCGACACAAACTTTGCCTTCAACGATATCATGACTGCGGACTTTCAGTGCGTCAGCGTGCAGGGAGATATCTCCTACGTTATCACCGACTACGAGAAGGCGGCTCAGATGGTGGATTTCTCCTATAAGGATAAGAAAGAATATGCCGTCGTTCTGGCGGAGGCAAGGCAGAAGATGGCAAAGCGGATCATCAATCTGGCGAAAGTCCACGTGGCGAAATTGGTCAGCGGCAAGAGCGTGCGGGAGGCTATCGTATCGGCGGATGAGCTGGCGGGAACGCTGAAGGCCGGGATGAAAAATGACAGGACGATCCAGACTTTCGGCCTGGAACTGATCTCCGTCTCCATACTCGGCGTTCTGGCGCAGGCGGATACCAGGAAGGCGTTGGAGGCGGCCACAAGAGAGGAGATATTGAAACAGCAGGACGACGCGATCTACAAACGCAGAAACGCGGCGATCGAACAGGAGCGCATTGTCAGGGAGAATGAGCTGAATACGGAGATAAAAGTCGCTGAGAAGACGAAGGAAAAGCGGGAGAAAGAGATGGAGATGAAACGTCTCGTGCAGGAGAAACAGGCGGAACTGGATGCCAGGAAGCTTGCCGATGATATCCGGCTGGAAGAGGAAAACTGTAAGCTGGTGGACTTGCAGACGGAGAATGAAAAGAAGAAGTCGGACGCGAAAGCCTATGATTCCGAGGCCATCTTAAAGACCTTTGCAAACGTGGATAAAGATGTGGTAAAAGCCCTTGTGACGAGCGGGATGGACAGCAGGGCGCTGATCGCCAGGGCGTTTGTGGAGATCGGAGATAAGGCGGATAAGATCGGTGTGCTGAACGTGTCGCCGGATCTGCTGGAATCGCTGACGAACGCATGAGACGCAAAAGGATAGCCGGATAAAGAAAGACGGCGAAAGGAGTGGAATATGGACAGAGGCATGAATAAAGTGGTTCTTGTCACAAGAAAGACAAGGCTGCAGGAACTGGTCCGCAAGTACAATACGATAGAGCAGGCTCAGTTTTATATAGAGCATTTGGGCGCGGATTTTTCCGATTATCTGCGGGAGGAGGAGATCTATCGGAATGCGGTGGAAAAAGTGGGGGCGGCGGCGGAAAAATATGCCAGGCTCCAGCGCATTGACCGGGATTTTCTGCCCAACATGATATTCGGGGAAAAGGATATCGTGATAGCGGTGGGGCAGGACGGACTTGTGGCGAATGTGATGAAATACCTGGACAGACAACCGCTGATCGGTATCAATCCCGATCCGGCGAGATGGGACGGCATCCTGCTGCCCTTTGAGGCCGGGCAGGCGGAGGCAGTCCTGGCAAAGACCGTCGCGGGGAATCACGCGGCGAAGATGATCACGATGGCGCAGGCGATCACACAGGACGGCCAGTGTATGTTGGCGGTCAACGATCTGTTTATAGGGCAGAGGACGCATGTGTCGGCGAGATACGATATCACATGGAACCGGAGGACGGAGCATCAGTCCTCCAGCGGCATCATCGTCTCCACGGGGCTCGGCTCCACCGGCTGGTACCGGTCTGTGATCACCCAGGCGGCGGGGATCGCCCACGCCTTTCTCGGAAAAGAATTCAGCGCCTCCAGGCTGAGCTGGGAGGATGACCGGCTGACTTTTGTGGTCAGAGAGCCCTTTCCGAGCCGCTCCACAAGGACGGATATCGTGTTCGGCGAGATCGCCGGGAAAGACGATTTCAGGATATTGTCGCAGATGTCCGGAAACGGAGTGATCTTCTCGGACGGGATCGAAACGGATGCCATCGAGTTCAACGCCGGCACGGAAGTTGTGATACGGACAGCGCCGAGGAAGGGAATGCTGGTCGTGGGGTGAGATAGAGTCAACTGCCGATCGATTGAAAAGCCCCGGCATCCGTCCGGAGTCGTGCGATGCCTTACACTTCTACCCTTTGTATTTTCCGCATATATATATAATACACAGAGACAAATCCTGCCCGATGGGCAGGAGGATAGACCGAAAGCAGTTTTCGGAGAAAGGGTAGCGGCGCTATGCAGGACATACCGCCAGGAGGAGGAAGAGCATGATGGATAAAGTAATTGAAAACAACCAGGTGACAGTGATGGGGGAGATCGTAAGCGGATTTTCTTTCAGTCATGAGATTTACGGGGAAGGGTTTTATATGATGGATGTGGAGGTGGAGAGACTTTCGGACTCCACGGACATCATTCCGGTGATGGTGTCGGATCGGCTGATCGATGTGACGCAGGACTATACCGGCGCCTATGTCTGTATTGGGGGACAGTTCCGATCTTACAACAGGCACGAGGAAAAGAAGAACAAACTGGTACTGTCAGTGTTCGCGAGGGAGATTGATTTCACGCCTGAGATGGAAGAAAACGCGAAGACAAACCAGATATTTTTGGACGGGTTTATCTGCAAGGAACCGATCTACAGGAAAACTCCGCTGGGCAGGGAGATCGCGGACCTGCTTCTGGCGGTAAACAGACCTTATGGAAAGTCGGACTATATTCCCTGCATCTGCTGGGGAAGAAACGCCCGGTTTGCCAGCACCTTTCAGGTGGGGGACAGATGTATGATCTGGGGGCGCATACAGAGCCGCGAATATATGAAGAAGATCACAGAGGAAGAACTGGAAAAGAGGGTGGCCTACGAGGTCTCTGTCAGCAAATTGGAGACGGGGGAGTGACCTGGGGCCATGATATTATAAAATTTTGTAAATGTTCGGTGCGGGTGCATTGACACCGAAATGAGAAAATGATATATTTATTTCTAGATAGAGGTTGCGCCTGTTATCAGTAACCTGTCCGATGTGGCAGCCACAGAGGAGGGCGGGGGAAAGGAACCGGCGCCGAAGGAGTGTTTTGCTGCGGAACATATCCTGGGCATGTATTTAAGAGATACATGACTGTCATCGGCAGATGGGGCGCTATCATAAGGAAGTCTTTTTGGCGGCTCATTTTGTATGGGCCGTTTTCTATATACATACCCGACAGCGGCGTGCGGAAAACGAGAGAAGGACCCATCAATATAATTACTATACTATTATGAGAATGGAGGAGCATTATGTCAGTATTTACAGGAGCAGGAGTAGCGATCGTCACACCATTTCATGAGGATTTCAGCATCAATTATGAGGCGTTTGCGGAGCTGATCGAGTACCAGATCGCGAATTCCACAGATGCCATCATTGTAATGGGCACCACGGGGGAATCGGCGACGACGACGATCGAGGAACATATCGACGCGATACGTTTTTGTGTAAAGACAGTAAACGGGAGAGTGCCTGTGGTGGCGGGGACAGGTTCCAATTCCACCGATACGGCGATCCATCTGTCCGTGGAGGCGCAAGAATGCGGAGCGGATGCACTGCTCATTGTATCGCCTTACTATAATAAAGCGACACAGAACGGTCTGTACAGCCACTACAAAACCATTGCAAGTTCCGTAAAACTTCCGATCATCCTTTACAATGTGCCCAGCAGGACCGGCTGCAATATTCTGCCGGAGACCGTGGTAAGACTTTGCAGGGATGTGGAGAATATTGTGGGCGTGAAGGAGGCTTGCGGGAATATCTCCCAGATCGCCAAACTGTTTGCGCTGGCGGACGGTAAGGTGGATATCTACTCGGGAAACGACGATCAGATCGTACCAATTCTGTCGATGGGCGGAAAAGGTGTTATCTCGGTACTTTCCAACGTGGCGCCGAGGGAGACTCATGATATCTGCCAACTCTATTTTGACGGAAAAGTGAAGGAGAGCGCAGCGCTGCAGCTGAAAGCGATCCCTCTCGTGGATGCTCTGTTCTGTGAGGTGAATCCGATTCCGGTGAAAAAGGGCGTGGAGCTTATGGGAATTGCGGCGGGAACGCTTCGTATGCCGCTCTCCGAGATCGAACCGGCGCACGAAGAGATTCTGCGAAGGGCGATGGCAGATTTTGGATGTAAAATAAAATAAATTGTCTTCGGACAGCAAAGGATAAAAAGAAAGGCAGGGGAGGTTTTATGGTAAAGGTTATTTTGCACGGCTGCAACGGCAAAATGGGGCAGATGGTTACAGAGCTGTGCAGTCAGGATGAGGATATCAAAATTGTGGCAGGCATCGATGCTTTTCACCACCAGGGAGCCGGGGAATATCCGGTGTATCGGGATGTCTACAACTGCAATATAACAGCGGATGCACTCATTGATTTCTCTACGGCGTCGGCGGTGGATTCCCTTATGGATTACTGTGTGGAGAAGAAGATTCCCTGCGTAGTATGCACGACGGGACTTTCGGAGGAACAGCTCGAGCGTGTGAGGAGTGCGGCGGAGAAGATACCGGTCCTGCGTTCGGCGAACATGACGTTGGGCATTAACCTGCTGATAAAGCTGCTGCGGGAAGCGGCGGCGACTCTCGCACCTGCCGGATTCGATGTGGAGATTGTGGAAAAACATCACAATTTGAAAGTGGATGCACCCAGTGGAACAGCGATCGCGCTGGCGGACGCCATAAACGAGGAAATGGACGGCGCATACGAGTATGTTTACGACAGAAGCTGGATGCGCCAGAAGAGGGATAAAAAGGAACTGGGTATTTCCGCTGTCCGCGGCGGGACGATCGTGGGGGATCACGATGTGATCTTTGCCGGGACGGATGAGGTGATCACTTTCTCCCACAGAGCTTACTCCAAAGGCGTCTTTGCAAAAGGCGCCATACAGGCCGCAAAGTTTATAGCGGGAAAACCTGCCGGGCTTTACGCGATGTCGGATGTGATAGAGAATAGATGAGCCGGCAGGCGAATCTATTCGATACGGGGCAATTTGCGAAGCAAATCGCAACGTTACCCGGAGATGAGCCGGCAGGCGAATCTATTCGATACGGGGCAATTTGCGAAGCAAATCGCAACGTTACCCGAAGAAACTGGAGAATTTATGAACGAACTGGAACTTAATTTTTTGAAAAGTCTCTCCAGCCAGTACCCGACTATCGCGTCGGCATCGACGGAGATCATCAATCTGCAGTCTATTTTAAATCTGCCCAAGGGGACAGAGCATTTTATGACGGATATCCACGGGGAATCGGAGCAGTTTAACCATATTTTAAAAAACGGTTCGGGCTCGGTGCGCCGGAAGATCCATGAGGAATTCGGCAATACCATGAGTGAGAAGGATAAGAAATCTCTGGCGACATTGATCTATTATCCGAAAGAAAAGCTGGATATCGTGCTGCAGAGCGAGGAGAATATTGAGGATTGGTATAAGATCACGCTGTACCGCCTGGTGCAGATCACCAAGCGGGTGGCGTCCAAATATACCCGCTCCAAAGTGCGGAAGGCGCTGCCGGCGGATTTTGCCTATATTATAGAGGAACTGATTACGGAGAAGGCGGAGCTGTCGGATAAGGAAGCTTACTACAATGAGATCATCCACACGATCATCCGTTTAGACCGCGCGCAGGAGTTTATCACGGCGTTAAGCTATCTGATTCAGCGGCTGGTCATCGACCATCTTCATATTGTCGGAGATATTTACGACAGGGGGCCGGGACCGCATGTGATCCTGGATACGCTCAGCGAGTACCACTCCATCGATGTGCAGTGGGGGAATCACGATGTGGTATGGATGGGAGCGGCCAGCGGACAGGCCGCCTGTATCTGCAATGTGATCCGTATGGCGGCCCGGTATGGGAATCTCGCCACGCTGGAAGAGGGCTATGGCATCAATCTGATTCCGCTTGCCACGTTTGCGCTGACAACATACGCGGACACGAACTGTGACGCCTTCCGTGTTCACTATGACAACGACTATAACACGAAAGATCTGGCCCTGGATACCCGGATGCACAAGGCCATCACGATCATGCAGTTCAAGCTGGAGGGACAGGCGATCCGAAGGAATCCCTGCTTTGAGATGGAGGACAGACTGCTCCTGGACAAGATCGATTACGGGAAAAAGACGGTTCTTATCGGAGAGAAAGAGTACGCCATGAATGACGTGGATTTTCCGACGGTAAACCCGGGGGATCCCTATGCCCTTTCCACGGAAGAGATGGAAGTGATGAAGCGGCTGATCAAAGCGTTCATGAACTGCGAAAAGCTGCAGAAGCATGTACGGTTTTTGTTTGCGAAGGGCGGTCTCTACAAGGCATACAATTCCAACCTGCTCTATCACGGCTGTGTGCCGATGGATGAGGAAGGAAATTTCCTGAAGGTCAATGTGTTCGGGAAGAATTACAGCGGAAAGGAGCTGTACGATGTACTGGAGCATTACGCCAGGAGAGGATACTATTCGAAACACCATCCGCAGGAGAAGATGAAAGGGCAGGATATCATGTGGTATATCTGGGCGGGCCCCAAGTCGCCTGTGTTCGGAAAAGATAAGATGGCTACTTTCGAGCGCTATTTTGTCTCGGATAAGGAGACGCATAGGGAAGAGAAAAACGCGTACTACAGACTGCTGGACAACGAGGAGATCATCAATAGGATACTGGAAGAATTTGGACTGGACAGAAACGAGTCCCATATTGTGAACGGTCATGTGCCGGTGGAAGCCAAAAAGGGAGAGTCTCCGATCCGGTGCGGCGGGAAGCTGTTTATCATCGACGGCGGATTTTCCAAGGCATACCAGGCGAAGACGGGTATCGCCGGCTATACGCTGGTGTGCAATTCCTACGGCATGAGGCTTGTGGCACATGAGCCTTTTGAGTCCACGGAAGCCGCCATCAAAAAGGAATCGGATATCTTTTCGGACAGTGTGATCGTGGAGACGATGAAACAGCGTCTGCGGGTGGCGGATACGGATATCGGCGCGGAGATCCGGGAGCGGATCCGGGCGCTGGAAGGTCTGCTGCAGGCGTACCGGGACGGAAGCCTGGTGGAGAAAAATATATAATGGGAACTTATGTAAAACCTCAGCCCGACGGCTGAGGTTTTGTCTGTCCGGTCGTGCCGGCAACGAAGTACAGATCGAAGGTCCGGTTAGTTTGCGGTACCTGCCGCGCTGTTTACGCCGTTCGCGATGCCGTCTGCTACATCGTCAACCGCATTTGCCGCGCCGTCTACAACGTCATCCACAGCGTCTGCTGCGCCGTTGGCCACGTCTCCTACCGCACTGCCTGTGCTGTTGCCGTTTGTAGTGTTGTTGCCTGCGGAGTTGCCGTTTGTTGTGGTGTTGTCGCCTGCGGAGTTACCGTTCGTGGTGGTATTGCCGCCGGAAGTTCCGTTTGCGGTCTCACCGTCTGCGGTGTTGTCATTTACAAGGCCGTCACCATCGTCCGCAACTGTGCCGCCGTTCTCGTTGTCCACGGCGGTATTGTCGTTTGCATCACCGGAATCCGCTGTGGTGTTATTGTTCTCTGTCTCGTTGTTTGCCATGTCTCCATTGTTTCTGTCTGTGCCGCAGCCGTAAAGGGCAAAGGCGGACATAAGAAGAAGCGCGGAAACTGCCAGAGCGGTTCTGAACTTTTTCATAATATGAATGCTCCTTTCCATATATAGATAGACGTTTGTATTCCGATGAAAGATTTCTTTCACGGATCTATTACTCCAATCGTCAAGGTTAGTATGGACAAAGCAAAGAATTCTATGTATTATGAAAGAAAATTTTAAAAAAATTATTTTTATGGGGTATCGATATGAGATTCAGACCATGTATAGACATTCACAACGGAAAAGTAAAGCAGATCGTGGGCGCAAGCCTGAAAGATGCAGGGGACCAGGCGGCGGAGAATTTTGTGTCCGATAAGAGCGCGGCGGATTTTGCAAAATTATACAAAAAGTACGGTCTGAAGGGCGGTCACGTCATTCTTCTGAACGGAAAGGAGAGCGGCTACTATGGAGAGACGAAGAAGCAGGCGCTCTCCGCGCTCACGGCATATCCGGGCGGCCTTCAGGCGGGCGGCGGCATCACGGCGGACAACGCGGCGGAATTTTTGAGAGCGGGAGCCTCCCATGTGATCGTGACTTCCTATGTCTTCCAGGGCGGGGAGATCCGAAAGGAAAATCTGGAAAGACTGGTCCGGGCGGTGGGAAGACAGCATCTGGTGTTGGATGTGAGCTGTAAGAGAAGAGAGGACGGCTACTATATCGTGACGGACAGATGGCAGAAGGAGACTGCCATCCGGATAACGCCGGATCTGCTCGATGAACTTTCCGCATACTGTGATGAATTTCTGATTCACGCGGTGGATGTGGAGGGGAAAAAGGGCGGTATCGAAGAGATGCTGATCGGAGAGCTTGCCGGCTGGCAGGGGATTCCCGTAACGTATGCCGGCGGTGTGCGGGATCTGGAGGACCTGAGAAGAATGAGGGAGGCCGGAGGAGGGCGGATCGATGTGACGATCGGCTCCGCGCTGTCCATATTCGGCGGTACACTGGATTTTGAGATGGCTGTCAAATATTGTAATGCATAAAAGGGGCTGTTGCAAAAGTAGCTGAACAATCGCTACTGGAGCAATGGCTCCGTTTTTGTGTCTAAAAACAGAA
>RAZE01000026.1 GCA_003611955.1 bacterium 1XD8-76
ATATGAAAGCCGATTATGAACGGCAGGCCGCCGAGCTTGCGGATGTGCTGGCCCGGCTGAACGCGGAACGGGCGGAGCTGGCAAACGGCGTTGACAAGGAACACCCCGCACTGGTAGCTTTTGCAAAGTATCAAAGCATCGAAACGCTGACCCGTGAAATCCTCACGGACTTGGTAGACCATATCAAGGTTTACGAAAACGGCAATATAAGCGTTCATTTCCAGTTCGCGGACGAGTTCCGCAAGATTGCCGAGTACATTGAAATCAACACCACTGACACCGCCGAGGCGGGCTGACCCCCGCCAAAAGCAAAAACCCTTTTGACAGTGTGTTTTCCTAATAGGAGTTAATCATACTGTTGCTGTATAGGATCCATACAGCTCCATCATAACAGGTATAAGAAAGAGCGAGAGCAGTACCGCCTCCTGCGGCAAATTCATATACCTTATTATCACGCGCATCAAGATATTTCCCGCCATAGGGACCATTAATGATCAGTTCCTCTTCTCCATCATTGTCAAGATCGACTTTCTCTCCGACAGAATAGGAATCCCATTCTCCCGAATCCATGTTTAAATCCGTAATATAAAACTCTGATGTCTGATCTGTGGAGTCAACTGCGCCTATTGAGCCATTGATAAACAGATCCAACAGTTCTCCCGCCGCATCCATCTGAGTCTCTTCCGGATTCCCTGTCTTTCCGCACGATGAGAGCGTAAGCATCATTACTCCCACAGCTATTGTCATTATTATTTTTTTCATGAATCATTGCCCTCCCGGATCTTCCGCCTCTTCACAGATCACATAATCAAAATGCAAGAGGAAATTCAACTTCTTCTCTTGCAAAGAAACCAAACACTCCTGATGTCTCGGTAACTTTGAAACTCGCGCCATCCCATCCGTTAATCCGGATGGTTCCTTTCACATTTCCGTCATATGATGTGAAAGCTAATTCTCCGTTTCCATTGTCAACAAAGGTTCCTTCTATTTCCCCCTGCCTGTAAATGGAGATAATTGCCTCATCACCGCCCTCCCACGCCTGCTGAACGACCAGAGAGCTGTATATGCTGCCGGTCCCCTGATCGTCCACAAACAAACCATATTTCGGCGATACTTCCGGCAAGACAAAGGGTTCTCCTTTTACCTTAGCCAGCTCATTCGCCAGTACATAAGCTCTCCTCCTGGTGATCTCCTCCAGAAAGGAGTTCTGAAGAAGCGGATACATACTGCCGTTTTCCTCGCTGTCTCCAATACTCAACAACATCGCCTCTTCCTTCATGGCTATCCAGTTCCTCTGTTCTGCAAGGATATTCTCCTTTGTCTGCTGATCTGCGGAATTACTGAATCTGCTCCAAAGGCTGTTTAATTCCGTATCCCATATCACAAAAAACCACTGGGATGATACATTCATTTCTCCCTGCGTCTGCGCCGCCTCTGCTAAAGGCATGTACTTTTGAAGAATGATCCTCTCAATACTCTCCAACTCATCCTGCAGGGATGCCGAAACGGATACCACATAGTCCACATCCGCCCTGATATCCTCAGAATAGTCACAGGTGAAATCCATTTCTGCTCCCGTCAGACTATCCGGTACATCCTCTGTGCTCTCCGCCAGATCACTGTCAGCCGGATCTGTGATCTCATCATTCTGTGTTGCCTGGATCTCATCATTCTGTGTTGCCTGGATCTCATCATTCTGTATTGCCTGGATCTCATCCGTGCTGTCACGGATCTCTTCGGCGCCGCCCGTCTCGTTTGTCCGATTCTCCTCCGGGTTCTCTGTCTGCCCGCACGCTGAAAGTGCGAGCACGACCACTCCCATAACCATCGCCATTATTTTCTTTTTCATAAATCATTTCCCTCACTTCCTGTTTTTCTGTCATGGTATCTTATTTATACCACACTGAGAAAAAAGCGCCATGCCGCCCGCATAAACGACACATTTTTTGCGCAAATGACACACATCAATCGCCAAAACACATTCTCCATTTAAAAAATTCCTTTTGAAACTCCTTACTGCGAACCCTTCCGATCGCTACTTTCAACCCGTTACAGAGTATGGCCTCACGGCTGTTTGCCCTTTCAATATACTTCAAATTGACAATATAAGACCGCTGTATTTGAAAAAAACCAAACGGAGCTAAACATTGCGCCGTCTCCGATATTCGTCCCTCACAAAAATGTTCCCTCCCATCCAGCAGAAGGTATCTTAATTTTCTTCCGTATGTTTCAACAAGCAGAAGCTCACTCAGGTTTATCCCGATGCGGAGCCCGGCGGTGCCGCTGCAATAAATGATCCGGTCCTGGACCCTGGTTTTCCGGAAAGCAGCAAGCGCCTCTTCGACCTCCTCCAGATGTTTTTTGTCGATATATCTGAATGCGTTCACTCTATACCCCAGTCTGGCAAGTTCCGTATGTGAAGTCAACAAACATACCTTACATCGGTTCCCGGAACGCATCAGCTTTTCAGCTATCTCCAAACCATCCTCCCCCTCCGCCAGTTCAATATCCAGAAACAGTAAGTCTGCATCCGCATTTTTCATAAAATCGTTTCCATTGCCCCAGGCATGGATCTGAACGGAAATATTTTTATCTCTGCAATATGTCTCGATAACTTCCTGTATCTTATCCCTCCAAATTGCTTCATCTTCCACGATACCTATTTTCATACCCTGTTCTCCTTAGAAATCACCCCCTTGGGATGGCAATACTCATCTGAAACATTGCCTCTCCCTTTTCCGGCGCGTACTCCATATAATATTCGCCATGATACTTTTCCACCACCGCGGCAATATTTTTCAGACCGAATCCATGATTCGCCATATCTGTTTTCGATGTTCTGAGCACACCATTCGAGATATTTATTTCTTCAGCCGCACTGTTGCTGACAACAATAAAAATTTCTTTTCTGTGTTCTATAAGTTCAACACGGATTTTGGGAACGGCCGTCTGTACTGCCGCTTCCATGGCGTTCTGCAGGATATTTCCCATCAGCGTTGTCATGTCAAACATCTCAATGCCTGTCTCCTCTGTCAGTTTTCCTATCACGGTGAAATCTATCTTTTCCGCTTCCGCCAGATATAGATAATAGTTCAGGATAACATCGAGACAACTGTCTCCTGTGAGGATCTTTAAATCAAACTCGTCCTGCAGATTCCAGATGGTATCTATGTACTCTTTGGCTTTCTCCGTCTTCTTTTGATTTATCAGCTCTCTGAGAACGCCCATATGGTTTACCAGATCATGTTTAAAACGCCGCACGGCCTCCGACTGCCGCAGCTGATAATCATACTGCTGTTTTTGCATATGCATAAAAGACTGCAGTTCCCTGTTCTGCCTGTCCGACAATATATTTTTGATCGCAAGACCGAGCGTAAGAAAGATGGCATAAACCGCACCCGCCATGCTGATAAAAAACACCGCATAGGCGTCTAAACCGTACACTGCATGGTTTTCATTGAAAAAGACAAAAACAAAATTATAGAACATCTGGAAAATGCTGCCCTGTATCAAAATCGCGATCTTATATTTCAATTCTATATCGCACAGATAAATCTCATTCTTTTTCAGAAGACGCAGATACACAAAAAGATACAGCAAAAAGGAGATCAGATAGGCAGGCTCCATCCACCATGCGATATCCGCGCCGCCAATCCCTCCGCCTATTAAAACAACCTGTATCAACATGACGCTGAACGTATCCATGATTCCGGTAAAATACATAAGAGCAGCGCTCAGTGCGAACAGGTGCCACAATCTGTCCTCAAAAAATAAACATATGGAAATCACACTCCAGAAGATATAGACAATTGGAAAGTTTGTGTCAAAATAAGCGTTGTAAGCCCCGGCAGACAACATAATCAAAACAGACGCACCGACAAAAAGTCTGTTTTTTCTTGGGTTTAACCTGAATCCGAAATGAAGGATAAAAAGATATATCAAATAATTTGATATATTGTCTACGATATAGATCATGATAGCCTCTCTGCTGCTCCCTGCTTATTCCTACAAAAGTCCTTTGACAAAAAAGAAGGGCGCACCACCCACTGTGATGAACCCCGCCAAACCACTGAACTTCCGAAAATATCTCTCTCCTGTCACGAGAACACCGCTCCCAGCGCGCCGAACACGCCCATGCTGGCTACGCCCATGATGATACCCGCCAGCAGCACGCCCAACATCACCGCCGTCACGCTGGACTTAAAGTCCATATCCAGAATACTTGCCGCCAGAGTTCCCGTCCACGCGCCGGTACCCGGCAGAGGGATCCCGACGAACAGTAAGAGTGCGACGAACAGTCCCTTTCCCGCCTTCTCCTTCAGCTTCCTGCCGCCCTTATGGCCTTTCTCCAGACACCAGCTGAAAAATCCGCCGATAACAGGTTTATCCGCGCCCCATTCCAGTACCTTTCTGGCGAACAGATAGATAAACGGCACCGGCACCATGTTGCCGATCACCGCCACGATATAGGACGGCAGAATCGGCAGTCCCAGCCCCTGAGACACCGGAATCGCTCCCCTCAGCTCGATCAGGGGAACCATCGAAATAATAAACACCCAAGCATATTTTTTAAACATACCACTTTATCCTTTCCCAACCTTTTTTACTATTTTTTGATCACTGTTTTCCCAGATACTCCCGCAGCACTGCAATCAGCCGATCCATCTCCTCATCCGTCCCGATCGTGATCCGCAGATGATTGTCGATCCTCGGCTTCGCAAAATAGCGGACATAGATCCCTTTCTCTTTCAGCATCTTAAAGATCTCTCGCGCGGGAACCCGCTCATGCGCCGCAAAGACAAAGTTCGTCCTGCTGTCCGCAAAAGAAAAGCCGAGCTCCTTAAGTTCTCCCTTCACCCGCTCTCTCGTCTCTATGATCTTATCACAGATCTCCCGAAAATATGCATCCTCTTTGATCGCCGCCGTCCCCGCCGCAAGCGCCGGACGATTCATCGGATAGGAATTGAAAGAAAAACGACAGTCCGACAGATAGCCGATCAGCTTTTCCCGCCCGAAGGCAAACCCGATCCGCATTCCCGCCATCGCCCTCGACTTGGAACAGGTCTGCACCACCAACAGATTCTCATATTTTTCCAGAAGCGGCAGCGCGCTCTCCCCGCCGAAATCAATGTAAGCCTCATCCACGATGACGACCACGTCCCTGTTCGCGGAGACGATCCGCTCCACCTCCGAAAGAGACAGCAAAATGCCCGTGGGCGCATTGGGGTTGGCTATCACGATACCGCCGCACTCCCTGTCTGCGTAATCCTCCGTCCGGATCCGGAAATCCTCATCCAGAGGGAGCCGCTCATACGGGATCCGAAACAGATCCGCCCACACATCATAAAAAGAGTAGGTGATATCCGGAAACAGGATCGGCTTTCCCGTGTTGAAAAAAGTCAGAAACGCCATCGCCAGCACATCGTCCGAACCCACGCCCACAAAGACCTGTCTCTCCGACAGGCCGTAATATTCCGCCAGGGCTTTCACCAGCTCCCCCGATTCCGGATCGGGATAGAGCCGCATCGAGCCGCAGTCCAGCTTATCAAGTGCCCTCCGCACACCCGGTGCGGGCGGATAGGGACACTCGTTTGTATTCAACTTAATGATGCCCGCCTGCTTCGGCTGCTCCCCCGGCACATAGGGCACCACTCTTCTCACACCGTCTTCCCAGCTCATATATATGTTCTCCTGTCCCAGTCTCTCATCTCTGGCACGCCTTGAGCCCTTCCTCCGCCAGCTCGCCGCCGCACTTTTTGTTCAATATGCTCTCCGTCTCATAAAGCGCATTGTAGAACCACATCGCCGCCTCCCGCAGATCCCCCTGCTCTCTGTAGAAACACCCCAGCTCATAGCAGATCTCCGCCGGAATCTCCTCGTCGGAGGCCGTCGCCCGCATCGCGTATTTATAGAACTCCGCCGTATCCCCGGCAAACCGACAGGCGCGCACAACAATACAGAACGCCTCCATCTGCTCTCCAGGCGCCCTTCCCTCTTCCTCGATCACCGACTTAAAATATTCTTTTGCCCCGGCAAACTGCTCCTTTGAACCCGAAACAAAAAGCTCTCTCGCGTAAAGCCCGCAAAGCTTTTTATCCAGATACCCGCCGTTTTTCACCATCTTTTCAAACGCGGCGATATCCCTGCCCGTGTGCAGCGCCTCCGGCAGATGAGTGATCACAATATCGCTGTCATAGATCACCGGCTCGAGGCGCACCGCCTCATGGATCGGATACTCCCAGACAAACTCCCTGAGCCGTTTGTACAGCTTCGGGCGGTACTCCTCATCAAAATTGTAGATCGTGGAAAACCGGAGCTGATTGCCGTACTTCATCTGAACGATCTCGATCTCCGGCAGGAGCACCCGCTTCAGATCCGAAAACCGCCGTCTGTTCTCCTCGTCTATGACCTCGTCCGCATCCGCCGTGTAAATGTACTGTTTTGTGCATTTGGAGAAAGCGAAATTGCGGGCGTCCGAAAAATTTCCCGTCCACACGAAATCATACAGATCTTTCGTATATTCCGCGGCGATCTCCTTCGTCCGGTCCGTAGAGCCGGTATCCACTATCACGATCTCATCCACCAGATCCGCCACCGTGTCCAGACATCTCCTTAAAATCCGCTCCTCGTTCTTCACGATCATGCAGAGACTGATCGTTATCATTTAGTCTTCCTCGTCGTCATCGACAACCGCCGCGACCGTCCCTGTCACGGAAGCCACCACGGAGATCACCACCGCGATGATCACAACCAACAGTCCGCCCGCCAACAATAAAAATGCTTCGCTCATTTTTTCTCACCTTTCTTTCTATTTCCATACATCGTCCATCACGCCGTCCTCGATCAGATCCGAGAGAAAATCCGCCCGATGAGCCCAGGTATGCGCCGTCTTTGCCGTCTCATACCCTCTGTCGACCATCTGCTGCATCTTCTCCTCATCCGCCAGAAGCGCTTTCACCCGCTCCGGCATCTGCTCTATATTTTCGAGATTAAATAATATACAGTTCTCGCCGTCCCTCAGGATTTCCCGCAGATAAATGCTGTCATCGCTGACAAGCAGGGCACCGTTCAACAGCGTATTAAACACTCTGTCATGGGCCCCGTCCTTAAACCAGGGCATCACATTCAAAGAAATCTTTGCCTCCGAAATTTTTTGCAGACAGGTCTCGGAATCCACCCCCTGCCCGTTGATGATATTCTCCGGATGCTTGCAGGGCAGTTCCCCCCACTCGCTCCCATAGACCGCCACCTTCAGTCCGGCGTCCGCCAGCACCTGCACTGCCTTCCCCCGCACATAGGAACGGGCATACAGATCCAAAAAGATCAGATTGCTCATCGTCTCTTTCAGCTCTTCCTCCGTCACCTCCGGAATCTCTCTGCGGATATGTCTCTCCGCCACATCCTCCAGCGTCTGCTCCGGACGTTCCAGCAATTCCGCCAGGATCCCCCGGTAAAACGCCTCGTACTCGTCGCCCAGCCGATTGATGTATTTGTCAAACTTATACAGCGGGGAGTAATTTCCGGTGAACACGATATCCACCTTCCTCTCGCGGATCGGCAGATAACCCTCCCGGCGATACTCCGTTCCGGCCAACGGCAAAAACGGAATCCGAAGCTTATCCGGAAAATATTTCCGCATATAGGCGTCATGTTTTCTGTCTATGCTGATGTGCACATACCGCTTCGGCGCCGCCTCCAGAAAGCGGTGATAATAAAACGGATGATCTACCACGATATTGTAGCAGATGCACTCCACGGCATCCCAGAACCACTCCCCATCCTGCCAGAAGATATCCCCCGGCGTGATCCCGTGGAAGTTAAAACAGACAAGCGCTGTATTTCCCTTCTCCACAAACCGCATCAGCCCGGTCAGGCTCTCGCCCGTCTTCGACAGATTAAATGTGTATACCTCATGTCCCAGCCTCTCAAATTCTTCCCTCATCCGATAAGTAAAATACTGCTGGGTCTCTATCTCCCCGTCAAACATGACAATCTTTTTCATAAGAATCTCCTGCGCTTTCCTTCCGCCTTCCCTATTATATCAGACAGTAATACCCGAAACAAGAGAAAAAGGGTGCAAAATCGCACCCTTTTCTTTCTTTTGCCCGCTCACTTCGGAAAATGCAGCACTACCTTGAACAGATCGCCGTCCACCACGATCTCCAGCTTTCCGCCCATCAGCTCCATAAGGCTGCCCGCTATGGAGAGCCCCAGCCCGCTGCCGTCGGTATGTCTCGAGGCATCCCCTCTCACAAACCGCTCCATCAGCTCGCCGCCGGAAATGTTCAGCTCATACTGCGAAATGTTCTTGAAGGATATCACCGCCTCCTTCTCCGTCTCGTCCAGGTCAATGTACACCCTCGTCCCCGACTGCGCGTACTTGCAGATATTCTGCACCAGATTTTCCACCACCCGCCACAGATGTCTGCCGTCAGCGTTCACAAAAATTTCTGCCTCCGGCCTGTGCATCACCATGCGGAGTCCCGCCGCATGGATCTTTTCCTCGAACTCTCCCACGGTCTGCGTCAGAAACACTCCCAGCTCCAGACTTTCCATCTTCACCGGCATACTGCCCGTAGAAGCCTTGGACGCCTCGATCAGATCCTCGGTCAGCTTTTTTAACCTTGCGCTCTGGCGGTTTAACACCTCCAGATACTCCTTCGCCTTCTCGTTGTGGATCTCCTCCTTCTGCAGCAGATCCACATAATTGATGATCGACGTCAGCGGCGTCTTGATATCGTGGGACACATTGGTGATCAGCTCCGTCCGGAAATGCTCGCTCTGCATGCGCTTCTCCACCGCCAGGGATATCCCGTCGTGGATGGAATTTAACGCCTCCCCGTGCTTTTTGAACTCCCAGAACATCTTCGCCGTATCGATTTTCTCCTGCAAATTTCCGTTTGCCAGCTTCTCCGCGCCCTCCTTCAGCTTATTCGCCTGCACAATGCCGACCAGGATCAGGATCAACGTCGCGCCGCGGTACAGAAACCAGATGCACAATTCCATCTCCGGACTGAACCCCGTCACCGCGATCCCGAAACACTCCAACAGACTGATGCCGCCCAGGATCAGAATCGCTTTCCACAGGAGAGAGAGATTCTCCTGCAAAAACTGAAATCCCCTGCCGATATACCGCAGAACTTTCTTACATTTCTTCCAGAACCACGCAAGGATCCTGTAAGCCAGCGTCCCACGCCACCATTTGTGCAGCTTCACACGTATCACAAAATCCACCAGCCAGATAAAGCTGATCAGATAACAACCTGCACAGCACAGTGCGGTTATTGTAATCTTCCACGGACTGAATCCGTAATAGGTCATCTCCAGACCGACCGCTATAAACAGGCAGCCTAACAGTGCGATCAGAACCGTCTCCACATCCAGGGGTATCTTCTGCCAGAAGCCAGGCTTTACCGCGTCCACCCAGACCCTTTCCTCATATGGCTCTGAGCCTTCCTCCAATATAACATCTCCATCTTTCGGATCCGCAGTCTCATAGCTCCCCTTATGCCCTGCCATGATCAGCACGAGCACTGTCGATGCGATCCAGAGAATAATCGAACTAACCAGAACGGCGATGGCCGGATACCTCCACGTGTACGCAAAATCTGTCACAAACACAGCCTGCTCAAACAGATCGCCCTCCAGGAAGTTGTCGTGGATCCCCGTCTTCACAAGCGGATCCCGCACCTCGGAGATCACCCAGTAGCGCACCGGCTCTTTGTCCTTCGTCTCCACGATCTCATCCTCACTCGCCCGAACTCTCAACACCTCACTCCCGTCGCTGTAGGAATAGTAACGGTCCGAAATAGGTTTTCCCAGCAGTTCTCCCTTTTCCGTATTTTCTCCGTTCACAAAGCGGATGTCGGTGTGGAGCAGTTCCACGTCGTCCAGCGTGATCAAATTCCAGGTCTCCCAGGACCGTCCCGAATAATCATCAAACTTGTTGAATGTCAGATAGTAGTCCTTCACCACACACTCTTCCCGGTCCATATTATAGTAGGCGCCCTGCCCGGAGTCATATTTAAACCGCATCTTCATATCGCCGTTTCCGACAAATAAACCCACCTCATCAACCCGGTAGAATTCCTCCTCCGTCTCATAGTAGAAGATGCCGTCGAGCACATTGTAGTAGTAGCCGATGATCGGCGCCTCCTTCTCATAGTAGACGACCTCCTCATATGCGTAGGACTCCTCATATACATTGGCGTACCCGAACAGATGGCAGTCCCAGCCGTATTGGGTCCCCTCTCCGATTTCAAACTCCTGCACACGGACTTCCCCGTTCTCTATCGCGTCCTCCGACGGCATGGTATCAAAGTTATAATATTCGTAGGAGGCCGGATCCGAAATCTTTTTGATATCGCTGATATCCGCGATCTCCTCCGCCCCCAGATCCTCATCCTTGATGATGCCGTATCGGAAATTCGTCTTATTCAACTCCTCCTGCATCAGGGGCGACTCCCTGTTTGCCATCGCCATCACCGCATAGATATTGCTGTACGCCTCATAATGTCTCTCCAGAGCTTCCTCTTTTGAACGTTCGTACGCTCCCATAGCACCGATCACAACGACCGCCGCCGCGCTGAAAAACACCACCGCCGCCATCACAAATGAAATGACAACCAGCCCAATCTTCCATCCTGTATTACTTTTCCATTTATTTTTATTCATGTCATCCTCCTCACCGCCGCTCCTTTGGCGCCTCCAGCTTGTAGCCGTGGCCCCAGACAACCTTCAGATAGCGGGGCTCCGCCGGATTGATCTCCAGCTTCTCCCGCAGGTGCCTGATATGTACCGCCACCGTATTCTCCGTCCCGTAAGGATTATCCTTCCAGACTTCGCTGTATATCTTCGCCGGGGAAAAGACCTCCCCCGGATGCTGCATAAACAACTTCAAAATATCAAACTCTGTGGGGGTAAGCGGCACCTTCTCCCCGTCCAGCGTGACCTCCTTCGCCCTGTCGTCCAGTTCGATGCCGCCGATGGAAAGGCTCTCCGCCTTCGGCGCGCTCCCCCCCAACATCATATATCTCCTGAGCTGAGACTTCACCCTGGCGAGCAGCTCCACCGGCTGAAACGGCTTTGTCACATAATCGTCCGCTCCCACGGTCAGCCCCAGTACTTTATCCGCATCCTCCCCCTTCGCCGTCAGCATGATGATCGGCACATTGGATATCTCCCGGATCTTCGCCATCGCCGTGATGCCGTCCATCACCGGCATCATAATATCAAGAAGAACAAGATGCACCTCCTCCTTCTCCACGACCGCAACCGCTTCCCTGCCGTTTTCCGCTGTCAAAACCGTATATCCCTCGCCGCCCAGATAGATCTGCAGCGCCGCGGCAATATCTTTCTCGTCATCGCATACCAGTATGTTCGCCATATCAAATCCCCTCATCTTCCTTTCGGTCTTTTCTCCCTGCTGTCCGTATCAATTATTGCTGCAATAAATGGTATATACACATTTTAGTAGAACTTTTATGAATAATAAACGGGGTAAAATATTAAAATTTCTTTAAGAAAGCCAAAAATCCCACACTACGGGCATGTAGTGTGAGACTCCCTCCTGCGGTTAGTGGGACTTGAACCCACACACGTAAAGTACAGGAACCTAAATCCTGCGCGTCTGCCAATTCCGCCATAACCGCATATATGGGCGGCAGGCTTTATCACCCGCCGCTTTTTCAGTATAGCAACCAACTCTTTATTCTGTCAAGAAAGCTTTTGCTTATTCCCCGATGTGGACAATCACCTTTTTCCACATCCGCACCAGGAAGAACACCGTCACGGAAGCCGACATCACCTCCGCGATCGGGAAGGACCACCACACATTCTGCAGTTTCCCGGTGAGCGCCAGCAGATAGGCCGCCGGAAGCAGCACCACCAGCTGTCTGCAGATGGAATTGATCATGCTGTACCACGCGTACCCGAGCGCCTGAAACAGCGAGCCCGTCACGATACAGAACGCCGCCACAAGAAAGCAGGTGCTGATGATCCGCAGCGCCGGCACGCCAATGCCCAGCATCATCTCCGAAGCATCAAACAACAGAAGAAGCCTGTCCGGAATGCACTGCATAAGGACCACTCCCACCGACATGATCGCCACCGCATAAAAGACCGACAACCGATATGTTTTGACGACTCTCTCCCTGCTGCCCGCCCCGTAGTTGTAGGCGAGAATGGGCACCATGCCGTTGTTCAGACCGAACACCGGCATAAACACAAAGCTCTGCAGTTTGAAGTACACGCCAAACACCGCTGTCGCCGTATCCGTGAAAGCGATCAGAATGCGGTTCATGCCGTAGGTCATCAGAGAACCGATCGCCTGCATGATAATGGAAGGCACCCCAATCATATAGATCTGTCCTATAACTTTTGCGTCAGGCCTGAATCCCTTCATGTTTATATGGATCTCTTCGTTCACCCGAATGTTCATTATGACAGCCATGACCGCCGCCACACACTGCCCAATCACTGTGGCCACGGCAGCGCCCGCCACGCCCATCTCCGGCATCCCGAAATAGCCGAAGATCAGAATCGGATCCAGGATAATATTGATGATCGCGCCGGTTCCCTGCGTGATCATCGTATAAAAGGTCTTTCCGGTGGACTGCAGCAGTTTCTCAAAGGTGGACTGCATAAATATGCCGAGAGACGCCACACAGATGATCGTCAGATACTGTTCACCGTATCCCGTGATCACCGCGTCCGTCGTCTGGCTGGCATAAAAGATATTCACGCCGAAAATGCCGATCAGCAAAAACAGCAGGTAACTGAGCAACGCCAGAAAAATACCGTTCTTTGCAACCGTATCCGCCTTCCCGAACTCCTTTTCTCCCAAAAACCGCGACAGCAGCGCGTTGATGCCGACCGCCGTCCCTACGCCCACCGCTATCATCAGCGTCTGTATCGGAAACGCGAGAGAAACCGCTGTCAACGCTTTCTCCTCGATCCGCGCCACGAAGATACTGTCCACAATATTGTAGAGCGCCTGCACGAGCATGGAGATCATCATCGGCAGAGACATCGTGACGAGCAGTTTATTGACGGGCAGCACGCCCATCTTGTTTTCTTTTACCATCGTTTCTTCCATAGCAATTATCCTCCTTTCGCTCACCCGGATACCCCCGGCACTAAAAAAAGACGGTAAAATCCCGCCCTCTTTCTCTAATGAGCCACCGGGGACTCGAACCCCGGACAACTTGATTAAAAGTCAAGTGCTCTACCACCTGAGCTAGTGGCCCATATCAAAAATATATCTACATACAAATGCGACTGACATCTATATGTACGAACTGGGCTAGCTGGATTCGAACCAGCGAATGCAGGAGTCAAAGTCCTGTGCCTTACCGCTTGGCGATAGCCCATCATCGGCATCCTGCCCACCACGAATCTCTTCTTATGCCCCTCTGAAGATAACAGGGTGGGTAAAGGGACTCGAACCCTCGGCCTCCAGAGCCACAATCTGGCGCGCTAGCCAACTGCGCCATACCCACCATATAGACATCTGCATGTCCTAACGTGCTCGAAGGGATTCGAACCCCCGACCCACGGCTTAGAAGGCCGTTGCTCTATCCAGCTGAGCTACGAACACACATTGAATAATACCACAAGCGGGTGATGGGAATCGAACCCACGTGTCCAGCTTGGAAGGCTGGTGTTCTACCATTGAACTACACCCGCATATACGATCTAACGAACTATCAGCTTTTATAAATCGGGGTGACAGGATTCGAACCTGCGACCTCCTGGTCCCAAACCAGGCGCTCTAGCCAAGCTGAGCCACACCCCGGATTTCTCGGACTCGGAAAATCCCCTGATTTATAACGCCCTAACCGTGACGCAAGGACTATTATATAATACCATTCTCCCCATGTCAAGAAACATTTTCAAATTTTTTCAAATTTTGGGATCGCTCAGCTTCCCCACTGTTCGTCCAGCCACTTTTTCCTCTTCTCCAGAAATGCGCGCATCTCCTCCGCATCCTTCTCCCAGTTGTCCACGCCTCTGTACCGATTATCCCTCTCGGCCGCCTGGCGGATCTGCTCCTTGTACTCGTCGAACCCTCTCTCGAACAACTCCTCCAGCCACGGCGAATAGTCCTCCTGATAGCACTGCTTCACAGCGGCATAAAACTCCGGTTTCTCGTACAGCGCCTTGCTCCATCCCTCCGAATTGACATAAAAGCCCTCCGGATCATGCAGATTCTCCGCATCCCCCCAGTCTCCGCTGTTCCCCAGCGCCAGATCATAGTCCCACACCGGCCCCGCATACAGCCTGTCCTCATATCGCGGTTTATAGAAAAAGACACTGGACGAATTGGCGTCAATATTTTTGCTGATCTCATCCAGAACATAGCGCCTGGCAAAGGAATCGATATCTATAAACTCCGTGTAGAAGCCCCCGGCTCTGCTTATATCCAGCTCCTTCCCCTGAGAAATATACCCGCTCTCCGCAAAAAGTGCGCTCTCAAAATCCTGCACAAAACCGTAAATATACTGGATCTGTTCCACCGACGCGTAGGCCGGATTCTTCACGACCACATGCTGTCCCTTTCTCGTGATAAACTTGCTGGGTTCCGCCGCGTATCTGACAGGGTATTCCATCTCCATCAGATATCCTCCCGTGATATTTTTCGGGTTCTGCGGCAGAAACCATCCCTGCAGAAGCGTCTCCTCCCCCGGGATCGTATAATTCATATAACCTGCCACATCTCCGTTCAAATCTTTATTTTCCTGTTCCAGATCGCCGATCTCCAACCGTCCCGCCGCGATGTCCACTTTCTCGGACAGAAGATAAAGCCCCTGGTATTCGCCGTTCACGTACAGATCGATCCACTCGCAGCTCAGGGCTCCCGGCAGGCCGCAGTCCTTTGACATGTCCAGAAATATCTTATTTCTCATCATGGAGGCGTCCTTCGCGTTGGAGATCAAAAGCCACTTTTTGGCGGGCGACATCCCCAAAAGGGAAGTCCTCTGGGACAGTTCCACAAGCCAGGACTTCTTATTTTCATACCAGGTGGAATTTCCGTGCCCATGCATCTGGACGATCTCTCCCCGCCCGGCCTCCCGGCCGCCCGGCAGATACAGAGTAAATTTCCCCGCGCTGACATTCGCCTTGTCCGCCTGTAACTCCTCGAGAGACTCCTCCGTCTCCAGAAAAAGCCCCGGCACATTCCCGGAACGATATACCGCCGCTTCCGTCTCACATACCCCCGAAAATATGTACACAAAAAAAGAGGCCGCAGTTATCAAAAATATCCTCATCAACGTCCGGGATACTTTTATATAATCCGAACCCTTTCTTTTCTGTCTTACTTTTACAACAAGCGCCCTGCCCATTTCAAAACCGCTCCAGATAATGTATGGTAACTTCCGTGTTTCCTTCCTCGTCTATCTCCATCAGCGCGTAGGACGGTTTTCTCCCCTCCTGTCTCGGGTAGGAAAGACTTCCCGGATTTACCGCCAAAATACCGTTTTTATCATCCACCACAGGCCGATGCGTATGTCCGTAAAATACCATCTGGTATCCCCTCGCCCGCACCTCCTGTTTTAAAAACTCGTTGCTCACAGAGATATAGTAATTATGTCCGTGAGTCACAAGCGCCTTGTAGGGACCGATCTGCACCTCCACATCATTTTTCAGATTGGAAAAGAAATCATTGTTTCCCGCCGCCATGATAAGGGGGCAGTCGTTCACTTCCCGCACCGCCTTTTCAAACTCGCGCTCCTGTCCCTCCACATCCCCGCAATGTATCACCAAAGATACCGGCTTTGTCTCCTGCAGAGCCCTGTAAAAATTTTCGCCCTGTCTGTGTGTATCACTTACGATCAATATTCTCATCTGCTCTCCTTTGCATACGGTATCCTGCGGTCCCGCACTAATCCGTCAGTTTTTCTCTCATCATGCGCAATGCCTTTCCACGGTGGCTGATACTGTTTTTTTCCTCCGGGGAAAGCTCCGCGCTGGTACGGTCAAACTCGGGCAGATAAAAAATAGGATCGTAGCCGAAGCCCCCCTGCCCGCGCTCCTCATAGGCGATCCGCCCCTCCATCGCCGCCTCTGCCGTCAGGATTTTCCCGCCCGGGCACACCGCCGCGACAGCACAGACAAATCTGGCGCTCCGCTCTTCCTCCGGGACATTGTCCATGCGTTCTATCAGATTCGCGTTCTTCTCCCGATAAGAAGTATCATGCCCCATATAGCGCGCGGAATAAATGCCGGGCTCGCCGTTTAACGCGTCGATAACCAGACCGGAATCGTCAGCCATGACGACCGCATCCTTCCAGTCGCTGCTCTTCGCTGCCTTCTCGGCAACAGCTTTCGCTTTTATCACCGCGTTTTCCAGAAAGGTAGCGCCATCCTCCTCCGGCTCCGCGGAGACACCTGCATCTTTCATCGTCACTACCAGAGCATCCATATCGCTCAGAATTTCTTTTATCTCTTTTACCTTATCTTTATTTCCTGTCGCCACTATCACTCTCATATCTCTGCCCGAAATCTGTCCTTCCTCCTCAATGCCGTCTCACTCCAGCTCCTCAAATGTTGTCCGTATCCCGCTGCTGATTCCCGCCGCGATCTTATCCTGATAATCTTCCCTCAGCAACAGCTCTCCCTCTGTCTCATGGCTCAGATAACCGGGGCAGATGACCGCTGCCGGAATCGAGAGTTCCCGCAAAATACCTTCCTCCACCTCCACAAGTCCCATCGCCCTGCCCTGGATCGCCGTCACCAGCTCCCGCTCCATCCGATCCGCGAAACTGCCGTTCGTCAGCCAGGGGCGATAATACCGGCTGCTGTAGCAGACATAACTGCCAAATTTTTCCGGGTCCTCATCCCGGTCAAACATCAGTCCTATATACAGACTCGCCCCCGTCTGTTCCGCTAACATCAGCTTTTCGGAGAGTTCCGCCTCCCCGTTTCGACTGGTGGCACTGTATACTCGGATCTCCTCCGCCTCCAGCATGGTCCGCAGCTTTTCTTCTATCTGACAGAGGGCTTCTCTCTCCTGGCTGTTCAGATCATCGGGAAGCTCTGCGTCCAGTATGACAACTTTTCTGTATCTCTCCGTGGGTTTATAAAAATTGACCTGCAGATATCCCTTCTCCAGAATACTTTCATACTCGTACAGTTCCGAGAGCTGCAGGTACAGGGTGACTCCTTCGCTCTCCACCGTGTAGGACGCCGCTTCCACGGATTTTGTATGGCCCGTTATCCGGTTTTTCTCATAAAAAAAACCTGTGGCGCCGCGGATATAGATCACAAGCTGTCTGTTGACATACCTGTTTTCCATAATAATATTTTCCGGCCCGATGGCGCTCTCCATCGGAATTCGGATCGAAAGCCCTTCCTCCGCGCTCTCCTGCAGAGAAAGCGTATGTCCCGGCAGCCCTTCCGGGTCCGACTCCCCGGTCACTTCCGAGACGTTGCCGGTATCCGCGATGACCACGACGCGATTTACTCCCAGATAGACCACGATCCCAAACGCCGCCGCAAGAAAGCTGCCTCCAAACAGAGCGGCCCATTTCATCAGCTTTTTCATTCAGCTCTTTCCCCGGCTTTCTGCCTTCTCGGCGGTTTGGGTCCCAGATACTGGTAAAAATAGGTCTTCATCATACCATTATAAATTTTCCTGTTTTTATCCGCTTTTCTTCCGATGTCGCGCTCTGCCTTTTCGTAAGCGGAAATCACATACAGCGACCAGCTGTCCAACAGCCTGTATCTCTCCCCCAGCGCTCCGTAGAGTTCCGGCAGTTTCGCTTTTTCTTCCAGCCTCTCCCCGTAAGGCGGATTGGTGATCAGGAATCCGTACTTTTTCGGATGGCTCAGCGCGGACACCGGCCGCCTTTGAAAATGGATCAGCCTCTCCACGCCGGCACGCTTTGCATTTTCCCGGGAGATCGTCACCATCTCGTCATCTATATCATATCCCTGAATATCCGTCTCCACGGACAGATCCACCAGATCATTCGCCTCGTCCAGGACGTCATACCAGACCTTCTTAGGCAACAGATGTTCCCAGTCCTCCGACAAAAAATCACGGCTCAGTCCAGGCGCCATATTGGCCGCCATCATAGCTGCCTCGATCGGAAATGTGCCGCTGCCGCAAAAGGGATCCACCAGGATCCGTTCCTTATTCCACGGAGTCAGCATGATCAGCGCGGCAGCCAGATTCTCCGCGATCGGCGCTCTCGCCGTTAATTTTCGGTAGCCCCGCTTATGTAACGACTCCCCCGTCGTATCCAGGCCCACGGTTACCATATCCTTCATGAGAAAGACCCGCAGCGGAAAGCTGTTCCCCTCCTCGGTGAACCAGTTTACATGGTATACTCCCCTCAACCGTTCCACAATGGCTTTTTTCATAACGGACTGAATATCGGAGGGACTGAACAATTTACTTTTCACACTGGCCGCCTTGGCAACCCAGAACTTCCCGTCCTCCGGAATGTATTCCTCCCAGGGCAGCTCCTTTGTCCCCTGAAACAGCTCCTCGAAGGTGACTGCCGGAAAACTTCCTATTTTGATGAGGATCCTCTCCGCTGTCCGCAAGAAAAGATTTGCTCTGCAGATCGCCTCCTCATCTCCCGCGAAAAGGATCCTGCCGTCCTCCACCTGCAGGATCTCGTAACCCAACTCTATAATTTCCTTTTTTAATACCGCCTCCAGGCCAAAATGACAGGGGGCTATCAACTCGAATTTTCTCATAAACATATATTAAATTAGGATATTTGCTCTGTCAACAAAAAACCTGCACAAAAAGAGGAAAGCTCCCGCTTTCCCCTTTTCCACTTTGTCTTAGTAATTGTTGCTGCTGTTCTTGCTGTTTTCAGAATTAGAAGAATTCTTGTTGCTGTTCTGATTCTGGTTCTGATTCTTCTGAGATTCATTCTGAGAATTACCTGTCTTGTTTGTGTCATTCTTAGACATATGCATACCTCCTGAATTTTTTACCTTCCGTTTTCTGAAGGGAAACCGGAAAATATTTTTTTCTTACAGTCAGTAGTATGTCTCACTCTATCATCGTTTATACATTCTTTTTTAAATTTTTTTATCTCAGCGCAGCTGCCTGATCAGACGGAAAACCCACATGACTACCATGATCATTAAAATCAGCGGAAACAGAGCCTGCAGCAGGGTAAAAACCACAAAGAGAACAAGCGCCATGAGGAGTACATTCATGATCGTGTGCAGCCACTGCGGTCTCTCCCGATACCACTGTTTAAAGCTTTTCCCGCTGCCTCCCGACGGAATTTCCCCGTACTCGTCCCCGCCGTAGGTATCCGTGCCCTCCGCGTACTTATTCGCCTCGATGATCGTCCTGGCGAGAAGTCTGGGGTCGCCGAGCGCCTCCAGCACCGCCGCCTCGTCCTTCCCCTGTCGGAGCTGTATCTCTATATACTCTTCATAATATTGTATATTGTCTTCCACCGTTGTTCCGGGAACTTTTCCGGTAAGCGCTGTCCGCAGTGTACTGATAAATTCATATCTGTCCATTCAATATTTCCATTCCTCTTCTCTGCTTCACTTTTATACGCCGCCTTTATTATTGAAGTGTATCACATCTCGCCGCTCTTTTCTATAAAACGAATATTAAAATTGCATAAAAAGGGCAGGAAAGGCTATTACAATAACGGTGCGAAGAAGTTCAGCACCTTCCCCAGCATGCGGCGATACCAGGGGATAGAATGATAGTATTCCATCGTAACTTCCTGGCAGGATTCCAGAGTCCTCTGAAAATCCGCCTCGATCTCCGCGATAACCGGATTTCTGTATATATAGGTCGCACACTCAAAGTGATGATAGAGACTCCGGAAGTCAAAGTTGATGGAGCCCACCACCGCCTTGTTGTCATCGGATACGACCACTTTCGCATGAATAAAACCGGGAGTGTACTCATAGACTTTTACGCCCGCCCGCAGCAACACGGGATAACTGATCCTCGTCACATCGTAGATCACCTTTTTATCCGGGATATGGGGAACGATCAATATGACCTCCGTCCCTCTCTCCGCGGCATATTTAAAAGCGCGGATCGTCCCGCTGTCATTGATAAAATAGGGGGTCATCACATGAATATAGCGATTGGCCCGGTTCATCATGTCCAGATATACGTTCTCCGCCAGGGCATGCCTGCTGTTGGGACCATCCCCGTAGGGCATCACATAACCGCCCTCCGGCACATTCCACCCCTCTCTCTGCATCAGCGGCATATCCCGCTCCTTCGCCGCCTGCTGCGGAAGATATTTCAGATAATCTCCGGGCACAAACGAGACTGCGCTCTCAGGTCCTATGCTGTACCAGAGCTGCAGAAACATCATTGTATAGCTGCGCACGGCATCCCCTTCCACCTTTACCGCCGTATCCTTCCACTGACCGTATGGATGCGTTTTATTGGCATACTCATCCGCCAGATTGACGCCGCCATTGTACGCCGCCTTCCCGTCGATCACCAGTATCTTTCTGTGATCGCGGTGGTTCTGATAGGTAGAAAAGAACGGCACCACCGGGAGAAAAACCCTCACCTCGATACCTGCCGCCTTCAGCTTCTCCTCGTATTTGTGGGGCAGCCCGTTGATCGCGCAGGTGCCGTCGTACATCAGCTTCACTTCCACTCCCTGCGCCGCTTTTCTCGTCAGGATATCCAGAATGCTGTTCCAGACAACCCCCTCATATATAATAAAATACTCCATCAGTATAAAGTGCTCTGCCTTTTCCAGCTCCGGCAAAAGATCCGCGAACTTATCCTCCCCCATGGGGAAGTACGTCACCTTCGTATCTTCATAGGTCGGAAACCCTCCCGCATTCTCCACATAGCGCGATATGGCCGACATGGAACAGGGTTTTTCGTTCAGCCGTTTTCTTATGTTCTCATCCTGCTCCAGAAAGGGTTTTCCCTCCTCTATTCTGCGGTTGATCGTCTTTTTGATGGAAATAGTGATGATATTCGTCTCCACATACAGATACAGAAGACCGCCGAAGAGGGGAAACAGGCACAGCGGAATCGCCCAGGTCAGTTTGAACGCCGGATCCATATCCCTGTTCACCACATAGATCAGCAATACTCCGCTGAGCAGCGCCAGGATAACGGATATGATCGGCATATAATTGCTGAGCCAGTAGAATGTCGCAAACAAAAAATACGCCTGCACCATTACCAGCACGATCGTAATGACCAGACGGCTGAATACCATTTTTTTCAGATTCCACAACAGCTTCGCCATATCCTTCTCTCCTCCTCGCACTCTTTTTCATTTAACAAAAAGCCTTATAAACTATACAGTTTACAAGGCTTTCACCGTGTACGTGACAGGATTCGAACCCACGACCTTCTGGTCCGTAGCCAGACGCTCTATCCAGCTGAGCTACACGTACTTATGTCTACGAATCATCACTTCTTTATTCGTACCTTCCCATTTTACATATTATTGCCAGTTTTGTCAAGAGCTTCATCTCCTTTTTTTCTAAAGACGAGAAATTTGCTGAAGATATAGTTCATCACGATCACAAGAACCGCGGAGACAAACGTGGCGATCCAGTCATTGATATGGAAGACGGTGGGCAGCAGCCACATGACGAACATGTCCAGAAACAATGTCACGACCCTGGACATCGTAAAATCGATGGCTTCCCGAAATTTTTTCGGATTTTTACTCTTAAACACAAACTTCCGACTCATAAAGTAGCTGAACACCACCCCGGCAAACCAGCGCAGGAATACGGCGATCTGCATGATCAGTGGATTCTCCACATTCATGACGATCCTGCAGACGCCGTAGGTGAGCCAGCTGATCACCGTGGTCATCACGCCGACCACCAGATAATTTATGAGTTCTTCATATTTTTTATAGAGTGCCCAAATCTTCTTCATCTTAAGTTTCCTGTCTTTTATATCTGCGCTGCTCCCAGCGCCGCCACCGCGCCGTCCGCCGCTGCTGTCGTAAGTTGCCGCACCGTTTTTCTTCGACAGTCTCCCGCCGCGAAGATTCCTTCCACATTGGTGCGGCAGTCCTCTCCGGCCACAATATAGCCGCCCTCATCCAGCTCCAGCAGATCGGCAAAGATCCCGTTCTCCGGCACCTGCCCTATGGCGACAAACAGTCCGTCTATCTCCAGTCTGCTCACTTCCCCGCTGTTTTTATCGCGCAGCATCACCGCCTGCAGAGTGGTATCTCCCTTCAGTTCCTGCACGGTCTTATTTAACAGAAACTCCACATTCGCCTTCTCCCGCAGTTCCTTTACCAGCTTATCCTCCCCGCGAAACGTCTCCCGCCTGTGAATGACGTATACCTGTTCACAGTAGTTGGACAAAAAAGCCGCATCCTCCAGAGCGGTATTTCCTCCGCCCACCACCGCCACTTTCTTTCCCCGGAAAAACATCCCGTCGCAGGTGGCACAGTAAGAGATTCCCCTGCCGGTGAGCTCAGTCTCTCTCTCCACGCCAAGCGGACGGTTTTTCGCGCCGGTGGCAAGGACGAGCGCCACAGCTTCGTATATCTCTCCCTCGGTCTCCACGACCTTGCAGGTTCCTTCCTGCCTGACACCGATCACCTTTTCGTTGCGGTACTCCATTCCCAGTTTTTCAGCCTGCTTAAACAAGCCGGACGCAAACTCATATCCGGATATCTGTTCGATCCCCGGATAATTCTCCACCTTGGGAGTGTTCACGATCTGCCCGCCATAAGTGCCCTGCTCCAGCACGAGGACGCTTTTTCCCGCCCGGAGAGCATAGATTGCCGCCGTCAGCCCGGCAGTTCCGGCTCCGATAATAATGACATCTCTCATAATTTTCCCTCTGCTCCTACTTGAGAAGCCCCAGCAGTTCCGCCTTCGGCATAGCTCCCGTCGATACCTTCACCGGCTCCCCGTTTTTGAACACAATAAATGTCGGAATGGACATCACATTATACTTTCCCGCGATATCCGGCTGTTCATCCACGTTCACCTTGCAGATCTTTGCATCTGTCACTTCATTCGCGATCTCCTCAACGATCGGTCCCACCATCTGGCAGGGACCGCACCAGGACGCCCAGAAGTCTACCAGAGCCGTCCCCTCATATTCCAACACTTCTCTTCTGAAATTTTCCGTTGTCAAATGTAATGCTGCCATTGTTTTACCCTCCCTATAATTTTAAAATCCCTTCTGCTTCAGATCCGCCGCCAGGCTTACATAGAATTCCCGAACGTCAAATTCCGGAATATTCTCCCGGTTCAGATCTATCATATCCCCGTGGGAAAGTCCCCGCCTTCCTTTTACGGTCATAAGCCGGAAATTTTCTCCCCACGGAAAAGATTTCACGGAGACCAGACCGTCATTCTCTCCGCCAAAATATTTTACCAGATAATACGTAAAATTTAAAGGGAATCGTCCGTTTACCGCGCGATTGCATCTGGAACCCACACTCTGATAGTATACCCCTTCGGCATCTTTGATATACCGGTTTCTCTCCATGCAGGCGCTCTCCGTCAGATCCCGCACAGCTTTCATAAAATCAGGTTCTTCATCCCCCAGTATTTTCAAGGTCCTATTGTAAGTTTCAGCCGCTCTCTCCTGAATATTCTCCGGAATCTTCTCCAGCAGATAATCCGCAAAAAGACAGCCCCGGTGGGGTGTATTGATCGTCGTCAGAGACGCCGTCCGATCTGCTATTCCAAGTTCCGACAGCGCATATCTGCAGTCCAGACCGCCCTTGGAATGAGCGATGATGTTGAGTTTTCCGCATCCCGTCTCCTCCGTGATCTGCCGGATCCTCTCCGCCAGCTCCCGCGCGCTGCCTTCCACCGAATCCGCCGACTGATGATTGCCGTAAAAGATCGTCGCTCCGTTTTTTTCCAGTTCGGCGGGAATCCGTCCCCAGTAATTCAGATACTTAAAATCCCGAAAAAACACTCCGTGGACAAGCAGTATCGGATACTTTGTGGCACAGACGCGCTGCTCCTTTCTCTTTTCATCGAGCAGCAGCTTCTCCCCTTCCAGCTTCGCCTCGCGGCCCGTGATCTTTATAATATGGTACAGCACCGCCAGGTTGATGACCGGGATAAACCCGCAGATCACGCCGAGCAGCCTCCATTTGAGAGCAAGCTGGCCCGACGTCAGATAGACTCTGACAATACCGTTCCAGAAGACAACGGCCTCCACCAGAAATATATTCAGAAGATGCAGCAGCCAGACTTTCATCTCCCCGGAAAAGAGCTGTCCGATCCCCGACAGCAGATACAGGGCGGAAGCCGCCGTACTGACACAAAACAGCAACAGCAGATCGCTCCCCTGGGAACAGATCCTGAGCCTTTTGGACGGAATTTTCCGATCCCGCAGAGCCGGTCTGATATTTCCCGCCAGAAAGAGAAGACAAAACGCCGCGCAGACCCCTGCATCATACTTTCCGAACCGCCCCGCCAGCCTGTATAAATTTGCCGTGACAAAAAATACGATCGCATTGACAACTAACATAGTATTTTAAGCAGTTCCTCCGGTCTGCTGATCAGCCAGGCGGGCTTCAGTTTCTCCAATTCCTCTCTGTCGCGAAAGCCCCAATCTACGGAGACACAGGGAAGTCCCGCATTTTCGGCCGTCATTCGATCCACCTCCGAATCCCCCACATAGACCGCCTGTTCCCTCGAACTCCCAAGCTCCCGCAGAGCCTGGTAGACCGTATCCGGTGCCGGTTTCTTGCGGATGCCGGCACTCTCGTTCTCCCCGATCGCCACCCTGACGTATTCCGCAAAATATTCTCTGTTTAACGTCTTCACCGCCTCATCTCTCTTGTTGGAGACAATGGCAAGTTTAAAGCCCCTTGCACTCAACTCGCGCAGAGTATCCTCTATCCCGTCATAGGGCTTTGTCTTTATCTGACAATGCTCCTGATAGTAGGACGCGAACTCCGGCAGAAGCCTGTCAACCACCTCCTGTTTTGTTCCCTCCGGCAGACACAGCGTCAGCGTCTGCCGCAGACCGTTTCCCACGATGCGCCGCACCTCCCGGATCGTCCTGACGGGATAACCGTTTCGGCTCAAAATTTCATTGACCGCCTCCGCCAGATCCTCCAGCGTATCCATCAACGTTCCGTCCAGATCGAAAATGACCGTATCATACTTTTTCATTTTGCGCCTCCTGTCTCAGTGCCGTTTTCCCCGGCATCAGATTTTTAAATATCCGCCGCAGCATATACACCGCGCACAGCGCAAGCATAAACTCCGCCACAAACGCCGCGTAGGCAATACCGTCCACGCCGAACAGCCTGTTCAGCACAATAAGCGCCGGGATCTCGAACACGATTTTCCGAAGTATCGCGAACAGCAACGACTTCTTCCCCATGCCGATCGCCTGAAACACGCCCACCGCCAGAAAATCCACGGCAAGAAATGTCATGGCAAGAGAGTCCGCCCGCAGGAAGATCCGGCCATAGTGGACGATCTCCTCCTTTTTCATGAACAGCCCCACCAGCCATTCCGCTCTGAAATAGCAGAAGACGCTGGATACCACCATGATCGGCACCATGACTTTGGCGATAAAAAGCACCGTCTCCTTCATGCGCCTGTAATTTTTCGCCGAATAGGAATAGCCTACAAGGGGCATCACTCCCTGGCTGGAACCCATGGCGATCTGCATCGGCACCAGGTATATTTTCTGTACGATGCCGATCGCCGCCACCGCGTCCGGCCCGTACACCGCGGTAAAATTGTTCAGCAGCGTCATGCCGGTCACATTCAGCAGATTCTGGATGGAGGCCGGAATACCCACGCCGCACACACCCTTCACGATGTCCTTTTTCCATTTAAAATCCTTCGGTCGGATGCTGACATAAGTACTTCTTCGCTTCACATAGAGCAGCACAAAAAAATAACCGCAGGCCGTGCAGTTGGAGACGAAAGTCGCAAGCCCCGCCCCGGACGCTCCCATGTCAAGTCCCCAGGGCATGATAAAGATCGGATCCAGAATAATATTCAGGACACACCCGCTCATGGTTCCGATGCTGGCGTGCAGCGCTGAGCCCTCCGCACGCACCAGATACGCGATCACCACGTTCAAAATGGAGGGCGCCGCGCCGCACAGCACCGTCCACTTCATATAGGCCGCCGTAGCCGCAAGGGTATTGCTGTCCGCTCCCAGCATATGCAGAAGCGGCTGAAAAAACGTAGCACAAAGAAACGACATCGCAAGACCGCATGTCAGCGAACAGTAAAAGCCAAAGGCGGAGCTCTTCCGCACTTTGTCAAAGTCCTGCTGCCCCAGCGCCCTGCTCATCATGCTGGAGCTGCCCACTCCAAACAGATTGTTCACCGCATTGAAGGCAAGCAGCACCGGCGCCGCCAGCGTCACCGCCGAATTCTCGATCGGATTGTTCAGGCGCCCCACAAAATAGGTATCCGCCATGGAGTAGATCACCATGACAAGCGAGCTGAGTATCGTAGGTATCATCAATCGCCTGGCCGCCTGGGGCACAGGCATCTGCTCAAATAAGACACTCTTTTCCATATTCTCCATCTATATCCTCTTACCTTCTGACCTCGAGGGGCGTCTCCTCCCCTTTCGCCAGACACACCATAGCCTCCACAGTCTTTCCCACCATGTCGGACACAGCCTGTTGCGTGTAAAACGCCATATGCGGCGACAGGATCACATTCGGAAAAGCGCCCAGTATCGCCCTCCGGCGGTTGGCGATGATATCACCCTCTCTGTTCAGATAGTACAGACCGTACTCCTCCTCCACCGTGTCCAGGGCGGCAAAACCAACCCTGCCGCTCTCCAGCGCCCCGATCAGGGCATCCGTATCCACCAGCATGCCCCGGGCTGCATTGATGAGTATCACACCCTCTTTCATCTTTCCGAAGGTCTCTTCATTCAACATATGATAATTTTCTTCCATTCCCGGAATATGGAGCGTAATGATATCGCTCTCCTGGTACAATCTCTCCAGTTCCACATACTCGGCATACCTCTTCACGGAATCCTTCTTGCAGAGGTCATAGGCCAGTATCCTGCAGCCGAAACCGCTCAGATGCTCTATCAACCTCTCCCCGATCCTTCCCGTTCCGATCACGCCCACCGTGCAGAGGGACAGTTCCTTCCCGATCTTTCCGCCGAGGCTGTAATCCTGAAGCCTCGATTTTTCCAGAATATACTGGATATTCCTGCACGCCATCAGCATCAGCATGATCGTATAGTTCGCCACGCTGTTCGGGGAGTAGGAGGCGTGACACACCCTGATTCCCAGACGGTACGCTTCCTCCACATCGATATGCTCATAGCCGATACTTCTCGTGGACAGATATTTTACACCCCTCTCGGAGAACGCCCTGAGCATCTCCTTTCCGATCGGATTCGTGATCACAGAGACGCCGTCGCAGCCTTCCGCCAGAGCGACATTATCCATATCAGGATATGCCGTCGTATAGTCGAACGTGATCCCATATTTTTTCCGGCATTCCTCATAATATTTCAGTTCGTCAAATTCCCGCATAGCATAAACAAAAATCTTCATCTCTGCCCCTCTTTACCTCCGTCGATTCTTCTGCTTAGAAACTGAGTCCCACCGCCTGCAGCAGCAGCATAAGCAGAATGATAGGCGCCACGACCTTGACCATCACGATATAGAGCGTTTTTCTCTGGAATCTGTTCCCGCCCACCGTGATCTCGTCTATCACGGTCTGGGGTTTCACGATCCATCCTATCAGAATACAGGTCAGCAGCGCGACGAGCGGCATAAACAGGTTATTGCTCAGATAATCCATCACATCCAGAATCTGCGCCACCGCGCCGTTTGGCAGCGTCAGCTCAAAGTAGAGCAGATTGTAGCCGAGACATACAACGACTCCCGCTATGATCGCATACGCCGTCACGAGCACCGTGCTCTTTTTTCTCGACAGATGGAACTTGTCCACCGTGCTGGAGACGATCGCCTCCATGACCGACACGGAGGAAGTCACCGCCGCAAAGGTCACCATCAGGAAAAAGAAAAATCCGATCACATTTCCTATTCCGCCCATCGCCTCAAACACTTTTGGCAGGGATACGAACATCAGTCCCGGCCCCGCGGACATTCCCTCCATGCCCATAAACGTGTAGACTGCCGGAATGATCATAAGACCTGCGAGCAACGCCACCAGCGTATCAAAAAATTCGATCTGGTTGATGGACTTCATCAGGTTCGTCTCTTTCTTCGCATAGGATCCGTAAGCGACCATAATACCCATGGCCACGCTGATGGAGTAGAACAGCTGCCCCATGGCATCCATCAACACCACAAAGAAGTCATGCATGGTCATACCAGTAAAGTCCGGGATCAGGTACACGGAAAGTCCCTGCAAGCCTGTCCTCGTCATCCCCGCCTCATCCGTGTGGGAAAGCGTCAGGGAAAAAATGGAGATTCCCGCGATCAGAACCAGAAGGATCGGCATCAGTATCTTGCTGTATTTCTCGATCCCCTTATCCACGCCGCAGTAAACCACAAAGGCCGTCAGAAACAGGTAGACGACCAGCCAGAGGATCGGCTGCCACACTCCTGTGATATAGCCGGTAAAATAGCCGTCCTGCGCCGCATCCACGCCGTGTCCCGTCAGAAATACGGTCAGATACTTCAAAACCCATCCCCCGATCGAACAGTAGTAGGGCAGAATGATCACCGGCACCAGGCAGGCGAGCACGCCGATGCCCCCCCACTTCGGATGGATCTTCTTGTAGGCCGTCAGAGGGCTCTGCCCCGTCTTTCTGCCGATCGCGATCTCCGTCGTCAGCAGCGTAAAACCGAAGGTGAGCGCCAGGATAACATAGCAGAGAATAAATACGCCTCCGCCGCCTTTCGCCGCAAGGTACGGGAATCTCCAGATGTTCCCCAGCCCGACAGCGCTCCCCGCTGCCGCCAGAACAAAACCGATCGATCCGGTAAATTTTCCTCTTTTCGCATGATTTTCCATTCCATCATCCCCCGTGTAAAATTTTCACTTCATATAATTATACAGCTTACCATGATATTCCATGGTAACGCAAGCATTATATCAAAAAGAACACCTCATTCTGCCGGTCAGCCGATCAGTCCCACCAGAAGTACCAGACGGTGGACTGCCACAGGACATCCGCCAGGGAGCCGATACTTCCATCCCCACTCTGATCCAGATCAGGGCAGAAGCCGTACTGCTCTGCGGCGGCTTCCATAGCCCTCTCCCTGGAAACAGGGCGCGGGAGGTCAAACTCCAGCTCATCGTGGCTCATGACAGCGGGAACAGCACCATACTGCTCAAACCAGTATTTTGCAGCTGCCATCAGTTCCGATGTATCGGGGCACTCGTTCCAGTTTCCAAAGGGCAGGCAGGCGAAAACCTCCCAGGGGTTCTTCACCGGGATTCTGGCCAGAATGACAGGGCAGGTCATATCGCTGCCCGGAGTCCAGTAACTGGAGAAGCGGCAGTTATCGTATCCGCCATCCATCTCGCCCAGGATATCCTCCTCCCAGTCCATACCGTCGTCCTCGGCTTCTTCCTTGCGCCGGCCGATCACTTCCTCCAGAACTGCCTTTCCGTCCTTGACGGGAGCGGCCAGCATCTTCTTCCGGTACTCCTCCACAGTTTTGAGATCAAATTCATAGCAGTCCGCATCGTTTTCCGGGTCGGCATTCATCACCAGACACTCCAACAGCGTTTCGTCATCCGCCATGATGAGCATGGGAATAAAGCCCTCATGGGCACTGTCCCGCCTGGCGTAACCGTAGGCCGATATGATGAGGGCATCGTCCGCCATGGATGGGAAATAGGTACACTTACAGTCCAGATACTCCATGATGGCCCGGGCCGTCTCGGAAGGCTCCAGAGTGTCCTTGTCAAAATACTGCCCCTGCCAGTTTTCAAAACGTTCTTCGATCACCCCTGCTATAGCCTGATAAGTTTCCTCGTCAAAGGGAAGGAACAGGTAGGCCTCGTCCTGGATCTCGTCGGAGAAATTGCGCTCCAGGCCGATGATATCGAAAGCGTAGTTGTCGATGTCTCTGGGGAAATAGGGGGTGTCCGGCTCCCCATAGTAGCAGCAGGCAAAGGCCCAGCCCTCCTGGTTGAACAGGGAACCATGGAGCTGCCCGCACAGCTCATCCCGAATAAACACCCGCAGGTCCACGCTGGCAGGATCGGCCTTGACCTTCCGGACTACCTCGCCGTATTGCGCGAGGAATTTTTCTCCCATCAGGTCATGCTCCATGCACCAGCGCAGATAGATGGCCATGTGGTTACAGGCGCACAGTTCATCCACCGCCAGGCTCTTTTCCCGAATGGTCTCCAGGTGCCAGAAGGCATCGTCCATTTGCACCGCATAGTCGTTGTCACCCGGATCATAGAACGACTCATAGGAGATGGCCTCCGGCGTGTCCAAAATCTTTTGGCCTTCCTCTTTTTCGTTCCATTTCCGACACTGCTGCAGATCCATATTCAGTTCCTTCCGCAGCGCCTCCACCTGCTCCGCCATCTCCCTGATCTCATCGTCGTCCATCAAATCATGGAGATCATAGGACAGGGGATCCTGGACGAAATCCGCCAGAGCCTTGTCCATTGCGTCGCGTTCCTCTGCCGTGGCGGTGACACGGATGCGGCGGGAGGGCGTGTCATACTCGTCTAAATCCCGGAGATCGACACTGCCACTGACACAGCACTCCAGCAGGATAGCGGCCAGATCGGTGACCACATCAATGGCAAAATGGAAGTCCATTTCTACGCCATTGGAGTGAGTGAATTCCAGATACTCCACGGTCCGGCGGAAATCCCAGTTCTGCCTGTCCAGTCCGATTTCAGCAAAGATCTCGCTGAGGGGGATTTCCTCTTTCTTCCGGTCTGCCAAAAACGCCACAAGGTTCAGACTATCATCGGAACCTCCAATAAAGTTGCCCCAGTATTTGTCAATATACATCTGTTGTACCTCCTTAAACTCTCTCCTTATCCCTCCTGCATTTTCTTCAGCAGCTTCACGATCCGCTCCCGATTCTTCGCAGTTTTCATGAAAGTAGGGAGATGGTCGGCCTGGTTCTTTTTGGGGTAGCCCGGCGGCTTCTCCCGCAGGTCGGCACTGAGATAGGCGATCAGATAGGCCAGATGCTCCCGGTTGAGCGCCCAGACCGGCTTACCCTGGAAGGAGGACAAAAACCACAGTTCCAGCCCGAACCAGGGCTCCTTTCCGTCCTTGATCTCCGCCATGTAGGAGAAAGCCTGCGCCGTCCTGTGGACCTCTCCCGACATGGCCGCCCCACAATAGGGGCAGGACACACGGAGAACGGAAAAGTGCTGCCCGGCCTCCTCCTCGATATCCACCCGGTAGTATCTGCCGCAGTCTTTGCACTGGTTATGGACATCATAGCGGTAGACCGTGCGGTCGCAGGTCTCCTGATGGCCACAGCTCAGACACCGGAAACGGGCATTGTCCCGATCTGCGGTCACAATACCGGCCCCATGACATTTCGGGCATTTCACCTGAATGCCGGAGATCAGGGCGCTGTAGGCGCTATAGGTAAAGTAGGGTTCATCGACAATTCGGCTCATGCTCTCTCACATTCCTCCCGCCTGTTCCCCGTCATTGTCCTCCAGGTCGATGAACCGCACATACACAGCGCAGACTTCACCCCTTGCGTCATAACCGAAGTAGACGGGATAATATCCGTCACCCCAGCCGGATGAGAAAATCGGCAGGCTGCAGTCTGTGCCCGGCACCGTCCAGTTGAGCCAGTCGCCGTGGCTCTCCTGATACTTGGGGCGGGCTTTGGCGTTTTCCTCCAGCAAGTCGCAGAACAGGTCGTTGTAGGGATCGATGTCCGGGTCTTCCTCCAGCCGCCTGGCCCAGTATTCCTTAAATGCCGCCTGGGTCCGGATGTCCGCAACACACCCCATACCGGCGTCTACACCAAAGCCAAAATAATCGCCCTCGTTCAGTTCCTCATCCAGATCCTCGTTGCCCACCATGCCCAGCTCATAGCGGACAGGCTTCTCCTGGCTGACCACCACCTTGACGCAGGCGTAGCGGTCGCCGTATTTCTCGCTGGGCACCACACAGATTTTCACCGGGTAAGTTCCGAAAGGAATCGTCTGAAAAAACGGCAGAGTTTCCTCCAGCTCCACCAGCGGATCGCAGGCGAAGATCGTTCCGGTGGGAAAATGGACTGTGCCGATGTCCAACACATCCACCCCCGTATTCCCAATCACTTTTTCTGTAAAATACGCGTCCAAATCCGTTTTGCAGGCCAGTTTATCCTTGATGGATTCGTATTTGTTCTTCCATTCGGCTGTAGGCATGATCGTTTCCTCCTGTTGCAAGTTCCTTTTCTTCAAGGACATCACCAATCCCTTTCACGGATAGCCTCCTCGATATCAATAGAGATGCCAAACCACTCCAGAATGCAGCCCACCGAAGCCGCGATACACTCCCGTGCCACGGTTTCGATCTCGCTGTCGTTCTCATCAAATTCTTCCTGGAGATCATTGATGCCACGGACCGCCTCGTCCAGCGTTTCCTGCACCACTTCGATGTCGGTTTCTCCGCTCTCCAGCAGGTCGATGACCTTCTGAAGCTCATCCTTTACCTTGTCCACCAGGAAATCGGGATAATATTCGTCCTGGTACATCTCATCCAGCAGTTTATAACTCGGGTCAAAGACTTTCATAGTGCTTGCTCCTCCTTTCTTTTGAAATCACCGGAGCCTGGGGTGTGTTCTTTGATCATGATGGTATCCTCCTGTTCTCTGCTACCGCAGCAGTGCAATCTGCTCATACACCTGATCCGGTTCTCTGTTAAGGAAACAGTCCGGAGAAGTCATAGGTTCAGAGAGCAACATTACATTCAAAATATCCAGTACATAATACCAGATTCCTGTATCCCAGTCCCGGAACCGCCCATTGCAGATGGCTCGCCCATAATCACCAGGGGACAAATCCAGCGCCAGCTCATTGAGTGGGTGCTTCTGCCCGGTCTTATCGCGGGTATATCGTTCTGGTATTGCACCAGTGTGCCAGTCGTAGCGGTATCTCACCTGAATCCCACGCTCCTGCTCAATGAGCTCAAAAGGCCGAAGCTTCGTGGTGCTGCCTGCTTTCCACTCTATCAGCCTGCGGCAGTCCTTTTCTATATGAAATCCATCGAGCCTCTGTACGATAAATGCAAAATGTGCAGGCAGGCCAACGGAATAATAGGAAAAAAAGTCACCTGGCAGCCGCATGGCTTTGGAGCATCGGTTACGTTGCGTAGCAGCGTTTCCACCCCGGCATTCTTTATACCATTGCAGACGGATCTGTTGAATCAGAAGCGTGGGCAGTTGCTTCACTCTTTTTCTTTCGTCAGCTCTCATGGGTAATGCAAAAAATCTCCTTGTTCAAATCAAAGTAAATCACCATCAGTTCATCGGTGATCTCCGGGTTGAAAGACAGGTCCGGAATAAAGTCTTGCTTCGTCCTTATGAAAAACCAGTTGAGCTTTTCCATAAGTTGATAAAGGCGGAGCTGTTCTTCTTGAGGCATAGGATAGATCCTCTACTTCCATCTCAGCACAAAGCCCCAGGTGCTCACCACGATCAGGAGAACACCCAACAGGAAGAAAATTACCCGCCGAGGACCGCGCCCATAACGGTGAGAATCCGGCGCTCCGGTGGAGTCGCAGAGCCAGTTCCAGTTTCGGCTCGCTGTTCATTCAGGTTTCTTCCTTATGTGCACTGACTCCAAAATGAGTAAACTTTATTTTTTTATTATATCACATCATCCGCATTCTTTGGAAGATGGGACCTCTTTTGAAATCCCAGCAAAAAAAGAGCGGCAAATATTCTCCCACCGGAGATATCACCACTCTTTTTAATGCTGGTGGCCGGACTTGAACCGGCACGATGTTGCCACCGAGGGATTTTAAGTCCCTTGCGTCTGCCTATTCCGCCACACCAGCAGGCCAAAGACAGAATATACTATCCAAAAATGGGACCTATAGGGCTCGAACCTATGACCCTCTGCTTGTAAGGCAGATGCTCTCCCAGCTGAGCTAAGATCCCAAGATAAACGACCCAGATCGGACTCGAACCGACGACCTTCGCCGTGACAGGGCGACGCTCTAACCAACTGAGCCACTGGGCCAAAGCGAACAAGTTCGCTTGAGGGAATATCCTTCGGCTATTCCCATTACGCCGAACCCCCATTCGGGAATTCACGGCGCAACTCAAAATTACCATTGCGGTTGTCACTATTATTCTTTTAATGGACCTTCGGGGACTCGAACCCAGGACCGACCGGTTATGAGCCGGTTGCTCTAACCAACTGAGCTAAAGGTCCGCAACCCTTTCGGGTCTTAAAAGCCGATGAACGGACTCGAACCGTTAACCTGCTGATTACAAATCAGCTGCTCTGCCAATTGAGCCACATCGGCGTATTCTATTTCTGTAGCTGATTTGTAATCAGCCTGCTCTGCCTACAACGGCCAGTTCCTGACCGTTGTCAAGAATTGAGCCACATCGGCGTATTTACTTCCATTCCTTTTAACTGACTCCGACGGGAATCGAACCCGTGTTACCGCCGTGAAAGGGCGATGTCTTAACCGCTTGACCACGGAGCCTCTTTCCATCTCTATACTGTGTCGATCTCTTCTGTCGGCCTCAGCAAGTGATATAATAACACATTCCGCTTCGTTTTGCAAGAAAAATTTAAATGTTTTCAGGAATGTTTTGTGGGTAAAATGCCAAGAGCCGCCGCATCTCACGGCAGCTCTCAGCTTTTACCCCATCTTTACTGTAAGCACCCCCATGCATTACAGATACTTCTCCACAATGGCCTGCATCTGATCCCACTTATCTTCCATATCTTTCACCATGCAAAACTGTGTACGACAGCGGTCCAGATTGTGCTCCGGGCGGTGAATCTTAAAATAGTGATCCCCCTCCAGGTAATCCGTCAGAAACCGCATCCCGCACTCCAACGTCATCAGCTTCGCTCCCATCGGAAGCATTTTTATCTCTTTCTCCGTCAGCGATCCTCCGCAGCCCTCAATAAATCCCTTCGTATACAGGGCAAACAGCTCCAGATTGCAGGATATCCTGGACAGATCCTTCTCATCCTCCGCACCCGTGTTGGCCCCAAAACGGATGGAATCACCGTAATCATACAGCGCGGAACCGGGCATGACGGTATCCAGATCAATCACGCAGATTCCCTTTCCGGTCTGATGATCCAGCATGATATTGTTGAGCTTTGTATCATTATGCGTAACCCGCAGAGGAATCTCTCCCGATGCCAGCATATCGCAGAGCACGCGGCAGTCCTCCTGCCGATCCAGCACAAACTGTATCTCTTCTTTCACTTCACCGGCGCGCTTCATGGCATCCGCCTCCAGCGCCTTTTTGAATTTCGCCAGCCGGTCTATGGTATTGTGGAAATTCGGGATCGTCTCATGAAGGCTCTCCGCCGGATACTCCGCCAGCAGCTTCTGGAAATGTCCGAACGCCACAGCACTCTCATAAAAGTCTTCCGGCCTTTCCACAACATCGTAGCTGTCTGCGCCTTCCACAAAGCTGTACATCCTCCAGAATGTTCCATCTTCCTCCTCACTGTAGGAACCTCCCGCCCTCAACGGAATCACATTGAGAGTCTCCCTCTCGGGATCCCCTCCGTTCTCCTCTATCTTTTTGCGCAGGAACGAGGTCACGCCTGTGATATTTTCCATCAGGCCCTCCGGATCCTTAAACACTTCATGATTCATTCGCTGCAGGATATATCTGCAGCTCTCCCCCGGCGCCGCCAGACAGGTCAGAAGATAGGTATCGTTGATATGACCGTTCCCATGGGAATCAATATTCTCCGGCTTCCCTCTTGTCTCAAACTTCTCTGCAATCCGCAATAAATCCGACTTTTCTCTGCTCATATAGGCACCCCCTTAGCCTTTCACGCCACCGCCTGTAACGCCGGCAATAATCTTCTCTGAAAGGAACACATACAGGATGAAAGTCGGCAGAAATACGATGACAACTGCCGCAAACATTCCGGCATAGTCTCCTGTGTACCGCATGGAGTTGATCATCCCGTACAATCCGATCGCAACAGATTTCACCTTGTCGGAATTTGCGAAGATCAGAGACATAAAATACTCATTCCACACATTGATAAAGTTAAAAATAGTCACGGTAATGATACCCGGCTGCGCCATCGGCAGCATGATCTTCCAGAAAGTCTTCATAGGCGGGCATCCGTCAATAGCTGCCGCCTCCTCGAAAGATCTGGAGAGGTTGCTGAAAAAGGTCAGAAGGAAGATCGTCGTATAGGGCACGTTGATGCCCACATACAAAAATACCAGTACCGCCCGGTTTGCCAGCGTCACATTCAGTATATTCCAGCCTGCCACCAGTCCGAATAACGGTAGCACGATCATCGTCGCCGGAACACCCATCGCAGCCACAAATCCGTTCTGTATCAGCTTATTGCCCAGAAATGTAAACCGGGACAGTACATACGCCGCAGGCGCACATATCAGCACAAGAAGCACACAAGATATCGCCGCGTATACAAGAGAGTTCATGAAGAACACGGACACGTTGGACGTACTCCACGCTTTCGCATAATTCTCCAGATGTATCCCGCTCTCAAACCGGAAAACTCCGCCGGAGAATATCTCCTTGGAAGTGGAAAAGCTCGCCGCCACCACCCATCCGAGCAGGAAAAAGGTGAACAATACCCATAAAGTCAATATAATATAACCGGGAGCCAGCCTGAGTTCTCTGTGCCAGTTCACACGTTCGCGCACTTTCTTTTCTTTCGCCATCTCTACTCCCCCCTCTAAAATTCGATATCGTCATCTTTGAATATCTTGTCGCATACGATAAAGATTATTACCACACAGACACTTAAGAGCACGCCCACCGCCGCCCCGATCCCGGCGTTTCTCTCGGTCATGCTGTTTCCGGCGCCAAAAATGTTCTGGTACATGTAAACCACCGGTGTGATCGTCTGCGTGTTGGAAACCACCATGGAGAAGAGCTGTGACCAGAGGAAAAATCCCGCACTGCTGATACTCCACATCGTGATATTCGTCTTTGTTACGCCTTTCAGAAGCGGAAGCGTTATGTAGCGGAACTGCTGCAGCCTGTTCGCGCCGTCCAGAGTAGCCGCCTCATAGTAATCCATACCGATCCGCTCAATACCGCTGGCAAAAATCAGCATATGGTACCCCACCATTCCAAAACAATATGCCACCAGCAATGCCGTAAACAGATGGGACGGATCCAGCCACTGGAACTTGGAAAGCCATTCCCAGTGCAGCAGGTCGCCCACCGTCTTGAAGAGACCGAATTTCGGGCTGAATACATACTGCAGCCACATCGTAGCCAATGCAACCGCACTCACTACGTTCGGCATATAGATAATTGCCCGGAATACATTCTTAAAGCGGATCCCGCTGGTCAGGATGGCCGCAAAAAGAAGCGCAAGCCCCATGACAATGATTCCGCCGAAGAGCCAGATGCGGAAGATATTCCACATGGATATCCGGAAAAGCTCCGTGTTAAATAATTTAATGTAGTTTGTCAGTCCCGAAAACTGCCATTTTGATATTGCATCTGTCACACCCTCGATCTTAAAGAAGCTCATAAAGACGGTTCTGATGATCGGATATATGAAAATAATGGAAAACATGATGACCGCAGGAGCAAGAAAAACTACGATCATGGTCTTATTCTTTTTCAATCCAGTAACCCCCTCTCGTAAAAACAGGACCCTGTTACTTCATACCTTTTTGTGTAAAAACATGGCGGCACCGTCTAACACGATGCCGCCATAATTGTCTCACGCCTATCCGTGTAAAATTCCATATACTGTTTCGATAGGTCTGTATTAGTTGCCGGCCGCTTTCAGAGCGTCCACAAATCCCTGAGCATCCAGAGAACCACCGCAAAGCTTCGTGAAGTTCTCGATGATGATCGGTGTCATATCCGCATTTGCCTCTGCACCTGCCGCCCACGGATAACGTGTGTTCATGCTGTCCATAACCGGTTTTACATTGGTCAGAAGTGCAGGCCACTCAGAGTTGCTGGAGTCTGCCGGAATACCAACGGACATCTCGGAGAGAAGCGCATCAGCCTCGCCCTTTGTCAGGTATGTGATCAGCTGGAATGCCTGCTCTGCCTTCTCAGATTTTGCGTTGATGGCAAATACCTGTGCACCGTAATTGGAAGCGTCCGTTCCATCCACTCCGCCTTCCACCGCGGGATAGCTGAAGCATCCCCAGTTGAAGTCTTCCCCTGCAATGTCTTTTACTTCGTTCGGAAGCCAGGAACCGTTCAGGTACATCGCTGCCGTACCCATAGCCAGCTCTGTGTTCTGTCCTGCCGGCCACTGGTTACTCTCGATCGTCTCGGAGAAATAGCCTTTGCTCGCCAGCTCTTCATACGCCTGTGCAGTCTTAAGTACCGCTTCGTTATCCCAATCGCCGTTCTTCACGATCTCTTCCGTTGCCGGCTCGCCTACCAGACGGCTCATATGATATCCGAACAGACTGCTGATGTATGCGTTGTCGTTTGTGATCGGTGTGTAGCCTGCGTCTTTGATCTTCTGACAGGTATCCAGGAACTCATCCCATGTCGTCGGAACGGATGTCACGCCTGCTTCCTCAAAAATATCTACATTATAGAAATAAGCGAATACGTTAGGCTGGTAAGGGATGGACTTCAGCGTGCCGCCGCCCACTTCACGACATGCAGCGATCAGTCCCGCATTTGCCGTAGCTTCGTAGTCGTTAGCCGCTGCCAGCTCTTCCAGATCCAGAAGATAGCTGCCCCATGTTGTATTCACACGGTCGATATCCTCGTCGAACAGGTCGATGTTGGTTCCTGCATCCAGTGCAGGCTGCAGCCCTTCACGGATACCGGTACGTCCCTTAAACTGTACATCCACTGCGATGCCTGTCTCAGCGGTAAATGCATCGATAGACTGTTTGATCGCCTGTGCCTGCGGTTCTGCCGCATCCCACATAGACCAGTAAACCAGCGCGTCACCTGACGGTTCCGCCGCCTCTGTTTCTCCGCCTGCATCCTCAGCCGGTGCTTCCGTTGCGCCGCCATCCTCCGCGGGAGCGGGCGTGTCACCTGAGGAACCACAGCCCATGAGCGTTGCCGCGATCATTGCCACACACAGAAACGCGCTTAACATTTTCTTTTTCATACTCATACCTCCTGTAAATTTATAATTTATATTGCTGTTGCTTTTATTATTATAGTAATTCAAATCATATAAGTCTTTGTCTTATTTATCCACCTTTTTGCACTATAAGCTCATATTTGTGTGATTTATACAATTTTTTTATCTTTTTTCATTTATACTGGTTATTTTAACCCATCGATGGAATATGTCGTTCAAAACATTAAACAATCTGCCGAAAAGCTTTTTTCTTCCACAACTTTCCCCTCGGTATTTTTACATCCCAATATTTTCAAATAGGATTTTAAATTTGCACAATCAGCCTGATTTGTGGAAAAATTTCACCAAAGGCAGGTGAATTTTCCCCTTTTTACAGAGACCCAAAATCCCACTGTCCCGGAATTTCCGTCGCAGCCGAGCCCTTCACGGACTGATACACTTCCCTCCAGAGATCGCTCACGCTGCTCTCACACTCCCGCAGGTCTTCCAGCACATACCCGGGATGTCCGCTCAGATAATCGTATGCTTCCCTCTGTTTTCCCGTGTGCGCCAGAGCTGTCAGATAGTCGTATATTATTCTGCTCTCCTCCCGGAGGCGCTCCGGCAGAAGTCCATAGAGTTCTTCCACTTTTTCATATCCTCCGGCCATCAGAAGAAGCCGCATTCCCTCCTTGACATACGCCGTATCATCCATCCGAAGTCTGATCCCCCTCTCCAGCCATTTTATCGCCTTATCATAACTGCCTTCCTTTATATATGCACAGCCCAGCCCGTGGCACGCCCAGCAGTTTTTTGCAAGCTCCCAGGATCTTTTCAGTTCTTTCCTTCCCTTTTTGTCCGCTCCGTTATAGATATGCATCACGCCGAGCTGATAGCGGGCATACCAGTTCTTTGCGTTTTTTGTCTCCGCCGTCTCCTTCAGCCGCTCGTAATATGCCCTGTCGCACATAAAACCATCCGGCCGCTCCCTGGGGTCTCTCGTAAAAAATATCCCCGTCCTCAGGAAATCCGCCCACTGCTTTTCTCCTTCCTCCGTAAAACGATACTCCAGGTGTTCCGATAAAGGGCGTTCTCCCGTCAGCGCTCTTCTGGCATTTTCCAGCGCGCCGTAACCGCTTCCTTCATATATCAGCTTCGCTTTTTTGCCAGCCGTATCCCTCGAGGCGGTCAGTTTCTTTTCTAACCCGGTATTTTCCAGTTCTCCGGACACGTACTCCGTCACCTTATCCCTCAACTGCTCAAACGGGAGCTGTGTGTCCGCTTTTTCCAGGGAGATTGCACCGTACTGCTCCATCCACTCCCAGGCACTGTGAGGCGGCATCGGAATACAACCGTACTGGGTCTTTCCCAGCCCCGCCTGAATCTCCACATAATTCCCCGCATTTTCCGTCAGAAATTCCTGCCACTTTATTCCGCCTTTTTTGTGCCCCCAGGAAAACAGTTTTCTCCCCTGAAGACGCCAGGTGGAAAACTGCACAAGGCCGTTGCCCTCCGAGTCTATATTGGCAATATATTTCGGCTTCTCCCGCGGAATATTGAAAAAATAATCGACCTGCGCCGGAATATTCCCATACCGTGTGATATCCACCCCGTCCACTTCCGGGATATCCACTTTAAAAACCTTCTCTCCTGCACCCGTATAAGCCTCGCTCGCCGGAACCACGATCCTTCCCGACGGGTATTCCGGAACTGCCATATTACTCCACCAGTACATCGGTACTACCTCCCTGCCGGAATTCACGATCCGCATCCGGCAGTTCAGATACCGGTCCCTCTCCCCGAGCCAGAAATCCATCTGATACTCCACCCGGCGAAGTCTCTCATACTCGTACATGCGGAGCACAGGATTCCCCTCCTCATTTTCGAGCGCCGCCGTATACAGCGGGTCGGCGGTAAAGGGTGTGTGTCCGATAATGCCCACATTCCACTCCACTCCGCCGCTGAACCAGGCGTTGCGTATGGCGAGATTGCTGAACCGAAGGACATCATTGGTGTACAGCAGATTCCTTCCCAACACTTTATCCGTCAGTTCCCACAGCCTCCCCCCATACTCCGGCAAGAATACGGCTCTCAGACGTTCATTCTCCAGAACAGCGGTCCTTACCTCCCTCTCTGCGAGCTCACGAGTATAAGAATTATACTGACGATAGGGATAAGAATTTCGGCGCGTACCGTATGCCTCGTACAACTCATCGTCCTCATCCACAAAAAATTCCAGATCGTTCTGCAGTATTTTACCACCGATAAGATCCGGCACTCCCGCCGCCTCACCAATCGTTGAAACTTTCATTACCCTTGGTTCAAATTTCAGTTCCGGTCTCATTTTTTTTGCCCCCTTTGCCCTGACAGACATCCATACGTACGTCCTTGTTCGTATAATGAAAATATTATAGCCTTCTCTCTGGAAAATGTCTTTGCCATATTTATCCGTCGGTTTATACAATAAGCTCAATTTTATTTGCTTTTTTTGCACATTTATAATATAATAGTCACAAATAAATCGTTTTTTCTTTCAGCGAGGAACAGAAGGATATGAGTTACAAAAGCGTTTATCTGCAGGATATTCTAACCATCCGTGATGTCTATTCCATCCACTATTTTGAATATATGTGTGATTTTTCATTTCCGGGAGAATCCCATGATTTCTGGGAATTTTTATGTGTCGATAAGGGCGAGGTAAATGTCATCGCCGGAGATAAATTCCATGTGCTGAAAAAGGGAGAGATCATTTTCCACAAACCCAACGAATTTCATAACGTAAAATCCAACGGGCTGATCGCGCCGAATCTGGTCGTCATCTCCTTCTCCTGTTCTTCTCCCGCCATGTCCTTCTTTGAAGAAAAGATATTGCAGATCAGCGAACCGGAGCGCCTTCTCCTGGGCCAGATCATTCAGGAGGCCAAACACGTTTTTGAGGGGCGGATGGACGATCCCTATCAGGAGGAACTGATCAAAGCCGAAAATCCGGGATTTGCCGGCGAACAACTGATACGCCTCTATCTGGAGCAGCTTCTGATCCAGTTGATACGCCGCTATATGGTTCGTACGCCCTCCCCGAACCCCCCCATTGTCAAGTCCATCAAGCAGAAGGCGGACGGTGAACTGTTTGCACTGGTACTGAAATACATGGAAACCCATGTCTGTGAGACTCTGACCATTGATCAGATTTGTAAAAGTAACTCCGTAGGCCGTTCCCAGCTCCAGAAATTATTCCGGACCAGAAGCGGCTACGGAGCCATAGAATATTTTTCAAGAATGAAAGTAGATCTCGCCAAGCAGATGATACGGGAAAATCACTATAACTTTACCCAGATCGCCGACGCGCTGGGATTTTCCTCCATCCACTATTTTTCCCGGCAGTTTAAGCAGATCACCGGCATGACACCCTCGGAGTACGCTTCCTCCATAAAGGCGCTGTCGGATCACCCTGTATAAGAGCGACTCCTAATCCCACAGATTCTGCGGGTACAGTCCCTGATCTTTCAAATCCTGGATCGCCTTTACCACCACCGGCTTATCCTCTCTGTAGGTCACGCCGTACCAACGGTCTCTGGATTTCAAAACCGTCACCTCCGCTTTTCCTTCCCGGATCAGTTCATCCACCACGAAGGGAAGGAAATACTCGCACTTGAGCGGATTCTTTGGCAGGTTTTCCGTCAGAAACGCCGCAAACCGATCCCTTATCTCTGGCATCATGCTCTTTGTGAATCCCCACATATTCATAGAAACTACCGTATCGCCGGAGAGGGATGTCCATGTCACGCCATCATCTTCCGTATAGGCCGGACCATCCTCACGCTTCTCGATCCGCACTCTCTCCGTGATCTCCGTCAGCTTTCCGTTTTCGTCAGTCTCACAGACACCGCGCGCCACATGCCCGTTCTCTGTCAGCGTGTTCTCCAGGAGATACCCAACCATGGTATACTGGAATTTATCCGTATCCTCATGATCCGCCAGGAATTCATATATCATCCGGAATGCCTGCTGTCCGTAGTAATCGTCCGCGTTGATCACGGCAAACGGCCCATCCACCACCGGCAGACAGGAAAGCACCGCGTGAGCCGTCCCCCACGGCTTCACCCTTCCTTCCGGCACCTCAAAACCCTCCGGCAAATTCGCAATATCCTGAAACACATATTCCACTTCGATCCTCTGCTCCAGACGATTTCCGATCTTCTCCTTAAAGTCCTGCTCATTTTCCTTCTTAATAATAAAGATGACTTTCTCAAATCCTGCTTTCACCGCATCGTATATGGAAAAATCCATAATGATATGGCCCCCTTCATCCACCGGATCGATCTGTTTCAGACCGCCGTAACGGCTCCCCATACCCGCTGCCATGATGATAAGTACCGGTTTTTTCATATTTTTTGCCCTCCTGTTTTGAAAAACCTAACCTACTGTTCTGTTTTAAGTATATACAGCTTTTTACCGCACGACAAGAGCACAATAGACGTTTTTTTTTGTATTAAAAGTAGAAACAGCATAATCCAGAGACGTTTTGTAAAGATCTTTTTAATCATATTCACAAAAAATTTGCATTTCAGGGCAAAAAAATAGAGCCAGGAACCTGTTTTTTAGATTCCCGGCTCTATAACTCTGCCTATGCGCTTCTATCAGCTTTCAGTTGTTTGACTTCCTCAAGAGAAAGTCCTGAAATATTAACGATTTCCTCTAAAGCATATTTGCCAGCTGCCAGCATACGAAGCGCAACCTCTTGCATTCCTTCTTTCAATGTCTGATTCCTCATATCTTCCATAGCCCGGCACATAATCTCGATTCCCTCCTTGCTCTCTTTGAAAAATCTCACCCTGTCCGCCAGTGTCCCATAATACATATCCGCTGCGTCTATGCAGGAGAAGTCATGCATTAACTTCCCGATTGGCGTATCTCCACGGTAAGCGCCATTTACATACAGTATGTGCGAACCGTCCTCAAATCTTTCCCCGGTTCCTAAAAAGCACCGCTCAATCGGATAGAGCGGCAGCCCTTTTCCCATTACGTCATTCTCTGTGATAAAGATTACCCACGTTTCCGGCAGCTTGTCGAAGTCCTCGCCTTTCTTCAAAAGGTTTGCGTCCATCATGCTGCTGTTGTATCTGGCTCTTTTTCTCCCGGCTCCTTTGTCGGAGCGCTGTACCTCCACGTTCAGTTTTGCCCCTGTGCTGTCTGTAGCCAGAATATCCAACCTCACTGAACGGTTCAGCAGGTTCTCCACAAATACCTGGGTGCGGACGTCCAGCACCTTTAAATCCGATTTTTCCAGTACAATCCGCAATACCAGTTCTATGCTTGCCGTATCTCCCTCAAAACACTTTGTGAGGAAATCATCATCAAACAGGCGAAAGCCTCTTAGCCTCTGTCAATCTTCCCACCTGCTTTCCCTTTCGTTCTTGTATCTTCATACTACCATAATCCTCCTGATTTTACAAGCCGGGAGCCAGCGCATTTCTGAATCCCGGCCTGTTTCCGTTATCGCTTTTTACATCTGCTGTATCTCATTTTTCAGCATACGCTTGATTTTGTCGCTCATGGTTTCCTTGCTGGTCTTGCTGAAATGAACCCTCACAATGTAGGTCGTCCGGCCAATCTTCTTCACCAGTGCAGGAGCGTCCTTAGCCGGTGCTGTGGTGGTAGTGTCCTCTGTGATTTTCTTGTTACTCATAAATGCTCCTTTTCATACAATCCATCAAAAAAAGCCACAGCATCATACCGTGGCTAAAAATGGCAACAAAAAAGCCTGACAGTAAAAGTATTGTTTACTATCAGGCAGTTACAGCCGGAATACGAAATGCAGCGCGATCCCGGTTCATTTTTCGGTTAACACTCACATGCCTGTTTTTACAGCCATGCGATCTATTGTGCCTCTTTCAAGGCTTGACATTTAAACAAAGAAAACCCGCAAACGCTGATGTTTACGGGCTCTTCCAAACTCCCCCAGTTGGACTCGAACCAACGACACTGCGGTTAACAGCCGCATGCTCTACCGACTGAGCTATGGAGGAAAATCTAAACCTGAGGAACTGTCCCCTCAAAACCGAACACTGAAATCCTTTCTCCATCCTCTTTGAAACCTCAACCTTCT
>RAZE01000027.1 GCA_003611955.1 bacterium 1XD8-76
ATCTTGTCGCGGAGCCGTTCCGAGCCGCCGCAGGAGGTAGACACTTCATAGTATGTGCCGCCGATTTTGTAACAGACAGTTTCTTCTGTCGGCTTCCCTTTTTCCGGCAGATAGCCGCTGTCCTTGATTTCTGGTTCCCATTCCATTCTTTTCCCTTCCTTTCCGTATCTTTTAAATTGAGAAGTTGCGGAGCAAGCATAGGAAAGGGGTACCCTTTTCCGTAAATCTGCCCGTCCACGCTATAACTTGCCGGACAGATTTTGTGTTTGCACGTCACGGATGATACAAGATACAAAATTTGCACCATAGCATTACATAATTGCTGCTGATTATACACGGCATAACACGGTTATACCGTATCTGCATTTGGAATAAAAAATATATTCCCACTAATCAGATTAGTAGAAATATATTTTAAGATATGAGTTTTCCATCCATGGTATATGAAGTTTCTGCGGGTAAAATATCATCTAAAACTCACGACTTTAAAAACTAACATCTCGGTAACCGCCAACGTTACCTATTGATCCATAGTTGCCAGGATTGCCATAATTGCCGACATTACCATAATTTCCATAATTGCCAAAGCTTACGGAGCGATACGGTGAATTTACGTTATACATTAAGCGATTTTGGCATATTATCTCCCCTAAGTAACGACCTGACATGTCAATAAATATTTTTTCCTTAGGCATATAGTGACCGATGTTCTGTCCAGATGGAGCATGAAGCTGCCCATTTACCAAATTAGCTATATGTTGCCCTTTACTATTAAATAAAAATTCCATTTTTCCAATATCAACCTTTCCTATTAATTATTTTAACAAAAATACAGTTAAATATAGAATCATTTATTTAAGATTCCCATACAGAAATTCCGTCTACATTTTTAGATTTAGTAATTACAATTGCTACGCTATACTTTGCTCTTGTTACTGCCACATACAACCTAGCCCTGCTTTTAGGCTTAAGGTCTTTATTATGATTAAATATCCATTCTTGCATCGGGGTCGTTGGATATATAATCACTCTATTAAAGGTCAGGCCTTTTGCATCACCAAAGTTCATAACTGGGTGCTTATCATTAACATTAACCTTTTTAGAGTCTCTAAGCTGTATTGGTTTATATTTTTCCAAGTACGATTCAACATCCTTTGCGTGAACAAAGAATACACCATCATGACCAGTAGCTTCCTTTGTTTTAGCTGAGCAGGGTGGAAATTCTGGATATATAGTGTTAGCAAAGTTACAAATTCTTTTTTCATTACGATGAGTAATATTTAAAGTGGTTTTATCAACGAAGATGCTAAGATTGCGTTCCTTAATAAAATCCTCTATATTCCCTTCACTATATTTATGGTTCTTTGCCTCTTCATGAGTATGGTAAGTTACTTGTCTGGGATCGCCTATCATCAGTAAATTTGTATTATTCCTCGATAGCAAATCAACAATCTCTAAATCATATCCTGCTAAGTCTTGCACTTCGTCAATAAAAATATATTTATATATACGAGTAATCCTATCAATGGTAATCCCTGAATTTATCTCATTGAGTTTATAAACAAATTTTGAAAGTTTGTCGGAATAAATTCTTCCATCATTCGTAAAATAATGTTGTGCTACTTCACTCTCTCTCTGTAATATACTGGCTTACCATTATAACAATATTTAAGTCCTGATTTTTTATTGACAAGCAGGAGTCCTGTCACCTTATTTTCATATAAAAAACTCTGATATGGTTTAACTCCTTGTTGAATAAGAAAAGAAAACCATGTTTGTACTATTATATTGGATGGGATACAGCCATTTAGCTCAAATATTTTCTTTTTTATTTCTTGCTCGTTTGACTCCGTAAAAGTCGTAATTAAAACTTTATCAGAAGCTATTTTCAATGCTTCGTTAACGAGATGAGTTGTTTTTCCCGCACCAGCAGCAGCGATTATTAATTTATTCATTCTTGTTTATAACCTCGGAGATGTATTTAGGAAAGTTTACCTTTTTCTTAGTATCAAATATCGCTAATGCGCAATCTGTTTTATGATGTTGCATATATGTTCTCAGCCCATCGTCATCAGCATAAGATGTGCCAAATATCTCATTAAACGTGGCTAAATCATTTACTTTGAGCAGTTTTGGCTCCAAAGTATTATAATTGTACGGGCTCTTTCCAATAATTAAATCACCAGTATCGACTTCTTCGTCATAAGAAATCTCGATATAATCTTTTTTATTGTCGCCTATATAATTTGAATACTTTTTCTCAAGAGCTGATACATCACCATCATTATCTGTTATAACCGCTGTATCCTTATGCAATTTCTCTGCAATTTCCAGAAAACGCAAAAAAGCCGTCCCCACAGAGATAATATCTATTCCATCCTGAATCGGAAGTCGTCCATTGTGGCTCACCATATATGCTTTCTGGACAATCAGCTCATCAGAGTCACCTTCGACCAGTATGGCTCTTTTACATAAAATAAGGCGTAAGGTATCATATCCAGACATTTTTCTAAAAAATTCTGTTGATTCTAGTTCTGACAGCCTCGTTATACGGTGATCATTCAACAATATAAGGTTCTCTAAGCCTAATTTATTAGCTACATAACTGCTATGTGTAGATATTAATATTTGTCGATCAGTACATTTTTGTGATATGGACATTATAAGTTGGTTTAAATGAGAGAAAGAGAGATGACTTTCAGGTTCTTCTAATAAAATAATTCCAGCTTTTTGTGCTCGCCTGTTACTAAGTGCCAACTCGGTCTTTATAGCACACTGTGTACCTTTCCCAACAAATCCAAATGGGATACCATCTACCTGCGTGAGTAAACTATGCTCCCATGCATTTTTTGTCCCTAAGTTCGCGGATAAAGAAATTGAGCCGTTAGACATTGATGCCTCTGCTGTAATCTTTTTATTAATATTTTCAATCGCTTTGGCTTCGGAAAAAAAATCCACCATATTCCTGTGCGCTTGTGCAATAGTAGTTATCTCCTCTAAAGATAAGATATCCTTTACAATGTGGGAAATGTATACATCTGACCCGTTTTGATAGTAATAGTTAGAAGAGTCAATCATGGCAGACTTCACAGGTATGCTTTTTGTCGTAATTGTTTTACGGGCAAATGTATTCCAAGATACTTCGTAATATTCAATTGGCAGGCTTGTTAAATTTTTACTTTCTATAATTTTCTGATACTCATCATTATATTTTTCGTCATAGGCAATCTTAAATTGTAGCCCCTCAACTTTTGTTTCCTTGTCTGTATTTTCGTTACCCTCGAATAGCTCCGCATCCATAGGAGCATCAAAAAATATCTCAATCAGTATTGTTGGCGGCGCAATGGCTTTTCCACTCCGAACGGAGGTTATGTATTCTAAAACAGCTTCATTATTGAATAAATACTGAGACAATTCATTTCTTATATTATGTCCATGGTAATATCCCGTCAACGCCACATGTATTGCTTCCAAAATAGTTGACTTCCCAGATTCATTATCTCCAACGAGAATATTAAGCCCTTGATTAAGATATAATGTAAAGATTCCTTTATAACTTTTGAAATTTTGTATTTTTATTTTGCTAATTGCCATTTATTCACCATCCAATATGTTTAACTCAGGTTATATAGTTAACGTAATTATACAATGAAATTATATTTTAGTATAGTACAGACCATCAACATTTCATTATCTTTCGTTATTGTATCAGAAAAGTCACTACTCTAGAGAGTAATACCGGGGAAAAGCCCACAGGTAATCCCTGCAGGCTTTTAAGTAATGTGCCATGTTGAAGTGCTTGTCATAGTCGCCGTTGGTATTTCCACAGTTTCTTAAACAGTCGGTATTGTTCTTCGGCATCATTGTCATGTTTCCACCATTCTAGGCTGAACACCTGGACGCCATGTTCTTCACAAATGGCCATAAATTCTCTAAAGATGTCCAAATTACCGGAGATAGTGGATGCTTCCAGAGTAACTACCACGCCCACTTCGCCTTTTTTGATTGAATCTTCCAGACGCATAAGCTCGCTTCTTTCTGACAGTGTTTTTTCATGGAACACTTCCGTTTCCCATGTGCTCATATTCGGATAGTTACTGAGACGTTTTTGCATCTGGATAAGGTACTCGGTCTCACTAAATGAGGTATGAAATCCATGACAGTAAAAAGCCGCTTTCTTCTGTTTTTCCATTTGTGTTCCTCCCGTGGAGAGCCCGTGGCAGAGCCACGGGCTTATAAGGTGCTGAATTTAATTTATTTTTTGGGATTTACTGTTTGTAGCCGTATTGCTATCTCCGTGCCTCCCCAAAAGAGGAAAGTAAAGGCTTTATCCGAGGATACTGTTACCGTATCAATCATGGCATTCCAGATATCCGGACTGAACTTCTCCAGTCTGTCCTCACACTGTTTCAGGATACTGAGGGAACGGGATATCTGTTCTCTGCGCCCGTGCTGTTCGAGGAGCTGCTTCTGTAGGCTGTTAACCTGCTCCTCAGCTTCCTGGCATGATGCATCCATCTCTGCAAACCGGCGGTTATATTCCCCTTGGTCCTGTATACGCCGGGTATTCTCCACCATATAGCTGCGCAGGTCTTCAATCAGTCTGGCATGCTTAGCTTTGGTGGCATCCAGCTCCCTTTCCAACGCACTGGTATCCGACAACCGGGACAGAAGTTTTTCCATCTGGGCCATATGCTTTTCTTTTTCTTTATGGAATTGGTTAAAAGCAGTAACAAAGGCGTTTTCCAGCTCACATTCATCCAGATTGGGTGTAGTGCAGCAGGATTCACCGTCATACTTTCGGTTACAACGCCAGGTAGATTTCTCGTATTTACTGCCGCTGTGCCAGACCTTTCGGCCATAATATCCGCCGCAGTCGCCACAGATTACTTTTGAGTTAAACGGGCTGTTTTTGTGCAGCTGACGGCGTTTTGGCCGCCGCCGTTCAATCTCTTTCTGGACCAGGGCAAAGGTCTCCGGGTCAATGATTGCCGGGTGGGAATTTTCTATGTAATATTGTGGTAGTTCCCCTTTATTTTTTCGGATTGTTTTAGTAAGAAAATCCGCCGTGTAAGTCTTCTGAAGCAGGGCATCGCCTTTATACTTCTCATTCTGGAGTATACTCATAATGGTAGAAACGCTCCATATCTTTTTACCTTTAGGTGTCGGTATCCCCCGCCCGGTAAGGTGTTCGGCTATTTCCCGGACAGTCTTTCCACCCAGAAACAGATGGTAAATTTCCCGGACTATCGCTGCCTCTTCCTCAACAATCTTCGGAAGTCCATCGTTACCTTTCTCATAACCAAGGAAAGATTTATATGGCATGGAGATTTTGCCTTCCTCCATGCTGCGGCGTTTCCCCCAGGACACGTTTTCGCTGATGGAACGGCTTTCCTCCTGGGCCAGGCTGCTCATGATGGTAATCATCACCTCGCCCTTGGCATCAAGGGTATAAATATTTTCTTTCTCAAAGTAGACCTCTATTCCTTTGGTCTTCAGCTGCCGGATTGTAGTCAGGGTGTCTACCGTATTGCGGGCGAAACGGCTGATGGATTTAGTCAGAATCAGGTCAATTTTCCCAGACAGGGCATCTGCAACCATACGATTAAAACCATCGCGTTTCTTAGTATTGGTACCGGAAATTCCCTCGTCCGTATAGACCGCGACAAACTCCCATTCAGGGTTGTTGTTAATGTATCTGGTATAAAAATCCACCTGTGCCTCATAACTGGAAAGCTGCTCGTCCTGGTCGGTAGAAACACGGGCATAAGCTGCCACACGTTTTTTTCGCTGCTCCTGCATGAATGGGGTGGAAGTTAAGCTCAACCTGCTTTCAATTTTCTGTACTGTCCTTTTCTGTATAGTCATGGCCTTCTCCTTTCTTCAAGATATTTTAGCCGACGCTCTCTGGCCTGCTGTTTCATTTCTTCTGTCCAACTTTCCCGGCGAGAGTGATTCTGCCAGGTAACCTCCTGGGTATGGCCATCATGGAATACGTAGACCAGATGGTTATGTTCGGGTACCTGTATTTCCGTGATACGATCCAGTAAGGTTCCCCGATCTAAATTTTCAATTTCCAGAACTTCCATGGTTTTCTGTATCAGGATATCCTCTGGAATTTTACGTGATGGGCATGCGTTTTTTCCATAGTTCATAGCTGTTGTGCAAAACCAAACAGGTTTGGGCGCATATTTTTTTGAAGATGAAGCAAGTTTTCTATGAAGGTGACGCCCACATAGCCCGCATCGGATCATACTCGTAAAAAGATGCGCCTCTGATGTCACATGATGAGAGTGGCACTTTTCTGCCCGCAGCATCAATTCCTGCTGTACCTGCTCAAACGTATCTCGGTCAATAATGGCCTCATGGGCATTGCTTACAGAATACATTGGCAGTTCACCATGGTTTATCATTTGCTTTTTACTGATATGGTCTAACCGGTATGTTTTCTGCAATAACAGATTCCCGGCATATTTTTCGTTACGGAGTATATGGCGGACTGTCATTTTATTCCATTCAGAACCTCTTTTAGTTGGGACTTCCATACGCCGGAGCTTTTTTGCTATGGCGTTAATCCCCATTCCAGAAAGAAAATCGGCATATATTTGCCGGACGATTTCCGCCTCGTCAGGTATGACTCGCAATACGCCATTCTCCAGATAATAGCCAAGCATATTTCCAGTGTTAGGATACCCCTGCTCAAACTTCTTGCGGATACGCCATTTCTGGTTCTCGCTGGCAGACCAGCTCTCTTCCTGAGCAAAGGTAGCCAGAAGTGTCAGCATCAGTTCGCCATCAGAACTCATGGTATGGATGTTCTCTTTCTCAAAATAGATATCGATGCCAAGCTCTTTCAGTTCCCGTGCGGTTTCCAGGACAGTCACCATATTGCGGGCAAGCCTTGTTACGGATTTGGTAATGACCATGTCAATCTTCCCGGCCCGGCAGTCCGCAAGCAGCTGCTGGAACTGCGGCCGGTCCTCCCTGGTGCCGGTCATGGCCTCGTCGGCATAAATCCTGACCAGCTGCCAGTCGCCCCGGCTGCCAATATACTCATTGTAATAACTGATCTGGACAGACAGGGAGTGGAGCTGGGCATCCTTGCCGGACGAAACGCGGGCATAGGCTGCCACACGTTTACGCTTAACAGGCATCAGAGCGGTCTTCTCCAGTTTGGTAATCTTTCTTATATTATCCATCATTCCACCTCCATTTGTGTGTTTAAGGGGGAGCCGTAAAGGCATCCCCCTGATGTAAAGTGCTATATCTTTTTGATCCGGTCAACGCCGTAAACGACGCCGAGGCTGGAGCCGCAGTCCCAGTTAACAAATACCGTGCCGGTATCATCAACTACATTTACTGTACCGCGGTCTCCGGGAGAGAGCTTACTGTATGGGTCATCCATGGAGATGAGCTCCACCCGTGAGCCTCTGGGGTACATTTCCCGTACCTGCTCTACGGTTTTCCGGCTGGGGAACTGGTTCCTATTTGCCATAGTTCTCACCTCCCTCCGTTTCTGGCTGTGGCACAGTTTCTGTGGCCGTTTCTGACGGATTGTCGGCTGGCCGTGAAGCTGAACCGGCGTCCTCCGTATTATTCGGAGCAGGCCTGTTTGGCGCATGTCCGGATTTCCAGCTGCTGTTGCCGGTAAGGTTACGGAGCAGTATCCTCCTGGCGGTTTTGTACTCATTCCCGACAAAGCCCAACTGCACCAGAAAGAGGCGCATATCAAATTTGTCATTCTCGCTGCCGCGTTCTCTGGCAGTTATGCGCCTGCGTTTCTTTGCCGTGTCACAGATAGCGGCAATCAGGCGACTGTAGGCATCCGCTTCGCCCTCCAGTCCATGCAGAGTAAACCAAGGAAATTTTAAGGTATCCCCGGTATCGGCAACCAGAAGCCGTTCTGTCCCAAGGGCCTTTTTGAGGAGGGTCTCTTTACTGGTAATGATTTTCTGCAAGTTATCTAGGGAAATATCTGTAAAACCAGTCTTAGGCATTTCTATAGTCAGGGTATTTTCCTCATCGGAATTACCCGTGGCCATTAAAGGAGCTGTGTCAGTGTTATCGGCAGCAGCTTCTGTGGCTTCATCTACTACATTTTCTGTAGCGACTTCCGCCGTGCCGACTGTAGCTTCCTCTATGAGAGAATCTTCCTCAGCAGGAGTTTCTGCAATAAAACCTTCCTCCTGCAGGCGCAAAACTAAGCTTTCCATTTCCTCCCGCCCGGCATCATTCATGCCGAACAAAGAGCCTTTCCTGCTTATCCGGTAATCACCTACAACGTAAGCGAAAGTCGGCGCCCCGAGATAAACTGCCGGTTTTTCCAGTATCCGGCTGATTGTATCCACCAGTGCCTTACGTTCTGGTCCGGTCCGGTTGTAGCTGTATTTTTTGCTCATGGTATTTTTACTCCTTTCTTTAGTCCGCACACCATCTATCACTCAGACCATAATAAAAAGCAAGTCTTGAGATGTACATAAAATATGGTGTTACTCGTCCTCCCCGGTAAGAATAAAATACACGTACTCCTTCCGGTGGTCTTCAATATATATGACCAGCTCGTAAAACCTTTCACGGTTGGCGATATACTGGACCATACGGGTATCCAGCATGTTGGTTTCACCGGAATCCCGGACTGCCATGATCTGCTGTTTAATGGTTTCCGTCATCTGCCTACACCTCCTTTGGCGTTTTTCCTCTGTCCAAATCAGGGCAGGCAAGTCCTGCGGTAATGGATTCACCGGCTGCCCGGTACAGGATGCCGGGGTCAAAACCGGCGGATTCGTAGCCGCTGAGGATGGTACGCATATAGCTTCTGGCTGGCGGGCTGTAGGGATGGGAGTTATCTGATAAAAACTCCTGTATTGCTGTCCTTGATGTAAAATAGCTCTGATGTTAGAATATAAATAGTACAAGTTAAACATGGCAAGTTTCAGAAATAACCGTATAATAGAAACGGAACAAGGAGGAACTTTTCCATGAGTAAAAAGTTTGATAAGCAGTTTAAGGAAAATGCGGTACAGTATTACCATGCGCATAAAGAGCTTGGATGGAATAAATGTGCGGAGAACCTTGGGATAAGCCGCAATGCCATCCGCAGCTGGGTAAAGGCGGCATCTGAGAACGCCGGGGAGATGCCTGTACGGGGATCGGGGAACTACGCAAGCGATGAAGAGAAGGAAAATGCCCGTCAGCGGAAAGAACTCAGGGATACGAAGGATGCGCTTGAAATACTAAAAAAAGCCATCGGCATTCTGGGAAACTGACACAGGCCATCTTCCAGGCACCCGAGAGAGAAGAAGAACGGTTAAAGGAAGAAGGGAAACGCCGCCTGAATGTCAGCGGAGTGCTTAGGATTTTAGGCGTTTCAAGGAGCGGCCATAACACTTTCAGGAAGCATGCACCCTCTGCCAGTCAGATGAAAAAGGAGCAGCGGATGGCAGAGATCAGGACAATATATGAGGAATCACACGAAATCTACGGAGCTCCCCAAATAGCGGCAAAGATGGTGCAGAAAGGCGACAAAGTAAGCGGAAGGACCGTGGGAAAATACATGAGGGAGATAGGGATCTGGGCATGTTACAGGAAACACTGGGTCGGCACGACCAGGGATTGTAATTTCAGCAGTGAATTAAAAAACATACTGAACCGGGATTTCAAGCCACCAAGGCCGGATGCGGCATGGTGCATGGATATCACCTATGATGGAACGCAGTTATTCGGCGAAAGCCTGCCCATGGGACAACGCCTGCATAGAAAGCTTCCATTCCCTGATTAAGAGAGAATGGATCAGCCGGTTCCATATCACAGATTACAGCCATGCATACAGGCTTGTATTTGAATATATAGAGGCATTCTACAATACAGTAAGGATTCACAGCCATTGTGTATACCGCTTCCCCAGCGAGTATGAAAAACAGTATCTGAACAGGATGGAAGCGAAAATGGTGGAAAATAGTTAAATGCTGTTGTAAATAGCGGAGCAAGGGGGCGGAATAGATAAGATGAAAGGAGGTCCTGCAGGATGAAGTCAAAAAACGTGGAGACATTGGTCCGGGAGAGAGAAGAACTGCGCGATCTGCTGGAAGACATCATGGAACGGATTCAGGAGTTCCGGGAAGAGATGTTAACTGAACTGGATGATCTGGAAGACATGATTGCAGAAAACGTCAAAGTCGGATTCCGTTGATTCGGCAAAAATCCACGTTTATCTTGTACTTTTTCTTGACATAGTACCAAATCAGAGGAGGAACAGAATGTGGACAGCAGTTTTCCTCAAAAACAGAATACAAGTGAAAAACTGAAAGCAAGACAGTATGGGGCGGCAGGTTTCATCTACCTTTTCATCGCTGTCGTTATGACCGTCATCCGCTTTATATGGGGAGGCGTTATGCTAGGGCGCGGGGGAGATCGAGTATCTTTGGGCATAGTTATTTTCCTGGTGCGTAACCTTGTGCTAATCTTTGGAGTTATAGACCTTATTTCGGCGGCTTACCATTCTATGCTCTGGAACCGAAACGGGCGGAAGTGCATGGATGACGATGATAACAGCTTGTTTTCTGACTGGAAAAGCCCATAACCGAGAAAAGCGTTTGCAGGAAATGGATATTCTCTATCTTGGTGGTACTTCTGCTGATTGCTGTACTTATAATCTGGCAATATAAAAAGCAAGAGACAGAGTATTCCATTATACAAGCTATCACCCGGGAACTTCCAAATTATCAGAATGAAATCGAAAGCTGGGGATACGAAGTATCCGTATTGCCGAAAATGACCGAGGAGCCGGATAACGCAGGGCTTATGCGTTACTATTGGAAGTCTGCCGGCCCGGTTCTGATACTGGAAAATCAAGATGGTGGAATGTACTGCTTTTATATGGGTTTCGATCAATACATCAGCGAAAGCACTTACATAGAAAACATGATGGTGGCTCCGGTTATTCAATATGCGGAGAAAGAATACGAGAATGTTCTGAAAACAGTCCGCCTGCAAATCTGCAAGAGGGATATAAAGCGGGAACCTCTTTTTGAAAATACGGCAGATGCGGACTCAAAAGACCGCTATGATGTGTCCGTCTTGATTGAAATAACAGCGGAGTCTTTGGTAGACGGGAACGAGGTATCCGTTTTTGGCGGCGGTTTCTTTGAAACGAATTATTGCAGTAATAATTTTGAAGAATGTCGTTTGTGGAATGGGATAGACCCCGCAAGTGCAAACAGCTATTCCGACCAGAATATCAAGCAGGAATATAGCGCAGCGCAACTATTGGAATATTACAGGCAAGGGCTGGAATTGCAGAGCCGATTGGTAGAATTATACCATGAAAGGCAGGGCGAAGATGGCAGGTAAAATAAATACAGGAATATGTTTTGCCAGTCTTATATGTGCGCTGGTGTTACTGCTTACTTCATGTGATTTCCGTCTCAAATCCGAGCGGGAAGTGGAAAAATATTTAGAAAAGCAGTACGGCCAGGAATTTACGGTGCTTTCGTCCGAGCCTGTCACCGATGATTATTATAATGATGATGTATGGAGGATAATGGCATATACCGTATCACCCAAAGACGACCCGGAAACACAATTTTTTGTATTCAATACAGTTGAGGGAGAGAGTTTCGGTGTACCGGGCTTTCGTAACGGATTACAGGATACCTATTCACTTGGTATTTTCGGCAAGGCATTTGAAACCTTTGAAAAAGCACAAGTGATGCCCTCTGGGGTGTCTGTCATGCTCACATATAAGGAACCTGCATGGCGAGAAGACCAATCTTGCCTGATAAGGATTGACAGCTTTTATTTGAGCGGGTTTGATACGAACACCGAAACCATCGAAAAATATATTTTGGATGAGGTAAGTAAATATCAAAAGAGGCTACGGCAAACTGATCCATAAAGGCGTTACGCCCTTCGACTTTACAAAGGAGTAAATTTTGGTATGGTATTTCAATAAAACAAGAAAGCAGGTGAGAAGCATGGGATTGGCGTATTTTTTCTTGTTTATTATGATACTGGGGGCAACAGGGGCAACGGTTGCTTTATTGGTGTTGGCGTGGATAATTTGGAAAAAATCTCGTTTCAAAATTTTTTCAGTCATTCCTGTGCTTTTAGCTGTGACTTGCGCTGTAGCAGCATTTTACTTACTGGAAATCGTTTGGAGAGAGCCGCCCTGGGGGTTCCATTTCTGATAGGATGACAAATATTTTTAATAAAGGCTTGGGGAAAATGCCCCGAAGCAGGCGGCAAAAAATAATTACAGTTAGGAGCGTAGAACTATGGCAAAATTTCAACTGAGTCCCGGAGAGACACTGATCGGCAGCGGGATGATGTCAATCTATTTGAAGCAGGGACTGAGCAAAAAGCCGTTTCAAGGTAACATTTATATCACAAATCAGCGGGCGTGTTTCAAAATCAGTATGATGCCCGGCGCATTGGATATGGATTTACCTTTGGAAGACATCAGAGGATTTTCGGTGAGCGGTGTGGCGATATTTACCCAGGTAACAATCCACAGCCGGACAGGAGAAAACTATTCCTTTACGGGTTTCCCGGCAAAAAAGCTGCAGGGCTGGTTGATGCAGTTAGGCGTGCAGAAATTGTAAGGCAAAATCGGAATTGGAGGAATATTATGGTTCGTGCAACTTTAGCATTCGCTTTTTTAATTGGCATCGTCTTGTTACAAATTTTTCTGTCGCGGACAGAACGCAAATGGCCTGGACTTATTTTACCGATTATTTCTTTTTTGTTTGGTTTTCTTTATCCTTTTAATATGTCGGCCGGTACACTAATTTGGCATGTGTTTTTTGTATGGCTGTTGGGGAATATTCCTACCATTATTTTTCTTGCTATCTACTTTGCCTGTCGCCCAAAGCGAAAGCAAACGGCTGGCGAGTAAATGCAACTTTCAGTTTGCTATACTGGAAAATTGGAATTTAGAGGAGATGAGTGCATGAAAAAGGCGATAGGAATTACTTTGTCAGTAATAGGAATTATAATGGCAGCAATAAACCTGGTTTTCAAGGTAAATGAACAAATGTCAGTAGCGAAATCAGTGTCTGTTATTGGCGGGGCAGATGGTCCTACTTCAATATTTGTTGCCGGCAAAATTGGAGGTACTCCAGCAATTACAGGAATAATCGTGGGAATTGTTTTGCTTGCGATTGGGATTTTTATTTTTGCAAGAAAAAAATAAATTCCATTTTGAGAGGGTGATCAGAATGAAAAAAATAAGGTAATAAGGAGAAACAGTAACATGAAAAATTTTAAGAACTATACACCGGAAAAATATGTAACATCTGATTTTCAAAAAATTGAAGAAGGGATTTACAAAACAAAAAGTCGATATAGCGTTGGCAATGAAGACGTTTTTGTTACATCTCTCACATTTGAAATGGAGCCGGATTGTTATGGTGAAGAAGATGCGTCACCCGGAAATCTTACGCAGGTTCCGATTGAGGGGCTTCTGGATGAATTTAATCTTTTTGTCACAGATTTTTATGAGCAGTTAAATGAGACAAGTGAAACCATCTGTTATCAGGAGTTTGGTTCTTTTGATCTGGCGGATATTCAAAAGCTGAGGACTCTGATCGGAAAACGGTTTTATGCCGTGCCATATATGGAGAATGGGGAAGAATATTATAACATGGTAACGGAATAATTCTGTTATCACCTGTCCGGAAGTAATGATTGGAGGAACCAACATGAACATAGAAATAACAGAAGAATATAAAGCATCTTTAGTTCCGTTCCCAAAAGAAACACTGGAACCGCTGAAACTGCCGACAGAGATATTTGAATTTTTAACAGAAACAGGACTTCCGCTCCATGCGGGTTATGAAATTACTCCAAATGCGCCGCTAACATTTTTAAGTATGCCGACAATAAAAAAATATCCATATCTGCAGCATCAATATCTGCAAATCGGCTCTTTGGATGAAATGGGGGAACTGGCAATCAACCTGACCTTTCAATCGGTTTATCAAATACAAATTGTAAATGACAATGGATACGATATGGCAATACTCTATTTGATGAATTATAGCCTTAGTCAGTTTGTTGATTGCCTGGGATTATGGCTGTCGTTTTATCCGCAGTTTCGGGATGAAATTGCCAGAAATCTGGTGCTCGATCCCAAGTTCAGTCTTTTTGAACACGAAGAAATGTACAATCCAATTTTGAATAAGCTGAAAGAAGTTGATCCGAAATCCATGCGTCAAAAAAAGTTTTTCTGGCGCAGGATGTGTGAACCGGACATTATATAAATACCGGGAGGAACGAATATGAAATATGACTTATCTGCTGTTGAAATGTTAAAAATGCTGGGTTATGACCAGCCAACAGGCAGGGAATGGCTTGAAAAATTAAAGCAGGAGAAACAGATAAGCCTGCCGAAAGCCTACACAGAATTTATGGAGCTGATGGTGGACTGTCCTCTTTTGGGTACGTCCAATCTTTGGATTGGGAAAATGGAGCATAAAACGTCTGCGCATATTCCCTGCACATTTTATGACCAGCTGCAGGAAATGATAGACGACCGTAAAGGCCGTTGGTCAAAGCGTTCTGGCAGGTATGAGCGCTCACTCTACGATCTTTTTCAGCTTCCGGCAGAAGAATGGTCCCAAACGGTTGACAATTATCTTGTGATTGGCAGTGATTATGCAGGCGGGATGGGCGAGTTTGGCATCTGCATAGAAGATCTGCAGAAAGATGATCCTCCTGTGTACTTGCACAAAGATGGAGACGGCTTTTCAATGTGGAAACTGGAAAATGAAAAATTATCTGATTTTCTGCTGAACGTATTGATAGAGGCGCTTGCCTGTGTGGACTATCAGAGCGCAGAGTACGAATTGGAAACAAAAGGGTGGCGGTATGAGGAATACTTTGATCTCAAAAAGGATGATTGGGTTGCAGGTAAGTCCGTGTTGAAACGGTATGGTATTGATTATGCTGCCATCAAAAAATATAAAGCCAGCAGCGGAAAAGTCTTTTGCTGCTATGATGAGGACAGAAATGCTTTTTTTGTTGGTTCCACAGCCGAAGGGGAGATGTCCCTGTCTGCGATCAACCGCAGCAATGCAGAACATATCTTTTTAGACCTTGACAGTTTGGAATATCTGTTTGAAGAAGCCAGGCTGTGCATAAAGGACAGGGAAAGGGAGGATGAACTAAGCCAATACTATATTTACACAAAAACCCCAAAAACAAAAGTTAGCCTGTCTGATTACTGCCAGGCAGATAAGCCTCCCCAGAAAGGAGAAAACGGGGAAAACATTTGCCCTGCTACTGCAAAAAAAGAACCATTATATGTTCTATGCAGCGGAACTGATTTTATGGAAGTGATAACCGGGGTATTGCAGAAAAAGCTGAAAGCCACGAATGAAGAATTGCTGGAGGCTCTAAATGATTATCTGCAAACCAGGAGTTTATGATAGACGGATTTTTTAATCTATTCTATGGGCGATAGAAATATTTATAAGAGATAATGAATATGGAAGAATTATATCAAAAAGGGATGGAACTGTGGGAAACCACAGAACAGCTGATAAAACAGCATAAAATCGATTCTTCAGAGGGGCGCAGTGAGATGGTATCTTACCAAAAGCAGGCGGTTGAGTGTTGGCAGACAGCCGCTGAGCAGGGGGATGCAAAGGCACAGCACCAGCTGGGCTGTTACTTTTATAATTACGGAAAAAACAGCAATAAAAATAAAAAGGCATTTGAATGGTACAGCAAGGCCGCTGAGGGAGGAATGGCGTCTGCCGCACATATACTGGGAGATAGATATTGTGAAGGTAAATCCAGAAATTACAAAAAGGCAATATATTGGTACACGAAAGCGTTGGAGTTGGGAATGCAGGGGGCTGTGGAACATCAAATTGGATGGTGCTATGAAAAACTTGGAGATTTTGAGCATGCTATAGAATGGTATATGAAAGGAGCGGAAAAAGGCATTGGCGATACAGCATATCACCTTGCAGAACTGTACGAAACCGGAACAGGTGTACCTAAAGATTTCACAAAAGCAATAGAGTGGTATCGGGTATCTGCAAAGCTGGGTTATCCAGACGCTGATTTATGGTTGAAAGAAAAAGGATTTTAACTATGAAAAAAGAATCATTCTCTTTATGTATAATTCTGCGGAATACAATGTGTGCTGCTCTTGTCCTCTTGGTGCTACTATCCGCTCCCACTGGCTGGCTGTATGATCTATGGGCCGGGGAGGGAACGGAACAAGGCCAACAGCCCAGTGCAGATGTCCAGTGGCTCCGGCAGCAGGAGGATATAGAAACCTGTTTTTTGAGTAGCACTCCGGCTACCGTGAACGGCGGCAATCTGGCAGCCTGCCCGTTGGCTCGTTTGAGGGATACTGGACAAGCGGGCGTACATACTCACAATAACAGCGGCGTGAAAAGATCGGTGAGTGTTTCTGAATACATTTACGCCGACTACCCTCTCCCGCCTTTACAGCGGTTTGTCCAGGGCTTTGTGGGCGGGTACTATAACCGCTATTATTTGGTGGAAATGGAGGATGGTTCCTGGCTTTGCGTGTACTTTGACGACTATCTGGCATGGACGGGAGCGGATAATTATCCAACTGGCTATATCCGCTATACCACCACCGAGGAGCGCCGGATGCTGAACCAGATGGCGGAGGATTATGATGTTGATCCGGTTTATGTGTTGGATATGTACCGGTATGGGAAAGTAAGCTGGATGATGGATGTTCTGTTCAGGCTTGCCGTGTGCGTGGCTGCCGTCGTGATTGTGTGGAGTATCAAAAAGGCTTTTAAAATGCAGTTTTCCCACCGAAGATGAGTAATCCAAAAGCGTAGATGAGGCGGCGCAGACATAAAAGAAATTCCGAAAAACTGAAAGGGCTATAGATATGATTACTAACATAAAATGTGATGATAATTTTTACAAACTGACTGGAAAAACCTATTGGCCACTTTTTGGATGTGGAGTGAAAGTTCGATGGGGTAAAGGTGCTGATGTCTCAATCGAATATGCGGAAAAATGTGTCTCTCAGTTATTGAATTTAGACAAATCGACTGTTGAGCAACTCTTAAAAGCAAGTATCCGCTTTTTCTATGACGAGGAAAGGTGTAACGGGGAACCAATCACATTTATGTTTGAGTTTGAGGATATGGAATATCCAAAAGAGTTAGATGTATCCACGAACATCCTGCCATATATTATGCCAGTTGAAATGTATATCGACAAAGAGATTGCAGGATGCTATTCAATATCTGTTTTTTCAGAGTGCGCATGGGAACCAGAGCATGGGTTACAGTGGATTGTGCGAAATGGGAAGCCGCTGTATGTTGGACAATTTGATGGTCTTGGCTCCCACTGTGATGAAAGTATTTATCTGGAGAATTGGAAAGAAAGCAATTATTTATTCAACAATTTGATGTAACTATGATTTTTATGTTTTTGTAAATTCAGACACTAACGGAAACGGCATATTAAAAACATAGGATAGCTTTAACTTTTCAAAAGCTATGGAAAATAAAAAATCATTTCAGGAGCATTTCAATGGACGCTGAAAAATTTTGGAGTACCACAGAAATGAACAAATTTCTGTATCAGCAGTTAAAGACAATGTGTGAGGCTGACGGATTCGTCCTTAGCCCCCGAAAAGGAAAGCATCTGGTTAAAATTGCGGAACATTTTGTACAAATTGTATGGCCAGAGATTTCATATAACAGGACACGCATCCATGTATTAGTTTCCCCTGCAGGCTCTTATGCAAATTACTTTTATGCTCAAAAAACCTTTACCCCGCATGGGAATAGAAAAGATGACATTTATAGCTTTTATTGTGACCTTGCAATAGATGATTCAACAAGCTATAAACAGTTTTACGATATTCAGCAGATGAAAACGCTTTGGACAGAAGTTATTGAGCCGCAGTTTAGACAAGAAATTTTTTCTTGTTTGGATGTTTTTGGTTATGACCGTTTTCTGTTTTTGTCTGAAAAGCAAAAATGCAATGGCTTACAGTATTGTAGCTGTCCAGGGAATGATGATGCTCTGCGTTTTTTGGCTATGGGGTATGGGGATATTTGGAAAGAAGACTTTGCGAAAAGTATCCCATTATTGTGCCAGGCATTGAGCGGGTTCAAAAAAAGTATTGAACAAAATAAACAATTAGGGTATGAGGTACCTGTGGATGACAAGGAAAATTATGATACGGTACAGGAAGTGCTTTCCATGATACAAAGAGGCGATACAAAAGCAAATATTATTGATAAAATGCAAGATATTGAACGGATTGCATTAAATAAAGTATGGGGTGTTATGCTGTCCCCGGAGGGTCAAACAATCCGGTTAAAGAAAAAAGAACTTCTTTAATGGATATAAGAGAAAAGGGAGTATAAGGCAATGTCAAACACATTTCCGATAGAAGAATTGCGTTCATTGTTAGAAAAGGCAAGGGCAACAGATGCCGATTTGAAACAATTTGGCGCTCAAAATCATAAATATCAATGGAATCCGCCAGCGGCTTTGAAAGAGATAGAAAAATTCGAGAAGGAAACAGGGATTTCACTTCCGGACGGCTACCGTAACTTTCTGCTGCAGGCGGGGAACGGCGGAGCCGGGCCTTTTTACGGCCTATTTTCACTGGAGCAGGTGAAGGGCTGGCTGAGCTGGCAGGTGGAGCCGGGGGAAACGCCGTATCTTGCTCCGGGAACTGATCCGGATTCATTAAAAGATTTAGGCGACAGGGATCACGACTGGCGGCGGGGCTGTATTCCCATTGAATCTCAGGGAGATACTTATTTTACCTATCTGCTGGTGGCAGGGCCGGACCGGGGCCGTGTCGTTTATATAGAATATGAGCGCTCCTGGATATTCTTCCCCAGGGAGCCGGACTTTTTATCCTGGTATATCCGTTGGCTGCGGGAGGCGGCAGCCGGTTACGATATGGGGTGGTTCGGTCTTTCTCTGGATGGCGACGAAGAAACGCTGCGGAAGCTTTACATTCAGGCTGATACGGATGCGGAACGTCTGCTGGCGGTCGGCAGCATGGACAAGTTCCCGGCTTTATCGGAGGCTTCCCGGGATTTCATACGCGGGATTTTGGATGATTGGATCGCAAAGGAAAATGTGGACAGCCTGCCCCTGCTGGCTTACCGTGTAGACCCTGTGTTATATGGACAGTTTTTGGATAAACGGTGGGAAGCAGGGTTATTTGACCAGGTAGTCTATGAGTTGTACCACACGCCTGCGGAAAGGAAAGATCTGGCGAAGAGCTGGAGGGAGCGCATTCTGGATAAGCTGTCGGAGCTTTCCCCGGAAACTTATTGTATCGTCATCCCTCTTTTAAGGATGGGCGGTGAAGTGAAACTGGAACAGGTGGCGTTTCTTCTGGACAAAGCCGAAGGAAGGGAAAAAAGGGAACTGCTCTATGATCTGGGGCGTTTCCCGGACGCAAAGGAACACCTGGAGATATGGCTGGACTTTTTGCGGGAACGGGAGGATTTGGAGCTGCTCCATTATGCCCTGCTGTCGGTTCCCCACGTAAACGACCCTCGGTTGCAGGAAGCATTGCTTGAGGTGCAGGAGGCATTTCCGTTTGCGCTGGAGCAGATCCATGTTGACGATTATAAGGACAAAGAAGCAATGGAGCGTTCTTTCCGCCGGGATGCGGAACGCAAAGTATACAAAGGGGCCGGCACGGTGTTAAAGGATTTGTTTTATGAAAGCATTAACCCGGAGAATACCCGTTTTCCCCGCCCGTACCGTCTGGAGATGCCGGGAAATGCGCTGGCTGACCTTGGCATGTATCGAACACCACCGGCAGATGGGATTTTGCTGCATCCGCTGATTGCCCTTGCCATCCGGCAGGAATCGGGCGGACGGCTGCCGTCCACGGCCTGGGACTGGGGGCGGAAGTTAAAGCAAATGAAAAAGCTGCAGCTTGTCCTGTCCAAAAGAACAGTCCAGAGTTGGGATGATGAAAGGCGCTATGCGTATCTTCGTGCGCCGGAGGAACATTTTCCCCCGGAACCTTACTATTATGACCTCCGGGGCTGGTCTGCCATCGGGCGTATGGAGAATTTACGGGAACTGCGGATCTGTGAAATATGTGTGGAGGATTTTTCTTTCCTGACAGAATGTAAAAATCTGCGGACGTTATCTCTCTATAATACAAATTTTACGGATTGCCGGTTACTGCTGAAGCTGCCTAAGTTAAAATATGTTGACCTGCGCTCCTGCCGCTTGATACATAAAGAGGTTTTGAAGAAACTTCATGTGGAGTGTGAGCTATAAAATAAAGGAGATATGCTATGTCGGAATTATTAAACAATGTTCGTTCCCGCATTGAATCGTTGGGGATAGGCTTTCAATTTGTAAAAACAATCAAAACCGGCACAAATGGAGCAGAACTGGAAACATGGCTTTTGGAATATGAGGGTTGCCAGTTTATCTTTGTACCCGGCAGGAAACATGTCACTTTGGGATGGGATACAGATAAGTGCCCTTTGGGAGATGGCGTATTAGAGGGGCTGCAGAAAGAATTTTCTTCCGGTCATGAATATTACTATGAGGAGGAACTGGAGGGTTTAAAGGGCGATTATCAGGAGCAGATTGACGAGGCAGAAGAAAACGGCGATTCTGTAAAAGCAGACGAGCTGCGTGCGGAACTGGAAGAAGAATTAGAGCAGATGAACAAAGACATAGAAGAAAAAGGCTACGCAAGCTGGGAGGGATTCTTGGCAAAATGGAATGAACATCTGTCCAGGTGCCTGTCGCCGCTGCGCACTGCCGATATCGGGGATATGATAGTAGAGGTGGACAGCCGCTATCTGGACGAGGATGCGCCATCCCTGGAACAGGCGGTTCTCTCCCTGAAACAAGGACCTTTTACATTACCGACAGAAGATGAATGGGAATATCTTTGTAATGGCGGTACACGCACATTGTTCTGGTGGGGTGATACATTGCGTGATGTGATGAGAGAAATTTATAATGTGGGTGCTGCCGGAAATACCGAAGAAAATGCAGTATTAGATCAGCCGAATACGCTGGGGCTGCTTATGGCATACGATTCTTATAAAAATGAAATCATTGATAATACATCCTATACAAAAGGTGGGGATGGGGGATGCTCGCTTTGCGGCGGTGACGGAGCAATCTATGTCCTGCCCTGTTATACTGCTTTTTACCGTCATCCAGTCAACGAACGCTGTCCAAGTTTGTTGAAAAACTATTTTTGTTATCGGCGCATTATTCGACTGCCATAATAAATTTGATTATATTGAGCAGATGTTATCTATCACCTGATTACTATGAATTTAAATAAATAGGGAATGACAGGGGGCAATATCAATGAAAAAATGTATACCACGTACATCTGACCGTATTATTACTGTTATGGCGGCTGTAGTTTGTGCAGTTGCAGCATTTTTCGCTTGCCGGGAATTGCTCTGTGGCGGACAGCCTCCCACAGTATTTTTTGCGATGACTCTTTTATTTGGCGGTGCAGCCATACATACAATCTGGCGTATGATCTATATGGGGAACTGGGGCTTTTTCTATGATGATGAAAAAATTATTTTTGCCCTGTCCTGTAAAGATCACCGTGAGTTTCGATGGGATGAACTACAAAATGCGAAGACGAACATTTTCTATCCATCCTCGCCTGCCGCATGGTATTTTTACTTTCAGGATGAAAAGAAGACAAAGAAGATCGCCGTTACGCCTCGTCTGGCAGGCTACAATGAGTTTGTAGATATGCTTAGAAAAAAAGGGTTTCCAGCCAAAAGCCCCAGTGCTCTCAATTTTGATAAAAATACCGCTAAGGATATTTTCCATGAGGTATTTGGAGAGGATTTTGGCAAAGGCAGCAAGAATGGGAATAAATAAATATAGTTAAACATAAATCAGAAGTTATTGGAGGAAAAGTATGGAAAAAATTTCTGTGTTGTTAATTTCTGTGCCGCTGATGATAGTGGCTATCGTGTGTACTTTATTTGCTGATAAAATAGATACGGTTGTTAAAGGAGATAAAAAGGTTAAAAAAGTGATAGTCGTATTTGGTGTGGGAGTATTTTTAATTTGTGTGTTTGCTATTGTTGTAAGTATCTTAGCATAAACATCCAGATCTGAAATTCCAGTTTGCGCTTTTCCGAAAAATGAGATATGAAAAGCTGAAAACACATTTATTTGTATAAATAGACAGGGAGATTTTGTTATGGCATTTACTTTGCAGATCAGACAGAAGAAACTATTTGGAAAGACAGTACTTGATATCCCATCGCTGGCTCACGCCTGTGGCTTTTGCTATGGTTCCAATAATGATTTTTATATCCTGCAGGAGAATGAGCAGGCAAACGGAACGGCTGTTTTTTATCATCCGGAGCATATCGGTCGGGGAATCTTTTTTGACGGCAGCAGAGCCAGAGAAGGGTATTATGAGATAAGTTATAATATTCCTACAACCAGAGCGGAGATCACAGATTTTGCCAGGCTTGCAGGAGAGATAGAAAAACGTCTGGGCAAAGCAGAGATGTGCTGCGTGGAAGAAGAGAGGGCCTTTACCGGCAGGGAACTGGAACAGGGAATTGAGGATTTTGCTGCATTCAGCCGGAAGTCACTGAACCAGTTTTGCGGAAATAAGGAATTTAAAAGCCATATCCTTACGCTGGCACGGTGGCCTTATACACTGACGGAGGACAAGGTAGCCGCATGGGAGGCATGTACGGATCTTTCTGATTTTGAGAGTACCCTGCATGGTCTTCAGGCACGGGATGTCTATTACGCAAAGCCAAGGCTTCTGCAGAAAAACGATACAAAAGAGATCGGAGCCTTTTATGCCTTAACAGAAGAATGCGAAAGTATCTTTCCTGTCCGGGCTGACGGGTTTCTGAATCTGAGTGAACTGAAAGTGACAGAGGGGTTTATACAGTTTGTACTTTACAGTGAGCAGCGTGTGCTGGAAGGAATGTTTCCTTATGAGCAGTTTATTGAGGAACTGAACAGATATGATGTCCGAAAGTTTGATGCGGATCACATTCTGATTCCGTCTATGACAAAAGCGGATCTGGAAAATTTGGCCAAGAAACTATGTGGAAAGGGAAGGTTTGCATGAACGGAGCAGCAGGAGAAAAGCAGGAAGCGGAAAAAGGATAAAGGAATATATACAGGCAAGCGCCATGGGCCTGAGCAAAAAGGAAGAGCAGGATTTCAAAGAACTTGTGATCCACAATGAGGAAACGGCAAAAAAAGTATTCCGGGGTTCAAACCATACAGGGAAAGCGTATATCCTGATCTTTTTGAATTCCCAGGGGAAAGGCGCAGACATTGCAAAAGAGGAAGCAGCAGTCTGGGCCGGCCAGATGGAGTTTATAAACAGCAATCCTTTAGAAGAACGGGCATTCCGTTCCTGGCTGTCAGGAGAAACAGATATCATGCCGGAAACAATGCCTGTCAATAAATATATTATGGGATAAAAAGAGGATATGTGGATATTGTATGGGGGCCGGTGAAGGAAATGATGCGTGAAATTGGAGTGCCCTATGCACACTCTTTTCTTGAACATACAATCCGGACGTACCAATTATCAGAAGAAGATATCATGCAGATGTATTCCGCAATCTATGCGATATCCGGAAACACAAAAGCGGAAAAGGAGTTTTACCGGAATTTTATCTGTGCATGGCTGGAGCAGGACAAGGACAGGTATCTGTCTGCTATCCTCCCCGCTGACAGTTACGAGGACAAAGGCGTTTATACCTTTTCACCCTATTAGGTGCTGCCCGTCCAGGTGCAGAATACGGGGGCGAACGGACGGGGCCGACGCATGAATCCGACTAAGACCGCTTATATGGTCTACTATCAGGACATCAGTGGAAGCGGCTATCAGTGGAGCGAGCAAGCCCTCACCCATGAACTGGGCCAGAAGATTGTGGATGCAGGAACAACAGTGGAGCGGCGGGTGCTGGCGGGTGTTTATGTCCTGTTGTATGTGGCGGCGTGGTGCGTGACAGGCGGCATGAAAAGGAGAACGGGGCAGACATGAAAATAAAAATTGTGCGCCATGTTGTTTCTTTATGCTGGGTAACAATGGTTGTTCTATTATTGACTGGCTGTAATCCAGCAGCAGGTGCAACAGAATATGAAGTAATAGATCCGTCCGGTTATAGCAGAGATTCCTATGCTTATGATGAAAAATCTCCCATTGAGGGAAGTTCTTGTTATTTTCAATGGGAAAAAGCGGATGATTACGAGAAAACCTATGACTACAATATACATATCCTGGATGAGAATGATTCGGTATTGTATAGTTATCCCGATGTGGGAAGCAGGGTGATGCGTGGGAGTATACAGGAAGATGGTAAAACCTGGGTTTGTGCGGAACATTGGACGGCTCCCCACCACAATGGCTATGTGGAAGGCTGGCTGAAAGAAAGCGATCTGCTCCTGATTGATTTGAGTGATGGCGAGATACTGTTTCAGGACAAGGCAGGAGAAAATGAATTTTACATCACCACATATGGAACACGATGCTATTTCTATCTTCCTGGAAAAGAAGAAAGCGAGAAGCTGTTTGGATTGATAAAGATACCAGCGGAAAATGCGGTAATTTATTACCGGGATATTTCGGACTGGACACAGAAACACATGGTTTACACTTTTGATTATGTGGCAGAGCCTGATATTGATACAAGTAATGGAGTTAAAACGCGCGTTAAATTTTATATATATAAAAACCAGCTTAAAGTGGCATGGACATCCTTTGAACCTGTTGGTAATGGGCATTGGGAATACCTGGATAAAAAAGCATATGAAATTCCAATTACTGAAAATGCTGACGAGTGAGCCAAAAGCGCAGATGAAGTGATGTTAGGATATGGTGGAAAGCTTTGCTTGGGATTGTTCGGCCCTGTGATAAAGAGAAAATAAATCAGAAATTGTAAGGGAGAGTAGATAGTGAACATAAAATGGGAACCGTATTGGTATGAATTAGATCAATCCATTGTAATTGGGGATATTGATTTATTTTATTTAACAAAAGACAACTGCTATTTCTCGTATGGTCTGTCATCAGAAAACTATGAGTGTGAAGTTAAGGCAGAAATATTAAAAATAACCCATCCAGAATTGGGAGATATAAAGGGTATCATAACGATTGGGTTGGATTACTCCATATATCTTAGAGATGGAAATGTCATAATTGTAAATGCTGAAGAAAACCCAGGTAAAATCTATGATTCCCAATATGTTGTAAGTGGATGGAGCTTTGACGTGCAAATCAATATCATTGAAAAAACTGTACGGACAGTTATTGAAATAAATAATGAACAGGAAGCGTTATCTGTAAATGAACAAAAGACAAAGAGGCAAGAACGCATCAAAAGATATAAAAATTTATTAGGTATATCAAAAGCAGATTGGGATAAATGAACTTGTCTGGGCAATTTCAGTTTATCAGTGAGAACACAAGCTCAGCAATCTTAATAAGTCACTCAGCTGCCAACAGCAACAGCATATTAAAAACGTTGGCTGGGCGGCCGGATAATTTATTTTGATATTCACAAAAAAGAGGTTCGCAGATATGGTGAAACAGAAAAGACTATTTATAATATGCTGTGTACTTCTTCAAGGAAGAGGCTGAGGCTCCGGTTTTGGAATTGTGTGAAACTAAGGATTATGTCATTGACCAGCGTATTTCTCTGGAGATGCCGGAAACGGCAAGAGCATGGACAGCCGAAGACGGGCTGGAGCAGTTCCTCTCGAAAAGTGGGGCGTATGTAAAATTGGTTTTACGCTTTACGGACGATTTAGATACAGAAACGTATGCGGAATACCTCTATGATTTTCTAAACAGCATAGAACAGTTAGAATGTAATTTACTCTTGCAGGCAAAAGCAAATAAAGTTTATGTTTTTCACGAGGAACTCAATATTCTGGATGGCTTTGACGCCGGCACTTATACTGTGGAAGATTTGAGACAAGAAATTGAAGAGTTTTTAAGTATGGGCGTACCTCAATAAATTTGTAAGAGCAGAATACGGCTTCTCCACCCAGGGCGAATGAGCCAAAAGCGCAGACGAGGTGGTAAAAACTTTGATAATAGAGAGGGAGATCGAATGCAATATTGGAAAGCGCATTACAAAGATATGCTGCATGATACAGCCATAGAAATTATAAATACGGAGGAAGATTATAACACGGAACCGCTTTCTTTCACTCTGGACAATATAACTTTTTGCGGCACAAGCCTTAGTGACTTCCATCTCAAAGACGAAACGCAATATGTGGAAGCATGCAAAAAATTTTCTCTGTTGAAATGGGGAGGTCATAATTCAAAATTTGCTTCTCCATATGTGTACGATTTGCAGAGATATGAATTGGAAACTGAGATACCAATAAGTGTTTTTAGGAAAAGGGATGAGCGACTTATTACCGGAATCCTTTTTCTCTCATTCCAATATATCGAACCAGATATGTCAAAACCACATAGTATTAGGATGTGTGATGATATAAGAGTATATTACGATGATGTGATTGTACAGGAATTTTCACTTTCGGTAGATGGGATATGTTATAAAAGTATAGAAAAAACTTTGTGGTTTGAAGCTGCGTTAAAAGATATTTGCAGGCAGATTAAAAATGATTATTACATAAAGTGCTGCTTTACCTGTCAATATTCTGATTATTCGCCGTATGGTAGTGATGATTATGGCCTTATGCTCTGTTTTTGCCGTCACAAAAACGATTGCTTAAAGGTGAACAGTAAAGATGACTTCTTCTTTTTCCTTGAAGGGAAAGATTATGATGGACGACAGGAAACATATTTATGTGGGCACTACTGCCTGCGAGATAAAGCAAGCGGCTATCGTGGCTTTGTAGATGGGATAATAAATTAAGCTGAACAATCAATATTTATGGAGGATGCGCTATGAAGATGTTAAAAAGCAAAACATGGCAGCATGAAATAACCGGCAGCGATGGAAATGTCATTTTATTTGGCGTCAATATATTTGATTACGAATGGAAAAGCACTCATAAATCTGTGAAAGTTCGCGATCCTTTATATGGCCAGGAATATAAATTTCCTATCTATACAGTTGTCATTAACGGACAGGAGCAGGAATTTGCCGCTGGAGAGTTCAGTAACTGTGTTTGGGGGTTTTATCTCCTGAAGTATTGAGATTTTCAAGTTTAGTTTAACAGACAGCTGAATAAAATGAAAAATTGAATTAGGGGTATTTTCACGGAGGAATTGTTCGGCTCTTTGAAACTAATGTACGAAAACTTAGTAGTTTTATAATCATAAAAAGAGGGATCGTACAATGGGTTACGCACGTATTTTAAAAGATAACAATGGAAAACCATCCGGCTACCGTGAATGTGACGGTGAAGTGGCCTTTATGCCGGAACAACAATCGTATGAAAATATTTTCCGCCGTGTCAAAATTGATCTTGCTACAATGGAGGTTCTGAATCATGACTTTATAAAGGACAAAGAGCGGGTTTATCGAAGAGGCGTCCTGCTATGTGGCATTACACCGGAGGACTTTCACATCTTTAATCCGGCCTATATTGGAAACCATCAGATCATTTATACTCCATATGGTGATGCTAAGATTGCACATCCGGAAACCTTTGAAATATTGGATGATGGTATTGGAATGTATGGCCCTGAAGGTTATGGCAGAGATGCAGAATTTGTGTACTTTTTTACTTATTCTACGGAAACCTGCCATGCTGTCCGACTGAAAACGTGTAAAAATCCGGCTGCCTTTACTATCTTGACCGATGGATATACAAAAGATGACGAACGTGTATATTTTTGCCAGGTAACAGTAAAAAGAGCAATTCCTCAATCCTTTTCTGTACTAAGTGATGGATATGCCTGCGATGATAAGCACATATTTTGGAGAGATCAGTTATTGAAAGCAAAAGTACAGAATTTTGTGATATTGGGAGACGGCTATGCCAATGATGGCAGGCAGGTATTTCATAATGGTGTGCCGCTTGACACAGACAGCAAAGCCTTTGCTCTGCTGGGATATTCTTATGTCAGTGACGGAATTCGGATATTTGGGGAAGGTAAACAGCTTGATACTACACCCCAGAGTTTTATGTTGTTAAGTGACGGATATGCTTGTGATGATAAACATATCTTTTGGGGCAATCGGTTGGTGGATGCGGATTTTGATTCTTTCAGAGTTATGGAAGATGGCGATGCGGAGGACAATTATCACTATTTTTTTCATGGAACAATGATAAAAAAGAAAGTACGGAGGTAATAGCTATGGCAAATTTGCAGCTTAATCCAGGCGAATCACAAATTGGGAAAGGACTCGTATCTTATAGGGATTTAGAGAAGCATACCTACCAATGCTGGCACGCCACAATTTATGTGACAAATCAAAGAGTATTTTTGGACACTTATACAGGCATTGAGTTAAAACTATCAAAAATAAGGGGCTTTACATTTGGCAGAATCCTTCTCTTTTTTCCGTCTGTGACTATATTTGGCCAGGCAGAAAAAACAGTTATTGGTGAACATGGCTTGACAGAGGATGCCTATACATTTACCGGTTTCCCTATAAAAAAATTGAAAGGCTGGTTACAGCAGGCCGGTATTCAGGAATTATAGCCATTACCTCAATGATCAGTATGGAATAAAGGGTGAGTCGAAATGAATGAATATAAGTTAATGATTGCTCCATTTCATCATAATGGATTTCGGAGTCTAAGCAAGAAACAGGCAGAAGAATCTTTCCATTGGTATGTTGGACAATCAAAAGAGAGAATTGAACAGCTATATGAATATGCCCAGTCAACAGGGGGAGCAGCTTTTTTGTGTGAATATACACCAGATTCCCTTATTGAGCTGTGGAACTGGTTTGAAACTCAAATCGACATGGTAGCAAAAAGCGAGGAAGAATACCAGGCAGAATTAAAGCAATTTCCGGAATGGATGCATGATAGTATTTCAAAAAAGAGATTTTCTGTGAGAACATTAGCGATTACTACAGATATTTCATTCTATTTTGCTGAAACATTTATAAAGCACAACCCTATGGTCAGGTGGGGATATTTTACAAAGCCTAAAAATGAGGTGTCTGTCAACATGCCAGTACTTTTGGGGTTTAGGTCCAATATGAAACTTGATCCAAGGCGAATTGTTTCGGTCTGTGCATCGGAATCATCCGAACAGCATGACAAAAACAGGTTACGAAATGCCTACCGGACATGGACTAAGTATACAGCCGAAACAACGCCGAATATAGCAGACACTTTTCGTCTATAAGGAGCGAAAAATATGAAAACAATAATTGGCGAGGTTAAGGGGATATTTTCCGAATACGGATATAAAAAAGAGCGAAATTCTTTTTGGAAAATAGAAAATGATTTTTACAAGCTTATCAATTTTCAGCATGGGGCTTATGGTGATTACCTTTTTGTTAATGTTGGACTTCACCCCGTGGGGCTCCCTTCTCTTTATATTGGAAAATTAGAGATAAAGGAAAAGGCAAAAGAACATGAGTGCATTATACGGCAAAGAATGGAGCAGATTGTTCCCATTCCTTCATTGGGAAAAGCCTTAACTTTTCCAGCACATGAAAATATTGTCCAGGATATCATTTTCAGTTTTCCAAAGGTAGAAACATGGCTGAAAGAGTGGGGCTCATGGGAAAACATTGCGAATATCCATTTTGCCGATATAGAAAAGATACTTTCGGTTGTGCCAATTATCCAAAAGAAAGCATATTTTATGCTGGAATATTATTGTATGATCAAATTGGGGCGCAAATCTGAAGCTGAAAAGTTTTTGAACGCTTATTCAGAGGAAAACAGTACTATGGATTTTACCTTAGTTGATTGTTTCCTCAATAATTTATTATCGGAGATTTAAAGGTATGGAAGGGAGTAGCAATGAAGACTTTACCTATAACAGCCAGTAAGGAAGAGATCAGGGAACTGGTGATTGAGTGGAATGAACTTTTAGCACAAGAAAAATACAAAGAAGCCTTTAAGATGTTTCCTGCTGAAAACAATGAATTGGACTGGACACCAGAACTACTGGAATCAGCAGTATATACTTATGGCTGTCCGGGTTATACACGGGAAGAGGCGGAAAGAGAATTTGGCTCCTCTGATTATAAAGTAACTTCAATACTGGAAAATCCAGATAAGGACAAAATTATAGAAAGCATTGACATTTCATCTGATTATGGCTGGATGGGCAAAAATGATATTGCGGTAATTCATTATGACCATGTTCCGCTTAATGGAGCGATGAGTGATTTGACAGCCAGATTTTTTGTTCGCAAAGTTACCGATGATAAGCTTACATTAGTCTTTATAGATTTACATGTCATGTGATACCATTTATAAATTTCTTTTTATTGGGAAACTGATTGGGAAGCTGAATTAGTAATGGAGGAGATTTGGGATATGATGAAAGCGAAAGCACTGGCTTTTATGACGATACTGATGCTGGTATTAACCGGATGCGGAAAAGAAGAACAGGAACCATTAAGAGTATATTCTTTTAGTGGAGAGAATGAACAGTTCGCAGTGTCCAATGGCATTATTGTTTTGAATGGTTCAGAGGAAATTTTCTCCGGTGGTGATTTGAAAGCAGCTGATGATTGTTTCCTTGATATTACGTCATATTCTACCACATTTTACACGATATCCAGTAGTGAAAAGAATGTTATTCTTTCCAATAGTGTGGTAGATACGACAGGAGGTACAGTCAATGTTTCCGGTGATTTGGGGCAGATATCGGGAGACAGTACACTTAGGAGAATAAAAATAGATGATACAAATGATTTGAATGATATGCTTTACTTTGAACTTACTACGAAAGATAAGTATGGTACGGAAAATGTATATCAGCTGCAGATGGCTTTAACAGAAATAACAAAAAATAATGGTAATTAAATTCGGACTGCTTTCTGTTTATTGAGAAATGGGGGTTTCAGTTATGAGGACAATGATTTCCAGTGTGATAATTGTAATTGCTGCGGTTATTGGTTTTTTCATGGGGGCAGGAATGAATCAGGCTATGGGTGGCGCAACGCTGTTTGCGACAATCGCAGGTTTTGCCTGTACAATCCAGGCTATTGAGAGCAAGAAAAATCAGTAACGTTGAGCTGGTTAAAAACCGTAAGTATCTGCTTTTTATGCGAGGTCATTTATTATGAAAAAACAGCTCTCGCTAATTTTAATAATAATCTTTATCTTGGCAGCTGCCGCTTGCGGAACGTCCAGTGGTGGTGGAGAATCGAAAGCGGGCGGAGATGAAACAGTCACATTCCAGGCGACTATATTAGAAATATAGGATGGATATTATCTTGTGGAGCCGGTGGAAGGAAGTGCAGAATTGAACAGTGCGGATCAGATAGCCATTCCCATGATAAATATGGAACCCTCGCCGGAGCCGGAAGTTGGCGATGTTCTGGAAATTGGATATGATGGTTCGATTGCGGAATCGTATCCTGCACAAATTACGAAAGTTTATAGTATTCGTGTGGCCGAATAATGGAATAACAAAATTGTGAAAAAAACAACTGATAGTATCAAAAAATTATTGTAGCACGCAAGGAGGAAAAAACATGGATGTCCTGAATTTAGCAGAGCTGCTCTTATCTCCTGATGAGAAAAATGAGTTACACAATTCGATGGAACTGTTGGAACAGTCAGACCACTCCGCATTTTATGAGAAAAATCAGAGTATTATCCAAAGCATTTTATTTCTTGAAACACTGGAAGAATTTTTGGACTTTTCAAAGGAAAATGAGTTGGATGCGGAATGTTTTTGTGCCGCTTTTCTCTGCGCTCACGGTTACGGTATTCAGATAGGCGGCTATGAGGATGACCTGACACATACTTTAACGGAGTTTTTCCATACACAGGGAATAAAATATCCGGAAATTTCAGAGATTGTCCATAGAGAAAAGATATACACGGATTGCAGCGATTATGATAATTTCAAAAAATCTATGACCGCAATAAACCAGGTTTTGGATTCGCATGGGATGCGGCTGATCGTACTGGAAGATTATATTTACTGTGATTGTGAATACACAGTGCTGAGAGTGGACAAGACACTTGCTGAAAATGTGCTTTCCACATGGAGCAGTGACAATTTTGAAATTTATCTGTGATCTGGTTCCATGCATTCAGAGGTTGATTGGTTAAGGAGCGAATGATTTATCTCTTACCAATAGTCATGAAAACGGATTGATGCTGCAACAAACAACTTAAAAGATAAAAAACGGAGGCGCCTGATGAAACGCTGTATAATCTGCAAAAAAGAAATCATTGAATTTGGTGAAAAATACTTTGCTGGTTTTCAATCTATCTTTCCCCCGAAAGAATTTGATAAAGCCTGCTACTTTGTCCTGCGGGATGGGAGCAGCGGCCCGTATTACCCATTTGCACAGCGAAATGAAATGGGCAGCTTCCGGCATCTGCGCATAGAACGTGGATTCTGGAATGAACAAATCCATCTGCGGCTCAACAATGTTTATGTTAGTTATCTTAAGTACGATTGGAGTGCGGCCATGTGTACTTACAAGGTGTCAAACTACTCCGGTTATGGCAGGCTTTCCAGTATCTCCGAAAAATATACGGTCTGTTCGCCGTGGTTTGATACGGGGAATGACAAAGACAGTCTGCAAAATGGCCTTGCTGAATTAGGCGCATGGTATGTTGAACATTTGCCGGAGATAAACCTATCCTATGAAAAACAGCAGGCATGGCTGGACAAAGACTACCGGGACGCCAAAATAACCAGGGCTTATTTGGATGAACATTTACCCGAATTGACGGAACCGGAAATTTTTGAATTGTATCGAACGGTTGACCGTCTTGCTGGTGAGTATGAGAAGTCTGATATGAAAAACCGAAAGAACTCCCTGGGGTATAGTGCCGCACTTTCGGACTTTAATGATTTTTGCTATGGCAAGTTTCCACCTAAGATCAATCATTGGGTAGACGAACTAAGTGAGATGATGCTGTTAAAGAAGGTTGTAAAAGGCATAGATATAGATTATGCTCGTTCCTTTGCCATAAAAACTCTGCTGTACCTTTTCCATGACAGCCAGGAAGCAAATTATCCTGCAATACTGAAACATAAAGAGGTATGGAAATATCAGTAGATTTTATGTTGATGGACTACCCTCACGACTAAGCGTAATTATAAGAGGACAGGATGATGAGAAAACCCACAGATGATATTGCAAACTGGCAATTACAGCAGGAGAATACATCAAAACCATTCCCATATGTTTTCCCACAGATGCCGCCCCGGTTCCGGCGGTGCTGTGCCTTTGCGAAAGCAGTATTTCTGATACAATGGGGATGTTTTGCCGCTTTTGGTGTCTGCAGTATGGTGCTGTTCATTCCCGTGGTTATTTGGGGCAGGAACATGGGAATGAGCGCCATGATAGAAAACAAACCATTTTTGGCGGTTTTCATTGTGGTGGCTGCTATATCACTTCCGATTTTTTTTGCGGCTGTTCCGTTTGGTTTTACTCCAAAACTTTTTTGGCGGTGTCCTTGCTGCGGACATCCATTTCCATATTATGTTCCGAAAAGAGGGGATAATCTGAAAGAAAAGGAATGTTTGCGGAGCATAGAGGGGCGGCATATCAAATATGTGAAGCTGAAATTTTGTCCACTAATCATTCCGTCAGTCTGTCCGGAGTGTAGGTGCAAGTTTTTTGATATGGCTGACGGTCTTCCTGCTCAGGATAAATGAGTTAAAAGTACAGATAAAAAATACACTTATAAAATGTACATGTGGGAGGACAAATATGGGAAAAGATGTACTATATGAAGCAATGAAAGTTGCTGCTAAACAAAGGAAAATTAAAGCGTCTCCGCAACATGACCTCTATAAAAAGGATGAACCATACTTCTATTGCGCTTTTTACGACTTTGATTTTTTTCATTCCTATGAAAAAACTGGATTGGCAACTATTATTCTGGATATTGCAGTCAAATACTGCCGCTTTGACGAACTTAGATGGGGCATCATACAGCCGGGAAATGATTTGAAATTTACAGATAAAGTAAGAGCGAACAGTATCGCTGCGTGCAAAACATCCTTTCCAAGAAAAAAAGTCCGCTTTAAGTATGATGGTTCGGAAAATGGCTTGAGCCAATTATGTGGAGATATTCTTGACTATTTGGAAAAATTTTATAGAGATTTTTTCGAGAGCATAGACAGAGATTATGGAACACTGGAGGAATATTATATTGCTAATAAAGAAGAAAATCCATTGTTGGCTGGGTTGGTGTATATAGAACGAGGTCAATTCCAAAATGCGGAGAAATGTTTTAGACTGCCAAATATGAGTTGTAAAAATTCATGTACTTCTATTAGGCCGGTGACGAAAGAACAACTTGCCCGTGTCAGTGTCTCCTGTGAACAGCTGTATCGCAGAAGTGATTATGAAAGATTGCTTGATTATACAATAGCTATGCAGCATGGGGTAAAATGGACAGAAGAAACAGCAGCGTATGGATTGTTGCCCGAAGAAAGACATGGGAAATAGTGAAACGGAGAGTACCAATACAACATAAAAGAAAAGAGGATGAAAACAAACATGAAAGCTGCTATGCAATATCAAAATAAAACTCCGGAAGAGATTGTTCGTCAATACAAAAAGAAACTTCGGGCCAAGCAGGGGCTTCTCATCCTGATCTTTCTGCTGTATGTTATTGTGGGCATCAGGGGAATCTGGTGGGGCGATGACGGCATTGCAGATGTCCTGCTCAAACTGTTGATCCTTTTTGTGATCACTTATCCAATCAGCATTTGGATCTCCCGGGATTTTATGCTCTTGAATCTGATCCTGAGCGAGGACTGCGATCCGGTAACCTATGTTCAGGTAATGCGCCTGCTGGAAAAGGTATATAAAAGAAAGTGGAGTATCCGGGCTATCCATATCAACGAGGCGGCTGGCCTTATGTGGTCCGGACAGTTTACCGATGCACTGGCTTTGGCTGAATCTCTATGTAATGACAAAGTAAGCGCTAATTATCAACTTGTCCTTTTGAACACCCGTTTTAGCTGTTATAAAAAGATGAAAGATCTGGAAAGGGCGATGCAGGTGAGGCAGGAAGCGGATGCTCTTATCTCCTCATCCACAAAAGCATCCGTACAGAAAACAGGGCAGAAGATGCTGAAGGCTATGGATGCCAGCCTGGCTCTGTGGCGGGGAGAGTATGAGACATTCCGCCGCATGGAGGAAGCCCGGAGCGCCGGATATACAGCCAAGCTTCAAAAAGTGGTTTCTGCCGTATGCCTTGCGGATGTGGATATTGCCTGCAATGAGTTAAAGAACGCCAGAACACATCTGGAATACGCGATCCGGGAGGGCGGGACGTTGTATGTGGTGGAAGATGCCCGGCGTATGCTGGCGGAACTGGCGCAAAAGGAACGAGTGGAAGGAGCAGGCCATGGGGATGGAACAGTTGAGAACTAAAATAGAAGAGCAGCAGGCTGTTTACCAGGCTCTGAAAGCAGGAAATGACAACACAGTTCGCTATAAAGAATTTCATAACGGGGAATGGGGTACGGATGACGAGAATTATATTGGCCGTCTCCGGCTGGCGTATTATTTTCTGTACTGCCATATCGATGACGAAGAGGCGGTTGCTTTCCTTTTTGAGGAGGAGCTGAAGGACAGGGAGCGGAATTCATTCCAGGGGATAGAGAGTACGCTGGAGATACTGACGCACCTGATCAGAAAATACAATTGGGATGGAAAATATGCCGGTTTACTGGAGAGGGCAAAGAACGCAAATTTTGACTGTGCCTGCGGCTATGACCCGGACGGACAGATGGAGGATGACTTTGGGACAAACAGCCTGCTGGACTGTATCTATTTGTGCCGGGAAATGAAATACCGGGATGTGATGGGAAGTCTGGTGGATGAGTGGAAAAAGACTATCACAGAATGGTCCGATTCCAACCGCAGAGTGCTGATCGACTTTAACACATTTCTGGAAAGAAATGCGGAAAATGAAAAGCTTTATCAGGAACAGTTGGCGGAGGTCTTGTCGGCAAAAAAAGCAGTACAAGAGATATTATTTCCGGTTATAAAAATCTGATCCGGTATTACATATATATATGCGATTATGAAAAGGCACTCTGCCTATGCGAAAAAGTAATCAAGACCACGGATTACGGACAGATCCGGACGCTCCGGCTGTTCAAGGATATCCTGGAAGCCTGTTTTGAGGTCACGGCAAATCATAGTAAGGCAGCAGCCGGCTTGTGGAAGTGGGCAAAGACGGAACTGCAGAAAGTGCCGCAGTCGAGCTGGTACGGAAATTTATATACAAAGGGGATTGCGGCGGTAAAGGCCATGAATGATCCTTATGGGAAGCAGTTGGAGCAGGAGTATGAAAATTTTCTTGCAAGTTTCTGGAGATAGATGACAGGGAGGCTGAATATGGGAGAACTCAAGTTTGCGAAGAAGGTGCCGCAGACAGATGCGAACTGTATTTTAAAAGATTTTGCAGAGCATTATGTGGATAAGGAAAAATTGCGGAAGTATGGTCTGATGTGGAATTCTTTTGCAAGGAAGCCAAAATGCATTTCTATGGAAGAGATCAGGGATATTCCCATTCCGCCAGAAGACAGGGTATTTTTTTTATGATGAGAGAGACAAAACCTTATATGCTGCAAAGATGGAAGAAGTTGTCACTTATATTTTGAAACTTGAACCATGGGATCAGGTGGATGCCTGTGTTTTTAACAGAGAGATGGAATGGGTTCTTGCTGTTACTCATGAGGATGCGCTTTTATTTCTGGAGGAAAACGCAAAATGATTGATAAATTTAAAAACTGTATGAAAGAACAGGGCTGGACTGTAGAGAGGAATGAAAAACAGAGATTCTGTCTGCCTGAACCAATGAAAAGCCGATATACCGGCTACCCGGAAAGCTGGGTGGAATTTGTTTCGATTGTAAAAAGTACGTTACGAGGTGATGAGAGAGCCTGGTTTTTATGTTCGGAAGATTATGATATGCAGGGAGACAAGGCATGGCAATGGTAATGAAGCAAAAAAGGGGAATTATAAATACAGGTACCACTTAGCTGAAACTTATAACACAACAACTAATAGGCATGATACAAAAAGCCAGCGGTGCAGATACCAGTCTGAACTGTTGGCTTTTCTTTTTCAACATACTATGTCTTTTCGGTCTTCGTATTGAGAGGGGCAGTGTTATCTGCCAGTGCAGAAGCGGTGGCCACCAGAACAGACAAGGCTTTTTCATCACAGCGTAGGAGAAGTCTTAAAAGTTCCTGGTATGTAGAACCGGTCCTGTCATGGTTGTCCTGAAAGATACAGTCATCTGCGGATATATCGAGCATCCTGCAGATATGATAGAAATTTTCAATGCTTGGGGAGCAGCGGCAGCGTTCCAGATCTTTTTGAAAAGACACGGAATGGTCAAGCAGTTCTGCACACTGCGCCTGGGTTAGATGCTTTTTCTTCCTGCCTCTCTTTAAGGCAATACTGAAAACTTGGGCATCATTGATAGATAGAGACATTGTGGTCACCTCCTGAAGTAGTGTAGTGCCACACCTTATAAAAGTAAAAATGGTATAGAAACTCTGAAAAGTAGAGTATCAGACTACTAAGCATCCAGACATCTGGTGAACAAAAAAACATGGTTCATCAGGGTTTTGTTTGGGTGCCTTTTTGCGGCCATGGGAGAGGTGCATGGTCTGCAGTGAGGAATTTCTATAAGCTGGGCTATAACAAGGGAATTTCGTTAAAAAATCATAGGTTATCAGTTTCTGTATGAAATACAGTTTCAATTTTGAAGGAGCAGTGGTAAAATATGAGCCATAGGCAGAGATGCCTGTGGCTTCGCCGCTTTTGAAACATAAAGGATATAGACATGAAAGGCATATTTTTCTTGTAAGAAAATGATAGTTTGATTAAGGAGATGGGTGGACAGTGACAAAGACGGAGGTGATAGAATTACTGGATGAATATAAAATGGGGTTGATGTCAAAGGCGACAAATGGAACGATTGACGATAAATATTATATTCAGACAAGAAATTCTCTGTTGGAAAACGTAAGTATTAAAGATCAGATCCCAAAATTTATCAAGAGCTGCAGAACGGCAGATGAATTTAGAAGGTATATGCAGAGTGAGTCCGGTGACTACGCTGGAAGAAGAAAGTTAATCACAGATTCAATAAATGGTTTGGTTGAATACATAGAAGAGCATTTTGATGAAGAAGCTGATCCATTTTTGCAGATAAAGCAATATAATAAGGTTGATCAGATTGGTTCGGGGGGATTTGGCTCAGTCTTTAAATATCATAATGAATGTTTAGATATGGACTTTGCAGTGAAAGTGTATTCGCCTATTTTTGTTTCATCGGATGAACAGAAAAACGGTGAGAGGCGCTTTTTCAGAGAAGCCAAAATGTTATTCCAGTTGAATCATACAAATATTGTTAAGATATATGATGCTGGAAGAATGGCAGAAGGTCCGTTCATAAGGATGGAATATATCGAAGGCTATGATTTGATTGGATTACAGAAAAAGTATGGTGCATTAAGTTTTGAAAATAGTGTAAAAGTAATCAGACCTATTTTGAATGGATTGGAATATGCTCATGGAAAGGGTATCATACATAGGGATTTAAAGCCAAGTAATGTAGTGTTCTCTACGAAGGAGAAGTTGTTTAAGATTATTGATTTTGGCGTCAGTGCTTTTTTAGATACAGATAATAATACAAAACTCACCAAAACAGGAGAAGCTGTGGCGGGCGGAACCTTTATCGATCCTTTATTGCAGGAAAATCCTAAATTGAGGGATTGCAGGAGTGACATATATTCAATAGGGGCAATCTGGTATTGGTTGCTTTGTGGGAGGGCTCCCCATGGGGGTGATATGAAATCATATTTAGGCAACTCTGCACCGCATTTGTCAGATGAGCAGATTGATGCTGTGATGAAGTGTCTGGCAGGGGATTTGGAAGATAGATATAGGAACTGTAGAGAGTTATTGGCAACGATTAGTTAAAAAATATAGAAAGAAGGTTATAGTATGCAACAGTTTTTTATGGCAGGAAATCAGTTTCAAAATCATATGTGGTCAAAGTTTAATCTTGACATTACTTCGGCATCAGCAAATATGTCAAATGTCAAGGGCAAAGAAAATTTGGTATATGAATATGTAAGGGATATAGCATCTCTTTTTCAGCCAGCGCAATATGGTTTGCAGGATAATCCGATGGGGTTTTACTCTGACTATGATTCTTTTAAAAAGCATTTTGTTAGATATTGGAAGAGGGCGTTAGATATTTCTCAGGCAGATTTAGATAAGGTTAGGGATATTTTTGATAATGAATTATCCAATCAGGAGAGTTGCAAAAAGCGATCTATTACATCAGTGTTTTTTGAGAATGGCAAGGCATTAACAATAGAAGATTGTCTAAATGCAGTTTACGAAGTGCTGGAAACAGTATAAAGGGGACTTTGAAAGGGATAACCCTTACTCGACATGAGTAGAAAACAAATTACTTGAGTAAGAGTGATAATCCACATCAACACTTTACAATTCTTATCAGCCATGAACTGTTTATGTTTTATGGGTAGCGTAAATGCTACAAAAGGCATCTATAAAATTATATTACTGGTATAATGACAAATCCGGAAATTGGTGTTATAGTGATTACAGTTAAGAACAAAGCGGATCGGATGAGTCCAGAAAGGAAACAATCATGGCAACAGTTAATTTCGCTGCGAATGGCTTCGCATATTATCTGCATAGCGAATATTATGAGGCACTGTTCAGTAAAGAAAAAGAGCAGAGTCTGGTTAAGATACGCTCATGTAAGATAAGGAAAAGGCGAAAAACTGTGTGACATCCGGAAGGCAGAGCTGTAAGGAACCTGCCGGAAACAGAACATGGATCTATGTACCGCTTATCTTGTGTGAGAAAATCTTTACAAGATTGGCGGTATTTTTTATGCTCCATTAGCTCAGTTGGGAGAGCCCAAGGAATAAAGGGCATCCCTGACTTTTGATCGAGTGGCCATGGGTTCGAGTCCCATGTGGGGTATTGCCGCCTGAATATTGATTTCAAATAGCAGGAGGTGAGAATTATGGTGAATCTGCCGGTTATAGATATGGCGAGGACGGGGCAGAACATAGCAAGGCTGCGGAAGCAGGCAGGACTATCAGTAAGGGATCTGCAGGATATTTTTGGCTTTGCCACACCGCAGGCCATCTACAAGTGGCAACAGGGGGCCGTTCTGCCGACGATAGATAATCTGGTGGTGCTTGCGGCGGTTCTGCAGGTACGCCTGGATGATATTCTGGCTACTGATACGGTAGCGCAGACACAGATCAGCGCATGAATGGAGGATAAGAAAGAGAAACAATAAGATAACAGCAGGCTGGAAAATGCCTGCTGTAAGGTCCCATGGTCTAAAGGTAAATGAACTTTAGTTCCCTGGACACACGGCCGTTCAAGCCGGAGGTATTGAGTTCAGGTCTCTCAGGAGCTACGGTGGCTATAAGATAATGGTGATCCGGCAGAGCGGAGACCGATTCCCTCTGGCCGCCTTTTGGATGGGTATGCCTAGTGGCGAGGGCAGCGGACTGTAAATCCGTCACACAGAAACACCGCAGGTTCGAGTCCTGCCCCATCCACTTTATGTTTGCGTGTCCGAGAGGTTTATGGTGCCACCCTGCTAAGGTGGTGTGCGGCAACGCACCGAAGGTTCAAATCCTTCCGCAAACGCTCTCAATGGAAGATATATCCTAATTATTTTCACAGTCAGATATAACAGAGTTGATATATTCAGGATTTTCTCTATCTGTCTGTAATAAAGTCAATATTTTCATTCAACATGGATTTGGCCATTTCAATTGTTTTTTCTTTGGCTTTCTGATTGCCATTTGCTATCTATAGGTAGTAGAGGGGCCAACCCTTCTGCCTTTGTTATTTCCCTGATGGTTCCACCGGGCAGATCTTTCAGGGAATCCTGGATATTATACTCTTCCAGAAGCGGATTTCTGATTTTCCAGGTATTCTTCCAGACAGATCCCGCGCCCATGGATCTCTGCGGCAGCTTCTTTTCCGACATAGCGATAATGCCATACCTCTTCGGCCACAGTGGTAATGTGCGATTTATTCCCGGGATAGAGAAAGATAAAACCATATTTGTAGCTGTTTTCCTGAAGCCAGAGGTAAATATCGTAATCATCTCCATTGATATCCACGGCAAGTCCTAACTGATGTTCGCTGGTGCCGGGTTCGGCAACCCATTGCTGAGCCAGTTCGATCGCTTCCCTCTCGGAATACCCCTGTTTTTTATATTTATTGATTTTATCATCATACAGGCTCTGCTGTTTTCCGGGGTTCGATAGTCGGAAACAACAATAGGGCCTAATTCTTCCGCGTCATCCAACATTTCCATGAGCGGCTCATGAATCCGTTCATCCACCTTCTCACCGCTGGGCAGATCCGCCAGATTGATGGGATCCTCCATGTGATTTTCCGGAAGCGGATGTTCATGGTTTACCAGTGTGAGATACCAGGCTGTTTCCATAGTCTGTGTTTCGAATGATTCCGTATCGTTTTGAAAATCATCCATCTCAGTCACAGGACTTTCCGTGATTGCTGACCGTCACAACGATATGATCCGCTATCTCTTCTGCGTTCACGATGATCTCTGTTCCTGTGATGCTGTAGGCCGCCGCGTTTTTCAACAGATTATTAAATACGCAGGCAAGTTTTTCCGGGTCACCGCATACTTCCAATGATTCCGCCGCATGGAAGGTGATATAATTTCTGTGCTCTGTGAGAAGCGGCATATGTTCATCGATCACCTGGGCCAGAAGATAATAGAGGTCAGAGGGGTGCGGATATCATGGGCCAGATACATGACCAGTTCATTCTTCCGCTGTTCGGCTGCTCTGGCCGCTTTCTCCCGCTGTATCAGAATATTTTGAACAGTGTTCAGCTTTATCTCAAAAGGCAGCATCTCCGGGGAGAGCCGTATCAGCTCTTCGTGTTCGGACAAAAGGCAGTCCATGCCCTTGTTGATTTCCCTGAAATAACGGGTCAGCCAACGAAACAGAAACACAAGCAGGAGCAAAAAGATCAGAACAATCGCCGCCGCAAAAAAACTGCTCTGATTCCCCGAAAATAATCATTGTATACATAAAAGGCCTCTTCGTGGTCAATGGACATCCATAATTCGATCATGCGGACGATCCATTCGCCCATTCTCCGCTTCCACAAAAACAGATACAACAGAATAACGATCGCGGTGGAAAGCAGTGCGCTGGCACAGAACCGACGCGTGATTCGGAGCTGGAAGGCGGAGTAATCAGTATCCCTCCCCTTAGTCTTCGATCTTGTAGCCGTATCCCCAGACCGTTTTGATATATTTCGGATTTTCATAAGAGTCTCCCATCTTTTCCCGCAGATGCCGGATGTGTGCGGTGATCGTATTATTGGTTTTGGTATAATATTCGTTCTTCCAGATCTGATGGAACAGATCCTCGGAACTGACCACATTTCCCCTGTTTCGGCATAAAATTTCCAGGATAGAGAATTCTGTCGGCGTCAGCAAAAGCGGCTGGTCATTCAGCGTGCATTTATGTGCTTTTACCCTGGCAACCAGCTCCAATGGCTCAAAAGGTTTTGTCATGGAATCATCTGCGCCCAGGGAGAGACCAGTGATCTTATGTCCGAATGCATTGAAGCGCGTCTGTTGCATTATAACAGGTGAATACCTGAAAGCCTTCGTTATTCAGATAAAGAGAAATAAGGTCTGCGATCTCTTTTTCATCATCAACAATCAGCACTTTATCTTTCTACATAAAATCACTCCTCGTATAATAAGTTTGTAAGCAAGAAAAACAGCTTACAGACTTATTCTTTTTTGATTAGACAGAAGGATA
>RAZE01000028.1 GCA_003611955.1 bacterium 1XD8-76
AGGTTTATTAAGGTTACCCTTTTCCCTGAAAATCTTTTTAAAATAACTCTTGACTATTTACCAAATTGCTTTCTTTCCATAATCGTTTTTATGCTGTTTTCATTATAGCCAGTATGTATTTTTTTCAAAACCTATTATATTTTGCTAAAAGTGTACAATTTTTAGGTGTAAAATATTATTGTCAGGATAATTCTTCCGGACTGAATTTCATATTGTACAGCGAGCCGCACGAAAGCAGTTCATTGTGCAGTTTTGCGACGGAAGCAATCGCGGCTGTCGGCCCGTTGACATCTGTCCCTCTCATCGGCGACTGGCCATCTGCCACAGGCATATATGCATCACGCCCATCAGGCGTTGCGCCGCACACATGTCCAAACGGTGTATTGCTGGAAACCGTACTTGTAGAGCAATGCAATGTTCCCCCGATAGGACCTCTGCCATATCTGGTATTTTTATAAGAAGAAAGTTCTGTGGCGATCATAGCCAGCATATCCCGGGCAATAAAATCCACCTCGTCGATATCATTGCCATACTTGGGAACTGCCAGACACATTGCCTTGATCTGCGGTCCGGTCGGCGCCGTCTTCTCATCCTGCCAGTTTGTCTCCAATGCATGCCGCAGCTGCGCCCCGGAGATCACTCTGTCCTCAAATACCAGCTTCCTGATCGCGTACAGACTATTTGCAATATTGGCTGTTCCAATCGTCTGCTGTCCGGTCAGATCATACTTGGCTCCCCCCTGCTTGATCGGCTTTCCGCGGGGAATGGTCGTGGTGGGACATGCACATATGGCAGCTATGGGTTCCTCCATCTTATCTTCCCAGACCTGATCGATCGTATTCTCAAGGATCGCCTCCATCCTGATATAATATTTCATCTGATCTACAAAGGCATCTTCCATTTCCTGATAGCTTTCAAAGGTTGACAGATCTTTTCCGTTTATATTTTTATGCAGGCAGATACCTGTTCTGGGATCTTTGCCATTGTACAAAGCCATTTCCAATACCTTTGTACAATTCAGCCAGGCTCCCCCGGTGCGCCCTCCCAATAATCCCGGCGCCCCCGGTTCAATACAGCCGATGATACAATAGTTGTAAGCATCCTTCATCTCATATCCCCTGTTCATCATCGCACGGGTATATGTCTCATCGTTAAAAATAGAGGGCAGGCCCAATCCCAGCCTCACCACTTCCGCCACACGCATTTTAAATTCCATGGGCGTATTTTTATGGAAACGCACTGTCAAAGACGGCTGCGGTATTCTCGTATTGTAAGTCGCATCCAGCGCGATATAGCTCATATCATTGGTAGCGTCAGCCATGGTCTCCGGATTCACGCCGCCGATCGTCAGATTCTGGAACATCGGCACCCCGCGGAAAAAGTCTGTATCTACCCAGCTCCGCACTTTGTTACACCCATATATCTGAAGGAAAAAATTCTCTGTCAATTCCGTCGCCAACTCTTTTGTCAGTGTGCCGTCTGCGATTCCCTTTTCATAATAAGGCTGCATAAACTGATCAAAACGTCCGAAGGAGATACCTGCCCCGTTATCTTCGATCTGGATACAGATATGGGTCAGAGTGATAAACTGCAGAGCTTCCTTAAAATTGCGCGCGGGATTTTCCGGCACATGCCGGCACATATCCGCTATGTCCAAAAGCTCGCCTTTTCTGATCTCATCCTTTTCTTCCGCAGCCAGTTTTTCTGCAAGTTCCGCATATCTCGCCGCAAACCTGATGATGGCATTCGCGCTGATCTTCGCCGCCTCATAAAAATCTTTTTTCTTGACGCAGTCAGGATCATTTTTATAATCTATATTTTCTAATCCTTTTTCACATCCCTCAATGATCTTTCTCAAACCGTTCTGGATCAGCCAGGGATGATCAGGTGCATAGTGCCCGTCTCCCCCCTGGAAATATGCTCCGATGTCAGCTGCCTTAATGTGGAAATGGGTGTCCATCGCCTCTTTCGGCAGACGGGTGCACAAAACGTCTGTAACTGTATTTCCTTTCCACCAATCGCAGAATTCCCGTATATCCTCTATGTCCTCCTCCCGCAGGATATAGCGGTCCTCGGGACGTTTATCCGGGAAATAGGGATCTCCCTTGATCATTTCATCTTCCATCCACTGTACATCAAACTCCGGAAATAACGGCGCCCACCTGGGATGAGATGCCTGATTTCCCGCAAAAAGGCTTCCCGGCATGATATAAATGCTCATATTCTGCAATACATAATCAATGCCATTCGCCCTTCTGACGATCGGAACCTGATCCAGGTGGTTCCTGTAATATTCTGTAAGCAGTCTGGCTCTTTCCACACAAATACCATATTTGGAAGAGGTTATATACTTATATAAAGCATCAATACGCTCTGTCCTCACAGGATCTGTTGAAATTTGGTAAGAATCTTTTACTTTCATCTTTCCCTCCCAATCATGAATAATATTTTTTTGTAACTACATTTATTCTAACGATCGCCATATTTTTCTGAAACCTATGATTTTTAGTTAAAGGTGTCATATTTTTACTTTTCTATGGGATAGCCAACCCTGCTTTCTTATGCTAAAATAAATTTGAAAAAAATCAACAGCAGAAAGGAGCTATCATTTATATGTTTATCACAAATGACATCAAATATCTCGGCGTAAACGACCATGAGGTCGATCTTTTTGAGGGGCAGTACAGTGTGCCGAACGGCATGGCATATAATTCCTATGTGATCTGCGATGAAAAGACCGCCGTATTTGACACGGTGGACGCCAGCTTCACGGATGCCTGGCTCCATAATCTGGACGAAGCGCTCTCCGGTAAGGCGCCGGACTATCTCATCGTACAGCACATGGAGCCCGACCATTCCGCCGGCATCCACGCTCTGATGGATAAATATACTCAAACTACTATCGTGGCCACCGCTCAGGCTTTCCGCATGATGAAACAGTTCTTCGGGCAGGAATTTGAAGAGCGCAGGATCATTGCTGCCGAAAAGAGCACTCTCTCCCTCGGCAGACATACTCTCACCTTCGTCACCGCTCCTATGGTGCACTGGCCTGAAGTCATGGTAACCTACGATGACGTGGACAAAGTCTTATTCTCCGCGGATGCCTTCGGTAAATTCGGCGCGCTGGATGTGGAGGAAGACTGGACCTGTGAAGCCCGCCGCTACTATATCGGTATCGTCGGTAAATACGGTATGCAGGTGCAGGCGCTTTTAAAAAAAGCCGCCGATCTGGACATTCAGAAGATCTGCCCGCTGCACGGTCCTGTCCTCACCGAAAATCTGGGCTACTATCTGAACCTCTACCATATCTGGTCCTCCTACGGCGTGGAATCTGACGGGGTTATGATCGCCTACACATCCGTCTATGGCCATACAAAAGAAGCCGCCGTACTGCTGGCGGAAAAACTGGAGGCAAAAGGCTGCCCCAAAGTCGTTCTCTGCGATCTGGCAAGAGAAGATATGGCGGAAGCCGTGGAGGATGCTTTCCGCTATGGAAAACTGGTTTTGGCCACCACGACTTACAACATGGATATCTTCCCTTTCATGAAACAGTTTATCCATCATCTGACGGAACGCAACTTCCAGAACCGCACGATCGCTATTATTGAGAACGGTTCCTGGGCGCCTGCCGCTGCCCGCACAATAAAGAAACTGCTGGAAAACAGTCAGAATATCACTTATACGGAAACCGGCATTACCATCTGCTCGGCACTGACCGATGAAAATAAGGCTGATCTGGATAAATTGGCCGACGAACTTCTCGCATAACAATACAGGGTTAGATATGTACAGGGGAAAAAACAGAAAAAGTATTCTGCTGATATTCTGCGCGGCAGGAATCAGCGGACTACTGACCTATCACTATATAGATAAAAACAGGAGCACCGCGGCAGTCAGTATTTCGACGGACGTCCCGGATCCCTCAAACTTCCAGGACACTGCCAGCGTATCGGAAAACAGCGCTCCGGCGGAAACGGCGGAATCGGAGACAGCAGAGTCGGAAACAGAAAACGACGATATCTTCCTGCAGGAGCGCGTCAAGGTTAAGGGAATCTACATCACCGGCCCTATGGCCGGAAGCTCCTACATGGAAGATCTCATTCAGTTGATCGATGAGACGGAATTAAATACCGTAGTCATCGATGTGAAAAACGATGAGGGGAATATCACATATCAGATGGATATGGAAACCGTCCGGGATATGGGGGCCTGTACCAATTATATCAGTGATATGGAATCTCTGATGGCCACACTGAAAGAACATAATATTTACACTATCGCCAGAATCGTCTGCTTTAAGGACCCCTGCCTGGCCCAGGCGCGTCCGGAACTCGCGCTGAAAAAAGCCGATGGCACGGCACTAACCGATGCCTACGGACTGGCATGGGTCAATCCCTGCGAGGAGGGTGTCTGGGAATACCTGACCGAAGTCGCCCTGGCCGCGGCAGACACAGGATTTGATGAGATTCAATACGACTATGTGCGCTTTCCCATCGGTACCGATGCGGATACGGCTGATTACGGCGTGGTCATGGAGAGTGACACAAGAGAAAAGATGATCACGGGTTTTCTGAGTTATACAGCAGAACGATTACATGAAAAAGGGATTCCGGTCTCAGCGGATGTATTCGGAACCATCATCGGAAGCGAAGTGGATATAGAACGTGTAGGCCAGAATTATACGGCTATGGCAGGCACCATCGATGTTCTCTCCCCCATGGTGTATCCCTCGCATTACGGCAGCGGCGTGTTCGGATACCATGTGCCGGATGCCGAACCCTACGGAACTGTGTTTGCAGCGCTCACCGATTCCTGTGAGGAACTGCAGGCGGTAAAAGAGACGGACAGAGCCATCGTGCGTCCATGGCTCCAGGCTTTTACCGCCACCTGGATCGATGGACATATCTCCTATGGGGGAGAACAGATCAGAGAACAGATTCAGGCAGTCTATGATGCAGGATACGAGGAGTGGATTCTCTGGAATGCCCGCAACCACTATGAATCAGATGGTTTGCTGCCACGCGGTGAAACGGCCTCCGACTAGCATAAATCCAGTTTCCCATAGATATCCAGATTGTCAAACGTGCTGAAATAATCTTTCGCCGTCTCCGCGCGACGGATCAGCTTCACACTGCCGTCCTCCTTCAGCAGAAGTTCGGCCGAGCGCAGCTTGCCATTGTAATTGTATCCCATGGAAAACCCGTGCGCTCCGGTATCATGGATATACAGATAATCTCCCATCTCGATCTCCGGCAGCATCCTGTCTATGGCAAACTTGTCATTATTTTCGCACAAAGATCCCGCCACATCATACATGTGGTCACAGACGGCATCCTCCTTTCCCAGCACCGTGATATGATGATAGGCTCCGTACATGGCGGGACGCATCAGATTTACCGCACAGGCGTCCACACCGATATATTCTTTGTGGATATGTTTCTCATGGATCGCCTTCGTCACAAGGGCACCGTAAGGCCCCATCATAAACCGGCCCATCTCCGTATAGATCATCACATCGTCCATACCGGCGGGAACCAGAACTTTCTCATAAGCCTTTCTCACGCCCTCTCCGATCTCATAGATATCGTTGGGCTCCTGATCCGGCGTGTAGGGAATTCCGACGCCGCCTGAGAGATTGATAAATTTGATGTGCGCGCCTGTCTCTTCCCTCAATTTCACCGCCAGCTCAAAAAGCTGTTCCGCCAGCATCGGATAATATTCGTTTGTCACCGTATTGCTGGCTAAAAAAGCGTGGATGCCGAAATGTTTCACCCCTTTTTTCATCAGAATCCGGTAAGCTTCCACCATCTGATCCGGCGTCATGCCATATTTGGAATCCCCGGGGTTGTCCATTATGCCGTTGCTCATCTGAAACACACCGCCCGGATTATAGCGGCAGCTCATAGTCTCCGGCAGCTTCCCGCCACAGGCCTCCTCACAGAAATCAATGTGAGTGATATCGTCCAGATTGATGATCGCCCCCATCTCATTTGCATAAGTATACTCTTCCGCCGGCGTATCGTTGGAAGAAAACATCACCTGTTCTCCGGACAATCCGATCGCCGCGCTCAGCATCAGTTCCGTCATGGAGGAGCAGTCGGCTCCGCAGCCGTACTCCGCCAGAATCTGCATCAGGTAGGGATTAGGCGTCGCCTTTACGGCAAAGTATTCCCGAAATCCCGGATTCCATGAAAAAGCTTCTTTCACCGCCCTGGCGTTCTCCCGGATCCCTCTCTCGTCATAGATGTGAAACGGAGTCGGATATTTTCCTGTGATCTCCTCTACCTGTGTTTTTGTTATAAAAGGTTTTTTTGACATTTTTCGTTCCCTCTGACTGTTCTTTCGTCTTTTATCTGCATTCAGGCCTCTTTCACAGAGGGCTTTCCCAACTTCAAATACATATGTGTGGTCGAAATATCGGAATGTCCTAACATTTCCTGCACACTCTTTAAATCCGTTCCGTTCTCCACCTGATGCGCCGCAAAAGTATGCCGCAGCGTATGGGGCGTAATATCTTTTGTGATGCCTGCCTTCCTGGCATAACTCTTTATCAGCTTCCAAAACCCCTGTCTGCTCATCGACGTTCCGGAACAGTTCACAAACAGGATATCTTTCGCCTCATTGGAAGCCATGTGATTCCTTGCCCTGATCAGATAGCGCCGCAGCGCCTCCTGCACCTGGCTGTCGAAAGGTATCATTCTCTCCCTGTCACCTTCCCGGCAGATCAGAAAGCCCATCTGCATATTTACATCCGATACTCTCAGACTGATCAGCTCTGACACTCTGATTCCGGTGGCATACAGCAGTTTCAGCATGGCGCTGTCCCTTATCTCCTTATCGGAACCCCCGGAGGGCTGATTCAACAACTTTTCCATCTCCTCGACAGATAAAATATCCGGTGTCTTCCGCTCCACCCGCGGCGCTTTCAGACAATCGGAAATGTCTTTTCGTACCAGACCTTCCTTCAAAAGGTAGTGGTAGAAAGCTTTGATCGAGGCGATACTCCTGGATATGGTGGAAGCTTTGAACTTCTTTCGCTCCATATATGCCATATACTTTTTTAAATTTTCCTCCGTCACCTCATCCACTGCCGGAGACCCCGCCGTTATTTCCAAGTAGATGCGCAGTTTGGTCAAATCGCGCCTGTAAGACATCTCCGTGTTGGACGATGTCTTTTTAATATTATGCAAATATGAAATAAAAGCCTCTATCTCCCGTTCCATCTCCCTCATACCTCTCTTCACGATCAATTTACATAATATTATATTTCTGAGGGAAAAGCAATGTATAATTAAAAAAGCTTCAGTATAATCTTTAAAATCGGGGGGTTCATATACGCCTCCACAAAGCAGCCCGCAGCAATGATCATCATGCAAAACAGCATGCGCAATCCCTTTTTTAAGAAAACTCTTCCTCTGTCTCTGCCGGGAAACTCTCCCGACATTCTCCGGAAGTACATCGCCTTGCACAGCTCGCAGCATTCCACCGACAACACCAGATAGGCCGGCAGTAAAATGAGCTGTTGGGGCAAAAGGCTGCCCGCGATCAACGCTAAACCCTTTGTGCCATAACGTATCATACTTCCCGACGTAAAAATCCCTATGGCAAGTCCGCTCCATATCTGGTATAAATATGCGGCAACTCCACCGAGATAAGTGGTGGACAAAACAATGAGAAGCATCGCCGCCCCGAGGCGCTGCATCAGAATCGTAGGCAACAGCTTTCCGATATCCGGCTCCAGATATTTTATCGGACTGAGCGTATAACTGTCCAGAAACCCCGTATTGTAGAGCAGACTCTCCTGTTTTATGACCATTCCCAGAACCCCGGCAAAAAAGCCAAAAAACAGAGTGTAAAACAATTTTGCCATCTGCTCCGCATCTTCTGTTCCGTGAAAATAATGAAAAACACTTCCGATCATAATTAGGACTTCCTCTGACATTTGTAAAATATATGAAAAAGTCCTGTCGGATATGCTATGCCGGATCGGCTACAGTTTTTTGTCTGTGAGGAAGCTCTTGTATGTCATGATCGCGCTGACCGTCTTGGAATCCTCTATCTTCCCATCGTAGATCATCTGCACAAGCTCATCAAGCTCGCATGCCTTCACATCGATAAACTCATCCTCGTCCAGATGCTGGCTCTCCCGGCGCTTTAAATTCCTCGCCAGATAAATGTCAATTTTTTCATTGCAAAAAGCCACCGTCGTGTAAATGCTCAGCAGAAACTGTACATTCCCGGCAATATAGCCGGTCTCTTCCTCCAGCTCCCGGATTGCCGCCGTCTCAGTCGGCTCATCGGCACTGTTGAGCCCTCCCGCCGGAATTTCCAGCGTATAGCGGTCCAGCGCATTTCTCCACTGGCGCACCATCAGAAGTTTTCCGTCCTCCCGCACAGCCAGCATCGCCGCCGCGCCCTTGTGTCCGATAAAATCCCATTTTACCACATTTCCATTGGGAACCTGCACGGTATCCTGATAGTAATCTATGATCTTGCCGTTATGGACAAGTGTCCTGCCAAGGCGTTTGAACTCTTCAGACATGTTAGCCCCATCCCTTTCTATTTCTTTTCTTTCAATATTTTTTCAATACTGACCAGTTTTACGCACAATACGAACAGTTTCGTCGCCTCCTTCATCTCCTCAAGAGACGGATAGGAGGGAGCAATCCGAATATTGCTGTCCTTCGGATCGATGCCGTAGGGATAGGTTGCCCCTGCGCCCGTCAGCACCATGCCGCCTTCCTTACATTTTGCCACGATCGCTTTGGCACAGCCTTCCGGCGCGTCAAAGGAGATAAAATAGCCACCCAGCGGATTGGTCCACTCACCGATTCCAAGACCGCCAAGTTCCTTTTCCAGCGTATCCAACACCAGACTGAATTTCGGGCGGATCAGTGCTGAATTTTTCATCATTTGTGTTCTCAATCCCTCTTTGTCTCTGTAATATCTCGCATGGCGCAGCTGATTTATCTTATCCGGCCCGATCGTCTGAACTGTCATGGCCTTTTTGAACCACTCAAGGTTCTTTGCTGAACTCGCCACAGCGGAAATACCTGCGCCCGCAAAGCTGATCTTGGAAGTGGAGGCAAACTCAAATACCATATCCGGATGTCCCGCCCTCTCACACTCCGACAGAATCTCCAAAAGTACGTCTCTCCTGTCCTCATACAGATCATGAATGCAATAGGCATTATCCCAATAGATTCTGAAATCTTCCGCAGCGGACTCAAGGGCGGCAAAGCGCTTCACTGTCTCATCGGAGTAGGTGTATCCCTGGGGATTGGAATACTTCGGCACACACCAGATCCCTTTTACGGCAGCATCCTCCTTCACATATTTCTCCACCAGATCCATATCCGGACCATCCTTTGTCATCGGAACGGTAATCATCTCAATTCCAAAATACTCTGTCACCTTAAAATGCCTGTCGTAGCCTGGTGCAGGGCACAAAAACTTTACCTTATCCAGTTTGCACCACGGAGTACTTCCGCACACTCCGTGCGTTATGGAGTGAGACACCGTGTCAAACATAAGAGACAGACTGGCATTTCCGTCGACGATCACATTCTCCGGCTTTGTCTCCAGCATCTGTGCTATCAGTCTCTTCACCTCAGGAATGCCATCCATAACGCCGTAGTTTCTGCAGTCCACCCCGCTCTCCGTCTTCAGATCAGATTCGGAATTCAGCACATCCAAAAGCGGCATTGCCGTATCAAGCTGTTCCGGCGCCGGTTTTCCTCTGGACATATCCAGCTTTAAACCTTCCGCTTTGATCTCTTCAAACTGTGCTGCCAGTTCACTGTGCAGTTCCTCCAGTTCCTGCCTGCTCATCTCCTGAAGTGTTTTCATGATAACTCCTCCTGCTCATTTCTATATTATGCATGCTTTCTCACATTTGCGTATTATTGTATACAATAATCCACTCCTGATATTCTACTACAATAAAGCAAAACCAGGCAATAGAAAAACCATAAAAAATTAAAGCCGAAAACAGTTCGATTTTGAGATAAATAGCACAAAAAAAGCCCTGCAGCTATTCGCTGCAGGACTTACTTTTCATGTACTATTTTGCATAATCAACTACGCGGCTTTCTCTGATCACGTTGACTTTGATCTGCCCGGGATATTCCAATTCAGCTTCTATCTTCTTAGAAACATCTCTCGCCAGCAGAACCATATCCGAATCAGATATCTGCTCTGGAACTACCATTACTCGAATCTCTCTACCCGCCTGGATTGCAAAAGATTTATCTACGCCTTTAAAATTGTTTGTGATTTCTTCTAATTGTCTCAGTCTGCTTGTGTAAGTCTCAAGGGTTTCTCTTCTCGCACCCGGTCTGGCCGCAGAAATGGTATCAGCCGCCTGTACGATACACGCAATGAGAGACTGTGCCTCCACATCTCCGTGATGAGATTCCACCGCATTAATAACCGTTGCAGATTCTTTATACTTTCTGCAAAGTTCGGAGCCAAGCTGTATATGGGAACCTTCCATTTCATGATCCACAGCCTTGCCGATATCATGAAGAAGTCCTGCCCTTTTAGCCATTCTGACATCCAGCCCCATCTCGGCTGCAAGCAGTCCGGACAGCTGTGCCACTTCTATGGAATGCTTGAGCGCATTCTGACCATAACTTGTTCTAAACTTCATCTTACCAAGTAATTTGATCAGTTCGGGATGAATACCGTGCACTCCCACTTCGAGAGTTGCCGCCTCACCTTCCTCTTTGATCATTACTTCGACTTCTCTCTGCGCTTTTTCGACCATCTCCTCGATCCTGGCCGGATGGATACGGCCATCGACGATCAGTTTTTCCAGCGCAATACGTGCCACTTCCCTCCTGATCGGATCGAATGCGGAAAGGATAACTGCTTCCGGCGTATCATCAATGATCAAATCCACGCCTGTCATCGTCTCGAGCGTTCTGATATTTCTGCCCTCTCTGCCGATGATCCTTCCTTTCATCTCGTCATTCGGAAGCTGCACAACAGATATTGTCGTCTCCGAAACATGGTCCGCCGCACATTTCTGGATAGCGGTGACAACATATTCCTTCGCTTTCTTGTCTGCCTCTTCTTTCGCCCGCGTCTCCATTTCTTTGATCATAACTGCGGACTCGTGTTTCACTTCATCTTCAACAATTTTCAGTAAATATTCTTTTGCCTGTTCAGAGGTTAATCCTGAGATTCTTTCCAGTTCCTGTAATCTTTGCTCATTCAGCTTAGAAACTTCTTCCCGCTGCTTGTTCAGACGTTCTTCTCTCGCAGCAAGACTCGCTTCTTTCTTCTCCATAGCATCAGCCTTTTTCTCGATGTTCTCTTCCTTCTGCTGGATCCGGCGTTCATAGCGCTGCGCTTCCGCTCTCCGCTCTTTGACTTCCTTGTCCAGTTCATTCTTTACGCGAATGGACTCTTCCTTTGTCTCAAGCTGTGCTTCACGCTTCTTGGTTTCCGCAGTCTTTAAAGCCTCATCGATAATCTCTCTTGCCTTCTCCTCCGCGCTGCCAATTTGGGATTCCACCACTTTTTTCCGGTAATTCGTCGCAATATAGGCGGACACGGGAGCCACGACAACAAGAGTGACCAATACTGCTATAATGACATCAAGCATGTACAGGAGCACCTCCTTATTCAGTTTTCATTGTACAAATCTATCATAGAATATCTATTTTATGTGGCAGATATTCTAATTAGCATATTTACAACACTTCAATTTTAAACAAAAAAAAGTGTTATGTCAAGCACTTTCACAAATGCCGCGAATGATTCTGAAGTGACTGATATAGTCAAAGGATTTTCTCTATATTATCCAAAGAAAATCCCTTTCTGTACAAGAAAGCTTTCAGCTTCTGCCTTTCCGGGTAATCGGCGCTCTCCGCCCGGTAATTCTTCTTCTCCAGCAGCTTTTTCATCAGCAGAATCTCGTCCGGCAGTCTATCCTCATCCAGATCTTCCTCACAGACCGTGCGGATCAGATCTCTACAGATCCCCTTCCGGAGCAGATCCTGTTCGATCCTTCCCCTGCTGCGGCTTTCGCTGTAATATGTGATGTAATCTTTCACATAGCGCCTGTCGTCAATATAGTGATACGACTTCAGATATTCTATAGCCTCGTCGATAACCGCTTCCGGATATATTCCCTGTCTCAGTTTTTCGCGGAGCTGATACTCCGTGTATTCCCGGCTCTTCAAAAGATTCATACTGCGCAGTTTTGCCCGTTTGGGGAGAATTTCTGACAAAATTTCTTCCAAAAATTCCCCCGAAATCTCTTCGCCCTCCCGAATGTGGTACGCCTTCAGCTCACCCCTGTACAGCACGAACCCGCATTCCCCGTCCACCTCAATCTTATAGCGGCCTTTGGAGAGCGCCGTAATACCTGTTATAATGTGATCTCCCTGCATAGTCTATTCCGCTTCTTTTTTCTTTTTGCCCTTTTCTTCCGGCTTTGTCTCCGCCGCCGGATTCCGCTCCTCTTCCTCCGTCAGAGAGAAATGTTTCCTGACCCTGCTTTCGATCTCCTCGCAAACCGTCGGATTGTCTTTCAGGTACTGTTTTGCATTCTCTCTCCCCTGTCCGATCTTATTTCCCTCGTAGGCATACCAGGCGCCGCTCTTGCTGACTACGTCGATTCCCGCGGCGATGTCCAGAATATCGCCCACACGGGATATGCCCTCCCCGAACATAATGTCAAATTCCGCCTCCCTAAAAGGCGGAGCAATCTTATTCTTCACTACTTTCACTCTGGTCCTGTTACCGATCACTTCGCCCGCCTGCTTCAATGATTCGATCCTTCTCACATCCAGACGCACCGAGGAATAAAATTTCAGCGCGCGCCCACCGGTGGTCGTCTCCGGATTGCCGAACATAACACCCACTTTCTCACGGAGCTGATTGATAAACACAACCGTACAATTCGATTTGCTGATCACCGCCGTCAACTTTCTCAGCGCCTGGGACATCAGTCTCGCCTGCAGGCCCACATGGGAATCTCCCATCTCTCCGTCGATCTCCGCCTTGGGCACAAGCGCCGCCACCGAATCCACCACAATGATATCCACCGCACCGGAACGCACCATCGTCTCCGTAATTTCCAGCGCCTGTTCTCCGCAGTCCGGCTGGGATATATATAAATTATCCACGTCCACGCCAATATTTCTCGCATACACCGGATCCAGCGCGTGCTCCGCGTCGATAAATCCGGCGATACCGCCCCTCTTCTGCACTTCCGCTATCATATGGAGCGTCACTGTCGTCTTACCGCTGGATTCCGGTCCGTAAATCTCCACGATCCTTCCCTTCGGAATCCCTCCCAGGCCCAGCGCCAGATCGAGACTCAAAGATCCGGTCGGTATCGTCTCTATATTCATCTGGGCGGACGGATCACCGAGCTTCATCACGGTCCCCTTCCCGTACTGTTTCTCAATCTGCGCTATCGCCGCATCCAACGCTTTTAATTTTTCGCTGTTATCCATTCTCGTATCCTTCCTTTTTATAGTCTTCTCGAACACTCGTTTGTTATTATATTAGAACAAGCGTTCTTTTCTGTCAAGACTTATTTTATCTTTCCCTACTCTAGCATAATAAGTGTCCCATAAATGACCCTCAATGGCATCTCTCCTCTCTTTTTCATATTTCTTTTTTCATTCTCGCTTTGAAATAAATGGCGACATGCCGGATATGCAAAGCAGACAAACTGAATTTTCAAGATACCATTACTCTACCACGCCCCGCGCTCTTCCGTCAACAAAAAGTTTTACCGCCGGAGCGTATGTCCCCGGCGGTGTCTCTCTTTATCCGTTACATCCTCTTCAGATAATCCTCATAGTCCGGATAAGTCACTGTCACCCATCCCTCGTCCATATTGAGTCCGACCTCCATCCCCTGAGGGCAGTAGAACAGGATCAGGTAGTAGGAATCTCTAAAATAGTACATTGCGTCCTCATCCGTATAATAATCCAACACACTGTCCGCATTCTGCCTCTCGCTTCTCTCCCGGAAATCCTCCACGAACTCCTCGTCGATATCCAGCATTCCCGTGTTTTCCAAAAGCTGCCCGTTCTTCATATCAAAATTCAGGCAATAGAGATACAGATCTGCCTGATAATCCAGATAGGCCCCGTAATAGACAGTCTCCCTATATACGATACTCAGAATATCTTCCGACATATATGTAACATTGCCGTCCAGCTGAGCCAAAATACCGTCTCCTTCGTACATGTAATCTCTGTAGTCTTCCTCGTAATAATCCAACAGGCTCTCCCACTCTGCGCAGATCGCATCATTGATAGCATCCACGTTCGGCACATCGCCTTTTACCACCGGGTAATTGTAATAGATAGTGGTATTCTCCCCGTCACGGTACTCCTCTTCCTTTATATCCACAGAGTAGTGAAGGCCTTCCACCCTGTTGTCCGCCGGGAACGAAAAATATTCTCCGGTCTCATACCCCTCTATATCCTCGTCGTGGGTGGGTCTGTCAAACCTGTCCAGGGGATCCGTCTCATCCTCAAAATAGTGAAACTCGCCATCCTCGTCATAATAGCCGAATCCGTTCTCCTCCGGCGTCTCCCCATAGTAATAAAAGTCGCCGTCCTCATCATAATAGCCGTAATTTGACGACATATCCTCATCGTCCGCATTTGCCTCCAGCCACCGATCCATTTTTCCGTTTTTGCTCAACTCCACAAACTGCATCACGACCGCGATACAGCCCGCGAAAAGACCTATAAAAACCAGAGAAACAACAATACCGATGGCAATATTTCTGCCTTTATTAGGATTTCTATTTTCCGGATACATCACATTCCCTCTCTTGATATCTATCTTTCCTCAGAAAACATTACATTGCTGCAATACTGCAAAATACATTCTCTCATCAGAGACAACGCCGCGGAGACCGAAGCTTCCCTGATCTTGTTTCTGTCACCCTTAAAATGATACTCTTTCACCGTAGTCTCGCCTTTGACCTGGCAGCCGATATAGACAAGCCCCACCGGTTTTTCCACGCTGCCCCCGTCGGGACCGGCAATACCCGTCACGGAAACTACCACATCGGCTTTGCTGAGCATCGCCGCCCCCTTCGCCATCTCCTTTGCCACAACGCTGCTGACAGCGCCATGCTTTTCCAGAGAACTCCGCTTTACGCCGATCAGTTTTCTCTTGATTTTATTGGAGTAGCTCACATAGCCGGCCTTGAAAACCTCGGAGGCACCCGGCACATTGATCAACCTGGCGGAAACCAGTCCTCCGGTACAGGATTCAGCCGTGGATACCGTCAGATGGTTTGCCACCAGCAGATCGATCACAGCCTTTTCCAGGGTCACTTCCGTGTCCGTGGTATAGATGTTGTTTCCGAATCTTCCCTTCAGCTCTTTCACCATCGGTTTTACCAGCTTGCGCGCCTCTTTTTCACTGTCCGCTTTCGCCGTCACCCTGAGATGCACCTCGCCGGTCTTCGCGTAAGTCGCTATGGTTGGATTGCTCTGCACCGCGATCAGATCCTGGATCATAGTCTCCGCAATGCTCTCCCCTACGCCGCAGATTTTTACGGTCTTTGAATAGATCACACCCGGCTGTAGCTCGTTCAGATAGGGGTAGATGCTCTTTTCAAACATCGGACACATCTCGTTCGGCGGTCCCGGAAGCAGGATCACGCATTTCTTATTTTTTTCGATGATCAGCCCGGGAGCCGTGCCGTTATCATTGTCAATAACGATAGCTCCCTCCGGCACCAGCGCCTGCTTCCAGTTATTTTCCGTCACCGTGAAGCCCCTGGCCTCCAGATATTCCCGGATCTGCTCTCTGCTGTGGACATCCTCCACCAGCTTTAAGCCAAGCACTTTCGCCGTCACTTCCTTAGTCAGATCGTCCTGAGTAGGGCCGAGGCCGCCTCCCAGAATCACAATGTCGGACCGCTCCAGCGCCATCTGCAGTGTGCCCTGCAGCCTCTCCATGTTATCCCCCACCACCGTCTGATAGTAGCAGGACAATCCCAGCCCGGCACACTGCTCCGCCAGATACGCCGCATTGGTGTTGACAATGTTCCCCAGTAAAATTTCCGTTCCTACGCTGATCAGTTCTACAACCATGCTTTCCTCCGTTCCTGTACTCACTTCGTCCCCTGCATTACCTCTTTATTTTTCACCAGATAATCAATTAATGACACTACCGTCAGAATCAATGCGATCCACATGATAATATCCGTCACCAAAGACAATACCGGAATATTCGCTATCATCAGAATGACCATAACCATCTGGAAAGTGGTCTTGAACTTCCCCCACCAGCTTGCTGCGATCACTTTGCCGTTGTCCGAAGCGATCAGCCGGAAACCGCTGATCACAAATTCTCTGCTGATGATGATGATCACGATCCAGGCGGGCAGCCTCCCCATGGCCGTCAGACAGATCATCGCCGAACAGACAAGCAGCTTGTCCGCCAGCGGATCCATAAATTTTCCAAAGTTTGTGATCAGGTTATACTTCCTCGCGATTTTTCCGTCCAGCAGATCCGTCAGTGACGCGATGACAAATATCGCAAGAGCAATAAAATCCATATCCTTTGAAGCACTTCCAAAGATTGCCGTAAACCATCCCCAGCCCTCATGACCGCCGAGAAGCAGCACCACAAAAGGCAGGATCAGTATCATACGAAATATGGTTAATTTATTCGGTAAATTCATCTTCCCTCTCCCCTGAAATCTCTATCCCTGTCAGATCATATCCGCTGCTGCCCGTCACTTTAGCCCGGACAAAACTGCCGGAATCCATCTCTCTGTCGGATGTCAGGAACAGATAACCATCCACGTTCGGCGCGTCCATATAGGTCCTCGCCACATAGACGCCTTCCTCCGGCAAATATCCCTCCACCACCGCTTCCAACAGCTTCCCTTCCTTCTTTGCCGCCTTCTCAAACGCAATCTCCTGCTGCAGCTCCATCAGTTCATCAAGGCGTTTTTCTTTTATCTCATCCGGTATCTGATCCGCCATCGACGCCGCCGGCGTATCCTCCTCCAACGAATAGGCAAAGACACCCAGCCTGTCAAACTCCATCTCATTGACAAACCGATAAAGCCGGATAAAGTCTTCTTCGCTCTCCCCCGGAAAACCGCTGATCAGAGTAGTCCGCAGACAAATATCCGGAATTTCTCTTCGCAGCAAACCGATGATCCTCCGCAGGTCCTCCTCATCGGTGCGCCGCCCCATGCGTTTCAATACGTCATTGCTGGCATGCTGGATCGGAATATCCAGATAATTACAGATTTTCGGCTCCTGTCTGATAACCTCCACAAGCTCCTCTGTGATCTCCTCCGGATAACAATATAAAATTCTGATCCAGTGCAGCTCCTCTATCTCGCAGAGCCTTCGAAGCAGCTCCGGCAACATCTTCTCTCCGTACAGATCCACGCCGTAAAGAGTGGTCTCCTGCGCCACCAGGATCAATTCCCGAACGCCCTTTGCTGCGAGCATGCGCGCTTCCTCCACCAGCTCCTCCATCGGTGCGCTTCGATATTTTCCCCGAATTTTCGGAATAATACAGTAAGTGCAGTGCTTGTCACACCCCTCCGCGATCTTCAGATAAGCGTAATGCCCCCCTGTTGTCACAAGACGCTTTCTCCCGGATCGGAATGTCTTCCCACTCTCATCGAAATGATCTCTTCCGTTCCCGGACAGGACTTCTTTTACCGCCTGTACGATGCTGTGGATATCCGCAATGCCAAGCACCGCATCCACCTCCGGAATTTCCTTCCGGATCTCCTCGCGGTAACGTTCGGCAAGACAGCCTGTGACCAGAAGCGCTCTAATCTGTCCGCTCTTTTTCAACTCCGCAATTTCCAGTATGGTTTCTATACTCTCCTCTTTGGCATCCCGAATAAAACAGCAGGTATTGACAATGACAATATCCGCCTCGATCTCCTCATCCGTAAAGGAAAAGCCTTCCTCCGCAAGCTCCCCCAGCATGACTTCCGAATCGACCAGATTTTTATCGCAGCCAAGAGATATAAACAGTATTTTCGCGGAAAAACTGTCGTTTTCCCGCGTCTTTTTTAATCTCTCCACTTTTACTGCATCTCTTCCTCGTTTAAAATATGAATCTTCCCCTGCTCCAGCTCGCTGACTGCGATAGAAAGGGGTTTTTCTACAGAAGGCTTATCCACAAGCGGCTCATCTCCCGCTATGATCTGTCTCGCCCTCTTTGCCGTCGCCATCACGATAGAATACCTGCTGTTGACAACAGGCGCCTCCCCGGGTTCTACCTCACTGTTTACTACTTTCATCAAATCTGCATAAGACGGATGTAACATTTAATTTTCTCCTTTCCATAACTGTTCCAGATCATCCTTGATGCTCCGGATAAACTCCTCATTTCTGTCCGGTGTATAATGAGCCGCCTCGATAAACCCATGCAGTTTTTTCACGCACTCATCCACCTTGTCATTTATCACAATATAATCGTATTTCTCGATCGTATCCGCTTCTTTCGCCGCCCGGCTCATACGCTTTCGGATCACATCCTCTGTCTCCGTGCCGCGGTTTTTCAGCCGTTTATAGAGTTCCTCCACACTGGGCGGCAGGACAAAAATCAGAATCGAATCCGGGAAACGCTCTTTCACCTTCAAAGCCCCCTGAGTCTCTATCTCCAGAACGACATCCTTCCCCTCGGCTATCTGCTCCTCGACATACTCTCTCGGCGTCCCATAATAGTTTTCCACGTAAGCTGCGTATTCAATCAGCCCGCCATCCTCTATTTTCCGCTCAAACTCTTCTTTTGTGACGAAAAAATACTCTCGGCCGTCCACCTCACCCGGCCTGGGCTTCCTCGTTGTCATCGAAACGGAAAGGGAATAATTATCGTAATCCCCTGTCAGCCGTTTCATCAGCGTTCCCTTTCCGGAACCCGCAAAACCTGAAACTACAATCAGAAGTCCTTTTCTCTCCATGTATGCCCTCCGTCATTCCTCTTTTGCCGTCTCCAGGGACACACCCGCTCTCCCGGCCAGGGTCTCCGGCATCAGCGCCGATAACACCATGCTGCCGTTCTCCATGACCAGCACCGCTTTTGTCTTTCGTCCCTGCGTCGCATCGATCGCTGTTCCAGCTTCTTTTGCCCTCTGCACCATACGTTTGATCGGCGCGGAATCCGGGCATACGACAGCTATGATCTTCTCCGCATTTATCATATTGCCAAATCCGATATGAATCAATTTACTCAATATTCTGAATCTGCTCCCTCACCTTTTCAATTTCATTTTTCAGATCGATCGCCCGGGCTGAGATCTCCAGATCATTCGCTTTGGAGAGGATCGTATTGGCCTCCCGGTTCATCTCCTGGGCGATAAAATCCAGTTTCCTTCCGACGCTGCCCCCGGAGACAAGCGTCTCCTTCATACTCTCTATATGACTGCGCAGGCGCACCAGCTCCTCATCCACACAGACCTTATCCGCGAAGATCGTCACCTCCATATACAGACGGTTCTCATCTATATGGACATCCTCCAGCAGTTCCCGCACCTTTTCTCTGAGTTTTTCCTTGTATTCCTGAATCAGTTTCGGGGACCGCTCCGTGATAAATTCCACGTGGGTGAGCATCACATCCAACTTGGAAAGAAGATCTCTCTGCAGATTCTCCCCCTCCGCGACTCTCGCCTTCACAAAGCTCTCCGCTGCCTCCCGCAGGGCGCTCTGCAAATCCTTCCAGAGTTCCTCCTCATCAATGTTCTGCTCTTCCATCACAAGTACTTCCGGATACCTGGAGAGCGTGGATACGCGGATATCATCGTCCAGCTCAAATTCTCTCGCCATCTCCCGCAGATAATTCAGGTATTCTTTTGCCAGAACCCTGTTGTATTTCAGGGAACCGATTCCCTCGCTGTAATCCTCACAGGTAATGAAGATGTCTACTTTACCTCTGGTGATATAGTTCTTTAACTCGGTCCTGATGGAGCTCTCAAAGAAATTCAGTTTTTTCGGCATCTTGATATTCACATCCAGATACCGGTGATTGACGGATTTCATTTCCACCGTCAGCTTTCTGTCTTTCCCTGTCATCTCGCATCTGCCGAAACCGGTCATACTCTTGATCATGGTCTCTCGTCCTTCTTCTTTTGTCCTGATTCCGCAGCCGGCAGTTCCCGTCAGACTGCCAGATCTATATTCTCGCCCCGCAGTCCCATACCGTGCTGGAACTTTCTCTCCTTCTGGTAGGGATTTTCTTCACCCGGATAGCTGATCTTTGTATGAGTCGTGCCGCCGGACACATAAGTTCTGCCGCATTCCGGACAGATCGCCGTCTGAATGCTCACGGAGGCCTGGATCACTTTTCCTCCGTCCTCTTTCGCTTTATTGTAGGCATTCGACACATGCTCCCCCTCGTGGGCCCGCACTCTGGCACCCGCGCTGGTCGGCGAAATGTGCTGCGCCGACTTAAAGGAAACATTCTCGTCCGAACCATCCTGATATTTCCGCTCCTTGCAGGTCTTACACTCTTTGGGGGAAGATGCCCTGCCCGGCTTTTTGACGGAATCCGGATCTCCCGCGATCTCCTTCGTCTTCTCCGTTCCGGAAATACCCGGCACATTTTTCTCCATTCCCGGTATGCCGGAAATACCCCTCGACGCATTTTCTTTATCGTCTCCCCAGGGCGCGATAACAAGGACCGCCTCCTCCCCGGGACGCCCCCAAACCTTCTGCCATGCGGCTTCATATGGATTTTGTATACCTTCGATATTCATATACCTGTACCTGTACGCATCTGAAAATCTCTGTCATTTCAAATTGTAGCACAAAATAATAGAAATGTAAAATACTATATTTTCGCGGACAACATTGCACTTTGCGGCATTCTATTATAAAATCAGAGACGGCGGAGAAACCCGCCACCGTTTCAATTTATGATATAACAGGAGAAAAATATTATGGCTTTTGACGGCGTAACGATCGCTGCTGTCGCAAAAGAATGCAGGGAACTTCTGACAGGCAGCCGTATCTACAAAATCGCACAACCGGAGACGGATGAATTACAGCTCACCTTGAAGACCAAAAGCGGGCAGTATCACCTGCTGCTCTCCGCCAGCGCATCCCTGCCGCTCATCTATCTGACCGGCAAGACAAAGCAGAGTCCCATGACCGCTCCGAACTTCTGCATGCTGCTCAGAAAACACATCCAGAACGGACGTATCGTCGATATCTCTCAGCCCGGTCTGGAACGGATCGTACAGATCGATATCGAACACCTGAACGAACTGGGGGATCTGTGCCGGAAAAAACTGATTGTCGAGGTCATGGGAAAACACAGCAATATCATCTTCTGTAATGAGGAGGATAGGATCATCGACAGTATCAAGCATATTTCGGGCATGGTCAGCTCCGTCCGGGAGGTATTGCCCGGAAAGCCCTATTTCATTCCGAAGACGGAACATAAGACGGATCCCGTGGAGTTTATGAATTCCATGGTCTCCGACACCGACCGGAAAGCTGCGTTCGGCAGGCTTGTCTTCACAAAACCCATGCCGTTATATAAAGCGCTCTATTCGACCTTTACGGGTTTCTCTCCGATCCTCGGCCAGGAATTGTGTTTCAGGGGGGAGCTGGACGCGGATCGTTCCGCTCTCAGCTATCTGAACGAGGAGACGGACGATACAGCGGTCTCCATACTCTATGAACAGTTTGCCTCTCTGATGGGACAGGTGCTGGCGGAAGAATTTTCGCCCGCTATCGTCTACGAGGGAAATTCTCCTGCGGAGTTTGCCGTCATCCCGATGAAACTGTACGGTGCCTCCTCCGCAAAGACTTTTTCTTCTGTCTCCGCTCTTCTGGAGACCTACTACGCGGAGAAAAACGCGCTGACGCGCATCCGGCAGAGATCAGCCGATCTCCGGAAGATCGTGCAGACCATTCTGGAACGCACGGTCAAAAAATATGACCTGCAGATCCGCCAGATCAAGGACACCGAAAAGCGGGAGAAATACAAACTGTACGGGGAACTGCTGCACACTTACGGCTACGAAGCGCTCCCCGGGGCAAAGTCCCTCGAAGCTCAGAATTATTACACCGGGGAGACCGTAAAGATCCCTCTCGATCCCACGCTCACCGCCTCGGAAAACGCGAAAAAATATTTTGAGAAATACGGAAAGCTGAAGCGCACTTACGAGACGCTCTCGGAGCTCATCGTGGAGGTCAAAGCGGAGATCGATCATCTGGAATCCATCGCGGCTTCCCTGGATATCGCGGAGCAGGAATCCGATCTGGTGCAGATAAAGGAAGAACTGATCGCGGCAGGTTATGTCCGCAGAAAAGGCGGCACAAAAAAGGAAAAAATCACCAGCAGACCCTTTCACTATATCAGCAGCGACGGTTTTCACATGTATGTGGGGAAAAATAATTTTCAAAATGACGAGCTGACCTTTAAATTCGCAGTCGGAAACGACTGGTGGTTCCACGCCAAGGGACAGCCCGGCTCCCATGTTATCGTCCGTACAAACGGCGAGGAAATGCCCGACTCCACCTATGAGGAGGCGGCAAGACTTGCCGCCCACTATTCCAAAGGACGGGGACAGGAGAAAGTGGAGATCGACTACGTCGAAAAGAAACACGTAAAAAAGCCCGGCGGCGCCAAACCCGGCTTTGTCGTGTACTATACCAACTATTCCATGATGATCGACTCTGATATATCAGGGATCGAACAGGTCACTTCATAATACCGGGGGCAGGTCTTCTGCCCTCCTTTTCTGATATCTATCCCTTCAGCAGCCGCATCTTTTTCCCCATCTTCACAAGCAGATGCCCCTTCGGCATACTCCGCAGTTCCTCTTCCGTCACCGCCCGGATTGCAATGATCAGCACAAAATACACTAACATAGCCAAAACCACCGCGATTCCCAAGGCCACCAGGTTTACCGGCACCAGCAGATACACGCCGTGATATACTCCGTAAGCCACCGCCCCCATGACGAGGGATGCAAAAACGGGGCGCAGAAAAGTCTTGTCCTTCTCCTGTCTGTATCTCAGATATTTTCGCAGAGAATACCCGTTCAAAATGCTGACGATCACCGAGTACAGTACGGTTGCGGCCACATAATAATACATGCGGTATTCATTGTCCAGATATAGCAGCATGGCCGCCATCGCCGCCGCGTGGACAGCAAGTGCGATCGCCGCATGGACGATCGGCGTGATCATCCTGCCGATGGACTGCAGCACTGCCTGCGTCAATGTGGACATACCGTAAAAAATAATGCTGAGGGAAGTCACCGCAAGAAGTCTGGAAGAAAGATCGAGGGTCTCCGGCTGGTTGAAAATCACCTGCATCACCGGTTTTGCCAGCACCGCGATCCCCACCGTGGCCGGAATAGAGACGAGCATTGTCACTTTCATGGACTTTGCCACCTTCATCCGGACACTTTTTTTATCCCCACGTTTCGCGTCGCTGGAAATACTCGGAATCAGCGCTGTCGCCATCGCCGAGGCAAGGGCGATCGGAATGTTCGATATCTTCGTCCCTTTCGCTATAGCGCTCAGATCGGTAGCCACAACGGACTCCTTCAGAGTCATCACATTCATCATCAATTCCTGATAGATCGTCTTGTCCAGGAAATTATTGATATTATAAATCCCGGTGCTCAGAATAAACGGCGTCACCACAAACAGGATCGTCCTGAAAATTTCTCCGTAGGAGTCCGTCTCCCTGTGGCTGTCTCTCGCCACCTTCTTCATGATGATCTTCCGATTTATGCCGTACGTCCACAGCATGAATAATAATCCGACAAGTACGCCCGCGCCGGTTCCTATCGTACCGCCGGCCGCGCCGAAGGAGGCCTGCGTGGACGCATCCTTCCCCTTCACCGTCTGCACCATCACCCAGGCCATTCCTATGCTGACGCCCGCGTTGGCGAGCTGCTCCAGAATCTGGGAGATAGATGTGTGCACCATGGTCTTATGAGCCTGGAAATAGCCGCGGAACACTCCCAGAATGCCGCTCAAAAAAATAGTCGGCGCCAACACCCTGAGAGGCAGAACAGCACTGTCCATCTCCACCAGAAGTCCCGCTCCGAAAAACACAAATAAGCTGGCAATACCACCGACTACCAGCACATAAATAAACGCACAGCGGAAAACTCTGTGTGCATTCCGATATTCTTTCAACACCAGCTTTTGTGCAATAACCTTGGATACCGCCGAAGGAATACTGTAGGAAGATATGAGTAGCACGATGCTGTAGGCCGCGTACGCGCTGTCGTAATACCCGAATCCTTCATCTCCGATGATGGCGACCATCGGTGTATTATACAAAAGACCAATGATGCGGACGACGATCCCGGCCGCCGCCAGGATCCCCGCCTGCATCACAAAATTGTCTTTCTTTTTTGCCATATTTTTAGTACCCGATCAGCCAGTCATACATCTCCTGATATTTCGTCGCGGAAACCTGCCAGGAGAAATCCGCTGCCATAGCCCGATCCACCATCTTGTTCCACTCACGCTTCTTATCGTAGTAGATCCTCTCCGCATAGCGCACCGTAGCCATCATCTCGTGGGCATTGTAGTTGACAAAGCTGAATCCGGTCCCCTTGCTCTCGTACTCGTTGTAAGGCTCCACCGTATCCTTCAGGCCGCCCGTCTCTCTTATGATGGGCAGCGTACCGTAACGCAGACTCATCAGCTGGGACAGTCCGCAGGGCTCAAACAGGGACGGCATCAGGAACGCATCGCAGGCGCCGTATATCTTATGGGACAGCGCATCGGAGTAATAGATATTCGCCGATACTTTATTGCTGTACTTCCAGTCGAAGTGGCGGAACATATTCTCATACCGCTCCTCCCCCGTTCCCAGCACCACGATCTGAATCGCATCCTGACAGAGTTCATCCATCACATAGGCTATCAGGTCAAAACCTTTCTGGTCTGTCAATCTGGACACAATACCGATCATCATGATCTTATCGTTCACTTCCAGCCCCAGTTCCTTCTGCAGGGCCCGTTTATTCTTCACTTTTTCCTTTCGGTAGTTCACTGCATTGTACGGGAACTCCAGATATTTGTCCGTCTCCGGATTGAAGTCCTCGTAGTCGATACCGTTCACGATACCGCGCAGATCGCCGCTTCTCGCCCTCATCAGGCCGTCCAGATTCTCCCCGTAAAACTCCGTCTTGATCTCCTGTGCATAAGTATTGCTCACCGTTGTGATAGCATCCGCAAAGACAAGGCCGCCCTTCAGCAGGTTGGCATCCTTGTAGGCTTCCAGCTTATCCGGCGTAAAGTAGTAATCCGGCAGTCCCGTGATATCCTGCACGTCCTTCACGTTCCACTTGCCCTGGAATTTCAGGTTGTGGATCGTCATAACGGTCTTGATGCCACGGAAAAATTCATTTCCCTGGAACCGCTCATGCAGATAGACGGGCACCAGCCCGGTCTGCCAGTCATGGCAGTGGATCAGGTCAGGTCTGAAGTTGATAACAGGGAGAGCAGAAAGACACGCTTTGCTGAAATACGCATATTTTTCGATCTCAAACAGCGCATTGTCCGTGTAGGGTTTCACGCCTGTAAAGTATCCCTCATTGTCGATAAAATAATATTTCACACCGTCCACTTCGGACTCCAGTATTCCCACATACTCGTCTTTCCAGTGGAAATCCATATAGAAATGCGCCTTATAACTCAGCTTCTCCTTCATCTTATCCGACATGCAGGAATATTTCGGGATCATGACCCGCACATCATAATACTCTTTGTCGATGCATTTCGGCAAAGAACCTACTACATCAGCAAGCCCTCCCGTCTTGATAAATGGAACGCCTTCTGATGCGATAAAAAGTATGTTTTTCATGTTTAACCTCCGTTTGCCTTCCCCGTCTTATTATCAGGTAAAATCAGTGTTATAACCGTATTATACATCAAGGTTTCGGCTAAAGGAAGTACCTTTTTTCAGTTTTCCCGATATTTAAGCCGCAGCTTATCCGTGATCAGCGCGATAAACTCCGAGTTGGTCGGCTTGCCCTTACCGGTGTTGATTGTGTAGCCGAAGAGGGCGTCCAGAGTTTCCATCCGCCCTCTGCTCCATGCCACCTCGATGGCATGGCGGATGGCGCGTTCCACCCTGCTCGGTGTTGTCTGGTATTTGTTCGCGATGGAAGGATACAGAAGCTTGGTGATGGAATTTAACATCTCCATATCCTGCACCGACATCATGATCGCTTCCCGCAGGTACTGATATCCTTTGATATGCGCCGGAACCCCTATCTCGTGGATCATATCCGTCACATCCGTCTCCAGATCATAGGACGGAGCAGCATCCGCCGAAGTAAAAGAAGAAGCCACTCCCGCCGGCAGGGATGCCGCCTTCAGGGCGCTCTCTCCGCTCCACTTCACTTCCACTTCCCTATTTCCTGTCTCCCCGTTCTTTTCGGAAGAAGAGACCGTTATCATGATCTGAAACTCTTTGTCCTGCTTCATCAGTTCATCAATGATCTTATGCATTTTTTCCGAATCTCTCGTAACCGGTACATGAAGCTGTTCCATATAAAATTCCCCTTTTTACACCAGATTTTCCTATTATATAATTTTTTATATAATATTTTCACACTATTCAGTATATTTCTTCCATCTGTTTCCTTCAAGTCTGATGCATCGCCGGATTTTTTATATTCTGCGCTTTTCTTGCATTTTCTGATAGATTTCTTCCATTTCTTCTTTTAATTTTTCATAGACCACATGGTTTTCCTTTCTGACCTGATATTCTTTTCTCTTTGCGCCATCCCTTATCACTGAAAACGCTTCTTTTATCGTTCTGTATTCCTTCATTGCTACTGCCGCAACCATCAATGCTCCAATAGCTGTGCTTTCTTCATTATTCATACGCACAACCCGCTTTCCATAAACATCTGCCTGCATCTGATTAAAGGCTTCACTTTTGGAAAAGCCTCCGCTTACCAATATTTTATCTGTCGGCACATATTTTTCAAAAGAAGAAATATTGTTCCAAATTTCCATACAAATACTTTCCAACAACGCTTTCAACATATCCTCTCTTGATGTATTCAATGTAACATTGCAGAATGCCGCTGTTGCACTGCTGTTCCAGTCCGGTGTGGATCTCCCCTGAAAATAGGGCAATGCTCTGCAGCCATGAGCTCCAGCCGGTATATCATTTAAAATTTCATTCAGCCGCCTATAAAAATTCTGTTCTTCCCGGTAAAAATTTTGTTTAAACCATTCCATAGCCGAAGTACATGTCAGCATACTCGCCTCCAAAATATACTCTCCTGATACAGAGGAGGCATTGCAAACCACATCCCAGTCCAGATGCTGTGGTATTTCGTGACAAGCGGTAAGCAGAAAACCTCCTGTCCCCAAAGTTAGAGATACATCTCCATGTTCTACTACTCCCTGACCCAGCATGCCGCACTGCTGATCACCACCTGCACTGATTACAGGCACACCTTCCAAAATTCCCGTCTCCTCCGCAAACTTCTTTGTCGTACTGCCCATGATGCTTCCCGGTGCTTTCAACTCACAGAGTTTTTCCTTATCAATCTCCATCAATTCCAGAAGTCTTTCATCCCAACTACAGGATTTTAAATTCATCAACAGGGAACGACTTCCGTATGTGTAATCTGTAAAGAAATTTCCTGTCATATGATAAAACAGATAATCTGGAATCACGATTAATTTCCAGGCCTTTTCATAAATGTCCGGACGATTACGCTTAAACCATTTCATCTTTGTTCCGGAGAACACCGGATTTACGCGGGAACCGCAAAGCTGAAAAATTTCTCGATGATATGACTCCATTTCACGGCAGATTGTCACGGTTCTTTTATCCTGCCACATCTGGGCATTGCAAAGATGATTTCCCTCTCTATCCACTGGAATTACAGAGGATCGTTGGGAGGTCAACACAATCGCATTGATCATCTCTCCCTCCTGTATCGAAAAATCTGCCATCACTTTCGCAATTTCTTTCATACTATTTTTAAAATCCAATGGGTTTTGTTCTATCAGTCCATTCTCCAGCGAAATAACCTGATATTCTTTCTGAACGACATGCAGCATTTTCCCATTCGATCGAAACAGTATTCCACGCATGCTGGATGTCCCCACATCAATGATCAAATAATTCATGATACCTCCATTTGTATATTTTATTTACCAATAATGAATATAGATTGTCAGAAAAACTTTCCTCTGCAGAATTCACGTCCCTGTACGCCAATTTCTCCAAAGTATACGGCTCCTGCCTGACGATATTGATTCATTTCTTCTTTTGAGAGATCTTTCTGTGCTGTTGTAATCAGAACATTTTTTCCTCCAAAACAGATCGAAGACACATTGGGAACCGGTAGTTTTATATTGCGCAATACCTTTCCTGTAACCTGATCCACACAGGCTAATCCAAAACCGCCCCACAGCGCTATCCACAGATTTCCATCTTTGTCCATTGCCATACCGTCCGGCCATCCTTTGGGGAACTGACACAGCACCTTTCGGTTTTTTATTTCTCCTGTATCCATTGCATAATCAAAAGAGTACACCTCTCCGCTATAGGTATCCGTATAAAACATTTTATCCCGATCCCATACTATTCCATTGGAATAATCTACATTGTCGAGAGCTATTTCCCAGGACCAGTCCGATTTGATCCGAAAAAGTTTTCCCTGTTCTTTTCTTCCATGCAAATCCATCGTTCCGGCATAAAGTCTACCACAAGGATCACATTTACAATCGTTATAACGACTCACTTTATCCCATTCGGCATTCGGATGTACCTTAGGCGTAAATACCTCCGTGTCCGGATCATAAAATCCAATTCCTTTTTGCGTTGCCACGATCAATCTGCCATCATTATTCAAAAGTACCGCAGAAACAATCTCTCCAAATTTATGTTTTTTCAATTGCCCATTCGCATTCACATACTGGAACAATTCACCCGCAAAAATATTGACAAAAAAATAACTGTTTTTCTCCGGACACCACAGAGCACTTTCAGCGAGAAAAAAGGTATCTGTCCCTATCTGTTTCAGCTCCATAAGCCCTCCCTTTTTAACAAGGGCGAAGTATTGCTCTACGATCTATTTCGCTGCAATCTCCGCCCAGTCTCATTATTTTTTACTTTTTTATTCCGAAGTTTCAGATGTATCTTCTGTCTCTCCTGTCCAAATAAAGCCGTCTCTGCAAAACGCATTTTCTGTTCCTGCATTGACCGCAACCATAGACATGGTAACCTGGTCGACCTCCTCTCCTTTGAAAAGCTGATCCATCACACTGATACACGATTTGCCTACCAGAATATGACAGCTTGGCTGCATCCACTGTACCCATCCTTCTCCCATATAGTGCAGATCATCTTCCACGGCGTTGGTCGCCACCAACTTGACATCCCCGGGATTTACGCCTGCAGACTTTAATGCTGCAACCATTCCACCTGCCGCCGAAGTCGCGCCGAAACAGTATACGCCATCCACATCGGGATTAGCTGTGATATAATCCTCTGCCACTTTCTGCGCCGCTGAAAGTTCCTGATCCACATATTCTGCATCTATCTCAATATCCGGAAAATAAGTCTCCATAATATACAAAAATCCTTTTTCACATTCCTGTGCCTCCAGCTGGCCTGCAGGTCCGTTCATCATAAACACTTTTCCGCTTCCGCCAATCTCATTTGCCAGAAGAATTGCCAGATCCTGCCCGGCCCCCTCCGGATTTTCCCAGATATGCGGACACACGTTCTCATCTAACGGCACATGTGTTGTCACTACTTTAATATCTTCCGCAAGAGCTTTCTTCACGACGGGAAGCAGTGCTGATGAACTGCAGGCATGTAAAACAATTCCATCATAGCCTGCCGTAATGGCATCTTCCACCTGGGAAACCTGTTTATCTACATTGGAATAACCGCCTGCACTAAACAAAGTAATCTCAAAACCCAAAGCTTCTGCCTCCTGCTTGGAAGCGTACCATCTCTCGTCATACCAAGGGCCTACGTTTGGCAGAAAACATGCGATCTTATAAGTCTCGCCATTTTTTGGTTCTGCTGCTTTGTTCACCACTGTCTCCGTTTCCCCTTCCGCGTCATTCTCCAACGGCTGTGTGGTTTCTCCATCCATGGAAACCACATTTCCACATCCCGTCAGCACTCCCGCCAACATTGTCACTGCAAGCAGCAACCCCAATCCTCGTTTTCTCATTCCTTTTTCCTCCTTTATTTTCTGGCTCCAAGCCATGCTACCAAAATAATCAACAGCCCAATCAATGCTTCCTTTAAATCCGTGGACACTCCTAAAAGATTTAATCCATTCACCATGTATGCCATAATGATCACACCGATCAACGCCTGTATAATGCCGCCCTTTCCGCCTGCAAGACTTGTCCCGCCGATCACAGCACCCCCCAAAGCTTCATTGGAAAGCCCTCCGCCCATATAGGGCTGTCCAGACTGCATACGGGATGTCAACAACAGCGCTGCCAGCGCAACCAGTGTTCCATTTAAAATCCAGGCAGTCAGTTTTGCTCTTTCCAGCCGCACTCCCGAAAGTCTTGCTACATTTTCATTGCCACCCACTGAGTAAAAGCTTCTTCCGGTACGTGTATATTTCAAAAACAGATACAATATAACTCCTACGACCGATACCACTATAAGCCCAATCGGAACTCCATAGATTCTTCCGCCGCCCAGATAAAAGAAAGAAGTCGGCAATCCTGTTATAGGGGTCTGAGTGATCATGTAAGTGGCGCCTTCCAGCAAAAACATCATCCCCAGCGATACAATATAAGGCTGTACATGGAACTTTGTAATAATAAGACCACAGACCATCCCATACAATCCCCCCCATACCAGCACAGCTACAGAACCGCCCAGCGTCCCCATCCGCAATACCAGCATAGCAGAAATAATACTGAAAAAACTTACTCCCGATCCCTGTGCCAGATCAATACCTGCCAGCAGCAGAACCAGAGTCTGACCGCATACCAGCATAAAAAGCGCTGTTGACTGTTTTAATACATTGATCAGATTTGCTGGTGTTGCAAACACCGGACTCGCTATTGTAAAACCGATGCACATCAGAATAAAGCCGACCACCAACATTCCCTCAGATGATTTCATGCTCACTTTAAACAAATCTTTGGCCTCTGCCATTTTCATCTTTACCATATGCTTTCCCCTCCCTATGACTCAGCCTTTCCTTTTTTGATTACCGAGAGAATAATGACAGCCCCCATAATCACTTCTCTGACAAACTGATTTAATCCTAAAATATTGAGACCGTTTATCAGAAAGGCAATAAACAGTGCTCCTATCAGAGTGGCTGATATACTCCCTTTACCACCGTCAAAACTGTTTCCACCCACCACCGCTGCCGCTATAGACTGCATCTGAATCTCCGCACCCCCCAACGCCGGCTGACCGCTTCCCACTCTGGACATGAGAATCATACTTCCAACTCCAATTAAGACCCCGTTTAGCAGCCACGCTTTTATAATCGTTCGTTTCACAGATATACCAGACAGATGCGCGGCCTGATTATTGCCGCCCACCGCATACATCCCACGGCCAAATGTACTTTTTTTCAACAAAATGTGTGCCGCCATACCTACCACAAACGCGATAAGAATGGAGACCGGTATTCCCAAGACAGATGCGCTTCCAATCCAGCTCACGGCCTCCGGCAGATTATAGACAGGATTTCCTCCGCTGATCAGCAGATTAACTCCATAAATGATAAACTGCATTCCAAGAGCCGCCACAAACGGCTGCACCTTTCCCTTGACAATAATGGTTCCTGTGACAGCTCCGCACAAAACACTGACCAGCAGACCGGCCAGCAGACCGGCTCCAAAGCCGAATCGAAGCATCGCATAAGACGAGATCACACTGCAGAGTCCTACTAAATTTCCCTGAGACAGATCGATCCCTGCCAGCATAATTACGTAGGTCTGTCCGCAGGCAATTAAAAACAAGGCGGAATTTTGACGCAAAACGTTCAAAATATTCGATAAAGAATAAAACGTGCCGGACTGAGTCGAAAACAATACAAACATAACAACAAACGCGATAAGCATAGTTATCTGAGTGGAATTTTCTCCTTTTTTCAGTTCCCGAAAACTTTGTAAAGCTCCCTTTCTGCTCTTTTCCATTTTTTTCCTCCTGTTATGTTGCATACTGCAGAACTTTTTCCTGTGTAAGCTCCGCATGTTCCAGACGCCCCACAATAGAACCTTCCTTCATCACCAGTACTCTGTCACTCATACCCACCAGTTCCGGCAGATCGGAAGACATCAGTATCACTGCCGTTCCGGACTTTGCCAGTTCCATAATCAATTGATGAAATTCAAACTTTGCTCCGACATCAATTCCATTGGTAGGCTCTTCAAAAATGATAATCTGCGCATCTGAGGAGAGCCATTTTGCAAGCACCACTTTTTGCTGATTTCCCCCGCTAAGCTGGCGAACCATCTTTTTCACCGTAGGGGTTTTGATCTGAAGCTGCTCTTTATACTGCTGCGCCGCCGCCAATTCTTTTTTATCGCTCAGAAGTCCCCAAACCGTAAACTTTTTCATGGAAGCAATTGTAGTATTTTTAACAATGTCAAAATTAAGATTCAGACCTTCTCTGCGCCTGTCCGCCGGAACATAAGCCATTTTATTCTGAATCGCCTGAGAAGGCGTATGAATCGTCACCATTTTCCCGGCAATTTCCATTTTCCCGTCGGATATTTTCAGATCTCCGAAAATCGCTCGCAAAATTTCCGACTTTCCGGAGCCCTTCAATCCGCAAATGCCCAAAATCTCTCCCCGGTGCAGCGAAAACGAAATATTCTGAAAATATTTCGGATGCGTAAAGCCTTCCACCTTCATCACCGTTTCACCAATCTGCCGCTCTTCCCACGGGTAGATCGACTCCATTTTTCTTCCCACCATAAGCTCGATCAGTTCATCGGTATCGGTATCAGCCACCCGGAGCGTTTTTATCTTCGCTCCATTCCGGAATACCGTCACCCGGTCCCCGATCCGTTTTACTTCATCCAATCTGTGAGAAATATATATAATTCCCACATTCTGTTTTTTCAGCTCACGGATCACTGTGAACAGCTGTTCTGTCTCCTTTGCCGACAGGGAAGCCGTTGGTTCATCGAGTATCATTACTTTACAATTCTGTGATAAAGCTTTGGCAAACTCGACCATCCTTCTCTCTACCAGATTTAGCTGTCCCACTTTTGTATTTACATCGATTGTATAGCCCAGCTTACCGAGAAGTTCTGCGCTTTTTTCACGCATATAATTCCAGTCTATTGGTCCTTTTTCACCTTTTTTCAGAGGTTCATGACCACAAAAAATATTTTCCGCCACAGTTAAAAGGGGAAGTAAATGGGATTCCTGAAATACCATTCCCACACCCAGTTCCTGTGCGTGGAGACAGCTTTTGATATTAACTTTTTTCCTGTCCAGATATATCTCTCCGTTGTCATTATGAACCGCACCTGCCACAATTTGAGTAAATGTAGATTTTCCGGCTCCGTTTTCTCCCAAAAGAATATGAACCTCACCGCTCAACAAATCAAAATCCACATTGGACAATGCTTTTACACCCGGATATTCTTTTGACACCCCGACTGTCCTCAAAATTTCTCTGCTCGTTTGACTACTCTTCATTGTCTCACCTTCTTTTCCTGATTTTACCGAAGGATCTCCTTGTATATCCGGAGTAAATTTCCTCCCATGATTTTTGCTATTTCCGTATCCTGATAACCGCGGTCCAGAAGCGCCTCTGTCAACAGACCAAATCCGGAATCTTCTTTCAGCCCTTCTATATAGTAACTGTCACGCTCGCCGATATATACGGTTCCTTCACACCATCCCGGCAGCGGATAAAATCCATGATTCGGAAAATGATCTGATCCCATCGCCACATGGTCGATGCCCACCTTATCAATAATGTATTCCACGTGATCCACAAAATCATTTGCCGTAGGACGGACGCCCGCTTCAATCTTCTCTCTCGAAATCATAGCCAGATCATATACACTGACTCCAAGCACACCTCCTGTTTTTGCGAGCGCTTTTAATCTTTCGTCGGATATGTTCTGGGTATAAGTATTGCATATTCCTCTGACTCCGGAATGAGAATCAATCACCGGCGCCGCAGCGATACGCACGGTATCATAAAATCCCTCATCATTCATATGTGCCGTATCAACAATCATTCCCAGACGGTTCATTTCCCGTATCACTTCCATTCCAAAAGGCGTAAGCCCACCATGTGTACATGCTGTACTCAATCCATCTCCCAGGCGGTTCCTTCCAAAATCACAAATCTGTACCTGTCTTAAACCAAGTTTGTAAAAAATCTGAAGTATATCCAAAGAATCATAGTTAGGTTTCCCTTCCAGCGGTCTTCCCCCTTCAATCCCCATAATACAGGCAATTTTTCCGGCTTCCACCGTCTCGCTGATCTCCTGATAGTTAACACACACTTTCATCGTGTCACTGCTCTCCTCCGATTCCTGAAGCAGCGAATTCAATACCCGAAAAGTTCCCCACTGCAAATTATCAGAAAATGCGCAGCAACTTGGTGTGTCAGCTCCGACGATAGCCGTTATTACATTCACTCCGCCTTTTTTAAATTCTGGTGCATATTTTGCCGAAAAAACCCCCTTTTCTCCTGTGGTTCGAAGCGGATCCAAACCGATCATAAAATGGTTGTGTCCGTCACACACGATAATCTCATCGTGTAAAATACTTGGTATTCTCTCCATTTTCTTTCCCCTTCATTTATTTACAATTGTTTTTTTATCTAAAAACATCATACGTTTTTGTGCAAATTCTGTAAAATAGTTATTTGCTTAATATGATCATAAGAAAATATTATGGGTATAATTGACAAAAACATTATTACATTTTATAATAAAACACACAAAAAAGGGGGGAGTATTATGAACCTTAATAAACTTCAATATTTCATGTCTGTCTATGAAGAGGGAAGTATCACTGCTGCAGCAAAAAAGCATTTTGTGTCACAGGTTGCCATGTCTCAGCAGATCATGTCCCTGGAGGAAGAACTGGGTATTAAACTGTTTCTCCGGGAAAAAAACCGACTGTACCAAACCAGCGCCAGCCATTACTTTTATGAAGAGATTCGGAAAATTTTGAAATCTTACGATAAACTGGTTGTAGATATCAGAAACTATGCTAACGACAACAAAAAACTGTTACGCATTGGTGTCAATTATTATAGTCTTTACGAATGGATAAAAAACTATACCAGACAATTCGAAAAGCTTTTTCAGGACGTATCCATAACTTTTGAGTTCTATCCTTCGAATGAGCTGATCATTCAACTGGACAAAGGATTTCTGGATATTATTATCATCTGGGATGAGTATGTAAAAAATCTTGGATTTTACAGCCAGCCGGCCTTTCAGTCCAGAAGTGCCGTCCTTGTCCCCTGTAAAAGTCCTCTCTCCCACAGAGAGAGTCTTTCTTTCGATGATCTGAAACAAGAAAAAGTAGTTATCCTTATAGAAGAACTCCCTTACTATAAACGTACCGGACACTTAAATTCTCTCCTGAACGATTTCTATCGGTACACTCCTCTGCAAAAATCCGATGTTGCGGTATCCGGAAATGTCAATGAAGCACTCCTGCTTTCGTCAGAAGAAAATCGAGTTATCATCACCTATGAGGATAAGCTTTATAAAATATCCCTCACCGACATCCGGCAGTACCTGATTGATAATTCCTTTATGAACAATCAGTTTGCCTTTGCGTGGAAAGACTCGGACCACAATAATGTTATCAAACCCTTTATCAATTTTATTTCTCAGGTTGACTGGACAAACAGCAGTTATCAGCACAGCAGACAGTAAAACAGAGAACCGGCTTCTTTTCCAAACCATCTTAAAAGCGTAAAAGCATCTATCAGTATTTTCAAAACAATCTTCTTAATTCGATTATGATTTTGCTTTTAAATTTATATTATCATCCATTTTGAGGCCAAAAGAATAGCGGCCTTAATTTTCTCAAGACCGCTGTTGGATAAACCAGACAAATGAAAATACAGCTGCCGATTTGCAGCTAGCTCACAATCCTGCCGTCCTCAATACGAATCGTCTGATCAGTCAACTGCGCGATTTCAGGATTATGTGTAATCATTATAATAGTCTGTTGGAATTTCCGGCTTGTCATTTGCAGCAACTGAATCACATTATCGCTGGTTCTGGAATCCAGATTTCCAGTTGGTTCGTCTGCCAGTATAATATCAGGTTTGGAGGCAAGGGCACGGGCAATCGCCACACGCTGTTGCTGGCCGCCGGAAAGATTGTTTGGCAGACTGTGAATTTTTTGTTCCAATCCCAGCAGTCCGACAATTTCCCCGATAAATTTTTTATCTGGTTTCTGTCCATCCATTGCAATAGGGAAAACAATATTTTCCCATACGTTCAGGGTCGGTATCAGATTATAGTTCTGGAATATAAAACCGATACGTCTGCGGCGGAACACGGTAAGCTGCTCCTCTTTCAAGCCAGACAGTTCCGTATTGCCAATCGTAACAGTTCCCGATGTCGGGGTGTCAAGACCACCCAACATATTCAGCAAAGTAGATTTGCCCGATCCAGAAGTGCCAATAATGGCAACGAACTTTCCAGCCTCAATCTTCAAGTTTACACAGTCCAGAGCATGAACCTGTGTTTCTCCTTTTCCATAGTATTTTTTCAGGTTTCTTGTCTGTAAAATGATATTTTCACTCATAGTCAAATCCTCCTATCCGATTATTCTGCAACACGCAACTTTTCAACAATACTGCCTTTATTGAATACTTTTAATGCAATCACCGGCAAAATAACGGCAGCAATCAGAAGTAAAATACACACAATGACAGCGGGAACAAGCGTAAAATGGAAAGTAAAATACCAAATTCCGCCGATAAGTATATCCACCACAGTGAATGCAAGTATTACAGACAGCGGCAGGCCGACAATACACACACCAATGGCATAGTAAACGCTTTCCCAAATCATCATCCGGGTCAATTGCTTTGCTGTCATACCTATACTCTGCATGGTTGCAAATTCATGACGCCTTGCCAGAATAGATGTAATGATGATATTTACTAAGTTCAATACTCCAGCTGCACCAAAGATAATACCGATCAGTCCGCCGACAACCCGAAGCATGGTTCGGGTTGTAACAGCATCCTGCCTGGCTTCTTCAGCAGAAGCATAACCCAGGCCGGGGTCTACATTCGTTACATAGCATTCTAAAAATTCACTCATGGAATCTTGTTGTCCTTCCTCTACATCAAAAGAATATTTATAAATAACCGGATCATCGTAAATCTCGGTGTAAACACAAGTTGGAAGATACAGAAACAAACCATCCCTGCCAACCTCAAAGGTACCGTTGACAGTATATCCGATTTCCATATCGTCACCGGTGAGGGCTGCCTTAGCTAACACAGGCAGTTCCATCATCGGTTCACCGTTTTTGAAAACTGTAATCATATCGCCCACTTCCAGCAGATCAAAGGCCGGATTCAAAATGGATGTCCCCATATCAGACACTACCCCCAGCAGGACACCTTCACCGCTTGCCATCTTCCCATAAAGCCTGTGCGCATCTGCCTCTCCTTCCTGAATATCCATACGGGCAAGTGCTGTTTCTTCCATACCATACACATTACAGAGCGCATGCCCATCATCCCCCAGATTAAAGACAATTCCATCATTAGTACCCGCATAGTCGATGCCGGTATCTTCGTCAGTGCCGGTGTAATCAAATTCTATCGGAAAATCATAGGTCACATTACTGTCGTCCAATGTATTTTTATAAATGGCCGAAGCCCCGTTTACTCCCAGCTGTGCGTTGACGGCATCGATCACTTCCTGCCCCAGCCCGTGCTCGCGCCGGGTGAACCCTTCCAGAATGTTTTTGCTCAATGCGTTCACTATAACGAAATCGGTTCGGATGCTGTAGGATACCTGCTTTTCTATGTCCACGCTGTCAGCGGCAATCCCGATACAATTCAGCAGGATAACGCATAGTGACAAAGAAGCTACGATAAAAGCGGATCGGCGCTTATTACGTCCCAAATTAGACCACGCCAGCCGGAACAGAGTAGTACCAGCAGTACTTTTCTTCGTGGTTTTTCCGCCTGCGGCTGCCTCCGCATAGCGGAATGCTTCGATCGGCGGAATGTTTGCCGCTACCCTTATTGGTTTCCTTGTGGAAAGAAATACCGTAAAAGCTGCCAATACAGACGCCCCCACAAAAATGATAGGGGACGGATTTACATTGATTGCCACATTCTCATAGCTGGAAGACAAGGTACGCATCATATAAGGCAAGGTTGCCTTTCCAACAAAATAGCCAGTCAGTAAGCCCAGAGGAATACCAACACAGGAAAGCCACAGGGCCTGCAGGTTGATCAATTTCTTTATCTGACGCCTGCTCATACCCACAGTGCGGTATAGACCGTAACGGCGGATCTCCTGCATCACCGCAATATCAAATACATTGTAAATCAATAAGTATCCGCAAAGACCAAACAGTACGATTATAACAGCCCCCAGCAGAAGCGTCGTTGGCTCCAGTACAGGATTGGTCACTGCATTGATTGTTGCAGATAAATTACAGGAGTTGGCCGCATCCGGATCGCCGCCCATTTGCCATACCCAATGATCCAGTTTTTCCTGAAGTCCTATTGTGCTTACAGCTACAAAATCAGAATAATAGGTTCCTGCCATATCCCGATCCTGGTCATAGGTGTACTCAAAAATATCGGGATGCGCGTCCCGAAACGCCGTTCCCGCCCACATCATACTAATTTGCTCGCTAGTGGCTTCAAACCAGCCAGACACGATCATATCCATCTGATATTCCCGGCCGTGAGCAGTAAAGGCAATGGTGACAGCGGCTCCAACCTCAGGCTCAACCCCCAAATCTCTAAGTGCTGCGTCCGAGGTAACAATCTCGTTTTCTGCCTTTGGTACGCTGCCGTGGACTGGCATACAGAATGTCAAATCAGCCTGAACAGAATCCAGCACGTCAAACTCGATGTTGTGACGAGCTGTATTCGTAAGAAAACCTACCGGCATCCGCAGGCCATATTCCCGGATAAAATCGGCATCCTTCAAAGCCTCATACTGCTCAGCAGTCATATTGTGGAAATCACCGTCTGATCGGCTACCTTTCAACATCTGCATGGTCAAAATTATGGATTCTGCCGCTCCCATACCGATTGTAGTAACAGTAGTAAACAGAATTGTGGTCAGCATAATCGCTAATGCCGCAATAAGGTTTCGCATCCTGCTGGCTCGAAAGCTGCGCCCAGTAAGAACACTTAACATATTTTTCATTGTATGTTCCTCCTTCGTGTTTCTGAAAATAAGGATATCACAGCTATATCACAACTCCGGCACACGAATGTCACAAATTTGTGACTAAAAACAGCGGTAAACCTTTTGTACAGATTTACCGCTGTTAGGCATTATACATTCTTAATTACACGATTTTTCCATCTTGCAGTCGCACTACCCGATCTGCAAGCTGGGCAAGGTCAAGATTATGGGTAATCACCACCAATGTCTGGTGAAATGTGGCGACAATCATTTTAAGCAATCCGGCTACATTTTGTGTTGTTTTCATATCAAAACTGCCAGTAGGCTCATCGGCTAAAACAATCGAAGGCTTTGTGATCAAGGCACGTGCAATCGCCGTACACTGTTGTGCTCCACCTGAAAGCATATGTGGGTAGGCGTCCAGATAGTTATCCAATCCCAGCAGATGAACAAGGTTAGAAAAATACGCTACGTCTATCCGGGCGTCATCGAGATCCAGAGGGAATACTATATTTTCTTTGATTGTCAATTCAGGTATCAGGTTGTATCCCTGAAAAACAAATCCAATCTTTCTGCGCCTAAATACCGTAAGCTGTTCCTCGCCCATTTTTGACAAATTCAGTCCATCCAAAATTACAGTTCCTTCATCAGGCTCGTACAGCCCGGCAATCGTATTTAATAATGTAGTTTTTCCAGCACCTGACGTTCCTACAATGACTGTAAATTTACCTTTTTCTATAGACAGATCGATTCCATCCAACGCTTTGACAATCTGTGATCCATCTTTGAAATATTTTTTCACGTGTCGCATTTCCACTATATTCATAATTCAACTATCTCCGTCAGCTTAACAGGAAGACTGAAAATGTACTTCCTTTGCCCTTTTTTGAGTTTACTGAGATATATCCATTTTGCCGGGCAATAATTCCTCTTGCCAGATACAGCCCCAAACCGACACCTTCCTTCGCGGTCACTTCCTCCGCCCGATAAAAGCGTTGGAATATAGCATTATAATTTTCCTGATCAATGCCTATTCCTGTATCGCTTATGTCAATCCTGGTATAAAATTGCCATGGGCGAACCAAAATGCTGATTGTACCGCCTTCTGGGGTGTACTTCACCGCGTTATCCAAAATGTTACCGATGGCTTCCGCCGTCCATTTCGGATCATGCTTCACAGTCAATTGGCTATCACAATCAGCCCAAAGCTGGATATTTTTCTTTTCTGCTTCTGCCAGTATCATGCTCATAGCTCCTGCAATCGTATCGCTCAATCTCGTTTCTTCCATATGCAAAACGAAAATCCCCGTCTCCAGCCGGGACATTTTAATGAGTGACTGCATTAAAAAATCAAGTTTGTCAATCTGGACAGCCATTAAATTCAGAAATTCCTGCTGCTTGTCTCGTGGCAATTCATGCTGGTTCAAAATGCCAGTTATCATCTGAATGTTCGCTGTTGGCGTTTTAACCTGATGGGATATATCACTAACCAGTTCTTGTATGGCCTGCTTGTCCTGTCTGCTCTGCTGCTGCTCTTCTTTCATTTTTTCGTAATATTGCAGCAGCTTACCCTGTACCTTTGAAATAACTGTTTCTTCATACGGAAAAAAGTCTTTGGGTTCCCGTTCCTCCATCAAAATGTCAACTGTTTCACATATATCATTGGAAAAGTCAGAAAGCTGCCGGCGTTGCCAAAATGCCCAAAATACCGTTGTAATAAAAGCAGTGCCGCAGAAAACAAATAGAAACCCACGTATGAGCTCCTGAGGAATATAAGGGAAAAAAAGCCCTGTCATTCCAGCACAAAAGGCAAGGCCCAAAAGCAGTCTACGGCATACTCCTGTCAAGCGCATTTCTTTCATACTGCTTCCCCCATCCAAACATATCCTATGCCGCGCACTGTCTTGATATACGTATGGGCATCGTCTTCAATTTTGGCTCTTAACCGGTTGATCGTGACAGTCAATGCATGATCATCAACAAAATTACCCTCAATATCCCAAAGCCGCTCCAACAGCATCTGCCTGGTCAGTATGTTTCCGGCATTTTCTGTTAAGACTCTCAGCAATTTATACTCATTAGAAGTAACAACAATTTTTTCGTTTCTGCGTACTGCAGTAAGTTTACTGAAGTCAAGCGAAAGAAAGCCATCGCTCCAACAATTCATCGCTTGCTGTTCTAATAAATGATTTCTTCGAACCGCAACCTCTATGCGCCGCAGAAGTATTTTCATATTGAACGGTTTTGTAACATAATCCTCTGCACCGAGATCAAAACCATCCAAAATATCCTGTTCCAGATCATTCGCTGACAAAAATATAACTGGCATCTGTGGAGATACTTCTTTTATCGTACGGCATAAATCAAAACCATTTCCGTCCGGTAAATTCACATCAAGTATTGCTAAATCAAAATGTTCGCTTTGAATGAGGTGGTACGCCTTTTTGCAATTATAAGCAGCAACCGTCACATAATCATTACAATCCAGTTCAAAACATATCGCCGTGCTCAAGGTTAAATCGTCCTCAACAACTAACAATTTCATTTGTTATGTCCTTTCATTACTTATATCGCCGGTCTATCGGCTTTTCTGCTCCTTTTGGGAACAACCAAACGCCCGCCATTTTCACAGAGTTAGTAATACGACCCTCGGTACAGTAGCAGCTTATCATTCGGGCAGAGATATCCCATTTCTCATTCGCTTCTTTCACCGTCATATAATCCACCATAAACATACCCCCATTCCCAATATTATATTTCTCGGGTGTTTGACACATCAGTAATCAAAAACGTATCTCTAAGCCTTGTAATAGGCTTATTTTTTTGTCAACTTTTTTGTTTTATTATCTAGTAATGTTTAGTGATGTGTGGTATACTGATAACAGAGGTGATAATCATGCGGGTGACAACATCTAAATCCAAAAATTCGGAATCCTTTTACATTAC
>RAZE01000029.1 GCA_003611955.1 bacterium 1XD8-76
TATTCCGAACATGCCAGGCGTTACCTGGCGGAGTGCGGCGTACCCAGGGAGAGGACCTATGTGACGGGGAGTCCGATGGCGGAGGTTTTGACGAATAACCTGCAGTCCATCCTGGGTTCCGATATACACAAAAAGATATCGGAGGAGACGGGGAAGGAGATCGGGCCGGGAAGATATATCCTGCTGTCAGCGCACCGGGAGGAGAACATCGATACGGAGAAGAACTTCCTGTCCCTGTTTAAGGCGGTGAATGCCATGGCGGAGGAATACAGGATGCCTGTCCTTTACTCCTGCCATCCGAGGAGCCGGAAGAGGCTTATGCAGATGAAAGGGGAGGGAAAGTTTCAGCTGCATCCGGATGTGATTGCCCATGAACCATTAGGGTTCCATGACTACAACTGCCTGCAGATGCATGCATTCTGTGTGGTATCGGACAGCGGGACGCTGCCGGAGGAGAGCAGCTTCTTTGTTTCCATAGGGAAGCCGTTCCCGGCGGTGTGCATCCGGACGAGCACGGAGAGGCCGGAGGCGCTGGATAAGGGCTGCTTTATCCTTTCGGGGATTGATCAGAGAGGGCTGCTGCAGTCGGTGGAGATGGCAGTAGGAATGAAGGGGGATTATGGGGTACCGGTACCGGACTATATGGATACGAATGTATCTATGAAGGTAGTGAGGATCATCCAGTCTTATACAGGGATCGTCAACAGGATGGTGTGGAGGAAAGAGGGTTAAAATTATACTGCGTTTCTGATGGAGGGAAAATGTAATTATTTTCCCTTCATCAGTTGTCAATATTTTATGACAACTGCCCTATCAAAACCTTCTTTCCCCGAAAAGCAAACCCATATTTTCGTATTTTTTCCCGGGGAATCCCTTTCTCAATTAGAACTGTCTCATAATTTCTATCTTCAATTTGCTTTAAAGCAGATTTTACCGTATCGGAAAGTTCCTTTTCTTCATCCATATCCTGTACCTTAAATTCCAGAATAATTCCGTCATCCTGAAGCCGTACCGGTTCGAGCAGCACATCGTATCTTCCAAAGCCACTTTCACGGTTGGAAGTGAGCGTGTATCGTCCTCGAAGATCGACCAAAAGACCCAGGACAAAACCGTGGTAAAAGCGTTCCGGTTCATCTCCGGAGGGATTTTTTCCTGTATCAAAGAAACTGAATGTGGCCAGTGCAACTCTGTTTATATAGGCATTCATCGCTTTCAGGTCATCTGTCAAAAGAGCCTTCACAAATTCATTGTACGCCGGCGTATATTCAGAAAACCAGTCTTTTATCATCCGTTCAAACATCATGCAGACTTCTCTGTTTGTGAGCCTCAGATCATATTGCTCCCGACCGTAATTTTCATCAAATGAAAAGTGTTCAACTTTCAGATAGCCGCTGGCCAGCAATAAACTCCAGATAGCGCTTTCACGATAATCCAATTGATCAAATATAAGCTGTTCATCTATCTCCGTATGAAATGATTTTCCTTCTAACAAGTCTTCCATAGTAGTTTTAACATTGCTGCCCGATTCACGGATCAGTTTTGCAACCAGGTGGTTGCTGCTGGTATTAGCCCAGTAGGTTGACAGTTTTCCCGTCTTCAGATAATTCAAAATAGACCATGGATTATAAATATCTCTGTTTTTTCCAAAAGTAAAACCATCATACCAACGCTTTACATCATCCTGCTTATCACGCATTCCGTATTCATTCAATGCATCAAATACTTCTTTTTCGGTAAATCCAAAACATGTTGCGTACAGATTGGAAGTGGATGTCACAACAGTCAGATTATTGAGATCCGAAAAGATAGATTCCTTGCTGACACGGGTGATACCGGTCATAATCGCACGGTCCAGGTAAGGGTTTGTTTTGAAAGTAGCGTTAAAAAGCCCTTTGATAAAATCGACCAGTTCCTGCCAGTAACCGTTCACATAGGCTTCCTGCATGGGCGTGTCATACTCATCCAATAAGATGATGACTTTTTTTCTATAATAGCGAAATAAATACTCTGACAGATTTTTTAAGGAACCGGACACCATATATTTTTCCATTTCCGGGGATATCTGTCGGTAAGCTTTTTGCTCTGCGTCACTCAAACATTCACTATCCAACAAAAAATCATATTTTCTATACAGATCTGTGAGAATCTGGCATATTACTTTTCTGGTATCTGAAAATAAACTTTCTTTTACATTGGCGAAAGAAAGACTGATGACCGGATAAGTTCCCTGCAGTTTTCTGTAGTTTTCTTCTTTCCAGATGGAAAGTCCCTCAAACAGGTCTCCCCTGCCAGCATAATCGACGGAGAAGAATTGCTGTATCATACTCATATTCAGAGTTTTGCCAAAGCGCCTGGGGCGGGTAATCAGGGTAACAGCATCTCTATTTTCCCACCATTCTTTTATAAAACCGGTTTTATCAATATAGAAGCAATCATTTTGAATTATCGTTTCAAAATCCTGATGTCCGATACCAATGACTTTTGACATGCTGAACCTCCCTATCTGCATTTGACAGATTTTCAATAATTATATTGTAACATGTGTCGGGATTTTCGGCAATTATCAGCTGATGCCATGAATTGACAGTTTTTCTTCTCTTCTGTGAGGTATTATTTTTCTCCCTTTTCGGAAAAGGGTTCCCAGTGTGTGAGCCACACCACAAAATGAAAGTGTGGCTCACTTTCTGTAACTCTAAAAGTAATTTTTTGTATCTATGGGAAATCAAATCTTTGCTTATGAATTTATCTAATGCGCTGTGCAGACTGTTGACTCCTCCCCGGGAATAAGTCCAAGATAAGAGGCAAATTTCTCCGCAGAAGAAAACTGCTTGAAATCCCCGACTTAAACAATGTAGGAAAGATGCATTTTCACCGAATACACTCCGCAGGGAAGCGATATAAGCGAGCACGTGCTTATAATCAGCAGCTGTTGTATGGGGATGGGAAAACTCATTGTATGAGGCAACCCTGTTACCATTGACTTTTGCAATCTCCAGTGTACAGGTAAATCCGTGAGATTACAAATGCGGGGGCATTACATATTGTCTCAAGAAGATTACATATGATTGACATTTCTGATATTACTTGATAAACTAATAATACATATCTGGGAGACATTTTAATGAAACATCTTGCGCCATTTCGGTTGACAATCCCTGTTTATGTGAGTGGAAGAGAAAGTTTCCACGAAAGGAGTGGGGAATCTATGACATTACAGGATTTGGAACACCAGTTAAAAAACATAATATGGGTACAGGGAGATAAAAAAGAAATTGACTTATCATTAGGAGAAGAATTCTTAGTAACTACCCTTATGAAAATAGCCGATACGTCGTGGGGGAGAGATACTCTGGATTATGAAACGATTGGAAAGTGGTTGGATAATTTTACGGGAGAGCTTTATGATTGCAGATATGAGAGGATTCTGGCATTAATATTAGCGGTTCATATGGTATATTATAATGAATGTCATATCTGTCATCTGGTAAAATTGGCATACAGAAAACTGCTTCATGAAATTATGGGGAAGGAGCATATAGGGACAGAGGCAGCGGCTGAAAGTCTGGTGTTTTTGCCATTAGGGGAAGTCAGCGAAAGCGGCCCTTTTTTATCATATTATTTCAGAAAAGAAAATTGTCTGCCGGTAGAATCTTTTGTTGCATCTTTTGATTTGATTGCGCAGAGGAAAAAGGTGAAGAATATTGTATTGATGGATGACGTTTCCATTTCAGGGGAACAGGCGGACTGGTATATAAAGAAGATGAGAAAAACCAGCGAATTTTTCAGGGAGGTATTAAATGAAAAAAACGTATATGCGCTGTTTCTTATGTCGACAATTGATGCAAAAGAAAAATTGGAAGAATATAATATTAAGCTGTGCACGCCGATATTGATGGATAGAAGGAGTTGCTGTTTTGATGAAGAATCATCTATTTATAAAATATTTGATAATTCTATAAGAGATGAGGTGCGTATCCAGTCGAAAAATCTGGCTCAATATTATGGCTGTAAATTGATAATACGGCAATATAAAAGAAATGGGGAATTTCAAAGACTTCTAAATAGCGGCAAGTCATTGGAGGACATAATTCAAAAAGTAAAAAAAGATTCATTGGGATATGGAAATGCGCAGATGCTGATAGCGTTTGAGTATAATACGCCTAACAGTACATTGCCGATTATATGGATAGAGGATGGAAAGTGGAAATCGTTGTTTCGGAGATATGATAAACTGTACACTAAACAAATTGTAGAGGGGATTGAAAGTGAAAGCGTTTATATCTGAAAATGAGTATGAAAATCCGTTTAAAAGTACAAATGCAGATACAATGTCCTATGAGCAGATTGTGGATTCATGGAGTGAACCCTTTTTTATGCGGCGCAAGATCATTAGTGAAGATTTTTATATCAGGACACCAATGTCTCTGATTATTACCGGAGCACGGGGAACAGGAAAGACAATGATGTTTAAATATTATTCCTTTCAGGCGCAGGCGCTTCTGGCAGAAAAAAAAGGAATGACAGTATTAAAATATTTCAGAGACACTAAAAGTGTATCAATGTATTTGAAATTTGATCCATATATTTTACAGGCATTTCCGGAGAATAAGGAGGGACAGGGACTATTTATTCATTTTTTTGAACTGGTTGTATGTGAATCTTATATAGAATTGCTTGATTTACTGTATTTAAAAAAAGAAATACAGAAAGCTGTATATTGCCGCATTTCGGATGAGATCAGGAAGCTTTTGGGAACAACTCAAAAGGAAAAGAACTTGAGCAGTTTGGTAGAATCGAAGATAGATGAGGTTTATGATTATATAAATGACAGAAAAATGGAAGAAAGTGAGTTTCATACAGAAAAGAAATATCAGTTTAAAAAACTCAGTTATCAAATAAAAAAAATATTGTGTCAGGAAGTAGAAGAATTTAAAAATGTGATTTTCCTCTGGGTTATAGATGAAGGGGAAAATTTTTTGGCAAGTGAACAAAAAACTTTAAACAGTTTTATTAAGACGTTGAATGCAAGAATGAACAGGGATATATTTTTGCGTTTAGGAACCAGAAGACCCAAATTACCAACCTACGAAACGATTAATAAGGAAGAGTTTTTGACAATTAGCAGGGATTACGAAATAAAAGATATTAATTACTATACAATTGATTCTGATGGCAGAGAAGATTATAAAAAATGGCTGACCGAAATTGCGGGGAAAAGGTTGCAATCCAGCGAAATATTCAATCGGAACGGGCTAAATCAAATACAGAAGTTTTTAGGAAATAAAGAAGACCAATGCCATGAAGCCTGTGAGTGGGCGGCGAATCATAAGGAACATTTTAGATGGTGTTTGAAAGAAAAATTCAGTGACGAATTATATGATGCTCTTAAAGTAAAAGATAATCCATTGAAAGAAATGATGAATATTTACTGGTATAGAAAAGGGTATTCTATTGAACAGATTAATATAGCGTCAGGCAAAGAAAAGAAAGAAGCATCAGAGGAAGAAAAGGAATGGATAAAAAAATATAGAGATACTTTTATGGATAACAAGATGGCATTCTTATATCTTTTGGCATCTAAATATAAAAAAGAGAAGCAATACTACAGCTTTAATACTTATAGTTATCTGTCAGTGGGAAATATATGTAATTTTATAAAATTGTGCAGAGAAGCATTTGATAATGCCTATTTTGAAAATAAGGAAGATTTATTTTGCGGGAAAATTTCCCAAAAAGCCCAGCATGCGGCAGCAATATCAGTAGCGTATGATGAAATAGAAAAAGTAAAATATATACCTAAATTAGGAAATGAGTTATATGCATTAGTAATTAATTTAGGAAATTTATTTAATGAATATCATGCGGATATCGAGTTGAAAAATATGGAAGCAAATCAGTTTTCAGTCATTTACGAAAATATAAAGGTCGATAATATTATAAATACAGCGCTTACCTGGGGCGTGTTTTTAAAAAAGGATGAATTGCAGACGCTTGATGCAACAGGAAATAAGGGAACCATATATACACTGAATAAAATGTTTTGTCCTCTGTTTGGGATTTCATATAGAAGTAAAGGGAGATACAGGGAAGTTTTGGAAGAAAAAACTTTTTTGAAACTTTTGAGGATACAAAAAAGAAAAGTTTCTTCAGTGATCACAGAGAAAGATACAACAGAGCAACAGATTGAAGGTCAACTGTCATTATTTGATCCAAAAGAATAAAACAGGATAAAACAAGGGAGGAAATGTTATAGTGATTCTATACCATATGGATAATGTAAATGCTATGACATGCGAACAAAGCTACGATGTAATGATTTGCGCAAATGGATTGGAGGGAAGGGATACCAGTGTTGTAAAAAAATGTAAGGAAAAAGGGATAAATATTAAAAGCTGGCTTGTATTTCATTATGAAGAACGGGAAAATGATTCAGAAAAGGATGAGGGAGATGTATTGCGATATCTTACAGGGGATAAAGTGATAGATATTATGACATCTTACAGTGACTCTCGTTCATATGCTGAAATTTTGGGAAATCAAAGTGAAATATTAAAAAACAGCAAAAAAATTGGAATAGATATAACCGGATTTAAAAATCAGTTCTTTTTTCCGCTTATAAAATTTTTGTACTGTAAAATGGGAATAACCGGGATGGACGTATTTTATACGGAGCCGGCAACATATAAATTTCCAAAGAGCAGAGCCGGAGAATCTTATTTTCCTAATGTAAGGAGTAGTTCTAATACGCTCTTTAATTACTCGAAATCGAAAGACGGAATTGAGATTGGAAGTATCGAGGGGTTTACAGGGGCCTCTTCAACAAAAACTGTTTTGGTGATTTTAATAGGATTTGACGGAAAAGTTGCTGTGCGGGTCAAAGAAGAATATAGTGCGGAGAAGGTTATCTTAGTCAATGGTTTTCCATCCTATCTGCCTAAATTCAGGGATATCAGTCTGCTGAACAATAAAGAGCTGGTTGCGGCATGCGGAAAAAATGATATTTACAGTACATATGCGGATAATCCTTTTGAGGTATACAATGTATTAAAAAGAATAAAGGAAAGATATCCCGATTTTAAAATGTTAATTGCACCGTTGGGAGCAAAACCGCTGGCTCTTGGGACGTGCGTATTTGCAATAAATTATCCGCAAACGGCAGTTTTGTATGTAAAATCATCAAATTATGTGGAGAGGACTACGGAGAAGGAAGGGGAGTCCTGGAGGTATCAATTGGAATTGGGGAATACAATTGTATGACAGGAGAATCTTTGACATGGGAAATTTTGTAAACCGGGGGAATACCAGCTTTTCGAGTGCGAGAAAATCACAAATTTATATAGACAAGACAGGTTTGTTAAATTACACGAATTCTGTTATGGATACAGAGCAGAGATATATATGTGTCAGTAAGCCGAGGCGGTTTGGAAAGACTTTGACAGCGGGAATGCTGATAGCATATTACAGTAGAGGATGCCGTTCGGAATCCCTGTTTAAAGATCTGGTTATTTCTCAGTCACCTTCCTTTAAAGAGCATTTGAACCGGTACGATGTAATTCATCTGGATATTGCCTATTTGCTTGTACAGATAAAGGATTCCTCCGGAACAGTTTCTTATCTCCAGAAATGTGTAATCGAAGAATTGAAAATGGTGTATCCGGATATTTTGTCGGAAGAAGATACCATGCTGCCGTTTGCCCTGTCTAAGATCCATCAGGCGACAGGAATCTCGTTTATTGTCATCATTGATGAATGGGATGCCATTTTTCGGGAGGACATGTACGATATAAATGCGCAGAGAGAATATATTGATCTGCTGCGCGGGCTTTTTAAGGGGGAACAGTCGAAAGACTTTGTAAAGTTGGCTTATATAACAGGAATCCTTCCCATTAAAAAGTATAAGAGTGAGTCAGCTTTAAATAATTTTGACGAGTTTACCATGACGAGTCCCAGCCGGCTGGCAGAGTATGTTGGGTTTACAGAGCAGGAAGTAGTCAGCCTCTGTAAGGATTATGATATGGACTTTTCCGAGGCGGCAAGATGGTATGATGGTTACTCTTTTCCGCGCATGAAGCATGTGTACAGTCCCAACTCTGTAGTCAGGGCAATGCTCGCGGGAGAATATGACAATTACTGGACAAAAACGGTTACTTATGAATCGCTGAAAGAGTATATCAGTATGAATTTTGACGGGCTTAAGGACTGCGTTATTCAGATGCTGGCAGGGGGCAGATGCAGGGTCAACACGGATACATTTGAAAACGACATGACAAGCTTTAAAAGCAGAGATGATGTGCTGACAGTGCTGATCCATCTTGGGTATCTTGCCTATGATAAGGGCAGGAAAGAAGTGTATGTACCGAATGAAGAGGTCAGAACTGCGTTTGCAAATGCGGTCAGTGGTACAGACTGGACTCCGGTGGTGGAGGCAATACAAAGATCTGAAAAACTTCTTGCGGATACCTGGCGCAAAGATGAGCAGGCAGTTGCCAAAGGGGTAGAGGCAGTTCATATGGCCAATGCATCTTTGTTGGAATACAATAATGAAAATACTTTGATTTGTGTTATTGCATTGGCTTACTATAATGCAGTGAATGAGTACACGCTGGTTCGGGAAATGCCTTCCGGTAATGGTTATGCAGATTTGATTTTTCTGCCTGGAAAGCACTCGGATAAACCTGTGATGATAGTAGAGTTAAAATATAACCGTTCTGCGGAGGGGGCTATTGAACAGATAAAGGACAGACAATATCCAAAAGCCCTGGAGCATTGGAACAATGATAAGCCGATGCTCCTGATTGGAATCAACTATGACAGAAAAACAAAAGAGCATACATGTCATATCGAGGAAATATAGCATATCAATATAAAGAAATTTTAAGATATTTACAATACAGACCGCATCAGATTATAGTTTATACAAAATCTGATGCGGTCTTTTTTTCTGAAATTTTCGTAGATTGAGTTAATCTGCGAAAAAAGCCACTTATTTCCTTTAAACAGGCAAATTTTTGATGTCCATGACCCTTTATCTGACCATGAATATTTTATTTTTGCTGTGGAATGCATAAGAAATTATCTGGAAAACCAACATACTGGCCAGCAATATGCTGACCATTCTTTTGACCATTTATCTTTGAGAAATATAAGGATTTCAGTATTATTTTTTTATTTTTGGGGGAGATTAGAAGACAGGATCCCAGAAAAAAGATTGACTGACGGGAGATAAAATTGTATAATTATCTCGTCCAAGTAAGAAAAATACTTTATTTAATATATTTTTTGCTTTTTTAAGTATAATTCAATTTTCGCAGATTAACTCAATCTACGAAAAATAATATTTGATTATACAGAGCAGAAAAATATAGTTTATGAGGATTTTCTGAAAATCTGAAATAAAGATACTTTCTGGAAAGAAAATCGAAAGGAAAAAGAGATGTGGTATGTGATACAGACAGGAATGGGGAGCGAGGAGGCCGTAAAAGAAAAAACAAAAAAAATGCTTCCAGATGGATCCTACAAAGATTGCAAAGTGCTGTACTGTATCAGTAAAAAAAGATATCTGGGGCAGTGGCATGAGGAAAGAGAACGATTTTTGCCGGGGTATATTTTTCTGGTTACCGAAGATTCGGAGACAGCGTCCATGGCGATGAAAGGAATAGCAGAGTTTACTAAACTGCTTGGATATGGTAAAGAAGTCTGTCCGATCGGTAAAGAAGAAGAGGAGCTTTTGGCGAAACTCGTCGGAGACAGGGATGAGATCGGTATGTCCTACGGCGTAATTGAAAACGGCGCATTAAAGATAAAGACCGGGGTGCTGGCCGGATTGGAGCCTGCAGTCAGAAAGATTGACCGGCATAAGAGAAAAGGCTATATTCGTCTTGCGCTTCCAAACGGAGAAGAAAAACTGGTGGGTATCGGCTTGGAGATCACGGAGAAGAGCTGATGTGGTATGTAATACAGGTCTACACAGGACGGGAAACGGAAATCGCGAGTCAGTGCCGGGAGCAGGTGATAGAGGAGGGGGAGGATATATTTATTCCTCTGGTAGAACGGATGACAAAGGTTGGCGGGGAAATGACCATGGTGAAGGCAAGGCTCTTTCCCGGCTATGTTTTTATAGAAACTGGCGACGTAGAGGATATGTACCTGCGCCTGAAAAAGATAAAAGCAATGACCAGGCTTTTAAAAACAGGGGAGGAGATCACGTCGCTGTATCCCGAAGAAGAAGCCTATCTGAAAAAACTCGGAGATGAAGAGCATGTGGTCAGATATTCGGAGGGGTTTTTTGAAGGGGATAAGCTGGTCGTTACTTCAGGAGCATTGAAAAATTATGAGGGGCAAATAAAAAAGGTTTTGAGGCATAAAAGACTGGTTGTGTTGGAGGTGCCGCTCCTTGGCAGAAAAGTGGAAGTAACACTGGGGTTGGGAGTTGTAGAAAAGAGGTAAAAAGAAGCTGAAGGATGTACACGACGCTTCGCGCGCGGTGCTGAGGGCAGTGGTCACAGGGGATTAGAAGCCGGGATATGGAGATATGCCGGAATGGCGAAGCCTGCCCGGCATAAGGGAAGGAACCTGAAAAATATTAGAAAAATGAAAAATAAGAAGAAAGCAATAATAGCAGCAGCAGGCTTTATGGCCTGCTGTTATGCAGTCTTAAACTATATTGGAAAAAGAAAAAATAGCAGGAGCGGGCATCCGGAACAAAAGGATGCAGAGGGAACTGCTTACGAAAAGAAGATTAAACCGGTGTTAGACAAGATATTGTCTTTTGCCGGAATGATTCTCCTGGCTCCGTTTTATGTGGGAATATCGGCTGTAGTTTTTTTGGACGATCCGGGGCCGGTTTTCTTTACGCAGGAGCGTATCGGCAGAGGAAAAGAACACTTTCGTCTCCATAAATTCCGCTCCATGAAGATGTCTACGCCCCATGACGTACCGACACACCAGCTTTCTGATCCAGAGCAGTATATCACCCGGGTGGGGAAGTTTCTGAGAAAATACAGTCTGGATGAACTGCCCCAGATCTGGGATATCTTTGTGGGAAATATGAGCATCATCGGCCCCCGTCCTGCCCTGTGGAACCAGGATGATCTGATAGCGGAGAGGGATAAATATGGGGCGAACGATGTGAAACCGGGGCTCACTGGCTGGGCCCAGATCAACGGGCGGGATGAGCTGGAGATAGAGGAGAAGGCAAAGCTGGACGGGGAATATGTAAGGCAGCTGCGGCAGGGCGGTATGAGAGCCCTGTTTTTTGATTTGAGATGTTTATTTGGAACTGTTTTTTCAGTTTTGGGAAGCCGGGGCGTCGTGGAGGGAGGAACCGGGGAACTGAAACGAAAAGAGAAGAAATCTGAAAGCGGGGAAGCGGAGAATAGAGTGACACCGGAAGAGGCCGGCTTTGAGGATTACGGCCACCGGAAGCACTTTGATATTGACAGCAGTGAAAAGAACAAAAAGAGAGTGCTGATCACCGGGGCAGGTTCTTATATCGGGGAGTCCTTTGAGAACTGGGCGGAGGAACATTATCCGGAGAATTTTATCTTCGACACACTGGACATGCAGGATCCGTCCTGGATAGAAGCGGATTTTTCCCCTTATGATGCGGTGTTCCATGTGGCGGGGATCGCCCACGCGGACATAGGGAAAGTCTCGGAGGAGGAGAAGAAGAAATACTATGCAGTGAATACGGATCTGGCCATAGAGACGGCGGAGAAGGCAAAAGCTGAGGGGGTCAGACAGTTTGTCTTCATGTCCTCCATGATCATTTATGGGGATTCCGCTCCTTATGGAAAGGAGAAAGTGATCGATGAACATACATTGCCCGCCCCGGCAAATTTTTACGGGGACAGCAAGTGGCAGGCGGATAAAGGTGTGAGAATGCTTGCCGATGAAAGCTTCCGGGTGGCAGTGTTAAGACCGCCGATGATCTATGGGAGAGGGAGCAAAGGGAATTACCGCACCTTGGAAAAGCTGGTAAGAAAGCTGCCGGTATTCCCGGATGTGGAGAATCGAAGATCTATGCTGTTTATCGGTAATCTCTGCGAATTCCTATGCAGGCTGATGTTGTCCGGGGAAGGTGGGATCTATTTTCCGCAGAATAAGGAGTATACGAAGACCGGTGAGATGGCGAGGGAGATCGCAGAAGCGGCGGGAAAAAAGATATGGATGACGAAACTGTTAAGGCCGGCAGTTACATTTGGAAGTTATATACCGGGGAAGATATCGGGGTTAGTGAATAAAGCATTTGGGAATAGTGTATATAGCCAGGAACTGAGCAGATATAGCGGACTGGACTATCAGGTCATGGATTTAAAATCCTCCATAAAAACAGGGGAGGAAGGAGACAGACCGGTCCATATCCTGGTGGTTTCTCAATATTTTTATCCGGAGACATTTCGGATAAATGACATGGCGGCGGAGTGGGTGAAAAGAGGATATAAGGTTACGGTGCTCACCGGCATACCAAATTATCCGATGGGAAAGTTTTTTGAAGGGTATGATTACATCCATCGTCGGAGAGAAATATGGAATGGTGTGGATATCATACGGATACCGCTGATACCGAGAGGGAACAGTAGAAGTAAGCTGGTGAGTAGTCTTGGAATGGCGGCAAATTACTTTAGCTTTGTGGTAAGTGGATGGCGTTGGAAGACAATGAATGATATCGGTGCGGATATCGTCTTTACTTGTGAAGTCAGTCCCATGACTCAGGCGTTAATCGGAGTATGGTACGCAAAGAGATACCATATACCGCATTTTCTCTATGTGCAGGATCTTTGGCCTGAAAATGTAGAGACAATGACAGGGATAAAGAGCAGAGCGGTCATATATCCCATTGATCGTATGGTAGATTATATTTATCAGAACACGGACCAGATATTTACGACGTCTCATTCTTTTGTTGATTCCATTGTAAATAGAAAAGTGAAAGTAGGTAAAGAGAAAGTCCATTATTGGCCGCAATATGCAGAGGAATTTTACAGGCCGTTGGAGAGAGAGCAGGTTAGACTTGAGTCAAATGCCATGTCGCCAATTCGTCTGATTCCTGATGACGATGCATTCCATATTGCATTTACGGGAAATATCGGAACGGCACAGGGATTAGAGATTCTCCCACAGGTAGCAGAAAGGCATAAAGAGATTCAGACGGAGAGAGCGATCAGGTTCGTTATTATTGGAGACGGGCGGTATCAGGAGACTTTGGAAGAGGAAATAAGAAAAAGGAAAGTTGAAGACAGCTTTATCATGATACCTCGGCAGAAGCCGGAGGAAATACCGAAACTGCTTGCCTGTTGTGATGCGGCATTTTTGTCATTTAGCGATGAGGAATTGTGGGAGAAGACCATCCCGGCAAAATTGCAGTCCTATATGGCGTGCGGAATGCCGATCATTGCGGCGGCGAAAGGAGAGGCGGAAAGAGTGATAAAAGAAGCAGAGTGTGGGAAATGCTGCGAAATCGGTAATATTGAAGGGGTATTAAAATGTATTAAAAAAATGATGGGAAGTGATCTGTATTTTATGAGTCGGAATAGTCGTATGTATTTTGAAAAATATTATAAAAAAGATATATTAATGAATAAAATGGATGAATGGATTAAAGGAAAAATCTGTATATAAAAAAACGAAAACGGGTTTTTATTGCGAGGAAAATAAAAATGGCACTTGAGGAAAGATGCAGAATTATTAATTTTGACGATTTAGGAGATGAACGAGGTAAATTGGTGGTCATCGAGGGAAATCAGCATATACCATTTGAAATAAAAAGGGTGTTTTATATTTATGATTCAGATGAAGAAGTGATAAGAGGGCAACATGCAAACCGGGTATCAGAATTTGTATTAATAAATGTAAGTGGAAATTCTAAAATATATATTGATGATGGTAAAGAAAATATGATAGTAGAATTGGATAAGCCAATGAAAGGAATTTATATTCCTCAAATGGTTTGGAAAAATATGTATGATTTTTCTGAAGATTCTGTACTGTTAGTATTAGCGAGTACACATTATGACCGGGATGAATATATCAGAGATTACGATGAATATTTGAAAGAGATTGGTAAGAAGAAGTAAATATGATATTTTGCACATTATTTGACAGTAATTATATAGATAAGGGATTAGCATTATGTCACTCTTTGGAAAGTAATGTAAAAGAATATAGTCTGTATATTTTTTGCTTTGACAATAAATCTTTTGAAATATTGCAGAATTTAAGTTTACAAAATGTGATTCCTGTTCATTATTCTCAGATTGAAGATGATAAACTTTTAAAACTGAAGGAGAAGCGATCTAAGGCGGAATATTGTTGGACATGCACTCCGGTAATAATTGAGTATGTATTGGATCATTTTCAGGCAGATAATTGTACTTATATTGATGCAGACGTTTATTTTTTCGCTGATGCAGATGTATTGTATCAGGAAATAAAGCGGGCAGGGGCGAATATTGTTATTACAGAGCATCGTTTTGGTACAAATTTATGGAAAAAAAGATGGGAAAAAAAGAGTGGAAAATACTGTGTTGAGTTTAATTATTTTGATCAGAGTGAAAATGCCAGAAAAGCATTAGCATGGTGGAAAAAGAAATGTTTCGAATGGTGTTATGCGCGATATGAAGCAGAAAGAATGGGAGATCAGAAATATTTAGAAAAATTTCCGGTTTTATTCCAGGGAGTTCATGCATTACAGCATTTAGGAGGAGGCGTGGCACCTTGGAATTTATATCAGTATAAACTGGATTCAATAAAGCAAAAGATCATGTTGAAAGAAAAAAAGACAGGAAGTAGTTTTCCGCTTATCTTTTTTCATTTTCAGAATATACGTTATTTGTCGGAGAAAAATGTAAATATAAATTCGGGTACTTGTGATAAAAAATTAAAAAGAATGATATATTTTCCATATCTTCGTGAAATAGAAAAAAACAGAAAAATGCTTAAAGAACAATATGGATTAAGATTTCCTGTAAGGAAAAGTTATTCAAGCAACAGAGTAAAAGCATTTATTCAAAAGTATATTATGCAATTTAAAGTAACTAGATTGTCGGATGTTATAAAGTTGGATAAATTATAGGAAAAATCTACATGAAGGTTGTACATATCGATTTAACAGGACCATTTACTGTAGGTATGAATTATCAGGAAAATATGCTGTCGGAAATAAATGCGATTGATGGAAATGAAGTGTATTTTATCGCAACACAGTATAAATGGGAAGCAGATAAAATCGTACAGGCAAAAGAATCTGAAGAGAAAACACTGGCAGGAGTTCAAATAATCAGAATGCCATTTGTAAAATTGGGACTGCCTCTCGTGACGGAACGTATCAGGCTTGTCAGAGGATTAGATTGCTTATTAGATAAACTTAGTCCTGATATTATTATGTTGCATGGATTTCAGACAATGTCAGTGACCTTTATTACAAAATATGTCCGTAGAAATGTCGGCTGCAGGTTAATAGTTGATACACATTCGGATGAAATAAACAGTGCACCTAATTTTGTTTCTCGATATATTTTACATCGGATATTATATGGAAGTATGGCAAAAAGTGCACTGAAATATGTATCTAAAATATGGTGTATATCTTATGATGTTATGGACTTTTCACATGTAGTTTATGGGATACCATTTGATAAATTAGAATTTTTTCCGCTGGGAGGCATCATTTTCGAAGAAAAAGAATATTTAGAGAGAAGGAGTAATATCCGGGGACAGCATTTTATAGCTGAAAATGATATTTTGCTTGTTCATAGTGGAAAAATGAGTTGCAGCAAAAAAACAGTTGACCTTTTTAAGATGTTGAAAAAGATTAAAAGCGATAGAATAAAAATGATACTTGTGGGGGAGATGGACACAGAAACAGAGGCGGTATATGTAAACGAAGCAAAAGAGGATAAAAGAATTATTTATGCAGGATGGAAAACAGGAGAAGAGCTTCTTTCGTATTTATGTGCGGCGGATATTTATGCGCAGCCGGGAACTCAGTCAGCAACAATGCAAAATGCTGCTTGCTGCAGATGTTCATTGATGCTGTACCCATATAAAAGTCATATTAAATTATTTGATGACAATGCTTTTTATGTGGAATCTGTAAAAGATATGATAAAAGTTATGGACAAGATATTAAGCGATTCGTCTATTATTACACAATATAGGGCTCGATCATTTGCTATTGCAAAGGAGATGCTGGATTATAAAAAGCAGGCGGAATGGTTGTATGAGTGAAATAGTCAGAAAGTTGAATAATAAATCAATTTGCATAGTAATCATTTTCTCGTTAACAACGATATGGACGATAAGATATTCAACTTCAGAATTATATAATTATTTTGCATTGATAGAAGCCATTATGGCGTTAATTTTGATAGTGACGGAGTCAAAGCAAAAGCTGAAGACAGGAGAGGCTTTGGTTCTGTCAACTTTAGTGCTTTTCGCTGGGGGGGCGGTATGTTTAATATTAGTATTGAGTTCAGAAAAAATTCTTGATATGAAATATTTGGGTGTTCTATGCATATATTTGAGTCCGATCGTTTTTTTTCAATGGCTACAGCGAAAAAAGGATATTTATTTGCAAAGAACACTTTTATATATTGCTTTTTGTATCTGGGGTTATTATGGGATAAAACAAATAATATTTTATAGCCTGCATGCCGGAGCTGCAAGGCATTTAGCAGCTGATCCGCTTTATTATGGAAAGTTGGCAATAGGGGGAGGATATTTTTTTGCTTATGGAAGTGCGATATTAGCGGTATATTTTCTTGAGAGGCTGTGCTTTATTAAAAAAAGTCTGAATATAATGGTGCTTTTTTTGATTTGTTTTATACATGTTTTAACGACAGAGTCCATGTTGACCACTATGTCAATGCTGCTGGGAATAGGACTGGTCATATTAAAAGTTATAGCAAAAAAGATGCGTTTGAGCCTTTTTTCGATATTCATATTGATCATGGGAAGTATTTCCGTCTTATTTTTTTCGGGTGCTTTTAAAATAATTTTGATGGAAGTATATGATTATTTTTCAGTGATAAGCAGACCGTATGCCTGGAGGATTGTAGAGATCATTGATTTGCTTTTGGGAAATGGAGTGGTTAAAGAAGGGGCAATTCAGCTTAGATGGGCGGTGTATAAAGAATCTATAGATAAAATTTTAGAATATCCATTGACGGGATCATTATTGAGCGGAAGATATTTTGGCGGCGGGGGTGGTCATAGTGAAGTTTTGGATGCGCTGGCACAATGGGGAGTCATGGTAGGCGGAATATATATATATATTTATATGGCGGCGATAAAAAATATATATAAATGGATTGATTGTAGATTATATCTTTTTCCTTGTGGATGTATGTTGCTTTTAAATCCGGTTGCAATATTTCATTTTTCATTTTGTATGTTTTTTATGATACCGTTACAACAGGTTTTGGATAGGAAGATGGGAATATGCGAGTAGTTTTTGTGACAAATGTTTATCCAAACGATTTTGGGATAGCAGATGGCATATTTGTTCATGAGCAGGCAAAGATGATGCAGGAAAAAGGTTGTGAGGTAGATGTTCTGTATATAGATCTGCGATCGGCACGAAAAAAGAGAAGATGGGGAAAAAGCCAGGAAGAGTATGAGGGAATAAATATTTTTCATTATTCCATTTTGCTTGGCCCCATTCCTATATTAATGGATATATTATATCTGATAGTTCAAAAATGGGCATTGTATGATTATATTAAAAGGAACGGAATTCCAGATATTATACATGCACATTTTTATATAAATGCGTATTTTTCCAATGAATTAAAAAAGGAATATGGAATACGATATCTGATTACTGAACATTCTTCAGAACTATATCAACAGAAGATCAGCATGCTGCATAGGTATATCATTAAAAAAGCATATGATAATGCGGATTATGTTATTGCCGTCAGTGAGGCCTTGAAAAAAAGAATGGAAAGGTATACAGAAAGGGATATAGTGACGATTCCTAATATGTTATCTGACAAGTTTTATTATGATGGAAACAATAAAAAAGGTTTCCATTTTTTGTTTGTTGGTCATGTGATAGAAAGTAAAGGTGTGCGTATATTATTGGAGGCTTTCAATGAATTGCAGCAATCGCTCAAAGATGTCTCTTTGACCATTGTCGGAGAAGGAGCATTGAAAAAGGAGTTGATGGAGTATGCAAAAAGCAGACATTTAGATGTGATATTTATGGGAGAAATTGCCCATGAATATTTACCGGATGTCTACAGAAAAAGCCATTGTTTTGTATTACCGTCTAAGATGGAGACGTTTGGCATTTCGTATATAGAAGCATTAGCCAGTGGAATTCCGGTTATAGCGACTAGATGTGGCGGGCCGGAAGAATTTATAAATACTGAAAATGGAATATTAATATCCGTTGACAGCAAAAAGGAATTATATGAGGCGATGAAAAAAATTTATGATAATATTATAGGCTATTCCGGGAAAGAAATCAGTGAAAATACGATAAAGAAATATGGAAAAGCAGCAGTTGGAGAAGCCCTGATGAAATTATATTTGGGGGATATATAGCAGAGAAGCAGAACAAATAATGAATATTTTAATATTGTCGTTGGCATATGCTCCGTTTTCCGGAGTAGGAGCCGCCAGAATGACCAGTTTATCTCAATACTTAACGGAGCAAGGGCACAAAGTAACTGTAGTATGTTATGACAGTAAAGTATTTAATGAACAGGAGTTATTGCGTCCGATTCCGGAGAAAGTGAAACGTGTTGTTGTTGACAGACTTAATAATAGAATAAAGAATATAAACTATCTGAAAAATCGTGTTTTAAAAACAGTAGAAAACGGGAAATTCAATATATGTATATCTTCCGTGGGACCTTATGAAACAATGTTTTTTATTCATGAATTGTGGAGGAAGTACAGACTGCCCTATGTGATTGATTATCGTGATCCGTGGCTCTATGAGAAAAGTACATTGGCGGAAAAAGGGATTATTGGATTAAAAGTTAAAATGCGCGATTTTTTGTGTCAGTTTGTGGAAAGAAGGGCAATTAAATATGCGGCTAAAATCGTAGAAGTAACGGATTACTGTAAGAGAGACTTAATACAGCGATATCATTTATCTGACGATAAATGTCAGGTGATCTATAATGGTTACGAAAAAACTTTATTTCATGAGAAATATCCCAGAAAGGATTATCTGACCCTCGGCATAGCCGGAAAAATCTCATATAATGTCAGTGCGATGAAGCTGTTTTTGCAGACCTGTGGTGAGTTTACAGATTGTACGCGTCCGATACGAGTAAAGCATATTGGGAAGAAAGAAGGAGATTTACAGGAGGAATTTCCGGAAACATATAGAGAATGTGGAGTTAAAGGTTATCAAGAGACGATGGAAACACTCAGTGGAATGAATATCCTCCTGATAGTGTATTCGCATCTCAGTGGTTTAGGAACAAAGATTTTTGATTATATCGCTTTGAATAAACCGATCATTTATATTGGAACAGCACCGTCAGAATTATCAGAGATGGTGAGAGGGTTTGAAAATGGATACGTGTGCGGTACAAAAGAGGAGATGACCAAAGTACTGAAAGGCCTTTTGGACAATTGTCCGAAAAAATTGACGGAAGAAAATCTGACAGAATATTCCAGGGAGTACCAGAATGCAAAATATGTGGAATTATTGGAAAAGTTAAGACGGAAATGAGGATTCTATAAATAAAATATCGAAGCAGGGAGATTATATTGATGCAATAAAAGAGTTTGCTTTAGATGAGAAAGTACTCGTAATCTTATGTTTCCAGGATATGGAAGAAAGCAAAAAAGAAGAATATGAAAAAAGGGCGGTAATACGGGCTTTCAGAGCTTCTGAGACCGCTCAAGAAAAAATGATTGGAGGCTAGTCGTATATGGAAAAAGGTGCAGAACGTGAAAAAAGTTTAATGAAGCAGGATTATTTGACAGCAGGATATTTTAGTCAGAGGCAATGGAATTCTTTTTGCTTTCAATCAGGAGCAGTTTACAAGTTAATTCAGGAAGGGAATATTCTTGAAATAGGACAAGGTGCTGGGATTGTTGGGGGAGTACTTCGAAGTGTAGGATTTAATGTAGAAAGTTTAGACATAAATGAAAATCTTAGACCTACTTGGATTGGAGATATTTCATCAACAAATTTTTCTCTTGATAAAAAATACGATTGTGTAATATGTGCAGAGGTTTTGGAGCATATTACATTTGATAAATTCAATACATGTTTGGAGAATATTCAAAAACTGTCTAATAAATATGTGATTATAACCTTGCCTAATTGTGAGTATCATAATAAATTTATGGTACAAATAAATAATCATCATATAGGTTTAAAATTTGGAAAAAGATATGCGCCAATTGCAGCCATGCATTTCTGGGAATTAAACTCTAATTCAAATTGTACAAACAATGAGGTCAGAAAAAAGATAAGCCATTTTTTTAAAATTATTGAAGAAGGAGAAATTTTTAATAACGAATATCATTATTATTATATATTGGAAATAACATCTTCTATATAAATTTGCAAAGGATCTAAGAAAAAATGGATTTTTTTATATTGCATTTTAGCAGAAAATCCAGCAAGAAAAATAATAGCTGATGAAAAGGGAGTACTTTATACTGAATCAATATATTAATATAGTAAAAAATTATTGTGACAAGGCAAGAAAATTAGGAGTTTTGGAATATGTTTTGTCTGATATATTTCAAAAAGTAATAATTTTTGTAGGTGGTTTTGTCATTGTCCGAATTCTTACAAAAGAGGATTATGGAAGTTATACATATATTCTAAATACATTTAATATTTTTTATTTGTTTGGGGACTTTGGTATATCTGCGGCTGTACTGCAATATGCGTCAGTAAATTATTTGAATGAAGAAAAAAGAAAAATGTATATTAGATATGGCAGAAATGTATTGCGAATAGTTTCCGGATTATCTGTTGTCGGCATTTTTCTAATATCTTTTGTCTATAGATTTACTATTGAGGGGACAAGAGAGCTATTTTGTCTATTGATTTTTTTACCTGCATTTAAGAATGAAATAAATTACTTTCAAATGATATTACGTGTAGAGCTTCGCAACAAAATATATGCAGGTATTAATTTCATGGCTACCATTATCCATTATATTGCATTAATAGGGATGGCCATTTTTATGGGATTAGAAGGTGCAGTTGCGGCGGTCTATCCAGAAGTGTTAGTTGTTTTAATCATGTATATAGTTGCCATAAAACCAACTACAACATATCAAAATATTAATGTAGATTTTACACAGGAAGAGAAGAAAATATTTTGGAAATTTGCAATTTTGATGCAGATAAATCAAATGTCGCTTGCAGTGTTAAATTATCTGGATATATATTGTCTGGGAATTACGATAAAGCAGCCGGAAATAATTGCAGAATATAAAGTGGCTTCAACTATTCCAACGGCACTTTATTTTATACCTAAAAGTATTATGTTTTTTATGGTGCCACTTATGGGGAGAAAAAAACAAAACCTTGATTGGACGAAGAAAGCTTTTGGGAAAATTGTTTTTATAAATTTTATACTGTGTTTAAGTATTACAATTATATTTTCCGGTTTTTCCAGCGTTATTATAAGAATTGTATATGGGACTAAATATGCTGGTTCCCGTATGAGCTTTTTAGTACTGCTGATAGGTTTTGTAGTATATGGAGTGTTGCAGGCGCCGGCCAGTAATATTCTTGTAGTTCAGGAGAAACTGAAAGTAATTATTTTCACATCTGTTATGGGAGCAGTTTTAAATATTATTTTGAATATCTGGCTTATTAATATGGTGGGTTCTGTTGGAGCGGCAATTGCGACGCTGCTTTCACATTTATTTGTTGGTGGAATTCTGACATTATATTTGGTAGTGCTATTTAGAAGAAATAAATATAAAAAATAATTAATATAGTGTGAACAAATTAAATACACTAAGTGGATAGCGTGGTAATAAAAAGAATGATTCAAAGTAAAGAAGAATATAAAGAATATTATAGAGAAGACGTGAGAGCAACCGGATTAAGTGGGAAATGGAGCTTCCAGAAGATAAAAGATCGGAGATATAAGTTTTACAAGATACTGAGAAAGGCGGAGTATTATACTAATTGCAGAAAAGATATATTGGGAAAGATATATGGAAAAGTGATTCGGTTTCGTTATCATAGATTGTGTGAGAAGTATATGTGGACGATTCCAATTAATGTTTTTGGGAAAGGGCTGCAGTTGGTACATACAGGTCCTATTATTGTGAACGGATCTGCCAGAGTGGGAGAATATGCAAGAGTGCATGTGGGGGTCAATATAGGTTCAGCATATGCGAAAGGAAAAGCGGGAGCTCCACAGATAGGGGACAGATGCTATTTTGGACCGGGAGCTAAAGTGTTCGGTCCCATTGTAATTGGAGACGAAGTTGCGATAGGAGCGAATGCGGTAGTAAATGAGTCATTTCCCGAAGGGAAATGTACAATAGGGGGGGTACCGGCCAAAAAAATATCTGATAATACAAGCGACAGGTATATTTTGACGGTATAGAATGACATTTGATGGTATTAGAAGAATGTATCAAGGCGAAGAGGTGATAAGATTACTGGAAAATGGAGATGGAAATATTAAGGATAAAGTCGGTTCCCTATATGGGAGCTTTTTTTATATCTTTACAGATGAAACAGATCGAAGTTATCTGGTGACTGATTGGATACGAAGCCGGCTTCTCTTAATATATAGCGTAGATCTATTGGTTGCGGATAAATTTCTGAAATTTTTAGAAAAGAACTGAGGAAGGGATGGATGTGTAAATGAAAAACAGGCTGTTAAAAAAAATTAAAGATCATGAGATCATATGCGGCGTTGTGGGACTTGGTTATGTGGGCCTGCCATTAGCTGTAGAAAAGGCAAAAGCTGGTTTTAGAACAATTGGTTTTGATGTGCAGGAAGAAAAAGTGAGGGCTGTGAATGAAGGACATAATTATATTGGAGATGTTGTAGATTCAGAGCTGGAAAGATTGGTGAAAGAGGGGATGCTTTCAGCAACAACGGATTTTAGTTTCATCAAGGATGTAGATTTTATAGCGATTTGCGTCCCGACACCACTTGATATCCATCAGGAGCCGGATATCAGTTATGTCAGAGCATCTGCTGAAGCGATCGGCAAATATTTGAAAGCGGAGACGATGGTAGTATTAGAATCTACGACATACCCAGGAACAACAGAGGAATTAATAAAGCCGATTTTAGAAAGCGGTTCCGGTCTTGAATGCGGAACTGCTTTTTATTTAGGCTTTTCTCCGGAGCGGGTGGATCCGGGGAATCTGATCTACAAGACAAAGAACACACCGAAGGTAGTAGGTGCCTGCAGTTCGGATGGTGCGGAAGTAATATCTGCGATGTATCGCGCCGTTCTGGAGGGGGAAGTGTTTACGGTGTCCTGCCCGGCGGTGGCGGAAATGGAGAAGATTTTAGAAAATACCTATCGAAATGTCAATATAGGCCTGATCAATGAGATAGGCAGGCTCTGCAATGAGATGGGAATTTCGGTCTGGGAAGTGATTGATGCAGCGAAGACAAAACCCTATGGGTTTCAGGCATTCTATCCTGGTCCGGGGTTGGGCGGCCACTGTATTCCGTTAGATCCTTATTACCTTACATGGAAAGCGAGAGAATATGGTTTCCATACAACGCTTATTGAGAATTCCATGGTGATTAATGACGGGCAGCCTGAATACTGCGTGGAGAGAGCAATGCACATATTAAACAGGCATCGAAAAGCGATCAACGGGGCAAAAATTTTGATGCTCGGGGTTTCCTATAAAAATGATATAGATGATTATCGTGAATCGCCTGCGATCCGGGTGATGAGAGAACTTAGGAAAGTAGGAGCAGATGTGGAGTATTACGACCCATGGGTTCCAAAGTTTAAAAACATGTATGGACAGAGCGCGGAGAGCTTGAAGGAACTTACACCAGAGATTGTAGGAAGAGCGGATTTGGTAATGGTGACGACTGCTCATCACAATGTAGATTATGAAATGGTGCAGAAAAATGCCAAAGCAGTATTCGATACGAAAAACGTAATGGCAGATATCAGGGATCGAAGTAATATAGAGGTGCTTTAATGAAAATATTGACAGTGGTGGGAGCAAGACCGCAATTCATAAAGGCGGCGGTGGTGTCTCACGAACTCAGAAAAAAGCATACGGAGATTCTCGTGCATACCGGACAGCATTTTGACCACAATATGTCCGGACAGTTTTTTGAAGAATTAAATATTCCGGATCCGGATTACAATCTTGGTATTTCAGGCGGAAGTCATGCTGAGATGACAGGAAAGATGATGGTAGAGATAGAAAAAGTACTTTTAAAGGAAAAACCGGAATGGCTGCTTCTTTATGGTGATACCAATTCTACCCTGGCGGCGGCATTGGCAGCTGTAAAATTGCATACTCCAATATGTCATGTGGAGGCGGGAACAAGAACTCATAGTAAGACGAACCCGGAGGAGATCAACAGGATTTGTACGGATCATGTCTCCACGCTGCTCCTTGCAAGTACGCAGAGTGGTATGGATGAAATGAAAAAGGAAGGGCTTTCAGAAAGAGGATATCTGGTCGGAGATCCAATGTATGATGCTTTTATTCAGTACAGCGGTAAAAAAGATGTGAGAGAACTAAAGATGGAAACACTTGAGGGGATAACTGTCAAAGTACCGGATGAGTTTTATTATCTGACATGTCACAGGGAAGAAAATACAGAGGATGATAAGTGCCTGAGAGAAATATTTACTGCTATGGATCGTTTAGATGCGCCGGTAGTATATCCTGTACATCCGAGAAATAAACAGAGGGCGATACGGATGAGGAAGGAACGGGGATTTAGGAACTTGATTCTGGTAGAACCGGTGGGATATTTGGAAAGTATCTGCCTGGTAAATCATGCAAAAAAGATAGTGACGGATTCTGGGGGGCTTCAGAGAGAAGCCTTTTTTGCCGGGAAAAAGTGTGTAACAATACTTGATTTTGTTATCTGGCCGGAAACAATGGTTGGGAAAAGAAATGTTTTATCAGCACCGAAAGCGGAGGAAATTTTGAGCAAATTAGCACAAGGCCAGAAAATAGATAAAAATTATAACCCCTTTGGAGATGCTCAGGCATCAAAGAAAATTGTTGAAATGCTGGAGGAAAAAATATGAAATATGCATTGATAGGCTGTGGAAGAATTTCGTCAAACCATATTGCTGCGGCGAAAGCAAACAGATTGGAATTTGTGGGTATCTGTGATATCAATAAAGAAATGCTTCAGGATAAGGTTTCGAAGTTTGATCTTGAGGAAGTGCACCAGTATATTGATTATCACAAAATGCTGGAAAAAGAAAGACCGGAGCTTGTGGCAATTGCCACAGAGTCAGGAAAGCACGCAGCAATAGCTCTGGATTGTATAGAAGCAGGATGCAATGTAATTATTGAAAAGCCGATCGCACTGACGCTTGCAGAGGCAGATGCGGTCATAAAAGCGGCAAAAGAGAAAGGGGTTAAGGTTTGTGCAAACCATCAGAACAGATTTAATAAATCTATCCGGAAAATACGGGATGCGGTAGAAAAGGAACGTTTCGGGCGTATGTTCTACGGAACAGCGCATATTCGTTGGTGTAGGGATGAAAATTATTATATGCAGGCGAAGTGGCGAGGAACCTGGGAACAGGATGGAGGGGCGCTTATGAACCAATGTATCCATAACATTGATTTACTTCGTTGGATGATGGGAGATGAAGTTGAGGAAGTGATCGGGATGACAGATCAATTGAATCATCCATATATTGAAGCAGAGGATTTGGGAATTGCCCTTGTAAAATTTAAGAATGGAGCATACGGCGTTATAGAGGGAACCACAGATTTATATCCAAAAAATCTGGAGGAAACCCTTTATTTATTTGGAGAAAAGGGAACTGTAAAAGTGGGAGGACAGAGCGTCAATAGAATTGAAGAGTGGCGGTTTGCAGATTCCCTAGAAAAGCCGGAAGACGTGATCGCTGAATTCGGAGAAAACCCGCCCAATGTATATGGCTTTGGACATACGCCGCTATATGCGGATGTGATTGATGCAATACAGTGTGACAGAGAGCCATATGTAAACGGGGAAGCAGGAAGAAGGGCGCTGGAACTTGTGCTCGCCATCTATAAGTCAGCGGCGGAAGGGAAGAGTGTGCGGCTGCCGCTGGACAATTGTTCCACAATGGATTTTCAGGGTAGATTTTAAGAGGAGCGGAAAAGAACAGACGCAAATACTGTTTAGAGAAAGATATAATGAAAAAATATTTTGTTCATAACAGCAGCTATATAGATGAAGGTGTGGAAATAGGCAGCGGCACAAAAATATGGCATTTTTGTCACATTCAGTCCGGAGCGAGAATAGGAGAGAATTGTTCGCTGGGACAAAATGTTAATGTATCAAATAATGTTATTATTGGAGATGGCTGTAAGATACAGAATAATGTGTCGCTTTATGAAGGAGTAGAGCTGGAGGAAGGGGTATTCTGCGGCCCATCCTGTGTTTTTACAAATGATCTGACACCCAGGGCAGAATATCCCAAGGGGCATGAGAATTATAAAAGAACTCTGATTAAAAGAGGAGCATCTATTGGAGCCAATGCAACGATTGTATGCGGGCACACGATCGGAAGATATGCGATGGTTGCCGCAGGAGCGGTAGTGACGAAAGATGTACCGGATTATGCGTTGGTAACAGGGGTGCCGGCCAGAGTAGTTGCCCATGTGGACGAGAAAGGAAATATAGAGTATTAAATTCTTTGGAGAAGGGGTGATATGGAAGACGGGACAACAGATATTATAAAGAATAAAAGATGCGGCTGGCACATACTGCTTTTAGGTATGATAACGCTGATGCTTTTTGTGACGGCGCGGTATTTTTATAATACTGAATATTTTGGGGAATATAAAGCGCCGCATAAAGGGACTTATACAAATTATGATTATTTTATAGAAATGGCGGATGAGGAGGGAAAGATTATACTTGCTGACTATGCCATGTATATGTATAGTGCCTTTGTTACAATGATTGGAGATAGAGATGTGGTATTTGACGACAGGGTGATGGAGGCGGATTATTGGATAATGCTCCCCCAATATTCGAGAGATGATATAGGTATATTAAATACAAATTTTGAAGATAAAGCATCGGACTGCCAAAGATATTATTTAATTGATGAAAATGGTCAGGAACACAAGGTATTTTTGCTTACGGGCAAACAGTGGGAAAGTGCTTCTGCTATAAAAATATTTTATGATCTTGAAAAAAATCTGATTGTCGCACCGGAAGAAAGTTTTGATAAGGAAGATTTTGCAGATATAGAAATACAATTAGAGAAATTTTCATGTGAGACTGCGATAATGCAGACAAAGATGGATGAGACGATTCAGCGTGTTTCAGGGGAGAATCATAAATGGGAGATATCTATCCGACAATTAGCGTTTATTCTTTTTATTGCATTTCTTGGGGTGATCGCCGGAGGAACTTTTCTGAAAAAACTGGAGGTGATGGCAGTCTGGTATGTGCTTCCATTTGGATTCATGACAGGGATCTTTTCTGCATTGCTTTTAATTGTTTCACATTTAAAGATATCTTTGCTGAATTATATTTTGATAAGTTGCGTGACGGCAGTATTGTTAAATATGTATATTAAAAAGCATATAGATTTTACTGAGAGTTCTTTTAAATATAACAAGACATGGGCTATAAATATTTTATTATGGGCAGGAGTCGTTTTATGGTTTTGCTTTAAGCCATATATTATTTTATCTTATGATTCTGTATTAAATGAGTACTATGGAAAATATGCGGTGCTGACAGGAGACTTAAATGCGGTTCTCGGTGGTGTACTATCCTATTCTTTAATTACACCACTCTATGAAGTTGGCAGTTCTTTATTTGAGATAGAATTGAATTATTCCATGCAGCCAATATTTGTCATATCTTTTATGGCGGCTATGGGATGGATATGGTTTAAGATGATTAAAAATCCCACAAGGATAAAAATCGTAATGATGTTATGGGGGATATTGGCACTTATCATAAATCCTATGTTTTATATTCAGATGTTTTGGAAACTGAATAATTTATCGCTTGGCATGTTTGTCGGAATTTCCGTTGGAATGCATCTTTTATATTATATGACAGAGGAAAAAATATATTTTATAATTGGAAATATATTTTTTCCTGTTGTATATGCGGCGAGAGTAGAAGGAGGAGTCTTTGCAATTGTTCATCTCGTGTGCCTTTATATGCTGTTCAAAAACAAAGGTAAGGAAAAAGAGGTTGAAAGTTTATGTTTTAGAATGGGATTAATACTGACAGTGCTGTATTTGTACTATTTTTGTATAATCGGAGAAGTAAAAAGTGATTTTTGGACACATCAAAAAGGGCTGGCTATGAATATTCTTATATGGTTTGCTTATTTATTGATTAGGATAGGCCCACTTTTGAAGGGATGGGCAAGAAAGGTATTTGACAATATGGATAAAGCTATGCCGCTGTTTATTTCACTTGTCATCGTATTAGCCGGGCTTATTAATAAAGAAAAAATTATCCATAATATGTATGTATATGTCCGAAATCTGAATAATTATGGCGGATATTGGGAGCTGGTAGTTATGATAGCGCTGTATAGTATTTTTCGCTGTAAAGAAAAGCCGATCCTGCGATTTTTCTCCATATATGTGATATCCTATTTTTTGTTGATTCCTGGATTAATGGTATTCAGGGAAATTCCGCTCCGAATAGGATTTGGAGATTCGGCATGTAGAATGTTATCTCATATTGTACTTGTCGGAGGTAGTCTTTTAATTTACTTTGCGAATGAACTGTTTATAGATAAAGTGAAAAGAACACGAGTGGAGAAAAATGGAGGGAATGATGCAGCCTAATGAAGAGTAACGGAAAACAGTATAGTTTTGAGGAAGGACTGATCTGGAATTATGCAAGTATTGTAATATTGGCGTTAAGCGGTCTTTTGTTTGATGCATTGATTATCTGCTTTTATAATGCAGAAGCATTAGGCGTTTTTAATCAGGTATATGCATATTATATTGTTATTTCTCAAATTTGCGTTTGGGGAATTCATATGTCAGTAGTACGAGCAATATCTTTGAACAGTGAAAAGGATGAACAGAAAAGGATATTATCATCAGCAATTTTATTAGTGCTGGGGATATCTTGTATGGTATGCTTCTTAGTAAAAAGCATTTTGCCTGTATTGGGTAATTCAGACGTAGTAATTGCTTTTGAGTATGTGATTCCGGCATTGATATTTTTTGCGATAAATAAAGTGATACTGAGCTTTTTCAACGGGATATCAGAAATGAAGATATATGCGGTATTACTGTCATTAAGAAATATTTTTATTGCTATAACAATTTTGTTTTTTTCTTTAGTTCATGTGCATTATACAAAAATAGCAGAGTGTTTTTTAGTTGGAGAGCTTATTGTTGGAGCCATAAGTATAGGTTTATTGTTCAAATATAAAATGCTGCCATGTAAGTTTTCCATTGATAAAATAAAAGAACACCTTTCTTTTGGGAGCAAAATTCTTTTGTCAAATTTAGTTGTGGAATTGAACACAAAGATTGATGTGATTTGTCTTGGATGGATATTAAAAGATGATTATCAAATAGGAATTTATTCTTTTGCAGTTTTATTTGCAGAAGGGTTTTATCAGTTGTTTGTAGTGATAAGGAGAAGCGTTAATCCAATGCTTGCAAGATGTTGTCAAAATGCAAAAAAAGAAGAGAATGTTTTTAGTGATTTAGATGTTAAAATTGGGAAATATATTGGAGTAAAAAAATGGCTTGCAGGTATATTGGTTCTGTTTGTATATGCGGTCGTATGTATAGCATTGGATAGGAAAGAGTATTTAAAAGGTATGGCTGCGTTGGCAGTTATCTGCTTTTTTATAGCATTGACAGCAAAAGAGATAATTATGGGCAATTTTTTTGCTCAGATCGGGAAACCGGAGAAAGAATCATTTATAAATATTTGTACCATAATTTCTAATTTTGTTGGAAATGTTATACTGATTTACTATATGGGAATTAATGGTGCGGCATTGGCAACAGGTATTTCATATGTTGTCTTTGCTTTTTTGCTTTTATGCAAGGCGAAAAAGGATGAGAGCATTCAGATTGGATTTTATTGAGGAGAAAACATGTTAAGAGAAAAATACAAAAAGGCATTAGTAACCGGAGGAGCAGGGTTTATCGGAAGTCATATTGTGGAAGAGTGTTTGAGGCAGGGATTGGAGGTCGTCAGTATTGACAATTATTTTGCAGGTAAGAAAGAAAACCTGAAGTTATTGCATGAGCAATATCCAAAATTAGAAGAATACAATTGTGATGTGACAGATTATGAAGGTTTGAAAAAATATATGGAAGGTGTAGATATTATTTTCCATGAAGCAGCATCCAAAAAGACCATATGCTTGAATGATCCGAGAAAAGATTTATTGATTAATGCAGGAGGAACATTCAATATTCTTGAATTAGCTCGTGATTTTAAGGTCAAAAAAGTGATACATGCGTCTTCCGGATCCGTATATGGAGAGGCAAAATATTTTCCGCAGGATGAAGATCATCCGGTTAATCCGACGTCCTATTATGGAGTGAGCAAATTGGCAGGTGAAAAATATGTACGCGCGTTTTGTGATTTGTATGATATGGACTGCACTATATTGAGATATTTTCATGTGTACGGTCCAAGGCAGGAGTCCAGTGATGTCGGGGGGGTAGTATCTATTTTTGGAAGGAGAGTATTAAATGGACAGGCACCGAAAATATATGGGGATGGATCTCAAGAAAGATCTTTTACATATGTAAAAGATGTGGTAGGGATTAATATGATGGTTGCGGAAACTGAAAAGACAAGAGGTGAAGCTTATAATTGTGCTTCAGGAATCAGTGTTACGATCGAAGAATTGGCTACACTTGTCAAAAAGTATCTGAATCGTGAAGATTTAAAAAATATATATGACGAATGGACTGTCGGAGACATTAAGAATTTTAATGTTTCAAATGAGAAAATCAGGAAGCTGGGCTTTGAATTTAAAACAACGTTTGAACAAGGTTTACAGGAAACTTTAGATTGGTTAAGGGATTATGTTGGTGGAAGGCAATGATAAAGAATAAAACAATTGGGGTAGTGGTTCCAGCGTATAACGAGGGCAGACTGATTGAAAAGGTTTTGGACACAATGCCTGATTTTGTGGACACGATAATTGTCGTAAACGATGGAAGTGTGGATGGAACAAAGGAAAAGATATTAGAAAAACTGCAGGGAGATGCCAGAATAATTTTGTATGATCATCTGAAAAACAAAGGATTAGGGCAATCCCTTATAGATGGGTATGAAAAGGCAATTGAATTGAAATTGGATGTAACTGCTGTCATGGCAGGAGATGCCCAAATGGATCCAAGTGATCTGCATGACGTAGTGATACCTGTTGTACAGGGAGAAACAGATTATGTGAAAGGTTCTCGTTTATTGGTGCAGGGAGTTCAGGAAAAGATGCCGCGCTATCGATTCATAGGAAATAATATTCTGACATTGCTCACGAAATTTGCCACTGGATATTGGCACGTAGTAGATCCACAGTGTGGATATACGGCTATATCATATCAGGCAATCAGCAATATACCGATTAAAACAATGATTAAAGGCTATGGTTATAATGCGCATATTTTATATATGCTGAATATGCAGAACTTTCGCGTGAAAGATGTAAAAGTAAAACCTGTATATGGGGAGGAAGTAAGTAAAATTAAGTTGGGAAAATATATAAGAAATGTTAGTGTACTTCTATTAAAATTATTTTTTTCCCGAATATTTAAAAAGAATATGCTTATTGATTTTAATCCGTTGGCGCTGTTTTATCTGTTATCGTTTATTTGTTTGCCGTTGGCACTTGGGTTTTTGATAAGAATGTTAGTGATTTATTTTTCTACATTTTTAATGCCTTCCACAACATTAATTTTGTTTGTTTTTACAGCGCTTATGGGGGTACAGTCGCTCTTTTTTGCGATGTGGATGGATATGGAAGATAATCGGAGGCTGCGGAGTTGAATCAATGTAAAGACTACTTAATTCATGGAATATATTTCGCATTATATGGTATTGTAAAATATATTCCATCGCCGATAGGTGATGTTCTTCGGTATTGGATCAGTAAACCATTTGTAAATAAAATGGGAAAGGTGAGGATATATGAAGGAACAACCTTATGGTATCCTTATAGGATTAAAATAGGAAACAATGTAACATTAAACGAATGGGTATATATTTCAGGGTATGGTAATGTAACAATAGGAGATGCTGTCAGAATTGGAAGCAGAACAACGATCATCAGCTCTGATCATGAATTTGGTGATTGTAATAAAAGAATATATCAACAGGGAATAAAGTCATGTGGGGGGGTGACCATAGAGGATGATGTTTTTATTGGAACTGGAGTTATCATATTAGATGGTGTGACAATTGGGACGCATTCTGTAATAGGGGCGGGAAGCGTAGTGACAAAAAATATCCTGCCATATTCTGTGGCGGCAGGAAATCCAGCAAAAGTGATTTATAAATTGAATTGATATGCGGGAGAAAATATGTGTGGAATTTGGGGTATTGCAAATTTAAATTGTAGAATTGATAATAAAGTACTCATCAAAATAATAAAAAAATTGATGGTACTTTCTGAGATTCGTGGAAAAGAGGCGTCAGGTGTCTCTATTCTGAAAGGTGATAAACTATCAGTTCTCAGGAAAGCTAAAGCCTCCCATGAACTGCTGAAGGATAAAGATTTTAAAACGCTGATCCAGGACAGGATTCTGGCAGGCAGTTCAGAGGATACTCTGGTTATAGGCCATTCCAGATTGGTCACGAATGGAAGTCAGTATCGGCCGGAGAACAACCAACCAGTCACCAAAAAGAACATTGCACTGGTGCATAATGGGATTATCGTAAATTGTGATGAATTATGGACGAATGTTGAAGGAATGGAGAAAAACTTTGAAGTGGATTCAGAGATAATCCTGGAATTATTTCATAAATATGTTTCTGAGGGAAAATCTCCGGATATGGCAATGAAAGAAACTTTTGGAAGAATCCAGGGCATGGCATCAGTACTTAGTATTTCACAGGAAAAGGATTGTTTGGTTGCCGCGACCAATAATGGATCATTGTATTACTGTGGGAGCGAAGACGGTAATCTTATTGTATTTGCTTCAGAGGCCTTGATTTTAAAAAAACTATTGAAAGATATTCCGCAGCTTTCTCCATATTTATCCCCAAAGAATATACAGAAAATGGAGACAGGGACTTATAAAATTATTTACAGAAAAGAACATTTTTTGAAAAAAGAATTAGAAATTATACAGGATGCCAAAGAAATTACACATACACTGAGAAACGATTTTAAAATACAGCCAGAGAGTTGTAAAAAGTATGAGATCGATTTTGAAAAAATTCGCAACATAAGACGCTGTAAAAAATGTATTTTGCCTGAAACAATGCCATTCATTGAATTTGATGAAAATGGGATATGTAATTATTGCAAAACCTATAAAAAAATAGAATATAAAGGAGTTGGAGAGCTTAATAATTGGAGAGAGAAGTATGAGAAAAATCAAGAAAACAAATCCATGGTAGCATTTAGCGGCGGCCGTGATAGTAGTTATGGGCTGCACTATTTTGTGAAAGAGATGGGGATAAAGCCCATTGCTTATTGCTATGACTGGGGAATGGTCACTGATTTGGCCAGAAGAAACCAATCAAGGATGTGCAGCCAACTGGGGATAGAATTTGTACTGATTTCTGCTGATATAAAGAAGAAAAGAGATAATATTCGAAACAATGTCCTTGCATGGTTGAAGCAACCGGTGTTAGGTATGATACCGTTGTTTATGGCAGGAGATAAGCATTATTTTTATTACGCAAATAAATTGTGCCGGGATTATCATCTGCAGCATGTTTTATTGGCATCTAATCCATATGAAACGACATATTTTAAAACAGGATTTTGCGGGGTTAAACCAGATATATTAAATAAAGTGTATAATGGGCTTGCAGTGGAAAGGCTGTCCGAAAAAAACATGATAAAATTAGCACTATTTTATGGACGTCAATTTATAGGAAATAGAAAATATATAAATTCGTCTGTTCTGGATACTATATCTGCCGCAGGCAGTTTTTATGTTATTCCGCATAATTATTTTCGGTTGTTTGATTATATTCCGTGGGAAGAAAAGAATCTGGAAAGAGTTCTCAAAGATGAGTACGACTGGGAATGCGCAAATGACACGGAAAGCACCTGGCGAATAGGAGATGGGACGGCCCCATTTTATAATTATATATATTGCCAGGTGGCAGGCTTTACAGAAAACGATACTTTTCGAAGCAATCAGATTCGGGAAGGAATGATCACGCGGGAGGAAGCGCTGCAATTAGTATATCGGGATAATGAGCCGCGATTTGAATCGCTAAAATGGTATTTTGATGTGATTGGACTGGATATGAGAATGGTATTAGATGTTGTGAATAATATGTCAAGACTATATTGAAGAAAGAGCAGAAGGATATAAAATATTTTGCAATGAGGAAAAATAAATGCAATTTCGAGATCTAAAAAAACAGTATCAGTTTTTGGCGGAAGATATTAATTATGCCGTACAGCAGGTATGTATTGAAAGTAATTTTATTTCCGGAAATCAAGTGACGGAATTGGAAGAGAGATTGGAGGCGTATGTTAAAGTAAGGCATTGCATTACTTGTGGCAACGGCACAGATGCGCTGACGCTTGCGCTTATGGTTTGGGGTATCGGGGAAGGGGATGCTGTATTTGTACCTGATTTTACATTCTTTGCTTCCGGTGAAACACCTGCCTATGCAGGAGCAACGCCTGTATTTGTGGATGTAGAGGAGGATACTTTCAATATATCTGCGGCATCTTTGGAAGATGCCATCATACAAGTGAAGAAAGAGGGGAAGCTTAAGCCCCGCGTGATAGTAGCAGTGGATCTTTTTGGCCAGCCGGCAGATTATCTGCGAATCAGGGAAATCGCAGATAAGTATGGTCTTTTTATTTTGGAGGATGGAGCGCAAGGATTTGGCGGGAGGATAGGAAAACGAAGAGCTTGCAGCTTCGGCGACATTTCAACAACTTCTTTTTTTCCGGCAAAACCTCTCGGATGTTATGGTGACGGCGGTGCAGTATTTACAAATAATGACGAATGGGCAGAGCTGTTGCGCTCTTACCGTATCCATGGAAAAGGAAATGATAAATATGATAATATCCGCATCGGCATGAATTCCAGGCTGGATACGTTACAGGCAGCAGTGCTGCAGGTGAAATTGAAAGCTTTTGAAGAATATGAGTTGGAGGCGGTGAACAAGGTTGCTGAACACTATACAAAAGAACTGGAGAATGTGGTAAAAACACCACGAATAAATGAAAATTTTGTTTCCAGTTGGGCACAGTATTCTATTCTTTTAAAAAATCAAGAGGAACGTGACGGATTGCAGAGATACCTGAAAGAAAAAGAAATCCCAACAATGGTGTACTATCCGAAGCCAATGAGCAGACAGAGGGCGTTCCAGAAGATGGATTGTGTAAAGACGGATCTGTCAGTAACGAAAGATCTTTGCAGAAGAGTGTTGGCGTTGCCAATGCATCCATATATGACAGAGGAAGATCAGCAGAAAGTGGCAACAGAGGTGAAGAGGTATTTATCAGAGGGTGTCGTGAATAGACGTTGGGAGGTTCATATATGAGTAATTTCAATAATGCAACTCTACTAATCACTGGCGGAACCGGCAGCTTCGGGCACACAGTCCTGAAGCATTTTTTATATTCGGATATCCGGGAGATCCGCATCTTTTCAAGAGATGAGAAGAAACAGGACGATATGCGCCACGACCTGCAGGCCAGGCATCCGGATGTGGCGAAGAAAGTCAAATTCTATATCGGAAATGTCAGGAATCCACAGTCCGTGCATGACGCCATGCCGGGTGTGGATTTTGTGTTTCATGCGGCGGCCTTAAAGCAGGTGCCCTCCTGTGAATTCTTCCCGATGGAGGCGGTCCATACCAACGTGGAGGGGACCAACAACGTCCTCCATGCGGCTATCGAAGCCGGGGTAAAACGGGTGGTATGCCTTTCGACCGACAAGGCGGCCTACCCGATCAACGCCATGGGGACATCCAAGGCCATGATGGAGCATGTGGTCCGGGCCAATGCCCGTGTGGCGGCGGAGCGTGGGAAGACGGTCATCTGCTGCACCAGGTACGGGAACGTGATGTGCTCGAGAGGGTCGGTGATCCCCCTCTTTATCGAGCAGATTAAGAGCGGGAAGCCCATCACCATCACCAACCCGGAGATGACCCGCTTCCTGATGAACCTGGATGAGGCGGTGGACCTTGTTAAATTTGCCTTTGAGCATGCCAACCCCGGGGATCTCTTTATCCAGAAAGCGGACGCCTCGACGATCAGCGTGCTGGCGCAGGCGGTGCAGAAACTGTTCGGGGATACGGGGACCCGGGTCATCGGGACCCGGCATGGGGAGAAACTCTATGAGACGTTAATGACAAGGGAGGAAAGGCTCCGCTCCGAGGACATGGGGAATTACTATCGGGTGTCGGCGGACAACAGAGATTTAAACTATGACAAATATTTCGTGGAGGGCCGGAACCTGACGGAGGCGGAGGAAGCCTACACGAGCCATAACACCACCCTGCTGGATGTGGAGGGGACGGTGGAGAAGATTTTGACTACCGACTATGTGCAGGAGCGGTTGGAAAAAAGGGAGAGTTGAAAAAGGCGGCGGCCGGGAGGAAAAAATGAGAATACTGGTAACAGGCAGCAACGGATTTGTAGGCAGGAACCTGGTGTGGAATTTAAAAGAGCTTCGGGATGGGAAGAACGGGACGAGGCCGGATCTGACGATCACAGAGATTTATGGCTATGATACTGTCAGCACAAAAGAAGATCTGGACAGGGCCTGCAGCCGGTGTGATTTTGTGTTCCATCTCGCGGGAGTGAACCGGCCGAAGGAGAAGGCGGAGTTCATGGAGGGGAATTACGGAGCTGCCTCCCTGCTGTTGGATACGCTGAAAGCGCACCAGAATGCCTGCCCGGTGATGTTGGCCAGCTCCGTCCAGGCCTCCCTCTCCGGGCGGTTTCAGGATTCGGATTATGGGAAGAGCAAGCTGGCGGGGGAAGAACTGTTTTTCCGATACGGAGAGGAGACGGGGGCGAAGGTGCTGGTGTACCGCTTCCCCAATCTTTTTGGGAAATGGTGCAGGCCCCGCTATAACTCGGCGGTAGCCACCTTCTGCCACGCGGTGGCGAACGGCCTGGAGTATACAGTGGACGACCCGGGGACGGAACTGGAACTGCTGTATATCGATGACCTGATCGAAGAGATGCTGGATGCCCTGGAGGGGAAGGAGCACCGCTGTGAGTATCCGAAAGATGACAGGCATGACGGGCTTTTGGCAGTGGAGGATCTGGCAGGGAGGTATTGTTACGCGCC
>RAZE01000002.1 GCA_003611955.1 bacterium 1XD8-76
GATTTTTTGTTAGTAGAACTAGAGCGGGGGTGCCGCTCAATCATCTAATTTGATGATTTTGCGACACCCCCTTTATATTATATCAATTACCTCTTCGTATATTCGATCTCCTGCTCCATTACCTCCGGGATCGGTTCCCCTTTGGAGAGCAGTTTCTTGCTCAGATTATCCAGTTTCTTGCAGCGCTCGGCGACGCTTCTTCCGTGGGCTTCCAGCAGTTCCTGGTAGATCGGGTTGGTGGAGAGAATCTGTCTGAACGGAGCCGAGAGCGGGCACTGGCCAAACAGTATGGAGCGGGCATTTTTGATCAGGTGAGGAGAACCCTTGCTCTCGAACATGATATACATCATATAGTCGTTCAGGAAGTACTCCTTAAAGTTCTGTTTGCATTTCTGCAGCCCTGTCTTGATCTTCTCCTTGGTATCGGTGGAAAGCTCCGGATTTTTCCGGTAAAACTGCAGGTAGTCGTAGTAGAGGCTGGTGAGGGACGGCTCGGTCACGTCGTTCCATCTTGCGCCCTGCACGCGCTTGCACATCTCCCAGCGGTACTCGCCGATCATGCGGATCATGACTTTCTCCAGACTTTCGAGCTGGAAGACAGGCAGCATCATTCTGGCCGGCGTGAGACGGCTGCGCCCTACGATCTCCTGCCACATGGCGCCTCTCATACCGACTACCGGCATCAGAATGATGTCCGGCAGGACTTCGACATGGAAAAAGTCGTGGATATTTTCCTTCTCGGAGAGTACGGTGATGCTCTCTCTGGCGAAGACGGAATAGTCAGCCGCCCGGACAGTGTCGATGACTTTTATGATCTGATCCGGATAGAGCAGAGCGTCCTCGGGCTGCTTGATAAACTGGTGCTCGGACAGAATGGGACAGTACACGGAAGGTCTGCCGCTGGTGATCTTGCTCGCTCTCGGGAACATATTTTCCAGTTCGAACATGACTTTCTGGGCCGGATCCTGCAGCATATTCTGCGCCTTTTCCGCGTCGATCTGCCCTTCGGCTTTCAGGCTCTGGACATGTTTTTCAAAGTCCACGTCAAGCTCGTTGATGCTGGGGTCTTTTTCCCCCGTGTAAACCGCCTTCAGCCATTCATGGGTGGTGTAGATACCATGCTCTTTTGAACCGGCGTAGTGCTGTACATTCTGGTACAGAAAGCCGGCGCAGTCCATACCGCAGAGATCCGCGTCCATGTAACCAAAATTGAAGAACATCTTTAAGACGGGCGGTATATTGTTGTCCATCAGACTGATCTGGAAGGCGGCGGTGTAGATCTGATAGAACGCGTCCGTCAGCGAGCGCCTGATCTTCATGGCATCCTGGGAGGTGGAATTCTTGTCGGAAAGCTGTTTGTAGGCGGCGAGCGTATTCTTGAAACTGCTGGCCATTTCGCTGGAGCATTCCGCGTATTCCAGTATGATACTCACGGAATCGGCCAGCATTGCGGGCGTGGCCAGATCCTGCTGGGAATCGGATGATCCTCCCAGCTGTTTTATCTTCTCGACCTTATCGTGGTACTCCTGTATCCTGCTGCCGGTGAGCTGCGCGGAGATACCAGGCTGGTTTTCCGTGTGGGAACAGATGGACTCAATGGCATCGGAGATAGCAGGGCTCTTCGGATGCTGCATACCGACCCTGAAATAGATGCTTGTGTACAGGTCAAACAGATCCAGACGGTCCTCGTTGAGCAGCAGATAGGAGAGGCTCTGGGCGTAGTCGTAAAGCATCTGGAATCTCTCCAACATGATGTGGATGTCGTTCGCGGCGTGATAGAGATAGCCGGGGACAAACTGGTTTTCATGCAGAGCGGGACCGAAAGCCTTGTTCAGGAATATATTGTGCAGACCAGTATAATGGGCGGTCTGCCAGACGTTTGGGAGGAAACTTTCCTCCAGAGGCTCCAGGGATTTGATGCCCGGGAGTTCCTTGATCACGATGTGCAGTTCTTCACACAACTTCCGGTAGGAAGTGTGGGAGGAGACCAGAAAATCGTAGAGATCTTTACAGGAGCGGTAAGTCACCGTATATTTATTTAAAAGTTTCCGGACAAAGCGGTTCATCGACAGGGCGACCCGCATCCGGTTGTCTGGGTGTTCCCCGAAGAATTTTGTCCGGATAAGGACAGCCGGAGAACCATAGGGGACGACGGAACATTCTGACGTCGCCCTGTAGGTGAGCGAGTGGGTGTCCCGGTTGAAGTCACACAGACCGAGAATATCTCCCTTTTCCAGTGTGACGAAACCGCCTGAATATTCCGCCTGCAGAGTGCCCTCCGCGACGTACCAAAAGCAATCCAGGGTCTGTCCGGCCTGTATAAAAATTGATCCTGCTGAGAGATGTTTTGATGTCATACGATACCATCCTATCTGTTTTTCAAAATATTTTTCTTCCATTATACTAATTTGAGACTTTTTTGTGAAGTCTTTCTGTACTTTTTCTTTTTTTTTTGATATGATGGTAGCAAAGCCCAAAGGTCATGTGTTTCGTGCAGGAGTCAAACGCATGGGGCTATCACATATGGTCGGGAGAAATGTTGTGGTAATACAGAATCATCCGCAGGATTTGGATATCGATGCCAGAAAAAAACTTATAAAAGAGTATCAGCCGGATGCGAAGCTTCTTGTGCGCTATATTTCCTGGCTGGAGCAAAAGCGCGGCGCCGCCGTGATGAACAGCTATGAGGGAGAAGGGGTGCAGAAGACGGCTTTCACTTTTCCGGTGTATGATTCCGCGCTGTTAGGGTTTGTGAAGGCGGCAAAGACGACGCGGTTTATCACCCGCAATTATCAGTATGTTTACAACAGAAATCGGATCAAAACGGCGGAGCAGGAAAAACAGATGATCCGGAAAGCCACACTGCGGGACCTGGAAATATTGTCAGGTATTCTTTCCAGATATGTGCTCGGCGGTATGACAAAAAGCGTACTCTGGGCACAGGGAGTGGAAAACGGTGTGTTTTTGGAAATTTTATATAAGCTGCGGGAACTCTTGGAAATAAACGGGCAGCAATGAGTCGGGGAGAAAGATCAGGTATGGGAGAACGTTCGGTACAAAAGAAACAGTTGATTTTGGAGAAAGCGAAAGAGGTGTTTGTGGAAAAGGGATTCCGCAATGTGACGATGAAGGATATTGTGGATGCCTGCGAGATCAGCAGAGGCGGGCTGTATCTGTATTTTTCCAGTACGGAGGAGATCTTTCGGGAAGTGCTTTTGACAAAAGAGGAGGAGGACCATGTACTGGCGGAGAGCGTTGGAGAAAATGCGACGGTGTCGGAAATTTTCGCCCTGTTTTTGAAGGAACAGAAAAAGGAGATTCTTCGCAGCAAAAAGACGCTGGCGGCCGCCGCGTACGAGTACGCGTTTGCCAACCCGAAAGATACCACTCTGAAAAAACAGTTTAATACCGGTGTGGCGATGCTGGAAAAACTGATCCGGATGGGAATCGAGAACGAAGAGTTTTATGACGTGGATGCCCGTATCGCGGCAAAAAATATCATGTATGTGTTGGAGGGGTTAAAGATAGCGTCCCTGACGATGGGAGTCTCGGGGGAGACGGTGGATAATGAACTTTATATGCTTATGCAGGGGCTTGTAATAGAAGAGGAGTGACGAAAAAAAGGGGTGTTTCAAAATGACGGGTTTTGGAACACCCATATTACTGAAATAAAGGAGGAGTTTATCTCAGCATGGGAAACGTAAAACGAATTTATGTGGAAAAGAAGCCGCCCTTCGCAGCCGCGGCAAGGCAGTTGGAGGAGGAGATCAGAAGTTATCTTCAGATCACTTCCGTGGAGGCAGTCCGGATATTTATCCGCTATGATGTGGAGAACATCAGCGAGGGCATATATGCATCGGCTCTGCGCAGTGTATTTTCGGAGCCGCCGGTGGATACATATTATGAGGAAAATCTGGAGATTCCGGAACAGGCGCGGGTGTTCAGCGTGGAGTATCTGCCAGGGCAGTTTGACCAGAGGGCCGATTCCGCGGTGCAGTGCGTGAAGTTTTTGAAGGAGGATGAGGAGCCTGTCATCCGCACCGCCGTGACCTATATGATCCTCGGCGGCGTCTCGGAGGAAGAGTTTGAGCAGATAAAACATTACTGCATCAATCCGGTGGATTCGAGGCAGACCGGTCTGGAGAAACCGGAGACGCTGACGGTGGTCTATGAGGAGCCGGAGGATGTGAAGATTCTGGAAGGTTTCCGGGGGAAACCTGAGGCGGAATTGAAAGGGCTGTACACTTCGCTGAATCTCGCCATGACATTTCGGGACTTTCAGCATATTCAGCGCTATTTCCGGGAGGAGGAAGAGCGGGATCCTTCCATGACCGAGATACGGGTGCTTGACACTTACTGGTCCGATCACTGCCGGCATACCACTTTCGCCACGGAGCTGAAAGAGGTGGAATTCGGCGAGGGGTATTACAGGGAACCGCTGGAGATGACTTACCAGAGTTATCTCGACACGAGAGAAGAAATCTATGCGGGACGGGACGACAAATTTATCTGTCTGATGGATATCGCTCTGATGGCGATGAAAAAACTCCGCGCGGAGGGCAGGCTTGAGGATATGGAAGTGTCCGATGAGATCAACGCCTGCTCCATTGTGGTGCCGGTGGAGATAGACTACGGCGACGGGCCTCTCCAGGAGGAATGGCTGGTATTTTTCAAGAATGAGACGCACAACCACCCGACGGAGATCGAACCTTTCGGCGGCGCGGCGACATGTCTCGGCGGCGCGATCAGAGATCCCCTCTCCGGGAGAGGGTATGTGTATCAGGCGATGAGGGTCACAGGCGCGGCTGATCCCACGGTGCCGGCCTCTCAGACATTGAAGGGAAAGCTTTCCCAGGCGAGGCTTGTGCGCGGCGCGGCCAGGGGCTACTCGTCCTACGGAAATCAGGTGGGACTTGCCACAGGCTATGTGAAGGAGATCTATCATCCGAACTATGTGGCGAAGAGGATGGAGATCGGTGCGGTCATGGGCGCTGCGCCGAGAAGGAATGTGATACGGGAAACTTCGGATCCCGGCGATTATATTATCCTGTTGGGCGGCAGAACGGGAAGGGACGGCTGCGGCGGCGCCACCGGTTCCTCCAAAGCCCACACGGAGGAGTCCACGCTTGTCTGCGGGGCGGAGGTGCAGAAGGGGAATGCGCCCACGGAGCGAAAGATCCAGAGACTGTTCCGGCGGGAGGAGGTGTCCCGTCTGATCAAGAAATGCAATGACTTCGGAGCGGGCGGCGTCTCGGTGGCGATCGGAGAGCTGGCGGACGGTCTGGTGGTGGATCTCGACAGAGTGCCGAAGAAGTATGCCGGTCTGGACGGCACGGAGCTTGCCATCTCCGAGTCCCAGGAGCGCATGGCTGTTGTGGTTGCTCCAAAGAACGCGGAGGAGTTTCTGCGGTACGCGGAGGAGGAGAACCTGGAGGCGGTCGTGGTGGCCGAGGTGACGAAGGAACCCAGGCTCGTCCTGAGATGGAGAGGGAAGGAGATCGTCAATATCGCGAGAGCCTTCCTGGATACCAACGGCGCCCATCAGGAGACTTCGGTGAAGGTGGCGATTCCGTCCAGGGAGGAAAATCAGCTGAAGAAGGCGGCTGTTCCAGCGGCGTCTGCGGCGCTGCAGGCCGGGAATCTGAAAAAAGCCTGGCTCACGGAACTTTCCGATCTGAATGTCTGCTCCCAGAAGGGGTTGGTGGAAATGTTTGATTCCTCCATCGGGGCGGGCAGCGTGCTGATGCCCTACGGCGGAAAATATCAGCTGACGGAGACGCAGGTGATGGCGGCGAAACTTCCCGTTGTCTCCGGGAGAACGGATACGGTGACGATGATGAGTTACGGATTTGATCCGGATGTCTCGTCCTGGAGCCCTTATCACGGGGCGGTGTACGCGGTGACCGAATCCATGGCAAAGATCGTGGCGGCCGGAGGCGACTGCAGAAAGATTCGTTTCACGTTCCAGGAGTATTTCCGCAGGATGAGCGAGAGACCGGAGAGATGGAGTCAGCCTTTTGCGGCGCTGCTCGGCGCCTACGACGCGCAGGTGGGCTTTGGCCTTCCCTCCATCGGCGGCAAGGACTCCATGTCCGGCACATTCAACGATATCGACGTACCGCCCACGCTGGTCTCTTTCGCGGTGGATGTGGAGAGAGAAAGAGATATCCTCACGCCGGAGTTGAAAGCGGCCGGGAATAAGCTGGTATACTTTAAGATAGATGTGGATGAGTATGATATTCCGAATTATGTAAACGTGCTGAAACTTTACGATGGTATCACGGAGCTTATCAGAAAGGGATTTCTGGTTTCCGCCTATGCGCTGGACTCCAAAGGTTTATGCGCGGCAATCTCGAAAATGGCTTTCGGCAATCAGATGGGAGTGCGGTTCGACACGGAGAGGATAGATGAGGAAGAACTGTTTGCCTGCGGACTGGGCAACATTATCGCGGAGGCGGATGGGGCGAAACTGGAGGAACTGGAAAAACTGGCGGATGATCTGGATGTGGACTATCGTATCATAGCGGAAGTGACGGAAAATCCGGCGTTTGTTTACGGGGAGACCGAGATATCCATGGAGGAGGCTCTGCACAGCTGGAAGGGAACGCTGGACAAAGTATTCCCGTACAAAGCGACGCGGGATACCTCCGCGGTGGAAAGTCCCGTCTATCGGGCGGATTCGGTTTACTTATGTAAACATAAAGTGGCGAGGCCGACCGTTTTTATTCCTGTTTTCCCAGGGACGAACTGTGAGTACGATTCCGAGAGGGCATTCCGGAACGCGGGGGCGGATGTCGTCACAAAAGTGTTTAAGAACAGAACGCCGGAGGATATCCGGGAGTCCGTGGAGGTCTTTGAGAAGGCCATAGCGGGATCCCAGATCATCATGTTCCCGGGCGGATTCTCGGCGGGTGACGAGCCGGACGGCAGCGCAAAATTCTTTGCCACAGCCTTTCAGAATGAGAAGATCCGGGAGGCCGTGCAGAAACTTTTGCAGGAGAGAGACGGCCTCGCTCTGGGAATCTGTAACGGATTTCAGGCGTTGATCAAGTTGGGGCTGGTGCCCTGCGGTGAGATCCTGGGGCAGAAGGAGGATTCGCCGACGCTCACGTTCAATACGGTCAACCGCCATATCTCCAAGATGGCCTACATCAAAGTGGTCTCCAACAGATCGCCATGGCTTTCCCTGGCGGAACCCGGAAAAACTTATGTAAACCCGGCATCCCACGGGGAGGGACGTTTCGTGGCGTCGGAGGAATGGTTGAACAGACTGTTTGCGAACGGACAGGTTGCGACCCAGTATGTGGATATGGAAGGCAACGCTTCCATGGATGAGGAGTACAATATCAACGGTTCTTACCGCGCGGTCGAGGGGATCACTTCGCCGGACGGCAGATGCCTCGGGAAGATGGCGCATGCGGAGCGCCGCGGAAAGGGCGTTGCGATCAATATTTACGGGGAGCAGGATATGAAGATCTTTGAGGCCGGGGTGCGGTATTTTAAAGGTTGATGGAAGATGATTTTTGTGCAGGAGGTCGCTTGGAATGAAGGCGGAAAGGAGACATTTTCACCGATCGAAATGGAAACATCGGGGAGCTGCAGCGGCGGCGTGGATGCTGATCTTCGCCCTGCTGGCGTCTTCTTTCGGTGCGCCGGGCATGAAAGCGAAGGCGGCTCCGGAGGAAGAGAGTTCCGAAAATACATTGTCAGAGGAACAGACAGGGACAGATGTGTCCGGCAATGATGCGGCGAATAATACGGAAGATAAGGATGACGGCGAGGGGATGACAGAAGAAGAGGACCCTGTGGAGGGGATCTCTGTCATCAGCTGGGAGTGGAATGACGAGGAGGGCGTGCTGGTTTGGAGCGAGGAGGCGGGTCTTTGGGGACTTGCTGTGCCAGACGCGGACGAGTTGAACCCGGCGACTGAAGAGTTTCTGGAAGAGATGCTCCCGGATTCGGTTACCGTTTTGACGGAGGCCGGCTCGGAGAGCGTCGGACTGCTCTGGGATTACGGCGACTTTCCCGAGGAGGGAGCCTTCGAGGGGAGTTATGTCCTGACGGCGGAACTGGACGGGGAATATGTTCTCGCGGAGGAGGCAGGGGCTCTGGAAGTGCTGGTGGAGATCGGCGATGCGGGGATGTATGCCGCCACTGCTGATAAGATGAAATTCCTGAATAAATGGTATTTTGTCTGTCAGGACGGAGAGGAAATTAGCAGTGCCGGAGAGACGAAAGCGGAGATATCCGCAGCGATAGAAGGGTTACAAAACAAAAATCCCAATGAAATCATTCAATGGCTTAAAACAGATGTTCTTCCGCAGAAGATTGAGGGATGGGTACCCAATGATAAGCCTGATGATCTAAGGCTGCCGATGATGGGGTTTGTTGAGGATACAAAAAAAACGGACCCGTTTTACGAGGTGAAAGAGGATGGTGATAAACCTTATACGTCAGCGGCTAAATGGGGGAGTTTTATACTTGATGGATGGGAAAATTTTCCGCTCTCTTTTCAGGATGATGATGGCGATAACAAGGTGTCCTTCACTGTCCGGGCATATACGACACCCAAATATAAAGACGGTTTATCCTATCAGCTTTTTGTAAATTCCAATAATCCGGATGATTATGTGGCAGGAGGCCCGGGGAGTGATACCAGAACCAACCCCGATATCCTCAGCCTCAAAGTCACCCTGTACGATATCAACCTTGCAGAGCATACAGTTCCGGCGGCCAACCCGGAGAATGCGACAGTGAATCTGTTTGACTATTGGGTAAAGACAGAGGAGCCTTCAGCAGATACGGAAGGTGATATTCTGAATAAAAGCGATTCCCATTATCATGAGGAGGGTGGAGAAGGAAAGCCCAGTGATACGCCGACAATATATTCAAGAAAAGATGATTGGAATTTAGGTATTAACGCAGGGCACCTTTTACTCTTCGGTGATGGATTGATCCATGCCGGCCTTTGGAATAAAGGCGCCGGTGAGAACTGCCGGTATGGAAAAAAATATGCCGGAATGGAGGGCATTGTAAAGAGGATATTGCCGGAAAACGGTTATCCGGAGATCAATTTGCCTATGGCGAATAAGGTTCTGACCGACGGCAGCCCGGAGAGGGATCATACCTTAATTAAAGATTATAACTTATCCGGAGACCATAATGATGCTTATGGTGATCAGTATAAGTCGGACAAGATCAAAAACCTGAGCGATACAGTGATCGGAACCTGGGGGAAAGATATCAATACGGATACGGAATCCCTGCGGTATCTCTTCGATCCGGGGGCAGCTCATCTCAACAAGAAATCTTTCACGGATGTCAAAGGGCTGTTTCAGCTGGACGACAAAGGATACTACTATTACGACATGCGGAAAAATTTTGCAGAGTTCAGTGAGGCGGGCGGCAATCATTTTATTCTCTATGACGCGCCGGCCACTCTGCGGACCGACGGGGAGAAAAGTGTCGGCAATTTTTTCCCTTTTAATAAGGGTTCCGAAGTATTCAACGGTGTGGACGAACATGAAAATCTGACCAGCAGCGTGGACTGCGCGCGAAACAGAATGAACCATCATCTTGGCATGACGGTGGACGTGGAATTCCGTCAGCCGGCTAACGGCAGGGTTCGCGTCGGGAGCAGCAACGAACCGATGACTTTCGAGTTTGCCGGGGACGACGACATTTGGGTGTTTATCGACGATGTGCTGGTGCTGGATCTGGGCGGGGTGCACAGCGAAATCTACGGTACGATCGATTTTGCGTCCGGCGATGTATATATCGGAAGGGCTTTTACGACTCACGGGATTCCGGAAAATCCTGCCGATCCGGCCAATGTGGTGACTCATACCACACTGCGGGATCTCTACCGGGCGGCGGGAAGGGAGGGGGATGTACCCTGGAATAAAAACACCTTTGCCAGCAACACCTCCCACACTCTCAAGATGTTTTATCTGGAGCGGGGCAATTATGATTCCAGTATCGCCCTGCGCTTTAACCTTCAGCCTCTGCTCCATCAGCAGATCATGAAGGTGGATCAGAACGGCGCCCCCCTGCCGGGGGTGGAGTTTGCGCTTCACCCGGCGGAGGTGACGGACGATACGGGCGCTATCCGATGCCTGTATACGGATGGAAATCAGAGCGGAGAGACTTTCTATGTCAGGCCCGATGAGAGTGAGACGTTAGTCACATTGACTACAAAACCGGACGGTTCCGCTGTTTTTGCGACGGCGGACGGAAGTTATTTCAATTTTGCGGACCGGGGCGACCGGTACTATGTTCTGCGTGAGACGAAGGCTCCCAACGGCTATCGAAAGCAGCCCATCGACATTGTTCTGCACTATGATACGAGCACTTCGATGCTGTCCGTGGCAAACCGCTGGACCACCGGAGCCTATGCCTCTTCCGTGTCCAATGTCACCGGAGTGGGGAAGCTTCGATACGGTCAGCTCGTCGGGGGGGCGGTGAAACCGCTCGGGGATCCGGTGCCAGAAGAGGAGCAGAAGGACGGGCTGGTGGTGGCTGTTCCGCTGCTGCAGAAGCAGTCTGACCGCAGCTGGCTGGCGCTCTACGGCAGCAATATGGGCGGCTTTGCATCTGTACCGATCTCCGGCAGTGACGACAGCGCATGGCTAAGCGCTGTGCTGCAGGCGGCTCTGGAGCAGGCGAATGCCGGCAATACTTCCGACTGGCATCTGGACTGGGATGCGGAAAACGGGCGTTTGAAAGGACGCCTGAGTGACCTGCCGGGTCTGGCCAGCAGATACCAGATCAATAATCCGAACGGTGATATGAGTATGGTGTACGCGATCATTTCACCGAGCGCTTTACAGGCGCTTGGTATTTCCGGCTCGGATCACACTGCGAGGTATATAGCGCTGCGGGAATATTTAAAGAATCATACCACTGAGCATACGATGAACGCTATTCAGGATACTGCGGACGGTTTTCATTTTCTGAGTATAGAACAGTTCAACCGGGAATTTCGCTCTCTGATCTATATTCCCAATGAGCGGCGGGAACTGTGGGTCATGAAAGTGGATCAGGACGGAAAGCCGCTGGGGGGCACGGAGTTTGGGCTGTACAGCGATGCAGGCTGCACGACACAGGTCTCCTCCGGGAAGACGAATGCGGAGGGAATGCTGATATTCTCTCCCTCCGGAGATAACAGTGATGGTCACGCCAAAATGGTATGGGCGGGCAGTACGAACACGCAGTATTATCTGAAGGAGAAGATCGCTCCCGCCGGATATCATTTGAATCCCACTGTTGTTCCGGTAATTGTAGGTACGTACTCCATCTATGCCGATGCCGGAACAGCCGGGAACGGCATCAGTGTGATGGCAGGGGTGGGACGCCTGACCCAGACCATGCGCCAGTATGCGATGGACAGCAATGTGGACATCACGCTTCAGGATATTACGGCCTTTATGCAGATGCAGCCCAGTGGGACATTCCAGCTTACCGGCTGGCAGGATATAAAGCTGGAGGATACGAATGTCGTGCGGAGTATGAATCTGCATTTTGGCAAAAATGCGGAGGTAGACTACGGACTTCACGACGAGGACGGCGGGAAACTGTATAAACCGTTTTTCGTCACGGATGCCGGCTTTATCCGCGCCCGTGTGCAGCAGAATTACGCCGCTCTCATGGGAGGCATGTATGAAGGGGCAAAGCCGGACGCCAACAAAGATAATTTGGGCGAGACGGATCTGACCAATCTGTTCAGTCTGCTGAATATCGTGGTGGTGACAGACCGGATCGATTCGGAGATTCGGACCGGGAAACTGACGATCGGCAAGAAGCTGACCGGCAGCGGGCTCACGGATCTGGATTACACGAGAAACTTTACGTTTGCGGTGGAATTTAAGGATGCCGACGGCAATCCCCTGCCGGGAAGGTATTATTTTTACGGTGACAATAAAGTGGGCTACGTGGGCGACGGGGACAATTTAGTCCTTCATCACGATGAGGCGATCACCATTCTGGGACTGCCGGAGGGGACGAAATATAAAGTGACCGAGGTGGCGGAAAACGGATGGCATGTGACGCCGGAAACCGGCGTATACACCGGAGAAATACGAAAGGATGAGACGATAGAACTTCGCTATACAAACAGTAAGGATCCGAAGAAACCGGAGGAGCCGCCCGGCAATACGCCGGATGATTCGGATTCTCCGGGAGGTGATCAGCCGAAGAAACCGCCGTTGCCCCCGGTGGATACAGAGAAGCCTGCGCCTCAAATGTTCGGCGGGATCTTTACGGGAAGCCCGAATACCGGCGATGACAGTCTGCCCGGTTTCTGTATTCTGGTCGTCTGTCTATTCCTGGCCAGGCTGTCCTATGTTTATTTTGCCGGGAAGCGAAGCGATGGATAGCGGCGTTTGGCCCGGGTATTGGTGCGAGATGATGAGAGAAGAAATATTGTTGAAAAAACTGGAGCGGGAAAGAAATCTTTCCCGCTCAGAATTTATGGAACTGCTGCAGGGGCGGAATGAGGCGTCTGCGAAAAACCTGTTTGAGAGAGCAGGACGTCTGCGGGAGCGGTTTTACGGGAGGGATGTCTATATCCGGGGATTGATTGAGTTTACGAACTGCTGTAAAAAGGATTGCTATTACTGCGGGATCCGCGCTTCCAATGACAAAATCAGGCGTTATCGGCTCACTTCGGAGGAGATTCTCGCGTGCTGTGAAGAAGGATATGATCTGGGATACCGCACGTTTGTTTTGCAGGGCGGGGAGGACGCCGGTTTTTCCTCCGGGGAGATTGCCGCGCTGGTGGAAGCGATAAAGAAAAATCACCCGGACTGCGCCCTCACCCTGTCGGTGGGGGAGCATCCGCGGGAGGTTTACAGGAGGTGGTTTGACGCCGGGGCGGACCGGTATCTTCTGCGCCATGAGACGGCGGACGACGCTCACTACCGGAGCCTTCACCCGGCTTCCTGCTCGCCGGAGAACCGAAAGCGATGCCTGCATGATCTGAAGGAGATCGGATATCAGACAGGCTGCGGCTTTATGGTGGGGTCTCCCGGCCAGACTGCGGAACACCTGGCGGAGGATCTGTTGTTTATCCATGAACTGCAGCCGGAGATGGTGGGGATCGGCCCCTTTATCCCCCAGAGCGACACCCCCTTCGGGGAGGAACCGGCCGGGAGTGTGGAGATGACGTTGTTTTTGCTGGGCATCCTCCGGGTGATGCTGCCCGATGTGCTGCTGCCGGCGACGACTGCGCTCGGTACGCTGGATCCCCGGGGGCTGGAGAAGGGGATGATGGCCGGGGCGAATGTCTGTATGCCGAACCTGACGCCGGATCAGGTCCGCGGACAGTACGCCCTGTACGAGGGAAAAGGGCGCGGAGAAACGGGGCAGCGGGCGGCGCTAAGTGACCTGCAGAGGCGGATGGAGGCCCTGGGATACCGGATAGCGGTGGACCGGGGGGATCACAGGAAGGTGGAGGAAACATTTTCCCAGAAAGCGTTGCCGCGCATATAGCCGAAAGTCTCTTCGTCCGCGAAGCCTTTCGCCAGCACTTTTTTCATCCTCTCGGTGAAGGCAGGCATCGATTGGGAGGTGGTGCATATATGGCGATATAAGTTTGAGCGGGTGAAGTCCAGGAGGGTGTCATAGTCCTCGAGGAGGGTACGCATGATCCGCTCTGTCTCCTCCACGTCTTTTTCCAGCGCGGCGAGTTCCAGTCCAGCGGAGGCTTCCTGATATGCGCCCATCTGAAAGAGGGCGGCGAGGCCGCGCTCCACCTCCACAATCTGGTGTGCCATCGTGTGATCTGCGTCCTTCATATAGAGAATATGCAGGTCGTTCAGCACCATTCTCAGGCAGTTGTAGGACCACATCATCAGGTTTTCGTAGGCCTTGTACGCCTCCTCTTTTTGGCCCGTCAGACTGTAGAGCAGCGCCTGCCATCTCTTCCGCTCGGGATCGTCCTCAGGGAAATGGGCGAGGCACTCCTGCGCGTTTTCATATTGTCCTTTTTGGATATAGAGACTGCAGAGGGAGTTGGCGGCCGACTTTCGGATGGCGTAATCGTCGGATTCGAGCGCGCGGAGATACCAGCGGCGGATCTGGTCGTCGTAGTCCGCTTTATCTGTTGCGTTCGGATGGCTTTCGTTGTGCCGGGAATCCACTGTACTTCTCGCATACAGCACGATGGCGAGGTTCCAGATCAGTTTTTCGCAGGCGGGGTATTCCTCGATTTTTTCTCTGGCGTAGGCGAAAGCTTCCTCGTATGTCCCGGTGTCCAGTTTCCGGTCCAGTTCTTTTACAAAGAGGGATATTTCTTCTTCGGTGAGGTTCTCGCGGAAGGACAGAAGGGTGTCCGTCGTAATGCCGAGAAGCCTGGCGATCGGGGCGAGCAGGCTAATGTCCGGCTGTGTGTTATTGTTCTCCCATTTGTTGACGGCGGGGGTGGTTACGCCGAGGCGCTCCGCCATTTCCGCCTGCGTCAGTCCGCGTTTTTTTCTGTATGTTCTGATGACGTTTCCGATACTCATAGTGCATTCCTCCAAAGGGTTTCTGAATATAGGATAACGGATGTCGGGGGAAAAATCTATTGAGGAGGTATTAAATAATAAGAAAAAAAATTGAATAACAGTTAATTTCCGAGATTTCCAGAATCTGACAAATTACTGCTGGACAAAATCGGGGATAAGAATTATAATTAGAATAATTCTAAAAATAGGGAGCGATGGAAAAATGACCAGATACGCGAAACAAATTCTGGAAATAATCGATCAGTCCGATGGACATATGACGGCGGAGCAGCTCTATCTGGAATTAAAGAAGACGGAACAGAAGGTCGTCCAGGCGACCGTGTACAATAATCTGAATACCCTGTGCCGGGAGGGGATGATACGGAAGCTTTCGATAGAGGGCTCGCCGGACCGCTATGACAAGATAAAAAAACATGACCATCTTGTCTGTAAGGGATGCGGCGCGCTGTCCGACATCACATTTCAGGACATGACAGGGGATCTGGAAAGACAGCTCGGAGAGGGTATCCTGTCGTATGATTTAAAGGTATTTTATCTCTGCCCGAAGTGCAGGGAGAAAAAATAGGAGGAGGTCATCAGTCCATCCATACGAACATTGCTCACGCGGGCAGCGCATCTGTGCCGTCAGCGGGTGTATCAATAAAAACAAAGGAGAAAGAGAACATGAGCGCAACAAAATATGCGGGAACACAGACAGAAAAAAATCTGGAGGCAGCGTTTGCCGGGGAATCACAGGCGAGAAACAAGTACACCTATTTTGCGTCCAAAGCAAAAAAGGAGGGGTATGAGCAGATCGCGGGCCTGTTTTTGAAGACGGCGGACAATGAAAAAGAACATGCGAAGATGTGGTTCAAAGAGTTAAACGGGATCGGCAGCACCGCGGAAAATCTCGGGGCAGCGGCAGACGGCGAAAATTTTGAGTGGACAGATATGTATGAGAATTTTGCCAGGACAGCGGAGGAGGAAGGTTTTCCGGAGCTGGCGGCGAAGTTCCGGCTCGTGGGCGCGATCGAAAAGCATCATGAGGAGCGCTACCGCGCACTGTTAAAGAACGTGGAGACCAGGGCGGTATTTGAAAAGAGCGAAGTGAAGGTGTGGGAGTGCCGTAACTGCGGACATATCGTTGTGGGAACGAAGGCTCCGGAGGTCTGCCCGACCTGCAACCATCCCCAGAGCTATTTTGAGGTGCACGCGGAGAATTATTGATCAGGAGAAGAGAGAACGTTTCCGGGATAAGATTCCGGAAACGTTTTTTATGCTTTTCAGGTTCTTTTAATAGAAAAGCGGGGCCGGGTATGATAAAATTACAGAATGCGGAAAAAATGATAATATGACAGGAATGGCATTTCCGGCGAAAAAGGAGGAAATGGAGTATGTGGTTATTGTTTGCGTTGTTATCCGCGGTTTTTGCAGCGCTCACATCTATACTGGCAAAGGTCGGGATAGAAGGGGTGAATTCCAATCTGGCTACGGCGATCAGAACGCTGGTCGTTGTGATACTGGCCTGGGCGATCGTGTTTTTGTCGGGGACCCAGAACGGCATATCGGCAATCAGCAGAAGGAGCTGGCTTTTTCTGATTCTGTCCGGTCTGGCTACGGGAGCGTCGTGGATCTGCTATTACAGGGCGATACAGATCGGGGAAGTTTCCAAAGTCGTTCCGATCGACAAGCTGAGTGTGGTGATCACGCTGGTGCTGGCGTTTGTGTTTCTGCATGAGCAGTTTACCGTAAAGTCCTTTATCGGCTGTGTGCTGATCGGAGCGGGGACGCTGGTCATGGTGGTATAGGTTGAGGAGGATAACATGATCCTGGAATTAAAGGAGCGGGAGAAAGCCGCACCTCTGTTTATGGGGTGGCAGGAGACTATGATCTGGTCCTGCCTGCAGGGGGTGATGGGGCACATTTATGTGGATTCTTCGGAAGAACCGGTATCCGCTGCTACGGTGCTGGGGGATTTCTGTTTTTTGGCGGGAAAGCCGCAGAGGGAGATTATACTGAGCGAAGAGGCGCAGGGAGACAATGGATTTATGATCCTGGTGCCCGGGAATGAAGCGTGGTCTGCCCTGATAGAGGAATGTCTGGGGAACAGGGCGGTGAAAGCGGTGCGGTATGCGTTTAAAAAGGAGCCGGATGTCTTTGACAGGGAAAAACTTCGGACCATGGTCGGGAGCCTGCCGGATGGATATGTGCTGGAAGGGATGGATGAGAGTCTGTTTCGGCGCTGCAGAGGGATCGATTGGTGCAGGGACTTGGTTTCACAGTATAAAGATTATGATACATATCGAAAGTATGGGCTGGGAGTGGTGATCGTGAGGGACGGCGAACCGGTCTGCGGCGCCTCTTCTTATTCCGGTTATATCGGGGGTATCGAGATCGAGATCGACACAAGAAAGGATCACCGCAGAAAGGGATTGGCTCTTGCCTGCGGGGCAAAGCTGATTCTGGAGTGTCTGGGGAGAGGGTGGTATCCGAGCTGGGATGCCCAGAATAAGTGGTCGGCTGCCCTGGCAGAAAAACTGGGGTATCATCTGGACCATGAGTATACGGTGTATGAGACGACAGGGAAGGACAGGAGGACAAAATGAGTTATCTGTTGCGGGGAATTTTGGTGGGAATTATATTTGGCGTGCCGGGAGGGGCGATAGGGGCGCTGACAGTACAGCGCACTTTTCACTACGGCAGGCGCGCCGGTCTTTTGACAGGGTTGGGATCTTCCTGTGCCGACAGTTTTTATGCCTTCGTGGGAGCCTTCGGCATTACATTGATCTCCGACTTTATCGCAAGACATGAGACGGCGATCCATATAGCGGGCGGCTCTTTGATCCTGTTTATGGGGATCAGACTGCTTTGGCGGAAGGAAGAGCTGCTGCAGGAGAAAAAGAGCAGGATGGAATCCGCCGGAATGTGCCTGTCCTCTTTTCTGATCGGGATGACCAATCCGGCGACGATCTTTATCTTTCTTCTGGCGTTTTCCTGGTTCGGCGTTGCTGGCGGGATGACGGCGATGCAGAAGACGGTGATGGTCTGCGGTGTGTTTCTGGGCACTTATGTGTGGTGGGGCGTGATCGCCACAGTTGTGCCGATCTTGCGGCAGCGGGCCGTGAAATTTAAAGTATCGTATATGAACAGGATATTTGGCACGCTGCTTTGCCTGCTTGGGGCGATGGTGTTTATAAAATGTATCGTGGAATATATATAGGGGCAGGGAAGATAATGCGGATACGGATGCGGATGTTGTCGATGGGGATGGCGGTGATTTTTTTGACAGGCTGCGGTGCTGTCCGACAGGAATTATCGGAAAGCCGGGAGGTTTCAGGACCATCAGAGACACGAAAGACAGAGGACGGCAGGGAAGAAGCGGATGGTCTGCTGACGCGGGAGAAGCGGCTGGAGTTGGAAAAGGAGGCGCTCCGGGCGGCAGATCAGGTGGGGGAAGTGTATAAAAATGCAGCTGCCGTGTCTGAGACATCGGGCGTTTGGGGGGCGGCGGAGCTCACGAAGGAGCAATGTCTGGAAGCGGTCAGGCTCCTGAAAGAGGCAGGCTGTGTCAGTGTGTCGGATCACATCAATATGGAGAACTATGAGGAGGTTCTGGTATTTTATGACACATATGTCAGTGGGCGTGAAGCGGAAGTGACTGTCTATCAGGCGAACAGGGATGGAACGCTTACGGCGCTCACCTTTGTATGCAGGGATGGCAGGATTCAGACTTGCCATATCGGGATCGGATGGCGGGATGGAGATACGCCGGAAGTGACGGATACGGTGGTGCGGGATATAGCGGAGATAAAGCTGACGGAAAAGGGATATCTGATCTATGGTTATGAGTCGGCGCCGGCGCATTCCGTTCTGCGCCAGTACCTGCGTGTGAAACCGCTTTCGGATCGATGCAGGGAACTGACGGAAAAATATGTGTATGGGTTAAGTTATGTCAACTACAATGTCCTTGTGACAAACTGGAATGAGGACAATGCGGAGGATATTTTGACACCCTGCATGTTTGAGGATATTTACCGGATCGACACCGGGGAAAATCTGCGGGCGGAGAACGGCATGATACCGGCCGATGAATATGAGAGGATCATGACACAATATTTTCCCGTCACAGAGCAGCAGGTGAGGGAAAAGTGCGGATATGATAAGAACAGCCGCAGCTATCCCTATGAGATGATCCTTGGAAAGCAGTATCCGCCTTTCGGGGAAGTGGTGGATTATACGGAAAATGCGGACGGGACGATCACATTGTACGTGGATGGTGTCTGGCCGGACTATGATTCGGACTGCGCGTTTGTAAACCGGCTGACCGTCCGCCCCTTTGAGGACGGAACATTTCGCTATCTGTCCAATGTCATAGAAAAGCGGGAGCTGGATATACCGGGGAACCAGACGGAAAAGGGCTATGATCTGCCCGTGGAGGTTGGGGAGAGGGAAGGGGCGGAAAGAGACTGCTTTGCGAAGCTTCAACTGGTGCGGGATCTTTTCCCGGCATATCGGAGCGGGGACGATTCTTCGGAGATTTCCGATGAGCAGATCGAGCGGGCGGCGGATCGGATTGCGGAGGATGGCTGCTGTGTTATGGCCGACGGTGAGTATGCCGGTATGGAAAACTATGAAAGGCTGGAAGCCTTTTTGGAGAGAGCGGCAAAGGGGGAGGGAGGAGAGGAGATTCTCTATAAGATATCCCGGAGCGGAATGATCAGCAGGCAGAAGTACAAAAGTGATGGAAAAGATCTGTATGTGATATCGGCTGTCGCTTCCTGGCAGAGTGGAGGGGAGCCGGTGCTGAACTATCTTACCCGCACCAGAGTTAAGGAGTGGCGGGTCACGGAAAAGGGGTGGTTCTGTTACAGGCTCTGCGTGCCGGAGTACCCGGAGGTGACGGAGGTGGTGGACGGAAGCTGCATGGTGCGTGTGAAGCCCATGACGGATGAAAACAGGGAGATGTCCGAAAGATGCGTACTGCCGGTGGCTTATAAAGGAAACAATCTCTTCTGCTGTGACTGGGATGCGGAACATATGGAGGAACTGGACTATAACGGGCTGTATGAATATCTGTATCAGATGAAGTATGGGGAGAACTTTCCGGTGGAGGAGTACCGCGGAGGGATACCGGCGGAGGAGTTCGAGAGCCTGATGACGGAGTATCTGCCGGTGACAGAGGAGGAGCTGCGGCGCTTTGCGGTGTATGACGGGGAGAACCGAACTTACGCCTGGGAGATGCAGGAGTATTCCAATGACGCCCCTGTCTTTTTCAGCGCCGCGGTGCCGGAGGTTACGGATATCCGGGAACATGAGGACGGGACGGTGACGCTTAAGGTGGATGCGGTGTGCGAGATGCTGCTGTGCGATGATGCGGCGATCACCCATGAGGTGAGGGTGCGGTTTGAGGAGGACGGCAGTTTTCGGTATCTGGGGAATAAGATGATATACTGTGGGGAGAATGGTATGCCGGAGTATCGGGAGAGGATAAGGGAGAGGGAATAACGGTCCGTCTTCATTGACAGAAAACACGTTTTTAGTTATGCTGTTATTAGTTAAATCAGCATCAGGGGAGGCGTAAAATGTACAATCCGAAATCCGGACGCGCGGAAGAATTTATAGACCATCAGGAGATACTTGACACGCTCGCCTGTGCGGACGCCCATAAGAGAGACGCGGAGGCGATCGACGAGATCTTAAAAAAGGCGCGTGAGCGAAAAGGGCTTGACCACAGGGAGGCTTCGGTGCTGCTTGCCTGCGAGCTGGAAGAAAAAAACCGGGAACTCTATGCGCTGGCGGAGCAGATCAAAAAGGATTTTTATGGAAACAGGATCGTGATGTTTGCGCCGTTGTATCTCTCTAATTATTGTGTCAACGGTTGTCTTTATTGTCCTTATCATGCGAAAAATAAACGGATCAGACGGAAAAAACTGTCCCAGGAGGAGATCCGGGCGGAGGTGGTTGCCCTGCAGGATATGGGGCACAAACGTCTTGCGCTGGAAGCGGGGGAAGATCCGGTGCATAATCCGCTTGAATACATTCTGGAGTCCATTCGGACTATTTATGGTATCCATCACAAAAACGGCGCGATCCGCCGGGTAAATGTAAATATCGCCGCGGCAAAAGTGGAGGATTATCGCCGGCTGAAAGAGGCGGGGATCGGCACTTATATTTTGTTTCAGGAGACGTATCATAAGGAGAGTTATGAAGAACTGCATCCCACCGGGCCAAAGAGCAACTATGCCTTTCACACGGAGGCGCACGACCGCGCCATGCAGGGAGGCATCGATGATGTGGGGCTGGGGGTGCTGTTCGGGCTGGAGGGCTACCGGTATGAGTTTGCGGGACTTTTGATGCATGCGGAGCATCTGGAGACTGTGTACGGCGTGGGACCTCACACGATCAGCGTGCCCAGAGTCTGCCCCGCGGACGATATCGATCCGGGGGCTTTTGACAATGGGATATCCGACGATATCTTTGCAAAGATCGTGGCCTGCATCCGGGTGGCAGTGCCCTACACCGGTATGATCATCTCCACCAGGGAGAAAAAGGAAGTCCGGGAGCGGCTGCTGCACCTGGGGATATCCCAGATCTCCGGCGGTTCCAGGACCAGCGTGGGGGGCTACCGGGAGCCGGAGAGGGAGGAGGATAATTCCGCTCAGTTTGATGTGTCGGACAGGCGCTCACTGGATGAGGTGGTGCGCTGGCTGATGGAACTTGGCTATATTCCGTCCTTTTGCACCGCATGTTACAGGGAGGGGCGGACCGGGGATCGGTTTATGTCCCTGTGCAAATCCGGGCAGATCCAGAACTGTTGTCTTCCCAATGCGCTGCTCACATTGCAGGAGTATCTGGAGGATTACGCGGCGCCCCGCACAAGGCAGATCGGGGAGGATATGATCCGGCGTCAGCTTGGGGCGATCGGCAGCGATAAAGTGCGGGAGATGACGAGAGAGCGGCTGGGGAAGACGAAGGGCGGACAGAGGGATTTCTATTTTTGATAAAAGGAGGGAAGACGGTGGGCGGCATGAATCAGACACCCGCGGGAGAGCGGGTACATATTGCTTTTTTCGGCAGGCGGAACGTGGGGAAGTCCAGTCTGATGAATGCCTTTACCGGGCAGGATCTCTCGGTGGTATCTCCCGTGGAGGGGACGACCACGGACGCGGTGTATAAGGCGATGGAGCTTTGGCCGCTGGGGCCGGTGGTGCTGATCGATACGCCGGGGCTTGACGATACCGGGGAACTGGGAGAAAAGCGGGTGCAAAAGGCAAAGCAGGTGATGCAAAAGGCGGATATCGCTATCGTGGTGGCGGAGGCGGCATCGCCTCCCCAGGCGGCGGAGAGGAAACTGATATTGGAGTTTGAGAGGAAAGGAATCCCGTGGCTGCTTGTCTATAATAAGGAGGATCTGGCGAGAGAGCTTCCGGCGGAGCAAAAGGAGGATTTGCCGGAAAGGGGCATGGATGATAAGAGAACGCTCCGGGTGAGCGCGAAGACAGGTTTCCATATCCGCGAGTTAAAAGAGCGGGTGGCGGCGCTTCTGCCGGGAGAGACCGTTGAAAAGCCATTGATCGGAGATCTGTTGTCACGGGGGGATACGGTGGTGCTGGTGGTGCCGATAGATGCCGGGGCGCCGAAGGGACGGCTGATACTGCCCCAGCAGCAGGTGATACGCGGGGTGTTGGAGGCGGGTGCATCCGCTCTTGTCTGCCGGGATTCGGAACTGGAAGAGACGCTGCAAAAGCTGGTATCTCCTCCGAGGCTGGTAGTCACGGACAGTCAGGTTTTTGACAGAGTAGGCCGGATCGTGCCGGAGTCTGTGCCCCTTACCTCTTTTTCCATCTTGATGGCGCGATATAAGGGGGACCTGGCGCAGCTCGCAGAAGGCGCGAAGGCTGTGGAGCGGCTGGGAGATGGCGACAGGGTGCTGATCTGTGAGGGCTGTACCCATCACAGGCAGTGTGAGGATATCGGCACGGTGAAGATCCCGAATTTGATCCGGCGTTACACGGGCAATCAGCAAAATGTGTGCGAGCCGGAGTTCTCTTTTACATCCGGCACGGAATTCCCGACAGATGTGTCATCTTATAAGCTGGTGGTGCACTGCGGCGGGTGCATGCTGAACAGAAGAGAGATGCAGTATCGTCTGGAGCGCTGCAGGGAACAGGGGGTGCCGGTGACGAATTACGGCGTGCTGATCGCCCGCCTGAACGGGATTTTGGAGCGGGCGGTGGGAATTTTTAAAAGCGTGTGAGTCAGCATGAGATTTTAGAAAACAAAGCGTTCCGATACATAACGGAACCGGAAAAGGAGGTTACATATGAGAGGATTATATTCATCCAAAACGGAGATCCGCCACTCCATTTTTAAGGAGATCGCGAAAATGGCATACGAGGGGGACGATCCGGCGAAGCTGGAGGAACTTCCGTATAAGATCATTCCCGGGGAGATCGCTTCCTACCGGGAGAGTATCTTTTTGGAGCGCGCTATCGTGGGCGAGAGGCTGCGCGTGGCGATGGGGATGTCCCTGCGCAAGATCTCGGAACATGCGCCCATCGCGGAGGGTGTGGAGGAGAGCGTGATCGAGGAGAAGTATTATGAGCCGCCCCTGATCAATGTGATAAAGTTTGCCTGCAATTCCTGTCCGGAGAAACGGATCATGGTGACGGAAGGATGCCAGGGCTGTCTGGAGCATCCCTGTATGGAGGTCTGTCCGAAGGGAGCCATCCGCATGGTGAACGGCAGGTCTCATATCGATGAGGAGAAATGTATCAAATGCGGGAAATGCCTGGACGCCTGCCCTTACAATGCGATCATCAAACAGGAGCGCCCCTGCATGAAAGCCTGCGGTATGGGAGCGATCAAATCGGATGAGTACGGCAGGGCGGAGATCGATCAGGACAAGTGCGTCTCCTGCGGCATGTGCCTTGTGAGCTGCCCCTTCAGTGCCATCGTGGACAAGGGACAGATCTATCAGACGATCATGGCGTTAAAGAGCAGCACGCCGGTATTTGCGATCCTGGCGCCGGCGATCGCGGGACAGTTTAGGGGGCTGAAAAATACAAAGATCCGCAGCGCTTTTCAGGCGCTTGGTTTTACCGATGTGCGGGAGGTGGCGATCGGGGCTGACCTTTGCGCCATCGAGGAGGCGAAGGATTTTCTGAAGGAAGTGCCGGAGAAACTGCCCTTTATGGCGACGTCCTGCTGTCCTTCCTGGTCCATGATGGCGAAAAAGCTGTTCCCGGAGCAGGCGGAGTGTATTTCCATGGCGCTGACGCCGATGGTGCTGACGGCACGGCTGATCAAGCAGAGAAACCCCGAGTGCAAGATCGTGTTTGTGGGGCCCTGCGCGGCGAAGAAGCTAGAGGCGAGCAGGCGGACGATCCGCAGTTATGTGGACTTTGTGCTGACCTTCGAGGAGGTGGCGGGAATGTTCGCGGCGAAGGAGATCGATTTTGAAACGCTGACGGAGGGCGAGCCGCTTCTGCGCGCCAGCGCGGACGGCAGAGGCTTTGCGGCCAGCGGCGGCGTGGCGAAAGCCGTGGTCAATGTGATAAAGGAGATGGAGCCGGAGAGGGAAGTCAAGGTGGCGAGCGCCGAAGGGCTTCAGAATTGCAAGAAGCTCCTGACGCTGGCAAAAGCCGGGAAGTATAACGGTTATCTGCTGGAGGGCATGGCGTGTCCGGGCGGCTGTATCGCGGGAGCGGGGACGATAGAATCGATAAAGACTGCGGGCGCGGCGCTGGAGAGCATGAAAAAAGAAGCGGCATTTGAAGAATGCCTCGGAACAAAATATGAGGACCGCCTGCAGGAGCTGGAGGAGTTCCAGCTGTAAAGAAGAGGATTAGGAAATGTTGGAGTTTGAATTTAGAATACTGGATTTTATCCAGAGCATCCGAACACCTCTGGGAGATGTGGTGATGCCGTTGATATCGGCGCTGGGAAACGCCGGAATGATCTGGATCCTGCTCGCCTGTATCCTGATGGCGCTTCCCAGGACGAGAAAATCCGGGGTGATCTTAGCTGCGGCTCTCTGTTGGGATGTAGTGCTGTGCAACGGAACTTTGAAAAATCTTGTGGCAAGGATCCGCCCTTGTGATGTAAATACCTCCATCCAGCTGTTGATCAGCAGGCCTCTGGAGTATTCGTTCCCGTCGGGACATACGGCGGTTTCGTTTGCGTCCGTCACGGCACTCTGTTTGGCCGGGAGGCGGAAACTTGCCGGGGTAATGTCAGTGCTGGCCTTCGCCATAGCATTTTCCAGACTGTATCTGTATGTGCATTACCCGACGGATATTCTGGGAGGGATCCTGGTGGGAATCTTCGCCGGATATATGGGATATTGCACCGTACAAAGAATCGCCTGCGGGAAGAAAATTTTCACTGACAAACAGGGAGAGTTGTGATATAATACCGCGAGGAACAGAAAACGCAGCTAATGAAAAAAGGAGCATACCGTATGAAAGCTTTTCTGATTTTGGAGGACGGCACCGTATTTTCGGGAACGCATATCGGTGCGGAGAAAGAAATCATCAGTGAAATTGTTTTTAACACATCCATGGCAGGGTATCTGGAAGTACTGACCGACCCGTCCTACGCGGGGCAGGCAGTCTGCATGACCTATCCGCTGATCGGAAATTACGGGGTCTGTCTGGAGGATATGGAGTCCTCCCATCCCTGTCTCGATGGGTTTATCGTCAGGGAATTATCGAGGATGCCCAGCAATTTCCGGAGTGACATGAGCATTCAGGAGTTTCTGGATAAATATGAGGTTCCGGGAATCGCGGGGATCGACACGAGAGCGCTTGTGAAGCTTCTGCGGGAGAAGGGAACCATGAACGGCATGATCACCACGAGGGAGGACTTTGACCTGGAGGAGATCCTGCCGAAGTTAAAAGCCTACACGCCGGGCAAGGTGGTGGAAAGAGTGAGCTGCAGGGAGAAGTACGTCGTGGGCGAGGGCAGACGGAAGGTGGCGCTTGTGGATTATGGCACAAAGAGCAATATCATCAGCTGCCTGGCGAAGAGAGACTGCACGGTGACGGTCTATCCGGCGTTTTCGACGGCGGAGGAGATCCTGGCGGATGAGCCGGACGGCATCATGCTGTCCAACGGTCCGGGCGATCCGAAGGAATGTGTATCTATTATAGAAGAAGTCAGGAAATTATATCGGAGCGATGTGCCGATCTTTGCTATCTGTCTGGGGCATCAGCTCATGGCGTTAGCCACCGGGGCGGATACGTTCAAGATGAAATACGGGCACCGGGGCGGCAACCATCCTGTGAGGGATCTCTCCACGGGACAGGTTTACATCTCCTCTCAGAACCACGGGTATGTGGTGGATATGGAGAAGCTGGATGAGGAGACGGCGAAGCCCGCCTTTGTGAATGTCAACGACGGCACCTGTGAGGGAGTGAACTACACAGGAAAGAATATATTTACGGTGCAGTTCCATCCGGAAGCCTGTTCGGGGCCGTTGGACAGCGGGTTCCTATTTGACAGATTTATGGAGATGATCGATAAAAACAGGGAAGAAGGAGGGAGAAAGCATGCCTAGAAATCCGGAGATAAAGAAGGTACTGGTGATCGGTTCCGGCCCGATTGTGATCGGACAGGCGGCGGAATTTGACTATGCGGGCACTCAGGCCTGCCGTTCCCTGAAGGAAGAGGGGATGGAAGTGGTGTTGGTGAACTCCAATCCCGCCACGATCATGACAGATAAGGATATTGCGGACAAGGTGTACATTGAACCGCTGACGGTGAAAGTGCTGGAACAGATTATCGAGAAGGAGAAACCCGACTCGGTGCTGCCCACACTGGGCGGCCAGGCAGGCTTAAACCTGGGTATGGAACTGGAGGAATCCGGTTTTCTGGCGGCGCATCATGTGCGGCTGATCGGGACAACGGCGCAGACCATCAAAAAGGCGGAGGATCGCCTGGAATTCAAGGAGACCATGGAGAAGATCGGGGAGCCCTGCGCGCCCTCTCTGGTGGTGGAAAACATTCAGGACGGCGTGGATTTCGCGGCGAAGATCGGCTATCCGGTGGTGCTGCGTCCCGCCTACACGCTGGGCGGCTCCGGCGGCGGTATCGCCCATAATCAGGCGCAGCTCGAGGAGATACTGGAGAACGGCCTCAGACTTTCCAGGGTGGGGCAGGTGCTGGTGGAGCGCTGTATCGCCGGCTGGAAAGAGATAGAATACGAGGCGATGCGGGACTGCGCCGGGAACTGCATCACCATCTGCAGCATGGAAAATGTCGATCCGGTGGGCGTTCATACCGGGGATTCCATCGTGGTGGCTCCGGCTCAGACGCTGGGTGATAAAGAGTTTCAGATGCTGCGCAGCGCAGCCCTCAATATTATCACCGCGTTGGAGATCACGGGCGGCTGCAACGTGCAGTTTGCTCTGCACCCCGAGAGTTTCGAGTACTGTGTGATCGAGGTGAACCCGAGGGTGAGCCGTTCCTCGGCGCTCGCCTCCAAGGCCACCGGGTATCCGATCGCCAAAGTGGCGTCGAAGCTTGCGCTCGGCTATACGCTTGACGAGATCAGGAACGCGATCACCGGCAAGACTTACGCCAGCTTTGAGCCGGCGGTGGACTACTGTGTCGTGAAGATCCCGAGACTGCCCTTTGACAAGTTTCTGACCGCGAAGCGGACGCTGACCACGCAGATGAAGGCAACCGGCGAGGTGATGAGCATCTGTGACAGCTTCGAGGGGGCGTTTATGAAGGCACTGCGTTCCCTGGAGCAGCATGTGGACTGTCTGCGGAGCTATGATTTTTCGGCGCTTTCGAAGGAGGATCTGATTGAGCGGATGAAGAAGGTGGACGATCAGAGAGTGTTCCTGATCGCGGAGGCTGTCCGCAGGGGGATCGACTACGATACGATCTTTGCTGTCACCATGGTGGACAGATGGTTCATCGACAAGATCGCCATCCTGACGGAGATGGAGGAGACGCTGGAGAGAGAGGCTGCCGGTTTGACCGTCGAGACGCTGCGGGAGGCGAAGCGGATGGAGTTCCCGGACAATGTGATCGCAAGGCTCACCGGATTGACTGAGGCGCAGATCAGAGAGCGCCGCCATGAGAACGGCATCGTCGCCGCCTACAAGATGGTGGACACCTGCGCGGCGGAGTTCGAGGCGCAGACGCCCTACTACTATTCCGTCTACGGCGGCGAGAACGAGGCTGTGGAGACGAAAGACAGAAAGAAAGTGCTGGTGCTGGGCTCCGGGCCGATCCGCATCGGGCAGGGCATCGAGTTTGACTATTGTTCTGTCCATGCCACCTGGGCGTTTGCCAGGGCCGGTTTTGAGACGATCATTATCAACAATAATCCGGAGACGGTGTCCACGGACTTTGACATAGCGGACAAGCTGTATTTCGAGCCGCTGACACCGGAGGATGTGGAGAACATCGTGCGGCTGGAGAAGCCCGACGGCGCGGTGGTACAGTTCGGCGGCCAGACCGCCATCAAGCTGACCGAGGATCTGATGAAGATGGGAGTACCGATCCTGGGCACGCAGGCGGAGGATGTGGACGCCGCGGAGGACAGAGAGCTGTTTGACCGGATCCTACAGGAGACGGAGATTCCCAGAGCGGCGGGCGGCACGGTGTTCACCGCCGAGGAGGCGAAGAAGGTGGCGAACAGGCTGGGCTACCCTGTTCTGGTGCGGCCTTCTTATGTGCTGGGCGGCCAGGGCATGCAGATCGCCATCTCCGACGCGGAGATCGAGGAGTTTATGGCGGTCATCAACCGCTACTCTCAGGAGCATCCGATTTTGGTCGATAAGTATTTACAGGGGAAGGAACTGGAGGTGGACGCTGTCTGCGATGGCACGGATATCCTGATCCCGGGGATCATGGAACATATCGAGCGGACCGGCGTGCATTCCGGCGATTCCATCTCGGTCTACCCGGCTTTCACGGTCAGCGAGAAGGTGAAGGAGACGATCGCGGAGTATTCCAGACGGCTGGCGAAAGCGCTGCATGTCATTGGTCTGATCAACATCCAGTTTATCGCGGTGGAGGACGAGGTCTATGTGATCGAGGTGAATCCCAGATCCTCCCGCACGGTGCCCTATATCAGCAAGGTGACAGGTATTCCGATCGTGGATCTGGCGACGGAGGTGATCCTCGGAAAGAAGATCAAAGATCTGGGATACGAGCCGGGACTGCAGCGGGCGGCGGACTATGTGGCGATTAAGATGCCGGTGTTCTCCTTCGAGAAGATCAGGGGAGCGGAGATCTCCCTGGGACCGGAGATGAAGTCCACCGGGGAATGCCTCGGTATCGCGGACAGCTTCGACGAGGCCCTCTACAAGGCGTTTCTGGGGGCGGGCGTGGATCTGCCGAAGTACAAGCAGATGATCATCACCGTGAAGGACGCGGACAAGGGCGAGGCCATCGAGATCGGGCGCCGCTTTGAGAAGCTGGGATATATCATCTACGCTACGAGAAGCACCGCCGCGGCTTTAAATGAGGCCGGCGTGAAGGCGAGGAAGGTCAACAAGATCTCTCAGGAATCTCCGACGGTGATGGACCTGATTTTAGGGCATAAGATCGATCTGGTCATTGATACGCCGACACAGGGGCGGGATAAGTCGAGGGACGGCTTCCTGATCCGCCGGACCGCCATCGAGACCGGCGTGAACTGTATCACGGCCATGGACACGGCGCGGGCGCTTGTGACCAGTCTGGAGAATAAGGAGAGGCAGGGGAGCAGGCTGACGCTGGTAGATATCGCGACGATCGCGAAGAGGGGAAAATAAAAGAAATAGATTATAAAGTAAAAGCGGCAGGGGCAGAGATTCCTGCTGTTTTTATCCGGAAAGCTGAAGCTGGCATAATCTGATCGGTGATATGAAGCAATCTTTCGTGCACTGTGGAGGAGATATATGATCAATACGAGTGAGTATCAAAAATATATTGAGAGTATCGTGAGGAAGATCGTCAGTATGTTTCCCGACATGCAGCTTTCTGCGGAGGATCTGCGCCAGAGAGGGTGGCTTGAGCTGATCGAGGCGACAGGCAGATATGATGCGGGAAGGGGTGCAAAGTTCACGACGTATGCCTACAGAGCAGTGGAGGAGGGGATCAGGAGAGAGGCAATCTTCCAGATCGACCGGAGCGGGGTGACCGGCAGGGACGGCATCGCCCTGACTGATGTCGCCCCCCTCAATGAGGACAGCAATGCTATCCGGGGAGTTTCTGAGGATGCGTTCGTTTTTACAAATGCGGAGAACGAGAACAGAGACAGCATAGAGCAGCTGCGCGGAGATTTAGAGCTTCTTACGGAGAACGAAAAGAAAGTGCTGTATATGGCTTACGGTATCGATTGTGAGAGATGTGCCAACGCAGGGAAGATCGCAAAAGTGCTGGGGATAAGGGAGCTGGAAGTGAAGCGCGCGCTTCAGAGCGGAAAAAGAAAGTTGGAGGAACTGGCAGATGGCAGGAAGCAAGACGGTGCAGGTGCTTGAAGTCTTAAAAAAGATATCCGATGAATCCCATGCCGTGACCCAGGCGGAGCTTCTCGAGGCGATGAGAGAGACGGGAGACGCCGTGACAGATCTTCCGGCCGTGCTGTCCAATACCGTCGATGAGATCCTGCGCCAGATCAATCCAGTGGAGTATACGGAAAAAAACGACGCACAGTACAGGATCAAATACAGAGGGTATCAGGAAAACCTTCTGGATGTAAAAGAAGAAATAAGAGAATTAAAAAAAGAAGCCCGCAGAAAAGACACCGATATGCAGGAAATCAGAGAAAAGCGTTCAAGGCTTCCCGTCAAAGCGCCCTCCATCACAGACCTGCGGTACATCCATGATTTCACGGACGAGGAAATGGATCAGATGATCCGGGTGATCTCGTTTTCCGACAGTATTTCCGCGGAGGAAAAAACAAATCTGATAAAAAAGATCATAAATACCGCAAGCATTTACTATGAAACCCCGTTTTATGACAGAAGGAAGGGACTATTAAAGTTTCATCCGGAGGGCGTATTTGCAAGGACATATCGAATGCCGGAGGAAAGCGCCGGAGAAAAAAAGACAGATCCGGGCAGTCAGGTGTCCTTTATTCAGAAGGCGATCAATGACAAAGTCCGTATCGGTTTTCGCTTTAATGATTACGATGCGGATAAAAAGCTCACCCCGCGAAAACGGGATTATGCGATAAATCCTTATCACATCGTGGTGTATCACGATATGTACTATCTGATCGGAAACAGGCCGGGGACAATGAATCTGAGCCATTACCGGATCGATCTGATGTCGGATTTGAAAGTATTGGCAGACGACGCGGGAAAACCTGTGAGGCGTACGCCTGCGGCAAAGCTTACCGGCGGTAAAGAGGCAGGCAGAGGGTGGGATCCCGTGAAATATATGAGTGAACACCTTTATATGGGATACGATGAGCCGAGACGCATCAAAATAAAGATTCCAAAAGATCAGTATACCATGCTGCACGACTGGTTCGGCGATCGATACAGGAAACTCTTCGCGCCCTGTGAAGAAGGATTTGACTATGTGGACGTTGTGACATCGCCTGCGATGATCGTCCACTGGGCAATGCAGTACGCGGGAGTCGTGGAGATCATGGACGAGGAGATCCGGGAGAAGATCAGAGGGGAAATTGGCAAGTTGAAGGAAAAATACTAAAAAAATCTTCATAGAATGTGATGATGAGGCGTTGATCTTAAACATGCTAAAGATGTAATCCTCCATTATATCAGTGTAAATAAAAATTGCACGGATATCATGGAGGACTTTTTATGGAAAAAAACAGTAAGATGACAACAAACGAAAAATTATTGACAGATTATTTGAAGGAGTGCAACATAGAGTACCATGCATGTATAGAGGGAGGCCGCCCGATGCTCACAATAGTGTATCGTGTAGATAATGCGCCCGGGTACTGCGTGGAAAGCTGCATCTACTTTTATGAAAAGGAGGCGGAAGTCGGAGTATACTATTCTACGCTGGGGGCGGAGATCTGTAGAAAAAGCGCATACAGGGACGGGCTTTTTCGCGTACTTAATTTTATCAATGCAAAAGTATTTTTGGCCTGTTGCGATGGATGTGACGGCGCGCTGTATGAGCCGCGTATGTTATATACGCCTCGTATTTGCATGACGGAAGATAGTTATGATATAGTTATAACAACCATTATTCCCTATGATTTCTGGGAGATCGCCCTACTGGAGACAGCGGATTATCTGACAGCGTACTGTCCGGAACTGCTGGACGGATTGACCTATGATATATTCGGCGTACTGATCGGGAAGATCACCGCTGATGAAGCCATCCGATCTATCAAAAGGGATATACTGGGGATGGATGATGAACAGGCACATGTGTAGAGAGTGGTTTATGTATGACAGGCAGTGATGGGAAAGGATGGGAGGCAGAGATATGGCGGTTTATGTGATCTCAGATATTCATGGCGAATATGACAAGTTTATGGAACTGCTCGACCGGATCGGGTTAAAAGAGACGGACATGTTATATATTCTGGGCGATGTTCTGGACAGGGGGCCGGATCCGATCAGGGTGATCTGTAAGCTGATGGAGATGCCGAACGTGATTCCGATCGTGGGCAATCATGAAGTTATGGCGATAACCTGTCTGGATTTCCTCTGTAAGGAAATTACAGAGGAGACGATCGCGGGGATCGAGGCGGGGATGGCGGAAGAGCTGTCCTGCTGGATGATGAACGGGAGCATGACAACGATCGAAGGGTTTTGCAAACTGGATCGCGGGATGCAGAAAAAGGTCATAGATTATATCAGAGAGTTTTTGATCTGTGAGGAGCTGACCGTGAACGGGAAGGAGTATCTTTTAGTCCATGCCGGGCTGGGGAACTTTTCGCCGGAGAAGGAACTGGATGAGTACACACTGGATGAGTTGGTGTGGGAGAGACAGGACTATGAAGTACAGTATTTTGAAGATAAGTATATCGTGACGGGACATACACCCACGCAGTATATTTTAGGAAATCCCAGACCGGGTTTCATCTTTAAAAAGAATCATCATATCGCCATCGACTGCGGCTCGTATCACCCGGGCGGCAGGCTTGCGGCGATCTGCCTGGACACGGGGGAGGAATTTTACACAGAAGGACATTGAGAAAGGAAGGAGACGATATATGCCGAAATATTATGAACCGCCATGCTTTGAAACAAATTACTGTGATTTTCTGAGGGACAGGTTATCGGGGAAAGAAAGAAGATGCTGTTCCTATATTGACCCGGATGCCGTAGAGGATGTCACAGAAACGAGTTTTTATAATGACCTGACAGATTTTTTGAACGGTCGGGAGAAAGAACTGGAAAGAGAACTGAAAAACAGTTATTTTTTCCTGCCGCCTTTGCATGCGCCCGAAACGTATAAGTGGCTGGAGAAGTATACAAATGAGGGGCATGGGGATATGGAAAAACTGATGGATGAGAAAAAAATGACTGTCATGCAGGAAAAAGAGCAGTTATTTTGTCTGACATCCGATCAGTTTGGGTTCAGTGCCGCAGACAGAATATATGAGAAAAAGCAGGGGAAATATCCCCTTGCGAATCTGGTTTATTCCTGTCAGGGAAAAAGCGGGGCAAAACAGGAAGAAATTATCAAAAAAATCACAAAATATGTAAAAAATACTCGAACAGTCGGCGGCTCTTTTTTATGGCCGGTGCATCCGCTAAAAAGGAAAGACAGGATATTCCCATATAATTGCACTTATAATTTGCGGCGCGGAGTGGGAAATTATCTGGAGGACAGAGTGGATCTGACATTGTTGGAAGTAAAACATGCGCTGGATTGTGCGGTCGGGAACAGGGGCAATTATGAGGAGTATGGAAAGTCAGATATACTGTATGATCTGTATGAAGACGACAGTACGCATATGAAAGAATGGCTTGGACATTTTGGTTCCTTCAGGGTGTTTGTAGAATATTTTATGCTGGAACCTTTTTGTGAGAGGATTACGGTCAATGGCGGCAGGGACTATGAGTACATGCCGGTCAATATTATAGACGGTAAGGCGATCGATGAAAGCAAAATGGAAGACATCCTGAAAATGAAAGTGCGAAATCTGGAAGGAAAAGCAATTCTGAATATGTTAGAACGGTTGGAGTGTATGATTTTGGCAAGAACCGCAAATATGGAAAGAGTGAAGGATGATGGAAATGCATTATGTAATCGGCGATATCCACAATGAAAACAGAAAACTGCAGAATATGTTAAAAAAGATTTCCTTTGGAGAAAACGACCACCTCTATCTGCTGGGCGATCTCTTTGACAGGGGTGGGGAGAATGCAAATCCGGTTGGCGTTTACCATACGGTTCTGGGACTTGAAGAGCGCTGTACGGTCGTGCGGGGCAACCATGATCAGTGGCTGGCAGATTATATCAGATATTTTCTGGGGCTTCCGGAGCGGAAGCAGGGAAGATGCTGGCCTTATGTGTATGAGTCTTTTGCAATGTTGCAGCGAAGGCTCACGCCTGTGGATCTGCTGCAGCTTGCGGATTTTGTAAGCGGGTTTCCTCTTCAGGAGAAACTGGAACTGGAGGGAAAGAGCTATCTGTTTGCCCACGCCATGACGTTTCCGCCCGGGAAGTGGAAAAAGAAGGATCATTATCTGATGGGCGGACAGGACTATGAGCGGTTTGCGAGGGATGGTTTCCCGGGGTATATCTCATTTTGCGGCCACAGCAATACAAGTGATTTTGCCGTGTTTCCGGGGCGATACCTCGATGAAGAAAACTCATCCGTTTGGCGCAACGAAAAGGGCAATGTTTATATGATGGACTGCGGCTGCGGGTTTGCGGACGGAAGGCTGGCGTGTATATGTCTGGAGAGCGGGGAGAGGTTTTATGAGTGAAATGAGAATTTGGTTGACAAATGACAACCTCGCAGCAGGAGCCGGATCCCTTTCTGTCAGAATCCGGCCCCGCTATTTTATTCATGCAAATTCACTTATCCCACAACTTCTTTGATCATTTCATAGAGCGCCTTCACATCCTCCACTTTCGTCGCGCCGCTCTCCTTGTCGATAATCGAAGAGTACACATGGGGGATCACCTTTTTGACGCCGGCGTTCACCGCGATGCTCAGGATCTCTTTGAAATTGTCCAGGTCGATTCCGCCCGTGGGCTCCAGATGGAAATCGTTTTCGGCGCAGGCTTTCGCCACTGCCTCAAACTCCTCTCTGTATTTCAGGCCGCCCATCGGGAAGTATTTCAACGAATCCGCTCCCTGTTCTTTCGCCATGGCGATGGCCGTATCCACAGGCACCACAGCAGGTTCCAGCTCCTTCGCAAGTGGTCCTGTGGATACCTTCACGTAGCCCGGCTTTCCGCAGGGCGCCACCATGGAATTCATAAAAGGCCCCTCTCCGGTCAGCGCTCTCGTGTAGCCGCCTGCCGTAAAAGTCTGGTTGATGTGTTTCGGTCTGATTGCCGCGGAAATTTCAGCTACCGCTTTCCACTGTCCGGGATTTCCTGCGCCAAGCCCTACGGAAATGCTGTTGTCCACCTCTCCCTGATATTTTTTCATATCCTCGATGGCGCTTTCCACATTCGGATAGTCCGCGGACAAAAGTCCCAGAGCGACATGTCCTTCCGTAACCTCATAGAGTTCTTTTGCATTTTCGATGGAATTGGTCAGGCAGTTTAAACAGACCCTGTCCTTATAAAATTTTAATCCTTCCATATTATGCATGCTCCTTTCCGATCTCGCTGATCCGCTTATAAATATATTCCAGTTCATCCAGGCTGTTGAGCGGTCTGGGATCGATGGCAAGAGAACCAATATTTGCCTGATAATCTCTGGTGTAGACCGCATATTCTCCTTCCTGAAGTCTGGAGATCATCTCCTTTGCGGAGTACCCGTAAGTCTCCTTATGGAATGTGATTTTTGCCCGGTAGATATCCCTTCCCGCTTCATCCTGTATTAACGAGGCGTCGCATCCGGGAATTCGGTTGATCTTTTCAATAAACGGAATCAGATGCTCCTTTGTCACGACAGGCTTATGTTCTCCGTTCAGATACTCTTTCATCGCCTGTAAAAGTCCCATCGTGCCTTCCTTGCCAATCTTCATGGCTCTCCCGATGCCCTTATACTGAAGCCGCATGTTAGAGGCAAGTTCCGTGGTCTTACATGCCACGAAACCGCTGGTAGGATCTTCGATAGCCTTCGCGCCGCTGTAGCAGACCATATCGGCGCCCATCGCCATATAACGGATTAGGTCTTCCTCCGCCGCCGCGTCGATGATGCAGGGCACATGCAGCCGGTTCGCCAGCTTCACCACATCCTGCACATCCACCATGTCTTTCTGCACACAGTGATGGGATTTCACAAAGAAGACCGCCAGCGTATTCTCATTGACCGCATGCTCGATATCTTCCTGCCTGGAACCGTTCGCATAGCCGACTTCCACGACTTTGCCGCCGCCCAACTGGATCATCTCCGCGACAGGCGCGCCGAAGTCCACGTTGTGTCCCTTTAAGAGAACCACTTCCCGCCTGGAAATTCGCGGGAGCTCATCGAAAAGGTGGTGCACCATGGAGAGATTGTCTTTGCAGAGCAGGGACGCCACGGAGAGGGCGATTCCCGCTGATGCGCTAGACGTCACGCAGGCGTCCTCGCAGCCGATCATCCCGCCGATCTTCTTCCCGGCAAACTCGTAGAGACTGTCGATCAGTATATAGTTGCTGGCCGCATCCAGCAACGTCTCGCCAACTCCCTTTGAGATTGTGGACACGCCGAGTTTTGTCATACGCCCGGAGGCGTTTATTACTTTTTGAAGTCCGTTTTTTCCATATATATTTTCCATATTTCACACCCCGTTAAAAGATGCCGAGCAGCGATGTAATAATAGAAACGATCACTACCGTCAGAAGGATCTTCGTGTAATGAGGTCCCTTCTTTTTCAGGTAAGCGTAGATGATAAATACGGCTGCCAGAGGGAGCAGACCCGGAACGATCAGATCCAGCACTTCCTGCAGTACAATTGTGCTTCCGCCGGAGAAACTGAACTGTAACGGTGTGCTCAGCGTGATGTAGCTTGCGGACAGAGCTCCCATCATCGTAAGTCCTATGACGTTGGCCGTACTTATAATGGAAAGCAATGTATAGTCGGTGAAAACCCACTGTGGAAAAATACGCTGGTTATCAAGCAGCGTCAGACGTTTATCGATCCGGTAAGCGGGGAGATGGTGTTTTTCGGCGTGATGTCCAATGAACCGAGAGAGATGAATGAAATGTTTTCTCTAGGCGTGCATGTATACCCGGTCGTACTCCGGTAGCGTCCGTACATTTTCCCGATTTCCTGTTGTGTGTAATCTCCAAAAAAGTAAAGGAATATGATTTCCCGGTTTCTCTCCGGCAGAGATAACAGAGCGGCGGCAAGTACCCCATTGGTGAGGATAACTGTCTGACCGCATATCGTAACGGGGTATTCTATTCTTCATAAGGTGCTTCAAAATATTCGTCTGTTGTGCCTAAAGGATAAAACTTTTCTTCTGTGAGGTATTCAAGGGATATTTCTTTTTGCCGCCGTCTGCTCCTGTCACGCCATGCGTTGATAGCTGCAAAGCGTATGACGGTCTTGCAATAGCCATTGAAAGTATACATGATGTGTTCTTTGTATGCTTCTGTACAAGGCATAGATGGTTCCCCCTTTCTCCCACATAGGGTGTTGTATGGTTTACGGTTGCATTTTATAATTCAAGGGGTGGCGATACATTAGGTTGTCACTCCTTGATTATCGTTTAGCGAAACCATATTGGACTAAAATAGTAGCGTGAAGCAACATTTATTTTACCGTTGATTGCTCCATTTGGTTTTGCTATTTTATTACAGAAAAGAGCCGATAACCACATTTTCATTTCTGCGTGTTATCGGCTCTGCGTCTGTGCGTCTGACTCTTTAATAACCGTTATATGTAAGTTTTCCACTTCAATTAAACTTTCTTTTTTACATTTAGGACAGTAAAGTGGAAAGTTTTTCAAAACGGTATCTTCCCTAATTCTGTCACGGGTTTTATTTCCACAAATTGGACACAATATCCATTCATACAAATTTATCATATTTTCTCTATATTCTTCTTAATATTATTGTTGTGTTAGTTCCATTTCAATACAATTCCACGTTTCTCCCAAGCATAGATAACTTTCTACATTTTGTAATGATACCTCTTTGAATCCACAAGATTTGTAGCACTGTATAGCAACTAAATTATTCTCGAAAACTCCCAAAGTGATTTTACTTACCTTGACAAATTCAAAAGCAAATCTGATTGCTAAATTAAGCATTTCTTTACCTAAACCTTTTCCACGTTGCGCACTGTCTATAATCACAAAGCCTAACCTAAGTTCATTTCGATTGTCATCAGTAAAACGCATTGTGAAATGTCCTACTACTCCCATTTCATTAAAAGCTGTCATGCCCCAAATATTGCCATTACTATTATCTTTTTGATAATATAGATTCATATCCGCCGAAGTGATAGGATATTTTTTATAACGGTCTGCACTCCACTGACGAAATGCAAATTCACTTTTTATCCATTTAACAATATCCTGTGCGTCACATTCCTTATATGGTCTTAGTCTTAACATTTATCTTCCCCTTTCAGTAATCGGTATATTTGTTGAAAATTGGTGATATGCTTCTGACATTAATTCAACAATAACATCTAAAGAAATATCTATGCCGTTTGAAACTATCTGTGTTGCAATTCCGTGAGAATAGAACCATATATTGATGATAAGTTTATATGCTTTATCTTCAGATAGTCCGGTAATGTCTTTTACATTTTGAACAAGAAAATTATTTTTGTCTGTTAAAACTATATCTTGTATTGTAAAGCCCTTAATTGCATTGCTCATAAACAAAGTACTGAAAATGCGTTTTTCTTTTTGAGCAAACTCAATATAAGCAATACCTTGATTTAAAAGCTTATTTTTATCTTTCATTCTACTATTCATAAAATTGTTATAATAGTTGTAAAGTTCTTCAAGAATATCTTTTTTCAATTCTTCCATGTTTTTGTAAACACGAAAAAGTGGTTTTGTAGAGCAGTTAATTATCTTTGCTAAACTGCGGGCATTTATACTTTCCATACCATTTTCACGCACTAATTGTATGGCAGCATTTAATATATCTTGTTTGTTGACGATTGGTTTTGGTGGCATATTTATTTCCTTTCTATAGCGTTTGTTGCGCAACACATGTTGCTATACTAGCAGACATTTGCTTTTTCGTCAATAGCTATGTAGCATATAAGCGAATTTATTATTATTCACTTTATTAAAAAGACAGGATAAATGGGATTCCGTATTAGTCGGCACTGTGCGTAATGTGCATAACTTGCTGTCTTATGGAGTTGTGGGAAAGTCTGTTTGCAGAGTGTGGGAAAGCTGTACTTTAGCTTTTCCATGTTCTGTGAACAGACTTTTCCATGACGGAATAGCCTGTTATGCACATTTCCATAATGCTTGTCTTTTGGTTTCTTTGGTTCGGAATAGTGTGGTGCTGGTGGTCTATCTCTTGTTTTCGGTTGCTTGCTTCTTTACCGTACATGAGCATTCCTTCAGGGGAGATTTTAAACATAATAAATCTTTCCGGTGGGATATACCGGCAGACTCCAAGCTGTATCCGGTAGTGGATCCCGTGCGGGGCGTGGTAGTAAGCACCTGTTTTTTGGAGTACGGAGCGAATGCGCCGATAGATGGGCTTTCTGGAGAAAGAGTCGTGGAAGCATTTAAGATTAAAGATGGCGCACTATGCCATTTGCTCACATTTTTCCCAGCGTTAGAGGGGAAGACATGTTGGGAAAAAGACTGAAATCATTGAAATATTGCTAATACAAAATAATGCACTTTTGCTGTTTCAAAATTTTTCCATGTAAGTATTAACAAAAAAACAAGAAACATATAATGTATAAATAGATGCAAGATGATAAAATATATAGTAAGGAGAATATTTGTTGGCTTATTTATGAGAAAAAGGGCCCGAAATATAAGGGGGATTATTTGGAAACGCATTTTGCAGGCAGCCTGAGTGCACTGTAAAAAAAGGCAGAATACTTTTGGGTGAACAGCGGAAGGGATGGCGTCTGTATCGCAGGCGAAGGGTGATATTTTGAAGTCTGTGAGTCGAGAACTTACTTATCAGAAATCTCTTGCAAAAATATGGTTATGTTTTTTGATACATTGGAGGAAGACATCCAATACATGTTGAAGTTAACGGAACTGGTAAAAATTCTGAAACAGTTTGAATAGCAGATGAGAGTATAAATCGGAGGGGCAAGTATTTCCCAATATACTGGAAGAAAGATTTTTTCTTGACAACAGTCTGTAATCGGACTATAATATAAAAAGTCTGATTACGGACTGTTTGCGTGTGCGGTGATTTGTAGCAGCCCAGGCAGAAAACGGAAAGAGAAAGAGAATCAGTCCATGGAACCCAAAGAACTGGATGCAAGATTAAAGCAGTACAACGATATCATGAAGGAAAACGACGAGCTTTACCGGGAGGCGGCAAAAAGGTCCGGTTTCTCCGAGTGCGAATTCTGGATTTTGTATTATCTGCGCACGGAGTACGGGGAGCCGATGCAGAGCGGGATCTGCAACAGTTTCTACCTGCCGAAGCAGTCGATCCACTCCGCATTGAAAAAGCTGGAGGCGGACGGGTATATCATGCAGGGTGCGGGTGAAAATAAGAGAAGTAAACGGATCGCACTGACAGAGCAGGGAAAAATGCTCTGCGGGCGTACCGTGGACCAGGTCATCGAGGCGGAACAGAGAGCGCTCGGAAGCTTATCGGAGGAAGAACAGGAGGCGTTTATGAATATATTTGACAAATATACGGAGCAGTTAAAAAAGAATATGCGGGTAATTCCCGGAAAAGGAGGGAGTATCAGATGAGAATACAGTTATCGGAACATTTTACCTATAAGAAACTACTGCGCTTTTCTCTTCCGACCATCGCGATGATGATATTCACTTCCATTTACGGTATCGTAGATGGTTTTTTTGTATCCAATTATGTTGGAAAAACGGCGTTTGCGGCGGTCAATCTGATCATGCCGGCATTGATGATAGAGGGATGCTTTGGCTTTATGATCGGCACGGGCGGCGGCGCGCTGGTGGCGAAGACGCTGGGGGAAGGAAAAAAGGAGAAAGCGGACAGGTATTTTACGATGTTAGTCTGTTTTACCGTGATTCTGGGGGCGTTGATATCGCTTGTCAGCATTCTGTTTATGCGCCCCATCGTTCTGTTTTTAGGGGCGGAGGGTGCGATGGTGGAGGAGTGTATGACCTACGGCATCATCATGAGTGCTTTCAACGCGGCGTTTATGCTGCAGTTTTTCTTCCAGAGCTTTTTTGTGGTAGCGGAAAAGCCGAATCTGGGCTTCGGGATCACGATGGCGGCGGGGGTGACAAATATCGTGCTGGACGCGCTGTTTATCGCGGTGTTTCGCTGGGGCGTAGCCGGCGCCGCCGTCGCCTCTGCGCTCGGACAGTGCGTGGGCGGTGTGCTGCCGCTTCTCTATTTCGCCAGCAGGAGGGAGGAGGCCGACACAGAGAGCTATAGCGAAGTCAAGGCAGGTCAGATAGAGAAACAGAAGAAGCATCTGATAAAAAACACAAGCCTGCTCCAGCTGACAAAGACAAAGATGGAGGCCGGTGTTTTACTCAGAACCTGCGGAAACGGCTCCTCGGAGCTGATGAGCAATATCTCGGCATCCGTTGTAGGGATGCTCTACAATTTCCAGCTGATGAAATACGCCGGGGAGAACGGCATCGCGGCATACGGTGTGGTGATGTACACCCAGATGATTTTTTTTGCCATCTATATCGGTTATGCGGTGGGAACATCGCCCATTGTCAGCTATCACTACGGGTCGGGAAACCACGGGGAGATGCGGAGCCTTCTGCGAAAGAGCCTGCTTCTTATGGCAGGTACGGGCATCCTTATGATGCTGTCCGCCCAGGTGAGCGCATCGGTATTATCGAGTATTTTCGTGGGATATGACAGGGAACTTCTGGAGATCACGGAGCACGCCTTTGTGATATTTGCCTGCTCCTATCTGCTCTCTGGGGTAAATATTTACGCGTCGTCGTTCTTTACGGCGTTAAACAACGGCGGGATCTCGGCGGCGATCTCCTTTATGAGGACGCTTGTTTTCCAGACGGGAGCGGTGCTGCTTCTGCCGTTGCTGTTGGGGATCGACGGCATCTGGTGGGCTGTCACTCTGTCGGAGGTGATGGCGTGCCTGATCTCCACTGTATTTTTGGTGGTAAAGAGAAAGAAATACCACTATTAAGTATCCTGCGCCTTTTTGGTTGCGTTATGACAGCTAATCAGGTATATTTATTTGTGACAGATAATACTTACTCCGGAAGAGGCAGGCAGTCGTGGAGCAGAGAAAGGCAGGGACAGAGGAATGTCAGGAGAAAATATAAAGGCGGCATTTTTTGATATAGACGGAACGCTGGCGGCGGTGAAAAGCCATGCCGTTCCGGACAGCACGAGGGAGGCGATCCGGAAGCTGCGGGAAAAGGGGATCTGCTGTATTTTATCCACGGGGCGGCATCCGCTGGAAGTGGAGGAGGAGAATATTCTGCCGGGGCTTGTCTTCGACGGGGGCGTCTGGGTGACCGGCCAGTATTGCGAACTGCATGGGGAGTGCATTCTCCAAAACTGCTTTACGGCAGGGCAGCTTGTGATTCTGAGAGAATTTCTGGAGCGGCGGGGCAGAAGCTGTATTTTTTTGGAGAAGGACGCCATGTACTGCAATCTGGTGGATGATAGAATCAGAAAAGAGCAGGAGAGCATCGGTACGGCGGTACCGCCGGTGCGGGACATTGCGGACCTGGAAGAACGCAGGGTTCTGCAGACAATGCCGTTCATCGACGAGGCGGAAGAGAAAGAGCTTCTTGCGCTTTTGCCGGACTGTACGCTGACCAGATGGGGAGAGGGCGTCGTGGATTTTCTGCCGGCCGGCGGCGGGAAGGAGCAGGGCATCCTTGCATTCTGCAAAAAACTGGGGATCACGCCGGCACAGGTGATCGCTTTCGGGGATGCGGAGAATGATATCGCCATGCTGCAGCTGGCCGGGATCGGCGTGGCGATGGGAAACGGAGAGCCTGCGGCGAAGGCGGCGGCGGACTATGTGACGGACCGGATCGAGGAGGACGGTATCTGGAAAGCGTTGGTGAGGTTTGCTGTTATTTAACCGTAATACAAACCATGGTGATAAATGTAGTACACGGTGCGGAATCATATTTAAAGGAGATACAACATGGCAGACAATAACAATCAGGAAAACAGAAGTCTTCCCCTGTTTGAGTTACCTTTCAGGGAACGTGTCAGGGAGGGATGGAAAAATTTTTTAAAAGACGAGGCGGAGCTGCGGCGTCTGATCGATGAGCGGGCGGGCGGCGAGGAGATCGGTGAACAGCTGGAGATCCTGCTGTGTCCTGTCTTTACGGAAGTGTACGCCGAGGTCGGGCTCCACGAGGGGAAATATGACCTGATTTTAAATCTGGAAGGCGACTGGTCCAGGCTGTTTCCGCTGGTGTATTTTAAGAGGCGGGCGCCAAAGGAAGTGCTGAAGAACTGGAATATCCTCGTGGGCAGACAGGCGCGGGATGAAAAGAGCGGGAGTTTTCAGCTGAGGATCGAGGAGGATCTGGTAAGCGAGGAGGACTTTCAGGTCTGGACCGTGTGGACGGGGAAGGAGGCGGAGGTTTCTGTCTTCTGCGAGAAGCTCCTTCCGCTTCTGCCGGAGCGGGAGAGCAATGCCTACTGGATCGTCTACACGATGCTTGACTATGCGATGGGAGAGCTGACGGAGATGAAATACATCTCCGAGCTTAAGCTTCTGCAGGCTCCGAAGGAGCAGAATGCGCTTCCGCTCTCCGAGCTGCTTCCGCATTTTATGGAGCAGCTTTCCCTGACAAGGGAGGAGCTGTTCGACGCGGAGCGTTACTGTCAGATGTACACGGGATATCAGATGAAGCCCGACGAGGAGGCGGAGGACGGCCTGCGGAGGGATGTGTATGTGGGCTCCTGCGGTTTTCTGCCGCTTTTGAATGAGTTCTGGCGCGGGGAGAGCCGCATGATGGATACCTTCCACAGGGACGGCATCGCGGCGGGGTACTTCTGCTATCCGCTGTACGGTTTTCAGGGGGAGGACAGAAGCGCGCAGATCCTGGATTTCCGGGACGAGATGGCGGATAAGATAGAAGAGACGGCGGGAGCGGACAGCTTCTCGTTTATCGGCGGCGCTTCCGGGATCTGCTACGGCTATCTGGATTTTATCGCCTGGGATCTGAAGGCGGTTCTGGACGCGGCGGTGTCCGTTTTCGGGGAATCCGGGATAGATTGGGCGATGTTCCACAGCTTCCGGCAGGATGCGGACGGGATTACGCTGTTTGAGAAGTAATAATCCCGTCTTGTTTATCTTTATTCTCCGCTTCTGATCCGCTCGATCAGGCTTTCCCGATGCACCTTCCTGTTCAGGAGAGCGGTGATGAAAAGCTGTCCGACGATCAGCATGGCGGCCAGGCCGATGGTCTCCCGGATCGGGTAGTGGTAGCGCGACAGTCCCATGAGATGCATTTTTGTTGCATAGAGAAAGATCAGGTAACCGAAAAGGTTGCCGAGCGTCACGGAGATGAGGAGCGTACCCGCGGTAAAGACAAGCCCTTCCAGGGAGAGCATTTTCTTTAACTGTCTATCGGAGAGTCCGATGGCCTGCAGGATGCCGAGTTCCCGCTTTCTTGTGACGATGCTGGTGAGCATCGTGTTGATGAGGTTCGTAAAGCTGATGACTGCCACCATGATCAGGAGTGCGTACAGAGGATATTTGATCATGTTGATGGAGGAATTGCCGATCTGCAGCTCTTCATCCAGGGAGTAGAGGACAAAGTGTTCATTTTCCGCCGCGATCTCCTGCAGAGCTGCCTTTGCGCTGGCATATTTTTCCTCCTCGACGGAGATATACAGATCGCAGGTGGGATCAAACTGCAGTCCTAACGAATCCCAAAGTTCCTGCGGCAGGGTGAGGAAACCGCGCCTGCTGTCCTTGATCACAGCGGAGACGGAAACGGTGAGAGGGATTTCTCTGTTCCCGTCGTGTATCGTCAGCGTGATCGCATCCCCGATGGAGAGCCCCATCTCTTCCCAGTCCAGATAGGAAGTACAGATCACGCCGTTTTCTGCCAGCATTTTATCGTAGTCGATCTCCCCTTCGGTGATTTTTTTCCGCATGTCTTTTGTCTCTTCGCGGGAGAATGGCGCTAAGGAGTTCCTCATACGATTCTCAAAGACCGGAGCGGAGGAATCTGCGCTGAACAGGACGTAACCGCTCTTTTCGATATCCGTCACACCGTCGATATCCCGGATCCTCTTAAGCAGGCTGTCGCTGAACAGATTTTGCTGCTGGAGCACATCAAAGTTGCTCTCCGGATATTCTTTGTCATTCCAGTTGCCGTCGAGATACAGACGGAAATCTCCCTCCGGGATACTGTATCTCGCGTAATTCAGGCTACTCATGCTGTTCAGCGTGGCGGCGAAGCTCATAAACAGGACGCAGCTGAGTCCCATAGTCACTATAGTGACTACAGTGCGTTTTCTGTTTCTCAGGAGGTTTGCCAGGCTGAGCTGAAACAGATTGAGATTTTTCCGGCCTTTCCTGGTGCCGGCCAGAGCGGAAGTCTCCTGATAGCGGACCGCTTCCACCGGGGAAATTTTCCCCGCTATGCGCAGAGGCTTTAACAGAGAGATCCGGACCGTGACAAGGACCGAAACCGCCATGCCGACGAGGACTGGCGCCGAGAACATATGGTAATGCTCGATATTGCTGTAGGCGAAAGGCGAATCTTTCGTGATGGAGTCCACGATCAGCGGAAGCAGAATGGCGGGAATGCCAAAGCCAAGGAGCAGTCCGGGCGGGATGGCGATGGCGCAGAGTCTCATGCTCTCGGAAAGAAACAGCCTCTTTACCTGTCGGACGGATGCGCCCAGCGCTTTTAATTTTCCGATCTCCTGGACATCTGTGATCACGCCGATGTAGTAGATGCTGTAGATCACGAGGGCGGAAAAAAACAGGATGAGAAGTCCGATGATTGCTACGGCGGCCGCTATCTCTGCGCTGGCAGTGAGCATAGTCATCAGATACTGATGATTGTATACAATATTGTCCGTATCGCCGCCGATATCCAGGCAGACTTCTCTGATCGCATTCTCCATCTGGTCTTCCGTGAAGCGGTTCTCGCCGAAGAGCCTGACGGAAGCAAAGTAGTCCCTTTCCTCCGGAGCGAGATATTCCTCCACCAGAGCGTCGGAGACGGAGGCGCTGTAGGCGAGGCGGTGGTCACTGATATCCAGTTTGGAGATGTCCGCCTGGGAGACGAGACCGCAGATCGTAAATTCCCGGGTCTGGATCAGGCCCTCGCCGCCGACGCGGAAAGGGATGGTGATCTTGTTGCCGATCACCGGTTCCGTATCCATGCGTTCAAAGAAAGCCGGCGGCCCGCAGATCTCATCGGGTGCCTGGGGGAAACGTCCTTCGGTCAGATTGCCCGTCCCGTGGTATATGCCCTCCTTCAGGGTATGGTTTGAGGTGAGGCTGCCATTCATATTGTCGTAGACGATCGAGGCAAATTGGATCTTGACGTCCAGCGCCTCCACGTCGAGGTGGTTATTTAACATTTCCACCTGTTTGGCGTCCAGATGTATGATGGCGGCGTGGTGATTGCCGGCGGCGACGGCCTGCTGCCTGCTTATATCGAAGAGGCCGACGGCGGAAGTGGCAACGCCCATCAGCAAAGCGGTGGTCAGGCAGATCGCGATGGCTGTCAGGACGGAACGGCTTTTGTTGTAGGAGATCCTGCTCTTTGCGAGAGCGGAGATAGTTTTGTTTTTCATACTGCGCCCCTCCCTATATCAATCTGCCGTCTTCCAGCGTGATCGTCCGGTCGGCCATCTGCGCGATGTCCTCGTTGTGGGTGATCACGACCAGCGTCTGACCGTATTTTTTGGCGGAAAGCTTTAACAGAGAGATGACTTCATCACCGTTTTTGGTATCCAGATTGCCGGTGGGTTCATCCGCCAGAATGATGGAGGGTTTCGCGGCGATGGCGCGGGCGATGGCGGTCCGCTGCTGCTGTCCGCCGGAGAGTGTGTTGGGGAGAGCGCTTGTCCGCTCCTCCAGATCCAGCGTCCGCAGAATATCGCGGACAAATTCCTCATCCGCCCTCTTTCCGTCCAGCCCGATGGGCAGCACGATGTTTTCCCACACGTTCAGGGAGGGGATCAGATTGAAAGCCTGGAAGATAAAGCCGATCTTTCGTCTGCGGAGAGCGGTGAGCTCTTCCCCGGAGAGGGCGGCGATATTCTTTCCGTCCACCCATATCTCTCCGGAGGTGGGATTGTCCAGGGCGCCGAGAAGATGGAGCAGAGTGGATTTGCCGCTGCCGGATTTTCCCACGATGGCGACGTACTCGCCCTGCGCGATCTGCAGATCGATATGGTCTACGGCTTTCACAAGGTTTTCGCCGCTGCCGTAATATTTGCACAGATTTTGGGTCTCAAGAATTGGTGTCATAAATGGAAGCCTCCTGTCTTTTTACATTGTAATCCGTATAAATTCAGTATAAGATCGAAATCTTACAGGAAACTTACAAAAGGAAAAGATTCAGGAATTTTTTGCGGCCTCAAGGGGGAGCTGCACCACAAAGACAGAGCCCTGTTTTTTTGCCGCCCTGACGGATACCGTTCCGCCCTGCTGTTCCAGAATTTTTCTGGAGAGATAGAGCCCTACGCCGGAACCTTCGGAGTTCTGAACGGTTTCGTTCTGTCCTCTGTAAAATCGTTTGAAGATATGGTTGTATTCCGCTTTGGGGATGCCGATGCCCTGGTCTTCGATCTCCACGCGGACGAAACTGTAGAGTTCCTGAGCCCGGATCTGAATGGATGTACCCGGGGGAGAGTATTTTACGGCGTTGTCAAGAATATTGAACAGAGCTTCCCGGGTCCATTTTTTGTCCAGAGACAGGACGAGATCCGGAAAGTCTTCCGCCTCGATCGCGATCTGCTTTGCTGCCGCTTTCTCGTAGGCGGCGTTTACCGCCTCGACCAGAATGTTCTGCAGGGAGGAGGGCTCCGGCCGCAGAAGGATCATGGCGCTTTCCAGCTGGGAGATATGGATCAGGGAGGCGATCAGGTTTTCCAGCTTTTCCAGCTGAAATCGGCACCGTTTCTCAAATTCTTTCTTCTCCTGGGCGTTGTCCGCCTCCAGATAGATGGAAAAGCAGGTTTTCAGGGCGGCCAGGGGTGTTTTCAGCTGATGGGAGATGTCCGTGACAAGGGCTTTGGTATGGTCCTTTTCCTCCTCCAGAATTTCCGATTTTAACCGCATTTTCTGTGCCAGCTTCCGGAAAGTGTCAGAGAGGTCTCCCGGCCCGGGAAAGGCGGATTCCTGGGAATTTTCCAGAAAACCGTAGTCGTCGGAGAGACAGCGCTCCAGGAGGACGGCCAACAGTTCCTCCTGGGCTTTCCGGGCTTTTTGCACGGAATAGAAATAGTGCAGACCGGAACAGATGGAGAAAATAAAACATATAAAAAATATACTTAATGATACGAGGAGAGAACGACGATAAAAGGGGATCCTGGCGAGGAAATCCTCCTCGTAGCCGTAGCGGGCGAGCAGCTCGGCCCCCGCAGCGGTATGCGCCGTGCGGGGGGACTTAAGGGCCTCCATGAAGACGGCTTCCGTTTCGGGGGAGGCCTGGAGAACGGCTCCCGCCAGATTTTGGACGGTGTGCATTTCATTCAGGGAGACGGTCTTCAGAAAAGCCAGACCAAAGAGAAGGAACAGGATAGCGGCGGATGCCTGTATGCAGGTGAAAAGGAGAAAGTGCTTTTTCATGATTTTTCGCAGGTCCTTTCCCAGATATAGCCCAGTCCCCTCACGTTTTTGAGGAGGGCGGGCCTGGATGGATCCTCCTCTATTTTTTCCCGCAGACGACGGATGTTGACCGCCAGCGTGTTTTCATCCACAAAGTTTCCGTCGATGTCCCAGATGGCTTCGAGAAGCGTATTTTTGGACAGGATACGCATGGGATTTTGCATAAAAAAGGACAAAAGCTTTTGCTCATTGGAGGTCAGCGTCAGGAACTGTCCGTTCTTTTTGGCCCGGTTTTCTTCGGGGAACAGTTCAATGGAACCGGAGCGGATGGAGAAAGTCCGAGGCGTCTCAAAGCGCCGCCGCATCATGGCTTTCACTTTGGAGAGCAGCACTTCTAGGGAAAAAGGCTTTGTGATATAGTCGTCTGCGCCGGCGTCGTAGCCTTTTATCATATCAGCCTCGGTGTCGAGGGCGGTCAGAAACAGGATGAGAAGATTGTTCTCCCGGCGTATTTCCGTGCAAAAATCAAGCCCGCTCCCGTCGGGCAGGCCGATATCGCATATGATGAGGGAGATATGGTGTTCTTGGCAGAGGGACTTCGCTGTTTTGATATCTGCGGCCGCATGTACGGTGTAACCTTCTCTGGAAAGTTTTAAGCTGACAGCGCGGCGCAGACTTTCGTCATCCTCCAGGAGCAGGATGGCTGCGTAATTTAGACGGTTGTTCATTTCCATAATTAGTTTTCACTTTCGATCCGCTGAAAAATAAGCTCATATCCGTCATTGCCGTAGTGCAGGGAGCGGTTGACCCTGCTGATCGTGGCGGTGGAAGCTCCGGTTTTCTCCGCGATTTCCAGATAGGTCTTTTTATTTCGGAGCATGGCGGCCACGTCAAAGCGCTGGGAGAGTGACAAAAGTTCATTTACAGTACAGAGATCCTCAAAAAAATTATAGCATTCTTCCTTGGACTGGAGATGCAGGATCGCTTCAAAAAGGTGATCTACCGCATCGATTTTTAATTTGTTGTTCATATTGTCCCACACTTTCGTACAATAAAATTTTAAAGTCCTAAACTGATTTCATTCTAACATACGGCGGAGGAATTCGTAAAGAATAATTTTCTGAAAATTTTAAGTAAAATATCTTGTCATCTAGTAATGGAAACTATATACTATAAGAGAACAGTGCGGGGAGTGGTATTACAGGAAGGAGACACGGATGACCATAGATATGCATGATTTGCTGAACAGTATAGTGAATAGCCTGGACAGGACGGAACACATCAGGCCGGAGGAGCTGCCCGATATAGAGTTGTATATGGATCAGGTGACGACATTTATGGAGCAGCGGTTAAAAACGACGAGCCGCAATCCGGAAGATGATAAGATCATGACAAAGACGATGATCAACAATTATGTGAAGAATCATCTGATGCCGCCGCCGGACAAAAAGAAATATTCAAAGGAGCATATGCTGCTCCTGATTTTTATATACTATTTTAAGGGCTTTATGACGATCGGAGATATTCAGAAGCTGATGGAGCCTCTGACCGGACGCTATTTCGGAGAGGACAAGGAGTTCAGGCTGGAGAGCATTTACAGAGAAGTTTTCAGCATGGAGAAGGAGGAGATCGAAAATCTGAAGAAGGATGTGATCAAGAAATTTCGGAGGGCGGAGAGGACTTTTGAGGATGCGCCGGAGGAGGGACAGGAGTTTTTAAAAATGTTTTCCTTTATCTGTCAGCTCTGTTTTGATGTGTATCTGAAAAAAATGATGATAGAAAAAATGATCGACAATATCTCGGAGCTGGAGGACAGGAAGAGAAAATAAAAAGTTTACCGCATATGTTACAATTTACATGTTGTCCGGAATATATAATGGAAAATTGTTGATAAAACAGTTTTATTTGTATGAGGGATAAAGGGATAGAATAGTATCGGTAAATGAGGACAATATTAGTGGATAGGGAACCACTAATGCGGCGGAAGCTGGAAGAAGTTATGAGAGGCATCAGCGAAGTCAATGTGGTAGGGAGTTTTAAAAACTCCGAGAAAGCATTGGAGTACGCGGAAGAAAATAGGGTAGAATTTGCACTTTTGGATACGGAAATGTCTCAGATGAGCGGGTTGGCGCTGGGGAGGAAATTAAAAGAAGTCTGTCCGGGAATTGTACTTGTCTATATGACAGGAGATATTCTGCAGTTGGAAGATATTATAAGAATGAAAGCAGATTACTGCATCTTGAAGCCTTGCGGGAGATGCGATATTGAAGATGCCGTAAAGCGGGCGATACTGTTATCGAAACGTCAGGAAAAGCAGTTGAAGGTCAGGATGTTTGGGAGATTTGATGTATTTTATAACGGAGAAGTTCTTTATTTCAGAAACGCGAAATCGAAAGAACTGCTCGCTCTGTGTATGGACAGATGCGGCGGCAATGTATCTATGGAAGAGTCGATAGATAAGTTGTGGCCGGAGAGGGCTTATGATGAAAAAGTGAAAAGACTTTACAGAAAAGCGGTTATGAATCTGCAGAGGACGTTGCAGGATACAGGGGTAACGGAATTTTTTCAGACAGGGCGGGGATGCTGTCATATCAGCACAGAGAAAGTGGAGTGCGATTATTACACATATTTGGAGAGGCCTGAGAAAAACAGTAAGATGTTTCAGGGAAAGTATTTGTTTGACTATAGTTGGGGTGAAGAGACACTGGCAAACCTGATGAATATGGACTGATTATTTGCATAGGCTATGAGAATGGCGGTGTGAATGAAGAGGAGAAAAAACTGGTTTCTGTCCGGAATTTATGTGTTGGTGGTTACGATAAATGTGCTGTCATGGAACAGCAAAACTTTTTGTGATCGGATACGTCAAAGTATCTTTCGGATAACGCAATATATACAGGGGCACATCAGCAGCCTCTTTCCTTTTTGCATAGGTGAGTTTTTACTGGTGCTGGCAGTATTGCTGGCGTCGGCATCGCTTGCCTTATTTGTCGTTTTATTTGTGGGACGGCTGAGGGGAAGAACGGGGAATGAGGACAGGCCTGGAAAATTTGCCGGCAGATATTATCATCTGTTGCTGTGGGGAGTGGCTGTCGTTTCTGTTATTATGTCAATCAACTGCTTTGTGCTGTACCATTGCAGCAGTTTTCCGGAGATGTATATGCCAAAGAACGAGCGGGAGTACGGAGTGGAGGAGTTGGCGCTTGTCCGGGATCATGTGGTAAGGCAGTGCAATGCGCTGGCCCAGGAGATGGAGAGGGACGAGGACGGCCATATCGTTTATGCGGGGGATATGGAGAGCCGGGCGGTGAAGGAAATGGAGAAGCTGGGGGAAGCATACCCTCTGCTGGACGGCTATTATCCCGATCCGAAAAAACTGACGTTCTCCGGTTTTTTCAGTCAGCAGTATATGATGGGATACTATTTTCCGTTTTCGATGGAGGCGAATTACAATGGGGCAATGTATATCGCCAATGTGCCTGCCACGATCTGTCATGAGCTGTCCCATGTGAAGGGGTTTATGTGCGAGGATGACGCCAATTTTATCGGGTATCTGGCCTGCATCTCCTCGGAGGACGCCTTTTTCCGCTACAGCGGCTATCTGAGCGTGCTCGACTATCTGGACAGGGATCTGCATGAAAGCCTGGAAAATTCCGGGGAGATATACCTGGCCTGTGAAGTGTGTTCTCCCCTGGTAGAGCGGGACAATGTTTTTCTGACGCAGGAGGCCTGGGAGGAAGTGGAGGATGGGGCGATTCTGGATACGGAGACGCTAAAGCAGGTCTCCCGGAGTTTTCTGGAGACAAATTTGCAGGTGAACGGCGTGGAGGAAGGGATCGCGAGTTACGGGGATGTGGTGCGGATGCTGCTGATATACTATGACGGGGAGCTGTATTAGGATGGGCAATATAGTAGATTATGTAAACGATTTTCAATATACATTTTCAGAGCACGGCTTTAATGACGTGGATTCTCTTGTGTTATGTCAACTTAGTTATCTGAAGATGAAGCATCTGATTCCAGGCCTGGAGGATGAAAAGGAATTTATTCCTTTTCAGGAGATCCTGAAGGAGGAAAATGAGGGGCAGATCTTTGCGGATGAGAGATATCGGGAGGATAACAGGAAGCTGACGGAAGCTGTTTTGGGCAGCCGGCGTTTTGCGGATCTGCGGTTAAATTATTACGTGGATATCCTGGATAAGGAGATGGAAGTACAGTTTTCCGCCGTCACGTATCTGTTGGGCGAGGAGGCGGAAAAGAGGAATCTTTACTACATCGCCTACCGGGGGACCGATGAAAATCTGGTGGGCTGGAAGGAGGATTTTACGCTGGCTTTTTCGGAGCCGGTGGTGGGACAGCTGTACGCGGCGAGATATATGCGCAAGGCGGCGGGACGTCTGCCGGAGAATTTTTATCTGGGCGGTCACTCCAAGGGAGGAAATCTGGCGGTTTTTGCGGCAATGAGCAGTTCCATGGCATTGCAGGAGCGGATCCGGCGCGTGTACAGTCATGACGGTCCGGGATTCAAGCCGCAGGTGCTGGAGCGGTATGAGTATGAGCGGATCGCGGATAAAGTGAGAAAGATCCTGCCGGAATCTTCCATGGTGGGGATGCTTTTGGAGCGCGGAGATTCCTACAACGTGGTGGGGAGCAGCTCTCACGGTCTTTTGCAGCACAATCCGTACACCTGGACGGTAGATGTGGAGAACGCATCGTTCGAGTCCAGGGAGGAGCTGAAAAACGGCGCCAGATTTATGGACGGCGCCCTGACGGACTGGGTGCTCAGGCTAGATGACGAGCAGGTGGGGCGTTTTTCTGATGTGCTCTTCCAGGTGCTGGCGGCGTCAGAGGCGGACAATCTGATCGATTTTAAGGCGGACTGGAAAAAGAGCCTGGCCGGTGTGCTGCAGGAACTGCGCGAGGTGGACGACGAGACAAAGAGAGAGGTGGAGGAGATCCTGAAGGAACTTTTTGAAATCACCGGTAAGACCGGGAAAAAGGAGATCCAAAGTAAGATTTCGGAGGGGATTCGGAAAGTGCAGGAAAAATTTTCGAAAAAAGGTATTGACATTTGTTGTAGAAGTATGTAAAATAACATTTGTTCGGTTCGCAGAAGTGGCGGAATTGGCAGACGCGCAGGCTTCAGGTGCCTGTTGTAGCAATACAGTGAGGGTTCAAGTCCCTTCTTCTGCATAAAAAGAATCCTGTTTCCAGGATTCTTTTTTTGTGCGGAAAACGGTCCGTCAAAGTTCTGTGGCCACACCGTTTAAGTTTATCTGTTCATTTTCTTCGATCGGAATGATCAGACATTTCTGTCCGTCGATGATCTCGGATTTGATGTAGGGTGTCTTTTCCGGGTTTACCCGAAGCATCACGTCAAAGGAGTCGGGATAAGTTTTTTCCGCCAGTTCTTTTTGCAGGGATTGTACCTGCAGTCTGAGCTGCGCCTCCTCCTTTTTCCTGGCATTTTTTTCCAGTGCTTTTTCGTCGATCAGATTTTGCAGTGCGGGCGGTTCGGCCTCGAACTCCCTGGCGACGCCCTCTTTTATATGCCTTGCGGGCTCCCCCTGGATGCCCTGCTCAGCGAGCACCTTCTCGATCAGTTCGTCCGTCAGAGTCACGGGTGCTGTCTCTTCATAGATTTCTTCCTCGTCGGGACAAATGAACTCCTGAAAACTCTCCTGCACCTGCAGCAGGACATCCTCCGTGTCCTCCTGGATCGGGGCGAGCGCTTTCTTTACAATGGAGGAGAAGATCTGCTGCTGTTCGGCGGCGGTGTGCCTTGCGCCGCAGCCCAGAACGTTTTCCACAAATTCCGGACGGGAGTCTTTGGCGTCCTTTACATAGTAGATGAGGGAGTGGATATCACTGCTCCTGTCGGAGAATGCGGGGAAGATGAAGCCGGTGTCGGGCGCGCCCACCACCCAGTCCCGTATGCGGGCGCCGATGCGGTTCTCCTCCTCCCGATAGCCCAGCCCTGGTTTGGAGAGGGTGACGGGGCAGACAGCGCAGAGCAGATAGTCGTAGACCTCCTCCGATTCGTCCAGCTTCAGGCCGTCGTTTGTCCTGGTGATAATGTCATAGGCGTCCTTGAACAGCAGGATCAGATAATTTCCCACATGGTCGTAGTGCTCGATCACGAGGTCGTAGAAGCGGTCCAGAAGCTCCTCATTTTTCAGGCCGCTCTCTTTGATTCCCATGAGAAACTGCTGTCTGCCGCCGGGTTCCTCCTCCGCCGCCGGGAACTCCAGCTGCAGCAGATTGTTGCCGACAGTGCCGGAGAGGCATTTTCTGGAGAGATCGAGGTATTTGTAAAATTCTTCGTCGTCCAGATTCAGAAAAGTTTCGGAGAGGGTCAATATCTTGTTCTTATTGCCGTCCACATAGCATCCGCACAGTTTTGTGATCGTGCAGTCCGTTTTGTTCAATCTTTTTTTCAGTTCCAGAATATCTTTTTTTGTCATAATAAATCATCCTTTCCTGTCATATTTTATCACATTTTTTGGAAAAAAAGTAATAGATTCTTTCGGAAAAAAGTTGTATGATAAAAAATGACAGAAAATGATTTCCAAATAGAGAAAGGAAGAATGAAACATGAAAAGATGGAAGACAAGGTTATGCAGTACGGTTTTGGCATCTGTTATGGCAGCGGGTCTTTTTATGGGCGTGTCGGTGAGCGCGGAAGCGACGGCGGAGGTTCCCGCGGTGAAGAGCGTTTACACCAATGAGCCGGTGACGGCTGCTCAGGCATCCCTGCGCCCGATCGCGGTTATGATGCCGACGGATAAGGTTGCGCAGCCTTCTTACGGGATAGGCAATGCAGATATCCTGTATGAGATCATGGAGGAGGGAAATATTTCCCGTCAGATGGCGATCATTCCCAACTGGCAGGGCCTGCCTCAGATCGGTAATCTCAGAAGCTGCAGACTCTACTACATTTTCGCGGCAAAAGAATGGGATCCTATTTTGATTCATTTCGGCGGCGTGTGCTACATGCAGGGAGCGATCGACGCGCCGGACGTGAACAATCTTTCCGGTACATACGAGTACGGAGTGGGCGGCGCGGCGCCGGGGTCTGGATACTTCTTCCGCACATCTAACCGCAAAGCGCCCCACAACGCTTACATCAGCGCGGACGGTATTCTGAAAGCCTGCCAGCAGCTGGGCTATCAGACGACGGTGCGCCAGGGCATCTACAACAGCAAACACTTTACGTTTGCGGAGGGCGTCAACACTCTGGATCAGTACGGCGCGCAGGCGGCGGCAGCCAATGTGATCGATCTCTCCAAAGTATTTGAGTACACGAAGAGCTCGCTGCACTATGATCCGGTTTCCGGGCTGTACCTGAAAAATCTTCACGGCAAAGCGCAGACCGATGCGCTGACAGGAAAGCAGCTGGCGTTCGCGAATGTCATCGTTCAGAATACCACATGGGCGCCCATTGACGCGAAGGGGTATCTGGCATTCCAGATGATCGACAGCCTGCAGGACGGCTATTATTTCACGAAGGGAAAAGCGATCCACATCAGATGGGCTAAGACGAGCGATTACACACCGACAAAATATTACGATGACAATGGAAATGAGATCCAGCTCAACACCGGCAAGACCTATATCGCCGTTGCACAGGCGGGAAAACCGGTGGTGTTCTACTAAAAAGTACAGACAGCGATCCGCAGGGATCACCATATGGCATCCGTGGAAATGCAGAGCGTTTCCACGGATGTGTGGTTTTCGCCACATAAAAAAGACATTGCCATGCGTCATCGCGTGTAAACACGCATTCCTCATGGCAATGTCTTTTTTGCATGGTTCAATGCTATTCCATCTTATTGACAGCAAGATTCAGTCTTGAGATCTTTCTGGATGCGTTATTTTTGTGATAGACGCCCTTTGTGGCAGCTTTATCGATCGTGGATGTGGCAGCAAGCAACGCAGCCTTTGCAGCTTCCTTATCCTTTGCCTCGATAGCAGCATAAACTTTCTTGATGGCGGTCTTGGTAGCGGACTTGATGGATTTATTTCTCGCAGCTTTTGTCCGGTTTACCAGAATACGCTTTTTCGCAGACTTAATGTTAGCCAAGATGATACCTCCAATGATTTCTACTGTTCGTTCGTATTGTTATGATGTTACTTTAGCGAGACACGGACAACTAACGTAAACATACGCATTATATTGTAAAGTCAGAAAGGATTTCTGTCAATACATAATTTCGCTTTATTTGCCAAAAATATTACTATTCGGCGGTTTATCCGAATAAAAATGTAAGAGGAAAGATAAGGTAGGGTTGCTTATGGGAGTTCAGGTAAGAACAGACCTTGCGTTAGAGGCGAAGGAGACGGTACAGAAGCCGGATGAGGAGATTCGGGGAGTCCGTGTGGAAGAGGAGAAAGATACGGAGAAGGAGATCTATATTACCCGGGTCATCATCGAGACAAAAAACGGCGCGAAGATCATGGGGAAGCCGATGGGAACCTATATTACGCTGGAGGCTCCCAGGATGGCGACGCCGGATGAGGACTATCACCGGGAAGTGTCGGAGAAGGTGGCGGATCAGATACGGGAACTTCTGCCGGATGAAAAGGAGGAGCTCTCCGTACTTGTGGTGGGTCTGGGGAACAGAGAAGTGACGGCGGATGCGCTGGGGCCGAACGCCGCGGATCAGCTTCATATCACAAGGCATGTGGTAAGGGAGTTCGGAAAGGCGGCGTACAATAAAAACAAGATGCACACGGTCAGCGCCATTGTCCCGGGGGTTATGGCGAAAACGGGCATGGAGACGTGTGAGATCATCCGGGGAGTGGTGGAGGAGACGAAGCCCGACGCGATCATCGCCATCGATGCGCTGGCCGCCCGCAGCACAAAGCGGCTCAACCGCACGATCCAGATCACGGACACCGGAGTACAGCCGGGCTCGGGGGTGGGAAACCACAGGCATGCGCTGACGCGGGAGACGCTTGGGATCCCGGTGATCGGGATCGGTATACCGACGGTGGTGGATGCGGGGACGATCGTCGGGGATGCGGTGGAGCAGATAGAGCGGGAGGTGCTGTTCTGCTCGGATATGCATGCGCTGAAGATGGCTGAGCTCCAAAATATGTATGTGACGACAAAAGATATCGATGATGTGGTGAACAGATTAAGTTATACGGTATCGGAGGCAATCAATATTGCGTTGGAAATATAGTGAGAGCAGGCAAAAGGCCGTCTTTCTGGTTTCCCTGTCCATGGCTGCGTTTTTACTGCTGGTGTGTCCGGCGGGGGAACTTGTGGAAAAGGTGTACGGGCAGCTGTTTCCGACGGCTGCCTTTTGTATGGACACCCTCGCCTACGGGGAGCGCAGCGTGTCGGTGGAGGGGAAGATGATGGATATGTTGTCCAGGGAACTGCCTCTGTACAGTTACAGCATTTCCTATTTCGGGGACGGCATGATGAATCAGTATTACAGGGAATATGTGGAGATCCTGATGCAGGAGGCCGAGGAGGGGACGGAGGAGATGCCGCCGGAACAGGGGGATCAGACCGGCGAGGGCGCCGGCGGGAGTCCGGAAAATACCGGGGAACCGGAGGACGTGCCGGAGGGCACGGAGGAAGAACAGGGCAGTTTTATCATAGAGGAGGCGGAAGAGGAGGGCGGGCAGAGGCTGAATGAGGAGGGATCTCCTTTTATGATCACCGACGGGAGTACGGATGCCATGGATAAAGATGCCTACAGAGAATTGATACATACGGAGAAAGCGCAGAGCATTTCTCTGGAGGATTACCGGGAGTTTGAGGCGCTTGTGGGAAAATTTTATACGGTGGACGCCAGCACTTATACGACGGCGGAAGAGCTGAGTGCGATAAAGCTTTCCTCCGTCGATATGAAAATGGCGGGATCCGCATCGGGGCCTCAGATTCTGATCTATCACACGCACTCCCATGAGGGGTATGCGGATTCGGCGGCGGACGACGCCTCCACGACGATCATCGGAGTGGGGGAGCATCTGGCGGAGATCCTGCGGCAGGAGTACGGCTATCAGGTGCTCCATCACACCGGCGTGTACGACGAGGACAGAGATTATGCGTACTCCAATGCGCTGCCGGCGCTGGAGCAGGTTCTGAAGGAAAATCCGACGATCGAGGTGGTCATCGATCTGCACCGGGATTCGGTGGCGGCGGACACAAGGCTTGTGACGGAGATAGGAGGGCAGCAGACGGCCCGGTTCATGTTCTTTAACGGGCTGTCGAGAGTCCGTGAGCTGGGGGAGATCGGATATCTCCCCAACGAGAATCTGCAGGGCAATCTCGCCTTCTCGTTTCAGATGCAGAAGACATGCGAGGAGTATTATCCGGGGCTGGCACGGAAGATCTATCTGAAGGGGTATCGGTACAATATGCACTTAAAGCCGCGGACGCTGCTGGTGGAGCTGGGGGCACAGAACAATACGGTGCAGGAGGCGATGAATGCCTGCGGACCGCTTGCGCGGGTGCTGGATATGGTGCTGAGCGGGGAGTGAGCGATTTCGATGACAGGCAAGGGAAAAAGTGTTTGCCGATTCCGCAAAAGATTGATATACTAATGCGGGAACACTTTTCGCTTAGGAAATGCAGGAGGTATATCATGTCTCAGACAGATCAGAGCAGAATCAGGAATTTTTGTATCATCGCGCATATTGATCACGGCAAATCCACGCTGGCGGACCGGATCATCGAAAAGACCGGGCTTTTGACGGACAGGGAGATGCAGGATCAGGTGCTTGACAATATGGAACTGGAGCGGGAGCGGGGCATCACGATCAAGGCCCAGACCGTGCGGTTAGTGTACAGGGCGAAAGACGGAAACGAGTATATTTTTAATCTGATCGATACACCGGGACACGTGGATTTCAACTATGAGGTGAGCAGAGCGCTGGCGGCCTGTGACGGAGCGATCCTTGTGGTGGATGCGGCCCAGGGGATCGAGGCGCAGACGCTGGCGAACGTCTATCTGGCGTTGGATCACGATCTGGATGTGTTTCCGGTGATCAACAAGATCGATCTGCCCAGTGCGGACCCGGAGCATGTGGTGGAGGAGATCGAGGATGTGATCGGATTGGAGGCTCAGGACGCGCCTCTCATATCCGCCAAGAACGGGATCGGCATCGAGGAGGTGCTGGAGCAGGTGGTGGCGAAAGTACCGGCACCCACAGGGGACCCGGAGGCGCCGCTTAAGGCGCTGATCTTCGACTCAGTCTACGATTCCTACAAAGGGGTCATCGTGTTCTGCCGTCTCCGGGAGGGGAGCGTAAAAAAGGGTACCCGCATTAAGATGATGGCCACCGGCGCCACGGCGGAAGTGGTGGAAGTGGGCTATTTCGGTGCCGGGCAGTTTATCCCCTGCGGGGAGCTGCAGGCGGGCATGGTGGGCTATCTGACCGCTTCCATCAAGAACGTGAAGGATACCCGGGTGGGCGACACGGTGACGGATGTGGACAACCCCTGCGCGGACCCCCTGCCGGGCTACAAGAAAGTAAATCCTATGGTATACTGCGGCGTCTATCCGGCGGACACCAACAAATACCCCGATCTGCGGGATGCGCTGGAGAAGCTGCAGCTGAACGACGCGTCGTTGTTTTACGAGCCGGAGACATCGCTGGCCCTGGGGTTTGGTTTCCGCTGCGGTTTTCTGGGACTGCTCCATCTGGACATCATTCAGGAGCGGCTGGAGAGAGAGTACAATCTGGACCTGGTGACGACCGCTCCGGGTGTTATCTATAAGGTATACAGGACGAACGGGGAAATGATCGAGCTGACCAATCCTTCCAACCTGCCGGATCCCTCGGAGATCGATTACATGGAGGAGCCCATCGTCAGCGCGGAGATCATGGTGACGACGGAATTTATCGGGCCGATCATGCAGCTGTGTCAGGAGAGACGGGGGCGTTATATCAGCACGGAGTATATCGAGACGACGAGAGCTCTGCTCAAATATGAACTGCCGCTAAATGAAATTATCTATGACTTTTTTGATGCGCTGAAGTCCCGTTCCAAGGGATATGCGTCTTTTGACTATGATTTGAAAGGGTATGAGATGTCCAAACTGGTGAAGCTGGATATTCTGATCAACAAGGAGGAGGTGGACGCTCTCTCCTTCATCGTACATGCGGACAGCGCCTATGAGAGGGGACGGAAGATGTGCGAAAAATTGAAAGGGGAAATTCCGAGGCATCTGTTTGAGATTCCGATCCAGGCTGCGGTGGGCGGCAAGGTCATCGCCAGGGAGACCGTAAAGGCTATGCGCAAGGACGTGTTGGCGAAATGTTACGGCGGCGATATCACGCGAAAGAAAAAGCTGCTGGAGAAGCAGAAGGAGGGTAAGAAACGGATGCGCCAGGTGGGCAATGTGGAGATCCCGCAGAGCGCTTTTATGAGCGTGTTGAAATTGGACACGAGGGATTGAGGAAAAAGAGCGATGGAAAACCGTGCGGAGAGGAAAGCGCTGAGTCTATACGTCCATATCCCTTTTTGTGTCAGAAAGTGCGCCTACTGTGATTTTCTTTCCGCTCCGGCCTCAGAAAAAGAAAAGGAACATTATGTAAATATATTGTGCGGAGAGATCGAGAGGGAGGCCGTCCGATATCCGGGGTATCGGGTTGAGACGGTCTTTTTTGGCGGAGGTACGCCGACTGTCTTAAAGCCGGATCAGTTGGATAAAATCTTATGTAAACTAAAAAGCTGTTTTATGATGGAGACGGCTGAAGGGGCGGACGGAGAGCCGGAGATCACGCTGGAGTGCAACCCCGGCACGGCGGCGGGGGAGGATCTGAGAAAACTGCGCGGGATGGGTTTCAACCGGCTCAGCCTGGGTCTGCAGTCCGCGAGAAATGAGGAGTTGAGAAAGCTGGGCAGGATCCACACCTGGGAGGAATTTCTGGAAACCTGGTATTCGGCGCGGAAAGCCGGCTTTCGGAATATCAATGTGGACCTGATGGCAGCGCTGCCCGGACAGAGGGTGGAAAGTTATGTAAACTCCATTGAGCGGGTGGTGGAATTATCACCGGAGCACATCTCGGCTTACAGTCTTATCATAGAGGAGGGAACGCCTTTTTATGAGAGATACGGGGAGGCGGATGAGCAGCGAAAAAGATACGGGGAGGACAGGGAGCATCTGCTCCCCACCGAGGAGGAGGAGAGGGCGATGTATGAACGGACGCGGGAGATACTGGCGCGTGGAGGGTATCACCGCTACGAGATATCCAACTATGCCCGTCCCGGATATGAATGCCGCCACAATATCACTTATTGGAAAAGAGGCGATTACCTGGGATTTGGCCTGGGGGCGGCATCCCTGATGAAAAACTGCCGGTTTGCGAATGCCGGGGTTCTGACGGAGTATGAGGGGGGCCTGCGCCGGGAGGAGCGGCAGCTGTCCGTGCAGGAGCAGATGGAAGAGTTTATGTTTTTGGGGCTGCGCCTCACGGAGGGAGTGACATGCGGAGCGTTTTGGGACGCTTTCCACGTTTCGATAGAAAATATCTATGGAAGCGTATTGAAAAAGTTGGAATGTCAGGGGCTTTTGGCGAGAGAGGGGGAGCGGATATTTCTGACGGGGCCGGGGATCGATGTCAGCAACATGGCGCTGGCTGAGTTTCTGCTGTAGAACAGGGGCGGTTGTCCGGGCGGCGGGCAGGATTTCTTTACATGGAACAGGCACTTTGGAAAAGCATGGAATCATAAGATATAGAAAGCGGTTCCGGAGGCCTTTTGTGAAGACATTCAGCAAACCATTAACACCAGAAGAAGAAGCGTATTATTTGAGAAAGTATCATTCCGGTGACGAAGAGGCAAAACGGGAGGCGAAGGATGTCCTGATTGAGCGGAATCTGCGGCTGGTAGCGTATGTGTTGAAAAAGTATGCGGGAGCGCCGGAGGATATGGAGGATATGATCTCCTGTGGGACAATAGGGCTGATCAAGGCGGTAAACACCTATGTGCCGGGGAAGGGAACGAGACTTGCGACCTATGCGGCGAAATGTATAGAAAATGAGATACTGATGCTTTTGCGGGGACATAAAAAAATATCCAGGGAAGTCTCCCTCTATGAATCCATGGGAACGGACAAAGAGGGAAACGAGGTGAGTCTTCTCGATATCATAGAATATGAACAGCCGGGGGCGTTGGAGCAGTTGGAAAACCGGGAGAGCATAGAGAGACTGAGAGGAGTTCTCGGTAAGGTTTTGACGGAGAGGGAGAGAGTGATCATCACTTATCGCTATGGGCTGAGGACAGGAGATGAGGTGACTCAGCGGGAAGTGGGGGAGATGATGGGCATCTCCAGAAGTTATGTAAGCCGGATAGAAAAGAGAGCTCTCTCAAAACTGCGCAGGGCTTTGGATGAAACTGCGTAGCGCCTGATACTTTTTAGTTATTTTTAACAATTTTCTCACAGCCTGGACACATTTTGGATGTACAATACACCATGTCAGTCTGCCGGGCGGAAACCGCGGAGATTGGCGGAAGAAAAGAAGCAGGAAGAAATACATATGAACGATACAGAATATTATAAGCTGGTCCGTCCCTATGAGGATGCCATGGAGATGCTTTTGATCAGGATCAGGGTACTGGGACATTCCCTGTACAATGAGGAGAAAGGACAGCTTTATCACATGATCCAGAGCAGGATCAAGACGAGGGAGAGTATAGAAAATAAATTAAAAAAGAAAAACCAGGAAACCACCGATAAGGACGCGAAAGACTATCTGCGGGATATCGCCGGAATCAGGATTATCTGTCTGTTTTTGGAGGACATTTACACTCTGGTGGAGCGGCTTATGAGACAGTCGGATCTGGTCTTTATCAAAGAGAAGGACTATATCAGGACGCCGAAGAAGAACGGCTACAGAAGTTATCACCTGATTCTCGGCGTGCCTGTCTATTGCGCGGATACGATGGAGATATTTCCGGTCGAACTGCAGTTTCGGACGATGGAGATGGATCTGTGGGCAAGCATGGAGCACAGGATCCTGTACAAGGGAACATGCCGGGAAGACGAGGAAAAGATCAAGAGGGAACTGATGCATTACAGCCAGAAGCTCTGTGAAGTGGAAAACTATTTTTCCTCCTTCCGGGGAGCGGAGAAAGCATGAAAAATTGCGGCGGCTTAAACTGCCGCAATTTTTTGCTTGCATATTTAAAAATTATATTCTATAATTGGAATATCTGTTAATCTTGTTTTGCGGCTGCGGCCGCAGAATCCGAATTTTATTTTCCAAGAATCTTTAAAAATTCCCAGAGAACCGCACCTATCGATCTGATGTCAGCACAGAGTGCGGAAAGGGAAAAAATGTATAGTACGGTTATATCGGGAGGTATCCGCGGAATCTACAGTTACCTGGTGCAGGTGGAAGTGGACACGGCGCAGGGGCTCCCGGGATTTGAGATGGTGGGATATCTGGGAAGCGAGGTGAAGGAGGCGAAGGAACGTGTGCGTGTGGCTCTGAAAAACGCCGGATTCGCAATGCCGGCGGGGAGGATCACGGTAAACATTTCCCCCGCCGATGTCCCAAAGGAGGGGACGGCCTATGATCTGCCGGTGGCTGTGGCAGTTCTGGCATCCATGGAGGTGGTGCCGAGGGATGCTCTGAACCGGCTCCTGATGATCGGGGAACTGGGGCTGAACGGAGAGCTGCGGCCGGTGAGAGGGGTGCTGCCGATCGTGCGGAAAGCGAAAGAAGCGGGCTTCCGCAGCTGTATCGTGCCGAAAGAAAATGAGAGCGAGGGCGCGGTGGTGGAGGGGATCCTGGTATACGGCCTGTCCCATCTGCGGGAAGTGACCATATTTTTGCAGCAGCATAAGACGCCGCCCTATAAGCCCGCTGTGGCGGACTTTGAAAAAATATTTGCCGGACAGCAGGAAAAACAGTTTGACTTCGAGGAAGTGCAGGGACAGGAAGGAGTTAGACGGGCGGCCGAGATAGCGGCAGCGGGTTTCCACCATCTGTTGATGATCGGGCCGCCGGGCAGCGGAAAAACGATGATTGCGAAGCGGATTCCCTCCATTCTGCCGCCCATGAGCATGGAGGAGAGCCTGGAAGTCTCCACCGTCTATTCGGTGGCGGGACTTTTGAAGGAGGGGCAGTCCCTTGTCTGCAGGCGTCCCTTTTTGAACCCCCATCACACCATCTCGGAACATGCCCTTGCGGGGGGAGGGAGAATTCCCCGTCCCGGGGTCCTTAGTCTGGCGCACAGAGGGGTTCTGTTTCTGGACGAGCTGACGGAGTTTAAGAGGAGTACACTGGAGATCCTTCGGCAGCCCATGGAGGATAAGGTAGTGCAGATAGCCAGAAGCGTCGGCAGTGTTGTCTATCCGGCCTCCTGCCTGATCGTAGGGGCGATGAATCCCTGCCCCTGCGGCTATTATCCGGACAGAAATCAATGCAGCTGTTCTCCCCATGAGATATACCGCTATCTGCACAAAGTCTCCGGCCCACTGTTGGATCGGATGGATCTTGTGACGGAGACGAAGAAGGTGGAGATCGAAAATTTAAACGGTCCAAAGAGGAGTGAGAGCAGTGCGGAGATATTGGAGAGGATCATGAGGGCACGCAGAATGCAGGAGAAGCGGTTTGCAGGGACAGGTTTTCATTTTAACGCGGATATGGGACCGGCTCAGGTGCGGAAATACTGCCCGCTGGAAAAGAAGGAGGGACAGATGATGCAGCAGCTGTTTTCCGCCATGAATTTGAGCGCGAGAGCTTACCACAAAGTGATCAAGGTGGCCAGAACGATAGCGGATCTCGAGGGGAGCGAGCGCATCGAAAGGCGCCATCTGGCGGAAGCGGCCTGCTATCGAAAAACAGACAGCAAATACTGGGGGAGAAACGGATGAAAACAAAACAGGATAAGGCTTACCAGTACTGGTTCCTGAATATAAAAGGGTTTGGCGGAAAGAAAAAGACAGCTCTGCTGCAAAAGTTTGGCGGCGCGGAAAATATATACAGGGAACACGAAAAAACGTTGCGGGCTGGGGCGGGGGACGACCTTGCGGAGAGGATACTGGAAGCCAGAAGGAGCTGGAATATTTTTACAGAATACGAAGAGCTGTGCAGACAGAAAATAAAGTTTACCTGCTATGGAGACGATGATTATCCGGGGCGGCTCTCTGAAATTCCGGATCCGCCCGCCGTGCTGTATTTTCAGGGGCATCTTCCCAGCGATGAAATTCCGTCGGTAGCGATCATCGGCGCAAGGGCCTGCTCGGAGTACGGGATATACGCTGCGAAGGAATTTGGTTCTAAACTGGGCGGAGTGGGCATACAGATTATCAGCGGACTGGCTATGGGGATCGACGGAATCAGCCAGGAGGCCGCTCTTCTCGCCGGAGGAGAAAGTTTCGGCGTACTGGGCAGCGGAGTGGATGTCTGTTATCCGAAGAGTAATCGTGCGGTCTATGAGAACTGTAAAAAACAGGGGGGAATCCTCTCGGAGTATCCGCCGGGGACGAAGCCGAAGGCGAATCTCTTTCCGCCGAGAAACCGGTTGATCAGCGGGCTTTCGGATGTGATACTGGTGATAGAGGCGAGAGAAAAAAGCGGTACGCTGATCACGGTGGATATGGCGTTAGAACAGGGGAAGGAAGTGTTTGCTCTCCCGGGGAGAATTACGGATTCCCTGAGCAGAGGATGCAATCAGCTTTTCAGACAGGGGGCGGCGGTGGCAGTCGGACCCGGAGATATTCTGGAGGCTCTCTACGGATTGAACTCTTATATTAATATAGAAGAAACGGCGCCGAAAAACGGGGAGGGAAGAGTGGCGGGGAATCAGCCCGGCTGGATAAATATGCTCTCCGAACAGGAGAGGCAAGTGTACTTGAATCTGGAGATACTGCCCAGGACACCGGAAGAAATTTACGGACAGCTGGGCGGGAAGATAGCGATCCAGGAAGTGATGGGAGTACTTGTAGAACTGTGCATAAAAGGGCTTGCGAGACAATGTCCGGAGGGATATTGTCAAAAAGTCCTTGCAACTTAAAAAAAATTAGTGTATAGTGTTTGTCGATTGCTGTATAAAAATACAGACATCTATGGAACCGGAACAGGAGTGGATATTGATTATGGCAAAATATCTGGTGATAGTGGAATCTCCCGCTAAAGTAAAGACGATCAAAAAATTTTTAGGAGCGAATTATGAGGTGATGGCGAGCAACGGGCATGTCCGGGACCTGCCCAAAAGCCAGCTGGGCTTTTCACCGGAGGACGATTTTGAACCGAAATACATCACGATTCGGGGAAAGGGCGATATACTGGCAGCCCTTCGGAAGGAAGTGAAAAAGGCGGAAAAAATATATCTGGCGACTGACCCGGACCGGGAGGGGGAAGCTATCTCCTGGCATCTGTACTACGCACTGAAACTGGAGGGGAAAAAGGTATACCGCATCACCTTCAATGAGATCACGAAAACGGCGGTGAAGGATGCTCTGAAAAATCCCCGCGAGATCGATATGGATCTGGTGGATGCTCAGCAGGCGAGAAGGGTGTTGGACCGGATGGTGGGCTATCGGATATCCCCGGTGCTCTGGGCAAAAGTAAAACGCGGCCTCTCCGCCGGGAGGGTACAGTCGGCGGCGCTCAGGATCATCTGCGAGAGAGAGGAGGAGATCAGCGCGTTCATACCGGAGGAGTATTGGACGCTGGACGCCGTGCTGGACGTGGAGGGGGAAAAGAAGTCCCTGACCGCGAAATACTATGGCCATGGCGACAAAAAAGTCACCATAAAAAGCGAACAGGAACTGCAGAAGATTCTGGGGGACCTGAAAGGTGCGGACTGGAAAGTCACGGACAAAAAGGTGGGGGAGAGGACGAAGAAGGCGCCGCTTCCGTTTACCACATCCACTCTCCAGCAGGAAGCCAGCAAAGTACTGAATTTCTCCACCCAGAAAACCATGCGCGTCGCGCAGCAGCTCTACGAAGGCGTGGATATCAAAGGAAATGGGACGGTGGGTATCATCACCTATCTGCGTACGGATTCCACGAGGATATCCGAGGAGGCTTCCCAGGCGGCGGCGAAGTATATTGAGTCGAAGTACGGCGCGGCCTATGTGGCGCGGAACGTGGAACAAAAGAAGAGCGGAAAGAAGATACAGGACGCCCATGAGGCGATCCGCCCCACGGATATCGGAAGAACGCCGGCGGACCTGAAGGATTCTCTGACCAGGGACCAGTTCCGCCTGTATCAGCTGATCTGGAAGCGCTTTACGGCGAGCGGGATGAGCAGCGCGGTCTACGAGACTACCTCGGTGAAGATCGATGCGGCGGGAGAACGGTTCAGTGTCGCTGCCAGCAAATTAAAATTTGACGGTTATCTGTGCGTTTACGTGCGGGAGGAGGACAAGGAGGAGACGTCGGTCCTCTCCGGAAGCCTGGAGAAGGATACGAAGCTGAGTCTGAAAGAATTGCAGCACAAACAGCATTTCACGCAGCCCCCGGCGCACTACACAGAGGCCTCCGTGGTCAGGGCGTTGGAGGAGCTGGGGATCGGCAGGCCGAGCACATATGCTCCCACGCTGACGACGCTGCTCAACCGGCGCTATATCGTGAAGGAAAACAAAAATATTTATGTGACGGAGATCGGCGAGGTCGTGGATAAGATGATGCGGGAGGCGTTCCCCTCCATCGTGGATGTGAGTTTTACCGCCAATATGGAGACGCTGTTGGACGGCGTGGAGCTGGGGGATGTGGACTGGAAGACGATTATCAGAAACTTTTACCCCGATCTGGACGAAGCGGTGCAGGAGGCGGAAAAGCAGCTGGAGGAAGTGGAGATCAAGGACGAACTCTCGGAGGAATACTGCGATGTGTGCGGGAGGCAGATGGTCATTAAATACGGGCCCCACGGCAGATTTCTCGCCTGTCCCGGATTTCCGGAGTGCAAAAATACGAAACCCTATTATGAGAAGATCGGTATCTCCTGTCCGAAGTGCGGCGAGGATATTGTCATGAAGAAGACAAGAAAAGGGCGCAGGTATTACGGCTGCATCAACAATCCGGAGTGTAATTTTATGGTGTGGCAGAAACCTTCCGGCGTGCTCTGTGAAAAATGCGGGAGCATGATGGTGGAAAAGGGAAATAAGCTGGTCTGCTCCGGCGAGAAATGCGGTCATGTCATGGATAAACCGGCCGGAAAACCGGCGGCAGGATGATGGTTGAGGCTAAGTTTTAAAATTAAATGCGAAAAGAGTTAAACAAACTCTATCGCATTTAATTTTTTATATGAGAATATATGTAAAAATGTAAAGTGCGTATGAGTTTTTCGGAACTCATACGCATTATTTTTTTCACAGAAAGCGAGGGAAAGGAAATGGAGAACTGGATCAAAAAGAAAGACTACGCAATACTTATTTATTCGCAGGAAAACAGAGATTGTTATAACGCGGCAATGAAAGCATTAAATCAGACAAAGAAAGCCGCTGGCTGGGATAGAATACAGGGCGTAACAATTCTGAAAGATTGCAGAATACCGGATATTTACCACGGGGACGATTTAGCAATAATCATGGAGAGAGACAACGGAAGCGAAAAGTATGAAATCAAGATAATGGACTAAAGGGCGGGCGGCAGTAGCCGCCCCATAAGAAAGGGGCGAAGAAAGTGGCAAGAAGGTATAAAAGGATTGTATTTGCGGACAGGCAGCAGATCGAAGCAATGTTTAACAGCGGAATGAATGAAAAGGAAATAGCGGCAGCAGTCGGCGTTCATATCGCAACTATTTATAGGGAATTGGAGCGGGGAAAGATCATTGTTGCGAATAGTGTGAGATACAGCGCAGACACGGCACAGCGGGCGATCGGATAAGGGGGACAAAATGAGGATATACGACGAACTGACAGCAAGCCCCGAAACGCTGGGCGCATTTCTGAAAAGCCTTCCGGTTTTAGACGCGCCGTGGGACACAGCTTTTCAGAAGACATTCTGCGGGGAGTGCAAAACGGAAAGCTGCGACAACTGCCCGAATGAGAAATACCGGAACAATCCAGAATGGTGGCTGAAGCTGAAAGCGGAGGGGGCAGCAAATGAAAACGGTGGACTTTGAAAAAGTAAAAGCGGGGGATTTGGTAGAAGTACCGCGTACACAATTTGCACCAATGCGGCGAGGTTGGAATGGCTGGTTATTCAGTGAAGCGGTGGTTATTCAAAAAGGAATATCAGCAAAGAACAGAAGAAAAGTGATAAAGGTTGAAATGCGGACACCGAAAAGCAGCAATGACTACGGAACAATGGAAAAGACATTTTATGCGGAGTATGTATTTCAAACAAAGCACATAGAAACGGCAAGACGCTTCATGCAGGCAGATGGCGTAAACAGCAAAGAAGAATTTTATGAGTATATAAAGCAAGACGACGTTTGCGGCTGCGACTGGATCAAATTTCTTGTAGACAAAGGATTTTTATTTTAAGGCTGAAAAGAACCGAAACGGGGCAGCAGTCCCCGTCCTGCAAGGTCGGCAACCTTGCGGCTGATGAAGGCAAGCCAACAGCCGGAGTACAGGGCATTGTGGAAAAATGGCAGCGGACGCGCCATGCTAGAGAGCGCGCAGACGGTCAACAGGTTTTCAGTAGCTTTTTAATGTGAAAAGCCACAACACAATGCACACGCCGGAAAGCGGGGTGGCACAGCATGAAAGCAAGATCGCCGCCTAGATAGAATGAGGACACAGACGACACGAAAGGACACTGAAAAAATGAAAAGAGACGCTGGACTTTTCGGGGGGGTATTCCCGACATGGTAAAAATACTTGAATTATTCGGCGGGATCGGATCGCCGCGCTGCGCCTTGCGAAATATAGGAATACCCGTAAAAAGCATTGATTATGTAGAGATCGACGAAAAGGCGGTCAGATCATACAATGCAATCTTTAAAAATGAATTGCAGAACAAAACGCAGTCGGTCGTAGGCTGGAATTTGAAGCCGGATATTTTAATACACGGCAGCCCGTGCCAAGATTTTTCAATCGCGGGACATCAAGGGAAAGCGACGGCAGCAGGCGGCAGGATAAACAGGGGAAAGGGCGCAGACAAAGGGAGCGGGACACGTTCAAGCCTTATGTGGGAAACAATTCACATTATAGAGCAAATGGGAGTATGGAAGCCGCGCGTTGTAATATGGGAAAACGTCAAAAACGTATTATCGCGGCACATGGTAACAAATTTCAATAAATACATAGAGGAAATGGCATGGCTGGGATATACGAACAGCTACGCCGTACTGGACGCAAGGGACTTCGGGCTTCCACAGGCGCGGCAGCGCGTTTTTACAATTTCAATACTGGGGAATGAAAAATTTATTTTTGACGATCTGATAAAGTCGCCAATGCGGAATATAAAAGAATTTCTTCTGCCGGACGTACCGGAAGTTTATGACGTTACCCAGCCGAGCGTATACAATGCAATCGGCAAAAAAGGAGTAGTACGGCGGGCGAATATTATAAAAGACTATGCCTATACAATCACAACCAGACAGGACAGAACGCCTACACAGGTTATAGACTGCGGCGGCGGGCGGTATCGGTATTTGACGGAAAGGGAGTGCTGGCGGCTTCAAGGGTACACAGACGCGGATTTTGACGCGGCGGCAGCAGTACAGGAGAAAAACGGGCGTTACACAATGCCGCTGTACTGGCAGGCGGGAAACAGTATTGCGGTAACGATCTTTGAAAGCATATTTAGAAAAATAATTTTAGGGGAAACGGCACAAGTTTAGCATGAGGACGTGGAACGCATGAAGCATTATTGCAGATATTGTATACATTGCATAGCACAGGGCGAAACGGAAGCGGTATGCGAGGAATTAAACATAATGATTAAAAAAACTTCCGTTCGGGACGCTTGCAAACTGTTTGATTTTTGCGAAATAGACGCTTTCTATATCTGCCGGAGCGGAAACCCCGAAGAATGTAAATACAAGCCGCGCATACCGAAAAAGAAGCAATGCGACGGGCAAATGAGCCTGTTTTAATACATAAGGGGGACGCATGAGGGTAAAAAGAAAAAAAGATCAAAAAGTTTATTCATATAGCGGCGATTTAGAACAGGAAGTCAAAAAAGCGAAATCGGAATACATGGAAAAGGAAACTTCACAAGAAAGGGTATTCCTTTTATGGCAGTATCAGAGAGCGAAAAAAGCGTATGAGAAATACGAACAGCGGATCGCGGACTTAAAAGGTTTTATCGAACTTGCAGAAGCGGAACTGAAAAAACAGGAGAGTGGCGGCAATGCTTGAATACGGCTATTACAACATGGATTGTATGCAGGGAATGAAAGACTTCCCCGACGGCTATTTTGATCTTGCCGTTGTCGATCCCCCGTATGGGATAAAGGAAAACGGAAAAAAGAACGGTACACGGTCAAAGCTGGCAACGTCGAAAGCGTATACACCGTTTGCGGGCGGCGACGTAAAGCCGCCGGACGAAGAATATTTTCGGGAATTATTCAGAGTAAGCAAAAATCAGATCATTTTCGGCGCAAACCATTTTATTTCAAAAATGCCGTATGACAGCCCGTGCTGGATAGTGTGGGACAAGAACAACGGAAACAATGATTTTGCAGACTGCGAACTGGCGTGGACTTCCTTTAAAACCGCAGTACGCAAATATAAATATACATGGCAGGGCATGATCCAAGAGAACATGAAAAACAAAGAGTACCGCATACACCCGACGCAAAAGCCAGTCGCCCTTTATGAATGGATTTTGACAACCTTTGCGGCAGCAGGCGACGTGGTTTTAGATACGCACGTCGGATCGGCTTCTTCTCTGATTGCCTGCCGGAATACGGGGCATAAATTTGTAGGCTTCGAGTTGAGCGAACACTATTTTAATTTATCACAGGAAAGATACAGGCAGGAAACGGCACAAATGCGGCTATCTGATTTTATGGGGGGGTAGCCGCGAAATTACGGGCTTTTGTTAGATACATAGAGGGCGGCGCATGGAAGACGAATACAAAGAAATAGTTAGAAAATTCTATGAAATATACAGACCGTTGCAGAAAAAATACAATCTGCGCTATCACATGCACTTTAGCATATATGAGAGTGAAGACGATCTGATCGAGATATGGGAGTACAGCGGAGAAACGCGCGGGAAGTGCATTGTACGGGCGAAAGAAACGGAAGAAATTGATTGCTATAAAAGGGCGATCGACGAACTGAAAAACTATAAACAGGAAAGAGAGGAAAAAGAGCATGGGAGAAGTGCAGCTATGGCAGGCTGACGGGCTGGGGACGGATAAAGAGACGCTGGAAAAAGTGCTTCGCATTTTCAGAAGCGACGGCGTACAGGGAATAGAGAGCCAGCAGGCGTTAAACAGGTATATTCAGAAATTAGATGATAACTGTATTCGGGAAATGGACTGGATAGACGCGGAAGCCACATTGCAAATGCTTGTGGATTGCTGCGGGGTAACAGTAGCATTTCAAAAGTATGTGAAGGCAGAGAGATTTATAAAGCAGGAAAAAGTGGATAGTTTGGGCTGGATCAGTCCAGAAGCATACAGGGAAGTGGTCGGCAAGTATGAGGAACGCACGAAAAAGTTAGAGGAACAAAAAGACCGGATTTTGTCAGACTATACCCGCGCCGCACAAATGGCAGAGGACGCGGAAGAAAAGATATTCTCTTTACAGGACGAACTGGCGCACTGTAAAGCGGATTTATACGACTTTTACGCAAAGGCGGGCAAGCTGCCGGACTATGAAAGGAGATAAAGGGAAAATGAGCAGAAACAACACAATCGGGATCGTGGGGGAGATTACAGCCCCGCCGGAATTGATCGTGGACGCGGCAGACTGGGCGCGCAAGGTGTACGAAGTAGAACTGACGCGGATGCGCCCCAGCGGAACGGAAGACACCTATATTTTGCAGTATGACGGACGCGCCGCCGGATCAAAGGAAATGCTGGAGAGGATAACAGAGGGCGCGGAAATATTCTGCGGCGGGGAAATCCGGTCGGAGAACGTACACGATCCGAAACCGGAAGAAAACCGCGTGAAAGTGTTCATTTTCGCAGAAATGATCGCCGTGAACGATCCACCCGTAGAGGATCAAAACGAAGTGACGATCTGCGGGAATATCTGCAAGCCGCCCAGCGGACGGGAAACAAAAAGGCGCACACGAAAGGGGCGGCGCGTAACAGTGACAAGGCTTGTGGTGGCGGTAAATACGCCAACGGGCGCGTATTATGTCCCGTGCGTATGCTGGAATGAGCAGGCAGAAAAAGCCGACGATCTGAAAGTCGGGGACTATGTGGAAATATATGGGCGTTTCCAGTCCCGCAATTTTAAGAAGCGCATACAGGGGCGCAAGCTGCCGTATTTAAGTACAAGCTATGAAGTAAGCGTTGTAAGACTGGAAGCAGAAAGCAAAGAGGAAAGGACGGGGGAGAAATGACGGGAAAATTAAAAGAGGTTTTCGGAATTTATATAAATGACAGGCGGCAGCAGGGCGAGGGCATGAGCGCGCAGGAATACCGCCGGATCATTGCGGTGGATTTTGACGGGACGCTGGCAGAAACAAAATTCCCCGAAATTATAAAGCCGATCCCGAAAATGATTAGACATTGCAGGCGGCTTCAGAGGGGCGGCGCAATCCTTATTCTGAATACTTGCCGGAAAGGAAAAGACCTGCAAGACGCGGTGGAGTGGTGCGCGGCGCACGGGCTTGTATTTGACTATGTAAACGAGAACACAGCGGAAAACATAGCAAATTATGGCGGCACGGACACGCGGAAAATATTCGCGCATGAGTACATAGACGACAAAGCCATAAATCCGGTACGCGAAGCAATGTGGGCGCGCCGCGTCCGGCAGCTTTACGCCCAGCGGATCATATCGGCGGTGGGGCTTGCTGCCGCGCTGGTTATAGCGATAGAAGCGGCACTGGCATTTATTAAATGAGGGAGGGAAAAGGCATGGAAAGACTGACAATGGAATATTGCGGCGAGTATGTACCGAAAGAGTTATGCAGCATAGACAGGGAAGGCGGCGCGGACGACTGCGATCTTTGCTGCGAGTATTGCAAAGCAGAGACGGACGAAGGTGTGGACTGTAAAGGGTGCGCGATTAACGATTGCTTTAATCGGCTGGGAATTTATGAAAATGCACAGGAGAAGATCGAAAAGCGCATACAGGAGATAAAGGCAAACGAGAATTACCCGCACAATTTCATGGGGCAAATGGTAGATGATTTTGAATGGGTGCTGAAATTATTTGAACAGTGAAAGGAGAAAAGAGGATGGCAAAACAAAGCAAGGCCGGGGCTTCTTACGGTGCGTGTCGCTTCTGCGGTCAAAGCGTGATTGTAGAGGACGGCGCGGAAATGACCGCCCCGCAGTTAGAGGAAGCGGCAACAATGTTGTGCGGCTGCGACGAAGCCATAAAGTATCAGCAGGAAAAGAACCGCCGGACGGTGGCAAAGCAACGGATCAATGAACTTTTCGGAGAAGACGCTGGGGAGTATAAACAGCCGGAAACGGTGCGGGAAATTATGCTGAACGCCGTGGATGCTATCTGCGACAAAAAAAATGAAAGTCGCAACGGTAACGATCAGAACGGGGCTTCGCTGCCGGATCATGCAAATGGCAAAGGACAAAATAAAGGTCGTGCGGGAAATCAGCGACAACAACGAATTTGTGCAGTAGGTGGGATATGGCAGTAAAAAGATCATGTTCCCTTAAAAACAAAAGCCATTGCGTGTGTCTGAAATGCGGGGCGCAGATTTTACCGGACGATCTGAAAGACAACACGGTTTATAAATGCGTCCGGTGCGGGCAGGAAATGACCGTGGACAGGTACGACAGCCGCGCCGTTCTGACAGTGATTGAAAAGCCGGACTTGCGAAGGCGTATACCGCCGGAAATTATGACCGCCGCCCCGCAGCAGAAAGCGGAGATCATGCGGCTATTGCAGGAAAACGACAGCTTGAAAGATCAGCTACATAAAGCAGACGGGAAAATAAAGGAACTGCGGAAAGAAGCGAGGGACTGGGAAAGAGCAGCGGACGGGCTGGCGCGCTGGATCGAGGAAATCAAAGAGAAAGAGGGCGCGGGCAATGTTTGAATTGAACAGGCTTTATAATGCTGATTGCATGGAAGCCATGAAAGAAATACCGGACAAATTCTTTGAATTAGCTATAACCGATCCGCCGTATGGGATCGGGGCTGACGGGCAAAGGCTGAATATAAACAAAAACCCGAAGCACAGCAGGAAGGAACACGCAAAGAAAGACTGGGACGGGGCGATCCCGTCCGCAGAGTATTTCCGAGAATTAGAGCGCGTTTCCGTCAATCAGATTATATGGGGCGGCAATTATTTTGTGGAACATTTGCAGATCGGCGCAAAGGGCTGGATCGTGTGGGACAAAGGACAGCACGGGCTTTCCATGAGCGATTGCGAATTAGCATACAGCACATTTAAAAAGCCCACGCGGATCGTTGTAATAAACCGCGCGGAATTACAGAAAGATCATACATTCCACCCGACGCAGAAACCGATCCGGCTATATGAGTGGATCATAACAAATTATGCGGCAGCAGGCGACAAGATACTGGACACACACGCCGGATCGGGCGCGTGTCTGCGGGCAGCATACCGGACAGGGCATGATTTTTTAGGATTCGAGATCGAAAAAGACTATTTCACGGAAGCAGACAAACGCCTGCGGGAAGAAATGGCGCAAATGCGTTTTGATTTTCTTTTCGGGGGGGTATTCGGCAACGCGGAAGAAAGTGGCGCGGCAGCAGGCGACACAAAATAAGGCGAACTTTGAAAACCGAAAAAAGAAAGACGAAAAATGACCGCTTCGGATCGGGAAATCCAAAGCGGTCAAGCCGTACAAAGCTAAAAATAAAACCTAAAATAATTATACGGCTTGTACGGTAAAAAGTCAAGGAAAATGGCGGGATTTTAACCGCCGTTACGACTTGTTAAGCATATTATTTTATCGACAGGGTGGTGTAAAAATGCCGTATAGACATGAGACGTGCAGGGCGGGGAAGACAAAGCAGCATACTTTCTATTATGCAACCCGAACCGACACAAAAGAGGGATCAAGAAGGCAGAAGGAAAATAAGACAAGCGAAGCACAAAAGAAAGTGAACAGCAGGCAGGCAATAAAGAAGCTGACATGGATATTAAACGAAAATTTTGATAGTACAAGCCTGTATATTACATGGTCATATGAAAAGGATAAACGCCCAGCAGGGAAAGAGGAACTACGGGCAGACGTTGACAAGCTGCTTCGGGATATTCGCAAAGTATATAAAGCGGCGGGGGACGTTGCAAAGTATGTGTGGGTGGCAGAGGCGGGGGAGAGGGGAGCGGCACACGTCCACATGGTATTAAATGCCATAGAGATCGCAAAACTGAAAAAATGCTGGGATAAAGGCTGGATCACAATAAAACCTTTAGACGAAAGCGGGCAATACAGGAAGCTGGCTTCGTACTTTGTGAAATACTCCGAGAAGACAATGAGGACGTGCGAAGGCTTTTCTGGCAGGCGGTACAATTCCAGCAAAAATCTAAAGATACCGCAACCGACAAAAACGACGGTACGATCGAAAAACGCATACAATCACACGATCGAAATACCAAAGGGCTGGTATTTGGACAAAGACAGCGTGGCAGAAGCATGGCATGAGGTAACAGGCTTCATGTATTTTACATATACGCTGATCTATGACGGGACAAGCCGGAAACGGACAAAGGAAAGCTATACACTAAACCTAGAAACAGGGGAAGTGGAGATCACAGAGAAACCGCAGAGGGAGAAAAAGAAAAATGGGACTTAATACAGGATATTTAAAGGCAGACCGGACAGAGGAAAGCAACGAGCAGTACACGCCGTATTATGCCGTTGATCCAATTCTGAAATACATACCAGAGGGCGCGCGGGTGTGGACACCGTTTGACCGTGAGTGGTCGGCGTTCTATCAGTCGTTCAAGGCTAGGGGGGGGGATTTTCTGTTATACGGTCGGACATATCGGACGGGCTGGACTTTTTCACATACGAGCCGCCAGAATATGATTGCATAGTATCAAACCCGCCTTTTACACAAAAAGACGCGGTATTAAAAAGGCTTTACGAACTGGGGAAGCCGTTTGCGGTGCTTTTGCCGCTTAATTCTTTACAGAGCGTAGACAGGTACAAATATTTTAGACAGGGTATACAGATTTTAGCATTTGACAAGCGGATCGCGTTTCACAGCCCGCAGAGCATGAGGGACTATAAAAAGGGCGTAAGTTTTGCAACGGTTTATTTTTGCCATGACATTCTGCCGCGCGATCTGATTATTGAGGAATTGACAGAGTATAGAAAGCCGTTGACGGCAGAAAGAGAGGTGCAGGGAAATGAAAGCAGAATTTAAGAGGACAAGGACGGCAGACGGGCTTCCGCTGACATTCGGGAAAATGTACGACGTGCTGGACGTGAAAGCGGGAAAGAAGCCGTGGCAGCTAAAGGAAATTAAGGTTAAAAACGATTTAGGGCAGGAACGCTGGTACAGCGCGAACAAATTCAAGTTGTTTGCTGAAGCTGCGGCATTTCTGAAAGAGCCAACAGCAGGCGCAGGGCAGGGCGCAGCACAGAGCGCAACGCCGGACGGGGCGCAGATGATACGGGAAGCGGACGCGGCAGCAGGCTATACAGCGCGGGCGGCGTTAGAGATTGGAGAAGCGGCGGCGGCTGGTATTGCGGAGGGCTTCGGGCTGAATAACGAGAAAGCAAGAAAAGCGGCGGCTGGGATCGCGGACGGGATCGGGCTTAATTACGGCGCATAGAAAGGGGCGGCAGAATGTACGGAAATTTAAAACGCGGGGAAGATACGGAACAAATGGGCGTGATAGACTGGGCGAACTGGAACACGGGACGTTTCCCCGAACTTAAATTATTATTCCATATCCCGAACGGGGGAAAGCGGGACGTAAAGGAAGCGGCGCGTTTCAAGGCTATGGGAGTAAAAGCGGGCGTTCCCGATCTTTGCCTGCCCGTCCCCATGAACGGCTTCGCGGGCTTGTATATCGAAATGAAGTACGGGAAAAACAAGCCGACAGATCACCAAAAAGAGTGGATCAAGGATTTAAAAGAACAGGGCTATAAAGTTACGGTATGTTATAGCGGAGTAGAAGCCACACAGGAGTTAGAAAGCTATTTGCAGGGGGTACGAACGATTTTAAGCAATCCGGCTTCCGAGCCGTGCAGACCGCAGAAACGAATGGAAATATATTGCAGCGGGGAAGACGTGGACACGCTGAAATCTGTATTGACAGAAGCAGCAATGCGTGGGGAATGTATTTTCGGCGGGGATTTTACACCGGAAGACTGCGGAGATAGGGAAAATTCGGAAAGCTGCGCCGCCTGCGTTCTTAAAAACGTGAGTTTTGCAGAATATGACTAATAGGACAACAAAAACGAAGGAAAGGAAAGACGACACATGAAAACTATTGCAATTATCAACTTAAAAGGCGGTGTCGGAAAGACCACAACCGCGATCAACATGGCGGCGTTACTTGTATCAAAACATAAAAAGCGCGTCTTGCTGATTGACAACGATCCGCAGGGGAACGCAAGCCAGTTTTTCGGGCATTATTACGGGTGTATGTGCGGCAGCGGAAACATTTTGGAGAATACAGAGCCGTATATATACCAGACGGCAGCAGGCGTGGACATTATAGACGCAAATATAACGCTTTTAGACGCTGACAACAAATTGCGGGCAAGCACAGAGCGGCAGGACAACAGAATGGCGGCTTTTTTGGAAAAGCAAAACAAAAAATACGATTATTGTATCATTGACAACCCGCCAGCAATTCTAATGTGTACGATCAATGCGTTGTGCGCCGCTGATGAAGTCATAGTCCCGATCATGCTTGACAACTGGGCTATGGATGGAGTGGAAACAATCACGACACAGATCGAGGAATTGAAAGACTTAAATAGTAAACTGAAAATTGCAGGAATACTTCTGACAAATTACAGGAGATCAGACGAAAACGAGGTCGCGGAAAGCTGGCTTCGTAAAAACTGCAAATACAGGGTATTTTCTACGCGGATCAGACGGTCGGACAAGGTAACGGCGGCGACATACTACAAAGAGCCGCTGGAGAAGTACAGCCCGCGCAGCGCGGCGGCGGTCACATACAGAAAATTTGTAAATGAGTATTTGCAGGAAAGCGGGGTGTAAAAAATGACTGATGAAAGAATACAGGAAATTGTATTGCGGTACGGCTACGACGCACAATCCCGCCAGTGTATCGAGGAACTGGCAGAACTGACGCAGGCGATCAATAAATTCTGGCGCAAAAATCTAGGGTGCGGATGTGAGACGCTTGAGGAAGCAGGGGTGGACAGGGAAAGTGAATGTTATATAAATCTGGTTGAAGAAATAGCGGACGTTGAGATTATGCTGGAACAAATGAAAGAAATGCTTCATTGCGGGGATAAGGTCGCCAAGATCAGAGAAGAAAAGCTGGAAAGGCAGATCGGGCGCATAAGGAAAAGGCAGACGGAAAAAGAGGAAATGACAAGCGCGGAAGCAATAGAACGGCTGGAAAGATACAGAAAAGGCGCGGAAAGGGGCGAAAGAAACACATACGACATAAAGCTACATAACGCCTGCATAAAGGCATTACAGGAGCGAATGGAAAGAGAGGGAAGCGGAAATGGCATTTGACATTAAAAAACTTATGAACGCGGCGACGACAGGGGAAGCGGGCGTGATCGAAAAGGATTTTGCAGAAATCCGGCTGGACTATGAAAAAATCATAGTGACGAAACACAATAAATACAGCATGGACGAGATAGAGGAACTGGCGGCGGGAATTGAAATGGCGGGCGACTTGCATGAGCCTTTAATATTAGGGCGCATAAACGGCGAATACTGGCTGGCAAGCGGACACAGGCGGCGCGCAGCTATTGAAATGTTAGTACAGGGCGGCGCAGAAAATTTCCGCGTCGTAAACTGCCGCTATAAGGATATGACAGAAACAGAGTTTAGGCTTCATGTTCTGATCGGGAACGCTTTCAACCGTCATTATACGGACTATGACAAGATGATCGAAGCCGAGGAATGGAAAAACGCGCTGAAACAGGCGCAGCGGGAAAAGCTGCTGATTTTGGAACACGGCGAACGGGTGCGGGACTATGTGGCACGGATCATGGGAACGTCTGCGGCGGTTATCGGGGACTATAACCGGATAAACAAAAACGCCGTTCCCGAAGTCAAAGAACAGTTTGAAAAAGGCGAAATGGGCGTAACAGCAGCGGCAGCAGCCAGCCAGTTACCGGAAAGCGAGCAAAAAGAGATTGCCGGACGGGTGGCAGCAGGCGAGGACATAAAGGCGCAGGAAATCCGCGAAATGGTGGACGCGAAAAAGGGAGAGGAAAAGGAAAAGCGCAGCATTGCAGAGCAGAAAGCCGATCAAATGTCAGATACCGACACAAACGAGGAAGAAAAGGAAAACGCGCGCCGCCTTCATGCGCTGAAAATGCTTGAAAAATATTATATCTACATGAGCGACGAGGAAGTGGGGATTTTGGAACGTATGCTGGAGGATTGCAAGCGCAGGAAGCGGGAATACGGGCTGGACGACGTAGGATCGACGGTATAAGCGATAGAAAGGAAAAAGAGGGCATGGAAAAAACAAAAATCACAATCACGATCGAACAGGACGGAAAGACGGCGGTGGAAACGACGGCGGGAGAGGAAACGCCGGAAAACAGGAAAGCGGCGATCACGGATTTTTCAGAAATCGAGGAAATGACAGAAAAAGAAGCGGATCGTTACGCGGTAGCGTCCGATCTTGCGAATGTATGCGAGTATTTGGAGGACAGCGAGGTTATAAAAATACGGCTGATCGTAAGCAAGGCGCAGGCGCGGAAAGAGAGGGAAGAAAACGGTGGATAAAGCAATTATTAAAATCATAGCTAGGATCATTGCCGGAATACTGCTTTTATTATTCTGGTCGGCGGCAGCAGTCGGCGCGGTATGCGATTATATGAAAGAGCGTGACAGGGAACATAAAAACTGGATTGATCCGAAAAATGACCGGACATTCTGACGGGAAAGGGGCAGGAATGGGGAAAATAGTTAAAAAGATACTGGGATTTTTTACAGACACAAACGGCGGGGAGTGTGAAGAAAAAAACTGCGAAAAATGCCCGTTTCCACCGTGCAGAAAAGAGCCAGAAACAGAAAAGGAAAGAGGGGGCGGGAAAATATGAGCGCGGCAGCAGGCGTGGCGGTGGGAATAGCCGTATTTCTCTACATAGAACTGGCGATCGGCTTCGGCTATTATATGTTTCTTTTGACAACAAAGAAAACGCCGGACGCTGACGAGAAGCAGAAAAAGCAGATAAAAAAATACAGCATATTCGCGGGGGTGGCTTTTCCGGTCACGCTGGCGATTATCATAGCAAATAAAGCGGCAGAAAGGAAGTGAGGACATGGCAGACGTAAACATGACGGCGATTACATAACAGCGATCATTTGTTTAACGGTCGTTATTTTAGGCTGGATCGGGACAAACAATAAAAGAAAGTAAGAGGGGCAGACAGTGAACAAAGTTATACTTATGGGACGGCTGACGCGCGATCCAGAAGTGAGGTATTCAGCGAAAGGCGATTCACAGGAACAAATGTGCATAGCGCGTTACACGATGGCAGTAGACCGCAGGGGAAAGGACGCGGGCGCAGACTTTCCTTCCGTTGTAGCCTTCGGGAAAGCTGGGGAGTTTGCAGAAAAGTATTTGCACAAGGGGACAAAGATTGTATTAACAGGGCGAATACAGACAGGCAGCTACACGAACCGAGACGGCGTAAAGGTATATACAACGGATATTGTGGCAGAGGATCAAGAGTTTGCGGAAAGTAAGGCGGCAGCAGGACAGGCACAGCAGGGAAACGCACAGACGGCAGCGGGGGACTATCCGACGGACGGCGACGGCTTTATGAACATACCGGACGGGATAGACGAAGAACTGCCGTTCACATAAGCGCAGACGGCAGCAGGCGGCAATCTATAAAGCGACGCTGGCAGCAGGGCAGGACGGGGCACAGAAAGGGCAGCAGGACGCGCCACAGCGCGCCACGCTGGGGCGGAAATAAGAAGTTGCATATATTACGGGGATATGTTAAAATAAAGCCGTAAATAAGGCATATGGCGAAGATACTAGGGACACAGACGACACAATTATAATTTAGTGTGGTTTGTGTCCCTTTTTTTATTTTCGTTGTATGCCTTATACTTTCCTTCGGCTGGGCGCGGGAGTGCGCCCAGTATAAAAAGGGGATTGCACGACATGACACAGGACGCGCTGGAAAAATGGATCAAACAACTGATCGCGGAAGACAAGCTATACAAATTCTATAAATGCAGGGAGTGGCGGCAGCTTTCCGAAGCGGTTATGAAAGAAAATAATTATGAGTGCCAGCATTGCAAGAAGCGCGGCTTTCATACGCCAGCCCGCAGCGTCCACCATGTCCAGTGGGTGCGGCGGCATCCGCGGCTGGCATTGTCGAGGGCGTATGTATATAACGGCGTGACGTATAACAATTTAATTCCTTTGTGTGAGGACTGCCACAATAAAGAGCATGACAAGGGCAAGGGCTGGAAAAAAGAAAATAAAAATAAATTTGTGAATGAGGAACGCTGGTAAATGATCCCCCCGCCCCAAAAGTTTTGGATTTTGAACGCCGGACGGGAAACGGGGCACGGGGTAGACAAAACGGAAGATCGCGCGCACATGAGGGGGTGGTATACATGGCAAAGAAACCGGACAACAGGAGCGAGGACGTAAAGCGGATCACGCGCACAAAAAAGTACAAAGAGATCGAAAACGACTTGCGCCAGCAGCTTGAAGCCAACGGGACATACGGGAAATTTTTTGACGATATGATCGACGATTACATGGCTATGTATGTTACAAAAACCCTGCTGATCGAAGACATTCAAAAGCGCGGAACTATCGTAAAATACAATAACGGCGGCGGTCAGTCCGGTATGAAAAAAAACGAAGCCGTGGAAATGTTCAACAAGACAAACGCGCAAATGCTGAAGCTGCTTGCAGAGTTAGGGCTAAAAGCCAACGCTATGTTAGGCGGTGGGGATTTTGACGACGAATTATAGAGACGTACCGGAACTATACGACTATATTTACATGGTCGAAAACGGGGGTAAAAAAGGGCTAAAAAAAGTCTGTTTATACCAAAAAAAGCTGGTTAAATTCGTAAAAAAAGTATTTGAAAGCGAAAATTTAACCATAAATACAGAACAGCTTCACAACTACATGAAGCTGGAAAAATATTTTGATTTTGAGTTATTCCCGTGGGAAAAATTCGTGTTCACTTTGCATTGCTGCGTATACAGGGAAGACGGATTGCCGCGTTTCCCCGATCTGCTGATTTTCGTAGGGCGGGGCGCAGGAAAAAACGGCTATCTGGCGTTTGAGGACTTCGCGTTGATAAGCCCATACAACGGAATACCGAACTATGACATAGATATTTGCGCCACAGCGGAAGAACAGGCGCGCACGTCATTTGATGATATATACAACGTGCTGGAAAAGAACAGGAAAAAGCTGATCCGGCACTTCCGCTGGACAAAATCGGAAATACAGAGCAGGAAAACGCGGTCAAAAATCAAATACCGGACAAACAATGCAAAATCAAAGGACGGCTTGCGATCCGGCAAGGTAGATTTTGACGAAGTACACGCATTTGAAAGCTACGACAACATAAAAGTGTTTACGACTGCGCTGGGGAAAAAGCCCCAGCCGCGCATGACCTACACCACAACAAATGGCGACGTATGCGACGGCGTTTTAGATGATCTGATCGAGAAATCGAAACGCATTTTAGATTTTGAGATTGAGGACAACGGGCTTCTGCCTTTTATGTGTGCGCTTGACGATCCCGAAGAGGTACACGACGAAGAAAACTGGCACAAAGCAAACCCCAGCCTTCAATATCTGCCGACGCTTTTGGAGGAAACGCGCAAAGAGTACAGGGAGTGGAAAGAAAACAGGTCTTCCGCGTCCGACTTTATGACAAAGCGAATGAACATACGGCAGGGAAACAGCGAAGTGGAACTGACGACATGGGAAAACATTCTGATAACGCGGCAGGAAGTAGAGCCGCCGATCATGCGGGAAACCGGAGTGATCGGCATAGACTACACAAAAATAAATGATTTTGCGGCGGCTGGCGTACTCACAAAGAGGGGCGCAAAGTTTGTCTTTAAACAGCATACATGGATATGTGCAAACAGCGCAGACCTGCCGCGCATAAAATTTCCGTACATGGAAGCTGTGGCAGCAGGGGACGCGGAGATCATAGACGCGCCGGAAATACCGCCGGAACTGATCGCGGACTGGATAGAGGTACAGACGCACTTTTACAATATACCCATGCTGGCGTTAGATGATTACCGCTTCGCGCTGATGAAAGCGGCACTGGCGCGCGTCGGCTTCACTTATGAAAACAAAAATATAAAGCTGGTGCGCCCGTCCGACAAAATAAAGATTGAGCCGATCATTGACAGCGGCTTCCGCAATCACAATATAGTATACGGCGACTGCCCGATCATGCGGTGGTACACGAACAATACCAAAAAAGTGAAGTCGAAAAAATACGGAAATTATGAGTATCAGAAAATCGAAGCAAAGAGCCGCAAGACAGACGGATTTTTCGCTTTTGTTGCGGCAATGACACAACATGAACTTATACCAGAACAGCAGACGGGCGGCGAAGTGCTGCCGCTATTCACATTCTAAAGAAAGGGGGTGGGCGGCGTGAATATGACGGAATATTTTTTAAAAGCCTTCGGGCGGGAATCAACGATCAGCGTAAAGACGCAGATCGAGGAAGAATTTACAGAAGCGTTTTTCAAGGAACTGGCGACAGCCTGCGCGATCAACATGGTGGCGAACACGATCGGGAAATGCGAGATCAGAACTTTTGTAAAGGGAAAGCCGGAGCGCGGCGCGGAATATTACTTGTGGAACTATGAGCCAAACCCGAACGAAAACAGCAGCGACTTCATGCAGCATTTTATTTCCAACCTTTGCTATGACAATGAAGCCTTAATCGTGGAAATGAACGGCTATTTGTATGTGGCAGACAGTTTTTGCCGGAAAACATACGCATTTTATGAAGATGTGTTTTCAGCTATCACGATCGGGGACTTGACGCTTCAAAAGTCGTACCCGTCCAGCGAAGTGATCTATATGCAGCTAAACAACATAGACGCAAGACGGCGGCTGGAAGGATCGTACACAAGTTACGGGCAGACGGTGGCAAAAGCCGTTAGAAGTATGCTACGGCAGGGGGCGCAGAAAGGCATATTGAACATTGACGCGAACACGTCCCAGCAGCAGGATTTTCAACAAAAACTAAACGAACTTATAAACGAACGTTTTAAACCGTTCTATAAAGCGGAATCGGCGGTTTTGCCGTTGCAGAATGGCTATACATATACGGACGTGACAAAGCAGGGGACGACGGCAACGCCAGCGGACATAAACGAGCGGATCAATTATGAATTTGAAATGGCAGGGCGCGCGTGGCGCATACCGAAAGCCCTTATACTGGGGGACGTTTCCGAGGTCGAGAAGATCACAAAAAACTTTCTGACTTTTGCCATTGATCCGATCACGGAAAAGCTGGGAGAGGAAGCGACGCGCAAGAGGTACGGCGCAAAGCAGTTTTGCAAAGGGAATTATATTGACATTAACACAAACTGCATACAGCATATAGACATTTTCGAGCAGGCGACAAACAGCGACAAGCTGCTTTCCAGCGGCTTATATTGCATTGACGAACTGCGGACAAAGCTGGGCGACACAGCGATCGGAAGCGACTGGTCGCAGAAACACTATATAACAAAAAATTACGCCGAAGCGGAAAAAATGGCGCATTTAGGCGACACGGAAGGGGGTGGCACGGAATGAGACAGCAGAAAGCGCACTATTGCTTCAGACAGGAAGCCGGATCGGACGTTCACAAATTATATATTTATGATGATGTGTCGGAATACGGCACATTTGACTGGTGGACGTGGGAATATACTGAAAGCGAAACCAGCGCGGAATTTTTCAGAAAGGCACTGGCAGAGATACCGGACAGCGCAACCGTTGAATTGCATATCAATTCATACGGGGGATCAGTCAAAGAGGGGATCGCAATCTATAACCAGCTTAAACAGAAAAAATGCAAAGAGATTGTGGCGTATGTTGACGGCTTCGCGTATTCGGTCGCGTCTGTTATCATGCAGGCAGCAGACCGCCGGATCATGGGGCTGGGTACAAGCCTTTTAATTCACAATATGTGGCTATCGGTAGCGGGGAACGCCGCCGAACTGCGGAAAGCTGCGGACGATCTGGACGTGCTTATGGAGAGCAACAGACAGATTTACATGGAGCGCGTGAACATCACGGAAGACGAACTGATCGAAATGTTAAACAATGAAACCTATTTAACGCCCGAACAGGCGGTGGAAATGGGCTTCGCTGACGAGGTGGACAAGGCGGCAACGCCCGCGCCGGATATGACACAGCAGTTACAACAGCAGCTTGCACAAATGCGCCGCGAAATGACGGCGCAGAAGGCTTTCCACGAGGAAATGAAACAGTTTTGCAGGACAGCGCAGAAAAAGGACGACGAGGACACCGACGACGGGGAAAAGGACGACGAGGACGGCACAGACGACGAGGACACCGACGACACCGGAAGCGGCGACGACGGCGGGAAAGGCACAGACGACACGGACGACGAAGACGACGAGGACAAAAAGCAAAAAGACACTCGAAAATATAAACTTGCGGCACTGATAGGACAGGCAGCCGCGCAATATCTGAAAGAGAGGTAAAAAGAACATGAAAAGCAAGGACGTAAAAGAACTTATGCGCGAGGAACTGGCACAGAAATTCAACAGCGCGCTGGAGAGCGGCGACGCAGAACAGGTGGCGCAGGCGTTCGCAGATATGGCAGACAATATCCAGCAGGAAGTTTTGGAGCGCGCAAAGGACGCGGCAGCGGTTGAACAGATGGACGCGGCAGCACTGGCGGCGCGGGGGCTGCGGCAGATCACTTCCGAGGAAAAGAAGTATTATGAAGCCGTGATCGCTGCAATGAAAACGGAAACGCCGAAGCAGGCACTGGCAAATCTTGACGTGACAATGCCCAAGACGATCATTGAAGACGTTTTCGACAGTCTGAAAGCAGAACACAAGCTGCTTTCCGTGATCGACTTTAACAATACCACCCATGTCACAGAATGGATTCTGAATAAGAACGGGAAGCAGAAGGCAAAATGGGGCGATATTACGGCAGAATTTGAAAAAGAACTGTCTGGCGAATTTGAAAAGCTGGACATGGTTATGTTCAGTCTGACCGCGTTTATGCCGATCGCCAAGTCCATGCTGGATTTAGGTCCGACATGGCTTGACAGCTATGTGAGACAGGTTTTACAGGACGCTTTATACGTCGGGCTGGAAGAAGGGATCGTCTGCGGTACGGGCGTAAAAATGCCGATCGGCATGATGAAAGACATTACCGCAGCACACGCGGACGGCGAAGCATACCCCGACAAGACCGCGATCAAGGTTACGGCATTTACACCGGAAGTTTACGGCGGGCTGATCGGGAAAATGGCAGTAAGCAGGAACAACCGCCCCCGCGCGGTCGGCGAAGTGATTATGGTCGTAAATCCGGTTGATTACTGGCAGAAGGTCATGCCCGCAACCACGATCCAGCGTCCCGACGGCACATACGCAAATAATGTGCTGCCTTATCCCACCGAAGTGATCCAGTCCGAGGAAGTACCCAGCGGAAAAGCCGTGCTGGGTATTGCAAAACAGTATTTTTGCGGGATCGGCACAGGGAAAGACGGCGTGATCGAGTATGACGACAGCTACAAGTTTTTGCAGCGCGAAAGGGTATACGCCGGACACCTTTATGGCAACGGCAAGCCGAAAGACAATAACAGCTTCCTTGTGCTTGACATTAGCGAACTGCAGCCCGCCGCATACATGGTATATACGGCGGCAGCAGGCGCGGCGGTAAGCCCTGCGGCATATATGGCAGAGGGCGTGGCAGCATACACAGGAGAGCCGGAGATCGTCGAAAAAGAAGTTGAAAAAAAGGCATGGACGGAAAGCGAGTTAAACGGAATGACCGTTGCACAGATCGAGGGGCTGGCGGCATATAAGGGCTACACGCTGACAGGCAACAACAAAGCGGAGAAGATCGCTTCTTTCCTTGCGGCGCAGACGGCAGCAGGCAGCAACTAACAGACATACAGGCGGCGGGGGCTTCCCTTGCCGCCTATCATAAAAAGGCGGTGCAATATGGCAGAGGTACAGGAAAAGACAGCCGAAGACATTCTGCTGGAAGATGTGTTGAACGCGCTGGACGTGACTTTTGACGACGCGGCGACAAAAAAGAAAATACGGGACATTATGCAGCAGGGGCAGGCGCGGCTGGAACAAATAAAAGGCGGCGTGATCGACTTTGAAAAAGAGAAAACCGCGCGGACATTGCTTTTTGCTTTCTGCCGTTACGGGAGATCGAACGCCATAGAACAGTTTGAACATGATTTTTCCTGCAATCTGACGGCGTTTGCGCTGGAAGCGGCGGTGGCGAATGTACCGGAAAAGGAAAGCGGGGCAGCAGATGAAGGCAAAGTTTGAAGAATTTAACGACGGGATCGCGGACGTGTGCAACGTGAACGGGGAAGACAGGCTGGAAAGAGTAAAAACGGGGCTGCGCTTCGGCAATGAAAACGTGGGGATCACAAGACACTATGCAGCACAGGCGGCAGACACCCGCGTGGATCGCGTTATACATATTCTGCGGCAGCAGGACATAAAGCCACATCAAGTTGTAGTGATCGAGGGCGAACAATACGACATTGACAAAGCGGATCACATAAAAGACACATTGCCGCCCATTACAAAATTGTCACTGATTAAATTTGAAAAGCACAAAGAAAGGGATTTTGCATGAAAATAAATGCAGCGCAAGCGATCCCACCGGAACAACTGGGAATTGCGCTTTCCACGGTGCTTCTTGAATGGGCAGAAAATCAAGAAAAAGATTTTGTAAAGGCAATCGACGCAGCAGCCGAAGCCTGCAACGAAACGGCGAAGCAGTACGCGCCGACAAGTAATAGACGGCGATCGGGAACGTACCGGAATAATTTTGCGATTGATAAGGGCTGGCAGGAACGCCACCACTATACAGCAGAGTGGCACGTTAAAACGCCGGAATACCGATTGACACATTTGCTGGAAAACGGACATTTGACGCGGGACGGGACGCACCGGACAAAAGCAATAAAGCATATCAAATACGGGCGGCAGATTGCCGAACAGGTTTTAGAAGAAAAGCTGGAAGGATTGTGGGGTGAATAAATGGACATACGGGCATACATAGAGAAAGAAACGGGACTTCCGACGGCAGAGGTAGCATTCACAAAGCCGCAAAAGCTGCCGTTTATCGCTATTCTTGACCGGACGGACGACGACGGCGACGACTATCACGCGCAGTTATTATCCCATGATCTGACAGTGGAATTTTACGCCGCGCGAATTGACGCAGAAAACGAAAAAAAGATTGAGGCGGCATTTGCGAAGCAAGGGTGGAAAGTGACAAAAGACAGGGAGTGGATCTCAGAGGAAAAAATGTTTGAAACAATTTATACAACAAATTTTATAGAAAAGAGGTAAAAGCGCATGAAAAAGGGAACGAAGGAAAAAGTCACGCTGGGAAGCGGTATGCTCTACATGGCAGAGTTTACAGGCGACTTTGCGAAAGACTTTGCAGACATTTTAAAGCAGCTTATGACACCGGAAAATCACGCGGGCTGGATCAAGGGCGGCGCAAGCATTGAGTACAAGCCCACAATGACACAGGAAAAAGACGATTTAGGGCATGTTGTAAAAGAAATTCTGACAGACGAGGAAGCCACTTTTAAATCGGGGCTTTTCACATGGAACGGAGAGACGCTGGCGAAATTTGCAGCGACAGCAGAGATCACAACGGAACGGAAAGACGGGAAAGCATACCGCCGTTTGAAAATCGGCGGCACAGCAAACGACGACGGGAAACAGTATGCAATTTTATTCGTGCATGAAGATCCCGTGGAAGGGAACTGCTATTTGCTTGTAGTCGGCAGAAATTCCGCTGGATTTACAATCACATTTGCGGCAGATTCGGCAACCGTGATCGACGCAGAATTTACATGCAAACCGCACGACGAACGCGGGACGCTGATTGAGTTTGTAGAGGAAATCGACGACGACTTTGAGGAAACATACACCGAAGAAGAATTAAACGCGCTGACAGTCGCACAGATCGAGACGATCGCAAAGGCGAAAGGCTACACATTGACGGGCAGCAATAAGGCAGAAAAGATCGCTTCTTTCATTGCGGCGCAGACGGCAGCAGGCGGCGGCAGCGGTGAGGAAATCGACAACGGCAATGAAGAGAGCGGCACAGAATAACAGATAAACACGGGGCTGGCATTTCCAGCCCCAGCACAATATAAGAAAAAACGGAAGGAAAGTAAAAGTATGAATTTTAAAGTTAATTTTCAAAAGGCAAAAAGAAATTATATGGTTTTGACATTTGACGACGAACGAGAGGAAAACGGCAAAATAGTGGAGTTTGAAAGAGTGATCCACGTCGGTATGCCGAAAAAACGCGTTTTTTCGGCGTTAATGGATATGCAGGATATAGTGGACAAACGGGACGAAGCACAGACCGCAGCGGAAAAGAACGGGGCAAACAGGGAGATTATAGACGAATTATACGAACTCACGGCGCAGGTTCTTTCCAATAATCTGAAAGGCGAAAAAATAACAACGGAGTGGGTAGAGGATCAGCTTTCAATAGATGAAATTAAAGAACTTCTCACACAGTACGCCAGTTTTGCGAACGGTGAAGCGACAAACCCAAACTAGAGCCGCCCTTCTATCCGACAGAGGAAACCGGATTCTATGACATACCGACATACTGGGAACATTTAGTACATACATACACGGGACTGAATGTAAATGAGATAGAAGAACTTGAATATATAGATTATTTACAGTATAGGCGGGATGCGTTCATTCACGAAATGAACAAAACAGAGGAAGGGCGGGAATATTTGGAGAACGCGCAGACACTATCACAGACAGAGCCGGACAGAAAACGCCTGCGGCAGCTTTTCGGAAGGAAAGGATAGGCGGCAATGTCAAAGGGACTGAAAGGAATTACAGTAAAAATCGACGGCGACACAAAGCCGTTAAATCAAGCACTTTCAAAAGTAAATTCAGAATCAAAAAGCCTGCAGGGAGAACTAAAGGGCATAAATTCCCTTTTAAAATTCGATCCGAAAAATACGGAACTGCTGGCACAGAAACAGACGGTTTTATCACAGGCAATCGAACAGACGGAAAACAAGCTGAAGACGCTGACGCTGGCGCAGCAGCAAATGGCAGAAGCCGGAAAAAATGCGGACAATAGCGCAGAATACCGCGATTTACAGCGGGAAATTGCGGCGACGCAGCAGAAACTGGCGGGCTATAATTCACAGTTAAAAAATACACAGAACGCACAGAAACAGGCGGCAAAGGAAGCCGAAACGCTGGGGCAGAAAATATATAAAATTGCAAGCCATATTCCGATTGTAAATAAGCTGGCAGAAGGTTTTGTGAAAGCAAAGCAAAAAATCACGGAAACTGTAAAAGAAAGCGCAACAGTACAGAAAATCGGATCAGCAGTTGAGGGGGCACGGCAAAAAGTCGAAGCCTTTAAAAATTCCCACCCGCATGTAAAAAAAGTTGCTGACGCTTTCCACAGCATGAAGGAAAAAGCGGACGAATTAAAAAGCAAGCTGCCGACGCTTCAACAATCACTGGCAGCGGTAGGAAATGCGGCAGCAGGCGCGGCAAAAGGCGGCTTTAAGGCGTTAGAAGTAACGATCGGCGGCACAATGAAAGCGTTTGCGGCTTTTTCCACGGCAGCACTCACAGCAGGCGCAGCGATCACAAAAAGCGCAGTCGAACACTACGCAGATTATGAACAGCTTGTGGGCGGTGTAGAAACGCTTTTTGGGGCTGGCGGGCAATCGCTGGGGGAATATGCAAAAAGCGTCGGGAAAACGACGACAGACGCAAAAAAAGAGTATGACAGCTTAATGAAGGCGCAAGAAACCGTTTTAAAGAACGCGGACAACGCCTATAAAACCGCCGGACTATCTGCTAATGAGTACATGGAAACCGTAACGGGATTTTCCGCAGCACTTATCAGCAGCATGGGCGGGGACACAGAAGCAGCGGCGAAAAAAGCGGATATGGCGATCACGGACATGGCAGACAACGCCAATAAAATGGGATCGGATATATCATCAATACAAAACGCATACCAAGGCTTCGCAAAGCAAAATTACACAATGCTGGATAACTTAAAACTGGGCTACGGCGGCACGAAAGAGGAAATGCAAAGGCTTCTTGACGACGCAACAAAGCTATCCGGCATAAAGTACGACATATCATCTTATGCGGACATTGTAGACGCGATCCACGTCGTACAGACGGAAATGGGGATCACGGGAACAACCGCAAAAGAAGCAAGTGAAACAATATCGGGATCAATCAATGCGGCAAAATCAGCATACGAAAATCTTGTGACGGGGCTTGCTGATGAAAACGCAGATTTAGACGGACTGATCGACAATATGGCAGACAGCGTTTTAACGGTGGTTGACAATGTACTTCCACGAATTATGGAAACCGTGCCACGGATCGTCGAAACCGTCCCGAAATTGATAGAAGGACTAAGCACGGCATTTAAAGGAATAGCCGGACAGTTAGGCGGGCTTGCGGATCAGCTTTTGCCGCCGCTCATGCAGGCATTTTTTACACTGATACGGACAGTAACAGGCGCATTGCCTACACTGTTACCGCAGATATTAAACGCAGCAATAACACTTTTTAGCGGGATTTTACAGGGGCTAACGGAAACCATACCACAGCTTCTTGCAATGCTTCCCACTATCATTCAGACAATATCACAGGCACTTATAACAAATCTGCCGCAGATCATTTCAATGGGCGTACAAATCCTTGTAAGTCTCATTAACGGCATTTCACAGACGATACCCCAACTTATAACCGCAATTATAGAACTGATCCCCGTTATTGTGCAGGCGATCATGGATAATTTACCGCTAATCATAGACGCGGGGCTGAATCTTTTACTTTCCCTTATATCGGGAATAGTACAGGCGATCCCGCAGCTTATAGCAATGCTGCCGACGATCATAAATACGATTGTGTCGCAGATCGTTTCCATGCTGCCAAAGATCATAGAAACGGGCATACAGCTTTTAAATTCGCTCATATCGGGAATTGTGCAGGCAATCCCGCAACTGATCGCAACGCTGCCACAGGTCATTACTTCGACAGTGAACACGATTATTGCAAATCTGCCAAAGATCATACAGACAGGTATTGAACTTCTGGGCGCGCTCATATCGGGAATTATTCGGGCGATCCCGTCACTGGTCGCAGCATTGCCACAGGTATTTTCCGCGATCATCAATGCCTTTAAAGGGATCAACTGGGCGGATTTAGGAAAGAACATCATAGACGGCGTTATAAACGGCGTAAAGAACGCCGCCAGCAGTCTGATAAATGTATTTAAGGATTTAGCGGAGTCGGCACTGGACGCAGTAAAAGACTTTTTCGGGATTGCCAGCCCGTCAAAGGTCATGCGGGATCAAGTCGGAAAAATGCTTCCGGCAGGCATGGCGCAGGGCGTGGAAGACGGCATGGACGCAGAGGAAAAGAGGATCAAGGCAGCAATGGCGCGCGGAGTGCCTACGACGATCGACGGGTACATAAAGGCGGGCGGCAGTGGTACGACGGGAAGCGCGCAGACGGCAGCAGGGGGCGGCGGTTTTGTGCAAAATCTGACGATCAACAGCCCGCGCGAATTATCGCCTTCAGAAACGGCGCGGATGAACAGAAACGCAATGCGGCAGACCGTACTAAAACTGAAGCCGACGTAAGGGGGTGGAGAAAATAAAAGTTATAAAATGCGAGAATGACAACGGGCTTTCTGCCGTATTTACCTACGATCACGACGTAACGGAGTTTTTTCTTGTATCGCTTGACGGCGTATACAGAATGAAAAACGCAGTACATACATCACAGAACGCCACGACGGACGGCAGCAGCTACGGCGGGGAGACGCTAGAACAAAGAAATATTGTTATTACGGCGAATATCCGCAGGAATTACAGGGAAAACAGAGATCATTTATCGCGCGTATTCAAAAAAGGAGCAGAAGGCACGTTTTACCACACCGAGGACGGGCAGACACGGAAAATAAAGTACCGCGTGGAAGATATTGATATAGCGGAAAAGGGCGTTTTGCGCCCTGCCGTTATATCGCTGATTTGTCCCGATCCCTACTTTAAGGACGACACAGCGACGCACATTGAAATGGCAAGCTGGGAAAGCGGTTTTGAATTTCCGTGCGAGATACAGGAAAGCGGCATGGAATTTGGTACGCGGTCAAAAGAGACAATCAAGGTCGTGGACAATAACAGCACAACGGCAATCGGTATTCAAATGACGATCATTGCGGAAGACGTTGTTATAAACCCGTCAATTATGAACGTGACGACGGGGGAAACGCTGAAATTACTTTGCACTATGCAGCCGGACGATCAGATCGTCATAACAACAGAGCAGGGCAATATAGACGTTATTCTTTTCCGCGGCGGGGAGAAGATAGACTACAACTACACCGTGGACGAGGAAAACGAAGGTTATGTCCAGCTAGAGACAGGCAGGAACTATATAAACTATACGGCAGACGAAGGCGGCGACTACATGAATGTAAATTTTGACTTTGAAAACTGCTATGTAATGCCGTAGAGGGGGGGAGAGCATGACACAGACAGCGGTGGAAATGCGGCAGCAGAAACAAGTAAAAGTGTATGATATAAACCTTATGCGGCAGGGCGTGATCGACGTTTATAGATCGCTGATATGGACGCGGAAATATTACGAAGCTGGAACGGTGGAACTTCACGCAGCCTTAAACAGCAAAAATTTAAAGCTATTGCAGAAAGGAAACATTGTTACAATGACCGGATCGGTGGAAAGCGCGATCATTAGCGGAATGGCAGCGGACGACTTTTCAAACGAGATCACGGCAACGGGCAACATGCTTTCTGCGGGGCTTTCACGGCGCGGCATTAAAACGGTGGTAAATGCGGCAGATACGCCCTATGAAGACATTATGCGGCGGCTGGTGGATATTTCAGCGATAAGCGGCACAAACCCGCTTCCGCGCCTTGTACTGGGCGAAAAATGCGGTGCAGGCGGCAGGGTATCGCTTCAAGTGTCCTACAAAGATTTATATACATACATGACGAAATTATCAGCTTGTAGCAATTTGGGCTTCCGCATACGCGGGGACTATAAAAACAAAAAATTCATATTTGAGGTATACGAAGGGAAAGACCACAGCGAAAACCAGACCGGAAACAAGCGCGTCATATTTTCGGAGATATACAGGAATATAAACAAAACCACGTTCACGACAAACGATCAGAACTATAAAACCCATGCGGTCGTATTCGGGGACGGAGAGGGAACGGCGCGCACGGTCATGGAAGCGACGATCGATCCGGCAGCGACAGGCTGGGAGCGGCGGGAAATCATGGTGGACGCGCGGGACATTAAACGGGACAATCTGACAGACGCGCAGTACAAAGCGGCACTTGTGCAGCGGGGGACGGAAAAGCTGGCAGAATACGGGATCGTGGAGTGTCTGGAAGCCGTGACGCTTCCGAACATGAATTTTACATATAAGGCTGATTATGATTTAGGCGACATTGTGACGGTAAACAAAAAGGCATGGGGGATAAAAATGGATAAGCGGATCACAGAGGTACAGGAGATATACGAAAACGGCGGCTTGTCAGTCGTCCCGACGTTCGGCGATCCCCTGCCGGACACGGTGGACTTATCAGACAATTAGAAAGGAGAAAGCAGAGCATGGCAGAGAATTACAGTTTTTTTAATTCCAAAGACCACGACAGGGTATACAATGCCCGCCACTGGGCTGACTATTTTTTCCCGCTTTTCAAGTCCGGCGTATTTAATGGCGATCTGCAAGTCGTGGCAAACGGGGGAATGACCGTAAAAATCAAGTCGGGGTACGCATGGATCGACGGGTACGGCTACCATTTGACGGACGGGCTTGTGGTCGATTTAGAGACGGCAAGCGGCAACATGAACCGCGCGGACAGTATTGTTATACGGCTGGACTTGACAAACCGCTGGATCAAGGCATTTTGCAGGACGGGCAGCTATTACGCGGGGGCAGGCATACCGCCCGCGCCGGAGATCACGGCGACGATCCACGAAATTGTAATAGCGCATATTTCCATAGCTGCGGGCGTAACGGAAATCACGCAGGACATGATAACGGACACGCGCATGGACGGCGATATTTGCGGATGGGTATGCGGGGCGGTAGATCAGATCGACTTTTCACAGATCAAGACACAGTTTGACACTTTTTTTGCAAATTATGAAGAGGAAATACGGACGCAGTACGGCTTGTATATGCAGGATATAGAAAGGCTGGAAACACAGGGGCAGGACAGATACGACAACATGGATCGGGAATTTACGAAATATGAGAACCAGCAGAAAGAAAACATTGAAAAATGGCAGCAGGACGAAAGGGAGTATCTGGACGCATGGATCAACGCCGTACAGACGGAATACTTCGCATGGCTTGACCGGATCAAGGATATTCTGGACGAAAACGCCGCCGGACATTTGCAGAATGAGGTGGACAATCTGACGGTGGACGCTTTCAACCGTTATTACGGACTGCAGGCGCAGGAAACATTGTTTCTTGACGACGGCAGCATAAAGACCACAAACGAGGAAGCGGAGATCATCACGGAATTTGGTTTTGATGAAAAAGGGAACGAAACGGCAGTAACAACCGTGAAGCCTTTTGTGGGAATGTATGACTATGTAAAAACGACAGTATTTTTTACTGAAAAAGTGACAAGCAGCACAGAAAAGAAAGAGAGGGTATAAAAATGGCGTATGATGAATTAAAGTGGGGCGTTGACCAGATCAAGAAATTCGGCGAAGGCTTCCTGCCGCAGAACATGAGGAAATTTCACGCGATACAGTCCAGCACGGACACGGTAAACATTACCTTCTTAGAGCCGCAGGACACGGTTATAGAAAATCAGATTTTACTTGCGGTAAAGGGCGTGGCGGTGCTGATGAAAGAAGGCAGCTACCCGAAACACCACAAAGACGGCGTTCTGCTGATTGACAACACGACACTGGGGCAGTATGAAAGTACGCCGCTTGTGGTTGAAAATATGGAAATGGAACACACATATTACTTCGCAGCTTTCCCGTACAGCGAAAACGGCGTATACAACGAGAGCAGGAACGCCTTAAACCGTGCGGAAGTAACGATCCATGAGGGCGAAACGGTAACGGTAAACGTAAACGTGGACAATGCGGACGGCTTCACTTCCGCGGCGATCGTCCTGCATAATGTGACGACGGGAGAGGATCAGACGCAGGAAGTGGGCGGCACGTCGCAGATCGGCTTCAATGTGAATATCAACGAAGAATATTACATCACGGCGGCAGCAGTAAACGGCTACAAAACGCCGGATCAGACGGAAACATTCACGGCGGCGGCAGGGTACAGCCGGACGGTTGAATTTAACTATATCCGGCGCACACTGTTTGGATATTATGAGGATAAGACGGACAGCAACCCCGAAACCCGTATACATTACATTGAAATGAACGCCGATTTTGCGCCCATGCGGTGCGTGGCGACGGCAGCAGGCGGATGGAATAACGGGGACTGGACGGAAGACAACTGCTGGATTTTAAAGGGAAACAAGCCCTTCATGGTGCGCTATGATGGCACGATCGACTATGAATTAGATCATAACGATTACAGCAAGAAAAAGGCTGGCGGCGCGTCCGACGTATCAAACACGGCATACGCCGGAAATGCAATGGCAACAATCCCACTTATCTGGGTAAAGCGGTATACAGAGGGTAACAAGCAATACCACCTTTTCTGCGATATACAGCTTGACGAAGATTTTCACGCATACGCGCACACACGCGCCGACGGTTCGATCGAGCCGTACACGTTCTATCCCATGTTCGGCGGCGCGCTTGTTTCCGGCAAGTTGCGGTCGATCGCCGGACAGTCACAAATGAACTCACAGGCGGGCGCGAATGAAATATCATACGCAAAGGCAAACGGCGCGCTATGGAATACGGGCTATTATTCGATCATTCAGTTACGGTGGGAACTGGAAACACTCTTTACAAGATCGACAAACAAACAGGACGCTTGCGGCTACGGGAATTATCAAGGCGGCAGCGGCGCGGGCAGTCTTTCCAAAACGGGTACGCTTTTAACAGGCGGCAGATTTTGGGGGCATGGATCGACAGTAAACAAGCCGAGGAAATTTTTACATTGTGAACAGCAGATGGGCGCATGGGAGAGGATCAACGGCTGGCTTTATGTCGGCGGTAAGCATTATATAAAGCAGTATGAGCCGTACAACGAAACGGGCGCGGGCTATATCAATACAGGGCTTTCCATGAGCGGAACAAGCGGGCAGTACATCAAAGAAACCGTATTGACCGACAACGGGGAACTTCCCACCGTGATCGGCGGTGCGTCTGATACATACAAATGTTGCGGCGGCTGGTATAACGCTTCGCAGGTCGATCACGCGATTGTGGACGGCGGCTGCAACCATGGCTTGCTATGCGGCGGGGCGGTGGTTGTGAGCAGCCTTGTTTCCGCTGCGTCTTGGCACGCTTCCGCGCGCGCCTATTCTAAAACCCCTACAACCGCAAAGCCCGAAGAAATCGGGCTTTGCGGTTAAAGCGGGGGATCGGGGGCAGCCCGCCCCCGTTGTAGGAAAACGAAGCGAAAACAAAAATTATTTAAGATATACGGATTTTGTGTGCGACAACGCGGGGCTTTACGTCCCCCGCCGCGATTGTGGACGGCAACTGCAACAATGGCTTGCTATGCGGCGGGGCGGTGTTTGTGGTCGACCTTGTTTCCGCTGCGACTTGGCGCGCTTCCGCGCGCACGTTTCTATAAAAATGGATCAATCATCTAATGCACACAATCTAACGGAAGCCGAAGGCTTGAAATGAATACCCGACGTAGGCGGGGCAAGTAAGAAATTGAAAGCCCTAGAGGGAATAGAAAGGACGATCCACCGTGAAAACCTACAAAAATTTATATGAAAAAATCATATCGGAAGAAAATCTGAAAAAGGCGTTTTTCAAGGCAGCAAAGGGAAAACGGAAAAGAAAGGACATACAGCGCATACTTGACAACGTAGACGAACACGTGGCGATCCTGCGCGGGATTTTAGAACGTGAGGACTTCAGACCAGCACACCATAAGCCCATACAGATCAATGACGGCTTCAAGATGAAAAAGCGGCATATCATAAAGCCCTATTATAAGTATGAGCAAGTCGTACACCATGCGATCATACAGGTGCTTGCGCCGACGGACAAAGAGATCGCACAGGATCACAGCTTGAAGAAAGTCATAAACCGCGGCGCGTATGAATTTACTTGCGGATCAGTCAAAGGGCGGGGCGCGCATTACGGGAAGCGGTACATTGAACGCTGGATCAGAAATGACCGGAAAAATACAAAGTATGTGTTAAAAATCGACGTGCGCCACTTTTTCGAGAGCATACCCCACGACAGGCTGAAGGAAAAGCTGCGGAAAGTGATTGCGGACGAAAAGACGCTGCGGCTTCTTGATCTCATTATCGACGCAGTACCGACAGGGCTTCCGCTGGGCTATTACACAAGCCAGTGGCTGGCAAACTTTTATTTGCAGGATTTAGACCATTTCATAAAACAGGAGATATGGGAACCGGAGAAAGAAAAGAAAATACAGCAGTACGTGGCGCGCATGAAGCGCAAAGGGAAAGGACATTTTGTTATACCGGAATACCCCTGCGGCGTGAAGTACATGGTGCGCTATATGGACGATATAGTTTGTTTCGGTGCAAATAAGCGGGACTTAAAAACCGCGCTGGAAAGGATAGAAATATATTGCAGCGAAAAACTGGGGCTTGAAATCAAGAAAAACAAGCAGATTTTTCCACTATCAAAGGAAATCCCACTGACAGAAAAGGAACTGGCAGAAAGAAAGCGGGAGAAAAAGAGTATAAAAAAGAAAGTGAAAGAGATCGGGCGCGCGCTGGATTTTATGGGATTTTTATTCAGACGGACGCGGACGACGATCAGAAAAGCGATATTGTACCGGATCACGCGCAAGGCGCGGAAAGTTGCAAAGAAAGAAAAGGTCAACTGGTACGACGCTTCAAGCATTATCAGCCGCATGGGGTACTTTAGGCATACGGACGCATACAACGTCTATCTGGAACGCGTAAAGCCCTATGTAAATATAAAAAAGCTGAAAAGAATAGTCTCAAACCATGAGAGGAAAGGAAGGGTATGCTATGGAAATTAAGTGGCAGATCGGCGAAACCTACGAAACAGACCGCCCCGCAGACGTTGAAAAGGGTGCGGATCGGGTAAAGGTACGCCGGAACATCAAAAGGGAAACACGCACAGTAGACAGCACACGGCGAAAAGTTTGGGTGTACGAATACGCAAACATGACGCTGGCACAATTCGACACATACAAAGCGCAGCTTGCGGAACTGGAAAGCCCGCTGGCTAAACTTATCACGGAAAACAACACACAGCAGCTTGAAGGCACAGCGGCACTTTATGAGGAATTGCTGGAGGTAAAAGACAGTCAGCAGGCAATCATGGAAGGGATCGCGGCAGTATATGAAATGGGGGTAAGTGCAGAATGAAAAATATTTACATCAAGTTAGTGATTGCGGGAAGGGACATTGCAACCATTCCCGCGCGGGACATTGTAGGCGTAGCCGCAGGCGTTATCATAAAAGGCGCGGGAAACGGCGAAGGGTATATCACGATCGGGGACGTACCGGAAAAGCACAGGGCGGCAGTTATCGCGGCACTGGAAGCGGACGGGTACGACGAACACGGCGAGCCGATCGAATAAGGAAGGGGTGGAGAATATGACATATACAAATGTATTCACAGACAAATATAATGCGGCAACGGGCGCGATCGTCGCGGTGCTGACCGCAATTTTCGGTACATACTGGTATGTGTTCGCGGCGTTTCTTGCGCTGAATGTGATCGGCTGGATCACGGGCTGGATCAAGGCGAACAAAAAGAAAGAGGAAAGCGGCAAAGTGGGCGCAATCGGCGCAGTCAAGAAGTTAGGCTACTGGGCAGCGGTGCTTGTGGCGTTTCTGATTGCGTCCGTATTCGTACACTTCGGAAAAGATATGCTGGGCGTTGATTTATCGTTCCTTAATCTGATCGGCTGGTGGGTGCTTGCCATGCTGATTGTGAACGAAGCCCGCAGCATTTTGGAAAACCTTGTGGAACTGGGGTATAAAATCCCCGAAGTGCTGATTAAGGGGCTGGCGGTTACGGAAAAGCTGATCGAAGCCGGAATTGACATTTTAGGCACAGACGACGAAAAGAAAGAGCCGTCGGACGATACAGGCGGCAAAGCAGACAGATAAACACAGAAACGGGCAAACAAAGCCCCCGCACAGACGACACAAAGCCTTTGCGGGGGCTTTCTCTATTTTCAGAAAGGACGGTACAGCATGAGCGAGCATACAAAGGATTTACAGCCGGAGGAACTGGCAGAACTTAAAAGAAAGGTGGCAGGAATGGACGACGACGCGCTGGCAGAGTTTAGAAACGGCTTCGATCCCGACAAAATGGGATTTTATGGAGAGGAAGGGGCGGCAGAATGAACATAAACAGGCAGTATATAACAAAGATCAATTTCACGGATAAAAACAACGTGGCACGGATCAAATATATCGTGATCCACTACTTCGGCGGGCTTTCTACCGCTTTACAGCTTGCGGAATACTGGGCGCGGGAATATGCGGGCGCGTCGGCGCATTATGCCATAGGGCATGAGGGCGAAATATTCCAGATCGTAGAGGACGACGACGTGGCGTGGCATTGCGGCGCGAAAAGTTACAAACACGCCGCCTGCAGGAATACTAATTCAATCGGCATAGAAATGGCGGTAAAGAAAAAGGACAGCAGTACAAAGAACGCCACGGACAAAGACTGGTATTTTACGCCGCAGACCGTAGCCACAGCGGTGGAACTGACGCGCCAGCTTATGAAAAAATACAATATTCCCGCTGAAAATGTGATCCGGCACTATGACGTTACGGGGAAAATCTGCCCGAACCCGTATTATTATAATCTGTTTGAAAACACATGGCAGACTTTCAAGGCAGCAATCAGCGCGCCGGAAGCACAGGACGCAGCGGCAGCATTAACGCCGATCATGGGGCAGGCACAGGCGACAAAAGAGCGGATCGCCGCCTATATCGTAAGCAAAAACCCGCTGGCGGCTTCCTATGCGGCAGATTTAGCGGCGGCGTACATAGAGGAAGGATGCGCCGAGGGAGTGCGCGGGGACATAGCCGCCGCCCAGTCCGTGATCGAGACGGGGAACTTCACTTTTGCCGGATCAGCAGTCACGCTGGATCAGAATAATTTCTGCGGTATGGGCGTAACAACGCGGGGCATGAAAGGAAACAGCTTCGCCACCATGCGCGAGGGAGTGCGGGCGCAAATACAGCACTTGAAAGCATACGCAACCGCCGATCCGCTGGTCGGGGATTGTGTCGATCCCCGATACAAATGGGTGGAAAAAGGCTGCGCGCCGTATGTGGAATGGTTAGGGCAGAAAGAAAACCCGAAGGGGAAAGGATGGGCGGCAGGCGCGGACTACGGGGCGAAAATAAAGCGCGTTTTGTCCGCTATGATAGAAAACACCAGCACGGCAGAAAAACCCGCCACAGGCGGCGCAGGGAACGCCACACAGGGCGAAAACGCGGCAGGGGTAAGACAGACCGCCGGAAGCCTTAAAATCATCTACACGGGCGCGGACGGCGTAAACTATCGGGCAACGCCGGACTATGCAGCGCAGGCGGCAGGACAGGCACACGCGGGCGACGTTTTCACGGTCGTGGGAGAAACGGAAGACTTCTACAAGCTGAAATCCGGCTGGTATATCACAAAGCGCGCCGATCTTGTGCAGTTTACGAAAAAAGAAGTCAAGAGATACGCAAAAATCATCTACACGGGCGCGGGCGGCGTAAACTATCGGGCAACGCCGGACTATGCAGCGAAAGCGGCAGGACAGGCACACGCGGGCGACGTTTTCACGGTAGTGGGAGAGTCTGGCGACTTCTACGAATTAAAGGCGGGCTGGTATCTGACAAAAAGACAGGATTTAGTGGAACTGATCGAGACAGCATAAAACAGGGCAATAAAAACGGGCAATCTTGCCGCCACAGGGCAGCAGGAAAGCCCGTTTTTTTATTTTTCATATTCCATAATATCCGCAGGCTGGCAGTCTAAAAAATCACATATTTTACAAAGCACGTCCGTGGTGGTCGTTTCACCTTTTGAAAGTTTCGCAAGCGTCGGGGCAGATATGACAGGCAAAAGATCAGTTTTTTTCATGCCGCGCCCTGCCAGTAAAGCAAACAGTTTATTATATTTCATCATACAAAATACTTCCTTTCATTTGAAATTTGATAATATAAGCATACACTAATAAAATATAAATGTCAACATAAAAAATATTAAAGATATTTAATAAAAAGTGTTGACAAGAATATAAAAGAGTGCTAATATATAATTAAAGAAAACGAAATAAATATAAAAGATAACTAATATAGAAAGGAAGAAAAAACAATGACAAATTATAGCGAATTAGTAAAAGCAGCAATCAGAAAAGCACATGAGGACGCAGCGGCAGCAGCGCAGGCAGCAAAAAACGAAATAAAGGCTTTTGAGGTCGACAGGACATACCAGACAAGAAGCATTTGCGATCACAACTGTATTTTCAGTGTCGAGATCATAAAGCGCACAGCAAAGACTGTTATTGTAAGAAAAGACGGTAAAGAGCAGCGAAACAAAATTACCGTTATAAACGGATGCGAAACAATCTACCCATGGGGAGTATATAGCATGTGTCCGGTGATAAGCGCAGAATAAACAATCAATAGGCGGGGCGGCAGCCCCGCCGGAAAGAAAAGAGGGAAAGAAAATGTTAGCACAAAATTTTAATGAATTTGTAGAGGTTTTCACAGAAGCAGAAAGAAAAGCATTGAATACACCACAGGGGCAGGAATTAACACAGCAGCTTTTACAGATGAAGTTACAACAAAACCCAAACATGACAGTAGAGGAATGGCGGCAGACAAAAAGTGAATTTATGACATTTTTATTCTTTACATTTGTAAAGGAAACACCGGAAGCAATGCAGGAACTGGGGCGGCATGTTTGGAACGAATTACAGAAAGATTAAAGGGCAGGCGGGGCAATAGTCCCCGCCTTAAATATTACTAAAATAATATAAAGGAACGAATATAAAATATTAAAGATATTTAATAAAAAGTATTGACAAGAATATAAAAGAGTGCTAATATATAATTAAAGAAAACGAAATAAATATAAAAGAAAACTAATAAAAGGAGAAAGGACACAATGAATAAAGAACAAAGAGAGTACATAAAGGCACAAGCAGAACTGGCAGCAGCGGAAGAACAGGAAAGAAAGCTGGAAGCGGAATTTCTGAAAAAGCGGGGCTATGATGTAGCAAGTATTTATTGCATAGAGGACGAAAGCGAATTTGATAGACTGAATGAGGAATTTGCAGCAGAACCGGAAGAAAAGAAAGTATGGGATCGGGTGTGCAAAGCTAGAGACAAAAAGCTGGAAGCGGAAGAAAAATTGATACAATACGCATTATCAATCATACCAATGAAAAAGGAAAGGGAGATTTTAAGCAAGGCAGCAAAGACAAACTGGAAAGCAAGACAGGAAATGTTATCAATAGTTATGAAATTAGATACAAAAACAGTTAGAGCATAAAGAAAGGCGGCGGGGCAGCAGTCCCCGCCGGAAAGGTGAAAAATATGAAATCATACGGTTATGAGGTACAGGGAAACGCGGACGCGCTGCGAGACGTAACGGAAACAATGAACGACAGCAAACGCCGGATCAACTGGAATAATTTTAAAACAGGGGATTTTTACTGGACAGGGAATGGGGATAGATACAAAGTTGAAATAGATCACGAAGCTAAAAAAGTTATACTGATTGAGGAATAAAGGCGGTATTGCAAAAAGAAAGAGAGTGGTATAATAAAAGGGCGGCTGGATAATGCCGCCCGTTTTTTGCAACTGTTACGCTTCGAGAGTATCAAGGTAAACAACCTTCAAGGAAGCCCCGAACTTTTTCCCGTCCTGCCCGCCGTATACTTGAAAATCATCAATTCTATACGGACGGTCAAAATTAACATCAATAAAGGGTATAAATTCTTTCGGGACATTGCCTATAATATAATCATTCACTTTTACATAAAATGCAGGTTCATTCTCGTAAATGTATCTTTCAAGTGTAACGGTGCAATCACAGTCAAAGGGGGGATCATTAAATAATAATCGGCGCAGGATCGTTTGGCGTGATTTTATTTCCCCGCTTTCATTTGAAAATGTAACACCCGCAACGGAAAAGGAATTGCTTTTTGTATCACGATAGAAAGCTATATTTTTGTAATGCGGTTTATCTCCGGTACCGGAAACCGCTTCTTCCTGCGGATCAGATTTAACTTTAAACGGAATTAGAAATAATATTCCTATAATAAAACAGATCAAGGCACTAAAGACACCATATTTTGCAAGCCCTACAAAGCCACCAAGTACAAACATAACACCCCAAAAGATTGAAAAAGATTTTCTTTTCATAATTACACCTTCCTAAAATTATATTAGCAGCGTAGTTGCTGACCTTTAACACAATTTATCGCATTTAATGTGTTAATGTCAAGTATATTGCTGAATATTAGCACAAAAGGGAAGCAAAAACGTGAAAATATATGATTATGGCGGGAAAAAGAATATATGCGGCGATCGCATAAGAGAAGCGCGCGTCGTTCAAAGAATGTCACAAAACGAACTGGCGGCAAAAATGCAGGTCGAGGGAATAACGATTGAACGCGACAGCATAAGCCGCGTGGAGATCGGGACGCGTTTTGTTGCTGATTATGAATTGAAAGTATTTGCAAAGGTTTTAAATGTAAATATTTTGTGGCTGCTTGCAATCACAGAAGAAACGCCGTAGAGGGAAAACGTCTGCGGCGTTTCTTCAGAAAGGCGGCACACATGAAAGAGAAAGAATTTTCACAAATGACATACAATGACAGGCTGCGGCTGGACACGCTGATCCGCGCAGGACACAAACCGAAAGAAGTGGCAGTTATTCTTCATAAGCATATAAGCACGATATACAGGGAACTAAAGCGGGGAAGATATATGCACACAAATAGCGATCTGACAGAGGAAGAAAGGTACAACCCCGACGAAGCGGACAGGAAAGCGCGGGAAAATCTAAAAGCAAAGGGCGCGGGGCTGAAAATAGGAAACGACATAGAATTAGCAAATTTTCTTGAAAATCTTGTGATAGAGCAAAAATATTCACCGGACGCAGCACTGGCAAAAGCAAGAGAGCAGCAGGAAAGATTTTCAACAATGATATGCACAACCACATTTTATTCATACATAGATAAAGGTATTTTCTTAAAGCTGACAAATAAAGATTTACCCGTAAAGAAAGATCAAAAGCGGAAATACCGGAAAGTAAAGCAGGCGCGCCCCAGTCGTGGGGAGAGCATAGAGAACAGACCGGACGCAATAGACACACGGGAAGAAATAGGACACTGGGAAATGGACACAGTAAAGGGAAAGCAGGGCGTTACAAAGTCCTGTTTGCTTGTACTGACAGAAAGAAAGACAAGAGATGAAATAATAGCAAAATTGCCGGATCAGAAAGCGGAAAGTGTAGTAAATGCGCTGGATAGATTAGAGAAAAAGTGGGGCGATATGTTCTATAATGTATTTAAAAGTATAACAGTAGATAACGGATCGGAATTTGCAGACTATGAGGGCATGGAAAAATCATGCAGGAGAGAGGAAAAACGGACGACAATATATTACTGTCACCCATACAGCAGTTACGAAAGAGGCAGCAATGAGAATCAAAACAAGATGATCCGGCGGCATATACCAAAGGGGACGGATTTTGACGACAAGACGGACGAAGAGATCGAGCAGATCGAAGACTGGATCAACAAATACCCGCGCCGGACGCTGGGCTATTGCAGCAGTAAAGAACTGTTTGAAAAGGAACTGGCAACGATATAATAATAAATATGTGAATAATGCACAAGAAAACAGCTCCACTTTTTGTGCATTATGGAGAACCGGAAAAAATCAAAAAATCTTTCGCATTTAATGTTGACATTTTCAAGGATGATGGTTGAGGAAGAAATGATTTGCATTTTGTTTAGATTTATGATAAAATAGGATATCTTTTGTTAAAAAAAGAAAAGAAACCGATAGATATAGGGGGAACTCTGTGAGCAGCAGCGTACAATTATTGGATAAAACGAGGAAAATAGGCAAATTATTGCACAATAATAATTCCAGCAAGGTTGTCTTTAGCGATATCTGCAAAGTGATGAAGGATATCCTGGGTTCCAATGTTCTCGTGATCAGCAGAAAGGGAAAAGTGCTGGGGGTCGGAGAACTCGCGGGGATCAGGCCGATCGAAGCGCTGCTGTCGGACAATGTGGGAAAATTTGTGGACAGTCAGCTGAACGAGAGACTGCTCGGCGTGCTGTCGACCAAAGAGAATGTCAATCTGGAGACGCTGGGATTTGAGGAGCAGACCGCCAGGAAGTATGAGGCGCTTGTCTCCCCCATCGAGATCGCGGGCGAGAGGTTAGGAACGCTGTTCATCTACAAGGAGGATGAGATATACGATATAGACGATATTATCCTCTGTGAATACGGGAGTACCGTGGTGGGGCTGGAAATGCTGCGGGCGGTCAGCGAGGAGATGGCGGCGGAGAGCAGAAAACTGGCTGTCGTAAAGTCCGCTGTCAGTACGCTTTCCTACTCGGAGATGGAGGCGATCATCTGTATCTTCGACGAGCTGAACGGCAGGGAGGGTATCCTTGTGGCGAGCAAGATCGCGGACAGGGTGGGAATCACCCGCTCGGTTATCGTAAACGCCCTGCGGAAGTTTGAGAGCGCCGGTGTGATAGAGTCCCGCTCCTCCGGAATGAAGGGGACATCGATCAAGGTGCTGAACGACGCGATCTACGAGGAGATAGCCTCGCTGAAAGTACAGATGGAAAAGAAATAGGATGAGGATAAAACAGTCATGGATTGACGAAGCGGAAAAAAGGAATTTATTGGGCGCAATAGATTCCTTTTGACAGTTTTGGAATAAATATCAGGAAAAAGTATGGTGGTTGTATGTGAAAAAGAACTTGTTTTTTTGAACATATTACGTATAATAATAAATGTGGGATATAATATCCGGAAGAGGAAAGGGGTATGCGATGAGCACTCTGTTGAACACGAATATCTATGACTATACGAGGGTACTGGATAAGGCGGCAGATGCGGCCTGGATCAGAAACGACTGCATCAACAACAACCTGGCGAATGTGAACACGCCGGGATATAAGAGGGAAGATGTGGATTTCAAGGCGCAGTTAAAGCAGGCGATGAGGGAATTCCGTTATATGACGACGGATCAGAAAGTTGCCTCCCTGAAGGATGAGGACCTGAAACCCAAATCATACATAGATTACGCCGGGTACTCTTACCGGAAGGACGAGAATAATGTGGATATCGATGTGGAGAATGTGTATCTGGCGGAAAACCAGATGTACTATTATGGTCTGACCACTTCGATCACGACGAACTTCAGCGACTTGAAGACTGTGACAAAATAGAACATGGCAGTGATGAAATAAGGAGAAGATTATGGGACTTTTTACGGCTTTTGATATCAGTGCGACAGGTATGACCGCGGAGCGTTACCGTATGGATATCATCTCCGAAAACCTGGCGAATATGAATACCACCAGGACGGAGGACGGGACACCTTACCGCAGGAAAGTTGTGACATTCCAGGAGAGGAGCGGGAAAATGCCTTTCTCCCATGTGCTGGATGATGAACGGCAAAGATACTCCGATAAACACGCGAGATATTCCGGCGTGGGTGTAAAAGTGAACGGCGTGTATGAGGATACCTGGACGGAGATGAAGATGGTGTACGATCCGGCTCATCCCGATGCCGACGAGAACGGTTATGTCATGTACCCCAATGTGGATGCCGTGACGGAGTTTGTCAATCTGATTGATGCCAGCCGCGGCTATGAGGCCAATGCCACCGCCTTTGAGGCCAGCAAGAGCATGGCGCAGAGAGGTCTGTCCATAGGGCAGGGAAGCTGATTTACCAATAGGAATAATAAGAGCGGAAAGGGAGTAACAATATAACATGGACATCACATCTTTATTCAGCGTAAATTCGGCTGACCTGGTGGAAACTGCCAATAAAGCGACTGCATCGATAACAAACCTGAGAGGGCAGGAGGAGAAGAAACAAGGTTTTGAGTCCCTGCTGGACACGGCGATAAAAAACATTAATCTGACCAATTCTTACATCTCGGACAGAGAGGATATGGAACTCAAATGGGCGATGGGAGAGGTGGATAATCCCCACGATCTGACCATTGCTCTGAGCAAAGCTTCCCAGGCGATATCCTACACCACGGCGATCAGAGACAGACTGCTGGAAGCTTACAGAGAAATTATGCAGATGCAGATCTAGATCTGAGCTCTGCAATTTTTTTGCTGCCTGTATTTCGGGACAGCGAAAAAGATAAAGTACAGGTGGGAGAAATATCCAGATGCAGGAAAGAGTAAAGGATCTATTAAAAAAGATTATTGACTGGTGGAAAGGGTTGAAGATAAAGCAGCGCACGTTGATCGTATGTATCAGTGCAGGTATTATCCTCGCTTTTGTGATCATTGTGACGATCTTCAACAGACCCGAGTACACGCTGTTAAAAGAATGCGAATCGGCCAGCGAGGGAGCTCAGATCAAGGAGATCCTGGACGGCGAGGGCGGTTATACATATCGAATATCGGACGACGGCCTCCGGGTGGAGGTGGCGACTTCCCAGATCGGGGATGCCAATCTCCTTCTGGCGTCCAACAGTATCATTTCCGATCAGTACGGTATTGACAAGGTGACGGAGGGCGGCCTCGGCGTCACGGAGGCGGATAAACAGAAACGGTATATAAAAATGCTGCAGGATGAGCTGGAGCATGATTTTATGGGTATGTTTCCCGCAATCAAAAAGGCGACGGTAATGCTGCATGTGCCGGAGGAAAACGGCACTTTGATTGCTGTGGAGCAGGAGTCCTCCGCGTCTATCGTACTGGAGCTGGATGGGGAATTCACGGCCGACAATGCGGCTTTTCTGGCCCGCGCGGTGGCGACGGCGTTAGGGAACGATACGACGAAAAGGATATCCATCATCGATACGACAGGAAATATGCTCTATTCCGGGGATGATAATTTCCAGATCACCGGAAGCTCGAACTCTCCGATGGTGGTGAAACAGGAGTCGGAGCAGGTCGTAGGGATGAAGGTGAAGGATGCCCTGAAAGGGACCAACAACTTCGATTCCATTGAAGTGGCGGTCAATCTTGTGATTGATTTTTCCGACACGAGAGTGGTCGATCATAATTATTACGCGCCGGAAAATTCCACGCAGGGACTTCTGGCGGAGGCGCATATCTACACGTCGGATTCCACGGCGGGTGGCGGCGATATCCCGGGGACGGACTCCAACGATGAACCGGCGACCTATATGGTGGAGACAAACGGGCAGCAGAGCACGACCACCTCGGAGGAGGATTATAAGTATGTGCCGGGCGAGAGAATCACGGAGTCGAACAGCGTGGGCGGTATTATCGACTACGCCGGTTCTTCGGCGGGTATCACTGCCATAGACTATATCATCGTTCAGGAGGAAGTGGTCAAAAACCAGGGACTGTTGGACGGAATCAGCTGGGAGGAATACAAGGCGCAGAACAGCGGCAGGAAAAAGATGGAGCTGGACGAGGATTACATCAACGTAGTGGCCAGAGCGACCGGTATCCCGGCGGAGAATATTTCCATTGTCGCCTATGAGGAAAACTGGTTCGTGGACAGAGAAGGGCTGGATATCGAGGCGGCGGATGTGATCGTTTTTGTGCTGATTCTTCTGATCCTGGCTCTGCTCGCTTTTGTCATCCTGCGGAGCATGATGAGGGAGAGAGTGCCGGAGGAACCGGAGGAACCGCTGCCGGTGGATGCGCTCCTGCAGTCTACGCCGGATGAGACGATCGAGGATATCGAGGTGGAACCGAAGTCGGAGACAAGGCTTGTACTGGAAAAATTTGTGGAAGAAAATCCGGAGGCGGCGGCAAATCTGCTGCGGAACTGGTTAAACGAAGACTGGGGGTAATACGGTATGGCTGCAATGGAAATGAGCATAGAGGAGCTGGGCGGTCTGCAGAAAGCGGCGATCCTTTTGATCTCCCTTGGACCCGAGATGTCCTCCCAGATATTTAAACACTTAAAAGAAGACGAGATAGAAGAACTTACGCTGGAGATCGCCAACACAAGGAGCATCACGCCTCAGATAAAGGAGGCGGTCACAACCGAGTTTTATGATCTGTGCCTTGCCCAGCAGTATATTGCGGAGGGCGGTATCGGCTACGCGAAAGAGGTGCTGGAGAAAGCGCTCGGCGAGGATAAGGCGGTGGATGTGATCAGCAAGCTGACGGCATCTTTGCAGGTGAAACCGTTCGAGTTTGTCAGAAAGACAGATGCGGCGCAGCTGATCAACTTTATCCAGGATGAGCACCCGCAGACCATTGCGCTGATCCTGTCCTACCTGTCGCCCGGGCAGGCAGCACTGATCATCTCCGCTCTTCCGCCCGACAGGCAGGCGGATGTGGCAAAGCGTATCGCGGTGATGGACAGAACAAGCCCGGACGTGATCAAAGAGGTGGAAAACATTTTGGAATCGAAACTGGCATCCCTTGTCAATCAGGATTTCACGATTATCGGCGGCGTGGACGCCGTGGTGGATATTTTAAATACGGTGGACAGAGGAACGGAGAAGCATATCATGGAGACCCTGGAGATCGAGGAGCCGGAACTGGCAGACGAGATCCGGAAGAAGATGTTCGTGTTCGAAGATATCCTGCTTCTCGACGACAGATCTATTCAGCGTGTGCTTAGAGACGTGGACAACAACGATCTGGCTGTCTCCCTGAAGAGCTCGAATGAGGAAGTGAAGAACGCCATATTCAACAACCTTTCCAAGCGTCTCGCGTCCATGATCCAGGAGGATATGGAATTTATGGGACCTGTCAGAATGAAGGATGTGGAGGAAGCACAGCAGAAGATCGTAAATATTATCAGAAAGCTGGAAGATTCAGGAGAGATTGTTATCTCCAGAGGTGGAGGGGACGAAGTCGTTGTCTAATTTATTAAAGTCAGGCTTTGTAAACTTCCGTGAAGGGGAAGCCAGAATCATAAACTCCAATGAGATCGTGGCGAGGCGTCTGAGTGAGGCAGGGATCGCGAGCACCGAAGGACAGGAATCCGGGGAAGGATTTCGCGTGACGGAATTTGGAGAGATGGACAGGGAGACAGCCGGCATGATCGCCGGGGAATCCGGAAATATTTACCGGGAGGAACCTGTCTATGAGGGACCGTCTCCGGAGGAACTGCTGGCGGAGGCCAGACAGGAGATCGAGGAGATGAGGGCTGCCGCCATGCAGGAGATTGAAGTTCTCAGACGCCGGGCGTCGGAGGAGGGCAGGCAAGCCGGTTACAATGACGGTTTTGCACAAGGACATGGGGAAGCCCTTCAGGAAGTAGAAGAAGCGGAAAGAAAAGTAAAAGAAGCAATACAGGAAACGGAAAGAGTACGGGATACCCTGCATCGGGAGTACGAAGAGAAACTGCAGGAAATGGAACCCATGGTGATAGATGAACTGACAAAGATCTATGACCATGTTTTTGAGGCAGGTCTGAAGGAACAGAGTGAGATCATTTTCCATCTGTTAGATACCACGCTGCACAGGATCGACAGCGGGAAAGAGTTTATCGTCAGAGTTTCCCAGGCGGATTATGAGTACGTAAGCGCCCGCAAGGAGGAACTTCTGGTGGGAATGCCGGGGGTCAGGATGGACCTGGTGGCGGATGTCACAATGAAGCGCGGGGAGGGAATGATCGAGACCGGCGGCGGTCTGTTTGACTGCAGCATCGATGTGGAACTGCAGGAGCTTAGACACAGGATCCACATGCTCGCCTATCAGAAAGAGTGACAGGAGAAGACTTTGGAAGCGACGGCACTTACTCGTTTGAGACGATATGAAAAATGTATAGAGGAACCCCTGTTCAAAAAGATGGGCAAGGTGGTGAATGTCATCGGTCTGACTATTGAGTCGGCGGGACCGGATGCGAAACTCGGAGATATCTGCCGGATCTTTCCGCCGGGAGGCGAGGGTACTTCGATCATGGCGGAAGTGGTAGGGTTTAAGGGCGGAATGACACAGCTCATGCCCTACGAGGTGACGGACGGTATCGGTTCGGGCAGCATGGTGGAAAACACGGATGTGCCTCTGATGGTGGAGATCACAGACGAAATTCTGGGGAAAACGCTGGATGGACTGGGGAGGCCGGTGGACGGTTCCCGTTTTGAGGCGATTGCCAGATATCCGGTGGAGGCGGCGCCCCCGGATCCGCTGCAGAGGGAGATTATCGACGAGGTACTGCCCCTGGGGGTGAAGGCGGTGGACGGCCTGCTGACGATAGGAAAAGGGCAGAGAATCGGCATTTTTGCCGGTTCCGGCGTGGGAAAATCGACGCTGATGGGGATGTTTGCGAGGAATACGACGGCGGAGATCAATGTCATCGCTCTGATCGGAGAGCGGGGCAGAGAGGTCCGGGAGTTTATAGAGAGAGATCTGGGGCCGGAGGGTATGGCACGCTCCGTGGTGGTGGTGGCCACTTCGGACAAACCGGCGTTAGAGCGAAACAAGGCGGCGAAGACCGCCACGGCGATTGCGGAATATTTCAGGGATCAGGGAAAGGATGTACTTCTTATGATGGATTCTCTGACCCGTTTTTCTATGGCGCAGAGAGAGATCGGGCTCGCCAGCGGGGAGCCGCCGGTGTCGAGAGGCTATCCTCCCAGCGTTTACGCGGAGATGCCGAAACTTCTTGAGAGGGCGGGGCGCTCCGACAAAGGATCCATCACCGGGCTCTACACAGTGCTGGTGGACGGGGACGATTTCAATGAACCGATCACGGATACTGCGAGAAGCATTCTGGACGGACATATCATGCTGGACCGGAAGCTGGCCCACAAAAATCATTATCCTGCTATCGACGTGCTGCAGAGCATCTCCCGATGCATGAGCGCGATCGCGACGAGAGAGCACAAGGCGATGGCGGGAAAGTTGAAGACCGTGCTGGCAACTTATCAGGAGGCGGAGGATCTGATCAACATCGGCGCCTACAAGGCTGGCAGCAATCCGGGCATTGACTATGCGATCTCCAAGATCGAGCAGGTGAATGAATTTCTGATGCAGGATGTGGATACGAAGACCGGTTTTGAGGAGGCCGTGGAGTCCATGAACAATATTTTTGCGACATAACTCCGGGGGCATGCGGGAAAAGAGAGCTTATGGCGAAGTTTGTGTACAGGATGCAGAGCATTCTGAATATCAAGGAAAAGATGGAGGAGCAGGCAAAGCAGGCGTTTGCGAACGCCCGCATGCAGCTCAATGTGGAGGAGGAGAGACTGCAGCGCTTACAGCAGCGCAGGATCCAGTACCTGGCGGAGGGCGCAGTATTGCGGCAGGAGATACTCGACTCTCTGAAACTGCAGGAGAACGAAGCGGCGTTAGTGTACATAAAAGTGTCGATCGAGGAGCAGAGAGTGAGGGTAAAAAGAGCGGAGGAAGCGCTGGAGAGAGCCCGGATCACTCTGCAGGAATACATGATAGAGAGAAAGACCCACGAGCAGCTGAAGGAAGCTGCGTTCGAGGAGTTTAAGGAAGAGCTTGCGAAGGAAGAGAGCAAGGAAGTGGATGAACTGGTGAGTTACGTCTACGGCCGGAGAAGACATGCGGAGGAAGAGATTGCTTCGCTGTGAGGAAAAAGAGCGGAAAGGCGTGAAGATATATGGCAGAAAAACTGCAGGGAAATGAGCAGCAGACGGAAGAACTTCAGGACCGCGAATCGGAACGTCAGCGGTTGAAAGAAGAGAGAAAACGTTTAAAGGCGGAACAGAAGGCACAGAAGAAGGAAGCGAAACAGAAGGCCAGGGAAATCTCGGATCAGGAGGAAGAGCTCGACGGTGATCCGGGAGGACTTCCGGTATTTTTGGTGACGGCTTTTATTGTGCTGATCTGGATCGCGATCCTCTGCGTACTTGTAAAACTGGATGTGGGCGGTGTCGGAACAAACGTCTTAAAACCGCTTTTGAAGGACGTGCCGGTGGTCAATAAAATTCTTCCGGGCGAGCGCCGCACGGAGGAAGAGGAGGATGAGTACAGCGCCTACTCCGATGTGGCGGATGCGGTGGACCAGATCAAGCAGCTGGAGCAGGAACTGCAGCTGGCGCAGGAACAGAATCTGGAGTATGCCAACGAGGTGAGCGCACTGAAGGAGGAGAACAGCAGACTGCAGAATTTTGAGAACGATCAGCTGGAGTTTGAGCGCTTAAAGAATGAATTTTACGAGGAGGTCGTCTACGCGGAGAACGGTCCGGGGGTGGAGGAATATCAGAAGTATTATGAGGCGATGGATCCGGCGACGGCGGAATATCTGTATCAGCAGGTGATCCAGGAGACGGCTGTGAACCGGGAACTCTCCGACTATGTGGCCACCTATTCTTCGATGAAGGCGAAGGAGGCCGCAGCGATCTTTGATACGATGACCAGTGATCTGGATCTGGTGGCGAAAATACTGAAGGCGATGACCGCGGAGGATCGGGCGGATATCCTGCAGCAGATGAATGAGGAGAACGCGGCCAGACTGACAAAGATGATGGATCCGGAGTAAATCGGCAATGCGGAAAATCGCTGCGGATGGTTTAGAAAACGGGCAAAATGTCCGATATATTCTGTGAAGATCGTTTACCCGGAACAGGGATGTGAAGGGTAATGATTTTATAAATTTCAGGTCAAGGCCTGAAAAGAACATTGACAAATAAAGAAGGAGGTAAAAACGTGACGAACATGCCCGTACTTGATAAGGGTTCTGCGGCGCAGAATATCTTATCGACAAAAGGAACAAAACCGGCGCAGCCCTCCGGGGGCGGAAGTTTTGATGCGGTGCTGAAGCAGACCACGGCGATGGGGAAACAGGATACCACACCGATGAAGCAGACGGAGACTGCAAAAACTTCGGAAGCGGGAGCGAAGGCCGAAGATACCGCACCGAAAGAGGAACTGAACAAGAGCGGTAAAACGGAGGAAAAAGCCGGGACGAGCGAGGCGGACACAGAGACAAAGACACAGGAAGTTTCGGAAGATATCACGGAGGATACCGAGGTTCTGGAGAGGGCGGGCGGCGAGATGGCCGCGGCGCTGGCAGCTCAGTTGGGAATCCAGCCGGAGGCGGTTGCCGAGGCGATGGATAAGCTTGGAATGACAGAAGTGTCATTACTTGATCCGAAAAACTTAAAAGAGCTGATGGTGGAACTGACGGAGGGAGCGGATGAGATGTCCCTTCTGACCGATGAAACTTTTTATCAATCTGTGACGGAAGCGCTGGGTACGCTGGAGGACATCACAAAGGAACTGCAGGAAGAGACCGGCATGACCCCGGAACAGCTGAAAGCGGCGGTGGCGGAAGCGGAGAAGATGTTTGCGGAAGCACCCGAGGTGACGGAGGAAGTGCAGGAGACGTCAGGTCAGATGCAGGAGGCGGAGGGAGACCAAAACACGCTGCGGTTTACGGCGCCGAAGCCGGAGGCTACGGAAAACGCCAGGACAGAGACGACGATGCCGAAGGAGACACCGAGGCAGGAGAGCGCCGGGAATGACAGCGAAAGCCCGTTTATGGGGAACAGTTATCAGACATCGAGCGCAGAGCAGGCGGTACAGGTACATGCGGAAGAGGTGAGAAGTGCATTTTCGTTTGCCGACACACAGCAGATCATGGACCAGATACTGGACTACATGAAAGTCTCCGTGAAACCGGAAATGACCAGCCTGGAGATGCAGCTGCATCCCGAATCTTTGGGGACCTTACATATCCAGATCACCAACAGGGAGGGGGCGTTGACCGCGCAGTTTATCGCCCAGAACGAGTCTGTGAGAGCAGCGCTGGAGAGCCAGGTGATGGAGCTGAAAGAAAATCTGGAACAGCAGGGCGTCAAAGTGGAAGCGGTGGAAGTGACGGTCGCACAGTATTCCCTGGACAGAAATCCCGGGGGGAACGAGACGGCTTCGGAACAGCAACAGAAACAGGGGCGAAAAGGCGGCAGAAATTTAAATCTCGGAGAACTGGATCCGGAAGAGGAGGATCTCACCGAGGAGGAGAGGCTGACGGCTGAGATCATGCAGGCCGAGGGCAATATTGTAAACTATACAGCGTAAAGGAGAGAGACTATGGCAAGTAATCTGGTGGCGCCGGTGCAGGACGGTAAGATAGTGGAGACCGAATCCCAGACATCGTTGGCCAAAGCAAAAGAAAAAGAAAAGACATCGGGATACAGCAAAGATACTTTCCTGAAACTTCTGGTGGCGGAGGTGCAGAATCAGGATCCGCTGGAGCCCACATCCAACACAGAGTGGATATCCCAGTACGCGACTTTCTCGGAACTGGAGGCAATGCAGAATATGAGCGCTTCTTTCGATCTGTCGAGAGCGTCCACACTGGTGGGAAAGACAGTCGTGCTGCAGACTACCAGCGAATCGGGAAAGACCACTACGATACAGGGGAAGGTGGATTATGTCACCTACGAGGGAGGAAGAGCGTATCTCTCCGTGAACGGTTCCCTTTATTCCATGGACGATTTGCACGATGTGGTGGATACGGAGTACATGACCGCTTTTGATAAAGTGTATGAGTGGTCCGTGAAACTGAACAAACTTCCGGCATATGAGAATCTGACGTACGACGATGCGGAGGATGTAGAGAGCGTTTACAACGAGTACGAAAAAATGTCCGAGTATGAGAAGACTTTTGTGGCGAAGGAAAACGCGGAAAAGATTAAAAAGCTGTATGAGCGTATCGAGGAACTGAAGAAGGCTCACGAGGCGGAGAAACCGGAAGAGACGGAGAAACCGGAAGAGACGGATAAGACCGAGGGAACGGAAGAGGACGCGGAAGCGTAAATTTAGCATGGAAGCTGGTGAAGAGTATGAAAGTACAGACAAACGGTTTTCACTCTTTAGAACAGGTGCAGGGCGAATATTTGGGTCAGAAGCCGAAGACACCTGCGGTGAAGCAGCAGGGAAGCCTGTCCTTTCAGGATATTCTGGAACGGGCGGCGGGGCTTGACAGAGAAGTCCGATTTTCCAAACATGCGTCGAACAGACTCAGCACCAGAAACATTGAGCTGACGGACGGACAGATGGAAAGGCTGCAGGAGGGGACAAAGAAAGCCCAGGCGAAAGGCATCAAAGATTCGCTGGTGTTAGTGGACTCTCTGGCGTTTATCGTGAATGTACCGAGCAGCACTGTGGTGACTGCGATGGAACAGAGTGAAGCACAGGAAAACATTTTTACTAATATTGACGGGGCCGTGATCATATAAATTATAGCCGGACCTTATTATGGAAGCTATAGATGTTCCGGAATGACAGAAGGAACAGACGGACCCCTCTTTCAAACAGGAGGTAAATTGATTTATGAACAGAGCAATGTATTCAGGCGTTGCAGGACTGAAAACACATCAGACAAGAATGGACGTTATCGGTAACAATATCGCGAACGTAAATACGGTAGGTTACAAGGCGCAGGCGGCGCTGTTTTCCGAATTATTATATCAGAATTCCAGCAACGCGTCCGGGCCGAATGCCAATACAGGCATCGGCGGCATCAACCCCAAACAGGTAGGTCTGGGCGTTAAGATGGCATCCATCAACACGAATATCACACTGCCGGGCTCGGCGGAGACCACAAACAATCCGTTCGACATCCGTATCACGGGCGATTCTTTCTTTGTCGTCAACAACGGCAGAGACAATATGTTCACAAGGGACGGCTCCTTCAAGGTGGACGCGGCGGGCAATCTGGTCATGTCATCCAACGGTTACAAGGTGATGGGCTGGCAGGTAGATCCGGACACCAACGATATCAAGCCGGATACAGTGACCGCGCTGCAGATCATGAGCGCGGCGAACATGACTTACCCGGCGGAGGCGACTACCCAGGCGTACGTATCCGGCATTGTGGATGCGGAGAGCCCGGAGGTGAACTCCAAGGACGGCAAGATCATGAATCTGAACTTCTACGACGACAGGGGATACAGCTACACGGCGAAACTGGCGATCAAGAAGGTGGCGGGAAACAATGATAACGTGAACTCCTACTCCTGCGAGTTGGTGAAACTGTTGGATGCCAACGGAAAAGACATCACGGATACAGTGGGAGCCAGCATGGGCAATACGCCGGTCACCCTTCCGGATGAGGTAAAGTCCCTGGGCAACGGCTATACACTGGCGGGGGCAGCCGGCGGCGGTTGGACGATCGACTATGTGGTGGACGGACAGACCGGTAAGCATATCACCTACACGATCACGGACGGGGAGAATGGAATATCCGCCGTGGAATATGCAAATACCGCGGATACCACCGGAACTGCACTGAAAGAGGAGGATGCATGGGCGGGCGTGGCGAAAGCTTTCGGCTACGACGATGTGGACGAATTCCGCAGCATGCGCAGCACGATAACCGATAGCACGGCAAACCCGCCCACGGAGACCACCTATAATGTGAGCACGCAGCTGGCGACGCTGATCACACAGAGCGGTATGCAGGCGGGGACCGGCAGCGCGGCGGGCGCCATCACCTTAAACGGTAAATACGTGGACGGCTGCAGCATCGACTTCAGCAAGCAGGACGGTTCCTTCGTGGGACTGAACGGCACGGCGGGAAGCAAAACATCCCAGCTTGTGTTCGGAACGATGCCTGATGCGGCAAGCTTCCGGGCTATTACCATCGATTTCTCCACCCTCAGCAACCAGGGCAACAATAAAGTCTCCACGGCGAATGCCACCAACGGCAGCCTGGACCACCAGGGCGGCGGACGTATGGTAGGTAAGATGTCCGGTCTCTCCATCCAGCAGGACGGCAAGATCTATGCGGCGTACGACAACGGCCAGAGTAAACTTCTCGGCCAGATCGCCGTGGCGAGATTTGCAAACGCTTCCGGTCTGCAGAAAGAAGGCGACAATTTATACATAGCGACCCAGAACTCCGGAGATTTCGACGGGATCGGTGTGGATATCACATCGGACGGCGGATATATGACCCCGGGTGAGTTGGAGATGTCCAATGTGGACCTGTCCGGCGAGCTCACCGGCATGATCGTGACACAGCGTGGTTTCCAGGCGAACAGCCGTATCATCACGGTGTCCGACACGATGCTGGAGGAACTGATTAATCTGAAACGTTAGTACTTTTTTCGGAGCAGTTTAGAAAAATAAAGACAAATGGGGGATTTGTCGGACAAAAAACGACAAGTCTCCTGTTTTGTTTTGAATTTTGGCAAAGATTGTATAAAAATTATTGTAATTGAAAGTAGACATTTCTGATAAAATTTAGTAAAATCGTAGAGAAAGGGTGTTTTTGCAGATTGATGTAAAAACGGGAGAAAGGCAAGAGCAATGGATATAGCGTCAATCATAGGATTAGTAGTATGTATTTCGCTGACCATTATGGCTATCGTAGTTGGTAACGGTTTTGCGGCGATCTATAGGGACTTTATGGATCTGCAGTCCGCGCTGATCACCTTCGGCGGTGCTTTTTGTGCGATTCTGGCAGGAAATACGATCGAAAGCTTCGTGGGAGGATTGAAAAGTTTCGGACTTGTGCTGAAACGGCCTAATTTCAATATTCCTGAGATGATTCAGAAAGTCATAGATCTTTCCAACGTGGCGAGAAAGGAAGGGCTGCTCTCTCTGGAAGAGGCGGCAGGGGAGATCGACGATGAATTTCTGCGCAAGGGAATCCTTCTGGTCGTGGACGGTACGGACCCTGAGCTCGTGAGGGCGATCATGGAGACCGAACTGATGAGCATGGAAGACCGCCATAAAAAGAAGATCACTTTCTGGGAGGACGTCGGATCCATGGGACCTGCGTGGGGTATGATCGGTACTCTTGTCGGTCTGGTAAACATGTTGAACAACATGTCAGACCCGAACTCCATAGGCCCGCAGATGGCCGTTGCCCTCATCACCACACTCTACGGTTCGCTTCTTGCCAACTGGATCTGTACGCCGATCGCAATGAAGCTGAAAACAAATAACAGTGAAGAATACCGGCTTAAGGAAATTCTGATAGAAGGCCTTCTGTCCATCCAGGCGGGGGAGAATCCGCGTGTCATCGAGGAGAAGCTGAAGTCGTTCCTTGCGCCGAAGGATAGAACCTCATCAGAAGGCGGTGAAGCAGATGGCTAAAAAACGGGAAGATGAGCCTAAGAAAGGCGCGCCGGAGTGGCAAAGTACCTTTGCCGATCTGATGAACCTGCTGTTGTGCTTTTTCGTACTGTTGTTTTCCATGTCCTCAGTGGACGCGCAGAAGTTTGAACTGGTAGCTGCTTCTTTTTCCAAGACTTTCAGTATCTTCACTGCCGGTTCCACATCGATCGGAGACGGAGCGATGATCGGAAACGGGATAAGCCAGTTGCCCGAGCTCGATGACTTTGTGAACAGTGTGGGACAGATGGCGGAGAATACGCCGGAGATGGAAGAGATGGACGATCTCCAGAGCGAAGTGCAGAAAGAAGGGCTAAAGCAGTCAGAGGAGCTGTCGGAAAAGATTGAGGAGGCCGTGCAGGAGAATAACCTGACCGGAGATATCGAGATGCAGGTGACAGCTCAGTATGTGCAACTCACCATGAAGGGTTCTCTGCTCTTCAATTCGGGCAGTGATGAACTGAAGGAGGAATCCAAGCCTGTGCTGAATAAGGTGGGCGTGATCCTAGAGCGGTATGCAGGGGGAACGATAGAGATCGAGGGACATACGGACAATGTTCCCATATCGGGACGACGTTTTGCCAGCAACAATGAGCTGAGCGCGGCAAGAGCTCTTTCGGTTTTCAATTATATGATGGATACGACAAATCTGGATCCGGCCCGCATCAAAAATTCCGGCAGAGGCGAGTATGTTCCGATCGCCGACAACTCGACGGAAGAAGGAAGGGCAAAAAACAGAAGAGTGGAAATCAGAATCTATAATGAGATATCCAGTTACGAATAATAAAGGTGGGAGACAGAAATGAAGAAAAATTTGATTTCAGTTATCATACTGGCGCTGTTGATCGTGAATATCGCCCTGACATCGGTGATGCTGTTCAGCGTGACGAGCACGAACAAGGCGACGGCAGACATGGTGATGCGGATCACCGGCGCTATGGATATGGAGCTCTCTTCTGCGGACGGAACGGCATTTACACCGGTAGTGCCCATAGAGAACATAGCGTCCTATGATATCGCGGATACGATGACGATCCGTCTGAAACAGGATGAGGACGGCGCGGAGCACTATATCATGATCGCAGTCACACTCTCCATGGATAAGGAGCACGAAGATTACAAAGAGTACGGGGAGAGCCTCACGGACAGGGAGAGCCTGATCAAGAGTGAGATCATTAATGTGATAGGTCAGTACACAATGGCAGAGGCCCAGGCCGATGAGGCGGGAATGAAACAGGCGATTCTGGAGAGTATTCAGAATATGTTCGGCTCTGACTTTGTTTTCAGGGTAGACTTTAGAGACGTAAAATATTCCGGGTAAAGGAGGTGAACCCGGATGGGTGAGGTATTATCGCAACAAGAGATAGATAATCTTCTGGCGGCCCTCAGTACCGGTGAACTGGACGCGAACGAAATACAGGAGACGGAAGAAAAACCGGTAAAGGATTACGATTTTAAGCGCCCGGTCAAATTTTCCAAGGAGCATCTTCGTACGCTTGAAATTATTTTTGAACACTACGGGAGGCTGCTCGCCACAAACCTGCAGGTCTACCTCAGGAAAAATGTGCAGGTTTCTGTGAACAGCTCGGAGACAGTAACTTTTTCGGAATTTTCGAATGCGTTGTCCAGTCCGGTCATATTGTCCATTGTAAACTTTGCGCCGCTGTCCGGAAATATTATTATGGAACTTTCCCTGAACACGGGATATGCGATCATTGATCGAATGCTCGGAGGGCAGGGGACGGCGCTCGACAAGGCGAAAGATTTTTCCGAGATAGAGATGGCGATACTGGAAAAGATACTGGTTGTCTGTATGCAGCTTCTCAGAGAACCGTGGAAGAACGTGGTGGAGATCAGTCCGGTGCTAGACCGGATCGAGACAAACCCGCAGTTCGCCCAGATCATCGCCCCCAGCGATATGATAGCGATCGTGACGCTGAATGTCAAAATAGGGGATGTGGAAGGTATGATGAATATCTGCCTGCCCTATTTTACACTGGAAGATATCATGGATAACCTGAATACGAAATTCTGGTACTCCACGATGCAGGAAGCTTCCGATGAGGATTATCAGGAACATCTGGAATCTCTGGTGAAGAGAGTGAGCGTTCCGCTCAGGGCAATTTTGGGAACGAGCAGTATATCGGTCAACGATTTTATGAATCTCCAGTTGGGCGATATTATACGATTAGACTCCGAGATAAACAACGATCTGACGGTTTATGTCGGGAATATTAAAAAATTTACCGCGGTACCCGGTTCCAGCAAAGAAAAATATGCTGTGCAGGTTACATCGGTTCTGGGAGAGGAGGAATAGATAAGTGGATGGTGGAATGTTATCACAGGATGAGATAAACGCTTTGCTGAACGGTATGTCAGAAGGCACTGCCGATCTGGATGAACCACAGGTAGAAGCTGCAGCACCGGAACCTCAGGTATCAGAGCCGTCTTCCCTTGAAAATACGGGCGTTGTCAGTAAGGAGGAAGCACTGCTCACCGATGTGGAGAAGGATGCCATCGGGGAGATCGCCAATATCAGCATGGGCTCAGCGGCAACGACCCTGTATTCACTGGTGAACCGCAAGGTAAATATTACGACGCCGGTGGTGTCGCTGTCACAGTGGGAAACCATGGTGGGCGACTATGAGAGACCCTGCGTATTTATTCAGATCAAGTATACGGCGGGATTAGACGGTCATAATATTTTAATATTGAAGGAACACGATGTGAAGATCATCACCGATCTTATGATGGGCGGTGACGGCACGAATACGGACGGTGAGCTCTCGGAGATTCATTTGAGCGCTATCTCGGAGGCGATGAATCAGATGATGGGAGCTTCGGCGACGTCTCTTGCGACGATGCTGGGGAAGATGGTCGATATCAGTCCTCCGGAGGCAACGCTGGTGGATCTGATGACGATAGATGCGGGGAAGGATATTTCGCCGTTTCTCAGCGGAACTTTTGTGAAGATCGGATTCCGTATGCAGATCGGCGATCTGATCGACAGCACGATCATGCAGCTCTATCCCTGCGATTTCGCCAGATTTTTGTGCGATGCCTTTATGAACGGCGGTCTGGCAGGAGATGCGGGAGCAGCGCCTGCGTCTGAGCAGCCAACACCACAACCGGCACCTCAGCCTGCGATACCGGAAGCGGCGCCGATGCCTGCTGCACCTGCGGCGGGGATGGGTATGCCCGGGATGGGAGCGCCCGCACAGGATATGAGTATGGCAGGAATGTATCCACCCTACGGAAACGCCGGGATGATGCCGCCGGGATATGGTATGCCCTACGGGATGCCTATGCAGCCTGCGCCTCAGCCTATGGTATCTCCGGTGAATATACAGCCTGCACAGTTCCAGAATTTTGCGGCGGCGGCTCCGGGAGCGGGGGCACCGGCTAACATTGATCTGATCATGGATGTGGCGCTGGAAGTCACGGTGGAGCTTGGACGCACGAAGAAATCCATTTCCGAGGTGCTGGATTTTGCCCCCGGAACGATCATCGAGCTGGATAAAGTGGCCGGTGAACCGGTGGAAGTTTTTGTAAACGGAAAGATGGTGGCCAGAGGCGAGGTTGTCGTGATCGAGGAGAGCTTCGGCGTCAGAATAACGGAGATTATTAAGTAAAATAGCATAGAAAAAAGCGATAGGAGTGAAAAGATGGCTAAAAATGTGTTGATTTGTGACGATGCGGCGTTTATGAGAATGATGATCAAGGATATTCTCTCCAAGAACGGCTACAACGTTGCCGGGGAAGCCGAGAACGGTGCAAAGGCAGTGGAGAAGTATTCGGAAGTGAAGCCCGATCTGGTGTTGATGGATATCACAATGCCGGAGATGGATGGTATCCAGGCTCTGAAGAAGATCAAAGAGGGTGATCCGGGGGCAAAAGTCATTATGTGTTCCGCGATGGGACAGCAGGCGATGGTAATCGAATCCATTCAGGCCGGCGCGAAAGATTTTATCGTAAAGCCGTTTCAGGCTGACCGTGTACTGGAGGCAGTAAAGAAGGTTATCGGATAATGACGATTTTGACAACTGCTGCATACAATGGAATAACACAGTTTATTACTGTACTTATTCTCTTCATCCTGGTTTTAGGGGTGACGTGGGCAGTGACAAAATGGCTTGCCGGATATCAGAAAGGGAGATGGTCAGGCGGCAATATTGAAATGCTGGAGAGCATTCGTATTGCCTCTGATAAGTATGTCCAGATAATACGTGTGGGGAACAAATATCTGGCCGTAGCTGTGGCAAAAGATACAGTTACCTTTTTGACGGAAGTGGACGAGTCGGCGCTGATGCGGAGGGATGATACGGCTGAAGCGAAGATGAGTTTTCAGGAATTATTGGAGAAAGTCAGGGAAAAGAAAAAAGAATGAGAGAAAGATTTTCCGGACTACGGATTAGGAAACTGTTATGCCTGCTGTTTACGGTAGGCATATTCTGTATTTGCTCTGCTCAGGTCGTACACGCGACAAGGCTTGACGTGGACCGGGGTGAAACGGGCGATACGGATACGAGCACTACGCTGCAGGATCCGGGAGAAGCGGAGTCTCCGGAGGAACTTGGGGAACTGAATATCGCCAATACGGCGACGATCACCATCAGCAACAACAACGGTACGATAGCGGGGGAGCTGAGGATCCTGCTGACGCTGACTATGATCGCGCTTCTGCCCGTGATCATTCTGATGATGACATCCTTCACGCGTATCATCATCGTGCTCCACTTTACGAGGGCGGCGCTGAGCACCCAGACGGTGCCGACGAACCAGATCCTGATCGGATTGTCTCTGATCCTCACGTTTTTTATTATGGAGCCTACGATCAACGAGATCTATAACGATGCGATCGTGCCCTACGAGAGCGGACTGATCGAGCAGGATGAGGCGCTTAAGCGGGGGGTGGAACCTCTGCGGAAGTTTATGTACCGCTCCACACAGACCGAGGATGTCAAGGTATTTATGGATATCTCCCGGACCGAGTGGGATGGGGAGACCCTCGAGGATATTCCCACCTCGGTACTGATCCCGGCTTTTATGATCAGTGAGCTGCGGGCCGGTTTCAGTATGGGATTTGTGATCTATATTCCGTTTATTGTGATCGATATGGTGGTGGCTTCCACGCTGATGAGCATGGGTATGATGATGCTACCGCCGACGACGATCTCCATGCCGTTCAAAATACTGCTTTTTGTTGTAGCGGACGGATGGAATCTGGTCATTGTAAACCTGGTGAGATCCTTCTATCTCACAGGATAAGAAAGGGAAGAACAGGATGACGGTAGATGAGGTTATTGCGATCGCCAATCAGGCGTTGTATATCATAATAAAAGTATCGGCACCGGTACTTTTGATTTCCATGGCGGTAGGGCTGATCATCAGTATTTTTCAGACGGTCACCTCCATCCAGGAACAGACTCTGACCTTTGTGCCCAAGGTGCTCGCTATTTTTTTGACGATCATGGTCATAGGACACTGGATGCTGACGGAGATGTCAAACCTGATGACAGATTTGCTGTCAAATCTCAGCGAGTATGTGAAATAGCGGTGAGCCATGGTTACGGTAGATTTCAATTATGCCGATCTGGAATATTTTCTGCTGATACTTGTCCGAGTGTCCATGTTTGTGTATGTGGTGCCGTTTTTCAACATGAACAATGTGCCGAGAAGGTACCGGACGGTGCTCAGTGTCATGATATCGGTGGTGCTGTACGGCGTCCTGCCCAGACAGGAGATCCTCTACAGTACGGTGTTCGAGTATACCATGATAGTGGCGAAGGAATTTTTGACGGGCGTTCTGATCGGAATGGGGGTAAATTTGTGTTCCAGCATTCTGGCGCTGACAGGGGCCATAGCTGACATGGAAGTGGGTTTCTCCATGGTGACGCTGATGGATCCGGCCACCAGACAGCAGACGACGATCACCAGCACGCTGTACCAGAATCTGATCATGTTGATCCTGGTGATCAGCGGGATGTACCAGTATGTCATCGGAGCGCTGGCGGAATCCTATGAACTGATTCCGGTGTACGGGGCAAATTTTGACGCGGCGAAGCTTCTGGATGTGGCGGTCCGCTTTATGGGAGAGTATATCCGTATCGGATTTCAGATCTGTCTGCCGATCTTTGCGGCGATCCTGATGCTGAATGTGGTGTTGGGTATTCTGGCGAGAGTGTCGCCCCAGATGAATATGTTTGCGGTCGGCCTGCAGCTCAAGATTTTTGTGGGACTGGGAGTGATCTTTCTGACCGTATTCCTGCTCCCGAGGGCGGCGGAAATGATATTTACGGAGGCAAGGCGGATGACGGCTGCCTTTGTGGAGGCGCTGATGTGATGCTGGAATATAATTTACAGTTTTTTGCCAAGGAAGGTCCCGGCGGTGAAAAGACGGAACCGGCCACACAGAAAAAACTGGACGATGCCCGAAAAGAAGGGCAGGTGGCAAAGAGCAAGGAGATTGCGAACGGACTGGGGCTTTTGTCCCTTTTTCTGCTGTTAAAAATCTGGATCGGACATATCAGCGTCAGCTTTCTGGAGCTCTACGGCGGCATCTACAACAGGCTTCCGGAAGTGGTGAATATGCCCTATGGGACGGTGCCTGTGGCCAACATCGAATCGATCCTGACCCAGAATATACAGAATTTCTTTCTGGTGATGCTGCCTATCTTTCTGGTGGGTGTGATCGTGGCCTTCGGCAGCGATGTGGTGCAGGTGAAATGGAAGCCCACGGCGAAGACGTTAGAGCCCAAACTGAGCAAGATAAATCCGATCAGCGGCTTTAAGAAGATCATCTCCCTGAACTCACTGGTGGAGTTAGTCAAGTCGGTGGCCAAGATAGGACTGATCGTCTATATCACCTGGAGTTATATAAAAGACAAACTGCAGATCCTGTTTTATCTGATGGATATGTCGATCCTGTCGGCGGTGCAGGAGATCGGGACGATCGTGATCGACCTGGGCATCCGGATCGCCGCGGTATATATGATCATCGCTCTTTTAGACCTGATCTATCAGAGATGGAAATTCAGCGATGACATGAAGATGACAAAACAGGAAGTCAAAGATGAGTACAAGGATCAGGAAGGGGATCCCCAGATCAAGGGCAAGCAGAGACAGCGCATGCAGGAGGCTTCCAGGAGAAGGATGATGCAGGCACTGCCGGAGGCGGATGTAGTCATCACCAACCCTACTCATTACGCGGTGGCTCTGAAATATGACAGTGAGCTGTATGCGGCGCCCATCGTGCTGGCGAAGGGTGCGGATTATCTGGCGGCGAAGATCAAAGAGGAAGCGAAGGCGTATGATATAGAGATTTACGAAAACAAACCCCTGGCGAGGATGCTCTACGCCAATGTGGATGTGGGGGCGCAGATTCCCGGGGAGCTGTACCCGGCGGTGGCGGAAGTGCTGGCTTATGTGTACCATCTCAGGGACCAGAAAGCCGGAAGATATTAAAGATCAGGAAGGAAAGGAGAGGAGCGAATGAAAATCGGAAAAGCGGATCTGGGCGTGGCCCTCTATATTCTCGCTGCGTTTATCATGTTTATTGTCTCTATCCCTTCCTGGCTTCTCGACGTTTTTCTCGCTGTCAATATCGGGATCGCTTTTGTGATACTCTTTACGGTCATGTTTACGAAGGAAGTGTTAGACATGTCTTTCTTCCCGACCATGCTGCTTTTCACGACGATTTTCCGGATCGCGCTGAACGTATCTTCCACGAAACTGATCCTGTTGACAGGCAACCCGGGCAACGTGGTCATGACTTTCGGCGACTACGTGGGCGGCGGCGATCTCGTGGTAGGTGTGATCATATTTATCATTCTGATTCTGATTCAGTTTATGGTCATCAACAAAGGTTCCGAGCGTGTGGCTGAGGTGACGGCGAGATTTACGTTGGACGCTATGCCCGGTAAGCAGATGGCTATCGACGCGGATTTGAATACCGGCGCCATCACGGACGCGGAGGCGAAGGAACGCCGGGAGAAGATCCAGGCGGAGGCCAGCTTCTTCGGTTCCATGGACGGTGCCGTGAAGTACGTAAAGGGAGATGCTACGGCGGGTCTGCTGATCACCTTTGTCAATCTGGTCGGCGGCGCGGCCATGGGGATGCTGCGGCAGGGAATGGATTTCAGTACGGCGGCGCAGACCTACTGTATTCTGACGATCGGCGATGGTCTGGTCTCCCAGATCCCTTCGCTGTTAATCTCCCTGGCAACCGGTATTTTAGTGACAAAGGGCGGCAAGGATGCCGACTTTGCCAATGTCATAGTGGGACAGCTCTTCGGTGTGCCGAGAGCCCTCTACATCGTGGGCGCCACGCTCTCTGTGCTGGGGATCATCACACCGCTGCAGACCGTGATTTTCGTCACGCTCGGCATGGGATTTATCGTGGCGGGACGTATGGTGCAGGGATCGCTGGAGATGGCGGGCATCCGGGAGGAAGTGGACACCGAGGAGGTGGCCGCGGAGGAGATCAGGCAGCCGGAGAATGTCAATTCCCTGCTGCAGGTGGATCCCATCGAGCTGGAATTCGGCTATGGTATTATTCCCCTTGCGGATGTCAATCAGGGCGGTGATCTCCTGGATCGTGTGGTCATGATTCGAAGGCAGATCGCGCTGGAGATGGGTACTGTGGTGCCGATCATCCGACTGAGGGACAATATTCAGTTGAATCCGAACCAGTATGTCATCAAAATAAAGGGAATTCAGGTCAGCGACGGGGAGATATTATTCGATCACTATATGGCGATGAATCCCGGATATGTGGAGGAGGAGATCTCCGGTATTCCGACGTTTGAGCCATCCTTCCATCTGGCGGCGCTCTGGATCACGGAGAGCCAGAGGGAGCGGGCGGAGAGTCTCGGCTATACGGTGGTGGATCCGCCTTCGATCATTGCGACTCATCTGACGGAGGTGATCAGGGGGCATATCGACGAGCTGCTGACCCGTCAGGATGTACAGAATCTGATCAACAATATCAAGGAGGCAAATCAGGCTCTCGTGGACGAACTGGTGCCGAAGATGCTGGGGCTCGGCGAGATCCAGAAAGTACTGCAGAATCTTCTGCGGGAAGGAATTTCCATCCGGGATCTGCAGACAATACTGGAGACGCTGGCGGACTACGCGCCCTCCTCCAGAGATACCGATATTTTGACGGAATATGTGAGACAGAGCTTAAAGCGGGCGATCTCGAGCCGCTATTTCCCTGCGTCTGAGACGACCAGTGTGGTCACGCTGGACCCGAAGATAGAACAGGAGATCATGGGCAGCGTCAAGCAGACCGAGACGGGCGCCTATATATCCCTGGATCCGATCCGCATCAAGGCGGTCATGAGCAGTGTGGGCAAGGAGACGGAGAAACTGGAACAGATGGGGAAAAATCCGATCGTGATCACATCTCCGATCGTCAGAATTTATTTTAAGAAATTGACTGAGGATTATTATAAAGATTTGATTGTGGTCTCTTACAATGAGGTAGACTCCAATGTGGAACTGCAGTCAGTGGGAATGGTGACAGCGTAATGATAATTAAGAAGTACACAGCGAAAACAGAGGAAGAGGCGGTCGCCCGGGCGAAGACGGAGCTGGGCGAAAATATCGTCATCATGAATGTGAAGACCATATCGCCCAAGGGACCTTTCGGCTTTCTGAAAAAATCCCAGGTGGAAGTGACGGTGGCAAAGGAGGAGGACAGTGAGAGATATCCCTACGCCGGCACCGCCCAGAAGCCTGCGGAGGAGGCCAGTCTCCGGGAGACGTTCCGGCAGGTGGCAAAAGCCGCCGGGGCGGATGTGGGGCCTGCGGACGGGGAGACCTCCCCGAAGAAGGAGGAGGCGGAGAACGGCAGCCATAAACTGCTGGTGGAGAAACTGGATTCTCTTCAGAGCATTATCGAGAAAAAACTTCAGATTGACGAGGAGGAGACAGCCGCGGAGCCTGCTCCGGAGGAGGCGGAGGAGGACAACGAGATGACGCGGTTTGTAAAGCTCCTCTACAATACGATGCTGGACAATGAAGTGGATGAAAAGTATGCCAACCAGATCATCGACGAGATGGAGAAGAACGCCAAGATAAACCAGCCCTTTGATCACGCGCTGGCGGATGTGTACCAGAAGATGATCTTAAAGTTTGGCAAGGCGATGCCGATCGAGAAGGAAGGAAAAAATCTCCGGGTTATTTTCTTTGTGGGGCCTACCGGTGTGGGAAAGACCACGACGATCGCGAAGATCGCCTCCAAGTTCCGGCTGGATCAGAAGTATAAAGTCGCGCTGCTCACGGCAGATACTTACCGGATTGCGGCGGCGGAACAGCTCAGGACGTATGCGAATATTCTGGAAGTTCCGTTTCGGGTGATCTATTCGGTGGAGGAGATGCAGGCGTGCATACGGGAGTTTAAGGAGTACGATTTTGTCCTGGTGGACATGGCGGGGCATTCTCCGCACAATCCGGCGCTGCGCGAGAGCATGGATGCTTTTATCAACGGACTGGAGGAAGGAATCGACAAGGAAGTGCATCTGGTACTCTCGGCCACCACAAAGTACAGGGATCTGCTGAATATCGCAGATGCCTACTCCAATGTGGGGGATTATAAGATCATTTTCACAAAGTTGGATGAGACCACAACAGCGGGAAACCTTTTGAACCTGAAATTACATACCGGCGCAGGAGTGTCCTATATAACCTGCGGGCAGAACGTGCCGGATGACATAGAGATATTTAACCCTCAGAAAACAGTGAAACAGTTGCTTGGAGGTAAGAACTAGATGGCAGATCAGGCGGAGAAACTAAGGAATATTATCAAAGCCCAGAGCCGGCCCAGACGTCAGGCGGCCAGAGTAATCACGGTTACCAGCGGAAAGGGCGGCGTGGGAAAATCGAATACGGCGATAAATCTTGCGATTCAATTCCGGAAAATGGATCAGAAAGTTATCATACTGGATGCGGATTTTGGGCTGGCAAATATTGAGATCATGTTCGGAACGGTGCCGAAGTATAATTTGTATGATCTGATCTATCAGGGCAAGAACATCCGTGATATCATCACCTGGGGACCGATGGACGTGGGATTTATCTCCGGCGGATCCGGCATTGTGGGTATGGCGAATTTGTCGCAGGATTATCTGAATTATATTATTCAGAACCTGGTGGAACTGGACAGTATGGCTGATGTGATCATCGTGGATACGGGGGCGGGAATTTCCAATGCCGTGTTGGAATTTCTGGTGGCGAGCAACGAGATACTGCTTGTCACGACGCCGGAGCCCACATCCATAACGGATTCCTATTCCCTGTTGAAGGCGTTAAACCGACACAGCAGGTTTAAGCCGGAATATACCAGTATCAATGTGCTGGCGAACAAAGTGAAAAACGAGGAAGAGGGAAGCATGCTGTACCATAAACTGAATACGGTCGTTTCCAGATATTTGAAGCTTCCGATAGAGTATCTCGGTTATATTCCTCAGGATGAACAGCTCTCCAGAGCGGTGATGCAGCAGACGCCGATATCGATTCAGAATACCTCGGCGAGATCGGCGCTCGCCTACGGGGGAATTGCAAGGAAACTGATGAACGTAGAAGAGGAAAGTCCGAAAGTGAAACACGGTATGATGGCATTTTTTTCACACATTATGACAGGAAGGAGATAAGATATGTTATCTGATATTATATCGGCAGGCCAGATTCTGGAAATGCAGGAGGTAAAAAGAAACGCGCCGGAGACGGAGGGGGAACAGGAGGAGAAAAAGGTCCATCGGACAAAAGTCTTCGATGTCCTCTCGGAGGATCAGCTGGAAGTCATGATGCCCATTGAGAAGGGGCTGATGGTGCTCCTGCCGGTGGACGGGGAATTCGAGCTTTGGTTTTATACAGAGAACGGGCTGTACCAGTGTTATGCCAGAGTGTTGGACCGCTATAAGAGCAATAATGTCTATATTGCGGTGATGGAGCTGACCAGCAACCTGCGAAAACATCAGAGAAGAGAATACTATCGTTTCAGCTGCGCGCTGGAGATGAATTCCAGGGAGATGGATGAAGAGGAGATCAGGGCGCTGCAGGAGAAACAACTCTATTTTAAATCCGGCCTTCCGGTGAAACAGAGCACCATCGTGGATATCAGCGGCGGAGGACTGCGTTTCATCTCGACCTTCAATTACAACACGGATGCGCTGCTCTACTGCAATTTTGTCCTGCGTACAAAGGGCGGGATGAAAGAGTATCAGATGGCGGGAAAGGTGCTGGCAGTGCGCGAGGTGGAGGGGAAACCCGGCAGTTATGAACACCGCGTGCAGTATCTGAATATGGATGTGGATGAGCGCGAGGAGATCATCAAGTATATCTTTGAACAGGAGAGAAGGCAGCGGCATAAAGAGAGAAGCATATAAACATTGTAACAGGGAATGGAACATATATGGGAAAAAATATTTTAGTTGTAGATGACTCTGCACTCATGAGAATGGTAATGTGTGATATACTGAATGCAGATCAAAGATTCACTGTGGCTGACAGAGCAAAAAACGGCAAGGAAGCGCTGGATCTGTTGAGTAAGAATAAGTACGATGCGGTGGTTCTGGATGTGAATATGCCGGTGATGGGCGGTCTGGAGCTGCTGAAAGAGCTTCAGGTCAGAAAGATTCCGGCCAGAGTCATGATGGCGAGCACCGATACGCGGGATGGCGCCAAGGTTACTATGGATGCGCTGGAGCTGGGGGCTCTCGACTTTGTGCATAAGTCCGCCAACATCAAAAACAACAGGACCGAGGAGTTTCAGAAAAATTTCTGCGAGACCCTGTATGCGGTGGCATCCAGCAGGGAGCCTACTTTCGGCAGGACGGTCAGTCTGGACAGGATCAAGTCGGATAAAAAGTTTGTGTCGATGGTAAAAAAGCACAATATAGCCGGGAACAAGATCGTGGCGATTGCCAGTTCTACGGGCGGTCCAAAGGCACTGCAGGCGGTGATCCCGAAGCTGCCGAAAGGGTTGAACGCACCGGTGGTGTTGGTTCAGCATATGCCGGTAGGGTTCACAAAGTCTCTGGCGGAGCGGTTGGACTCCCTCAGCGAACTGACGGTGACGGAGGCGAGAGAGGGCGAGATGCTCCAGAAGGGACATGTCTATATCTCAAAAGGAGGTATGCACATGAATGTCTCCTCCGACCAGCGCAAGAGCTGTATCCATTACAGCAATGAGCCTTCCAGGGAAGGAGTGAAGCCCTGCGCCAACTATATGTACGAGAGTCTGATCAACAGCCCATTCGACCAGGTGGTGTGCGTGGTGCTCACCGGGATGGGGCTGGACGGCACGGAAGGAATCAAAAATCTGAAAGCGAAAAAACAGACCTTTGTGATAGCACAACAGGAAAACACCTGTGCGGTGTACGGTATGCCGAAAGGCGTGGTGAAAGCCGGTCTGGTAAACCAGATCGTGGAGCTGGACAATGTGGCACAGGAAATTATCATGAATGTGGGGGTAAAGTAGTATGGATGTAAGTCAATATCTGGAGATATTTCTGGATGAAACAAGAGAGCATTTGCAGAGCCTGAATACGGAAATTTTAAATCTGGAGCAGGATCCCGAGAACGAAGATACTATCAATGAAATTTTCCGTGCCGCTCATTCCCTGAAGGGTATGGCGGGCACAATGGGTTACAAGCGTATGCAGACACTGACCCATGACATGGAAAATGTGTTTTCGGAAGTGCGAAACGGTACGATCAAGATCAAATCCCATATGATCGATATTCTGTTCCAGTGTCTGGACGCACTGGAAGAGTATACGACCAATATTCAGGAAAATTCTGACGAGGGAACGAACGATAACGAGGCGCTTATCAAGCTGCTCAACGACTGCCTGAAACCGGACGGGGCGGCTGCTGAGGAAGAGCCTGCGGAGTCATCCCCGTCGTCCGAAGCTTCGGCACCTGCGGCTTCCGGGGAGAGCAAATGGAACGATATCCCGCTTGACGAGGCGCAGAAACATGTGATCAACGAGGCGATAAAGCAGGGAAAGAAAGTGTACGGCATCACCGTAAAGGTGCAGGAATCCTGTATCCTGAAGGCGGCAAGGGCCTTTCTGGTATTCAAGGCGGTGGAAGAGCTCGGGGAGATTCTGATTTCCGCGCCTTCTGCGCAGGATATAGAGGACGAGAAATTTGAGCTGGATTTCACGATCGTTGTCATCACCGACGCTGCTTTGGACAGGATTATTGCGGATATCAAGAGCGTGTCGGAGATCGAGGAGGCCGTGGGGGCCGAGATGGAGGCTTTCGAGCCGGTGAAAGAAGCCCAGGTGGAAGAAAAGGAGACTCCGGCTGCCCCTCCGGCAAAGGCGGCGGAGACAAAAGCTCCGGCAAAGGCGGCGGCCCCGACACCTGCGGCAGGCGGCGCAAAGCAGGAGAAGAAATCGGGTGCCAAGGCTGTGGGAAACCGCACGGTCAGAGTGGATATCGAGAAATTGGATGTGCTGATGAATCTGGTCAGCGAGCTGATCATCGCGAAGAATTCTCTTGTCTCCGCCTCCGCTCAGAACGGCGGCGAGAGCAACGCGGCGGTGGACAGCCAGATCGAATATCTGGAAAATGTGACGACCAGTCTGCATGAGTCCGTGATGAAAGTGCGGATGGTGCCTATTGAGAGCGTTCTCAACAAGTTCCCGAGAATGATCCGCGATCTGACGAAGAAGCTGGACAAAAAGATGGAACTGCACATGAGCGGTGAGGAGACCGAGCTGGATCGAACCGTGGTGGATGAGATCGGTGATCCTCTGATGCACCTGCTGCGAAACTCCGCGGATCATGGACTGGAGAGCGCGGAAGTCCGCGCGGAGAGAGGAAAACCGGAAGTCGGCTCCATCTATCTGGACGCATATCAGGACGGCAATAACGTTATCATCGAAGTGAGGGATGACGGTAACGGTATCGACGTGGAGAAGGTGAGAGACAAAGCGATCGAACGGGGAACCGTGACGCCGGAACAGGCAATGAATATGTCCGACAAGGAGATCATCGACCTTCTGTTCCTGCCGAGCTTTTCCACTGCGAAGGAAGTGACGGATGTCTCCGGAAGAGGCGTCGGACTGGACGTTGTGAAATCCAAGATCGAGATGCTGGGCGGCGAGGTGGAAGTGAAGACCAGGCTGGGCGAGGGAAGTACCTGGACCATCAGGCTTCCGCTGACACTGGCTATCATCCAGGCGCTGATGGTGGAAGTAGGCGGGGAGAAGTACGCTATCTCCCTGAATTCCGTGACAACTCTCGAAAATATCGCACCCAGCGATGTGAAGCTTGTACAGTCCGAGGAAGTGATCCACCTGAGAGGCTCGGTTATCCAGCTGATTCGTCTGAATGAAGTGCTGGATATTGAATCGACCAGAAAAGAAGGCGAAAATATGATCGTTGCCATTGTGAAGAAGGGTGATAAACTGGCGGGACTCGTGGTAGATAAGCTGATGGGTCAGCAGGAGATCGTTATCAAATCACTGGGTAAGTTTATCGGTAAGAGCAGACTGATCAGCGGTGCAACCATCCTGGGCGATGGCGAGGTGGCGTTGATTCTGGATGCAAATGTACTGATATAGAAAGCACAGCGGGACTGCTAGTGCAAAAGGAGGTTATAATGGAAGAACTGAAAATCAGTAGTGAGACGATACAGTTTATTGTGCTGAGAGTCGGTGACGAGCAGTACGGAATAGATATAAAGTATGTGGACAATATTATCCATATGTCCAGTATTACCCGGGTGCCGAAGGTTGCATCTTATGTGAAGGGCGTGATCAATGTGCGCGGCGAGGTGATCCCGGTCATGGATATCCGTATAAAGATGGGACTGCCGGAGGCAGAGTATACAAAGGACTCAAGAATCGTCATTATAAAAAGCGAACAGCAGGGGTTTGTCGGGCTGATCGTGGATGCGGTGAAGGAAGTAGTGACGTTAGAGGTGGACGGCATTGAGAAGATGGCCTATGACAGGAACGGTAAAGATATGTTTGTTACAGGCGTGGGAAAGCATCAGGGAGCGCTGATATCGCTGCTCGACCTGAACGAAGTTCTGGCTGAATAAAACGAAATGATATCGCTGCCTGAAATAATTTGCGGGGCAAGTGGGGGGCTCCGCCGCATAAGGAGAAAAGCTATGAATGATAACTTGGGATTGGATCATATTGACAGCGGTTATTTGGATGTACTGAAAGAAATCGGCAACATCGGGGCTGGAAACGCTACGACAGCTCTGGCACAGATGTTGCAGCGAAAGGTGGATATGAAAGTGCCTCAGGCGGATCTTTTGGAATTCCGTGATCTGGGTGAGGCAATCGGTGGTGAAGAAACCATTATGGCCGGCGTATATATGGTAGTGGAAGGCGATATCAGAGGGAGTATAATGTTTCTTCTGGAAAAGGAGTCTTCCAGGCATCTGGTGAGTCAGATGCTCGGCGGAATGGGAGATCCGAATGCGGAAGAATTCGGTGAGATGGAGATATCCGTCTTGAAAGAGATCGGCAATATCATGACAGGCGCCTATTTGAATTCCCTGTCGGATCTGACGCAGCTCAAAATTTTCCCGTCCGTGCCGGAGATAGCGATCGATATGGCCGGAGCGATACTCAGCGTGCCGGCGATTGAATTTGGTGTACTTGGAGATAAAATTCTGATGATACAGACCAGATTTACGGATGACACGGAGATTGACGGCTATTTTATTCTGGTGCCTGACGTGGATTCTTACCACAAAATTATGAAGTCTTTAGGTATGGTATAGGAAGTGAACGAAAATGGCTAATATAATTAAGGTGGGAATGGCAGATCTTAATATTTGCAAGGCCCCGGACGGAATTACGACGTTAGGGCTGGGATCCTGTGTGGGAGTGGCGCTCAGGGATCCGGTTACAAAAATTGGCGGGCTTTTGCATGCAATGCTGCCTGATTCGACGGTGATAAAGAATAATACATGTGTAGAAAAGTTTGTGGACTCCGGCCTGGATGAACTGGTAAAAAGAATGGTCAAGGCCGGGGCGAACAGATCAAGGCTGGAAGCCAAGCTGGCAGGAGGAGCCCAGATGTTTGCCTTTCAGAGGAATTCTGATCTGGTGAAAGTTGGGGAGCGGAACGCGGAGGCGGCCAGAAAAAAGTTGCGCGCAATGCGTATCAAATTGCTTTCGGAAGACTGTGGGTTGAATTACGGGAGAACAGTAATATATTATCCCGAAACGGGAATATATGTTATTAAGGCGGTAGGCAAACCGGAAAAGAATATATAAGGAAGGGGCTTCGGCGTGGCAAAAAAAGAAGATAACGCACAGAAAAAGGAAAAGAAACAGCGCCGGGGTATTCATTTCAGCAACAGCAGGGAGGCAAAGCTCAAATTAATACCACCTTTTGTGATGCTGGCTGCCGGGGCAGCGACAAGCATAATCATGGTCGTACACGGCTGCAGGCTTCAACAGTTTCTGACCAGACTTTTGCTGGTTTTGCTTTTGTTTTATGTGCTCGGCTGTATTCTGAAAGGCATACTGGATATGATCGAGAGGCAGAACAGACCTCCGGAGCCGGATGAGGACGAAGTCATAGAGAAAGGATCAGAAGAAGGAGATTCAGAGGAAGAGGCTTCAGAGGAAGGAGATTCGGAGGAAGAGACTTCGGAAGAGTAGGCGATAGACTATGAATGAGGCGGGAAGAAAGAAACTTTGGGATGAGTTCGGCAGGACGAAAAGTCTCGAGGTCAAGGAAAAGATTATAATAGAATATGCGCCCCTTGTAAAAGTTGTAGCCGGCCGGCTCAGTATGTATCTGGGCTATAATGTGGAGTATGACGATCTGGTAGGATACGGCGTGTTTGGCCTGATCGACGCGATCGACAAGTATGACCTCTGCAAGGAGGTAAAATTTGAGACATATGCCAGTCTGAGGATTCGCGGAGCTATTCTGGATCAGATCCGGAAGATGGACTGGATACCGCGGACGATAAGACAGAAACAGAAAAAAATCGATGCCGCCATGCGGGAAGTGGAGAGCCGCGAGGGAAGGCCCGCCACGGATGAGGAGATCGCGGCGGCGCTCGGTATTACGGATGATGAATATATTGACTGGCAAGGTCAAATGAAAGTGACTGGCGTAGTATCCCTGAATGAATTTATGGAGGCGGGAAGTGAGGTACCCGTGGAACCCGGAAATCATTCGGGGCAGTTTGATTCTCCGGAGCAGGTCATTGAGAAAGAGGAGCTCAAGAGAATGCTGATGGAGTCGCTGGAGATACTGACGGAAAAGGAGAAGAAGGTCATACTGTTTTATTATTATGAGGAATTGACGCTGAAGGAGATCAGTTCCATTCTGGAGGTGTCGGAGTCGAGAATATCTCAGCTGCACACGAGAGCTCTCCAGAAAATGAAAACAAAGATGGGGAAGTATATGGGAATTTTGACTGAGCGGTGAGGGCAGCCGCGTCAGGCAGGGATCCGGGCAGACTTATGGAAAGTATGGTGATTTATGAAGGGTGACGATAACAGATTCCCGTCCAGGGAGGACTATTCCCTGGAAATTTCGGCGGACGGCATGACAGCTGTCGCACATTTTCTTGCACCGCTCGCAGTGATAACAAAGATGACTGCCAGGGAACTGAAGGAGGATCTCAGAAGAAAAGGGATCAGATACGGTATCTGCGAGGAGAATATTCTGCACTTTTTTGAGGGCGGCGGCGACAGGGAGCTGGTGGTAGCACAGGGGAAGCCCTACAGGATGAGCAAACCGGGAAAGGTGGAATATATGTTTCCGACGGACCGCAAGGCAAAACCGACGGTTCGGAAGGATGGCAGTGTGGATTTCCACAAACTGAATACGATCTGTCCCTGTAAGAAAGGGGATCTTCTGGCGAGATTGATTCCGGCCGACCCCGGGGAGAAGGGGTACAACGTGTACGGGGAGGAGTTTGCTCCGCCCAACGTGAAGGAGGAGCGGCTGGAGTTCGGAAAAAATATCTCCATCTCGGAGGACCGGCTGGCCATCTATTCCAAGGTGAACGGACATGTGACATTGGTGGGGAAAGAGGTTTTTGTGACAAACCTGCTGGAACTGGAAAATGTGGATGTGTCCACCGGAGATGTGGAATATGACGGCAGTGTTCTGATCACCGGAAATGTCTATTCCGGGTACACGGTGAAAGCTACCGGAGACATCGAGATCCGGGGCGTGGTGGAAGGGACCAGAGTGGAGTCCGGAGGGAATATCTCGATCGCCCGGGGTATGAACGGTATGTCCAAGGGAGTGCTTGTGGCAAAGGGGCATGTTGTCTGCAAGTATCTGGAAAATGCGGAGGTCTCGGCGGAAGAGTACGTTTCGGCGGAGGCTATTCTGCACAGCCATATATATGCGGGGACGGAGATCCTGGTATCCGGGAGAAAAGGATTTATTGCAGGCGGAAAAGTGATGGCATCCAACAGAGTGGCGGTGAAGACGCTCGGCTCCGGTATGGGGGCGGCTACGACCGTAGTGGTCGGGATCAATCCGAAACTGAAAAAAAGACAGTCTCACCTTTTGCAGCAGATGCAGGAGGCAAAGAAATATATAGCCAATATAGAGCCTGTGATTATGGCGATGATCCAGAAGAAACAGAAGAATGCTGCGGTTTCCGACGAGCAGATGAAGACACTGCGGAAGCTTGCGATTGCCAGACAGAAGAAAAAGAAGGAACTGGAGAATATATACAGAGAACTGGATGAACTGGATGAAATTATGGAGGAGAGCAAAGCGCCGGTCGTGGAAGTCGCGGGGGAAGTCTATCCCGGGACGAAGATCTGTATTTTAGATGTATCCATGGTGGTGCAGAGCAATATAAAATACTGTAAATTCTTCCGGTCTGAAGGAGAGGTTAAGATGACCGCTTTGTCCTGATGCAAAGCGGTCATAGAAATTGGAGAAAGAATGGGAGCATTGGAGATTGTATTACTGGCGGCAGGAGCGGTTATATTTACGGCAAGTTTCTGTATTCCGGTAAAGCGGGAAAAACTGAAAGAAGAGACGTTGGATCTGGCGGCGGATGAGGTGAGAATTCTGGTGGCTGAGGAGCTGGAGAGTGTGCGCGGAAAGCTGACGGAGATTTTGGAGGAGGAGATGCGGCAGCAGATCGAGAAATCCGAGCGCTCGATGGAGCGAATATCCAATGAGAAGATCATGGCGGTCAATGAATATTCGGACACGGTTCTGGATGAGATCCATAAGAGCCACGAGGAAGTGGTCTTTCTCTATGACATGATGAAGAATAAGAAGGACAGTCTCTCGGAATCCTACGGCAAGGCGGATCAGGGCCTGCAGGAACTGCTGCAGCAGGTGAAGGATTCCGAGATCACGGTGCAGGAAAGTCTGCAGGAAATTTCAGGGAAGCTGAATGAGTTTGAGAAGCAGCGGATGGAACTGGAGGCGGCATCCCAGGAGACGGCAAGGCAGGTGGAAGCCGCTTCCCAGGCGGTAAAGCAGATGGAAGAGGCATCCCAGACAGCGGCGAGACAGATGGAGGCGGCGTCTCAGACAGCGGCAAAGCAGATGGAGACAGCGTCTCAGACAGCGGCAAAGCAGAAGACGCCGGCGGTGCGCAGGGCGAGAAAAGCCGAGGAGAATGTGGCAGCGCCTGCAAAACCTGCGGCTGAGAGTACGCCGGTGCCTGAGAGGAAAGAACCGGAGAGGAAACAGATAAACGAATCGCCGGTATTTGAACCGTTTACGCCGGAGAAGATCGCCGCGGCACCGAAAAAGAGAGTGGTGAGGAAAGCGGCGGAAAAACAGACAGAGCAGCCTGCGCCGGCGGCGGAGAATGCGGATTTGATGCTTTTGCTTTCCGACACGATGGAGAACAGTACGGCCCAGAACAGCAACGAGCGGATTCTGGTACTCCATAAGGCGGGGAAATCCAACATGGCGATCGCCAGGGAGCTTGGCCTCGGCGTCGGCGAGGTAAAACTTGTGATAGATCTGTACGAGGGGCTGCGCTAAAAGAGGGATATAATCAGGATGAAACTTAGATATTATTTGCGTGGGCTGGGAATCGGCATGCTGGTGGCGGCGCTGGTGCTCATTCTGTCCGGAAATACGGGAGGCAGGATGAGCGATGAGGCGGTGAAGCGCAGGGCGGTCGAACTCGGCATGGTGGAGAAGAATAAGACGGTGCTGGAGGATGTCGCCGGAGGCGGGACTTCCGGAAAGGACGCGGAGCAGGATACGGAAGAGGCAGCTGAACCCCGGATAAAAGAGAGCGGGACGGTCTCGGAGAATACTGCGGACGTGCAGTCGGCTGAGGCGGATGCGGAGCCGGAGGAGGATGCCGAAAGGAAACCTCAGGCCGGCGGGGAAGATGAAAATACTGCCGACGGACAGGAAGAAAAGGAAGAGCAGCCGCAGCAAAGCGAAGAGCAGAAGGCGGTGGAGGAGATAGAGAAAAGGGCCGAGGAGATCGCCGAGAGAGGTCATGAGGTGGCTGAGAATTCCGTGCCGGAGACGATCGTGACTTTTGTGGTGCAGCACGGTGACAGTTCCATCTCGGTGGCGCGAAGGGCGCAGGAGCTGGGACTGGTTGTTTCGGCGGCGGACTTCGACGTGTTTCTCTGTCAGAACGGATACGACAAACGGATATCCGTGGGGAGTTATGAGATCGCGGTGGGTGAGTCAGAGAAGGAGATCGCGGACAAGATCACGAGGAGCAGGTGAGTGCTGATGGAAATTTCCGGCTTGCATTTAAAATGGATTTGTGGTAAAATACAAAGGCTGTGAAAAAACACATGTGCTGATTTTCGATTGGTGCCCTGAAGCGGGGTAGGTCGAAAAGGCGGGGGATCATGGACCCGGGACGGCATATGGAAGAAAAACCAAAACGGAGGAAAAGACATGAGCGTAATTTCAATGAAACAGTTACTGGAAGCAGGTGTGCATTTCGGACACCACACAAGAAGATGGAACCCCAAGATGGCTCCCTATATCTTCACAGAGAGAAACGGCATCCACATTATTGATCTGCAGAAGTCCGTAGGCAAGGTTGACGAAGCTTACAACGCGGTTGCAGATATCGTTTCCCAGGGAGGCACGATCCTCTTTGTAGGTACGAAGAAACAGGCCCAGGATGCAGTGAAGACCGAGGCGGAGCGCTGTGGTATGTACTATGTGAACGAGAGATGGCTCGGCGGTATGCTGACCAACTTTAAGACGATCCAGTCCAGAATCGACAGACTGAAAAGAATCGAAGAGATGTCTCAGGACGGCACTTTTGACGTGCTTCCCAAGAAAGAAGTTATCCAGATCAGGAAGGAATGGGAAAAACTGGAAAAGAACCTTGGCGGTATCAAGGATATGGACAGAATCCCGGATTGTATTTTTGTAGTGGATCCCAAGAAGGAGAAGATCTGTGTGCAGGAAGCGCATGCGCTTGGCGTTACGCTGATCGGTATCGGCGATACGAACTGTGATCCGGAGGAACTGGATTATATCATCCCGGGCAATGACGATGCGATCAGAGCAGTGAAACTGATTGTTTCCAAAATGGCCGACGCGGTTATCGAGGCGTCTCAGGGTGAGGCGGCTGATCTCGGAGAAGAGATGGCGGAGACCGCAGAGGAAAGCGAAGCGACAGACATTGAAGAAGTTGCGGCAGCAGAGTGAAGCCGCTGAATAAATTTGGAGGAAAATAAAATGGCTATTACAGCAGCAATGGTAAAAGAGTTGAGAGAGTTGTCCGGAGCGGGCATGATGGATTGTAAGAAAGCCCTGACCGAGACCAATGGAAATATGGAGGAAGCTGTCGAGTTCCTGAGAAAGAACGGACAGGCAAAGGCTGAGAAGAAAGCCGGACGTATCGCGGCGGAAGGTATCTGCCGTATCGCGGTGGGCGGCGGCAAGGCAGCGGTTGTGGAAGTGAACTCCGAGACAGACTTCGTGGCGAAGAACGAGACGTTCCAGGCGTTTGTCGAGGCAGTTGCAAAACAGGCTCTCCACACAGCGGCAGCAGATATGGATGCATTCCTGGCGGAGAACTGGGAGGAGGACGCTTCCAAGACCGTGAAGGAAGCTCTGGTAGAGAAGGTTGCTACGATCGGTGAGAATCTGAATATCAGAAGATTTGAAGTGGTGGAAGCTCCTATCCTGGTGGATTATCTGCACGGCGGCGGACGTATCGGCGTTATCGTGGCAGCGGAGGCGGGCGCTGACAGTGATGCTGTGAGAGAGGCGCTGAAGAACGTGGCTATGCAGGTTGCTGCACTGACTCCCAAGTATGTGAGCAGGGATGAAGTGGGCGACGACTACATTGCCCATGAGAAGGAGATCCTGCTGGCGCAGATTATGAATGATCCGAAGGAATCCGCAAAACCTCAGAAGGTGATCGACGGCATGATCAACGGCCGTATCAACAAAGAACTGAAAGAGATCTGTCTGCTGGATCAGGTCTACGTAAAGGCTGAAGACGGCAAGCAGACTGTGGGCCAGTATCTCGCGCAGGTGGCGAAGGAGAACGGCACGGAGCTGAAGGTTACAAAGTTTGTGCGTTACGAGACAGGCGAAGGTCTTGAGAAGAAGAGCGAGGACTTTGCAGCTGAGGTTGCGGCGCAGTTAGGATAATCCGTAAAAACGGATAAATCAGTAGAAATTTGTCGAAAACAGGCGAATAGTGATAGGAATGAGAACCCTTGTAAGTGGCGTGGAAATGCCATTTGCAGGGGTTTTTGCTTTTTCAAATTTGTTAGAGAATGTCTGACAAATGGAAAAGTGATTCTTCCGGTTACTTTAAAACAAAATCGAAATATTTGATAAAACGTTTAATTCAACTTAAAAAGTGAATAAATTTGGTGGAAATACACAAAAAATAAATGATGAATTTGTAATATAAGACGAAAAACATAAAAAGAGTTTACAAGAACAAAATAAAGTAGTATTATTGACATGTAGAAAGATAAAACGATTAACTTGAAACGGACAAAACTGGAAGAATGAGCAGTGAACGCAGTGTATGCGGAAGTGAGGACGGAAATGAAAAGTAATTTGGAATCTCCGGAGTTGGGACATATTCATATAACAGATAAACTTTTTGGGGAGTATGTGAAAAAAGTCAGTGAAGTGATGATACCGCATTTGTGGAAGATATTGAATGATACGCTGGAAGATGCGGAGCCCACCTATTGCATCAGGAATTTCCGCATTGCGGCCGGGGAGATAGAGGGGAAACGGCGAGGCGTCGTTTTTCAGGATACGGATCTGTATAAGTGGCTGGAGATGGTTGCTTATACGATCGCGGGCGGCCAGGGAGAAGAATACGGGAAACTGGCGGACGAAGTAATCGAACTGATCGGCAGGGCGCAGGAAAAGGACGGGTATCTAAATACATATTTCACGGTGAATGCGCCGGACAGAAAGTGGAAAAATCTGGCGGAGGGCCATGAACTGTATACTGCCGGACACATGATCGAGGCTGCCGTTGCCTACTACGAGGCCACCGGGAAAGAGAGGATTTTGCGGATCGCCGAGAAAAACGCGGATCTGATCTGCAGGCGGTTCGGAACAGGCGAAGGGCAGATGCGGGGATATCCGGGTCATCAGGAGATTGAACTTGCGCTTGTGAAGCTGTACCGGGTGACAGGGAAGAAAGAATATTTTGAGACGGCGAAATATTTTATTGAGGAGAGAGGAAAAGAGCCGAACTATCTTGCACAGGAAATAGCGGGAAGGAAAGAGCCTGAATTTTTTGTCGAATTGAAAAATTGTGATCTGGCGTATTATCAGGCGGATATGCCCGTGAGAGAGCAGACGGAGGCGGTCGGCCATGCGGTCCGTGTCATGTATATGTGCGCAGCTATGGCGGATATAGCGAAAGAGTGCGGAGATGAGGACCTTCTGGCGGCCTGCATACGGATATGGGAGAGCGCCACAAAGCGGCGTATGTATATTACGGGCGGTATCGGCAGCAGCGGATTCAGGGAGCGCTTTACTACGGATTTTGATCTGCCGAACGCCACAAATTATTCCGAGACATGCGCGTCGGTGGGGCTGATGATGGTGGGGCAGAGACTGGCTCTGGCGACAGGGGAAGCGGCTTTTTATGATGTGGTGGAGCAGGCGCTGTATAATACGGTTCTTGCAGGAATCAATATCAGGGGAGACAGATATTTTTATGTAAATCCACTTGAGGTAGTACCGCGTTTCTGCACGGAACATACCTATATGGATCATGTGAAATGTGAGAGGCAGAAATGGTACAGTGTGGCCTGCTGTCCCCCTAATGTGGGCAGAACGCTTGCGTCGCTGGGACAATATATTTATGCAAAAGGGAAAGATAGTATTTATATTAATCAATTTATATCCTCCGACGTGGAAACGCGGCTTCAGCAGGGAAATATCAGGGTGGCGATGGAGTCGGAGCTTTTGCAAAACGGCAGGGTGCAGATCAGGGCGGTCACGGAAAACGGCGGGATATTAAAGATACGGATTCCCGGGTATGCTGAAAGCTGGGAAGTGGCGGGACAGCCGGAGGTGAAAAACAGCGGAAAAGACGCGGGCGGCTACCTGGTTTTGGAGCTTCCCGCAGGCGCGGCCGTATTTACTCTCCGCTTTGCGTTTACTCCCCATTTTGTATGCGCGGCCCCCGAGGTGAAGGAAGATGGCGGCAGGACGGCGCTTGTCAGAGGGCCGATAGTATACTGTCTGGAGGAAATCGACAACGGCAGGCTGCTTTCCCAGATTTATGTGGACGCGGATACGACGGTGAGAGAGATGCCGCCGATGGAAGATCTGGTCGGTGAAGTGCCGACACTCGCCTATCAGGGGCTCAGGGTAAAAAATGTTGTCGAGGAAGGCAGTCTGTACGGCAGACTGGCCTATGAGACAGAAAAGATAACGTGCAGAGCGGTTCCCTACTGTATGTGGAACAACAGGGGCGAAGGCGAAATGCTGGTATGGCAGAATGTCAGAATACCGTAAAAGATGGAGGAAGAAAACCCGGTAAAACCAAGGGTTTCGGCATGTAACGAATGCCTATAAATTAAATTTTCATAAAAAGGAGGAAATGAAAACATGAAAAAGACACTGGCACTGATGGTTGCAATGGGAATGCTGCTTGGACTTGTCGCCTGCGGTAGCAGCGGGGGGGCACTGGAGTCCGCTGAAAGCCCGGCGCCTGCTGCGGACAGTGAAGCATCCGCTGAGGATACGGCGGCGCCTGCTGCGGACGACGGAAAAGTACATATCACTTACTGCTTCTGGGGCGCTGAGGAGGAGGCGAAGAATACCCAGGCTGTGGCTGACGTTTTTAATGCCGAGCAGGACCGCATTGTTGTGGAATGTGTAGCGATTCCCTGGGAGACCTACATGGAGAAGCTCAATACGATGGCGACCGGCGGAAACCTTCCGGATACAGCCCTGATGAGCGAGGCCGCTACCCTGAAATGGGCTGAGGAGGGCCTGTTGCTCGACCTGACGGATATGTACGGTCCCGATGATCCTAAGCCTCTCGGTTCCGCGACATTTACATCTGACGGCAAGCCTGTGGCCTATGCCGTTGCGAACAACACGCTTGAACTGTATTACAACAAAGACATGTTTGACGCGGCGGGACTGCCTTATCCTTCCGCCAATGCGGATGAAGCTTACACATGGGATGAGTTCGTGGATGTGGCAAAGACTCTGACGTTGGATGCCAACGGCAAGAATGCAAAGGATCCTGGTTTTGATCCCGACAATATCGTACAGTACGGCTGTATGGTGGAGAATCTGACATGGCAGCTTGAGGTTTGGTGCCGTTCCAACGGCTCTGGCTTCTACAACGAAGACGGAACAGAGGTTACGATCAACGAGGACGCTGCGATCGAGGCGATTCAGGCTATTGCTGACCTCTATCTGGTACATCACTGCGCGCCTCTCTCCACAGGCCTGACAGACGACGGCGTACAGCGTTCCCTGATAGCGGGAACATGCGCTATGACAACGAACGGCACATGGAATATAGGAACCTGTCTGGCATCTGCCCGCGAAGAAGGCCTCAACTACGGTCTGGCGGTTCTTCCCTACATGAAGGAAAAAGTTACGATCGCGACGGGCGGCCCCAACGTTGTGTTCAATCAGACAAAACATCCCGAGGAGGCTATGGAATGGATCCGCTGGTACTCCAAGGAGGAGAACAACTGGGATGCGCTTATCTCCACAGGTATCTGGGCGCCTGTCCTGGGTTCCTACTATGAGGGCGGCGAACTGACAGACAAGTGGTTAAAGAACCCGAATTTCCCCGAGTATGAGGAGGCGAAGGGCGTTCTGGTAGATTATGTAAATGATTATGCCGTCGGCACTTCCTGGAATTATACGCCGAATACGGACGATTTCAACACGCTGCTCGGTTCCATTCTGGGCGATGTGTGGACCGGAAAGACGACTGCCAGAGAAGCGATAGAGGACAACTATGACGCGCTGGTGGCGGCACACGAAGGATTCTGAGTCTGCTGTTCGGAAGAAAATGTAAAGACGATATATTCCCGGCTGTGTCCTGTGACCGGCTGGGAGTTTTCAAAAGTTTGGAGAAATGAGGTGATTTCATGACAAAATCTGCCGGCGGGTCAAAACGGTCCGGTCATGGGAAGAGGGAACAGTTGGTAGCGTTTCTGTGTATGGCGCCCTCCATCGTGGGACTTATCTTCCTGACCTATATCCCTTTGCTGGCTGTTTTTATCATCAGCTTTTTCAGCTGGAAGGGCATATCCGAGCCACGCTTTAACGGAATAAAAAATTATATCCGGCTGTTTACTGTTGACGCATATTTCCTGGATTCCATCAAGGTTACGGTTATATTTACCCTGCTGTCCGTTCTGGGGAGTATGGTATATTCCCTGATCGTGGCCATGCTGTTGAACAGAAAAATACCGGCGAGAGGTTTTTTCCGCGCAGTTTTCTATCTTCCGTATGTGCTGCCTGCGGCGGCGGTGTATATCGGCTGGTCCTGGCTGTATGAGACGAACTTCGGATTGTTTAACTATATCTTAAAATCTTTCGGCATCAACAACGTGATGTTTTTGAGCGATTCGACGATGGTTCTGCCTTCGCTCGCCCTGATAGCCGTGTGGCTTTCCGGCAATCTGATCGTTATATTTCTGGCAGGGCTTCAGAATGTCCCGGCAGTCTATCACGAGGCGGCGCAGATCGACGGGGCGAACGGATGGCAACGGTTTGTCAATATCACCGTACCCTCGATGAGTCCCATCATTTTTTACAATCTGCTCATGAGCCTGATAACCAATATGCAGGTGGTCACACCCGCTCTGTCTCTGACAAGCGGCGGACCGGGCAACTCCACGACATTTATCACCTACCTGATGTACCGCTACGCTTTCAAGGACAATCAGATAGGATACGCCTGCGCCATATCGTTTGTCTTTTTCATCATCATAGCCATCTTCACCGGTATTGTCTTTGCAACCAGCGGTACCTGGGTATTTTACGAGGAGGGGGATAAGAAATGACAAAGAATAAAAAACAGAATGAAAGGATCATGAACATTATTTCTTTTATACTGGTCGTGCTGCTGGCGGCGGGAGCCATGCTGCCGATCTGGTGGATTTTCCGTTCCAGTCTGATGACTAACGCTGAACTCTACGCGTGGCCTCCCAGGTTTTTGCCATCAAAATGGCTTTTCTCAAACTATGCCGAGACGCTGAATTCCTACCCGTTCGGTCTGTATCTGACAAACACGGCAAAGATCATCGTTCCCGCTGTGCTGGGGGGAACGGTGACTGCGACGCTGGCAGGCTACGCCTTCTCCCGCCTGCGGTTTAAAGGGAAAAAATTATTATTTATGCTGTGCGTGGGCTCCATGCTTTTGCCCAATATGGTCACGCTCATCCCGCTATATCTCATGTGGACGAGGATTTTCCATCTCACCGGGACTTATCTGCCGTTGATACTGCCCTATTTCTGCGGCGGCGGCGCGTTTAATATTTTTCTGATCAGGCAGTTTATCTCCACAATTCCGAGAGAACTGGACGAGGCAGCAACCATAGACGGTGCCTCCCACATGCAGATCCTGACCAGGATATTGATTCCCGCGATAAGGCCTGCTATGATAGTGGTAGCCATGTTCCTGTTCATAACGCTCTGGAACGATCTGCTTCAGCAGACCATCTACATAGATGATCCGAACAAGTACACGATTGCCATAGGGCTCTCCATGTTCCGCGGTGGTCTGAAGGCGGACTGGGCGAAGATCATGTGCGCGACCTGTATGGCGTTCATGCCCGGTGTTATCATCTATCTGATCGGGCAGAGGTACTTTGTTGAGGGTATCGTTATGACCGGAATGAAGAACTGATTTTTGAAAATAAGTAAGAGGATATCTATGCGGCAGAACTTCCGAAACAGAGAGGGGGCCGGACGCCCGGCTCCCCGCAGCGGGATAAAGGGATACCTTTATCTCCTATACACTTATTACTGGCAGATGCTTTTTTTGAATGTCTGCTTTTGTCTGGCATGTATTCCCGTTGTCACCATTCCCATAGCCCTGACGGCGCTGAACAGAGTGTATATTAAGTTATGCCGGGACGGCGTGGTGCTTTTCTGGGAGGAATTCCGGGGCGAGTGCAGATCCAGCTGGAAAAAATCTCTGCAGACGGGATTGCTGTACGGTATTTTGTTGTTCGTCTGTTACTACCTGTTGAGTCTGAGCGGCGGTGGTATGGATCTGTGGGGGATGCTGACGGGGATTGCGGGGCTGGTGCTGTTTATACTCGCGGTCGTCACGGGCGCGTACACCTTTATTCTGATGGCCGTTCAGGAACTGCCGCTAAAAGTGCTTTTCAAAAATGCAAGAAATCTGGCAGTCCTGTGTCCGGGGCAGTCGGCTGTCATATTGGTTCTTGTGGCGGCTTTTTTGCTGTGGCGTTTATCGAGCCGCTGTTTTTTTTGCTGATCTTTCTGATGGGAGGTTTTTCCATTTTGCAGTATTCCATTTGCTGGGTAGTTTTATCCCCCTTGTTAAAATATGTTCTGAAGCGGTAACAGTGAGGTTCCAAGCTGAACTAACTGTAAGCAGTCGGAACAAGACTCTTGTTTAGCCGGGAAAAGAATGTTAAACTATGTTTGCAGCAGGTATTTCTGCAAAACGGGAACAGGGGTTATTTGTATGCCGACCATAAAAGAGATAGCGAAAGCGAGCAACGTCTCCGTTGCAACGGTTTCCAACGTGATCAACGGCAAAGGGCGCGCCAGCGAGGAGACGAAGAAGGCCGTCCTGAAGGTGATCGAAGAATTGAATTATACGCCGAACTATGTGGCGAAAAACCTGAAAATGAAGAGTACCAGAAGTATCGGTGTCATAGCGGAGGATATGACGGTCTTCGACATGCCGGATATCATAGACGGCATCACGGAGTGCTGTGAGAAAGAAGACTACCAGATACTCCTGGTAAATTTGCGCTTATATAAGAAATATGAAGACCAGTATTACCGCGATAACAGGCACAGGGAAGAGGTGCACAGAGTGATCGACAAACTCCGCGCTAAACAGGTGGAGGGAATCATCTATGTGTCCGCCCATGAGAGACTGATTGATGTGATACCCGAGGATATGCCGATTCCCGTGGTGGTGGCTTACGGCTTTACGAATAAGGCGGAGATTCCGTCCGTTGTGGTCAACGATCTGCAGGGGGCGGAAAAGCTTGTGAATTACCTGATCGACTGCGGACATAAAAAGATCGGCGTGATAGCGGGAAAGAAGGAGAGTGTGCACACACAGTCCCGCCTGGAGGGGTATCAGCGCGCGCTGTTTGCGGGCGGTATTCTCTATGATCCGGGGCTTGTGCTCTACGGAGAGTGGGACAGGGAGAGCGGCTATAAGCATACGGACATTTTGCTGAATGCGGGCTGCACGGCAATTTTCTGTATGAATGATTTCATGGCGGGCGGCACTTACGACAGGCTGAATGAGCGCGGGATTCAGATAGGCGGCGATATTGCGGTGGTCGGATTTGATAACCGCGAGATGGCCAGCTACGGGAAGCCGCCGCTCACAACGATGGAGCTCCCTCTTCATGATATCGGCTATAAAGCGAGCAGGCTGATTCTGGAAGCGCTGCAGAAAAAGGGACAGGAGAAGGCGGAGAGCGCACATTATATGGACTGCCGGCTGATTGTCAGGGAGTCGGTAAACAAAGTTTTGGAACCGAAATAAGAGAGGATTATCTATGCGAAAAACGAAAATTATCATCGATAAGGCTTACAGAGTTGCACCTGTGGATAACAGGATGTTCGGCTCTTTTATAGAGCATCTCGGCAGAGCGGTGTACGGCGGTATTTATGAGCCGGGACATCCTCTCGCGGACGAGGACGGTTTTCGCCGGGATGTGCTGGAACTTGTCAGGGAGTTACATGTGCCGGTGATCCGTTATCCGGGCGGCAATTTCGTGTCCAACTTTTTCTGGGAGGACAGTGTGGGGCCGTTGGAAAAGAGGGTGCCAAGGCTTGATCTGGCGTGGCGGACATTGGAGCCCAATACCTTTGGGCTCGGCGAGTTTGCGAAGTGGGCGAAGAAAGCGGACGCGGAGATCATGATGGCTGTGAATCTGGGGACAAGAGGAACGGCGGACGCCTGCAATCTACTGGAATATTGCAATCATTCCTCCGGTACGAAATACAGCGAGCTGCGAAGAGAGCACGGGACAGAGGAACCCTACAATATAAAACTCTGGTGTCTGGGAAATGAGATGGACGGCCCCTGGCAGCTTGGCAGTAAAACCATGGAGGAGTATGGGAGGATATCGGCAGAGACGGGAAAAGCCATGAAACTGATCGATTCTTCCATCGAACTGGTCTCCTGCGGCAGTTCGTTTAAGGATATGCCGACATTTCCTCAGTGGGAGGCGGTGACGCTCAGCGAAAACTACGATTATGTGGACTATCTCTCCCTGCATCAGTATTACGGAAATGAGAAAAACGATGGGGCAGATTATCTGGCGCAGTCGGATGATATGGAGGAATTTATCCATACGGTGCTTTCCGTGTGCGATTATGTGAAAGCGAAGAAGAGAAGCAAAAAGACGATGTATTTAAGCTTCGACGAGTGGAATGTCTGGTTCCATTCCAAAGCGCAGGAGGAGGACATCACGAGAAATCACCCGTGGCAGACGGGGCCGCATCTTCTGGAAGACCATTATACGTTTGAGGATGCTCTGATGGTTGGCCTGATGCTGATCACGCTTTTAAATCATGCGGACAGAGTGAAGATCGCCTGTCTTGCGCAGCTTGTGAATGTGATTGCGCCGATTATGACGGAGGAGGGCGGCGTATGGCGGCAGACGATTTATTATCCGTTTCTGCACGCTTCTCTGTACGGAAGAGGGACGGTTTTGAAGACCGTGACGGACACCGGGGTCCATGAGACAGGCAGTCACGGAGAGGTGACTGATGTGGTCAATACTGCCGTGTACAATGAAGAAAGGGAGGAGCTGACGATTTTTGCGGTGAACAGAAATCTGGCGGAAGATCAGGAACTGACGATTGATGTCAGAAGTTTTGGCGAGTTTCGCGTCCTGGAAAAACTGGTGCTTGTGAACCCTGACCTGAAGGCGGAAAATTCTCTGACGGAGGAGAAAGTGCGGCCGGAGACAGACACGAATGTTTCGCAGGGGGACGGGATTTTGCGGACGATTTTGAGAAAAGCCTCCTGGAATGTGATACGGCTGCGGCTGGGATAAAGAGGAAGGAGCGGCTAATCTATACCTGCGGCCTGTGTCCGAACGAGGGACGGATGCAGCCGCCCGTTTTTCTTTTTGCAGGCCAGGGGCAATCATGCCCATATCTTCTCCGAAAAGATGCTCCATCAAGTCTCCGGCAGCAGATGAGGTTGCCTCAGTAACTTTGTCATTTACCATCTCTTGCAACAATTCTTTATTGAAGGCCATTTGAGCCATACTGTCGGCAGATATAGATACTGTTCAAACTGCTGTTCTTGAAAAAGCTGTACGACCTGTCGGGCGAAATCCTGATCAGCAGCGCCCAGACAGATATGGCATATAAATTTTTTCTGGATCTGGAATCTAAAACCAGGAACCATTATCATGGATTCCCCCATGCAAACGCATCTGTCCGAGCGAAGTCCCCTGCACAGATTTTGCGGAATATGAGTAAACAGCTCCGAAAGGAAATATATAAAAACCACCTGTTGTCCAGTAAAGCAGTATTTTCTTTGGTTTTTTTAATATTATATGTTGAATTTTCATTTCTTGACACTATCACGATATACCGTTATAATCGATAGAAAAATAATCCATGAAATGGAGAATAGAGAAATGGAATTGATGAGTTTGTTAAAGGAAAAGCAGCTTTCTGTTTATCAGTGCGCAAAGCAAAGTCATGTACCATATACTACATTGGCAGATATTGTGAAAGGAAAAACCAGGATTGAAAAATGCACGGCAGAAACAATATATAAATTAGCTAGGACGCTCCATGTGACAATGGAATCACTTCTGGCAGAATGTTTTATAGAAGATGAAAATGCTCCCAATTTAAGAGATTTTGAAGTTTATAAAAGTAATATCTGTCATTTAGTGAAAGATAAGGGAGATATGGATTTTATAATTGATATTTTAAAAGAAAATCAAATAAGGACTTATTGGGAACGACAATGGTATCGGGAAAGTTTTTATCTTCTGGCTATGGTAGATTACTTAAGCAGGGAAAATGGACTTCCATTGTGCAATGATTATGAAGATATAAGGGATTGTACGCTGCCGGAGCCGTTATATCCGCGGGATATTGTTCTTGCTGCAAAATTGGATGGTTCCCTTGACAGGAAAGAACAATGTTTAAAAGAAGCGATTCCCGAATTTCTGAGGTTTAATATTGTAGAAAGCGAGATAAGGAATGTCTGTTGAGAAAGGTTTTACCAAAGAAAATCTGGATTACTATTTGAAGGAACTGGCAAAGGAGTTTCGGAAGAGAAATGGAAAAAATACGCCTGCGGAGATTGTGTTAGTTGGAGGTGCGGCAATCCTTGCCAATTATGGGTTTCGTGAAATGACATATGATATAGATGCGGTGATAACAGCATCATCAGCCATGAAGGAAGCGGTTTATGCAGTAGGAGACCGTCTCGGTTTGCCAAATGGTTGGCTGAATGCGGATTTTAAGAATACGAGTTCATATAGTCCTAAATTATCGCAATACTCTAAGTATTACCGTACCTGTTCTAATGTGTTGAATATCAGAACAATTAGCGCAGAATATCTTGTTGCCATGAAATTAATGTCCGGGAGACGTTACAAGAAGGATTTGTCTGATATTATTGGTATCTTGAGCGAACAAGAAAGAATGGGAGAGCCTTTAAGTTACCAGCAGATTGATTGCGCAGTAAGAAATCTGTATGGCGGATGGGATCATATTTCTGAATATGCAGTACAGGTTTTGAAAGTGGCTTTAGATTCAAAAAATCTAAAAGAATTATTTATGGAGCAGGAGCGTGAAGAGGCATTATCAAAACAGGCAGTGCTCCAAGTTCAAAAGTATGAAGGGGAAAAAGTAAAGGAAAGTAATGTGGATGAGATTATTCAAAAAGCTTTAAAGAAGAAAAGGGATGATAAGGATGCAAGATAGATTAAGGAAAACAGTTTTTTGCTAATTTTATCTGTTAGATAGCGATAATAATTTTAGCTTTATAACTTGATATTGTGTGAGTTTTACGAATAATGAAAGTCAAGAGGTAGAAATGTGAGCAGGGGCAATGATGCAATTCCGACATGGAGTGGATTTAATTATCAAGGCAAAATAATGCTGTTTTATATTTTGAAGCTGATGAACCAAATAAATAAAGAGGAAGGTGGGAGGGTATATTCTGTAAACTTAGAGGAGATAGAGGATTTTTGCATTTTGCGTGATTCTGAATATATTTCTTTTCATCAAGTGAAAGCATGGTTGTCGGTGACAAAATGGAGTAGCTATAGTAAGGCGATGGACAAGCTGTTAGAACATCGAAATGGCTCCTCGAATCCAATGGCAAAATGTTATCTTATGGTAGCGAGGGATGTGGCTGATTGGGATGAAGATTCTAATACATATAATGCGAGCATAGAACTTTATAAGCACGATTCAAAAATTGTAGGAGTGTGCGATGTAAAGGATTTGATTATCGAAGAAATAAAGAAGTTTCTAGCGGAAAAAGGATACGATGAAAACCAATTTGAAATTGTATATGGAGAATTGTGCTTATTTTTAGATGATAGGATTGCCTTGATGCATAAACAAGGTACTAAGAAAAGGGATTATACCATCCCGTTCTCCAGCTTTTGGGATGTTATCAATCAATCGGTAAAAAAAGAGTATGTGCGGAATGAGTTTTATTTGAAAGAGAAGGTCTATGATTATGTTATGGAAAATGCCAAAAAGGCATTAGATGGCTTATGTCAGGATATTTGTGAGGATTCTTTGGAAGATTGTAGTAGGGTATGTGCTGCAAAAGCGGCTTATGAGAATATAATGGAAATTTCGGATTATACAAAATTCTGCAAAGTATTAAATCCAGATAAAATAGACGGATGGGACAATTCCTTAGCAATGGCTGAAAATTTTCCGATAAAAGAATTGCAGAATGAAATATATTATTTATTATACCAAAGTAAAAGTCCTGAAAAAATATTAGGGGATGGGAATGGAATATATTTACAATCGAAATATTCAAATGCACCAAACGGGAAAATAATTCCTACACTATTGGATTTAACCAGTGGGTGCAGAGGGAAAAGAAAGGCTTTGCAAAGGATATTCCAGAATATAATCCAAAATACAGACATTATGGATATTTTAGAAGGAAACAGTATAACCGTCATTCCAGGAAGCTATAGCGGTTTTTTATCTCAAGCTCAGATAACATCTGGGTGGAAGGAAAGCAATCCAGAAAAAATAAGCCATTACTATAGAGAAATAGAGCTGATTTCTTCAAAAGAACTGCAGGACAAATTTGATGAAAATGGAGGCAATCATGATTGATGTTATAATTGATATTATCCGCTCACTTAATGCAGGAAATGTTCTTCCCTTTCAGAAAGATGCGGAAACAAAGATAGATTTATATAATAAGGATGTAGAATTGTATATTGATTACTCAGGTAATGAAAAAAAGTATTATTATTTTGCTGAACTTAAAATGGATGATGAAAATGACGACAATTTACCGCAGATTGAAGATATCCTGCGGAATAACGAGGCGTTTGCAGTAATTGGAGAGCCTAATCCAAGCGATTCCTATATGATTTTATTGTGGCAGATAGAAAATATAGATGAAAGCATTTACCCATATGTTATAAAGATTGAAGAAAATGAATTCTTTTATAAAAAATATGTCTTTTACTACACCGAACAAGAATTAAAGTCCTTCGTGGAATGGTATCATACACAGTTAGAAAAAGGCTCTTCTGCCCTTTCAGAAATATTAGAAGCCCTACAATTTTTAGATGAGGGGGCTGCCCAAGTGGATTTTTTAACACGGCTGTTGGCGAAGGTCCCTTTTTTTAACCCAGTTTTCCCAAAAGCTGTAATGAATGATTTTGATAAAATGGTTCAGAAAAGAATTGATGGGATCAGGCAGACGCAAAAGGAAAAAGCGGATGGGACAAGAAAGACACAAAAAGAAATAGTAGGGATCATAAATAATATTTTTAACGAAGCAATAAAAAGTGAAAACGTTGATATAGAGAAAATATCCGATGCGATATACCAAGAGCTGATGGAGGAATAGCAGATGGGTTATACATTTAGAAATATTTGTATCAGAAATTTTAAATATATTACGGATGAAAAACCATTGGTATTTGAGTTTGGCAACCGTAATATTGTCATTTTGGATGGCCAGAACGGATATGGGAAAACAACGCTGTTTGATGCGATAGAGATTTTGCTTACGGGTCGAATGAAACATTTTAATCCAAATCTGCAGAACAGAAAGACAGAAACAATAGGAATGTTGGCAAACGATGGCAACAAAGATATTGTCATAACGGCAGTTTTGTCATCTGATACGGAAGGGGAACTGCAGATTGAAAGAAGGCTGCTATGTAAAGAAGGGTTCGAGAGTATACTTTTGCTGGATTCCCAGCAGATAGAACAAGAGAGCCTGTATAATAAATTAGGATTCAGCCTAAATATGTTTGATATTGGAATGTATATTTCACAAAGCGAATCTTTAGATTTCCTTCAGAATAAATACAAAGACAGGAAAGAGTATGTTTCATCCCTTTCGAATAATACAGAAATGCAAGAGAAAATAAAAACATTAAAATCAATTCAGGAATCTTTGGAGAGAAGGATTAAGCAGGAAACAGAAGAAAAGGAAGGGAAGATAAAGTTTGAGAGAGAAAAGGTGACTTCTTTAGAGAAACAAATAGAAAGTGTTTCAGGCTATGAAGAATTGCCAGGGGAAGATGTAAGGCTGTTTCGAGAGGAAGAATATTCATTTGATGTTATAGTGATAGATGAAAATGTTTTATATGACTCTATCATCCTGCCGATTCGGCAAATAGGCAAATTCGTAGAAAATTATGAGGAATATATCAAATATATAGATAATGCTGTTGTAAAAGAATTAAAGGGTGTATCTAAGCAGATATATATGGCATTGTTTTACAGAGAAGAGATTTCACTGCTTGATAAAAATGAAAGCCTTCTACAAAGTTTGAGCAAAGAAATGGGATTATTGAAGGATTTTTCGGAAAGTAAATGGTCGGTCGATGAGGAGCACTTTGAAGAAGTCAATATAGATAAAAAAGTGATTGAGCGATTAAAGAAACTATTATTTAGCCAACAAAGGGAACGGAATCAGCTGGCCGATGCGGATAAAGTTTTGGCGCAGATGACAAAGGCCAGAAGGACGTTCATTGATCAATATAATCATGCGGTAGAGGCGGGGAAATTTAACCCCAATAAGTGCCCATTGTGCGGAACAGATTTTACAGATATTAACCAGGCTATTACGGAAACAGAAAGTTTTATTAAAGACATTCATACAGGTGGTGTGAAGGTAATAGAAGATTTAGAAATAGAAATATCAGGAATATTCCAGCAAAGCATAATTCCGATTTTACAAAAGCGTCTTGAAGAAAACAAACTTTTACTTCAAATGAAAGATTCACTGTCAGGCTGTAGGGCGCTTTCTACAGAAAAATTGCGTAATCAGTTGATCAAATTGGGGATATCGGACTTTTCCTCTAATCCAAATGAAACATTCAATGTAGAGGAATTTTCAGGGAAATATGAGAAACTGATGGAAATAATCCAGAGCAAAGAAATTCCTAATAAAATTGTTTTGAAGGACGAAGAGATAGAATTATACAAATCAATCCATAATAAATATTATCATAACACGAAACCAGGACATACAGTGGAACAACTGCGTAGTAAGGAACAATATATAACAAAGTTATTTAATGACAAATTCTCTTTACAGCTGTCAACTGAAAAAGAGAAGCTAAAAAAGCTAGAAGAGGATTATGAAAAATATGGGACAAAAAGAGATTCTATGTCAGAAGCGTTAAAAACTTTGATAAGTAAATATGAAGCAGCCAGTAAGGATTATCAAACGCAGCTTACCAATGCGATAAAGATTCCTTTGCTGGTGTACAGTGGGAGAATCATACAAAACTATCCATTGGGATTGGGGATCCGGGCGGTAGTTCGGACAAATCAGTTGGTTTTTGAAGCAGCTTCAAAAAATGGAAATGATGTTTATAATATCTTAAGCACGGGACAGCTCAATGGTCTTTCCATAGCATTTTTGTTGTCTATAAAAAATGTATATGGGCAAACAGATGGATTGGATATTTTATTAATAGATGATCCATTGCAGACCATTGATGATATTAGTGCTATTTCATTGGCTGATTTATTGACACAGCAGGGAATTGGACAAATTGTTTTGTCTACGCATGAGGACGCGAAAGCTGCTTTGCTTAGGTACAAATTTAAAAAGGCGGGATTGAGCGTTTTAGAGAAAAATATGCAGGAATTGTATATGGCGACTGTTGCAGTTGAAGGATAGAGATTAAAAAGTTGGTTCCATAAAACTTCATGATGTTATTTTTATTGCAAGTTTAGTTAGCGGAAATAGATTTTTTTAAACATCTAATAGCCGATAGAAAGAGATTAGGAATTTGGGGGAAGAATTTTATCCCCCAAATGGGAAATGGCTATCCTCCAAATCTCAAAAATTAGAAATCAGAAATTTTAGAAAGCAAAATCAATTTTCCCCCAAAATAAAATTTGGGGGATGTAGCTGAATCGGCATAGATACAGGTCAGTTAAAAATTACTGGAAAGTCAGTAAAATACATAGTGCAGGGGATTCGTGACCGGGATACAAAAAGGGAAAGTTCGCAAATCAGATGATCAGTAGAAATTTGTCAGACAATATCTGACAAATTGAAAAGTGATTAGGGAAAATCTGATTGATTGCTCTGTTATTTGTTGATATACTATTAATACAGAATAATATAGGAGGGAATAGTTTTGAGCATAGCGTTAATGGGGATAGATACTTGCAACAAATGCAGAAAAGAAGCTTTATAATGACCAGAACATTAATTATTGAGAGTGGACAAAAACCTACGGAAGAACAATTGAAAGAGGTTGAGGAGGCGAAAAAAACCTCTATAAATTTTGATGATGATTGTCGAGAATTGTCACCAGCTATGATGAAAGCATTTAAAAGTGCGGTTGTACAACGAAACCGTAAGAAGAAAGTTCAAAAGTCAAAGGCGGTTGCTTTTCCTTCAGGCATTGTGATTATATAGAATTAGCGAATTATTATAATCCAAATTGGGTTGAGGCTGTAAATATGTTTGATTATCGTGCATTAAAAATATTGTAGATAAGAATACCCCGTATCTTGCATAAAGCAGACCACAATTATATGCGGAACAGGGGTATCTGTATATCAGGAAAATGTGATCGATGGGAAATGCGGAGATGTATGTAATAATTACGAACTTGTCGGTTGGAGCCTGCTATACTATTTCCAGTAAGGCACGCACCTTAAAAATAAGCGGCACGGTGCTGCCGAAAGAAGGAGGTATCTGATATGAAAAAGAATATGCTTGTTTATCCCTTATTTGTAATGTTGGCAGTCGGCCTGTTCACAGCTTGCGCTGCCATGCCCGTCCAGGCTGCTGGCAGAAGAACTGGTCCCGCCGTTAGTCCCAAGGCCAGCTATGAGGCTGAAGTTCCAGCTGCTTCCCCGGACATCGATGCCATCGCTGAGCTCGGTGAGCTCAGGGCCGGGGTAGAGGAGCCATTTTACACGAACAGCGCCGCCTTCGTGGTGGACGTGGAGAATGGACATAATCCCTATGATGTGGAGTGGGACTACGGCGAGCTGTACGATGTCTATATAGAGAAAGCCGACTGGTCATTGGTGTTTGATGCGGATTTTTATATGGAATCCTTCCCGGCTCTTGCGCTTTTGTACCATAATGATGAGGAGCTTCTGCTGGAGCATTTCCAGACCGTGGGTATCCACGAAGGGCGCCAGGGAAACGAGGACTTCAATGTGGCAGCTTATCAGAAGAACTGTAAAAAAGAGCTGCGCGATGCCTTCGGCGACCACTATGAGTGCTATTATTTCTACTGGATGCTGAACCAGAATTCCCAGAAAGACATCACGACATCGGGCAAAAATTACCCGCTGCAGCTCGGCGTAAAAATGACCTCCGTGCAGGCGCTGGAATTTGAGAAAGTCAACGAGTATCGCGCTGAGGTCGGCATCGAGCCACTGGAATATGACTCTGAACTGGCAGCTGTTGCCTGTTACAGGAGCTGGGTCGATATCAGCGAAGGTTACGGAGGCCATGACTGGTTGAATGATGAGGCAAACGGGGAGAGAGCCGATGCCCTGATGGAATTGCTCGATATGAGTCTGTTAGGCGAGAATACGGTGGATTGCGGCGTAAAGGACAGCAGCCAGCATGTATACACCTCCTTCTATATCAATTACCGCTATTCAACGGAGCATTATGAAGCCATGATAAGGTCGAAATATAAATATTTTGGCTGCTCGCATATTTATTTCGGCAATAACCGCATTCCGAAATCGAAACGCAAAGGCACCTATAACCAACCAATGATGCGCGTGGAATTTGATATATTCACAGACGAGCTCTCCACCCCGATGCATCCGTGATATGCCTTAGGATCTGTGCACATTCCGGCGAACCGGGGTGTGCAGTTCCTGTATGGAAGACGATAAAAATTACCAATAAGGAAATGAGAGGATGGAGGAATATCATGGAGCAGAAAATTAAAATCAGAAATGAGGAAAAGGCTGATTATGAAATCGTAGAAAAAATAACGAGAGAAGCCTTTTATAATCTTTACATTCCGGGGTGTGTGGAGCATTATTTAGTCCATATCATGCGTGACCATAAAGACTTCGTTCCAGAATTAGATTTTGTTTTAGAGTTAAATGGAAACATTATCGGAAATATTATGTATACAAAGGCGAAGTTAATGGATGAAAACGGACGTATGAAAGAAGTTTTAACATTTGGCCCGGTAAGTATTTTGCCAGCTTATCAGAGAAGAGGATATGGGAAGATGCTTATGGAACATTCTTTTAGGGAGGCTGTAAGATTAGGTTACGATGCAATCGTTATATTTGGAAGCCCTGTTAATTATGTCAGCCGTGGTTTCAAAAGCTGTAAAAAATATAATGTATGTATTGAAAACGGAAAATACCCGTCCCCAATGATGGTAAAAGAGTTAATCCCCAATGTTCTTGCCGGACATAAATGGATTTATCAGGAAAGTGATATTATGGCTGTCAGTGAAGAGCAGGCACAAAATTATGATAGTACCCTTGAAAAGTTGGAAAAGAAATACCTGCCAAGCCAGGATGAATTTTATATTATGAGTCACTCTTTTATGGAAGGATAACACAGAATAATGTTTTTAAACTTTACAGGTTGTTAAGCGGAATGCAGAAGTTCATTCTCTGGATGAATATTTTGAAATGTATTCCTGAGCAGCCGGAGGCAAACAGCATGAAAATACGTTGCGTCGTGGAGAGAATTACATATCAGAATCCGGACAACGGATATTCCGTCCTGAAGGTGCGTGTCAAGGGGTATGCCGACCTTGTGGCGCTTGTCGGGAATCTTTTTGATGTCCATGTGGGAGCCGTCCTTCTGGTGGAGGGGAACTGGAAAGTGGATGCCCGGTACGGGCGGCAGTTTACGGCGGACTCCTGGGAGGAGACGCTGCCTGCGACAGTCTATGGCATTGAGAAGTATCTGGGCTCCGGAATGATCAAGGGAGTGGGGCCAAAGTTTGCCAGTCGGATCGTGAGGAAGTTTGGCACGGAGACAATAGAGATCATTGAGAGCGATATACACAGGCTTTTAGAGGTGGAGGGTATTGGCAGGAAAAGGGTGGAGCAGATCGCTGAGAGCTGGGAGAGACAGAAAGAGATCAAGAATGTGATGCTGTTTTTGCAGGATCACGGTGTCAGCACTTCCTACGCGGCGAAGATTTATAAGCAGTACGGAAATGAGAGCATCAGCATTGTGAAGGAGAATCCGTTTCGTCTGGCGGACGATATCTGGGGTATCGGGTTTCGGACGGCGGACCAGATCGCACAGAAGCTGGGCATGCAGAGAGAAGCCTATGTGCGTCTCCGCAGCGGTATTATGTACGCTCTCAGCGATCTGGCGGAGGAGGGACATGTCTACGGGGAAAAGTATCAGCTTGTCACACATGCGGCGAAGCTCCTGGAGGCGGAGGAGTCTTCCGTGATCATGACGATGGACCAGATGTTAAAGGACAGAGATCTGATTCAGGATACAAAGATCAGCTTTCGGGAGGAAGTCGGGGATGAGGTACGGACAGATGCCATTTATCTGCCGCCTTTTTTCTTTGCGGAGGTGGGGACGGCCGGTAAACTGCGGAGACTGCAGGATGCACCGGCCTCCGACAGGCTGTGGAGCAGGCTGCAGAAGGCCAGGGAGGAGACGGGAAATGAGAATCTGTCTGTGGATATTGCCCGCATTGAACAGATCGTTCACATGGAATACGACGAGGTGCAGCGGGATGTGATCCGCCGGGCGGCAGTCTCCAAGGTGATGGTGCTGACAGGAGGACCGGGAACCGGAAAGACGACGACCACGCAGGGGATCATCGCCGCCTTTCGCGCCTATGGTTTAAAAATATTGTTGGCGGCTCCGACAGGACGGGCGGCGCAGAGGATGACGGAGGCGACCGGCCTGGAGGCGAAGACGATCCACAGGCTGCTGGAATGCAAGCCGCCGGAAGGGTACCAGAGGAATGAGGAGAATCCGCTGGAGGGCGATGTGTTGATCGTGGATGAGTGTTCGATGATCGACATCATCCTGATGAATTCCCTGCTGAAGGCGGTACCGCCCGGGATGCGTCTGATCCTGGTGGGGGATATCGACCAGCTGCCGTCCGTGGGGGCGGGAAATGTACTGCGGGATATCATCGATTCGGGCTGCTTTCCGGTGATCCGGCTGACGAGGGTCTACCGACAGGCGCAGTCAAGCCGGATCATCATGAATGCCCACAGGATCAACGAGGGAAAGATGCCGGATATCTCGAATGGCAGGGAATCAGACTTTTTCTTTGTGGAGAAGGAGGATCCCGAGGCGGCGCTGACGGGGATCGTCGATCTGGTAAAAAATAAGCTCTCCCGGTACTATAGGACACCTCCCGCACAGATCCAGGTGCTGACGCCCATGCAGAGAGGCGTTGTGGGGGCGGCAAATCTGAATATTGCCCTGCAGGAAGCGCTGAACCCGGTCGGAGTGGGGCTGCGCCGCAGCGGAATGGATTTTCGAGTGAACGATAAAGTGATGCAGATAAAGAACAACTATGACAAGGAAGTCTTTAACGGGGATATCGGCATCATCGAGACGGTGGATACCGAGGAGAGGGAGCTGAGTGTCCGCTTCGACACAAGGCTTGTCACTTACGATATTTCGGAGTTGGACGAGCTGGTGCACGCCTACGCGACGACGATCCACAAGGCGCAGGGAAGCGAATATCCGATCGTGGTCATGCCGGTTCTGATGACGCATTTTGTGATGCTGCAGAGGAATCTGATCTACACGGGGATCACGCGGGCGAAGAAGGCCCTTGTCATAGTGGGAACAAAGAAGGCGATCGCCTGCGCGGTGAGGAATCTGACTGTGACAAGGCGGAATACGATGCTGCGGGAGCGGCTAAACGGAGAACTGCCTGCGGGAGGCGGGGAGGAGTATTCGGTTAAATAGTCCCTAAAATCAAAAAAAGGATAACATCTGTTAACTATCTCCATATTTTATCCGATAATTATAATAAGCGTTCTTTATACTTATTAATGCACACTCACTGAAACGGATTTCAGTGGAAGAAGTCACGGAGGATAGATAAAATATGGGAATGATGGTAGGGGCAAACGGTGCCGTAATAAGGACAGCGGACCCTTATGGGGCGAAGAAAAACAGCGGTGTGAGCGCTGTGCGGAAGACGACAAATAAGAAAAAGAAATACAAAAAGTTAAATTATAATTATAGGGATGTATCAGGAAGGATTATTCGCGCGAAGACTTCTGTTAGTGCAAGGCAGGTGGTGACGCATGCGCGGACGATGGTGGCGATGCTGCGCAGGCGGTATGGCTGCGGGGAATACAATGACAGGGATTTGGAGATCGCGATCGTACATGCGGAGAAGATGGTCCGGATCGCCAAGAAGAAACTGAAGAACCTGAAATCGGAGGAGCTGGCCAGACGCACTTCGGAGGCGGAGAAGCTGGAGGAGGAGCGCGAGGAAGAAAATACTTCCGAGATGGAGGAGACGCAGTCCGACAGCGGTGAGATGAGTGAGGAGAAACTGCGGGAATTGATACGCAGGATGGAGAAGGAACTGCAGGAGCTGATGGCGGAAAACAGCTTGGATGAATTGACGGATGAATGCCTGAGTTCGGGCGGTACGATGAGCGAGGAAGAGCTGAAACAGGTGAAGAAAAAACATCGCTGTGATGAGATGAGACAGATCGTGGAAGCGGATATGAAATACCTGAAAGCCATGTTCCAGCGGATGATGCAGGAGCAACAGGAGACGACAAACGCGGCGATCCTGGAGATCAGCAGCGCGGTGGCGACAAACACTCCCGCGGGTGTTTCTCTGGCGGCAGCAGCGCCCGCGGCGGCGGAGGGAAGCACTGTGGACGCGTCGGTATGACCGGCGCGTCCACATTTTGGTATAAGATGTTTTATTTTATTCTACGACAATGGTGGGCAGAGACATTTCATTGTACTGTGTGGATATCATTTTATCAAAACTGATCCGGGAGTAGACGCCGCGGAATCTGCCGTTGTACACAAAAAGTCCTGTCAGATTGCCGGTACTCACCCATTCCGCGTCCTCCGATAACAAGTCGATATTGGGCAGGCGGTAGGGATCGTTAAACTGCTGCAGGATATAGTGCTGTCCCCGAAGCTCCCGGAGAAGATCGTTCCATTTTTCCTGGTCGGCCAGCTCCACGCCCGCGTGGACGCCCTGGGAGCCGTAGGAATCCTCGGGCTTTATGATCCAGTTATCCTTTGCGGAGCAGGCGTCTTTCTTTACCCACTCGTATTCCGGCCTGTCCAGTTCATCCAGTGAGATCGTCAGAGGGACATGCGCTTTGACAAAGGTCTGCTCTTCCCGGGTGAGCAGATGAAGGGTTTCCGGTTTGTGCAGGATCTTGAAAAGAATTTTGTTGTGGACGATCTGGGTCCGGAAATCTCCCAGAAGACAGACCGCGCCGGCTTTGACCGCACTCAAAAAGCTTCCGACTTCCCGGTAATGAGCCAGGATGTCCGATGTGACGGCCCTGCGGTAGATCAGATCGATTTTGGTTCCGTCCTCGGCATAACAGTATTTCCCGTCCCAGATAAGCTTCCGGATGTCGTTTAGCTGCGCATGGCAGCCTCTTTTTTCAAATCGGTCCCGGAAGATCAAAAACTCGTTCGTGGTTGCGTGCTCCATGAAATCCACGATGGCGACGGAGGGGAGCGCGGAAACGTCGCCGGCGTATTGACGATAAAGTCGGATGGCTTCCTCCACCCAGGTGTCAAACAGTTCAAACTTATGCAGAGAATAGGTCCTGTGAAATTCACGGTAAGCTTCGGAGGATTCAAAGGCCGTATTCAGTTCCCGATCCTCATTCATGGCGCTTGTGCCGTCCGTATTAAATTCGCAGAACCGGAAATCACCGGTCTCCTCCTGGTAAAAGATATCGATCCTGGAGATCGGAATATTACAATCGTATTTCGGTCTGCGCAAGATCAGTTCCTCCAGCTCCTTCGGATAGCCGAACAGATGCCGGTAGGCTTCGCTCCGCTCATACTCGGCGATCACTTTGTCGAATATCCCATAGAGAACGGAGACTGCGTTGTCGAATACTCGAATTTCTTTCTGTGAAAACAGTTTTGGGAGATACAGGGTTTTCACGACACGGTTGTGATATTTGGCGGTGGAAGAGAGCAGATATTTCCGAATAGCCGCGGCGCTCTCCCTGTGCAGCGCCTCTTTTCCTGCCACCAGATTCCGGTACTGGTGGTTCATCACAGGAAGAGGTATGATCCGGCGGATGAGGAGCTGCTCGTTTTCGGGCGCTTCTCTGAGAGCGGCTTCCAGCAGTTGTGTCATCCATTCCATCACCGGTTTCCCGTATACGTCCGCCTGATAGCCCATGGAAATAACGGAATTTTCGGCGGCAAGGACAGCGGCGGCGCTCTGAACGTCTGATAGTTCCCGGTCCAGTTTTTCCAGCAGGGTCCTGTTGTAGACGATCGCCTTGATAAAGGCCGCGTATCCGAGGGCCGCTTCGATGGGCATACTGTCTGCCACACGGTATTCGATATATTTTTTCAGCCTCACCATGGGGAAAAACATGGAGAGTAGATGTTCGATCGTATCGATCTGTCTCTCTTTATAGTAATCCGCGGCGGATTGTCCCTGCATGTCCACCACCTGTTCATCGTGCTGCAGAAGAATACATGGAGCGGCATAGATATATTCCGCATAAGTCCGGAAAGAGTAATCCTCCGACATGGAACGCTCAAAATAGCCGCAGCGCACAGGGTCAACATCCTGCCAGATCTGATTTCGGATCAGATGGGGTTTCCATTTTAAAGCGCGGCCCAGCCCGTTTTTATTTTCTGTCAGGAGAGAGATAACGGGGGCGAGCCGGATCAGAACCCGCATTTTCTGCAGAGCGTCTTCCTCGGAAGAAAAGTCGATGGAAACCTGAGTGGCCGCGCTGGCGCGCATCATGTAGCGGCCCAGTCTTCCGGTGGAGGAAAAATGAGCATCCATCAGGGCGTAACGCTCTTTGGGTATCAGAGGAAGCTCGTCCGCGGTGATATCCCCATTTTCAATCAAAGGGAAGACGCCCTTTTCCAGAAGCGAGAATCCTCTGCTTCCAAAGACCTGATCGCAGACTTCCCTGAAACGCAGATAGATATCCCGGATCGTTTCGGGATCTTTCTGGGGGGAAATGCTGATTTCCAGCTGGCAGCCGGGCTCCAGGGAAAAAGTGAAGTTGTCACAGGAGATGCCTAAGATCTCTCCGTGTTCCCGCACGGGTTCCCCCTGCAGGATCCCGCATATTTTTTCCAGACACTGCGCCATTTCCGGGTAGGAGATGACGCGGTAATCCCGGTCGCAGACAAAATGCTCCAGCTCCAGTCCGACCCGCCGGGATGCATTTTTACCGCTCTCTATGAATGTCTCTATTCTGTCTATGTTGTTCATGTCAAACTGCTCCGTTCCTACTGTTTCTATTTTTTATTCGCAAAGTTACTTACAAATATACAGGAAATGGTCCATCCGGACAAAATAAGGGCGACTTGCCACTGCATCGGAGCCCGTTTTTGCCCGGATGGACCATTTCCGTCATTTTGCAGATAACGCTTCGCAATTATCTATATATTATAAGTCGGAAAGGAGAAAAAGGAAACCTTTTTTTGCCCGAATGTCCGGAAAAGAAAACATGTGAAATTTATATGGCGCAAACGGATATATGTATGGTAAAATACAGAGTAGCAGTAAGTTCTGACTGATGTCAGGAGATCATAGGATGAAAATTATTCAAAAAGGATTTAATTATTCTCAGGATGGCCCCGGAAATCGTCTGGTCTATCATATGCAGGGGTGCAACATGCATTGTCCCTGGTGCGCCAACCCGGAGGGGATCTCCCTGGAGGGAGTCCGGATGTATGTGGAGGACGGGGACAGTGGACGGGTGAAGGAGAAGTTTTCCTGCAAAGAATACAGCATGGAAGAACTTGTGGAGGAAGTGCTGCGCAGTCGGGCGATGTTTTTTGAGGGCGGCGGCGTCACCTTTACCGGAGGGGAGCCCACCGTGCAGTTTCAGGAGCTGAAAGCTCTGCTGGAGAGACTGCACCTGGAAAAAATTCATATTGCCATGGAAAACAACGGCACAAATCCGAGGCTTACGGAGCTGCTTCCCTGTATCGATTATCTGATTATGGACTTTAAACATCCATCGGAGGAGATCCACAAAAAAATAACAGGTGTTTCCAATAAGACGGTGGCGGATAATCTGGAAAAGATACTGGAGAGCGGCAGGCAGATCGCGGTTCGGATCCCGCTTATCCACGGATTTAACGATACGGAGGAGGCTCTGCAGGGATTTCTGGCCTTTTTTGAGGCGCATCCTTCGGAGAGGATGACGTTGGAAATACTGCCGTACCATGAGTACGGGAAAGAAAAGTGGGAGCAGTGCCGGATGGCATACCGGGTGGAGGACGGGTATGTGTCGGAGGAGACCGTAAAGCGTTTTGAGGAAGCTTTCCGGAGGGCAGGGATCTCAGTGATCCATACATAGAAATAAAAATCAAATTTACTTTTAATATTATATCATCACAAAGAACAGCACCGGATCGGGGTGCGGAAAAGAGGGAAAATATGGGGATTTTTGAGGTTTACAAGGAGGGAGAAATCGGAAAGAAGGCGGAGAAGCTGTTCCGGGAAGAGCGCTCGCTTCAGAGGCTGGACGGCTGGTTTCTGGCGAGGGAGACGGCTTATCTGAACGAAGAAGAACTGGGCAGGCTTCCGGCTGAGATGGCAGCGGCGGTGAAACTGGATAAGGTGATCGATGTTATGCCTTTATCCATCAGTGAACATGCCGTTTTCGCCGGGACGCAGAGGGATGCCTTTGCGAGAACGTACGCTCTGATCAATCCGGCGTTTGAGGTGGAGACTTTCTGCGGATACTGTGACGCAACGGCCGTGTTCGACGACATTGTGCCGAACGAGGAATTTACGAGGGAGAGGATCGCGGCTGTCAAGGATCACATGGAGCAGACGCCCTATGTGCGGAAACTGAAGGAAGTATACGACGAGTATGAAGATTACACCGGCGAGGTTGCCTTTTTCATTGAGCAGGTGACGGGTCACGTGATAGCGGATTTCAGGGGGGCGCTCGCCTTCGGTGTGGACGCCATGATCCGCAGTCTTGAGAAAAAGGAGAAAGAGGCGGAGAACGACAAATACCGCGTGAATTTTGCGGCGATGAAGAGGACGCTGCAGACAGCGGTGAAACTGGCGGGACGCTATGCGGATCTGGCGAAGGAACTGCAGGAGAGCGCGGATCCCGGCCGAAAGGCGCAGCTTGCGCTGATGGAACAGACTCTGCGCAAAGTGCCGGCGAAGGGGGCCGACAGCCTCTACGAAGCGATCCAGTCCTATCTGATCCTGTGGCAGGTGATGTGTCTGGAACAGGCGCCCAATCCGTACGCCTTTTCCGTGGGAAATGCGGACAGGATCTTTGAGCCTTACCGCGCGAAGGATGACCTGAGCCGTGGGGAGGCCGCGGACCTGTTCAAACATTTTCTCGTGTTCTTCAACATCGGGGACAGAAGCTGGGCGATCTCCCAGAACGTGCTGATCAGCGGAAGAGATCTGGCGGGGAACGACCTGACCTGCGAGATGAGTTATGCCATTATGGACGCCTACTACGAGATGAATTTTCCGCAGCCGATCCTGTCGGTCAAATTACATAAAAACACGCCGGATGAACTGTATGAGTACATGGGGAAATTTTTCTTCTCGCCGGGCGTGCTGACACCTTCTTTGTTTAATGACGATTCAATTTTTGAGATTCTGCGCCAGGGCGGTGTGGAGGACTGCGACCTGCCGGATTACTCGGTGGCCGGATGTCAGGAGCCGCTGATCATGGGCAAGGACAACGGAAACACTACGAACAGCTGGCTGAATCTGGCGAAGATACTGGAGCTCACCCTGCATCACGGGAAGTCTCTGATCACCGGAAAGCAGATGGGGCCGGATTTCACGAAAGATATGTCCGCGGAGGAGATGCTTGCTCAGATCCGGGATAAATTTTATGAGGCGGCCGCCTTCTATATCGAAAAAATGACCGATGCGGCCAACGGCGCATCCGAGGCGATCTCCAGGGAGCCCGTGCCCTTCCTGTCCGTTTTTATGGGCGGAATGGACAGCGGTGTGGACATGCGGGACACGGAGGAGCAGGGCACAAAATACAACGGCAGCGGCTGTCTGATTCACGGCCTTGCGGTGGTGGCGGACTCTTTCCTCGCGATAGATAAGCTGCTGGCGGAGAGACCGGAGCAGGCAGAGAAAATGATGGAAGCTCTGCAAGCGGACTTTGTCGGATATGAGGATTTGCAGGATTTCCTTCTTTCTGCACCGAAATTCGGAAACAATATTCCGGAGGTGGACAGGGAGGCGCGGGAGATCGCGGTCAGGATATCCGATATGGTGGCGGCGAGGAAAAATTATCTCGGCAACAGTTTCCGCCCGGACTTCGCGACGCCGTCCACCCATCTGCTGTACGGCTACTGGACCGGCGCCACACCGGAGGGAAGAAAATCCCGCGAGATGCTGAACTACGGCGTGGATCCTCTCTACGGGGAAGCGGGGCAGGGGCTCGGGTTTCGGATCCTGTCCGCGATGCAGCTCCCCTATGAAAAGTTCAGGGGCGGCTATGCTTCCCATTATGGGATAGACCCGAAACTGTTCACGGCGCCGACCTGTGAGGAGAGAGGGCTGCAGTTTAAGCGCAGAGTGCTGACGCCGACGTTCTTCAACGAGGAGAACCGGGGGATCGCGCCTTTCTATCTGTATGTGAATGTAACGACGCCGGAGATTCTGCGGGCCGTGCTGGCAAATCCCAAAAAGTATGCGCCCAGCGGCGTCTACATTATGCGGATCCACGGTACTTTTGTGAATTTCCTGGATCTGTCGCCGGCGATCCAGCAGGATATCATCAAGAGACTGGATCTGAATTCCACGCGAGTGTAGGAGCGGGAACAGAAAGAGACGAAAAGAGGAAGAAACGATATGGATAAGGTCATTTCCAAAGAAGTGAGTTTTGAGCAGGCAGAGGGGTATCGCTATGTGGAGGGCGGTATCTGTGCGGCAAAAGGATATCTGGCAAACGGTTTGAACTGCGGTTTGAACCCTGTGAAGGAGAAGAACGATCTGGCTCTTTTTGTCAGCGAAGTGCCGGCGAGAGCAGCGGCGGTCTATACAACCAACAAGGTAAAGGGAGCCCCTATCCTTGTCTGTAGACGGCATCTCGCAAAGACAGCGAATACGGCGAGGGCGGTGATCGCCAACAGCAAGAATGCCAACACCTGCAACGCGGACGGCGAGGAGAAGGCGGAAAGAATGTGCGCTCTGGCGGCAGGGGAGCTGCAGATCAGACCGGAGGAGGTGCTGGCGGCATCCACCGGAGTGATCGGGGAGATCCTGCCGATCGAGCCCATCGAGAGCCATATAAAAGAGCTGGCTGCGGGACTGAGCAGGACGGGAAATATGGAGGCGGCGAAGGCAATCATGACCACGGATACCGTGAAGAAGGAGGCGGCTGTGGAGTTTGAGCTGGAGGGAAAACTCTGCCGGGTGGGCGGTATGGCAAAGGGCAGCGGTATGATCTGCCCCAATATGGCGACCACGCTGAATTTTATCACGACGGACTGCCGGATCTCGGCGAAGATGCTGCAGGAGGCTCTCGACGAGATCGTGCAGGTGACTTACAACTGCCTCAGCATAGATGGGGATACCTCCACGAACGACATGGTGCTGCTTCTGGCGAACGGGCTTGCGGGGAACGAGGAGATCGAGACGGACGGCGAAGCTTACCGGAAGTTCAAAAAGGCGCTCTATCTGGTCATGCTGCATCTGACCAGAATGCTGGCGAAGGACGGGGAGGGCGCGACAAAACTTCTGGAGTGCAGCGTGGCGGGCGCACCGGATGAAGAGTGCGCCAGAATCGTGGCAAAGAGCGTGATCTCTTCACCGCTCTTAAAATGTGCCGTATTCGGGGAGGATGCGAACTGGGGCAGAGTGCTTTGCGCGATCGGTTACGCGGACGCCGATTTCCGGATCGACAAAGTGGACGTCAGCATCTCCAGCAAAAACGGTGCGGTGGAAGTGTGCAGAGACGGCGCGGGCATTCCGTTTTCAGAGGAGACGGCAAAAGAGGTGCTGGCGGCGGACGAGATCACGATTCAGGTGGATCTGGGACAGGGGAAAGCCGGCGCGCGGGCATTCGGATGCGATCTCACCTATGATTACGTGAAAATTAACGGAGATTATCGATCCTGAGGCGAGAATGTCAATATTTTGAAGAAAATTACCAAAGATTCTTTTTTACAAGAAGATAGAAATGTGATAAAATATATAAGATATGAGCACGGAACGAGTGGAAGAGACAAAAAAGGGGCAAAATCGTGAGATGACACCTGGGAGGCGAAAGAGGATCGATCGCCTGAAAAAGATGATTGTACGCGCGGTGGTGCTTATGATATTACTTCCGACGACGGGCTGCATTATCCTTGGCATAAAACTGCATCGGGCGAGGCAATACGCGGAGAGCATGGAGTGGCAGATCTATTTTCTGGAAGGTGCGCTGCAGGATTCCGTGGATGCCACTGACAGGGCGGAGGCGCTTCTGCGGATCAATGAGGAGCTCCGTCAGAGTGCCGGAGCTTCCGGGAGAACCGCTCCCCCGGCGGATGCGGAGGAGGCGGCGGGAGAAGAGGCGGCTTCCGGGACGGAAGATACGAGAAAGGTGTATCTCACGTTCGACGACGGCCCCAGCATTTATACGGAGGAAATCCTCGATATTCTGGCGCAGTATAATGTGAAGGCGACCTTTTTTGTGACAGGAAAGGGAAAAGAAGGCTACGGCGATGTCTATCGCAGAATTGTGGACGAGGGGCACACCCTGGGGATGCATTCCTACAGCCATGAGTACGGCAATATCTATGCGTCTCTGGAAAATTTTCAGAAGGATCTGGAAACGTTGCGAAACTTTCTCTATAATGAGACAGGAGTGGTCAGCCATTTTTACCGTTTCCCAGGCGGAAGCAGCAACAATGTCAGCCGGACGGATATCCGTGAGATAACAGCCTATCTGAAAGCCATGGATATCGAGTATTTCGACTGGAATGTCTCGGCGGGGGATGCGACGAGTGTTTATTTGAACAGCGGACAGATCGTGAACCGTGTGATGAATCAGGTGCCGTCCCACCGTGTAGCGATGGTGCTGCTGCACGACGCGGCGGACAAACATTCCACAGTGGAGGCGCTGCCGAAGCTGATCGAAGAGATTCAGGAGCTGGAAGATACGGAGATCGTGCCGATCACAAAAGAGACCATGCTGATTCAGCATGTGGCGAACGAGTAGAAGGGAAAATACAATATCAGATATAGAAATACGGAGGAAAATAGAAATGGGCTTTTTTTCTGAACTGAAAGAAGATCTGTCGCAGGCTGTGAACGAGCTTGTGCCGGAGGAAGCGCAGGCGGCAGAGAGGAAAGCGGTGGAGAAAGTAAATGTCCCGGAACAGAGCGCGGGAGACAGTTTGGCCCCGGAGACTGCGGAAGATTTGAGCAGGATGCTTGACAACATGGATCTGAATCTGGATGTGGAATCGGAGACAATGGCGGAAGAAACGGTGACAATACCGGAGGAAGAGCCGGAAGCGATACCGGAGATCGCGTCGGAAGTGGTGCCGGAGATCGTGCCGGAAGCGGCAGAGGAGGAGCCGGCGGTAATGCCGGAAGTGATACCGGAGATCGTACCGGAGACGGAAGTGGAAGAAATTCCGGAAATACCGTATGAGGAGCCCCAGGCAGTGGTGGAGGATGCGTATGGGGAACCGGAGACGGTAGAGGAAATAAATGAAAAACAAGAGGAGGAAGTTCAGGTGGAAGAGACACAGTACATGGAAATGGAGACAGAGAGAACAGAATTGGAGGGGGAGGTTGTAGAAGAGACAGCCCTGATCACGGCGGGAATGACAATCCGGGGAGATATCGCTTCCCAGGGGTCTATGGACGTCATCGGAACAGTGATCGGAAATATCGATGTTCTCGGAAAATTGAATATTACAGGGACGATCGAAGGAGCGTCCAAGGCGGCTGATGTGTATGCGGAGAAAGCGCGTATCAACGGCGATATCCACAGTACCGCCAGCATCAAGATCGGACAGAATACGATCATTATCGGAAACATTTTTGCGACCAGCGCGGTGATCGCGGGCGCGGTGAAAGGCGATATCGATGTGAAGGGTCCCGTCATTCTGGACACTTCCGCCATTGTGATGGGCAATATCAAGTCCAAGTCCGTTCAGATCAACAACGGCGCGGTGATCGAGGGTCTCTGCTCGCAGTGCTATGCGGATGTCAGTCCTTCTTCCTTCTTTGAAGACATCAAGAAGGCCAGAAAATAGGAGAGATCTTTATGAAGAGAATCATGCTGAAACTCAGCGGGGAAGCGCTGGCCGGCGAGAAGAAAACAGGGTTTGACGAGGAGACTGTCAGGGGTGTGGCTCTGCAGGTGAAACAGCTTGTGGATGACGGTATCGAGGTCGGCATTGTGATCGGCGGCGGCAATTTCTGGCGGGGGCGTTCCAGTGAGAATATCGACAGGACGAAGGCGGATCAGATCGGCATGCTGGCTACGGTGATGAACTGTATTTACGTGTCGGAGATCTTCCGCAGTGTGGGTATGATGACCAATATCCTGACGCCCTTTGAATGCGGTTCTTTTACGAAGCTGTTTTCCAAGGACAGGGCGAATAAGTACTTTGCCCACGGCCAGGTGGTATTTTTTGCGGGAGGCACAGGACATCCCTATTTTTCCACGGATACCGGTGTCGTTCTGCGGGCGGTGGAAGTGGAGGCAGATGTGATCCTGCTGGCGAAAGCGGTGGACGGGGTCTACGACGATGATCCGAGAAAGAATCCGGAGGCCAGAAAATACGCAGAGGTTACGATCGGAGAAGTCATTGAAAAGAATCTGCAGGTGGTGGATATGACGGCTTCCATTCTGGCCAGGGACAATAAGATGCCGATGTGGGTGTTCGGGCTGAGCGAAAAGGACAGTATTGTGAATACGGTGAAAGGCAGTTTTACCGGGACAAAAGTGATAGTATAAGAGAAGGGAAAAAGTTATGGATGAACGGTTAAAAGTATATGATGACAAGATGCAGAAGGCGTATAAGTATCTGGAGGGAGATTACCAGACGATACGCGCCGGGCGTGCCAATCCCCATGTGCTGGACAAGGTGAAAGTGAACTACTACGGAACGCCCACGCCGATCCAGCAGGTGGGAAACGTAACAGTGCCGGAACCCAGAATGCTGCAGATCGCGCCCTGGGAGAAGACGCTGATCAAGGAGATCGAGAAAGCGATCATGGCCTCCGATGTGGGGATCACCCCTTCCAACGACGGGGCGGTGATCAGGCTGGTGTTCCCGGAGCTGACGGAGGAGCGCAGAAAAGATCTAGTGAAAGAGATCAAAAAGAAAGCGGAGGAAGGAAAAGTGGCTGTCCGCAATATCAGAAGGGACGGCAACGAAGCTTTCAAAAAGCTCTCCAAGCAGGATGTGTCGGAGGACGAGATCAAAGAATTGCAGGATAAGCTGCAGAAGATGACGGACAGATATATCAAGGATATGGAAAAGCTGATGGATGAAAAGTCCAAAGAGATTATGAAAGTATAAAAATTATAGTTCAAACGGTAAAATAAAGGGGCGGCACAGGAGAAGTATCTGTTGCCGCCTTCGAGCGTGAAGAGTGTGAAGAGATGGAAGAGAAGAATAAAAATGTACCGCAGCATGTAGCGATCATACTGGATGGAAACGGGAGATGGGCCAAAAAGCGGGGAATGCCGAGAAATTACGGACACGCGCAGGGGGCGAAGAACGTGGAGGTGATCTGCCGGGCCGCCTGGAACATGGGAATTAAATATCTGACCGTGTACGCTTTTTCCACGGAAAACTGGAGGAGGCCGCAGGATGAGGTGGACGCGCTGATGAAGCTTCTGAATCAGTATATGAAAAACTGTCAGAGGACGGCGAAGAAGAACAATATGCGGGTGAGGGTCATAGGCGATAAGAGCGGGCTAAGCGAGGCGATTCAGAGGGATATCGCGCAGCTGGAGGAGGCGACGAAGACGTATGACGGCTTAAACTTTACGATAGCGCTGAACTATGGCGGGAGAGATGAGTTGACCAGAGCGATCAAAAATATTGCCCGCTCCGTGAAAGACGGCGAGATATCGCCGGAGGAGATCACCGAGGAGCGGATCTCCGCCGCACTCGATACGGCCGGACTGCCGGATCCGGATCTGATGATCCGCACTTCCTATGAGCTTCGCATCAGCAATTATCTGTTGTGGCAGCTTGCCTACTCGGAATTCTATTTTACGGAAGTACCCTGGCCGGATTTTGACGAGGAGGAATTGCAAAAGGCGGTGGAGGCCTACAGACAGAGAGACAGACGGTTCGGAATGGTATAGAAAGGCGGAATGTGCAGATGTTTTGGGTCAGACTCAGGAGCAGTATCATATTGATTGTCCTTGCGCTTGTCACGATGTTCGCCGGCGGGTATGTTTTGTTGGCGGCCATGGTTTTTTTGTCGCTGATGGCTTACCGGGAACTGGCCGGGGCGGCGGGAGTCAGTGCGGGGAAAAAGTCCGGGAAAAAGAACGGACTGGAAATCGTCGGTATCATCGGTATTATTTTTTATTACCTTCTGTTGTCCCTGAGCATGGAGACAGAGGTGATACCTGTGGAGACAGCGATTCTTTTCACACTGATCTGCGTCTTTATGGGGGGGATGTTCGTCTATGTGTTCGGGTTTCCGAAATTTCAGGCTTCTCAGGTGATGGCGGCATTTTTCGGCTTTTTTTACGGTCCGGTCTGCCTGTCGTTTATCTATCTGACAAGAGAGTTTGGCAGGGGGGCAGCCGGCGATAAAGCGGAGACGGGGCTGTTTATCGTATGGCTTATTCTGATAGCTTCCTGGGGATGCGACACCTGCGCCTACTGTGTGGGAATGCTCATTGGACGGCATAAGATGTCGCCGGTGCTCAGCCCAAAGAAATCGGTGGAGGGCGCCGTGGGCGGTGTCGTCGGGGCGGCGGCGCTGGGAGCGCTGTACGGTTTTTTTGTGAGAGAGATGGTGGCGGATGAGAGAATTGTCCTGTTTTTTGCGCTGATTTGCGGTGTGGGCTCCCTGATCTCCATGGTGGGGGATCTGGCGGCCTCCGCGGTGAAGAGAAATGCCGGGATAAAAGATTACGGGAAACTGATCCCGGGGCACGGCGGGGTGATAGATCGTTTTGACAGCGTGATCTTTACGGCGCCGGTGATCTATTTTATGGCGGTGTTTCTGCTGGGATAGAGACAGAAAAAGCGTTGGAATTTTTGGAGGAAACGGAGAGAGAACATGAAGAAAATTGGGGTGATGGGATCTACGGGATCGATAGGGACACAGACCCTGGAGATCGCGAGGAAATACCGGGACAGGCTGCAGGTGGTGGCTGTGGCGGCGGGGAGCAACGTAAAACTGCTGGAGGAACAGATCAGGGAGTTTCGCCCAAAGTTTGCGGTGATGTGGTCCGAGGAGGCGGCGGCAGATCTGCGGAGAAGAGTATCCGATCTGGATGTGGAGATCGCCTGCGGGATGGACGGGCTTTTGCGGATGGCAAGCCTGCGGGAGATGGACATTCTGGTGACGGCGATCGTGGGGATGATCGGGATACAGCCGACGATCGAGGCGATCAGAGCGCACAAGGATATTGCCCTGGCAAATAAGGAGACACTGGTGACGGCGGGGCATATCATCATGCCGTTAGCGCAGGAGAACGGGGTGTCGATCCTGCCGGTGGACAGCGAGCACAGCGCTATCTTCCAGTCCATGCAGGGGGAGAAAAAAAGCCGGATAAAAAAGATCCTGCTGACGGCTTCCGGCGGACCTTTCCGGGGAAGGGAGAGGAAGGATCTGGAACAGATGAGGGCGGAGGACGCGTTGAGACATCCCAACTGGTCCATGGGAAAGAAGGTGACGATCGATTCCTCCACACTGGTGAACAAAGGACTGGAGGTGATGGAGGCGAGATGGCTTTTCGGAGTGGGACTGGAGGATATCCAGGTTGTGATCCATCCGGAGAGCATTCTTCATTCCGCCGTGGAGTATCAGGACGGGGCTGTGATGGGGCAGCTCGGCGTTCCGGATATGAAACTGCCGATCCAGTATGCGCTGTTCTATCCCGACCGGTATCCGGTGCCGGGAAACAGGCAGCTTGACTTGTTCGAAGTGGCGAAACTGACCTTTCAGAAGCCGGATATGGAGACCTTCACCGGATTGAAACTGGCCTTTGAGGCGGCGAAGACCGGCGGCACGATGCCCACGGTATTCAATGCGGCGAATGAGCGGGCGGTGGAGCTGTTTCTGCACAATAAGATCCGCTTTCTGCAGATCGCGGAGGTGATCGCTGCAGCCATGGAGGAACATAAGGTGGTGAGCGATCCGAATGTGGAGCAGATTCTGGAAGCGGAAGCGGCGGCACATGAATCCGTGGAAAATAACATAAACTATTAAAAATAAATGAGAAAGACAGGAAACATCAGTGACAATCATTCTATTTGTTATCATATTCGGCATCATTGTATTATCTCATGAATTCGGACATTTCCTTGTGGCGAAAAAAAACGGCATCCATGTGGTGGAATTCGCGATCGGCATGGGGCCGACGCTCTATCACATCGACAGAGGAGGGACAAAATATTCCATAAAACTGCTTCCCTTCGGCGGCGCCTGCATATTTGAGGGGGAGGATGGACTTTCCGCGGAGAGAGAGGAGACCGAGAGGTACCTGCGGCGGGAAGGCGAAGGGGGCTCCTTTCTGGACGCCCCGGTCTGGTCAAGGATCGCTACGGTCTTTGCGGGTCCCTTTGTCAATCTTCTGTTAGGATTTTTGATCGCGCTGATCCTGGTGGCGTACCGGGGGACCGATCTGCCCGTGATCCAGATGGTTTCCGAGGGTTCGGCAGCGCAGGAGGCCGGGCTGATGGCGGGGGATGTGATCACACGGATGAACGGGGAGAAGATCCACCTCTACCGGGAAGTCCGTCTCAATTCGATGTTGAACAGCGACGGAAAGGATTTCTCCATCTCCTATCTCCGGGGCGGTCAGGAATATTCCGTGGTGCTGACGCCGACCTACAGCGCGGAGGATGACCGCTACTATATCGGCCTTATGGGAGTAGGGGAATATATGTCCTGCAGAGGATTTTCCATCATCAAGTATGGCTTCTACGAGTCGGAGTATGTACTGAAAAACACGATAAAGAGTTTACAGATGTTAGTCACAGGAAAACTGGGAAAAGACGATGTGTCAGGTCCGGTGGGGGTGGCTAGCTATGTGGGGGAGACCTATGAGACCGCTAAGGAATACGGGTTTCTCACAGTGGTGATGAGTATGCTGGAGCTGGTAGTCATCCTCTCGATCAATATCGGCGTGATGAATCTGCTGCCGCTTCCGGCGCTGGACGGCGGAAGACTGGTATTTATGTTTCTGGAGGTGGTGAGAGGGAAACCGGTGCCGCCGGAGAAGGAGGGGTTTGTCCATATGGCGGGCCTGATCCTGTTTTTCATTCTGATGATATTTGTGATGTACAATGATATCATGCGGCTGTTTCGCTAGGGATATCAGAAGACTAAAAAAATACTGATGAGAGCAGGAGGGATATAGTAGTGCTGTTTGATTTGTTTGGGAAAAAGGCCGATTTAGAGCCGCCCGAGGAGGGGATTGAAGTTTATTCCGGCATACGGGTGGAGGTAACGACCTTTGATGAACGTTTGCTTTTTGTCGCAAAACTGTTGGAACCGGCGGGAGATTCCGCACAGCTGCAGCAGTATTCCGAAAACAGAGTTCCACTGAAAGGCGGATCTGTCCGTGTCAGGATTCGTGGATACAGCGGGTACAAAAGAAAAGCAGTTTATATGGAAGGGATTATCACACCCGAGTTAAAAAATGTATGGAGGGCGGAGAATCTGGTTATCACAAAGGTGGAAAATGATCGTGCGTTTTTCCGGCTGAATGTGAATATGGATGCAGTGATTATCAGATACAGTGGAACGGAGGCGGCAGAAAAGACCTGTAGATTACTGAATATCAGTATCGGCGGAGTCTATATATTTTCGGAAGAGAAATATGCGAAGGGCAGCAGATTTCAGCTGAGAGTTAAATTGCTTGAAGAAAGTCCTGAATCCGTTTTATATTGTGAGGTACTGCGCATCATAGAAAAAGACGAGGGGGCAGGCTATGAATACGGCTGCCGTTTCCTGGATATAACAGAGGAGGAGGAGCAGAATATCACACAGAATATGTTTGCAATCCAGAGCAGAAGGAAGGACATTTGCTGACGGTTTTAAAAAGCCGACAGCAAATGTCCTGTTTTTTATTTGCAAATATTATGCAAATTGCATGAAAAATGAGTTGGATATTTTGCTATATTGCCAGAAGAGAAGAGGACATTTGTCCTTTACGAAAAGGCAATCTGCACGTATACTACCTGTAATGAAGTACATTCGGGGTGCAGATTATGGAAAAGCATAAGATATTGATCGATACGGACCTGGGGGATGATGTGGATGATGCTGCCGCGCTGATGCTGGCGCTTAATTGTCCCGATCTGGAGATCCTGGGCATTACGACGGTCTATAAGGATACCGGAAAACGGCGGAGGATGGCGGAAGATCTGCTGCGCCATTGGGGGCGCACGGAGATCCCGGTACATGCGGGCAGGGGAAGAGCCCTCCTGGAGCCGATGGGAGGAGCCGTGGAGGAGCCGCTGCAGTATGCCCTGCTGGAAGCATTCCGGGACGATGCGGAGGAATGCTTCGAGACAGCGGTGGATTTCATTCTGGAAAGCGTGCGGAGAGAGCCGGAGCTTGTGATCCTGGAGATGGGCTGTATGACAAATCTGGCGCTGGCTTTTTCGAGGGAGCCGGAGCGCATGAAAAAAGTGAGGATCATCGCCATGGGAGGGGCTTTTTTCAACACGGCGCCGGAGTGGAATATCGTCTGTGATCCCGAGGCGGTGTCCATCGTCGCGGAGCAGGCGGACAATCTGGTGATGATGGGGTTGGACGTGACAAAATATCTGAAGGTTTCCTCCGAGCGTCTGGAGGAATGGCATGGCAGAGGATCGGAGACGATGGATTACTATCTGCGGGGGGTTGACATCTTTCAGAAAAAGACGGGCTATCCGATCACCCTGCACGATGTGCTTCTCGTGGCATATCTGATTGATCCGCAGGTGGTGACGCTGAAAAGAGGGCGTTTTTCGGTGGAACTTGCGGGAAAACTCACCAGAGGCACCATGGTGGATCGGACGAATTATTATGAGATCGACCCGCCGGTGCAGGGAAATTTCCGGTTTGCAGAGAAAGTGGATCTGGAGCGTTTCTGGAGCGTGATGGAGCGATATTTCTAAAGAGATCGTAAACCGCATCCTGCGGTTGAGATAAACAAAAAAAACGGAGGAAAAAGAGACATGAAGAGAAAAGTTATTGCAACAGTACTGGCATTTTGCATGACTGCCGGGCTGCTCGTCGGCTGCGGCGCGCCGGAACCCGACGAGGTGGAGACAACTGCGGAAGCGCCGGCTGAGGAGACTGCCGCGGAGGCGGAGACTGAGGAAGCGCCGGAAGCGGCGGCGGAAGGAGCGGCTGAGGGAGGCACCTACAGAGTAGGTCTGATGATCCCCGGCACACTGGGAGACAAATCCTTCTTTGACGCGGCCTTCGCATCGATCGAACCCCTGAAATCAGAGCTCGGCGTGGAAGTGGAGTACGTGGAAGCGGGAACCGATACTTCCAAATACTATCCGGCACTTGTGGATATGTGCAAGAAGGATTACGACCTGATCCTTACGATCTCCAGCAACAACGATGACGCGTTGGTACAGGTGGCGGAGGAATATCCTGACCAGAAGTTCATCAATCTGGATGACGAGATGGCTGAGCCCCCTGCAAACGTCTATATCATGGGTACGAAGAACAACGAGATGTGTTACCTTGCGGGCGCGGCGGCAGCTTTGAAAGCGGAAGAGCTCGGCGAGGATGCGATCGGCTTTGTGGGCGGTATGGATATCCCGGGCATCAACGAGTTCCTGGTAGGCTATATCGAGGGCGCCCAGGCGATCAACCCCGATATCAAAGTGGCCACATCCTATGTGGGCAGCTTTACCGATACGGCGAAGGGTAAGGAGAACGGGCTTTTGCTCTACAACGATGTATCCGTTGTCTTTGCGGCGGCAGGACAGTCCGGTCTCGGTGTGATCGACGCGGCAGTGCAGCAGGGCAAATTCGCCATCGGTGTGGATTCCGACCAGGCGGAGGCTCTGAAGGATACGAAACCCGAGATGGCCAACGTGATCATCACATCCGCGATCAAAAACATTCCGCAGAACGCGGTCAACGTTGTGGACAGAGCGATGAAGGGCGATGTCAATTACGGCAAGAGGGAAGTGTTCGGTATTGAGACTGGCGCTGTGGGCATTGCGGAGAACGAGTTTTATGAGAAACTCCTCTCTGACGACGCGCGTGCGCGGATCGAGGAACTGAAAGAGAAAGTGGTCAAAGGCGAAGTGACAATGACACCTAACGAGGGCATTACCACGGACAAGATCAACGAGATCCGTGACGCAGTTCGTCCATAAATTACGGAGGGGGACCTGATGGAAAATTATCTTTTAGAGATGAAAGATATTTCTAAAATTTACGGCAACGGCATCGTGGCCAATGAAATCGTAAATTTTAACCTGAAAAAGGGAGAAGTACATGCGCTGGTAGGTGAGAACGGCGCGGGAAAATCCACGTTGATGAAGATATTGTTCGGTATGGAAGCGCCGTCTTCGGGAACGATAACCTTGAGGGGGGAGCCTGTCAGGTTCTCATCATCCAAGGATGCCATCGCCCATGGCATCGGCATGGTCCACCAGCATTTTATGCTGGTGGAATCCTTTACGGCGGCACAGAATATCATCCTCGGCATGGAGCCGAAGAAGGGATTTTCCGTCAACGAGGAGGAGGCGGTGCGCTTCACCGAGGAGATCAGCAAAAAATATAACCTGGAGGTGGACGCGAGGGCTGTGACAAGAACACTTCCGGTGGGCATCAAACAGAAGATTGAGATCCTGAAGGCGCTTGCCAGAGGGGCGGAGATCCTGATCCTGGATGAGCCCACGGCGGTGCTGACGCCCCAGGAGACAGACCAGCTTTTTGAGGAGCTGACCAATTTAAAAGAGCAGGGACATACGATCGTTTTTATCTCCCACAAGATCCCGGAGATCAAAAAGATATCCGACCGCATCACGGTCATGAGGGCAGGAAAGACGGTGGGATGCCGCAATACGGAGGATGTGACGGAGAAGGAGATCTCCAGCATGATCATGGGCTGTGAGATGGATACGACCATCACGAGAACGCCCTGCAAAAAGGGCGAGGTGGGTATCGCCGTGGACAAGGTGTCCTACACGGACAAAAACGGTGTGGACGTGCTGAAAAATTTCAGCTTCAGCGTGCGGCAGGGCATGGTCTTCGGTATCGCCGGGGTACAGGGAAACGGCCAGGTGGAACTGATCGACCTGATGACCAAAAAACGTCACGTAAAGAACGGAGATATCCGGCTGAGCGGGAAGTCCGTGAAGGAGATGAGTTTACAGGAGATCCGCAGAATGCAGTTCGGCTATGTGCCGGAGGACCGTATCGAACAGGGGATCGCGGGACATGAGTCCATCGAGGAGAATATGATCTCCAACCGTTACAGCACAAAGGAATTCTGTAATAAGATTCTTTTAAACTATAAAAAGATCGCGGAATTCGCAAAGAAGAATATCGAGAACTATGAGATCCGCTGTTCCGGAGGGAAGCATCTGGTGGGGATGCTCTCAGGCGGCAACATGCAGAAGGTCGTTGTGGCGAGGGAGTGCAGCCACGAGCCGAAAGTGCTGATCGCCGAACAGCCCACCAGAGGCGTGGACGTGGGTGCGGCGCATATCATACACAAAAAGATCATGGAACTGCGGGACGAGGGCTGTGCCGTCCTGCTGGTATCGGCGGACCTGAGCGAAGTGTTAAAGCTCTCCGATGTGGTCGCGGTCATGTACGAGGGAGAGATCGTCGCCTTCTTTGATCAGACAGAAGGGTTAAACGAGGAGAAGCTTGGGCTCTTTATGCTGGGGCTTGAGCGACATGACGAGGAACAGATAAGGAGGGCAGTGCAATGAGCAGAGAGCGTTCTTTTAATATGATAAGAACTGTGGTTTCCATGCTGGTGGCGATTTTAGTCGCTTTTGTCATCATTCTTCTTGTCAGCGACCAGCCTGTGGAGTCCATCAGGATTTTTTTGGTGATGCCCTTTTCCTCGGGAAGCTATCTGGGCAATATAGTGGAGACGGCGGTGCCGCTTATCTTTTCCGGCCTCGCCATGGCGGTGATGTTTAAGGCAAACCTGTTCAATCTGGGCGGGGAGGGTATTTTCTTTATCGCGGGAGCGGTGGGGTCTTTTGTGGCGATCTGGCCGAAGTTTCCGTCCGTGCTGGCGCCCCTTGCGGCGATCGTGGTGGGCGCTCTGGTGGGTATGGTGGTGATGATGGTGCCCGGCGGCCTGAAGGCAAAATATGGCGCCAACGAGATGGTGACATCGCTGATGATGAACAATATCCTGTTGGGCGTGGGGTTATACCTTTTGAACAACGCGTTGCGCGACCCGACAGTTGCCTCTTTGGTATCCTACAAATACAGAAAGAAAGCGCTGCTTGCGACGATCGTGCCCGGGACAAGGATCCATGCCGGTTTCCTGATCGCCATAGCATGTGCCGTACTGGTATATCTTTTTATGTACAAGAGCAAATGGGGATATGAGATCAGGATGACGGGCAACAATGCGAAGTTCGCCTCCTACTCCGGCATAAACGTGGCGAAAGTTATTTTGGTTGTACATATGGTGGCGGGAGCCATCGCCGGCGCGGGCGGTATCATAGAGTGTATCGGCCTGCACAAACGGTTTGAGTGGACGGCTCTTCCGGGCTACGGTTTTGACGGAGCGATGATCGCGATGCTGGCGGGCAACAATCCCCTGGGCGTGATCGGTGCGGCGTTCTTCGTCAGCTATCTGCGTGTCGGAGCTGACCTGGTGAACCGTTCGTCCGATATTCCGACGGAGATGATCGCGATCCTGCAGAGTATCATCATCCTGTTGATCTCAGCGGAGCGTTTCCTGCACAAATATAAACAGCGTTGGATCGAGAAGGGGGAGAAGAAATGAATGCGTTTATGAGACTTATTTTTACAAGTGATTTCTTTTATTCTATTTTCCGTGTGACCACGCCCCTGCTCTTTGCATCCATGGGTGCCGTATTATCGGATATAGCGGGCGTGCCGAACATTGCGCTGGAAGGTATGATGCTGATAGCGGCCTTCGCGGGCATGTATTTCAGCTATGTATTCGGCAGTGCGTTTTTGGGACTTTTGTGCGCCATTCTGTTCGCGGTGGCGGCGGCGGGCGTGATGGCGTTCTTTACACTGTACTACAAGACAAACATCATTCTGGGCGGCATCGCCATCAACAGCCTTGCCAGCGGCGGGACGGTATTTTTCCTGTATCTGGCGGCTCACGACAAGGGAACCAGCGTGTCCCTGCCGAGCAAAGTGCTGCCCAATATCAATATTCCGATCATCGGAGATATCCCGATCATCGGGCCCGTCATATCGGGACATAATGTTTTGACCTATGTGGCGGTCATAGCGGTGATCTTCACCTGGTATCTGTTGAAGAAGACGCCCCTGGGATATCACCTGCGGGCGGTAGGGGAGAAGAAGGAGGCGGCTGATTCCGTGGGAATCAGCGTGATAAAGACGCAGACGATCGCTCTGCTTTTAAGCGGGCTGATGTGCGGTTTCGGCGGGGCGTTCATGTCCATGGGGTACGTATCGTGGTTCTCCAGGGATATGGTCAGCGGGCGCGGATGGATCGCGCTTGCGGCGGAGGCCATGGGAATGCAGCATCCCCTGGGGACAGCGGCGACTTCCCTGTTATTCGGAGTGGCGGACGCTTTGTCCAACGCGGTGGCGACGTTAGGTTGGCCTTCCGATCTGGTAAAGACAATCCCTTACTGTGCTACACTGGCCGGGCTGGCGATCTTCTCAGTCAGGGCGTATAAGAAGAGCAAGAATGTTTAGAAAGGGGCAACATGTTATGACAAATGATATGACGCAGGATATTTTGTATACGATCAAGAACCCGAGAGTCACGTTCAGGCAGCGCCTGAAGGATATGGCGAAGATCGCGGAGAATTCGGTGGAGCTGGTGCGGTATACGGAGAAATCGAGAGAGTATTTTGAAAACGGCGCGATGATGGATATGTTTGAAGGGAAGACGCCCTATCGCACCCGCTACTGCGTGCCGGACTATGAACTCTTTCTGAGACAGGGAAGTAAATTTCTGATGTTGGAGCCGCCGAAGGACATCTGGGACGCGGTGGGGAATCTTTTGTGTCTCTACCACAATATCCCGGCGGACGGCGGGCTGCCGGTCTATATCGGCTGTCTGGATGAACTCCTGGAACCTTTTGTCAGGGAGGAGGCGGAGGCGGAGAAAGCGATCCGCTTCCTGCTCACCCACGTGGACCGGACGATCTCCAACGCTTTTTGTCACGCGAATTTAGGTCCCCGGGATTCAAAAGCCGGGCGGATCATCTTAAAGCTGACCGCTGAGATGCAGAGACCATGTCCGAATATGACATTGCTGTACAGAGAGGATACGCCGGACGATTACCTGCGCGCGGCTCTGGATACGGCGATGACGGCGGCGAAACCGAGTTTCGCTAATGACGCGCTGTACCGGAAGGATATGGGAAACTACGCGGTGGTGAGTTGCTATAATGTGCTGCCCATCGGGGGCTGCGGGCTGACGCTGGTGCGGCTCAACATGCATAAGCTGCCGGAGCTGGCAGAGAGCCCGGAGGATCTTTTGAACAGGGTGATCCCCGACGCGGTGACGGCGGTCTGCGACGCGATCGACAGCCGCTGTGAGTTTATCGTGGACGACTGCAGTTACTATGAGAATACTTTCCTGTACGACGAGGGTCTGATCAAAAAGGACAGGGATCATATGATCGGTATGTTCGGTTTTGTGGGGCTGGCTGAGTGCGTCAACGGTGTGCTGGGACTTCACAGGCCGGAGGAGCGTTTCGGGAAAGGGAAGGAGGCGGATGCCTTCGGCGAGAAGATCATGCGGCGTCTCAGAGAGGAGATCGATAAGCGGCCCTGCAGGTACGGAAAGTACGGCCTTCACGCCCAGGTCGGCGTGATGGAGGACAGCGGGGGAACGCCCGGCGGAAGGATTCCCATCGGGGAGGAGCCGGAACTGCCGTTCCAGATCATGAACTTTATCCGGATGCACCGGGACTGCGACGCGGGGTGCGGCGAGCTGTTTCCGTTTGAGGAGACGGTGAAGAGAAATCCGCAGTATCTGGCGGATATTATGAAGGGGGCTTTCCGATCCGGGGCAAGGTATCTCTCTTTCTATGGAAGCGATTCCGATCTGGTTCGTGTGACCGGGTATCTGGTGAAGAAGTCGGATATCGAGAAGTTCCGCAACAACGAGGCGACGCTGAACGAGGCGACCGTAAACGGATCGGAGGTGCACAGAAATCTGCATCTGTTGGACCGAAAGGTGCGCGGGGAAGCAAAAGAGTGAACAGAGGTGTAAAAAATGAGGAAAACAGCCGGTACGGCGCCTGTCAATAAAATCATTTCCTTCAGTGCGGTGGACGGTTTCGGGAACCGTACGGCGATCTTTTTGCAGGGGTGCAATCAGAACTGTCTCTACTGTCATAATCCGGAGACGATTCACCCCTGCAGAGCCTGTGGGGCATGCGTGGAAGCCTGTCCTGCGGGGGCGCTTCAGATGGCGGAGGAGGCAGGAGAGCGCTATGTGGTGTATGATATCTCAAAATGCTGTAACTGTGATACCTGTATCAGGACCTGCGGGAACAGTGCCTCCCCGAAAATAAGAAATATGACGGCGGAGGAAGTGATGGAGGAGATCCTGCCGTATTTTCCGTTTATCGACGGCATCACTACGTCCGGCGGGGAGTGCACGCTGCATCTCGATTTTCTGACAGAGCTCTACGGGCTGGTGAAAAAGGAGGGGAAGACTGCCTATGCGGATACCAACGGGCAGGTCCCGCTGTGGGACAGGGAGGATTTCCTGCGTGTGACGGATAAGACGATGATCGATCTGAAGGCGGGGACGGAGAAAGATCACAGGAAACTGACCGGCATGGGGCTCCATAATCCTGTGGAAAATATAAAGCGGATGGCGGAGCTCGGGAAGCTGTATGAGATACGCACCGTGGTAGTGCCCGGGGTGGTGGACAATAGACGTACGGTGGAGCTCGGGAGCAGCCTGATCGCCGCCTGTCCGGAGGTGCGCTATAAGCTGATCAAATTCCGTCATTTCGGGGTGCGGGAGGAATATTTGACTATTCCGGAGCCCTTGGACCAGGAGATGGAAGAACTCGGTGATCTGGCGAGGAAGAACGGTGTGAGAGAGATCGTCATCACGTGACAATCGTTTTTAAGAGGGCAGAAGCGGCTGTATTTCAGCCATGCTTCTGGCGTGCTGGGCGGATGTGATCGTCAGTTTGCGGCGGAAGGAGGAGACTTCGTCCGCCTGTTTTAATTTTTGGACGCAGCGGACCACGGTGCGGACGCTGAGGCCGATGTTGCTGGCGAGGGTCTGATAGTCCGGTTCCACGACCAGCGTCTTTTCATCGGAGGAGTGCATGAGGTAATATTGCACCAGATAGTAGCGCACGCGGTCGAGTCCTTTCTTGTAATATAAAAAGCCGTCGTTTCCGGAGCGCTGGTAGAGGTCGTCAGCCACGATATAGGCACAGCGTCTGAGCATTTCGGTGTGATTCGTGATATATTCATAGGCGATGGCTGAATCCAGTTTCAGCATTTTCATATCCGTGGCGGCGATCACTGTCGCCACGGCTCTCGGTTTGTGGGCGACAACTTCCAGAAGGCCGATGGAGCCGGTGGAGGGAGTCAGTGTAAAATAACGGTAGTTATTTCCGTCATGATAGTTTCTTGTGCCGAAAGCGATCCCCTCCATGATAAAATAGATGTACCGCGGGAAGTCTCCCTGGCTGATGATCACCTCATTGGGGCGGAATTTGACGGTGATGCCCTTCTCCTTTAACTCTTCCGGCAGTATGGAGTAATTAAACTGATTGTAGGAACTGTATTGTAACCATAATTCTTCCAGCCGCATGGAGAACCTCCGATAGATTGAGAGCCTGTAAAAGCCGCGAGACAACAATCCCGCGGCTTTTTATTACATTAACATGATTACTGTGCTGCAGGCGCGGGAGGGGTTACCGGAACCGCCACGCCGTTAGCGTCGCAGATATAGACTGCTTCGCCGATCGTGTAAGGAGCGTTGATCACCAGCTTTCCGTCTCCGCCGAAGCATCTGGCTACGCCCGCGATGACTGCCGCCTCGTTGACCAGCTGATGTCCGTCCGCCTCGGAGGTCCCGTATACACCGTCAGGTCCCTGGATCAGGCCTTTTACCATAGAGCCGTCAGCGGGATTGAAATAGAAGTTTGCACCGCCGATATTCTGCCAGCCTACGGTCATTTTGCCGTTTCCATCGAAGCAGTAAGTCTGGCCGTTTATCGTCTGGACTCCCGTCACCATGCGGCCGTCCGCCGTGTTGAAGTAATAGCGGTTTGTCATATCGCCGATGAAGCCGGTCTGCTGCGCGCCCGTGTTCGGATCAAAATAGAAAGTGCCGTCCGCGATCTGAACCATACCTGTCTGCATAACGCCGTTCTCATTGAAGTAATAGTTCGCGTTCTCGATGTTCTGGTAGCCTGTCACCATGTGGCCGTCCACAGGGGAGAGGTAGTAGCGGTTCGCGATATCGCCCAGCCATCCTCTGACCATAGCGCCGTCGGCGGGGTTGTAGTAGAATTTCAGGCCATTGACAGTCTGCCAGTCGGTCAGCATGCTGCCCTCAGCGCTGAACAGGTAATCTTTGTTGTCGATGTTGATACTGCCCTTCACAAGATGACCGTCAGCCGGGAAGAGATAGTGTCTTCCGGTCTCGTCGTTGTACCAGCCTGTCACCATGCGGCAGCCGTTGTTTCCGTCGTAGAAATACTGATTGTCCGCCACCGTGATCCAGCCGCTCTGGATGCGGCCCGCCTCGTCAAAGTAGTAGCGGTCGGGGCCTACCTGGTTTTGTCCCACGAGGGCATGCCCGTCCGCGGCGAGGTAGTAAGTGCCGGATTCGTCCGTGAACCAGTCGGTGTTCATGTGACCCTGGGCGTCCATGTGATAGCGGGCGCCGTTGAAATCCACCCAGCCGAACTGGATGCGGTAATTGTTATAGAAGTAAGTGAAGCCGTCGCGCTGAGCGAAGCCCACGGGAATGATCATGTTGTGGTAATCCTTGTACATATAGTTGATATCTACGTTGCCCGCTATGCCGGCGATGGAACCCTGATGGGTGGACTGCCAGATGGCGTGTCCCGGAATCTCACAGGCTTTGCCGTACTGCGCGATCCAGATATCGTAGCGCAGTGCAGGCGTCATGTGGGCGCGGTAAAAGTTTGCCCCGGTGTAGACGATGGGGTGGTACCCCGCCGCGGCGATCACATCACAGAAGGCGTTACACATCGCGGTGACGGTGTTTGCGTCCAGTCCTTTCTGCACTTTGTCCTCGATATCGAAAGCCACGGGGAAGTTGATGTTGTAGCCTTCGATCCACTGTAAGAGCAGATTGGCCTCGTTGACGGCACCTTCCACGCTGGTCGCGTAGGAATAGATATAGACGCCGGTCCGGATGCCAGCCGCCTGGGCGCCAGCCACGTTGGCGGCAAAAGCGGGGTCCACGCCGCTCTTGGTGCTGCCGGCCTTGATGAAAGCGTAGGTGACGCCGGAGGAGGGAACTGCCCCCCAGTTGATGCCGCCCTGATACTTGGACACATCGATCCCCAGGGACGCCGCGTTCGCGACGACGGTGGAGGAAAGAGAGAGCGCGGCGACAAGCGACAGCGCAAGAATCGTTTTGGTGAGACGAAACAGTTTGTTCAATTTTTTCATATAATTCTCCTTAATATGTATGGCTTGCGGGAGGTTATCCCAAAGTGACAAGCGTTCAAAACAGTTCGCAAGTCCCAGTATAGTGCTGCTGTGTATCAGTATTGTATCGTTTGATGTTATATCACTGTGTTAGAACCGCATCCAGCAATAGCCCGCAATTTCTGTCCCCTTCTAACCGAAATGTGACAAACTGCGCGTCACTGACATCAATGTCAAGTACCGTCTCCACGGTGGAACGGCTCAATTTTTCTTTTAGGTACGGCTCGTCCGTGTTCTCATCGAGATAAATGAGCAGTGTAAATTCCGTGCCGGATTCGGTTCCCTCAGTGGGAACACTGTAGAAACCGGTGAAATGGTTGAAGTCACCGACGTTGTAACGGACATAGGCGGAATTCCAGCCGAACAGAAGGACCGCCTTCTGATAGGTGTCGCCCATGGTGTTTGCGACGTCCTCCGCGATGCTGAAATTCTGATATTCCACCGGTTCCTGGATAGAAACGAGCTTCAAATCTTCCGTGGGCTCTTCCTCTTCGGTCTCCTCCGCCTCGTTTTCCTCCGCTGCAGGCATTTGCATTTCTTCGGTCTCCTGCTCCTGTTCGGTCCGTGCAGAGGCTTCCGCGTCGTCCTCTTTTTTATCCCCGGAAAAGAGAACGGTTATCTTCGGGATAAAGATCAGTGCGAGGATCAGGACGATCACCGCCCCGGCTCCGCTCAGGATCAGTTTGGGGTTTACCCCGCCTTTGCGGCGGTTTGGTTTTGAGCGTTTTATTTTCGCTCCCGGTTTGTACAGGGGAGAGGAATCCTTTCCCGACAGAATAGAGACAATGGGATTCTTTCCCTTTTCATGGCATTTTTCCAGCTCCGGCGCCTCGTAGATGCGGGAATACATCTGGGTCAACGACTGGTATTTGTAGCAGTGGATCGCCTGGATCCGGCTCTGGCGCAGCTCCATGCCGCCGTTTAAGCTGACATCCTCCAGATAGAGCAGAAGGCGCTTGGGAGCGGGATTCAGATCCCTGGCGTAGTTCATCTCGTCCTTGCAGTTTTCCGACTGCAGGTAACTGCGGCTTAAGAACGCGAAGAAGTAACGGCATTTCTGAATGGCGTCGGCGATGGACTGATCCCACTCCGTGCCGGGATCTATGCCGTCGTCGTACCAGACGCGGAATCCGTCCTCCTGCAATTTTTTGATGATAGGGTATACTTTTTTGGCGTCAGCATGAGCGTAACTGATAAATATGTAAGGCTGATCGCCCTTGTACGGTGCGAACGGGTTGATATCCTGCTTCAACTGAAATATGGCGGGGCTTATGGTGGGTACTTTTACCCTGGGCGGTATATTGGAAACGTCCTCCGGAATCGGGGCGCCGCACAAGTCACAAAATCTGGAACCATCCTCCAGTGTGGCATGACACTTGGGGCATTCTAACATAATTCACATCTCCTCCTGTAAAAAATGCATTACTAAAATATCATACAAAAGGATGTCCGATTTGTCAATAAAAGCGATTCTTTGTAAATTAAGGAAATCTTAAATTTGCAAACTGTTGAAAAAAGTCCATAAAATGGAGAAATTGCCGTATATATCAGTGCCTCATGGCATTTTATGTTATGCTTAAATGGGAATAAATTTATTAAAATTCAGAACGGTTAGCAACAAGTTAGCGACAAATCTTATTAATCTCTACCCTTAATTCCTCAACAGTCCGGTGCCCGTATTTCAGATCGGTAACATCGTTCCCCAAGGCATGTCCCATGAGCATTTTCTTGGACAGTGTGTCAACATGGTACTTATCACAGAGCCAGGAAAAAGTATGCCGGCAGTCATGCGGAGTGTGGCCGGTTATTCCGATCGCCGAAAGAGCATCGCTGAATTCTGCCCTGAATTTTGCTGGCGACAGGATAAAGAGCGGGTTATCTTTCCGGATAAAAGGAGTGATTTCCTTATTGAAAGGGACGATCCTGTTTTTACTGGTCTGGGTTTTCACGCCGCCGCGGAAATACTGGCTGTCAAAATTGATCTCCATTTTATGGTACGCAGATACACGGAAGCCGCTGTAAATCATAATGAGGACCGCCTGTAATATTTCATTTTCGCCAGCACATTCCCAGATTTGAGATAGTTCTTCCTCGGTAAAGGGAACTCCTTTTTCGTCGTCATCGGGCGTGTTAATCCTTACGTGGTCCGCATAATTCCGGTCGCACAGGTCATGCGAATAGGCATAATCGTACATCTGCCTAAAAAGGTTTTTGATGTGTTCCTTTGTTGCATGCTTTTTTTCACAGTTGTCTATCACCTTCTGAAGATCCTCTGTCCTGAGTTCACGAAATGGCCTGTCATGCAATGTCTGGGAGTGTTTATATGCGGATTTGATCGCATAGACAGAGGATTTTGAATAGTTTCTGGTCTTGTCACGCTCATATTTATAGGAAAAATATTCCTCGTATACTTCTGAAAAGGTTTTGTATGTAGCGGCCAGGCGGGTGTTGTTATTGTAGGAAGCGATAATTTTGGCTATAACATCATTCTGGCGGTCAGACGGCTTTATTTCAGTAGACAGAAAATCCTCAGCATCAAATGTCCCATCTTTATATTTCATAAGTGCGTAGAAGCCCGTATACCAGTCTGGGACATAGCACAGGGCCTGGGGCATAATGGGCGATCCGTTTGCATTGAATTCTGTGACCGGGGGATATACGCCGTATGGGTTAGTACGTTTCCCACTCAGCTTTTTGATGCTGCCAAAACCGTTGGGGAGTTTGGGATGTTTTTTCTTTGCCATATCGCCCTCCTTTTGGGCATAAAAATGTTCGGCACATGCTTATAGTTGCGACGTCGCAACAGAATTGATATAATAGTCATGTTACCGCCCCTAGACTGGTAAAGAAAGGGGGTGTCATCATGGAAATACTTATTACTTTTTTGATCGCCGTTGCGGCTGGTGTAGCTTGCCACTACATCATCAAATGGTTAGACGGCGATAATTAGCCGGTAACTAGCCTATGGCTTTAGTCCCTGCCATTCCAAAAGTGGGAATAGAAAAACCCGGAGCTGGTACCTCCGGGTTTTTTGTTTGCCGTCACCATGGACTACTCATTACTTTTTTGCCTATCGGCATTATAGCATATGCATAATCTGATTGCAATATTCCCTGGAGATTTTATTTTCAATATCATTTTGTCAATAGAGCAGCATTTGCAGTATAAAGATGGATTTGATCCATAGTTGAGAAATCACTATCATCCGAAATGACATTTAACTTATTTTCTTTTATGCAGTTTTGTAGAATTGCATAATCAAATGTATCACAACGGTGATTCTGAAGATTATTTACAAATTGTTCCAGAGTGTTATATGTAAAATTAAAATCAAGAATCGTACATATATTTCTAACATTAGATAATGCTGTGGATAGATTCCTTTTCATTTGATTCCGTTCATGTGGTATTTTACGGAAGTCCTTAATTGACCAGTTTGCTTCAGGATGATTTAACTCATATAAAGCGAATTCATTCTTTTCAATTACATGAAGCATTTCTGTAATATTGTAAACAGAAGTATAGAGCGGGTTACCATCAGAAACTAATTTATCTACAAAATCAAAGTATGGAGTAGCCCGCTGTTTGTCATGTGGTTTTGATACATTCGTAAATCTAGGATAAGAATACCAATATAAAACGTTGGTATCTAAAAAGAATTCTTTTTTATTATTTATGGAAGCAAATGTTGTCAGATCCGTAATAGATGCACACTGCATCATAAAATCACCTTCTTTGGTGTATTATCAATAATATTATTGATTTTGGTGATGTTTTCTGGATGCTGTGATACCATCTCCGCATTCTCGATTGAAGTCTGAAAAGTATCTGATCCAACTGGACTTATGTTTTTGATTTGTATAGCACGTATAGTATCAAAACCATAAACAAGTGCCAGGGCAGCGAAGCTGTAATTAAAAAAAGGAGATGCAAAACGAGTGATCCCATTGAAATCAACGACTATATTGTTTGCATGTGAAGACAATAATTTTTCCAGATGTTCTTTTAATACAAGCCCTTTTGTTTTGGATGCAGCTTCATTAGTAATGTTTGAAACAATTATAGTATTCAAGATTGCTCCTCCTTTAAGATATAAATATGTTCTCTATCTGCAGTAATAATGACTGTAATCAGAGTGCCGAGTACGTCATATGGCAAACGAACTTCTTCTCTGTTTTTAGAATGATTATAGTATACATCATTAGAAAAAATAATCAAAGAGCCATTGTTTAATTCGGTAAAATCTTTTAGGTCTGCCATACCGAGCCCGCGAGGTGCTCCATCTGTCATTTGTTTTGTAGAATTTCCACGTTGTAGTGCCCATTTTATGGCGTCTATAGAAGTCATGCTGGAATTTTGCTGTTTTACTAACCGAGGGATGCCGGTTCCTGTATCACATACAGAAAAGATTAATTGATTTTTATTCGGCATCCAGTGTCCACAAGCAAATACCCCGCAAGAAGAGTTGGAATGATCGGTTGCATTATTGAATATCTCATAAATATTCTTGAAAAGCGAATCCCTGCAGTCAGGGCTTAATGTAATCGGAGCTAAATCTAAGATGTTATCTATATAATTTATAAGATTGCAATCATCAAGGTTTACTTTTGTGAATGGTATTGAATTAGGGTTTGTATAATTATATTTATTGCCAGAATAGTAATTATAGAAACCTGAATTTTTAAAATAGTTCATAACTTTTATATTATGCGGAGAACGAATATTGACACTTTTTCCCCACTTTTTGGCCATAGCCATTAATGCACCAAAATATGCAGTAAAAGCAGGGGCTAAAAATTGGCAGTCTTGAAAATCCAAGACAATAAGAGGTTCTTTGCATGCATATATTTCATATTGAAGTTTAGCCAAGAATTGGTATGATCTTTCAATTATATTTAATTTATTCGGTATGGTAATTATCTTTTCCATATTTTTAGATTTTATTATGTATTTTAATACTTTATCTTCAATATTACTTTAAAAATCTTTATTGATTTTTGCTTCCGTTCAAATTCTCGCGCATCTTCTCACTGATACGATATTGTTCAGCATCCGGAGTATCGATAAATTCAACAGTCTTGTCAAAGTTATTTTTGGATGACGTCTTTGCTAAATACAATTTATTTGTTTTTCCAGATTTTTCTTTTTTTATTTGAAGGCTACATCTGAGAAAATGTTTTAAAACTTCCCGATCATCTTCGGTTACATGGAGGGCGTCATACATTTTATTTTGCAGACATCCAGGATTATCTTTTATATAGGAGAGAGCAAGGGTTGCAATTCTTTTATAATCAGTATAGTATGACCGTATTTCATTATCATTGTCAGGATAATAGGCATTTGCATCTGAGCAAATTTGGATAACCCTCTCGACATCATCCCATTTTCCGAGACGCATATACATTTCAGGACCAATATCACGGCAGTTAATGACAGGCGGCAATTCTCCATCATCTTCTTCCAGACAGAATCTGCAAAATTCTTTCAAAAGAGGGTATGACTCTTCACATGCCTGTATTTTAGCTTCAATATCTTTACTTGAATCAATCAAAGAAGATAGTTCATAAAACTTACCGATAAATTCATCTGGACCCACATGATAATCATAAGATTTATTATCATAAATCGTGAGAGTTTGGACAGTATGATTTGTGGAATCTATTTGTGTGTATGTTTGAGGAACATATTTAGAAGCATAAATATCGTATTGTTCAATTAAGAAATTCTTATTTTCTGGTGGAAGAAGCATATTATTTTCGTACATCTTCCGAAAAGTATTTAAATGTTTTACTTTTAATTCATTTTTGGTAACTGAATTTATTTCATGTTCTAAATTTCTGGTTATTGCTTGATTTAATATTTCAGTTTTATTGTCTTGTAATTTACGCAAGGTACTCTGTACGGGCTGTTTTAAACGAAAACCTAAACTATTTAAATCATTTTCAGTATATGTGGAGAGTTTATTGAGTGAATCAATAGCCATATCGTATCTGCGTAATACGACACCAAGGTTATTAGAGCTATTTATGAGATTTATGCTGTCAGTTAAAATATCTATTGATCTTTTGACCTGTTCCTTTTTGATGAAAAGATTTTGCGCCTGCTCATGAGATGTTTGAATACTTTTATCCCTCTGAGAGTCTTGCATGATATTACCATCTTGAGATGCTTTATGTTTGCTATACAAATAAAGGATGCCTAAAACAAGAAGAATTGCACCGATTATTATGATTACAGTGAAATATTCGCTTATTATTCCCAACAGTATCAGGGCCGCGATAATACCTGATATAGAGAAGCCTTTTTTCTTTTTGTTTTTTGCCATAATTTTTCTCCAGAGTAAAATGTTGCTTTTGATATTACTACATATCTTCGCTATATAGCCATTTAGACTCTATATGTCTAAAGTAAAGCTCAGGCCCATAAAGTTCCATCATGATTGCTGCTTCCTTTTCTTTTTCCCTTAGAGCCTTCTGAATCTTTTTACGCTTCTTTTTGGATTGTTTAATTCGTTCTTCGTATATGTTTACTGGTGCAGGAATAAAGTCCTCAGGCACTTTGAGCCCGTGAGCTTGCGACTCAATGCTCTGTACATCCGATTTTTCAAAGTCCCCGCTGTCAATATGTTTTAAGGCGTGCTCGTAAGCTTCAACCTGTCCGTCTTGGGATAATTTTGCGTTGATCAAGACAGTGTAGGAGCCATCTTCATTTTGCACCACCATTTCTTTTCCCGGGGACGGAAAATTAACCAGAAAGGTATTAACATCCGGTGTCGTCACTGTTTCCGCGCTCCTTTCTCTTTAAGGCTAGAGCCATGTTATGTAATGCTTTCAGGTCTTCCGGGTCAGCATCCCTAGTAGCATCGAACAGCATCCGGAGTTCTTTGTTCTCGAAGATTTCCTGCGCCGCTTTAGCAGTTTCTTCATTAATATAATATCCATTATCAGATTCAAGGTGACTGCTATCATTGTTTCTTGAATCATGTCCTTCCAAATCTTCTCTACCAATTAAATAATCGAGAGAAATATCAAAATAATCGCAAATCTGTTTTTTGATTTCGTCATTTGGAGTACTCTTTCCGCTTTCATATAAGGAAACAGTAGATTTTACAATTCCAAATTTTTCTCCGAATTCGGTTTGAGTCATATTTGCTGATAAGCGAAGACTTTTTATTCTGTCTGCTAGATTTGCCATGTTAATCCCTCATATAAGTTGAATAATTTTAAACATATTATATATTATATTTTATAAAAATTGAAGAAATAAAAATAAAGTTGCAAAAACTTCAACAAGCGGGTTGACAGAATAAAAAAGTTGAAGTAATATAAACATAGATGTTGAAGAAACACAAACCTCAGAAAGGGATTGAGATTATGGATTTAACACTATTGAGAGAAGAGCGAATACGGCGCGGGGTTACTCAGGAAAAATTGGCAAAAAGTCTTGGTTTTAAGGATAAGAGCAGTTATTGTCTTATCGAAAATGGAAAGACATCAGTTTCTGTAGAAATTGCCAATAAAATAGCTGTTAATCTCGGACTACCCAAAGATATTTTATATAAAATTTTTTTTGCACCGGAAGTTCAAGAATCTTCAACTGATAATATTATAACTCATGAAGGTGAATAAGAAAATTCCAATATACCAACAAAGATAGCCTTCAACATACTTTATAAGATACGTTGAAGGGATTCAAAATGAGAGGAGCTTAACAGAGAGGAGGTATGAGAAAATGAGAATATTTTGGAAATTGGTTTTCAGATTGATAAAAGTTTCAAAAAGAGATTATCTGAAGGCGATCCAATCGGGCAAAAATGTCTATATTGTGGATATTCATAAGTTTGTTTCTGTGAAAGAAGAAATGGCCGAATGGGAAAACGCTTTTAGAAAAGCAAAGGCGTAGGGCTATAGATGCAAAAATTTAGTCTGGAGGATACAAAAATGGCAAATATAACAGCGAAAACCAGTTCTAACGTGTTTTATAAAGCCCGTTGCGAGGCGGCAAAATATAATGAGCAGTTGAGCAGCCGGGAGGGTGCGGCGGAAATAATGGCTATCGAAAAGGGAAGGTTATACCGGATCGAGAAAGGGAATACATATCCTTACCCGGAAGAGATTCGTATGATGGCGGATCTGTACAATGCCCCGGAGCTGGAGCATTATTACTGCAAACATATTTGTCCTCTGGGAGCGGACATGCCTGAGGTGGAAGTGACAAGTCTGGATCGGGCATCGCTGAAAACGGTGTCAATTATCCGAAAGATTGAAGATGCCAAGAATAATCTTCTTGACATCACGGAGGATGGCGTTATCGATGAGTCGGAAAAGCCGATCTTGAATAATATTCTCCAAACGTTGGACGAGTTTGAGAGAGCGGCACAAACCCTGAAATTATGGGCAAAGAAAAATCTGTGAGGAGGTGATCAGGTGAGCGAGAGAGTACCGTTGGCGGAAGCAGCAAGAATCCTCGGGATGTCACAGCAGGGAGTAAGGGAGCACATGAAGAGAAACCTGTTCCCGGTTCCGATCGGATATGTGACAAAACAGGGGAATAAATGCCAGTATCACATTTACAGGGAAATGCTGAACAGGCATTTGGGAAAGGAGGCGTGAGATGGCATATTACAATATCTGCCAGTATTGCGGCGGGACGCTTGATCCGGGAGAAAAATGTGACTGCAGAGAAGAACCGATGTATGGTGGCATCCAGAAACGGAGCCTGACTGAAGAAAGGAAACCCTATGTTAAAAAAATCATTTACCAGCCTGCGTACAGCAGGAAAAGCAATTAAAAAAGCGACGGGAGCAGTCCTGATTATTTTGATGGAGCTGTTTTACAGCCTAGGTATCACATATTTTGTCGCCAGATGGGCGATAGCATATGCCTATGCTGTCAGAGGATACGAAGCTTATGGCGGGGAGTACATATTGATCCTCATGACATTCGGGTTCAGCTTCGGTAGCATACATGCTTTTTTCAGATCATTGAGGGAGGAGGGATGCCTGTGAAGAGCTTCACAATATGGAAAAAGAGCACTCAGCAAAAAGCCAGAGCGCCCTACAGACACCCATATTGTAGCAGTTCTTAATTCCAAAGTCAAATATTATCTTATTTGTTTCATGGCCGGAAGGCCAATTCATCAAAAAATATAGAAAGGACAATCGAAATGAAATTTATCAAGGTTTCAACAGATCTGGAATTGACATTACATGAGTTTCCGGAAGACACGTATGAACAGCAGAATAAATTTCTGCGCAGTCTGATTGGAAACGACTGCCGTATTTATGAGCGTGTGATGCCTAAAAGGTTATATTCAGAGCTCGGTATGATGAGTCAGGTAACAGAAATTCCGGGACGGTGTGTGCATGCTGGTGGATGAAGAGGGGCTTTTAAAACCGAACAAAATGAATCATGTTGGAAGTTATTTGTATGAAACAGATAAGCATGATTATCCGATTATGGGAAACATTCTCTTTGTTGGAGAGGAGCGGGTAGATGGCGGGATAGATTTTTGCGGTATAGAAGAGTCGGTGCTGAAAGATCTGGAAGAAAAACTCAATAATGTGATCCGCACTATGGAGAGAGAGAAATTTAATAGAAGCGAGCAAAGGAGAAGCCATGAACAGCAAAAATATTAAAAAGCATTTGAATGCAAAGCTGAAGGACTGGGCTAAGCATATTGACAACGAAGAAGTGAAGGAAATCGTGGAGGAAAATACGATCATAACCGGCGGAGCAATGGTTTCTCTGCTGACCGGGGAGCGGCCACATGATTATGATGTGTATTTCCGCACAAAAGAAGCGTGTATTAAGGTAGCAAAATATTATGTTGACAAATGGAACGCAACCCATCAGGACAAGCCGGTTTCGCTGAAAGTGGGAGAGGACGGCTCCGTAAAATGTTTTATACAGTCAAAGGGTATTGCAGATGAGGATGAGAAAAGTGAAAGTGTCATTGCCTATAACTTTGAAAGTACAGAACAGGAAGATGAAGAGATGGGGATTGTTTCTGACAGAGATCCGGCGGAGGATGACGGGAAGGATAAATACCGGCCGCGCTTCCTTACAAGCAACGCCATTACCCTCTCTGACAAGATCCAGATCGTCACACGTTTTTATGGAGAGGTGGTAGACATACATAAGAATTATGATTTTGTCCACTGCACCTGCGCATGGAGCTCGTGGGATAACGAAGTGTTTCTTCCGCAGAAAGCACTGGAATGCATCATCAACAAGGAATTGTATTATGTCGGATCAAAATACCCGCTGTGCTCCATTATCCGTACAAGGAAGTATATTGAGCGCGGCTACCACATCAACGCTGGCCAGTATGTGAAGATGTGTATGCAATTGAACGAGCTGGATTTGAAGGATGTGAAAGTACTGGAAGAACAGCTTACAGGCGTTGACACGACATATTTCCAGATGATGATTGATGAATTGCAGAAATATGAACAGGAGAACGGCAGTGACAAGGTTGATACTACCTATGTTATGAAAGTAATCAATAAGCTGTTTTGAGGATAAGAGCATGATCTGTGATATTGAAAACCGTATGGTAGTAGATTCCGAGTGGGATGAGATCGAATATGGCGTCCCTGATAAAAGACGGATGAGAAGAGAAAGACAGGCCTATGAGGAGGCAGAAAGAGAGGACTATGACGATGAAAGAGATTACAGCGGTTATTACGCAGGAAAAAGCGAAAATATCCTGCAATTTTGAACAGGTAAAACAGGCGATTCAGGAGACGCTCGCAGAGTACAGGGGAGCCGTATTTACAGAAGACAGCAAAACTTATGCAAAGAAGCACGTTGCGAGCCTGCGGGCAAAGAAAAAGGACTTACAGGATAACCTGCGGGAAGCAAAAAAAGAATACATGAAGCCGTGGGACGAGTTTGAGGGACAGGCTAAGGAGCTGATATCCATGTACGATGAGCCGATCGATCTGATCAATGGGCAGGTGCAGGCATTTGAAGAGAATCGGATCGCCAAAAAGAAGGAGCTTATACATGGTTTATATGAGGCGCTGGTGCCGGAAGAATTAAGAAGTTACATACCTTTAGACCGGATATATAACAAAAAATGGGAAAACGCTACCGTGAAAGAAAAAGATATCCGTGGCGAAATGTCCGGTATTGCCGCCAAGACAGAAAAGGATATCGGAACGATTAAAGACACAGAATCTGATGCAGTAGACGGCGCATTATCTGTATATCGCGTGAAACTTGACCTTACGGAAGCGTTGAGTTATCTCCACAATTACGAACGTCAGAAACAGGAGATCCTCGCAAAAGAGCAGGAGCGCCGCAGACTGGAGGAAGAGGAACGGATCCGCCGGGAAGAACGGGAAAAAGCGCTTGCAGAACAGAGAGCAATAGAGGAAAAGGAAGCTGCGGCACGCCGGGAGGAATTAGAAAAGGAGCAGGCCATCGAACAGGCCAGGAAAGAAGCAACACAGGAATTTATAGACAGTCTTATCCCGGATTCGGCGGAGGAGTCTGAACTGTATGAATATCGAATTGCTCTTTCTGCGGATGCAAAAAACAAACTGGAAATGTATATGGACAGTATTGGAATTGAATGGGAGGTGATCTCATGAGCGAAGAGAGGACACAGATATATTCCGCTATATGTGGGGTGATGGAAGATATTGGCGTTGTCGGGAAGAACGATGTCAATAATCAGCAGGGATTTAAATACCGCGGCATTGATGCGGTGATGAATGCGCTCAACCCGGCGATGATCCGGCATAAAGTCTTCTGTGTGCCGGAGGTTTTGGATCAGAACAGGGAGGAACGCACCACCAAAAACGGCTCGAATCTTATCTATTCTGTCTGTCGGATGCGGTACAGGTTTTTTACAACGGACGGATCCCACGTAGATGCTGTCGTCGTCGGTGAGGGGATGGACAGCGGGGACAAGGCGACCAACAAGGCTATGGCCGTCGCTTTCAAATATGCGTGTTTCCAGACGTTCTGCATCCCGACGGAAGCCCTTATGGATGACCCGGATGCGGAGACGCCTGAGAAGAGCCATAAAAAGGTTCCTGGAACCAGTTCCAGAAAGACAGGGGAAGAGAGATCTGGATCCGCGAAAGAAAACAGTGAAGGAAATGAAAACAGTGAAGGAAATGAAAACAGTGAAGGAAATGAAAACAGGAAGGATGGTCAGGAATTTGATGAGGAACGGCAGGATTTGTTGGATGAATTAACCAAAGAACTTATAAGGACAGGATATGGATGGAAGGCGGTCGAAAGGAATTATAAGGTAGGGAGCATTGATGATCTGAGCAAATTGCAAATCAAAGATTGCATCTCGAAGATGAAGAAACTTTCGGATAAGAAGGCGTCCTGATGAAATTTACAGCGAAAATAAAAGATATCGGCCGGACTTTGACCGGAAGTCTTACCATCACCCTTGAAAGTGCGCGGATGGATGCTGCTGAGGCCATGAAGCTGTCGCAGATGGACAAACTGGATGTGGATATCAGGAAACACAGGAAAAGGCGGAGCTTGGACGCGAATTCCTATTATTGGCTTCTAGTTGGGAAAATTATGAATGCCACAGGCAATAGCCGGAACCATATTCATAACGTGATGTTGGGCAAATATGGAGAACTGGATCAGATGCCGGATGGTAGCCTTATTCCGTTCTGTATCCGGGATGATATTGACTATTTAGAGTTTCCGTACCCCCACCTGTTGCCAACACAAAAAACGCTTTCAAAAGGCGACAGGTTGTATCGCTGGCATTACCAGATAAAAGGAAGCAGTGAATATGACACCAAGGAGATGTCGCATCTGATTGATGGAGTTGTGAGCGAATGCAAGGAAATGGGTATAGAGACTCTTCCGCCAGAGGAATTGGAAAGGATGATGGAAGCATATGGGAAAAAAGTTAAAAAGTGTTCTGACGGATGATCTGGAACATTGTATGTTTACTGGTACCGCGCCGGTCGAACGCCATCATGTGTTTGGCGGGAATAACAAGAAAAATTCCGAGAAGTATGGCTTTATTGCCCCGTTACGCCCAGATCTGCATCCCAATGGAGTATTTGCTGGGAAGTATGCAAAAGTAGTTGATATGGAGCTGAAACAGCGCTGTCAGAGATATTTTGAAGAGCATCATGGAGCGCGGAAAGAGTTTATATCTATTTTCGGCAGATCATATTTGTAACTATTAACTTTTCATATTTTGTCATGTATATCACGGACCCGTGGCGGCAGGGGTAATTGCCGCCAGGAAGGAGGCAGGGGTTATGACGGAAGAACAGCTGAAGAAAGAGTATGAAGATAAATTGGCGGCTCTGAGGGCGGAGCAGAGTAACTGTGACCATGAATGGGGCGTGGTTAAATATGACCCTAAGATCAAAAAGGAGCCATATGGATACTGTCAGGTCGTTCAGGGGAGCGATGTTTGGGGAGAACCGGCCGGATATCAGGATGTAGAGTACAAAAGATGGAGCAGGACATGTCAGAAATGCGGGAAAGTAGAATATACCAGCAGACTGGTCCCTTTTAAATATGTGCCTGAATTTTAGATGGATGTTTTATATGTAGGTTGTGGAGGAAAAATAAATGGCACGTCCCAGACAGGACGGATTGCTCTATTTTTCTTTTGATACGGATTTCTTTTATGCAGATAAGAGGATAAAACGGTTTCATTCAAAGTATGGAAATGACGGCCTGATTTTATATATATATCTGTTGGCAGAAATCTACAGGAATGGATATTACATAGATTGGGATGAGGAAACAGCAGATGATATTGCGTCGGACCTTCATCTCAAGGATGGGTTTATAGAGCAGGTTTTGACATACTTGGTCAGTCGGTCACTTCTCACAATGAGAACACTTGCTGGTTCGGTCACTGTCATTACTTCCCCAGGAATACAGAAACGTTATCAGGAGGCGAAGAAAGGTTGCAAAAGACAGATCGAGGTTGATCCAGATATTTGGCTTTTGAACGAAAACGAAACCGAATCCTGTATTAAAGTTATGAATAACGACAGTAATTCCGAGAAAAACCAGAGTAATTCCGAGAAAAACCAGAGTAATTCCGAGAAAAACCATATAAAAGAAAATAAAGAAAAGAAAAGTAAAGTAAATAATAAAAATATGTGCAAAGCTGACGCTGATGCACTGTTTGAACGTCTGTGGCAGATGTATCCGGTCAAGAAAGGCAAAGGGCAGATCTCGGATGCCAAAAAGCGGAGACTGTTGGAAACAGGTTTTGATGAGATGAGCCGTGCAATAGGGCGGTATCTGGAAGGGCTTAAAAAAGACGAATGGCGGAAACCACAGAACGGCAGTACGTTTTTCAACAGCGGCTATATCGATTATCTGGACTCCAATTATGGAGATGCACAGTCCGATATCAGCCCGGTGCCGGAAATTCAGGCGTCAGCGCCGGAACTGGATATGGAACCGGAAGAATCGGTTGGTGACGATGAGGAGTGGTGGAAGTATGGTATGAATGCCTGGGAGGATTAGGGATGTATGAATTCAAAGCGGATGATGCATATGCCTTTGCGATGCACGTCCATGCAAGGACGCGTGAGCGTAATGGGGAGTTATTCTTCCAGTTATGTCCATATTGCCGCCCAGCAGCGAAGAGGGACAACTTAAATTCGTTTTCGATCAACCTCACGACTGGGCAGTTCAAATGCCTCCGTGCTTCCTGCGGGGTAAGCGGGAATATGATCACACTGTCCAAAGACTTTGATTTTTCCCTCGGGCGGGAAATTGATGAGTATTACCGCCCGAGGATCCGGTTCAGGAAAATGAAGACGCCGACAAAGCCGATCGAACCCAAAGCGGAGGCGGTAAGATACCTTACCGGCCGCGGGATATCGGAAGACGTCATCAGGAAGTATCAGATCACGGTGCAGACAAAATATCCTAACATACTCGTTTTTCCTTTTCTGGATGATGCCGGCAGGATGAAATATGTGAAATACCGGAAGACGGATTATGACAAGGAAAAGGACGAAAACAAGGAATGGTGTGAGGAAAATTGCAAGCCGATCCTTTTCGGGATGTTCCAGTGTGATGATGGATCTGACAGGCTGGTTGTCACTGAGGGGCAGATAGACAGTTTATCTGTCGCGACGGCCGGGATCAGGAATGCTGTATCGGTCCCGAATGGAGCCAACGGGTTTACATGGATACCATACTGCTGGGACTGGATCAATCGATTTCAGGAGGTTATCGTTTTTGGGGATTACGAAAATGGGAAGATCTCTTTGCTGGAAGAGCTGAGATCGCGGCTGAAATGCACGATAAAACATGTTCGGGAGGAAGATTATAAAGACTGTAAGGATGCGAATGAGATCCTGCAGAGATATGGGGCGGAGCAGTTAAGGGAATGCATTGAAAATGCCGTGGCGGCACCGATAGGGAGGGTCGTAGAGCTGTCGGATGTTGAAAATGTCGACATCTATAAGCTGTCCAAACTGCAGACAGGGATAAGGGATCTTGACAGATTGTTGTACGGTGGGCTGCCTTTCGGCGGCGTGGTACTGGTCACTGGCAAATCTGGCGGCGGGAAGTCTACGCTTGCGAGCCAGATCCTGGTAAATGCGATCTTCCAGGAGCACAAATGTTTTGCCTATAGCGGAGAACTCCCTAATTATCTTTTCCGTTCATGGATCGATTTCCAGATCGCAGGTGGAAGTCATATAACTGAGTACCAGAATAAGTGGGGGGACAGGAACTACACCATCTCCAACACGAACAGACAGATCATCGCTGACTGGTACCGCGGGAAGTGTTTTTTGTTTGATAATCAGGTTGTGGACGGAGAAGAAACAGAGAGCCTCCTCAGTATCACTGAAAACGTGATGATGCAGTACGGGGTTGATGTCGTGCTCCTCGATAACCTGATGACGGCGCTGGATCTGGAACCGGGGAAGGCATTTGACAAATATGATAAGCAGAGTTTTTTTGTGAAAAAACTGTCGCGGCTGGCGTTGAAATATAATGCGTTGATCCTTCTGGTCGCACATAAAAGGAAGAATAATTATTCCTCGAATGAGAATGATGAGATAAGCGGGAGCGCTGATATATCGAATCTTGCCACTCTCACTATCTCTTATGAGCGGGATAATGATGATCCAAGACAGAGGCTGTTAAAAGTTTCAAAAAACCGTCTGTTCGGAAAAGTCGAAATGGATGGATTCAGTCTCAGTTATGATGAAAAATCTAAAAGGATATATGGTATCAACGATGATCCGCATGTGGATTACGGTTGGGACAGGAGCAATGACGGGTGGATCAATTGGGAGTCAGATACGCCGTTTAAATGATGGAGGTAACTGAGATGTTAAACAGAGAAGAAGAGATCCAACATATCCAGAATGCAGTATGGGCGATGTATAAATCATATTTGAAGGATCATGACATGAAATCTTATAACCGTAAAATGGGGGAGCTTTCGGCGGAGTATTCAAAGAAAGGTGATTGGCAGCTTTTGCATTTTTGCAACAGCCTGTTTGTAGTCTGGGCGCCGATAATAAGGGAATTTGCAATAGAATTCAAGTCTAAATCCAATACAGAGGCCGAAGGGAGGGATGAAAATGTTTAAAGGAAAAGCACGGCGACCGGTATCAAAAACTGAAACATATTTAAAATATGGTTTCGTCATAACTGAGATCAAAAGCTACTACTGTCCCAGATGCGGGAGCATCCTGAGTGCAGGACCCAATTACCAGCCTAAATACTGCCCTGAGTGTGGGCAGAAAGTCAGCTTCAAAGGGATCGAGTGGAAGGAAGAGAAGACACTGGGGTATGAGAGGAGGAGGGTTGATCTTGAGAAAATCGAAAATAGAGTGGTGTGACTATACTTGGAACCCGATCACCGGGTGCCGGCATAACTGCGGATACTGTTATGCTCGGAGGATGGTGGGACGGTTCGAGGGAGACATCAGGCTCAATAAGATGGCGAGGGAAGATTATTTATTGATTCCGGCTGCAGATGGCAGCGAAGATATATATGTTTTGGATGCGCCGATGTTAAATGAAGCAGGAAGCCCGCTTCTGTACCCGTTTGGATTCGAGCCTACTTATCACAGGTATCGGATGGATGAAACCTCAGTTCCCGCAAAAGTGAAGATTGGTAACAATATATTTATTGGTGCCATGTCTGATATATTTGGGGACTGGGTTCCGCATAAGTGGATCGATGATATCTTTTCGGTTTGCATGAAGTATCCGATACATAACTATTTGTTTCTCACAAAAAATCCTGAAAGGTATGTAGATTTCGGGGTGCCAATGGGACAAGCCAATCTATGGTATGGGACAACGGTGACCGGCGATGGTGATATTTACAGGGTAGCTTCTCTTCTCATGATGAATGCAAAAACATTTGTGAGCATAGAACCGTTAAAGGAACGGATTGGGAAAGACAATATTGAGAGTATATGTGGGGCCGCAGATTGGATCATCATTGGAGCAGAGACCGGCAGGAATAAATATAAAGTTGTCCCCGATGCAGACTGGATAGAGGACATCGTTGTGGTGGCTGACAGGGCAGGAAAACCGGTATTCATGAAAAATAGCCTGATTCCCATTATTGGAGAGGATAATATGCGCAGGGACTTTCCTGAACAGCTTCGCTATTCGAGAGTGAGCCCGAAGATGGAAAAGAAACTGTATGATTTCTGCGCCAGGTGCAAAGGGCGTGAGAAGAAGAGTGACATGATAACTCTTCTGGCAAAATCCCGGCGCGGAGAGCAGCCGAAACAGTTTGGATTTATGTGCCCTGAGTGCTTCATGAGATTTTGCGTGGAGATGGGATTAGATATACCTCGTCTGAAAGAGCTGGAGGATAGCTTTACGGAAGATCTTGATGATAGGGAGAGCATCAAGAGAGGAAATAATGCTGTTAAATTGGAGGAAATATGAAAAGTAAAGAAAGAAGAATGCGGAGTTTTGTGGCTCGTGGAAACAAGCTGATAAATGAAGGGAAAACGCCAGAAGGAATGAAGATGATTGAAAGAGGACTGCAGTATTATTCTGATCGTGTTTTGAACGCTATCAACCCACATGCGAAAGAGGATACAGTATTAATGGTATTAGTCCTACATCACCTGATAAATGAGATGGATAAATGCCAACCAGGGGTAAAAGAACTGGCAGATAAAATGAGCAAATGTATTGTTTTTCCTGCTCTTGATATGATAGTAAAGATCAAAAAGATGAATGAAGAATGATGAGAGGTAAATATGATTTTATTTTTGAGAGATAACAGGGCGGTGTGTCCTGAGTGTAGCGGTCTGATAGTGGGAAGAGGAAACTATTATTTTTGTTCAGACTGTGGATCTTCTTTTCTCGGTGTGGATCAGGGAAGAATAGATGGTGAAATCATTATTGAGCCATTGCATGAAGAAATGATTTGTAATTTATAAAAAATCAGAAAGGAGCCAGCCTCCGGCCGGGGCAACGTGTACACAGGCTTCTTTTGAGAAATGAAAGGACAGTTAAATTTATTTAAGCCGGAGTTTATCAAAGATTCAAAATGCTCCGTGCTTACACCGGTCAAGCTCGGTAAGCCGGATGTGCCTGTCTATGGACAGGGAAAACATATCAAACCGAGGGTTGCCGGAAGGACCGGGAGCAGCCATTTTGAGAACATCTATCTTGAGAGCCTCCTTCCATTGGAGGAATATGATTTGATAATCATCCTGTTTTCAGGTGGAAAGGACAGCACGGCATGCTACTATAAGCTGCTGGAGATGGGGGTGCCGAAGGAAAAAATCGAACTGTGGCACCATGATATCGACGGCGGGCACCCGTCAAGGCGTATGGACTGGCGGTGCACGCAGAATTATGTGAAAAGCTTCGCGGATGTAGAAGAGGTACCATTGAGGGTATCCTATCGAGTGAACGGATTTTTTGGCGAATTGTACCGGATAGGGGCATCCGAACCCATTGAATGGATTGACCCAGAGACTGGGGACATCATGCAGTGTAGGCTCTCCCCCAATTATCTAAAGTGCCGAGAGCTGAAAGAAAAATGTGTGGAGGATATGGAGACCGCTCTGAAGCAGTATGGATACCGCATGAAATTCCCCGCGAAGAGTGGAGATCTGAGCCGCCGGTGGTGCTCCGCGTACCTGAAGATCATGGTGGCGGATTCAGTCATTTCCAATCTGGACAGGTTGGAGCAACTTGAGGAATTAGGAGGGAAATGCCAGAAGTTTCCTGCAAAGGGTAGCATTGGCAACGGTCGGTGGTGTAGCGCACAGCTTAAGCGGGAAGTGGCGGACTCCGTTATCAGGAATCTTGACCAATTAGAAGAAATCGGTGGAAAGCGCCAGAAGTTTCCGGTAGTTCAGGACAATGTAACGCCAAACCTTGAAAAAACAAAAAAGGATGTAAAGGTGCTTGTGGTATCCGGGGAGCGCCGCGGGGAGAGTGCTGGGAGGGCGACGTACAACGAGATGGAGGTGCATCGGACGAATGCGGAGAAGAGATCCCACAGGACCGTCCATCAGTGGCGCCCGGTGATCGATTATTCGGAGAAGGATATCTGGGAGGTTCTGAAGCGGCACAAGGCAAATCCACATCCGTGCTACCGGGCGGGATGGAACCGTTGCTCTTGTGCGCAGTGCATCTTTTCTACGCCGAAACTGTTTGCCGGGATCCGGGAGCTGTACCCGGAGGAATATGCGGCGCTGCGGCAGGATGAGATTATTCTTGGATTTACTCTGGATAATAAGTGTGATCTGGATACTTTTGTCGGAGACGCGCAGTCATGTGTCTATCGTGGGGATAACAGAGCCATACATAGCTTAGTCACCGGGGAATTCGCTCCTGATGATGTCTATGTCAAAGGGAAATGGATGTATCCTGCCGGTGCCTTTCACGGAGCGGAAGGGGGACCATGCTGATGACAAAAATGAATAATATGGAAGGGCAATTAAGCTTATTCCCGGAGGAGAAAAATCCTCCTGAGAAGAAAAGGAAAGAAAATATTGATCCATCTAAAACATTTGATGAGAGGATGAAGCGGTTTTTGCACTATATGGAGACTAAGGGGATGAATGAGCAGTGGATTGAAATGGCGTTCGGGGAGATCAGGATTGTTATCGAGGCACTGGCAGATTATTACGATTTTATGAGTGAACAAGTCAGGGAGATGGAAATTGGATATCCAAAAGCTGTATGGGGAGACCGGCTTGAAAGGATAAAACAGATTCAGGCAAAACTGGAGGAATCAACCGGATATAACAGGGACAGACAGCTTGAGACCTGCAATAAGCGAAGAGGTTCAAGGGATGATGGAGTCTGGGAGGATGCACTGGTGCTTGCGACACAAAAAAGAAAAAATAATGCCAAGCGTACTCCGGAGAAGGCTCCTATAGAGCAGGGGGAGGATATGACTGAATGAAAGAATCATGCGAAGTGAAAGAACCTTTGATTATAGATTGCTTCGCCGGCGGGGGCGGGGCAAGCGTCGGGATAGAGATGGCACTGGGAAGACCTGTGGATATCGCCGTGAATCATGATCCGGAAGCGATCAGAATGCACACCGTAAATCATCCGAACACACTGCACCTGACAGAAGATATCTTTAAAGTCGACTTGCAGAAATATGTGAAGGGGGACAGGGTGGCTCTGATGTGGGCAAGCCCGGACTGCACGAGCCACAGCAAGGCAAAGGGCGGAAAACCGCGAAAACACGGCCTGCGGATCCTGCCGTGGGCAGTATATAAGCACGCAAAGGCTATTCTTCCAGATGTGATCATCATGGAAAATGTGGAGGAGATCCAGCAGTGGGGGCCTCTGGATCCCGCGGGGCATCCGATCCCGGAGAGAAAAGGTGAGGACTATCGGAAATTCATCACTGCCATGAAGTCACTGGGATACATATTTGACAGCAGGGAGCTGGTGGCAGCGGACTACGGTGCGCCGACTACAAGAAAGCGCTGGTATGCCATATTCCGGCGGGACGGTCGGGCTATAGCCTGGCCGGAGCCAACACACAGCAAAGGCGGTGTGAATGGTCTGAAATCATGGGAACCGATTTACAAATATCTGGATCTCTGGGACATGGGAAAATCGATTTTCGGGCGGAAAAAGCCATTAGCAGACAATACGATGCGGCGGATAGCAAGAGGACTGGAGAAGTTTGTATTCCAAAATCCAGAGCCGTTCATTGTGCAGGTGAATCATGGAGGGGATAACTTCCGCGGCCAGAGCATCCATGAGCCGATGCCTACTATAACATCAAAACATGGTTTCGGCGTGGGGACAGTGGAAACAGTACCATTCATAGAAAAATCCTATGGCGGGAATTATAGGGGATCCGGGAGTGGCGTGGATGAACCTATCCATACAATAACCACTGTTGATCATAACCATCTGATATCGCCACTGTTAATCCAATACCATTCAGAGACAACAAAAAAAGAAGTCCGCGGGCAGGCAGTAACAAAACCGATCCAGACGATAGACACCAGCAACCGCTACGGGCTTGTTACAGCATTTCTATCAAAATTTTACAAGAGCGGGTGCGGGCAGGCGTTGACAGAACCTATACATACCATTACTACATCACCCGGACATTTCGGGACAATATCTGTCTTTGCAACTGAATGGGAAAAACTGCAGGATTCTGGAATTGATGAGGAAACGGCGCAGAAATGCACATGGGTAAGTCAGTTTATCATGGAATATTACGGGTGCGGCGTTGGACAAAGCATGGATGTCCCCCTGCACACCATAGTGACTAAAGACCGGTTTGCGCTGATCACGATCCTTGGAAACAAATATGTGATACTGGATATCTTCCTGAGAATGCTGAAACCGGAGGAATTGAAACTGGGACAGGGATTCCCAGCGGATTACATTATCGACCGGGATATCAACTATAGACCGTATCCCATAAAGGAGCAGGTAGCCCGGATTGGGAACAGCGTGGTACCGATCATGGCACAGAAACTGGTGGAGGCAAACTGCGGATATCTGAAAATGGGGAACCGGCCGCCGTCACTCAGATTGGATACGAGAGATCCACAGATTAAATTTGCATAGGGAGAATATATGAAATGGGAATGATGAGAAACAGTTATACTTTATACGATACTTGCATCTCGTATAGAAATAATAACATAAAAAGTCCACAGGGCGCTTGGAGTCGGAATTTTAAATGCTCACATTTTGGGACACTCCACCATATTTTTAATATGCTCCGGGACGAAGGTTTTACCATTGAAAATGATGAGGAAGTCGCAAAATGTATCAGACGTGATTATTATACAGGCCGCCGCGGTGATCTGGAATTTTATGCCAGTCGTTATCCGGCAGGCTTTGAAATTGAGTTTTTCCAGAATGTTGTTGTTAATAATCCATGCGGTGGAAGATATGACTTTGATAAGTTCCAGAAAATGCCGTACCTGATACAGCTTCAATTTAAAAAATACCAAAATAAAATAATTCGTCTTCTGACTTCTTTGGAAGATGTGGAAGATCGTACAAAGGTGAGACCCAGGTTTGCGGAGGACAAGATAAAAGCCAATTATATGGAATCTTGGCACCACGAACAGAATGATATGAATTTCTCCCTGAGCGATCTGGACGGGCAGACACAAGAAGTATATAACGGGCGGGACAGGAATAATTTGGTGTTGCACAATGGCGATATAAAGTATTTCAGGAACCATAAAGGGTACTTATGCCGCGGCCGCATTTACCACAATATCAACAATATGTGGTGGGTTATCGTTGACCGGTTTACCGTCCAGAATGTGGCATGTTTTGAACTGTTCGATTTGAGGCCGGAGGATAACAGGCATCGTCGGGTCAGACCGAGGATCCCGGAAGAATATCAGAAACGCCGGGAGGCAATCAAAAATACCAAAACGAAGGAACTGGTCAATGAGCTTCGCCGGCGAGGCATAAAGACTGCAGGGGGATACAGGCAGCGGAGAATAGGGGGAAGTGATGAGCAGAGTATTACCGATTCTTTTTAATACAGAGATGGTCCGGGCGATACTGGATGGGCGGAAGACAGTGACAAGGCGGTTGATTATCCCTCATAACCGGAAAAGGGCAAGAGAACAGGGATATTTTCAGAGGAATGGATTATGGATAGATCCCAGTACAGATAACGGGGATGCAGAGGGGCATATCAAAGATTACAGCTTATCTCCTTTGTGGATGAGCTATGGATGGTATATCAAAAACTATGCGCCATATAAGCCTGGAGATATCCTGTATGTCCGGGAAACATGGGCATTCATTCCGTGTATCGGCTGCAACGGGGATTATGCGCGGGAATCTCAACCTTGCTACGATTTTCAGGCAGTCGAATACGATGACGGTGACAGTATTTCAGACGGATGTTTCTTGTACAGGGCAGACTGCAAGACGCCGGAACGCATTACTTGGAGTCCATCAATCCACATGCCGAAAGAAGCGGCACGCATATGGCTCAAGGTGACGAATGTGCGAGTAGAGCGACTACAAGATATTGATACGCATGGTTGCCAGCGTGAGGGAATAGATGTAACCAGAAATGCAGTTTTTAAGCGATTTTCGACATTATGGGAGGCCACTCTCAAAAAGAAAGACCTTGATATCTACGGATGGAAAGCAAATCCCTGGGTATGGGTAATAGAATTTGAACGGTGTGAAAAGCCGGAAGATAAATAGGGGGATTAGATATGGCTTATGCAGAAAAAACATCCGTATCAGTAAGCCGTACGAAAGCGGATATAAAGATGATATTGCAGTGATCGGTTTTTCCATGGCAGGGCGTCAGATCCGGTTCCTTCTCCCATTGCCGGACAAGCAGGAGCGCGAATACTGGTATACGCCTGGGCGCGGGCAACGTCGAACCGAGGATGCTGCACGCGCGGCATGGGAACAGGCTTGCCGGAGCCGCTGGCGGGCACTGTACCTGATCGTAAATGCAAAGCTGGAGGCGGTGGAGGCAGGAATCAGCACGGTGGAGCGGGAGTTTCTCTATGACATTGTTCTTCCGGACGGTCGTACCGCCGGCGAATGTATGGCACCGCAGATTGAAAATGCTTATCAGAGCGGTCAGATGCCGGCTATGCTGCCAATGTTTAATAGTTGAGTAAGGGAGATTTATTGATATGGCAAAGAGAACGCAGGATAATTGTGGGATTATTAAAAAGATAGGCGAACCGGACAGAGATGGAGACGGTAAGTGTATGGGTTTTGGCAGGGCAGAGAAAGACGACGAACCGTGCGAAGCTTGTAAAAAGTGTAAATACTGTACAAGTTATGAGGAGGAAGACTATGGCTAAATGTCACGATTGTGGGGCGGAGACGAAAAACACATTCTGGGAACCAACTATATGCGAACACATCCCTCTGTGCAATTACTGCAAAGATGCATTTTATCAAAGGTGTAAAATATGCGGGCAATATTATCCGCTTGGAAAGATTAATCAGGTGACGTCGATTTGCGATTGTTGTAAATAAAAATTTTGAGAAAATATGAGGTATATTTATGGATTATAAAAATAGTGATCTGCCGTGGTGCGCAAATTGTATATTTGGGAAAACAGAAGAAGAAAACGGGGAGAGAAACATTCATTGCATTAGAATAGGAATTCCTCGCTTGGAGAACGATTTCTGCGGATTGCACGATTGGAAACCAACAGAACAGGAGGTTTCGGAGAAGCAGATTCCGTTGGAGGTAACGGAAGTACATGTGGATGAATATCGCTGTCCTGCCTGTGGATCAAAAAATAATTGCAATGACAGAATAGTGGAAGATAACTATTGCCCCGAATGTGGGCAGAGGATTTTTCAAAAAGAAATAAGATCAGAGGTGTAAAGATACGAATGCAGTTATAAAATACCCAGGAAGCAAATGGGCAATAGCTAACTGGATTATAGGATTTTTCCCAGAGCATCACAGTTATTTGGAGCCGTTTTTTGGATCTGGTGCAGTCCTGTTTAATAAACCACGGAGTAATATTGAAACAGTCAATGATCTGGATGGTAATGTGGTCAATCTGTTTGAGTGGATAAGGAAGGATCCGGAAAGGTTGGCGCACGAGATATATTATACTCCGTATGCGAGACAAGTATATGAGGATGTATTTGCATCAGTACCGGAAGACAGTCTGCAGAGAGCAGTAAATTTTTATATCAGGCTTAATATGGGACATGGTTTCCGCACGAATGGGGAGAAGGTCGGTTGGAAAATGGATATACAGGGCCGGGAACGTGCCTATGCATTAAAGGACTGGTGCAATCTACCTGAAAAAATAATGCAGGCGGCAGAACGGCTCCGAGGCGTACAGATCGAAAACAGGCCGGCAGTGGAATTGATACAGAAGTTTAATTTTCGGAATGTACTGATCTACGCGGATCCACCGTATGTACTGTCTACCAGACATGGGAAACAATATAAATGCGAGATGGACGATGCTGACCATAATGATTTGATAGATGTGCTTTTAGATCATAAAGGTCCAGTAATACTGTCAGGATATGATAATGATCTGTATAATGACAGACTAAAAAGCTGGCAACGGAAAGAGACCACAAGTTATTCGCAGGTAAATTATAAGAAAAAAGAAATTTTATGGATGAATTTTGAAGCGAATAGACAAATCAACATATTTGATATCTTAAATTAAAAACTTTGGAGGAAAGTATGATAACAGGATTATTTGACAAAAATGGAACGCCTATTAATATTGGCGACAAAACAAGACTTGTTTTAGATGACGGGGAAGTAAGAGAGTTTGATGTTTGTTTTAAGACCGTAAACCGGGCAACGGTAAAGACACTCCCGGGATTTGAGCCAGAAACGACGAAAGTATCTATAACAGGTATTTTCTTTTGTTGGGAAGGATACGACTTACTTCCTTGTGTAGATGAAAACGGCGTTTCTGATGTATCGAAAATGGAAGTGGTGAGGAAAGAAAATGAGAATGGTACAAGATGGCATTGATGTGTATTGTCTGCCTGATAATGCGTATTGCGCAGCAGATGATAAAAAGAAAAGTCCGCTTGACATTGATGATTGTCCCAATGGTTGCGAAATATGCGAGGGCGATTGTTATTATTATCACGAGGACTAAGGATTTATATGGGCGGTGGTTGAAAATGAAAACTCCTTTACAGATGTTTGAAGAAAAAGAACAAAAACAATGTTGCTTGCAATGTTCAAAGCTGATCGAAAAGCAGTGGAAAACACAAAAGATATATTTCTGTGGGCACAATGGAAAGATTATTCTTCCTATGTTTCTTGACAGCGGGAATTTTAAATATTGCAATTTTGAAAGAAAAGGAGATGATAGCGATGGAAAGGATGAATAGAAGATGAGTTTTGGAGAATACCAGATGTTGTGCAGATATTGTTATCCAGGATATAAAGATGGAGGCGGATTTGAACTTACATGCCGTAAACCGGACAGAAGACCAGAGGGGCTTAGCTGGGAGAAGTGCGAAAAAGAATATTGCCCATATTTTGGAACAGAAGGTAAAGATGCCAAACTTATTATTGACGGGGAAGTAATCGCTACGGCAGAAAGTATAAAATTTGTTATGAGTAGCGAAGGAGAATAAATTGGCAAAGGAATTTCATAAATGAAAACTATACTGAGAGCAGTCACGCTCCCTCGAGAGAGATTAAGTTGGAAGAAAGAGAGGTACTTATTTTGATAGAGTTGTACCCTACAAAATGTAATCTTTGTGGTGGTGTGGTGGTCTACATAAGCAATTCTAAGATATATGGTAAAGAATACGGTAGCGGAAAATGCTATTACTGTACGGAATGTGGTGCTTATGTCGGAACACACAAGCCACGACCAAAAGAGGCGTTAGGGATTTTGGGAAACGCTGAAATGCGTGAAATGAAAATGCGGTGCCATGATATGTTTGATAAGAAATGGAAGAATGAGCAGACATCTAAGAAAAGGCATAGCGCAAGGAAGAAAGCATACAGAGAATTGGCAAACAATTTGAATATTCCTATTGAAGAATGTCATTTTGGTTATTTTGATATGATTATGCTGAATAAGGCATATGAAATTTTGAAAGCTGAAAATGCATGATTTAGGGGGATTGTGGAGGGAAATATGAAAAGTATAGTACATCCGAAATGCCCATACTGTCATAAGGAGTTTAAGTTGGATAGTCCGTTTAACAATCCTTTGAGCGGTTTGTATGGAGAATATTGCAGTGATACGGTGAGAATAAAATGCAAAAGCTGTGGAGAGGAATATTTTGTCAGTAAGCAGACGAGATTTCTTGCGAGAAAAAATAAATGAACATCCGAGCAACAATAAACAAACTGCAATCCGCTTTGATTGCAAAAGGCTATATCTATAAAATAAACACTTTCAAATTCTACAGCGATCAGCAGAAAGGAAGCGAAAATGAAGTGCTCTGAATTAAAAAAAGGAGATACAGTAGTATTTAATGTTACGGTTTATTCCGGAGGTAAAGAAGAAGTATATGACGGAAATGTAATTTATGTTGATAATGAGAGGAAAGCTGTTTGTGTCTGCTATTTGGAGGGATATAAGTCAAGAAGTGACATTATCCCATTTGAAAAGATGATTGCAAAGGCAGATGAAAACGGGGAAGAAATGCTTTTTGGTGGATGGATTAGAGGGAAAAGTGTTCTGTTAGAAGCTGAATAGCTGTTCGCAGGCAGAAGTGTTGAAGTGGTTTGCGGGGAAGTGGAATGAGGTGAAAGAAAATGAGTGATAAAGAGAGAATAGAACAGCTTGAAAAAGAACTTGAAGAGTTAAAAAATGCAAGCGAGTATTATAGAGATGAATGTAACAGCTTTTGGGCTGATTTAAGGAAAAGGCAGAAATTTAACTTAGAGATTGCACAGAAGATTGTCAAAACAGACAGCAAGGCGATAGCAAATATTATTCTGAATATGTATTTTGGGAAAATGCCGAGCGACAGTTGCGGATTTTGTGAGATTTTTGGCTTGAAAGGAATAGGCTGCTGCAAAGAGAATTTGCGTTGTACTGACTGCATAGATAACTTCCTGCGACAGCATTATTCTGGAGAAAGTCAAGTGGTTTGTGAAAGAATGGGAGAAAAGGAAGAATGAGTAATGATTTGATTAGCAGAAATGCGTTGCTTAAAAAAATGACTGACAGAACATTTAGCTCTTATTTGCATGAATATCGACATTATCAAAATACGGTCAAAGATATGCCTACCGCCTATGACGTGGATAAGGTTGTGGAGCGGCTGGAAGAAAATGCAGAATATTTCCAGAGCGAAGCGGACGGACTTGCACAAGTGGGAAACTGGGGAACAGCGGCAGATTTAGAGGGAAGAGCAAAAGCATACAGAGATGCAGTTGAAATCGTAAAATCTGGCGGCATTGAGTGAAATCGGTGAGGTTAGAAAATGAAAAGAAAACATCATAGAGGGCAACGGCATTACAGCGGAAAAGAATTGTTGGAGTTATGTAAAGCCGAAAGACAGGAACGTGAAAAAAGATTGGCAGAATCAAAGTGGGGAGAAGAGGATTGTTTTGGACGTCCGATTGTATGTTATCCGTATTCTTTATTTTGCGGATTTAATGGAATATCTGTATCTTGAATGAAATCGGTGAGTATATGGGCGGTGGTTGAATGAACGGAGGATAATGGTGGAATCGCTCATTGGAAGGCCAAGAGGTCAAATGGTAATTATATTAAATACAATTTTGCGGAGGTAACAGAATGAAGGAAAGCAGAGCATTGGAAAATATTATATCGATAAAGTCAGAGATTCAATACGGGTCAAATGATATAAAACAAATGAAGAGAATTAAATGCGATAGTTTAAATATTGCAATTAAAGCTCTTGAAGAAATTCAGCAGTACAGAGCAATCGGCACAGTCGAGGAATGTCGGGAGGCAAGGGAAAGGCAGATACCGAAGAAAATTATCTTAAATTCAGAAGATGATATGGAATACGAGGACTATATCTGCCCGAATTGCAAAGATATTTTGCAACAGAGAAGAAAAGGAGCAACGAGAATTACGATTTACAAATTCAAATTTTGCCATAATTGCGGTCAAAGCTTGGATTGGTCTGAATAGGTGCGGTTGTTTTGATAGAAAGGAGTGAGGGAATGAAAATGTTACCTTGTCCGTTATGCGGAAAGAAACCAATTATAGAGCATTGGAGTAGCGGAGGAATTATGTATATGGTTAAGTGTAATAATACTGATTGCCCCGTACCCGATAATAGTTATCCGACTGGGAGTAAATTAGAAAATGTTATAGAGGAATGGAATGGGAGGATTTTGAAATGTCTATGATCAGTGAACAGGTAAATGAATTGAGGAAAGCAGCAAAATGGTTTGAGGGTGCGTGTTTTCCAGAGGCCGTTAAACTTTTGGATGAAGCCGCCGACACTATAGAATCCTTATCCGCAAAGCTGGCGACAGCAAATATGGAGTGCTCATCGGCGTATTATGGCAATGGGTGGATTCCATGCAGTGAGCGGTTGCCGGTAACAGCGGAATATATGGAATTTGAGCCAACTCCCTATATGAAGCGGTTGGAGATTGCCTATATGACTGATACGGTTGAATATCTAATTGGATTTTATGATGGGTGTAAATGGATGGATAAGCACCACAATATTATCAAAAATGTGATTGCGTGGAAACCATTCTTGAAATTGCCAGAGGAGTATCATGGATAATAGATAAAGAAAATTAAAAAGGAGAGCGCTTTCGCAACCCTCCCAACCGAACATATGTATCATAACATAATTATGACAAAAATTCAAATAGTTTTTTTAAGGAGGCGGTGCGGAATGCAAAAAATTGATACCAACAAGATCATGGCTCTTAAGGATGCAGGATGGACGGCGGAAGCGATTGCTGAGGACATGGGCTTGGGATTGGAGGCTGTGGAGAATGCGATTGCTGAATGTGAGGATCAGAAGGGACAGGCACTGGCGGAAGAGGGGGATGACAGGATAGAGGACCAAGAAACAGAATATGTCATGGTATCAACTGATTTTTTTAAAGAAATGTATGAGAAGGCAGCGGAAATCGGTGCCAAGGAAGCCCTGAAAACTTTTGAGCAGGAGCGGAAGAGGGAAAACAATAGCCGGGTAGACCGCCGGCTCCGTAACACGAAGCTGCTCCTTCGGAACTATCATGCCCTGAAGGAACATGCAGAGCATTCTGTATTCGGCAGGACACAGATGGAAGAATCAGCGGCGAACATACTGGAATCAATGATGTCCATTTATGATGATGAGGTTGTCATAGAGAGTATCAAACGCAGCGCCACTAGGACCGCGGTCATCGTGTCACATATCGATACGATGTTTGGGCTTTATGCGGCATATTGTGAGCGAGCAAGAAATCCTGATGTCGAAAAACGACGCTATGAGATCCTGTGGGACATGTATATGGCGCGGGAAGTCCTGTCCATAGAAGAGATAGCGGAGAAGCAGCATATCTCTGCCAGGAAGGTATATTTCGATCTGAAAGATGCCACTGAAAGGCTGTCTGCCCTTATTTTCGGTGTAGACGGTTTGAATATTCAGTAGATCCAGAGAAAATATCCATAAATGATAGGGGGATTCCATGAACGTTCGGTCAGTATCCCATGTTCAAAAAATGTTCATTGACTATGCAATTCAAAAGTGAGATAATCGTATTGTAAAATTTTATCAATATGAATGGGGCAGATGCTGAGTGGTATCTGCTCCTTTTTTGTTTCGCTCAGGCAAATGCAAATCAAAAAACAGCAGTGAGGTGGTGATAAATGGCAAGACCAAGAAGCCCTGACAGAGACAAAGCAAGGCAGCTCTGGCTGGAAAGCGGAAAAAGCCGCCTGCTGAAAAGTATCGCGGAGGAGTTGCAGGTATCAGAGGAACAGGTAAGGAAGTGGAAGAGTCAGGATAAATGGGATAAAGTAACGTTACTAAAAGGGAATAGTAACGTTACTAAAAACAACCATAAAGAAAATGATAAAGAAAAAGCCATTGCGGATGAAGTTGCCCAAGTGATAGAAAATCCAGAATTAACAGATAAGCAGAGGCTTTTTTGTTGTTTATATGTTAAATGCTTCAATGCGACTAAAGCATACCAGAAAGCATATGGAGTGGATTATGCTACGGCACTGGCTGCAGGACCAAGATTATTAGGAAATGTTAGGGTAAAAGCGGAAATCCGCCGCTTAAAACAGAACCGCCTTAATCGCGAAATGTTATCCGAAGAGGATATATTTCAGAAGTATATGGATATAGCCTTTGCAGATATCACTGACTATGTGGAGTTCGGGCGAGAGACAATTCCTGTCATGGGTCCGTTTGGTCCCATCGTTATGAAAGATGAAGAAACCGGTGAAAAAATAGAGGTCAAAAAAGAAGTGAATGTTGTCCGTTTCAAGGAATCATGTAATATTGATGGGACACTGATCAGTGAGGTTAAGCAGGGGAAAGATGGGGCGAGTATAAAACTTGCCGATCGTATGAAAGCGCTTGACTGGATCTCTGGACATATGGATTTGGCGACAGCGGAGCAAAAAGCGAGAATAGAAGTCCTGAGATCAAAAGTGGTTCAAAAAGATATAAACAAAGAAATGACACAGGATTGGAAAACGGCGATCATCGAGATATCGAAGCGGAGGAAAGAAAAAGTAGATGGAAGACCTGATGAATGCCCTTGAGATTTATTACGATGATCCGGCGGCCTTCCTGGAAGATCTTCTAGGTATGAAATGTGACAGCTGGCAGGAGGAAGTCGCGGCGGATGTCGCAGCTTATCCTAAAGTTACAGTGAAATCCGGTCAGGGTGTTGGTAAGACAGCGCTGGAAGCCGGTCTTATCATATGGTTTCTTGTATGTAGACCCTATTCTAAAGTGATTGCCACGGCGCCGACCATGCAACAGCTTTATGATGTTCTTTGGGCAGAAATAGCGAAATGGCTAAGCTCTTCACTGATAAAGAACCTGCTTACTTGGACAAAAACAAAAATTTATATGGCGGGGGATTCGGAGCGCTGGTTCGCAGTCGCAAAGACGGCGACAAAACCAGAGAATATGCAGGGATTCCACGAAGATCATATGTTGATAGTAGTGGATGAGGCATCCGGCGTCGCGGATCCGATCATGGAGGCAATATTGGGAACACTGACGGGTTGGGATAATAAATTACTCCTGATGAGCAATCCAACCAAGACCAGTGGCGCATTTTATGACAGCCATATGGCAAACCGGGCGCTGTATCGGTGCCATACGGTAAACTCTGAGAATAGCCGACGCACTGACAAGGACAATATCGCGGCTATGAAGCGGAAGTACGGAGAAAACAGCAATGTGGTTCGTGTCCGTGTATATGGAGAGTTTCCAGAACAGGAAGATGATGTTTTTATTTCTCTTATCGATATTGAACAATGTAGCAATAAAAGATACGAGTTGCCGGAAGAAAAATATTCGTCTTTTATTATTTTTGGCGTTGACGTTGCAAGATTTGGGGATGATGAAACTGTTATATACAGAAACGCCAAAGGAAGAATCAGACTGGCTAAAAGTTATCGTGGTCAGGATTTGATGCGAACTGTTGGAGAGATAGTGGCATTATACAAGCAAACTATTAAAGATTTTCCAGAATATAAGGGAGGAATTTATGTGAATATCGATGATACTGGTCTTGGTGGAGGAGTAACAGATCGATTAAATGAGGTGAAAAGAGAACAATCTCTAAATAGATTATTTGTAATCCCTATCAATGCAGCAGAAAAAATTGAAACAGATACCAAAGATGGTAAAGATGCTGCAGATCATTATAATAATCTGACTACGCATATGTGGGCGGTTCTTCGAGATCTTCTTAGGAACAGAGAGATAGAAATTGCAGATGATTCAGATAGTATTGCGCAACTTGCTTCAAGAAAATATTTCATGGCTTCAAACGGAAAGCTTGAGCTTGAAAGCAAGAAAGAAATGAAGAAAAGAAATCTTCCATCTCCAGACAGGGGGGATGCAATGGCTCTGTCAGTATATCTTGGAAAAATTAAAAAATATACAGGAAGTGTGCCAAGCAGTGATGCTATTAACGGTCTTAATAAATCAAGCTATTGGAGAAGGTGAGGTGAGGACAGATGGCTGAAAACAAAGAGATTGGACGTATAGGACAGCGACGATATGGAGGAACCATATACGAAGAGTTTTTGCCGGAGTTGAGAGGGCACAGAGGGATAGCGGCCTACACGGAAATGTCTGAGAATGATGATATAGTGGGAGCTATTCTTTTTGCTATAGAGATGCTGGTTAGGCAGTGTGACTGGAACGTGGAACCTGGTGGGGATACGGCAAAGGATAAAGAAGCTGCTGAGTTTGTGGAAACCTGTATGAACGATATGCAGGATACCTGGATAGACACCATTTCTGAAATATTGTCTTTCCTCACATACGGATGGAGCTACCATGAGATTGTGTATAAGCGACGGATGGGGAACACCAAGGATCCACGGACAAAGAGCAAATATAGTGATGGGCTGATCGGTTGGAGGAAACTGCCTATTAGAGCGCAGGAAACACTTTATCAGTGGGAGTACGACAATGAGGATAATCTGTTGGGAATGACGCAGATGCCGCCTCCTGATTTTGGTACTTTCACGATACCCATTGAGAAGGCCCTGCTATTTCGCACAAAGTCAAGAAAGAATAATCCGGAAGGCAGGAGTATCCTGAGGAACGCATACCGTCCATGGTATTTCAAACGGCGCATACAGGAGATTGAAGGGATTGGCATTGAAAGAGACCTGGCTGGTTTGCCAGTCATACACACTCCAGATGGAGTTGATCCGTGGGATGAAAACATACCGGATAATGTTAAAAGATACGCAAAATTGCAGGGTATGGTGAGAGGCATCAGAAGGGATGAAATGGAGGGGCTTGTTCTTCCGGCAGGATATGAATTTGAACTTTTAAGCACTGGAGGCACCAGACAATTTGATACAAATGCGATCATTAACCGCTATGATACCCGAATTGCAATGACGGTACTGGCGGATTTTATTTTTCTGGGGCACGATAAAACCGGTAGCTGGGCATTGAGTTCCGATAAGACGGAGCTGTTTGCTGTTGCCATAGGGGCGTTTCTGGATATTATCTGTCAGACGTTCAACAGTCAGGGTATACCAGCGTTGATTGATATTAACGGCCAACATTTCGCTGGTATCACAGAGTATCCTAAAATGACACACGGAGATATTGAGGATGCTGACATCACAAAGGTGGCAGCGTTCATCAGAGACATGACTGGTATAGGCGTCCTGATACCAGATGATGGCTTAGAGGATTACATTCGGCAGGTGGGGCATCTCCCAGAAAGGACCTCTGACACCAGGGAGCTTGATCGGACGAGGCAGGATCAGCAGGAGCAGAACCAGCCGCCAGAGCCGGAGACAGCAGCAGGTGTTGAACCAGACAAAGATGAAGTTCCGGACAAGAAAGTTGAGGAGGCCAAGAAACGGCTGGGGAGGAAAATTGACGTATGGGATTCCGGATGATTCCACCAAAAAGGGTGAGAAAAGTAAAAACAAAGAATGGTCAGGAAGTTCTTCGACGACTGGAAGAGTACCTGGAAAGTGCCGCTGTTACTGGGGAGCCTATAGAAATCTTGTGTGGTTTTTGGAAGGATCAGCAGGATGCCATTACATATCAGGAATTAAGACAGGCCGTTAAAGAGGGATCTGTAAGCCAAGAATTATTGAGGCTATGGCAACAGGATTATTCTATTCTGGTGGAGGGAACTCTCAGCAAATTGTGGACGGATGCAATCACAGCCGGGCCAGCGGGACAACCTATTCTTGATGGCATTGCTTTTGAACTCAACATGCAGACGTCAGGAATATTGAACTGGATCCGAGAACGTGGTGCAGAGTTTGTCACGGCGAGTACAAAGGATCAGAAAGATGCCATTGCGGCACTTCTGACGAAGAAAATGCGCGATGGCCACACGGTAGATGAACTCTCCAGACTGATCCGTCCCTGTATCGGACTGACAGAAGGTGATGCAAAGGCAGCTGTGAAGTTTTATGATAGCATTGTGGCGACACTGAAAAAAGATCATCCACGGATGAAACCGGAAAGTATACGGAGAAAAGCGCTTGATGCTACACAGAAGTATGCGGAGAGGAAACACAGGGCGCGGGCAATGACGATTGCTCAGACCGAAAGCGCCTTTGCATATAACCGCGGTGCAGACGAGGGAATCAGGCAGGCACAGGAACAGAATTTGCTTGGAAAGTGTAAAAAACGCTGGAATACATCGGGAGATGATCAGGTCTGCAAATTGTGTGCATCCTTGGATGGCGTGGAAATTGATATGGACTCTGATTTTGAAATCGGAGGAAAGCTTTTGTTCAATGGACAGCATTTATTACCGCCGGCACATCCCCGGTGCGCATGTGCAGTGGAATACATTGAGGTTTCACCGCCTGCATTCCTAGGCGCGGGAGGTGCAGATGATTTCCAGACGGGGGAAAATGCTGGCACTAATATGCAGAAACTTGGGGAGATCGATCCGGAAAAGACGGAGGAGGCTTTGGAGTATTATGGGGATTTGTTCCGGGAGGATATGGTGGAAAATGTGGTTGTCATTGATAAAGCCGGGAATTTGTACCATGCGGCAGGCAGTTCGACAAGCGTAAGTATTAGCGGCATTGACATGGCAGGCGCATCTATAACCCATAACCATCCGCTTACTAATGGGATTGTATCTTTTGGGGAAGAAGATTTTCAGTTTATGAAAGAGAACCCCAACATAGCAAAACTGCAGGCAGTGAATAAATATTATACATATAGTGCGGTTCCACTGGATAAAATCAAGGAAATATCTTATAATGAGATATACCGTGAGGCACTTATACATGGCATGGAAGCAGTTGGGGAAGATCTACAGCACCTGGCTATGGAAGCGCTTGCGGAAAAGGGGGGTGTTATCTATGCCAGGAAAGCAGTTAAGTGAGCAGGAGAAAAAGGAATATGATGCAATACTTAATGAATGGATGGGAAAAATAGATGAAATACCATCTTATGAGGAACGTAAGGGTGGAAATTGCTTGGATAATGGATATAACGGGATTTATACGGAACTCGAGAGAATTTATAGGCCTAAGCTGGATAAGATTCTTGGAAGGGATGGCCAAGTGGAAAAGGAGACTCAGTCAACCTCAAAAATAAAGAAATTTTCTGACATGATAGTGCGGAATACGAATGGGTTCCCGGAATTGCCCAAAACGAAATAATGGAAAAATTTATAAGCTGTCGTCCGGCAGCTTTTTTGGTAGGAAGAAGGTGGTAAATGTGAAAAAATTTTCTGACCTGATCCAGAAATCGGCTGATATCCAGAAGGTGGATGACATCATCAAAGGGCGCTTAAAAATCATGAAATCTGATGATGAAAAGATGCTGGCCTTTGGATGGGCGAGTGTTTCCATGCGTGTAGATGGAGAACTAATCGAAGACTGGCAGAAAGACATCGTAGAACCGGAAGAACTGGAAAGGGCAGCATATGAGTATGTTCTGCTGTACCGGGAAGGTGGAGAGATGCATGAGAGAGGAGGCGCTGCTGTTCTGATAGAGAGTGTAGTGTTCACGGAAGAGAAGATGCAGGCTATGGGCATTCCGCCCGGTACCCTTCCGATCGGCTGGTGGATCGGCTTCAAAGTCCTGGATGAAGATGTCTGGGAAAAGGTAAAAGATGGGACATATTCGATGTTTTCGATCGAAGGAACAGCTGAAAGGGTAGAAGTTACAGAATAACAGTATATATTTTGATAAATCAAGAGGCATCCGAAAACGGGTGCTTTTTTGTTTTATAAAAATCTATGGAAAGGAGGAGTAAAGTGGCTGCAAAATTGAAAAACCTCAAAATCAGTAAGGTTGATTTTGTGGATGAAGGTGCCAATCCTGATGCGGACATCAAAATGACAAAACGGAAGGATGGTGAAAAGCCGTCTGCGGAGGCGGATGGCAGGAAGGATGCCAGAAGCGTGCTGAAAAAGCTGTTTGATTTTATCGGAAAAGCAGCGGGCATGGGTGAGGATGAGATTGACAGTGCAGTGGATGAAATACAGAAAGGCGATTTTGTGAGTTTTCACGAAAAAGTCAATGAAATGAATAATCGGAAGATCGCTGATGAAATGTGGGATATCTGTTATGCACTGCAGTCTGCCCTCTGCTCGATCCTGAATGATGAGGAAATAGACAGTACCAGTACGGCAACGGCGATGCAGGAGAGCCTTGATGAATTTTACGAGGTCGTAAAAGAGTCCATCTCGAAATGGTCCAGCGGCAAAGAAACAGGCATTGTCAGAAAGAGTGAGGAGGTATCTGAGACCGAGCTGAGTATCATGGAATCTGCAGTAAAAAGACTGAATGCCTCCATTGACAAGGCGAAAGATGCAGGAAAGAAATCAAAGGAGGATGAAAATAACATTGAAGACCCGAAAGGAGAGGAAAAAGAAATGGGAATGAAGATCGACAAGAGCAAACTGACAGAGGCAGAAAAAGCTTTTCTGGAAAGTATCGAAAAGCGTTATGGCACAGAGGAGGGAGCTGATCCGAATAACGGAGGTACAGGTACGCCCGGATCTGCAGACCAGGTCCAGACCGGAGCAGCGCCGGCGGTGACAAAATCTGCACCGACAGGCACAGGTGCGGAACCTGCACAGCAGGAAGAGGGACCGAACGATATCTACAAAGGACTGCACCCGGCAGTAAAAGCAGAACTGGAAGGATTAAAGAAATTCCGGGAAGAGTCGGAGGAGAGGGAACTGAAAGAAGTCGCAAAGAGATATGCAATCATCGGGAAGAAAGAGGAGGAGCTGGTTCCTTTGTTTAAGAGCCTCAGAGCGGCCGGAGGCACTGCTTACAATGATATGATAGCCGTGCTGGATCAGGCAGTAGCCATGGTCGAAAAGTCCGGGGCATTTTCCGAGATCGGCAAGTCTGGTCATAGCTCCGGCACAATGGGATCCGCGGAGGCAAAGGTTGAGGCCATCGCGAAAGGGTATATGGAGAAGGATTCTTCCCTGGATTATGCTTCGGCAATAGCAAAAGCATGGGAGGATAACCCGGATTTGATGAGTGAATATGAGGAAGAGGCAGGATTCTGAGGAAGGAGGTTAGAAAAGTGGCAAACAGAAATTTCAACGGAGTACAGATTAACCAGAGTGTGACTATCGTGGAGCAGGCCGGAGCGGAGATCAAGGATGTGAGGAACCGGATCGTGGCATACGATAAGGACGGCAATGTTGTCCTTGCGGCGGATGGTTCCGCAGTTTTAGTAGGGATCGCGCTGATCGAGGCAGGAGCCAATGATATCACTGGTGTAGAATCCGGCAAGGTGAATGCCGGTGATGATGTTGACATCCAGATCAAGGACATCGGCTACATTCTTGCCGGTGGCGATATTGCCAAAGGAGATGAGGTCACGGCATCCGGCGGTCTGGCCGTCAAGGCAGAGTCCGGCAACTATGTGGTTGGCATCGCACTTTCGGCGGTTGAAAAAGACGAATACTGCAGAGTGCAGATCATGAAATATCAGAAGAGCCAGGAGGCTCAGGAGGAGGTAAAGAATAATGGCTAAAAGAACAGCAGCAAGCATCCAGGCAGATATAGCGAAGGGTGCTTTCAGACCACATACGGTTCTTTCTAACATGGCGCTGGCATATTACCAGAGTGACGCAAATAGCTTCGCAAAGACGATTTTCCCGATCTGTCCTGTTTCGCTGTCCTCTGACAATTATTATATATTCAACAAAGAGGATCTGTTGCGCGACAACTGGCACAGAAAACCGGCATACGGCAAAGTTGATCCGGCAGTGCTTTCCGAGGATACGGATACTTACGCCTGCGTGGTGGACCAGATGATTATGGGTATCGACCAGATCAGGCAGACGGATCTCAACAGGAGGATGGGGCCGAGGATAGCAGACCCGAAAATGCAGAGGACAAAGACACTGGCCAGTCAGGCGAATATCCATCAGGATGCTTGGTTTGCACGTACATTTTTTAAAAAGGGTGTATGGAGTCAGGAATTTACCGGCGTCGATTCCACTACGCCTACATCCGGACAGTTTATCAAGTTCAGCAATGGTAATTCTGACCCTTTGTCTTTTGTGGACGAGAAAAAGACAGCGATGAACGAGTCTACTGGTCGCATGCCGAACAGGATGGCACTGGGCGTCAATGTGTTTAATGCATTGAAGAAACACCCGGCGATCTTGGAGAGGGTAAAATACGGCGGCTCTACGGTGAATCCTGCATCTGTTACGCTGAATGTGCTGGCACAGCTTTTTGAGATTGACAGGATCACGGTGCAGAGATCCATCATGAATAAGGCAGAGATGGGGCAGGCGGCAAGGATGGAGTACATCGGCGATCCGAATGCGTTCCTGCTGGCCTATGCGACAGACGCTCCGTCTATCGACGAGCCTTCCGCAGGCTATATCTTTACTTGGGATATGCTTGGGAACGGCAATATTATGCCGGTTCTGAACTATCCGGGAGAATCTGGAACACATTCCGAGTTTATCGAGGGCCTTATGGCTGCTGATATGAAAAAGACGGCGGACGATTTGGGTATGTTCTTTGCAGATGCCGTGTAAGGAGGGCGTGATATGAGACTGATTGCGAAAAAGCCTTGCAGTTTTGGCGGCAGGCAGTTCTATATTGATGATGAAATACCAGAAAATCTTGTGGCAGATCCCAGGCTGCAGGAGAAGATGGGAGTCATTAGTATATTAAAAGACAGCATTGGGGAATCGGGTGGACAGCCTGATTCCCTTTTTACGCAGGAGCAGGTTGAAAAGATGGTTGCTGAGGCGGTGGAAGAGGCAGTGAATAATACGGTTCTGGAAATGGAACAGAAATGGAAGGAATTACAGGAGACGACAGATATTCTGCAGGGGGAAAGCTTTTTGCCTGACGCTACTGTGATTATTCCGGTAAAGGGAGGCTCTGATGGAGATAATGAACAGCAGACCGCAGTTCCGGCAACCCCGGAGGAAATTCAGCAGGTATTCAGCATTATGCAAATGAATGCCATGGACGGGGTCACAGCGATTGCCGGTGTAAAATCTGAGAATGTCCTGATACTTCTCCATGCGACAGATACTCGTAAAACCATCAAGGATGCCGCAAAAAAACAGGCAGATAACATATTCTCCACTTCCGTCGATTCGAACGAATCCACAGGCGGTAACGCAACCACAGGCACCAATACGGAGGAGGTTGATACCTGATGGCGAAAGGTGAATACACATATGATCCGGCGAATGTCAGAGAATTGGGAAAGGATCGCATGAGGTTTGAGCTGGGCGATACGATGGTGGAAGGAGGCTCCGATACTACGGCGCTGACAGACGAGGAAATTCAGGTAGCGATTGAGATATATCCTAAATCATGGAAAAGGGCAAAACTCATGCTCTTGGAGAGCCTGTGCCGGCGCTTTGCATATGAGATAGACACAAGAACCGGCCCCCTTACGTTGGCCATCGGTGGAGCAGTTTGCGTCGAGTGTAAATTGGAACAATGCAAAGTATAAAGTGTTGGGAGATGCACAGGAGCACGAAACAGCGGATACATTCGCCGTAAATCTTACGATGTCTCAGATTGTGATAGAAGACGATGCGTTCATTGTAGAGATGGCGGAAGCTATGGAGACTCAGGTCATGCCTATCTGGGACTTCCAGGGTTCAATTCTTGGCCGGAATGGTTCTGAGGAGCGTGTGACTTATAGGGACTGCATTCCTTCTGGTACGGTGGATCTTCAGAATGTAACTGTCGGGGATGTCATTAAGAGAAACTGGAATTTCTTTGTGAACAGGAATCCAAAACTTCAGTCCCGGCTCAGTATCGATTAATAACTGAAAAATAAGCGTGAGGGTGGCCTAAAGCTGCCCTCTTTTATTATGTAAAAAAATTGGAGGAAAATCAGATGGCAAAAGATTATGTAAAAGGCGTAAATATCGAGGAAAAGAGCGCTATGGGAGAAGAAAAAGATGCTCAGGAAGTAAAAGAATATGAATCAAATGAGGAAGAGACGAAAGAGATGATCCGCGCGAATGAGGAGGACTTCATTCAGGGGCTTATCGATGCGGCGAATTATGCTTCGGATGAAACGCAGCGCATTGATATCATCCGGGATGGCCGCCTCTTTTTTTCGTTCCATATCCGTCCGCTTGGCTCGGAGGAATATGAGAAGTGCCGCAAAAAACATACCAAATATGTTCGAAACAAGCAGCTCGGCATGAGGGTGCCGGATGAAACAAACCGGGTCAAATACCAGTCTGCCGTTATTTATGAGGCGACGATAGAGGAGGATAAAGCCAAACTTTGGGATAACCGCAAAATTTGGGAAGCACTCAACGCGAAAAAGGACCGCATCATGAACGGCCTGGATGTGATCGAATATTCGCTGAAAGCAGGCGAAAAAGAAAGGATAATCGAGAAAATCGATGAGATCAGCGGCTACGATAACAACTTGGAGGAGGTCGCAAAAAACTGATAGAAGCCGGGGGAAAAGCCTGTCTGTTGCATCACATTTTTCAGACAGCAGGCATTCCCCCGGATGAATTTTATGAGAAACCAAAAGGCGTGCAAGCGTTTATGCTCGCCTCTATGAGGATCATTTTAGAATCACGGACGAAAGGAGGTGGAGAGGATGGCTGAGGCATTGCGGATCGAGATCCCGATCGAGACAATAGACAATACGGAACCTGAATTATCAAATGTCACTAAAAAGGTTGGGAAGCTTGGCGCTGAGGCGGATAAAGCTGGACAGAAAGCAAAAAAGTCATCGGAATATGTTTCCGAATTTGACAGGCGTGCCCAGAAAACGGAAAAAAGTCTGGCGAAGTGGGCGAAGGAAAAGTATGAGGTCCTGTTGGAAGCAAAGGAACGGATCACGCCGGTTCTCTCCACGATAAGAGGGGGACTGAGAAGTTTTGCGGGAAAAACCTGGAATGTGACCATGAAAGCGATCGATCTGGTCACTTCGCCTGTAAGAGGGATCCTCAATCTGTTGAAAAATCCTCTCTTTCAAGCAGGGGCGGTTCTCGGGGTCAGTATAGGATTGAAAGATACCATAGATACCTATAAAGACTTTGAGGCCGCTATGTCGCAGGTGAAAGCTATAAGCAACGCTACAGGTTCGGAAATGGTGAAGCTTACGAACAAAGCGAAAGAGATGGGCGCTACCACAAAATTTACAGCAGAGGAATCCGCGGAGGCGTTCAATTATATGGCAATGGCCGGCTGGAAAACTGGGGATATGCTGGACGGTATTGAGGGCATACTCAGTCTTGCGGCGGCGTCTGGGGAAGAGCTGGGAGCTACTTCGGATATTGTCACAGATGGTTTGACTGCCTTCAAAATGAATGCATCGGAGGCCGGTCATTTTTCGGATGTTTTGGCGGCAGCGGCGTCCAATGCCAATACGAATGTGTCTATGATGGGGGAAACATTTAAATATGTCGGTCCTATGGCGGGATCGCTTAGCTACTCCATCGAAGACGTTGCTTTGATGACAGGGCTCATGGCGAATTCAGGAATTAAAGCAACCATGTCAGGTACAGCACTGAACTCAATCTTTACCAGATTGTCCACCAACACCAGTGGCGCGGCGGATGCATTGCATGATCTGGGGATTGAGTTTTTTGCATCTGATGGGAATGCAAGAGATCTTTCTGATGTGATGGAAGAACTGAGAAATGCTACTGCAGGTATGACGGCAGAACAGAAATCCAGTCTGGCCAATACGGTAGCCGGAACCGAGGCACAGAAAGGACTTCTGGCTATTTTGAATGCATCGAAAGAAGATTACAATAAGCTGGCGGATGCCATTAATAATGCAGATGGCGCGTCAGCGCGTATGGCAGATACAATGATCGATAATCTGGCAGGCTCCATTACTCTGTTACAGAGTGCCGCGGATGGGGTAAAGATATCTCTGGGCGAACGTCTGGAACCATATGCCAGAAAGTTTGTTGATTGGCTGACTGCTCAGATGCCGGCTATCGAGCAGGGCCTGAATGATTTTATAGACTGGGCAGATATAAAAATCGGCCGGATACAGGAAAAATTTGATGCGATATCTGACACAAAAGAATGGCAGGAAGCAGATTTTTGGGGAAAAGTCAAAATTGCATGGGATGAATTCATCGCAGAACCGTTCGCTGAATGGTGGAATAGCACCGGTAAAGCAAGGTTTTCGGAATATGCAAAAGACATCGGTGCCGGAATCGGCACAGGACTTAAAACCGGCGTGATGATGCTCCTGGGGATCGATATCGGTGAAACGTTGGATGAAGGAGCGAGTATAGGAAAGTCTTTTGCACAAGGATTTTCAGAAGGGTTTGATTTTGACATGATCTCAGAAAAGCTGATGCAGGGATTTGGCAATATGCTTTCCAGCGCCGGTAAGCTGCTCCCGGGAGGGGAATCAGCAGGGTTTTCTTCTGTTGTGTCTGCGCTTGTGCTTGGCAGAATGGCTTCCCCGTTATTTAAAGCAGGGAAGGGGGCATTTGGTGTTGGAAAGGGATTATTTGGAACTAACGCTGCCACGGGAACATCTTTAGCAGGCTCTCTTATTGGATCAACCGGGAATGCTGTGGTGAGCGGAAGCGGTCTTCTTGGCGGGCTGGCTAATGTTGGGTATGCGGTTAATGGAGGAGCTGCCACGTCTGGCTTGTCGGGAGGCGGTGCGGCACTTGCCGGCGGTGGTGCAATAGCAGGTGGGGTGGCCGCCGGTGCAACGCTGATCAGCAGTGTGCTGGATGCATATAAGGCAGTGAAATCCGATGATTCAGCTGAAAGAGCGGCATATGGAGAATCGGCGGGATGGAAAGCAGGCGGGGTAGCAGCCGGAGCGGCTGCAGGCGCAGCAATCGGCAGTATAATCCCGGGGCTCGGGACGGCAGTCGGGGCGTTGGTCGGCGCCGGTGTCGGCGGGATATCCGGATGGATCAAAGGAAATAAGGTAAAAGATGAATACTATGACAATGTGGCAGAGATGCAAATAGAGGCGGAGAAGGCACAGAAGATCTTTGAGGCTACCGGGTTGTCAATAGAAGGGATCACTTTTAAAAACCGGGAACTGATGCGGGCCATGAAGGATACGGAAGTCTCTGCGGGGGAGTTTGCGCTGATGCTTCGGGAAGAGGTCGCAAATTCAGCGAAAAATGCATTTGGAGATATCTCCCTGTCTCTGACGGAAGTCAAGAAGCTGGCAGGTGAGATTGTCTTTGGAGATATGGCAGATGGATTGGAAGAATACTCAAAAGCAGCATCGGAGACAGAGGCGACACTTGGGAAACTGCAGTCATCCATAAGTAACCTGAAAAAAGAAAACTGGAAGATTGGACTGAAAGTCGGTACAGAATTATCTGATACAGATCAGGATGATTACAGAAATGCGATCAGCAGTCTCCTGGCCAGTGGAAGTGAGTATATCAATGCGGGACATTATGAGGCGACAGCATCACTGAAACTGCTTGCCGGTGACGATGCCAATACATACGGGATAGATAGTTACTATAAAGATCTTACTGCTCAGATGGAGGAACTGGGCGCAAAACTGACAGATAAAGCGAACATCGCTCTGACAGACGGAGTGATCACACTGGATGAGGCGGCCGAGATTGAGAACCTGCAGAATCAGATCACCAGGATAACAGATAAGCTTGCGGACGCAGAGAGTAAAGCGGATTGGCAGGCCATGAAAATCAAATACGGCGGTGCTTCGATGGATATCGACAGTTTCCGGGTGATGCAGGAAGAATTGAAGGCGTATGCGGCATCTGCATCAGAGCAGGCAGATGGCGCGCTGAATAGTGTCCTTAAAAATCTGAACATACAGTTGTCAGATGGCGCGATCACACAGGAAGAATTCGACGAGGCGTCTGCCAGAGCCGGGGAGGAATACCATGCGCGGATAAAGGAAGTGGCGCTGGATGTTGAATCTTTCCAGCTGGAATCTGTTGCGGAAGCCTATAAAGAACAGCTGGATGGGATTTTGCCGGAGCTGGAAGGCACAACGGCCGAGAAGATGGGAAAGGTGATGGAGAATGCCCTTTTGGTCAAGCCGAATGTGGAATCCTGGACGGCGGATGATATAAAAGAGTGGTTCGGTTTGGAGGGACTTGATGTCGGAGAGATAGGTGCCATATCCGAATTGTTGAAAGCAACGGCGGAGACAATACCGACGGGGACCTTCAGCGAAGCAGGATCAGGATGTGGTGCGGCGCTTACAGACGGTGCTATAGAGAGTATTCTTGCAGAAACGCCCTCCTTAAGATCAGCGATCGAGGAAGCTTTGAACGGTGCATCTGCTGATCCGTTTGAGGTGGAAGCAGCGGTTAAATTAAGTGCGGACTATAGTTTGGTGACAGGGCGGGCAGCCGATTTTATGATGGAAAATGATGTGGATAAAACTAAAAAAGCATCTGGTCTCGGCATCACCGGTCTTGCATCAAAATTAATCAGCAGACATGCGGGTGGCGGATATGTAAGCGGAGGCCCCCAGCTGTCCTGGCTGGCAGAGGAGGGGTACGGCGAATTTGTCATTCCTACGAATCCGAGCAGGCGGACGAGGGCTTTGGATCTGTATGAGCAGGCGGGCGCAGCGTTAGGGGTATCTGCTCATGCAGATGGTGGTTATGTCGGTGGAGGAACCGAAAGCAGTTATGATGCAGCGCCGTATGGATCTGCCGGAAATGGTGGAGATAATGGTGGAACGATACAGGTGAGTGTACAGATGTCTCCTGAGTTTGTCATACAGGCAGGCGGAGGGCAGGATGAGGAAAAAATCATGACTGTTATCCGGAGACATATGGAAGAGATGGCGGATGAACTGGGCGGAGAGATAGCTGGAAAACTGAAAGAGGTATTTTCCAATATGCCGTTAAAGGAGGCGTAGATAATGGATATAAGGTTGATTCCGGTGGGGAATGGGTCAAAATTCACGTTTCCGTCCCTGCCGGAGAGTATACAGGGAAAGTATGGGGCGAAATACCAGAGCTTCGATATCATATCGCAGGGGACTGTCAAAATACCAAAGGGAATGGATGTGGCAGAATTCACCTGGAACGGCGTCTTTTTTGGGGAATCCAAAAAGAATGAAGCGATCGTGAAAAGCTGGCGGGAACCGAATGAATGCGTTAAGATCCTGACCGATTTTATGGCGGGAGAAACCATTCTGAATCTGATCGTAACGGAAACATGGATCAATGTGGATGTTACGATCTCCTCTTTCCAGCCGAAACCAATAGGAGCATATGGCAACATCGAATACGCCATTGCCTTTGTTGAAAAAAAGCCACTGAGGATCTACACGACGAATGAGATGAATATTGCACAGTTTGTCAAAAAGACAAAGCCGCGGAATGATTTTGGAGCGGAAGCAAACAGTTCGGGTGGTGCGTATACGGTGAAGAGCGGCGATACCTTACAAGGGATCGCCAAACAGATAGGTGGATTCGATAAATGGACGCAGATCTACGAAGCCAATGCAGCCACGATAGAAGCAGAGGCAAAAAAGCGCGGGAAATCGAGCTCTGATCATGGCCATTGGATATGGCCAGGAATGACCCTGACACTGCCTGGATAGGAGGGAACCATGATTGATCTGTCCAAAATTAAGTATCGTGTTGTGGTGATGGACGAAAACGGCAATCAGTACAATATTAAGGATTACATACAGAATTTGGGCTGGGAGGAGAATGAAAAGGAACTCTCTATGCGTTCTTCTTTTACCGCCAGAAATGACAATACCTCAAAAGGATATCTCATGAATATCATCAAGCCTGGGTGTCTGATAGGCATTTTTGCGTCGGATGGATCTTCGGTTGATGAAGAAGTGGCGAGAGGGTATGTGGAAACATGGAACCCAGTGGAAAGAAATGGAGGAAATGATCTGAAGTGTACCTGCTATGACGAACTCTATAAGTTACAGAAGAGTCAGGACAACAGGTATTTTCCTTCTGGAACCGGAACGAAGGCAGCCCTGCAGAGCATTATGGACGATTGGGAAATCCCACAGGGAGAATATGCAGGTCCTAATGCTTCGCATGGTAAAACGGTATGCAACAACAAATATCTGTCAGATATTATGTTGGAGCTGCTGGATGACGCGGCGAAAAAAGGCGAAAAAAAGTGTATGATAAGGGCATCCAAAGGATATACGAGCATTATCCCGTGGGGAGGCAATACCGATGTGTATGTATTCCAGGTGGACAACACGCAGTCGGTTAGCCAGACGATAAGCCTGGAAAACCTTATTACCAGAGTAAAAGTGGTTGGAAAGGCGAACGATAAGGGGAGCAGCAGTATAGATGCAACTTTGAATGGCCAGACAGCATATGGCATACGCCAGAGGATATATACCAGAGGATCTGATGAAAGTTTGAGTGATGCAAATTCAGCGGCACAGGAGATCATCAATGGAGAAGGAAAAATTGAGAAAAAAATGGTAGTACAGGGGCCGGATGTTCCTTTTGTGAGGAAAGGTGATCTGGTCTATATCATGAGTGGCTTTGTGGCGGATTATTACTATGTAAAAAGTGTCCAGCACAATGCAGATATGTACAGCATGACGATGGATCTGGAATATGCAGAACAGCCGTCAAACGAGCAGAAAGGGTACAAAGTGGGTGATATTGTAAATTTCCACGGCGGAACCCATTATGTCAGCAGTTACGCGGACTCAAAAGGATATAATGCGAGAGCCGGCAAAGCAAAGATCACGATCAAGGATGGAAGAGGTAAATCCCATCCATGGCATCTTATCCATACAGACAGCGAAAGTAATGTATATGGATGGGTAGACGATGGAACATTCGATTGAAAGGTAATGGAGAATGAAAGGAAATAATGGAAATCCAGGTATAAATCAATTGGCGGGTGTTTTGAGCCAGAGGATGAAGAGCGAAAATGAGTCTCCGCTGGTGTTGGATTTTGGAGAAATACAGGCAAATGGGAGCCTTGTGACGAATACTTTTCCCAAACCGATACCAAAAGGAGAATATTCGATCTGCAGGCAGCTTACTCTTGGTGCAGCGGGAGAAGAATTTGCGGAAACAAAACAGGATGGCAGTCATGCGCATCCGGAGATAGAAGAGGGGGGAGAGCATTCCCACATGGTTGTTCTCCCGGAGAAGATGAGGAGCGTAGGCGTCGGTGATCGTGTACTTGTGGCATGGGTGCAGAATGAGGCGGTAGTTGTGGATATTATTGAAAGATCGTAGGGAGGTAAGGAAGGATGTCCGAAGCATTATTTCCGGTGGTGGATATACCGGAGTTTATTCCGGAAAACTCCGGATATGATACAGAATACCGGAGGAGTGTCCGGTGGGATCCTGTAGAAGGAGATTTTGTCCGGGATGGCGCGAACCGGATGGTGGAATGTGACGGCAGGGAAGCTTTTGCGATATGGTGTTTTAAGATTGCCCAGACAGAGAGATATCGCTGCCTTGCTTACCCGGATTCCATAGGCACTGAAATGGAACGTGCCATGGATAATGATGACGAAAAAACGATCGAGTCCATGGTGCAAAGAACGATAACAGAAGCGCTTAAAGTCAATCCCAGAACAGAAGATGTCTGGGATTTTACATTTTCGTGGGACGGGGATAATATGCATTTCCGGTTTCGGGTGAAAGGAATTGGTTTAGATGAGATCACAGTGACAATTTAAGGAGGTGGGAATCATGCAGCCGAAATTTGCAATACCAGATTTTATGAAAAACAGCACCGCGGAGGAGATTCATCAGCGGATGATGAACAATCTGCCGGCAGATATCGATGATATGCCTGGCGGGTTCCCCTATGACTTTACCATGCCTGCGGCGTTAGAAATAGATGAGTTTATCAATTATCACATGACAAGGGCATTGATGATCTGTTTTCCACAGTATGCGTGGGATGAATGGCTGGATATCCATGGTCGGCAGGTGCATCTGGAAAGGCATCCTCCTGAGAGTGCATCCGGAAAAGTGAAAGTTATAGGGAAACCAAAAACAGTGATTGAGATGGGGACTGTATTTTGTACGCCGGCAACAGACACAGGGCCTTCCATTGGATTTGCTACGACAGAGACAGCTGAGATTGATGAAAGCGGGATGGCCATCATCCCTGTGTCGGCAGTAGAAAAGGGAATCAGCTCCAATGTGCCGGCAAACGTTATTACCCTCATGGCGAAACCGGATAGATATATTACAGAAATTAGTAATCCGGATCCGATAAAAGGGGGGACAGAGCGTGAGAGCAATGATGACTATTATAATCGGATCGCTGAAGAGTATGCGAACAGCTTAACCTATCTGGGAAATGACAGTAATTTTATCCGTTGGGCAAAAGAAGCAGGTGCTGGGGATTGTATTGTGATTCAGGCAGCTGAAGGCCCCGGTACAGTGAAACTTGTCCTGGTGGACAGGAATGGACAGCCGGCGAATGAAGAACTGGTAGAGAAAGTGTATGACCATATCGTATCGCCGAAAGACAGGAGCAGGAGATTGTTGCCGACGGGTTCTGCAAAGTTAATATGTGTGCCAGCAACGACAGTGTTGATCGATTATACGATCACAGGACTCATATACGATGAAACAACATCTATAGAGCAGATAAAGGAGGACTTTACAAACACTGTAAAAACAGTATATGAATCTACGAAACAAAAGGATATAGTGCGATATAACGATGTCAGGCATATTATTTCGGACATTGTAGGTGTTATAGATTTTGAAGAGTTTTTTATAAATGGAGAAACAGAGAATATAAGTCTGAACAGAGAAGAGTACCCGGAAACAGGTACTCTTGATTTTAGTTAGGGGGCGGCTATGGAAAAGGAAAAGTTCAGCTTGGAAAACTTTCCCACAAGTGAAAGCGCTAGGAAAATGCTGAGTTATGTGTCAGACAGGTTTTATGATACATCTTATGTCGGGAAATGGATATATCAGGTTATGGGGCTCGAATACGATAAGGCGTTAGAGATGGCCGAAGACATGCCGGCACAGTTTTTCCCGGAAACTGCCACATGGGGATTGAAATACCATGAAATTAAATGGGGATTACCAGTGCGTGAAAACCTGTCTTATGAAGAACGCCGCAGGCTTATATATCAGAAAAGAGATTGCCGGGCACCGATTATACCATATCGTATGGAGCAAATGCTCCAGAATCAGATAGGAATGGCTGCAGAGGTGTCAGACGCGAATGATCCGGGACAGTTTGGGTATGTACCGGAACATCCGAACATGTTCCAGGTATGTGTGCGGGAGAAGGGGAATAGCGATTTGGACTATGACAGGGTTGAAAAGCTGATCCAGAATATAATGCAATCCCATACTATGTTTTCGGTGCTCCATAGACAGGAGTATGAAAAGAATACAGAAGTATATGTGGGAACTTTGGTAAGTGAGTATGTAGAATATGATATTGGACTTGGCCAAGTCAATCGAGACATAGAAAAATCCGCAGACATATATGTATCAGCGGTATTAGATGAAATGGTGATGGAAGAAATAGGAGTATCAGAAAGGAGCAGGGAACAATTAAATGGCGGATAAAGAGGGTGTTATTTTAACAAAGAAGGGATTTCAGTTGATCGCAAAGCTTTCAGCAAATGCTGGAGATTTGCAGTTTTTGTCGGTTAAAGTAGGAACTGGAATACTACCGGAAGGGACAGATATATTAACTATGACAGATATTGTCTCATATAAAATGGATGGTATTATTGCAGACTGCGGGTATAATCCGAATGGAGAAGATGGATATGTGGTGATGCAACTGGATAATGCCGAGGTGGAAAGCGGGTTTGTTATGACTGAGATCGGTTTGTATGCAACGGATCCGGATCTCGGAGAAATACTGTATGCATATGTAGATATGTCGGACGATCCTAATTATATAATGCCGGCAGCGTATGTCTCTGCAGCTGAGTCGGATAATGTACCGACGGGACCTATTCGGCATAAATTGGTGCAAATGAAACTGAATGTGATTGTAGGAGGCGCAAAAAGTATAACAGCTGTTATAAATCCGGCGGCTCAGATCACAAGAGAGGTTTTTGACCGAGAGATTAATAAAATAGTAGCGCCGGACTGGGATGATTCAGGAGAAGTAGAAGGCATTACATCCTTTACGGATTTTTTAGAAAGCTTTGTAAAGGGGACAAATATATACCAGCTGTTTTCGAACTTGAAGGCAGGATTGAAATTTGTGCTTCATGCCGGGCAGATCGTGAATAATTGCGTTACAGATAACGCGGGACTTCCGCTGGCGGCCGCACAGGGCAAAGCTCTGCAGGATCAGATTACTGGGTTATATAGTGAGATAGAGGGACTTAACAATAGCTTATTAGCCCTCGATACCAGAGTTACCAACGCTATTACTGGAGGATCACTGGCGGCACCATACTCATACAATGTCCTTAATTATCCCTACTCTGAGGGAGGCGTTGACGGCCAGGGATATCCACCTACTATCTCAGGGAGTTCCGCAAATTCGGTGAATGTATTCGGCGCAGTAGGCAGTGGGATATATCAAACCTATTACAGGCTGTGGAACCAGTCATTCAAAGTTATAGGAAAGCCTACCGTTTCATGGAATACAGGCGGTAACCGTGACATAACTACAAAAACGCTGCAAGTATTGGATGCTTCAACAGGGGCTATTTTACTGCATACTACTGGAGCAAGTTTAGATTTATCCTCACTCCAGGGAAAAACTGTTAAATTTAAGCAAATATTTACGCTAGGTTGGTCTTCTGTTACACTTACTTTTAATTCTCTTTTGCTGGTTAATAAGTAATTATTATTTGTTGGATATCAAAAGTTTTGATATTATGAAACCTCTGGGCCTCAAAGGATATCCATCACTCATCATACTGACTCTTAACTTGACAGTCTGTCCCTTGAGGGATGCCAAAGATAACTGTACTGTATTATTGGCGGTGCTGTTGATAGCAGAGGTTTCCGCCAGTTTTGCACCCGCAGAATTTAACACTTCGACCTTGAGGTTGTTGTCAACATGCTCAGCATAACCTGATCGGACTAAGCATGCCCCGGAAAAGGTTAGTATACACTTGTTATCAGGTATTTTTACCGCGGTGCTATATGTTCTGGTGATTTTGGCATCATAATCGCCTGTCTCATTATTATAGGTAGCATATGCAGTGTACTGCAATTTATTGGCTGTGTTTGCATCCAATGTTGCCGAATTTTCGACATTTGAGATACTATTTGAGTATGGCGTTATAAGGAAGTTCATTTCAAACGGAGCAGAAAGATCTCCACCATTGATGGCATTAGTAACCCGAGTATCCAGAGCTGACAGATCGTTCTGCAGATTCTGAATATCACTATATAACCCGGTGTTTGACAGGAAAGGGATTGTGGGATAAAATGAAATTGCTTCTGTAAGCGAGTGGCTTCTCGCCAAAAGGAGTAGCGTGATATATACGAAAAGAGCAGTTATTTTGACTGCTCTTTTTCGGGCAAAAAAGAAGTTGTAGAAAGTATAAGGGCATGCTATAATCCCGTTATGGGAAAACCAGAGAGCCAAAGGCGGCTTACCCTCTGTTTACGGAGGGGCTACCCTCCAGACGAAAGAAAGGAGGGCGATGCCAATGTATGTTACATATCCGGAGCTGATCCAGGTTGGAATATTCATTGTCGCCCTTGTTGGTCTGATCTATCAGATTTTCAGGGGAAGAAAATAGCCGCCACTATCGGAAGTAGTGACGGCGAACCGCTTTTAGCGGTAAAGTCATAAGCTATTGAGGGTAGCCGCTTCTCTGGCTTTCCCTTTTTATGTACCTCAAATATAACATAAGATGGAATAAGATTCAATATTTTTCTGTATTGCATGATGACTTTGCCTTAAAATAAAGGAGAAGGAGGATGTCATCATGATAGAAAAAATATTGGAAAAGGTGCTGGATTCAATGACGCCATATCTGAAGGAGGATCAAATCGAAAAACTGAATAATGTGCTTTACCTAAATTTTCACGGGGTGGAGGTGAAGCAGGAATGTTATGAGCTGAAACCAACCGGGTTGAGTGGGAATGCCGCAAAACTGGATCTGTTTATTAAGAGCAAACTGGCCGTGAATAGGCAGGATGGAACCATGCGGCAGTATGGGCGTGAGATTTGGAAAGCGCTGAATTTTATGGGGAAAGATATTAATGATATCAAAGCGACAGATATAAGGTATTATTTTGGGTATCTGCGAGAGGTGAAAAAACTGAAAATGTCTACTATTCAAACCAGAATGCATTACCTGAGCAGCTTCTGGGACTTTCTGACAGCGGAAGATCTCACACAGGGAAATCCTATGAAAAAAATAGGAAAGATAAAGGTTGAAAAGATCATAAAAAAACCTTTTAGCGTGAGGGACATGGAGGCTCTGAGAAGCAGCTGCAAAAGGGTAAGGGACAGGGCTTTGATCGAGTTTTTATATTCAACCGGAGTTAGAATATCAGAAGCAGTTGCCCTTAATGTAGGAGACATAGATATGGCGCATCTGGAAATGGTAGTGTACGGAAAAGGGAGTAAGGAAAGGAAAACATACCTTACAGAGAACGCAAAATTCTATTTGGACAGATATTTGAAAGAACGGTGCATGTGCGAGCAGATTACATATGAGGAGTTAAAAAGGAGGCCGCTATTTGTCAGTTCGGATAAAAATCACAGAAGAATAACAGACAACGGGGTGCAGGACATGTTGCGGACACTCGGCAGAAAGGCAGGCGTGGAGATGGTGCACCCGCATCGGTTTAGGAGGACAATCGCAACGGATCTTCTCAGCCGGGGGATGCCGATCGAACAAGTTCGTGATTTTTTAGGTCACGAGAAGCTGGACACGACACTGATCTATTGCACGGTCCAGGCTGAAGAGGTTAAAGCATCGCACCGTAAGTGCGCATAACGAACTATTTGAAAAATTCCAATAGTTAAAATTATACTAAATGAATAATTTTTTGCCGGGCATTTTGCCAGGTTTATTAATTTTATGCATTTTTTGAAACATTGGCGAAAAATGAATCGGGTGTAGGAGCATAAAAATTGCCGATAATATAGTGATATGAAGCCCACCCTGTTGTGGGAGAATCCGAATCTAACAAGTGTTTTTTTAGAACAAGAGGTCATAATAGCCAGCGATGACTATGATATCCTAGAAATTTTTTATATCTATTCCATTAATAATGAAACGTCACGAGTTCGCACTTATAGCGAACGAATTTTTAAAAGGAATGCCACGTTAGGTACTACTCTACATGTTATAACGTCAGATCCCCAGAATCGTATAAATTTATTTGAGCGAAGAATAAGTTATATAAACAATACGACCTTCCATGTTCAATCTTGTGTGCAGTTTGTTAATCAAACTTCCGTGGAACGGAATGACGCCTGTATACCTTGCAATATATATGGTTACAATATCAGCAGAATGGAATAGTTTGTGGCTAATAACGACAAGATGTGCTTCACCAGCTGATACATTACATTTAACTTTAATTTTTACAGCTTTTTCGACGAGCGAGACCAAATACGTCTCACCCGTCATGCGAAAATTACGGTGCAACACTTTTTGCACATAAAAAATATCCAGTAACTCCAGAATCTCCAGTAATTGTTGTATTATTATATAAAGAAAAACTCCAACGATTAGGATCATCTATATCTGGATAGCTACCATACAGGTGAGGATAGCCTGAGCTTATAAAAAAGCCAATTGCACAAATTAATCTATACCCTTCCGGCGGGATATCAAAAAAGGTTACTTGTACGTATCCCTGGCTGGACATAACCGGGACAGTTACATGCTTTTTTTGGGATACTATAATAAACATACCCTGTATATCACTATATTCAGGAGAATTTTTAATAAAATTGAAAGAAATAAGGCCATTTTGGTCTTTTTTTAATATATAAATATACTTTTAAAGGAGGTTACTTATGGAAAAAATCAAAATCAGCGGATCCGAAAAGATGTACGAGATCTGCAGTATCATGCCGGAATCACGGACAGTTCTGAAAATCGTGTTTCCGGAAAAAGAAGATGTACCAGAAACATGGGACGGAGACATATTGTTGCACACGGCCGGTGGGATCCAATGCTCAACGATCACCGGGTACAATACGGTATATCTGCAGGAGGGGCAGACGGTGTACCTGTCCAATGACGGTAGCATATATGTCCCGCCGGTGCCACCCGAACCGGCTCCGGAGCCGATTCCACCGACACTGGAAGAAATCAAAGCAGCGAAAAAGTCAGAGATATCCGCAGTATGTGAGCAGGTGATCTATTCAGGGTGTGATGTGACTTTGTCGGATGGCGAGATGCATCATTTTTCATTGACAATAAGGGATCAGATCAACCTCTTTGGCAAACAGGCTCAGATGGCAGCAGGCGCAGAAGAGATAGAGTATCATGCCGACGGGGATCCGTGTCGGTATTACAGTAGGGAGGATATGGAAAATATCATAGGATCCGCGACGTGGTATGTATCGTACCATACAACATACTGTAACGCGCTCAATATGTGGATTGAAGGGGGACAGACGGCGGAGGAAGTGCAGGAGATATTCTACGGATCCGACGTTCCGGATGAGTACAGATCTGAAGTCTTGCAGGCATATCTTATACAGATAGCCGAGATGGCAGGAGGAGGCGAAACGAGAAATGAGAGTGAAGAAACTGGTGGGTAAGTATATGGCGCTGTTGCTGATCGGCGGCGCAGCGTATGTTCTACTGGAGCTGGTATGGCGTCAGAGGAGTCATTGGACGATGTTCATTCTCGGCGGGATGTGTTTTGTCTGCTTGGGACTGATCAACGAGCTGATATCGTGGGATATGTCGCTGTGGCAGCAGATCCTGATTGGATCCTGCATCGTTACTGGTTTGGAATTTCTGACCGGCTGCATAGTCAATTTGTGGCTCGGATGGGACGTCTGGGATTACAGCGTGATGCCTGGCAATGTACTTGGCCAGATATGCCCGCAGTTTTTTGTACTGTGGATGCCGGTGGCACTGGCGGCGATCGTGCTAGATGATTGGCTGCGGTATTGGTGGTGGGGTGAGGATAGGCCACATTATAAAATATTGTAAAAATGGGTCAGATGCAGAAATGCACCTGGCTTTTTTAATAGCATAACGAAAGGAGGTGAGACAGATTGAGCCTGAATGAACTTATTATGGGCGGAGGCGGCGTGTTGCTTGCTTTGCTGACAATCATCCAGATCGTCCCTATAAAAATTAATCCGTGGTCTCGGATAGCCCGAACCATAGGGCGGGCGATGAATGTGGAGATCATGGACAAGCTGAATGAGAGCGAAGCTACGGATGCCAGATACCGGATCATCAGATTCGACGATGAAATCCGGCATCATGTCAAACATACGGAAGAGCATTTCAATCAGATTATGAGCGATATCGATGAATATGAGCGATATTGCAGCACACATCCGGCTTATAAAAATAGCAAAGCAGTAATGGCAATTGAAAACGTCAGGCGAATTTACCAAAAATGCAGGAAAGAGAATGCATTTTTGGTGTAACTAAAAATTTTAAGAACAAGAAGAAAGCGAGGACTGAAAAATGAATATGGAACTTATGATGCAGTATATTACTTACGCGCTCATGGCAGTGGGTGTGTTGGCTTTTGTTGTTGCGGTGATCGTTCAGGTCATCAAAGAGCTGCCGGGATTACAGAAAATCCCGACTAGTATAGTGGCGCTGACGGTGTCAATGGTCCTGTGCCCGTTGGCAATGGTGGTAGCCTGCCAATATTTTAAGATCGTGATCGTCTGGTATTATGTCTTCGCATCGTTTATTGCAGCTTTTATTGTTTATCTGGTAGCAACCGGCGGATGGGAACGTGTGGCGGAGATCTGGCAGCGGACGAAATATAAAAACAATAAATGATCGATGGGGAGCTTTGGCTTCCTGTTTTATTGCCAATAGGCGGAAAGGAATCTATATGAGAAAAATAATTGATGTATCAAGTTATCAGGGGATTATTAATTGGAAACAGGTGAAAACATCTGGAATCGAAGGAGCGATTCTCAAGGTAATCCGGAAGGATCTGGAACCGGATAAACAGTTTGAGGATAACTGGAAAGGATGCATGGAGGCGGGGCTGCCTGTTACGGGGGTATACAATTACTCCTATGCGACCACAGAGGCAAAAGCAATAGCCGATGCACAGAAAGTTGTCCAGATCTTGAATGGTCGCAAAACGAAGGTATGGCTTGATGTAGAGGATTCCTGCCAGAAGAAACTTGGAATGAAGCTGATCAGCATCATCAAGGCATACCAGAAAATAATAGCGGGCGCCGGTCTGGAATTTGGCGTATATACAGGGCTTTCGTTTTACAACAGCTACATTAAGCCGTATCAGACATTGCTGGACTGCAATTTCTGGATTGCCCGTTATCCCTCCAGTGCAAAATTGTCTGCAGTTTCAATGCCAGCAGACAAATATAAACCGGCAATTGTACACATCTTAGAAGGATGGCAGTTCGGTAGTTCGGCAAGGATACCGGGTATCAACGGGAATGTAGATATCAACCTTTGGTACGAAGAGAAATATTTTTTGAAAACGGTATCCACAGTATATGGAGGTCTGGATTGTGCACCGGTATTTGATGCTGGATATTATGCAGAAAGGTATAAGGATCTGAAAGCTGCATATGGGAATGACGCCGCAGCGTTGTTTTATCATTTTATAGCGCACGGGATGAGCGAAGGCAGACAGGCCATTGATACATTCAATGTACAGGCCTATAAATCACGATATCAGGATCTGCAGAAAGCTTTTGGAGAGAACCTTCCGCTTTACTATCAGCACTATATCCGGTTTGGCGCGGCAGAGGGAAGAAAGGCATTTTAAGTAAGGGATAAAAAGGGCGGTAGGTGTTATCCTGCCGCCTGTTTCTTTACTTCTGGTATTTCAGTTACACTTAAAATTTTATAATTTCCATGTCTGTAGCAGTCAAAAAAATCTCTCCTTACCATTCCCTCAGAACCATCTGAAAATATGTCCATGCCAACTTTCCCACTTATTTGATTTTGGAATACTACTGTATATTTTTTTATCATATCTTTCTCCCTGCATTACCCGGAGGGGACGGGAAGTTTCTTATGACTCTTCGATTTCGGCGATCTGCATTCTTATCTCGCGAATCTCTCTTGCATATACGTGATTGTCCTCACATCCCTCTAAGTTATCAAGTCTCTTATAAAGTGCTTCGATTTTTTCATATTTGTTATCCATTTTTCCTTCTTTCTCCCGACGCAACCCCGCCGGGTGGGTGTTTTATGCTATTTCAAGTTCTTCAATATCCTTCCAGCTCATACCGAATCTGTCGTGAAGGACAACTGCCCTTTCTGACATTATAGAACTGATTTCCATTGTTGGGGTTTTGCCGAACATTTTGGCGAGTTTTCTGTACTCTTTGATGTGACCATCTTTATTCCAGTTTGTAAGTTCTTCATAGCATTTAAACTCTCTTCCTAAATATGTCATTTTTATATCCTCCGTTCCTTTGATAAGTCCATATTAGCATAGTTTAAATATGCTGTCAATACATATTTATAAAAAAGTTTAAAAATGCTTGAAAAATTTGAGAGTAAATGATAATATAGAACCAAACAGGGGGTGATGAGATGGCATTTGCAGATAAAAAAGCGGCGTTTGCATATGTAAATGAATATCAAAAAGAAAAATATGACAGAATTACAGTAATGGCGAACAAAGGGAAAAAAGCAAAGTACCAAGCTGCAGCTAAAGAAGCTGGCATGTCCTTGTCTGCATTTATTGAAATGTGCGTGGACGAAAAAATTTCTCAAGAATAGTTTAAAAATGCTTGACGGAATAGTTTAAATATGCTATAATACTATTATCAGATGAGGCAAGTAAATCTGGTAAAAGAATGGAGGAAAGGATATGGCAGAGGTTATGACAGATAAACAATTTGACAAAATCATTAAAATGATATCAATGATCCTTGATGGTTGTAAGGATCTGGATGAAGCAAAGAAAAAAGTGAACGAACTATCGGATACTCCCAGGAAAGAAAAAGAAGCATAAATAAAAAGAGCGGAACTTGCCACCGCTCTTTTTATCTGGTGTAAACTATTATTTATTAGGAAAGAAGACTGAAAGTTATCAGTTTTCTTTCTTTTTTTTATTCTGAGACTGGACCGGATCATCGTGGGAGAAGTCCGGGGAGCGGAGGCGGTGGATCTGCTGCAGGCGATGAACACCGGTCATGACGGTTCTCTTTCCACCGGACATTCCAACAGCGCGGCGGATCTGCTCAGCAGGTTGGAGACGATGGTGCTTATGGGGATGGATCTGCCGGTGGCAGCGATCAGACAGCAGATCGCCTCGGCGGTGGACCTGATCATACATTTGGGGAGACTGCGGGATAAGAGCAGAAAGGTGCTGGAGATCACGGAAGTCTGCGGATACGAAGAGCCGCGGGTCAGGCTGAAACCGCTTTTTGTATACCATTACGAGAGTGAAAAACTGGAGAAAGAAGGAGAACTGGAAAATGTCGCAAAACTGCAGGCGGCGGGACTTGATCCATATGCGGAGAGTTAGGAGATGGTACAGACAGATCTATGGGGCGGAGAGCGGCTTCACGCGGAGGCAGAAGACAGGCGGGACAATGCAGGCCGCAGGAGTGACCCTGTTTCTGGCAATGTTCTTTTACAGATCATTTCTGGCCGTTCCCCTTATGATTCCCATGGGGATGATCTATCTCACATTGCTGGAAAAAAAGAAGAGGACAAAGGGGCGGGAGAGGCTGCGGAGCGAGTTTAAGGACGCGATCCTGTCTGTCGCGGCGAATCTTCGGGCGGATTACGCGGTGGAAAACGCTTTTCTTTGTTTTAAGTTAAATAACTTTACAAGAATATATACTGGTTAGCGACACGTTAGCGACAAATGGTTTATAAAATGCCCTATTTTCAGGGTTTGTAATCATCAAATTTTAAGGAAATCTTAAGCTTTCCGCTATGGAAAATTAGGAAAAGAAAAACCAGATTCTGCTATCATGGATACACAGGCATTGCAGCGGCGGGATGGAGGAGAGAATCATGTCTGACAAGATACTTGTGGTGGATGACGAGAAAGAGATCGCGGATCTGATAGAGGTTTACCTGCGGAATGAGAACTATGAAGTATGTAAGTTTTATACGGGGAGGGAGGCGCTCGCGTGTACGGAGGAGGAAGAGATGGACCTTGCCCTTCTGGATATCATGCTGCCGGACATAAACGGGTTTGCGGTCTGTCAGAAGATCCGGGAGAAATACACTTATCCGATCATCATGCTGACGGCAAAGGATGAGGAGATCGACAAGATCACCGGGCTCTCTCTGGGGGCGGATGATTACATAACCAAACCGTTCCGGCCGCTGGAGATGGTGGCGAGGGTAAAGGCGCAGCTTCGGCGGTATAAAAGGTACAATCAGAATTCTCTGCAGAGAGAGGAAGAGGCGGAGATTCTCCTGCACGGCGGACTGGTAATGAACGTGAGGACCCACATCTGCTGTTTAAATGAGAGAGAACTCGTGCTGACGCCCACGGAGTTTGAGATCCTGCGCATTCTGCTGGAGAGAAAGGGGGAGGTGGTCAGCACGGAGAGTCTGTTTCATGAGATCTGGAAGGACGAGTACTACAGCAAGGCGGGCAACAGCATCACCGTACACATACGGCATTTGAGGGAGAAGATGAATGATACGGCAGAAGATCCGAAATATATCCGAACGGTCTGGGGTGTGGGCTACAGGATGGAGCGATAGGAGGAAAGAGAGGAGAGCGATGCGGAGCGGATATTCGCATCTTCGCCTGAAGATACTGTGGGGTCTTGTCAGGACGGCGGCAGTGGCGATTTTGGGAATATATTATATATATGAGCTGATATGGTTCGGGAGAGGAGGGGACTGGACAGTAGCGATCCTGCAGTCCGTCTGCAAGATAGACTATGACGCGGCCCGCTCCATCTACCAGCAGGTATTCCGCAACCATGCGACGTTGATCTGGATGGTGTCGGTCAGCATCCTGTTTTTTTGGCTGCTGCGGATCATGCTGAACGGTTTTACAAAGTATTTTGATCAGGTAAACCGGGGAATTCATGCACTCCTTCAGGAGGATGGGGAGATCCGCCTGCCCGAGGAACTGCATGCCACGGAACAGAAGCTGAATGCCGTAAAGAGAAGTTTAAACCAGCGCACACTGGAGGCTAAACTGGCGGAACAGAGGAAGAACGAGTTGGTCATGTATCTGGCTCATGACATCCGCACGCCCCTGACCTCCGTGATAGGCTATCTGAATCTGCTGAAGGAGGCGCCGGATCTGCCGGAGCGGCAGAGGGAGAATTATGTGCACATTTCTCTGGAGAAAGCCTACCGGCTGGAGAAGATGGTCAACGAGTTTTTTGAGATCACAAGATATAACCTGCAGCAGATCACTCTGCACAGGGAGACGATCGATCTCTACTATATGCTGGTGCAGCTGACGGATGAGATATCGCCGCTTCTGTCGAAGAGAAAAAATACGGTGGAGCTCCGGGCGGATGAGAACCTGACGGTGTTCGGAGATCCCGACAGGCTGGCGAGAGTCTTTCAGAATGTGCTGAGAAATGCCGTCTCGTACAGCTTTCCGGACACGGCGATCGTGATAACGGCGCGGGAGGACGGGGGGGCAGCAGAGATCGTCTTTGAAAATGAGGGGTATACGATCCAGAAGGAGAAGCTGCAGGATATTTTTGAGAAGTTCTACCGGCTGGATGAGGGCAGGAATTCCGGCACGGGGGGCTCCGGGCTGGGGTTAGCCGTCGCGAGAGAGATCGTCGCGATGCACGGGGGAAGTATACGGGCGGAGAGCGCGGATAACAGGATCTCGTTTGTGATACGGATCCCGGCGGAGGAGGGATAAAGGATTTTTTCTTGACAGTGGCGGATTAGTAAAATATTAATATAATTTTAGCTGGGCGTTAACGGAATACTAAGTTCCTGTTAAAGTATGAAAAGCTCCTGTCTGATAGAATAATTGTCAGGCGGGAGCTTTTCATGTGCAGGCGGACGATTTTGCGCGGAGCCTGTACATAAAACAGATAAAGAAAGAGGGAATACAAAAATGAGACAAGAATTTATGCGTAAAAAAATAGCGGTGCTCTTCGGAGGCTGTTCGCCGGAGTACGGGGTTTCTCTGCAGTCCGCCGCAGCGGTCATCGATCACATGGACCGGAGAAGGTATGAGCCGGTGCCAATCGGCATCACCCACACCGGAGACTGGTTTTACTACGCGGGGGAGACGGAAAAGATCGCCGATGACAGCTGGTGCGGATCGGAGGATTGTACTCCGGTGACGATCTCGTTGAGATGCGGGGAGTCCAGTCTGCTTTTGCTGCGCGGGGGAAGTACAAAATATATAGAAACCGTGGAGCCTTTGGAGATCGATGCGGTGTTTCCGATTTTGCACGGCAAAAACGGGGAGGACGGAACCGTGCAGGGGATGTTTGAGCTGGCGGGGATTCCGGTGGCGGGCTGCAGCGTGCTCTCCTCAGCCCTCTGCATGGACAAGGACAGAGCACACAGGCTGGCGAAGGAGGCGGGGGTCCGCGTGCCGGTATCCTATGTACACAGGAGGGGGGAAGATGCCGCGATGGCATTCCGGGAAGCGGATCGGATCGGTTATCCTCTGTTTGTCAAACCGGTGAAAGCCGGATCTTCCTACGGGATCACCAGGGTGTCGGAGAAGAGTGAACTGGGATTCGCGATGGAGCTTGCCTTTGCCTACGATGACAGGATCATCGTCGAGGAGTGTATCTTCGGATTCGAGGTGGGCTGCGCCGTTATGGGGACGGAGAAGCTGACGGTGGGAGAGGTGGACGAGATCGAGCTGGCGGAGGGCTTTTTTGACTTCACGGAGAAGTACACGTTGAAGACTTCGGCGATCCATGTACCGGCAAGGGTTCCCGGGGAGGTGTCCGACCGCATCCGGGAGACGGCGAAGACGATCTACAGGGCTCTGGACTGCAAAAATTTTGCCAGGGTGGATATGTTTTTGACGAAGGAACAGGAGATCGTTTTCAACGAGGTGAACACGATACCCGGATTTACGGCGCACAGCCGCTTCCCGAATATGATGCGGGCTGCGGGGATCTCCTTTGAGGAGGTTATTTCGAGGATTCTGGAGGAGGTGCTGTCAGTTGAGGGCTAAAAATTTATACAACAGATATCTGGTTCTGGTGAACGCTTCGCATCCTTATCTGGAGGAGAAGGTCAGGCTGCTTCCCGTCTGCCCCGGAGAACCGGACATCCTGTTGGAAGAGCAGGCGCAGAGGCAGCTGTCCCTCCTGATGGAGGAGATAGGAGGCTGGGAGGGCATCGTGCCCGTCAGCGGGTGGCGGTCACGGAAAGAACAGCAGGAGATCTTTGATACTTCCATCCGGGAGAGCGGGGAGGAGTTTACCCGGAAATTTGTGGCGCTGCCGGGATGCAGCGAACACCAGACGGGGCTGGCGATCGATCTCGCCCTGAAAAAGGCGGAGGTGGATTTCATCTGCCCGGATTTTCCCCGCTCAGGGATATGCCAGAGGTTTCGGGAGAGGGCTGCGGCCTACGGATTTATTGAGCGGTATCGGAGGGAGAAGGAGTCGGTCACGGGCATCTCGGAAGAACCCTGGCATTTTCGGTATGTGGGCGCGCCTCATGCGGAGTTCATGGAACGGCGCGGTATTTGTCTGGAGGAGTATTGGGGAATGGGGTGTGGTGACGTACAAAAGTGATGAATAGAAAAGGTGGATAACGGAAATTACCATTAAGTTTCAGTTTGATACGGAGGAGTGAAAGAGATGACAGAGGAAAAACAATATGGCGGTCCGGACTATTTCAGAATGGCGGCGGCGTTTCTGGTGGCGGCGATCCATACATCGCCGCTTGCCTCGTTCAGTGCGGAGGCGGATTTTGTGCTGACGAGGATAGCGGCGAGGGTGGCAGTGCCCTTTTTCTTTATGGCGACCGGCTTTTTTGTGCTGCCGCAGTATCTGTTTGGGCACTCTATGGATAACCGCCCGCTGCGGCGTCTGTTGAAAAAGCTTTTTTTACTGTATGGGGCGGCGATACTGCTGTATCTGCCTGTCAATCTGTACGCAGGGCAGTTTGAGGGCGTCGGGATCGGCGGAGTTTTGAGGATGGTGTGGATGGACGGGACGTTCTACCATCTGTGGTATCTTCCGGCGGTGATGTGGGGGGCAGTGCTTGTCTGTTTTTTGAGCAGAAGATTGCCGTGGACTGTTGTGACAGGAGTGTCACTTTTCTTGTACCTGATTGGGCTGTTCGGGGACAGCTATTACGGGTTGGCAGAGCAGGTTCCGGCGTTGAGAGCGGCGTATGACGTGCTGTTTTCAATCTCCTCCTATACGAGAAACGGGATTTTCTACGCGCCGGTGTTTCTGGTGATGGGGGCGTGGATATGGCGTGTGGAGCGTCGTAATGATACGCCTCGGGGCATCCGTGCGGCGGGAACGATGATCTTTCTCGGACTAATGACCGTGGAAGGCCTGCTGCTTCACAGGCTGGGTGTACAGAGGCATGACAGCATGTACATTATGCTGCCGCCGGCGATGTATTTTCTGTTTCGTTTTCTGCTCTCTCTCCGGATCAGGCCGGCAAAAAGCCTTCGGATGATTTCGATGTGGATCTATCTGCTCCATCCGCTGTGCATTATTCTGGTGCGTGGTGGGGCGAAAGCGGTGGGCATGGAGGGTCTGCTTGTGGAAAATTCGCTGGTGCATTATCTCGTCGTCTGCGGGGTGTCCTTCGTCTGTGCCTGTGTGGCGGCGGTCGGATTCGGTAAGACTGTTATGGGAGGGATCGGAAATGAGAGGCGGAGTTTCAAAGAAGGGCGCGCATGGATTGAGTTAAGCAGAGAACATCTCAGGGGGAATGTGTGGGTGCTGGAGAGTCTGCTCACGCCGGGGCAGCGCCTCATGCCCGCGGTGAAAGCGAACGCCTACGGGCATGGCGCCGCGGCGGTGGCGGGAGAACTGCAGAATATGGGAATCCGTTCTTTTTGTGTAGCGTGCGCTGAGGAGGGAGCGGAGCTTCGCAGAAACGGTATAACGGGAGAGATACTGGTGCTCGGCTACACACATCCGGAGGATTTCCATTTGCTGCGGAAACATGATCTGATCCAGACCGTGTTGGATCACGCCTACGGGCAGCAGCTTGATCGTTACGGCAAAAAAGTCAGAGTGCATGTCAAGATCGATACGGGGATGCACAGACTGGGGGAGCGGGCGGAGAAGACAGGGGAGATCCGGGAGATATTCCGGTTAAAAAATCTGCAGGTGGAGGGGATCTATACGCACCTGTGCGCCGATGAGACGAGAAGGGAAGAAGAATCCGCGTTTACGGAGGCGCAGGCGGCGCTTTTTTATGATGTGGTGAAAGATCTGCGAAAGCGGGGAATCTCCGGAATAAAGACACATCTTCTGGCCAGTTACGGCCTGTTGAACTATCCGGAACTGGGCGGGGACTATGTGCGAGCCGGCATTGCGCTCTACGGCCTGCTCAGCGACAGGCGGGGCGCTGAGAACTGCAAAGCGGACCTGCGCCCTGTCATGTCGGTGAAAGCGAGAATCACCGTTGTCAAAGAATTGCATCGGGGGGAGAGCGCCGGTTACGGGTTTTCCTACAGGGCTGCGGAGGATCGAAAGATCGCGGTGCTCTCCATCGGCTATGTGGAGGGACTTCCCAGAAGTCTTTCCTGTGGGCGCGGGAGAGTGCTCATACATGGGAAGAGCGCGCCCATAGCGGGGAAAATCTGCATGGACCAGACCATCGTGGATATCACGGGGATCGAGGGTGTGAGGGCCGGGGAGAGTGCCGTAATCCTGGGGAGGGACGGAGAGGAGGAGATCACGGCCTATGAGATCGCGGAGAAAGCGGGGACGATCACGAATGAGATCGTGAGCAGGATGGGGGGAAGACTTGAGAGGGTGTGGAGTGATTGATTTGACGGGAAAAATCGTGTAAAATGAAAAAATGATACTGAGTGTGAGCAGAAGAACAGATATACCAAACTATTACGCGGACTGGTTCTGCAACAGGATCCGGGAAGGGTTTCTCTATGTGAGAAACCCGATGAACGCGCATCAGATCAGCCGGATCGAGTTGTCCACGGAAGTCGTGGACTGTATCGTGTTCTGGACAAAAAATCCTGCAGGTATGATGGAGCGGCTGGAGGAGCTGAAAGATTATTCCTACTATTTTCAGTTTACGCTGACAGGGTACGGGAGAGATGTGGAGCCGAACCTGCCGGATAAGCGGGAGGTGTTGATCCCCCGCTTCCGGGAGCTGTCCGAAAAGATCGGAAACCGGAGAGTAGTGTGGCGCTATGACCCAATTCTGATAAATGAAAAATATACTGTGGAGTATCATCTGAAAGCGTTTGAGGAGATCGCGGAGAGTCTCGCGGGATATACGAAGAGGGTGGTGATCAGTTTTCTGGATTACTATGCTAAGACGCAGCGGAATATGGCGGGGCTGCAGGTGAAAAGTTTTTCGGATCAGGAGATGCTTTATCTGGCGGAGCATGTGGCGAAGATCGCCGCAAAGCATGATATGGCAGTGGAATCCTGTGCGGAGAGGGTGGATCTTCGGAGCGTCGGTGTAGAGCACGGAAGCTGCATCGACAAAAGACGGATCGAGGAGATCATCGGCTGCAGACTGGTGGTGAAGAAGGACAAAAACCAGAGGAGAGAGTGCGGGTGCGTCGAGAGCGTGGAGACGGGGGCCTACAATACCTGCGGAAACGGATGCAGGTACTGTTACGCGAATTTCAGCGATGAGGCGGTGAACACGAACCAAAAAGCCTGCGATCCGACCTCTCCTCTGTTATGCGGGATCGTTCATCCGGAGGACAGGATCACGGAGCGGAAGGTGAAGTCGCTGAAGGATACCCAGATGAGTCTTTTTTGAAAACGGTGTGGCAATTACGGGGACGGGAGTAAAAATCCGGTTGCTTTTTCCGCGTCCTGTGTTATAATCAATCTATCTGAAAAATCTGTTTTATCTTTTATCTCAGAAATGTCCTGTTATTTCACAACGAACGGAACGATAAAGAACCGGAAAGGAAGTTATGACGGCAGCGGTTTATTACGACAAAGGGAATTCTGCGCATATGCAGCAGGACGCTCTGGCACTGGAGATGGCGGCGCTCGGAAAGCGGGAGGCGGCGCTTTTGGTGGTATGCGACGGGATCGGCGGTCTTGCGGAGGGAGAGTATGCCAGCAGCTATGTCACGATGCAGGCGAGAAACTGGTTTTACGGTTCTTATCTGCGGCATGTGAGGAGACGGCACGGCGCAAAGCGGGTCATGAGGGACTGTGTCGGCATGCTCTATGATTGCAACCGGTATCTGACGCGCTACGGGAAGGAGCGCGGGATCAGGCTCGGAACCACCATGACGATGGTGCTGCTGCGAGAGAAGCGTCTGTTTCGGGGATGCTCTCTTTTTGCATCCTCGGGATATCTGCTCTTCCACGCGGGGGACAGCAGAGCTTATCTGACGGGACGGGGGTGCAGAGTGCTGACGACGGACGACTGTCTCGGAGATCATGCGCTGCACAGATGTCTCGGAAGTTTCCCCTGGCGGGGAGTGCAGAAAAAACGGGGGCGTCTGCGCCGGGGGGAGAGTATTCTTCTGTGCAGCGACGGGTTTTGGCGTCATCTGGAAAAAATGGAGATCGCGGAGGGCTTCGGGAAAAGGGGGTTATTTTGGGATGCGGGTCCGGGCGATGCTCAGCTGGAGAAAAGACTTGAAAAGCTCGGGGAAGCGGGGAGAGGGCGCGGAGAGAAGGACAACCAGGCGGCGGTGATCGTGTGTATATGAGGAATGCGACGGCATTGGTAATTTACGGGATGAGATCGGAGGAGGAGAAAAATGACGGAAAGAGAAATTTTTTGTCAGGCCTGTATCTGGTTTGACAGGTATGAGATCAAGGAGATCCTGGGGGAGGGCGGCACAGGGCGGGTGTATCTGGCGCGGGATATGAGGCTGGGGAGGTCTGTGGCGGTGAAGATCCTGAACCGGGTGACGGAGCAGTTTCATGAGGAGGTGGCGCTTTTGCAGAGACAGAGTTTCGGGATGCTGCCTGCGGTATACGATGCCTGGGTGGAGGAGGACGGCACGGGCGTCATCGTCATGGAGTATGTGGAGGGACAGAGTTTGAAGGAGTATCTGGCGCTGCACCGGCAGATCCCGGAGAGGCAGGTTTACGACTGGGGGTTAAAGCTGGGGGAATTTCTGGAAAAACTCCACGGTGGAAATCCGAAGGTGCTCTTCCGGGATCTAAAGCCCGAGAATATTATGGTGCAGCCGGATAAGACGCTGCGTTTTGTGGACCTGGGGGCAGCTGTGCGCGTCGAGGCGGAGAGAGCCTTCCAGCGGAAGCGGGTGGGGACGCCAGGCTACGCTGCCCCCGAACAGTGGGATGGGAAGCCGGTGGATGAGCGGGCGGATATCTACGGGCTGGGCGCTGTCCTGTACGCCGTGATGGAGGGGGAGGAAAAGCTGAAAAGCCAGGTGCTGTCCGGGAATCTCACGGAAAAGAGCGGTATGCCGGAGGGAATGCGCCGGGCGGTGAAGCGGTGCCTGCGGCCCGAGAGAGAGAAGCGCTACGCCACGGCGAGAGCTTTCCTGACGGACTGGAGACGGTACAGGAGAGCAGGCCGGGGCAGGATCCTGATGCTTTGGGCTGGGGAAATATTGAAGGCAGGATTTTTGTATGCGGCGGTCTATATCATATGGTATAAAACGGAGTGTCTTCCGCTGGCGGGGCATTTTCTGATTGGATATCTGTGGCTGAAGGCGGCGGAATGGATCTGCCGGGTGCGGAGTGAGAAGTGGGAGCAGAAGAGATCGGTGTGGTGCAGAAGTGTCGGGTGACATTTGGGTAGTAAAAGTATAGCTGGGAAGCGGTTGACACACAATATATATCGTGATATATAGGAAGAGTGCTGGCGGAACTGGAGCACATGCTGATGATAGAAGAAGGGAAGAAAAATATGACATACAGGGAACGAACCAGAACAGTGAATATCGGCGGGAGAGTGATCGGCGGGGGAAATTCGATCGCGATCCAGTCCATGACCAACACGCCCACGGAGAACGTCGAGGCGACAGTGGCGCAGATAAGGAAGCTCGAAGCGGCGGGCTGCGAGATCATCCGCTGCACGGTGCCGACTGCGGAAGCGGCCAGGGCGCTTGCAAAGATCAAAAGACAGATATCGATCCCCCTCGTGGCGGATATCCATTTCGATCACAGGATGGCGATCGCGGCGATTGAAAACGGGGCGGACAAGATCCGTATCAATCCGGGCAATATCGGCGGCAGGGATAAGGTGAAAGCCGTTGTGGAAGCGGCGAGGGAGCGGAATGTCCCGATCCGGGTAGGGGTAAACAGCGGCTCGCTGGAGAAGGAGCTGGTGGAAAAGTACCGGGGCGTCACGGCGGAGGGGATCGTGGAGAGTGCGTTAGACAAGGTACATATGATCGAGGATATGAATTATGACAACCTTGTCATCAGTATCAAATCCTCGGATGTGATGATGTGCGTGAAAGCCCATGAGCTGTTGGCAGACAGGACGCCCTATCCGCTGCATGTGGGGATCACGGAGTCCGGCACGGTGACAAGCGGCAACATCAAATCAGCGATCGGGCTGGCGTTGATATTAAACCAGGGGATCGGCGACACGATCCGCGTCTCCCTGACCGGCGATCCGGTGGAGGAGATCAAGTCCGCAAAATTGATCCTGCGGACGCTCGGACTTCGGAAGGGCGGCATTGAGGTGGTGTCCTGTCCGACCTGCGGGCGGACGAAGATCGACCTGATTGGACTGGCAGGTGAGGTGGAGAAGATGGTGGCGGATATTCCGTTGGATATCAAGGTGGCGGTGATGGGCTGCGTGGTCAATGGACCGGGGGAAGCGAAGGAGGCGGATATCGGCATCGCCGGAGGGATCGGAGAAGGACTTTTGATCAAAAAGGGCGAGATCGTCAGAAAGGTGCCGGAGGCGGAGCTTCTTGAGACGTTGCGGCAGGAGCTGCTCTCGTGGGAAGGGTGAAACGATGAAACCATTTGAAGAGGTATTTCCGAGCCTGCAGCTGAAGGGCGATATGAAAGCATTGTTCGGGAGAACGCAGGTGGAGCGGATCTCCGCACCGAAGGACAGGAGTATTCTGCGCATATATCTGGGCAGTGAGCATCTGATAGAAAAGGAAAAGATCTGGGCGCTGGAGAGGGAGATAAAAAATCAGCTGTTTCCCCAGGCGGTGACGATCGCAAAAATATACGAGAGATTCCATCTCTCCTCCCTGTACACCCCGGAGAAGCTGATGGAAGTCTACGAGAAAAGCATTATGCAGGAACTGCGGGAATTGTCCCCGTTAGAGTACAGTCTGTTTAAGAATGCAAAAATTTCTTATCCGGATGAACAGACCGTAAAGATTGTGTTGGAAGAGTCTGTCCTGGCCAGGGAGAAGGAGCAGGAGCTGGTGCGGATCCTGGAAAAGATCTTTCAGGAGCGCTGCGGGCTGCAGGTGCAGATCGAGACGGACTATCGGGAGAAAAAAGAGAGAAAACGCAGAGCGGAACAGGAACTGCAGATCGAAAACCGGGTGGCGGAGATTTTTTCCATGGCAAAGGGAAATCATGCCGCGGCAGGTGCTTCTGCCGGGGAGGAGATTTCCGGTGCGCCGAACAGGCCCGAGAGTGCGGAGAGCGCGAAAAAAGTGTCAGAAGAAAAAGACGGCGGACGTATGGTGAGAGGCGCCGGCAGAAGACAGGACAGGGATGTATTCCGGCCGCTGCGGCGCTCTGAGAATCCGGATGTCATTTTCGGCAGAGACTTTGAGGGGGATCCCATCCCCATCGAGAATATCACCGATGAGATCGGCGAGGTGATCATCCGCGGGAAAGTCCTCCATTTTGAGGAGAAAGTGATAGAAAAGATAGGAAAGACGATACTGATCTTCACGGTCACGGATATGACGGATACGATCGGTGTAAAGATCTTTGTAAAATCCGAGCAGGCCGGGGAGATAAAAGAATTTCTGCAGAAGGGAAATTTCCTGAAGATCAAAGGCGTGGCACTGACGGATAAATTTGATCATGAGCTGGGACTTTCCTCCATCGCCGGCATGAAAAAGATTCCCGATTTTACGGTCAGGCGGATGGACAACAGCGTCAGAAAGCGGGTGGAACTGCACTGCCATACAAAGATGAGCGATATGGACGGGGTTTCCGAGGTGAAGGACATCGTAAAACGCGCCTACCAGTGGGGAATGCCCGCTATCGCGATCACCGACCACGGCGTCGTGCAGTCCTTCCCGGACGCAAACCATGTGTGGGAAGATCTGTGGAAGGCGGAGAAGGCAAAGCGCAAAGAGGCCGGGGAGGCGGAGCCGGACAAATTTGATTTCTTCAAGGTGATCTACGGCGTGGAGGGCTATCTGGTGGATGACCTGAACCCTCTTGTCAGCCGGGACAGGGGACAGCTTCTGACCGATGAGATCGTGGTATTTGACATTGAGACGACAGGATTTTCCCCGGTGAACGACCGCATCATAGAGATCGGGGCGGTCAAGGTGAAGGATGGAAAGATCACGGACCGTTTCTCGGTCTTTGTGAACCCGGAGAGACCCATACCGTTTCGGATAGAGCAGCTCACGGGCATCCATGACAGCATGGTGGTGGACGCGGACACGATCGAGAAGGTGCTGCCGGAATTTCTGGATTTTTGCGGGGAGGCAGTGTTGGCCGCCCACAATGCCGGCTTTGACATGAGTTTTATCAAGGAGAATGCCAGGAGGCTGGGGCTGATCAGGGAGTTTACTTATCTGGATACGATGGGCATCGCCAGGCTCCTTTTGCCGGGGCAGGCGAAACACACCCTGGATACGGTGGCAAAGACGCTGAATCTCTCGCTGGAGAATCATCACAGGGCGGTGGACGATGCGGAATGCACCGCCGAGATGTATCGGGCCTTCCTGAAAATGCTCGCGGAGAAAGGAATAGAGAGTCTTGCCGGGCTGGAAGAGGCGGGAAAATCCAACCCGGAGATTATCAAAAGGATGACGACCTACCATGTGATTCTTCTGGCGAAAAACAATGTGGGCAGGACGAATCTCTATACGCTGATCAGCAAAGCCCATCTGGAATATTTCAACAGAAGGCCCAGGATACCGAAGAGCGAGCTGTTGAAATACAGGGAGGGTCTGATCGTCGGAAGTGCCTGCGAGGCGGGAGAGCTGTACAAAGCGCTTTTAGACGGGAGAGAGGAGACAGAGCTTGCCCGGATCGCGAATTTTTATGATTATCTGGAGATACAGCCTCTGACCAACAATGAGTTTATGATAGAGTCTGAGCGGATCGAGAATGTGCACTCCTTTGAGGATATCAAAGAGTTGAACAGAAAAGTGGTGGAGCTCGGCGAGACCTTCCACAAACCTGTGGTGGCCACCTGCGACGTGCATTTTCTGGATCCGGAGGACGAGATCTACCGTCGGATCATCATGGCGGCGAGAAAGTACGAGAATGCGGACAATCAGGCGCCGCTCTACCTGCGCACCACGGAGGAGATGCTGGAGGAGTTTCAGTATCTGGGGAGCGACAAGGCGGAGGAAGTCGTGATCACCAACACCAATCTGATCGCGGATATGGTGGACACCATGTCCCCGGTGCGCCCGGATAAATGCCCGCCGATCATCCCCGATTCCGATAAGGTACTGACCCGCATCTGCTATGAGAAAGCCCATGAACTGTACGGGGAAAAACTGCCGGGGATCGTGGAAGCGAGGATGAAGAAAGAGCTGGATTCCATCATCAACAACGGCTTTGCCGTGATGTACATCATCGCCCAGAAGTTAGTGTGGAAATCGGTGGAGGACGGGTATCTGGTGGGTTCCAGGGGTTCTGTGGGATCTTCCTTCGTGGCATTCCTGGCCGGCATCACAGAGGTAAATTCCCTGAGCCCCCACTACAGGTGTCCCCACTGCTTCTATTATGATTTTGACTCCGAGGAGGTGAAGGCCTTTGTGGGAGGCGCCGGCTGTGATATGCCGGATCGGAAGTGCCCGAAGTGCGGAGAGATGTTGGTGAAGGACGGATTTGACATTCCTTTTGAGACTTTCCTCGGCTTTATGGGGGACAAGGAGCCGGATATCGATCTGAATTTCTCCGGGGAGTACCAGAGTAAGGCACATAAATACACGGAGGTAATCTTCGGCCACGGACAGACTTACCGTGCAGGGACGATCGCGACGATGGCGGACAAGACTGCTTTCGGCTATGTGAAAAATTACTATGACGAACACGAGATCCATAAGCGGAACTGCGAGATCGACCGGATCGTCCAGGGATGTACCGGTATCCGAAGAAGCACCGGGCAGCATCCCGGCGGTATCATCGTGCTGCCCGTGGGGGAGGATATCAATTCTTTCACGCCGGTGCAGCATCCGGCCAACGATATGACGACGGACATCGTCACCACCCATTTTGACTACCATTCCATCGACCATAATCTGTTGAAGTTAGATATTCTGGGGCATGATGATCCCACCATGATTCGTATGCTGCAGGACTTGACGGGGCTTGACCCGAGGACGATTTCGCTCGATGACAAGGCGGTGATGAGCCTGTTTACTTCCACGGAGGCGCTGGGAATCACGCCTTCGGATATCGGCGGCTGTCCGGTAGGGTCTCTGGGTATCCCGGAGTTTGGGACGGATTTTGTCATTCAAATGCTGCTTGACACAAAACCACAGCATTTTTCGGATCTGATCCGGATCTCCGGCCTGGGGCACGGGACGGATGTGTGGGTGGGGAACGCTCAGACGCTGATCGAGGAGGGGAAGGCGACGATCTCCACGGCGATCTGCTGTCGTGACGACATCATGATCTATCTGATCCACATGGGGCTTGATCCGGCGCTCTCCTTCAAGATCATGGAGAGCGTGCGAAAGGGAAAAGGATTAAAGCCGGAGTGGGAGGAGACGATGGGGGAAAACAACGTGCCGGACTGGTATATCTGGTCCTGCAAAAAGATCAAGTATATGTTCCCGAAGGCCCACGCGGCGGCGTACGTCATGATGGCATGGCGCATTGCCTACTGCAAGGTGTACTATCCCCTCGCCTATTATGCGGCGTTTTTCAGTATCAGGGCGTCAGCATTTTCCTATGAGATCATGTGCTGCGGAAAGGAACATCTGGAAAGTATACTGAACGATTACAAAAAGCGGGGTAAGGATCAGCTGTCGAAAAAGGAGCAGGACTCCATGCGGGATATGAAGATCGTGCAGGAGATGTACGCCAGAGGATTTGAATTTCTGCCTATCGATCTGTATAAGTCAGACGCGAGGCTGTTTCAGATCGTGGACGGTAAACTTCTGCCCTCGTTCAGCAGTATCGACGGACTCGGTGAGAAAGCGGCCTACGCGATCTGCGAGGCGGCAAAGCAGGGACCGTTTCTGTCGAAGGACGATTTCAAGGAGAGGGCGAAGATCGGCAAGACGTTGGCGGATCAGCTGGGTGATCTGGGGATTCTAGGTGATCTGCCGGAGAGCAATCAGATCAGCTTGTTTGATTTTGTGAAAGTGGGGTAGCACGACGCTATATAAATTGGGCAATTTTGACAAATTTTGCGGGAATGAAAAAAAGTACTTGCAATCTTTCTGAATTTGTAATAGAATAATCAAGTGCAGGACAGAAGTACATTGTGCCTCTGCACAGCAGAAAGATTGTATATGGCTGATTGGTCAAGCGGTTAAGACGCCGCCCTCTCACGGCGGAAACAGGGGTTCGATTCCCCTATCAGCTGTTGTTCAGAAGTGAACGGCCCAACCCAATAAGTTCTGAAAACCCAGTAAATCAAGGGGTTCAGGACTTTTTTATTGTTCTTGAAAATGGGATAGAAAAAGTGGCTGAAAAAAATGTAATCAAAAACGTAATCAGACATATGTTCGATTGAAAAAGAAAGGGGAAAGTCTATAAATTCAGTCCAGAATGGGATATTTCCTTGTTTGTAATCCGCTTAGCGTCTAAGCTGTCACCAAGCACTTAGTGAGGTATTTCACGAACTTAGTGCGACTGACTGATACGGCATGATCCCAAAAGTTTGACAGAAATTCTTGCGCGTATATGCGTATATAAGCGTTTAAAAACAGATATTGGAAAACTATTCGTTTTGTAGTAAATTAGTAGTAGTGAATTTTACTTAGTATAGGAAGGGATAGAAAAATGAGAAAATTAATTACATTATTTATGGCAGTGATCCTGTCAGCTTTTGTACTGATCGGATGTGGCTCTGATCAGGATGTGGAGAAAATAGCAGAGTTACAGGCTACAGTGGACGATCTGCAAAATCAGGTCGGAGAATACTCTGCCCTGAAAACAGAACTGGATTCTGCGAATAATTCCATAGCAGAATTGCAGTCTCAAATGGATGCACTGACAGCAGAGAAAAGTGAGATGTCCTCTAAGTTGGAGATACTCTATAAAATAGAACCTGTAGATGAGACCATGTATACCATAGCAGATGCAGATATTTATGATGATTTGTATGGTGAGGCATTAGGTAACGAACCGACAGGCAATATTCCTGCTAAACAGGAAATAAAAATCACAGGAAAAAGTGTTGCTGTAGACTGGTATGAAATAGAAATGGATGGGAAGAAACAATATGTAAGTGCGAAGTTAGTCTCCCGAACCAAACCCCAACCCCAGCAATCCACCAATAATAACACTGGAGGCAACGGTAGTACCACCCCCCAACCTCCAGCCTCTAATGGTGGATCCCAACCCTCTGGTGGAGGCAGTGACCCAGGCAGTGCCCCAATAGGTGGAGGAGCGTTCTCAGACCTCCCCGTATCCGGTGGTTACGATCCTAATGCACCAGGAGAGGATGTACACTTTGAGTAATACATATGCGGGTCGATTATTAATCGCCAGTAGTGCCAAGGGCGTAGGCGTTCGCCAATGCAGGGGGCAGAGTGGAGCGGAGCGGGAACGGAGCCGCCGGAATGCGGACGTCGTTAAGCGCCAGCACGATTTGGCGATTTCCCCGAAGGGGGGAGTCCGAGTTAGTATTACCTCGGACTTATGTGTTCTGTGTTACACATCCCCCCAACCCTCTGTTTATCAGCATTTCTTCCAACACAAACTATCCTCAATTTCCTGTGTCTGTGTTATAATCTGTGTCCAATTTCTATATTTTTCAATTTCCCCAGAATCCCCTCATTTTTATGAATGCTCATCAAATAGCTATTTGCTACTATAATAGAGAAGCATGAAAGAAAGCAGGGATTCCATACAAAAGATAAAAAGCAGTCAGGACACGGCAATACCCATTCGGAATCCCGATCAGAATTTAAGATTGGGAGGATAACCGGACATGGACGAAATAATGAGTGGAATAAATAAATTGAAGTCATCGGGAGATTTTGATAAAATAGACTTGTCCCGACTGGACTGGTTTATGGATGAGTTAAAAATAGTGAAGAAAGAAGAACTGTTATCAAAACATCCATACAAAATATGGGAAGGAAAAAACGGAAAATGGTGTACTTACATTCCGGATGAGAAAGGAGGCAGAAAGCTACGTTATCGTAATTCAAAAATAGAAATAGAAAATCTTGTGATTAAATATGTCAGAAATAAAATAGAATCTCCTACAGTCAGGGAAGTGTTTGATGAATGGATCAAAAAACGCCTTGACCGTGAAGAGATTGAAAAGTCCACTTATACCAGATATCAAAGAAATTTTGAGCAAAATTTCTCAAAAATTAAGAACAGGAAGATCAGGACCATTTCGGAAATTGAAATTGAAGATTTTTTAAAAGATGTTATACGGGATAAAAAATTATCCAGAAAAGCTTATAGTAACCTGCGGACTTTATTGTATGGAATATTCCGATATGCAAAAAAGAAGGGACTGGTTAGCTACAGCATCAAACAGACGGTCGCTGATATTGAATTTTCCAAAAAAGAGTTTACTGTAAATAAGCATGAAGATAATGAACGTGTTTTTATGCTGGATGAAGAAGAGCGCATGACAGAATACCTGATGCAGAATCAGGATATCATGAATCTTGGACTGCTTTTGCTGTTTAAAACAGGGCTTCGGATCGGAGAATTATCAGTGCTCACTCCGGCAGATATATCAGGCTGTAGCATTCATATCTGTAAGACAGAGACAATGTATAAGGGTGATGATGGGAAAATGCATTATGAGGCGAAAAACAGTGCAAAAACTTTTGCAGGAATGCGTACTGTCATTATCCCCAAGGAATACAAATGGATTCTGGATAAGATACGCCACCTGAACCCATTCGGCGAATATCTGTTTATGAAAAACGGTGAGAGAATCAGAAGCTATCAGTTCAGGAACAGGCTCAGGACAAACTGTAGCAGGACTAATGTGGTCGTAAAGACACCCCATGCAGTACGTCGTACTTATGGCACAAAATTATATGATAGTGATATAGAAAGATCATTTATCATTCAGCAGATGGGGCATACGGATATTACGTGTCTGGAAAAAAATTATTATGTGAACCGGAAAAATGACAGCGAAAAAGAGAAAATGATAAACCAGATCAAAGTCATATAATATCTATACCAGATAGTATCGTAATCAAATGTAATCAGAGCCGATGTGCCTCAAACCCGCATAAATACTGGGAAAACTGGGGTTTGGGGGAGTTTTCGATTCCCCTATCAGCTGCGACTGTTTTTAACAGCCCAACCCTAAAGGATGCTGGAAACCTTGAATTTACGAGGTTTGTGGCATTTTTTATTTTCACGGAAAGGGGTTTTGAGAAGTGGAAAATGCGAGGGAACCTACTGTGAAAATGAAAGCGAAAAGCTTTGGCATATAGAAATACCAGAAATCTTCCATTGTATGGAAAGATGAAGAAAATTTGGTAAATAGATTGTATGGAAGAATCGAAGCTGCGATAGGATTGAACAAATAATTAAAAGTATTTTGTATAATGAGGATCAAAGAAATGAATGAAAAATTGGAAATTGTAAAAAGTGAATTGAATACAACGACTGAGATAAAAGATATTTGGGAAAATCCGGTGGTTAAATTTTTATCACAGTTTATTCCTATTCCAACAGGTGCTGATTCGGCAATAGGAAAAGCATTTGAAATACATCAAAGGAAAAAGCAGGAACAGCTATTTGAAATAATAATAGAAGATGACACAATTACTATTGATGATGTTAATGATGTTGATTGTATCATGGAATTTGCAAAAACGATGGAAGTGGTAAGTAGATTAATAAGAAATGATAAAATTAAGTACTTAGCATCTCTTCTCAAAAATAGCATTAAGGATAAAAAAAGAAATATTGATGAGTTTGAAGAGTGGTTAAGTAAATTTAGTACATTATCAGTGCGAGAAATTGAATTATTGAATCTTCTATATGAGACAGAAAACGAAAATATGATAAAGGATAATAATGGTCAGATGGTGTTCAATAGAAATGAATCATGGAAAGCTTTTATGAATGAGGCCAAGTCATTATATGAATTAAATGAGAGTGATATTATTTCGAGAATGTTAGGCATAATGCGAACTGGATTTTGTATATGTGAGTGGAAAGCTAATTTAAGTGATACAGGAATAGTAGTATATACAGCACCAGAATACCGAAATATGCTTAGCAAAATTCAATGATTTTATTTGTAACCAGTCATTAAACATAATGAGGTGGGCTTTTATATGCAAAAATATACATTCTCTTTAATAGCAGATATGCAAACCTTGCACCTGTGAACATACACAAATTCAATAAAATTCCCTCAAATGAGATGAAAAACTGAATATAGAAGTAGAAATATAGGCTTAGAGCAAACTAATTGATTTGTTCTGAGCTTTGTTTTGTTATGGAATTTTTTGGAAATTTCATCAAAGTTGGGAGATGAATGGAGAAGTAAATAAGTGAAGCATTGTTTTGCTGTGGATAAATTTAAATTGTGGAGGTATTTAATTATTGAATAACACAGATAAATACATTAAGGAACTAGATAATAAGGAAGAGCTTGAACAGCTATATCAGATTTATATCCGTGTACAATCTGGTGATAAAAGTGCTTTGAATGAATTGTTTAAATCAGTAGAAGTAAAACCGATTTGTAAGGCAGATGAAATTTATAAAAAGGATCGAATGTCCAATATGGATAATGTACTTGATTCGGAATTGATATTAGAGGAAGAAAAGAACAAACAGGAAGAAGAGTGGTTAAATTCCTCTGATTCTAAAGTGATGTTCCAATTTTCATGTTTAAATAAAATGCTTTATAAAAAGAAGAAAAAATTTATGTCTAAAGCAAAAAATACGGGCTGTGAAAATGGAAAAAAGAAACAGAATAGCGGTCATAAGAAGTTTTATGATGGAGAATATGATATTTCAGATTTTAATGAGTTGATGTATGAGACAATAATTGAAATATTTAATAAGAAAACAGATGAAAATAATTGTTTGACATTAGATGGGAAGAAAAATGAGGAAAATCCGATTGTTGATGGTATATCACTATTAAAAAATATTTCCTATTTTACTTCAAGAAAGATAAATAAGAGGGCAAAGAACAGTTATCTGGATGTATTTGATATGGGATATTGTAGCGAAGATCAAGAAGCAGGCTTTTCAAGTTATGACAAATATGCATTTAAAAAGTTTATAGAATCTGATAGGGGTATATCGCGTTTGCCAATGTATGCGGAATATTTAGAATGGTTAAAAAGATGCGATATTCATAAGTTATTTAAGGCTAATGCTTGTGATATTCATGCAATTATTGATACGATAATGAATAATAATAATGTTTTTATAAAAGATATGTCGGGTGATAAAGAAATAGGATTTGGTATGCGCTTTGTAACACAGGAAAGATTGCGAGAAATAATCAAATTAAGCCAGAATATAAACATTGAACAGGAAAATATATCAAATGATATGGAAATTATAGAGCAAAGATTGTTAGATCATTTATTTCATTCGCTTAATTTTAGGATAGATAGGGCAGAAAAGAGCAAGGGGATTTTTGTAAAAGAATCTGAGAGATTTTTGTATGAACTGGATGAAAAGAAATATATTAAAATGTTTAGTAGATCAGATTATGATATATATGAAAAAAGTGTCAGCTTTTTTGATTCTTATGATTATAAGGGCTATTTTAAAACAATAAAGAAATATGAAGATATGGTTATTGAGATTGTTGCTTTGGATAAGGATGAAAAGAATTATGATTTGGTCAGCATAGCGAATATAATAATATCATATTATCAAAATAGAGAAGAAGAATATAGAAAAAATGAGTTAGGAGATTATAAAAAGAAAGGATTTACTGATTGGAGTGATAAATACTGGGAAGCTGAATTGAAAGATAAAGCTTTGAAAATTAGACTAAGATCAAATAGAGATGTGAAAAATCCGATCCGCTATAGTATAAGCAGGGAAAATTTGATTGTTCATTGTGGGTGTATGAATTTCTATTTTTGTGACATAAAAGAAAATGTATGCTGCAGTGTACCAAAAAATAAACGTGTTATCAGTAAGTCAAATAGAAATCATGAAACTTTTATATATGATATTGACTGAAGTGTGCACTTATATATATAGATTACTACATATAAGTAGAGGGCAAAGAAATAGAAAATAAATAAACAGGCAACATCAAATTTCATTCATATAATTTATCTGGGCTGATGAGCCGTCAAAAGCCATCAGTCATTATGTATACTGACTCCACAACAGTATGCAGATCCATGGTAATAATGCTTTGTATGATCCGTATGGTGTTTTCTGCTTCAGGCACTATGCGGTGAAATACAAAAGGTAACGGTTCAGCTTTATTTTTATCAAAAATAATGGGAATATCAAAACGGAAGGAGCCTATATGACCCAAGAAGAACTACGAGAACTTTACAAAAATCGACTTGAAAGGGAAAAGCAATGGGAAAATTGATCTGTATCCTCATTTGTTCAAAAAATTAGAATCATATCTTTTAGAAAATTAAGCAACACGTTAACCCTGCACACCCCTCATATTAAATTATAATATTATCACAAGTAGCAAAATAATCTAAGCTGCTAAAATCAAATTTAAAGAGACAACTGAATAATGAATAACTGAATATTGAAGTTAAAGAAACACGGAGGAACTAAATACGGAAAAGAAAGAAGGAATAAGTAACAGTAATATTTGTCTGGAAGATATTTATAATGCGATAAGAAATCTTAATGCTAAATATCAAGGCATAATTCTTAGAATTATATGATTGTATGCCAGAAGAATATAAACAGAAGATTTGCAGTGATATGTTAAATAAGAAAGAATTTTTTGAAGAGGCTTACAAAAGGATTATGAGTATTTGTGAAAATGCTGTAGAAATGCAAATAGATAGTGAAATGATTGAGCAAACAGAGAATTAATATATAGGAGGGTTAGAAAATCGAGTATATTTTCTGCATTCTTGATGATCTATTGTGAAGATAGAATGGTGGTGATATAATTGTATATAATTGAGAAGTAGGAAAGATGAGGGATGGGTTATGAGTAAGAAGATTGTATGTGAGTCGTGCGGAACTATTTTTCCATTTGAAAAAGCAAAAGATTTTACAGTGTGTCCAGTATGCAATGCTTCTTTCGATGATGAAGAAAATGAAGCTTCTTCTACCAATAATGAAAAGGAAGAGATAGATTTAGAGCATCCTGATATGTATTTTTATTCTATTGATTCAGAAGATAAGTATGAGAATAAAAATTTAAGGGATATTTGGTGTCAGTGTACAACTTGTAGGGAAGTAAATACTATACCATATAATTATTTTTATTTCGTTACATCTGAATATGTAAAATTGAAAGATGATGTAGAAATACGTTGTGAAGAATGCGGAAAGGTAGTAACTAATCCAGTTATTCCGAAAAGACCTGATGGGTGGCGCGAGTTAGATATGTGGAAAAAAGATTATGATAATCTCCCTAAATGTCCGATATGCCATTCAACCAAGATACACAAAATCAGCATGACAAATAAAGCAGCATTCGCATTAGCTTTTGGCGTTTTTGCTGTAGGCCATGTATCGAAAACCTATAAATGTGATATATGTGGTAGTAAATTTTAAGATAAAACTGAATACAGAATATTAAAATAATGGAAAGACAGTTTATAGCGGACTGTCTTTTTTGTATGCCAAAGGAGGAGAAATTTGGGCGAAGAATTTTTGTTAGACATAATATCAGTATTAAATGAGCAGGTATCAAAGCAGAAGATTAAGGAACAGTTAAAAGGCATGGATAATTCTATGTTTATAAAGGTAATTTCTAAATTATCGATAGGATTATCACAACGCCAGTTGAAGAAAGATTTAAAACAATTGAATGACCTGTATTTACAGGTTGGTGCGGATTTAAAGATAGACAGTACCTTAAAGAAGAAATTACAGGGCAGGATTAAAACATTACAGGAAAGCATATCGGATTTGCAGATTGGAGTACATGCAAAAGATTCCGATATTGCAAGGTCAGTCACAGAAGTAAAGAATAAAGGTCAGAGGGTAGCAAACAGGACATCCATTGATTTTAATATAGAAGTGAAGAAAGAAAAAGCGATTGCAGATTTGGAGTATATGGCAAAGAAATATTCCAAACTCTTTTCAAATGCTTCCGCTTCTGCAAAATATAATAACATTCTGGATGCGGCATATGGGATTACAGACGCTAAACAGCTATCCAATGTAAGGGCACAGATAGCCGCATTTACAAGCGAATTGAAGGCGAATAATCTGGCATCACAGTCATTAGGCGATAAGTGGAAAAGTCTTATTGACCGTGCAAAGGATCTGCTTTCAGCGGCAAGTGCAGTTTCCTTGATATTTTCACAGGTAAAACAGGCGGTATCATCTTTCTTGCAGTTAGATACGGCAATGACAAATCTGTACAAGGTGCAAGATCAGATTACAAGCCGTGACCAGTTTTCGGGACTGCTTACTAAATGGAATAAGTTAGCACAGAATTTGGCAGTCACAACGAACAGTCTTATTTCTTCTATGGAAGCATGGTCTAAAATCGGTTTCGATCTGGATATGTCAGAACAGTTGGCAGAGATTACTTCCATATTTGAAAAGACAGCGGAAATTTCTAATGAGAAAGCTACTTCTACACTGATTTCAGCAGCACAGGCGTTTACAGAAATAGATGATCTTGGAGTAGATGATTATGTCAAGAGAGTCGAAGCGGTCGGCGACAAAATAAATGCTATTGGCAACAAATATGCGATAGATAGTGAAGGGATTGCCGATGGATTGCAAAATGCAAGTGCGGCTTTGAAAGTCGCTGGAAACGACTTAAACGAGACAATCGCCTTAATTACAGCAACCAATAAAATCTATCAGAATCCAGAAGAAGGCTCTAATATGCTTAAAGTGGCTTCTATGCGTTTACGTGGCCAGGTAGACGCTTTAAAAGAGATTGGGGAGGATGCTGAGGGTGTATCAACAGACCTTACCAAAATTCAGCAACAGGTTTATGAACTGACAGGGAATAAGGTCAATATCTTTGAAGATGATGAAAACCTGAAAAGTACATACCAGATGATCCTTGAAATCGGTGAGGTATTTGATTCATTAAATGACCGCCAACAGGCAGATTTGCTAGAAGTTATGTTCGGCAAGCAAAGAGCCAGTGCAGGTGCTTCACTGCTTCTTAACTATGAAGAGTTAGAGAAAATCAAGAATGATAGTATTAATTCGGCTAATAGTATGGCAGAAGAGTATTCTAAATATATGGAATCAGCCGAAGCAAGTCTTACTATTTTCAAAGAGAAATTGATTGAGACATATTCCACGTTCATGAGCGGCGATTTGATCAAGTATACTGTCGATATGGGTAGTGGATTATTAGATTTAGTAAATGCTACTGACCTTTTGCGTCATGGTCTTGTTGGTATTGTTTCATTGAATATTGGCAAGGGTATCACTTCTATTGGTGCGTCAATAGCCTCTACAGTAAAGCAGATGAATACGCTTGGTAATGCGTTGCAACAGGTGAAGAGTTTGCCAGTTGATGAAGGATTACGGAAAAAGGCGTTACAAGAAATTGGAAAGGCAACAAAGAATCTAACAGAGAATAATCTTAAATTACTCTTGTCACAAAAGAAACTAGAAGATAATGATAAAATTACTATTCTGACTAAGCATAAATTGACTGAAGAAGAAGCAAAACTCAAACTCGAAAAGATGGGTTTACTTTCTGTCACAAAACAGCAGACAACAGCTAACGTAGCAGAAGCGACAACAACAGGAACGCTGAAAAATGCAATGTTGTCATTGAAAGCAACCGCTAAAGAAGTGGGTGCTACGATTAAGGGTATGTTTGCTAATAATCCTATTGGCATGGGACTCATGTTAGCGACAACGGCAATCAGTATGTTGTCAACAGCCGTTTCCAAACATAATGAAAAACTGGAAGAAACACGCCAGAAAAACATAGAATCAGCTACAACAGCTTCCGAAAATGCGGACAAACTCAAAGATTTATATAATGAGTATACACGCCTTGCATCTATACAGGATAGAACGACCTCTGAGGAAGAATCATTTAAAACAGCGGTAGAAAATATTACAATTGCGCTTGGTGATAAGGCAGAAGTGTTAAAAAATCTTACAGCTGGTACAGATGAATATACAGAGGCATTAAAAGAAGCAACCAAAGCTGAATTAGAAAATCAATATGTGTCTGCTAAAATTGGTGCAAAAGCAGCAGAAGATGCGTTAAAGAATGTAGCATATAGTAGCTGGGATGGGAGTCATATCACCATACAGAAAAACGAACAAATGACGGGCGTTGAAGAACATATGGCAGCCTTGGAAGCAGTCAAGGATATTTTGTCTGAATATGAGGATATAAGCCAGGATGGTGTCGAATGGGAACCTGTAAATTGGGACTCAGACCATACTGATATGAATGCAGTGGTTGAATACTACAATGCGCTTATTGGAGCAAGGAATAAGCTAGTAACGGCAGACAATGCAGATTTCTTAATGAGTTCTGATATATACGAAGATATTAACACTATAATCAATGATTTATCAGAAAGCGTAGAATCATATACAGAACAACAGTATAATGCGTTAAAACTAAACTATGAATGGCAAAATGGAATTCCTAGCACCAAGGCAGAATTTGAAACAATGGAAGACTCTATCCTCAGTGCAAGTGGGGGAGGAGAGGCATTCCAAGCCATATTAAAGGGATATCTAACAGAAGACTTTTCAGATTTGGCAACGGATATTAGAAATGTAGGCAATACAGTAAGAGATGCGTCAGCGCAAGTAGAGAATATAAATACCACCTTCGACCAGGCATGGGCAGATTCTTTCACTTCAGAAAATGAAAAAGTAAAAGAACTAGGCAACACTCTCCTTGAACTTGCAGAAAAAGGGCGATTAACGGTTGATACCTTTAGCGAAGCGGATTCTACAGAATATTTCAAGAACATTGATATATCCGCTGATGAAGCCGTCTCAAGAATCAATAAATTAGTAGATGAATCCAAACAGCTCTCTTCTATGTCCAGCCAGATATCTAAAATGTCAGAAGCACTCGCAGCTAAAAAGTCTAACGGATTTGTAGAAGCTGATACTTTATCTGGATTTGATGTTGAAGTCCGAGGATTAGAATCATGGGATAAATTCCAGGCAGTTCTGGGAAGCGCAACCTTTTCCTATGAAGAATGTCAGGAAGCCGCCAATGAACTTGCTACGGAGTGGGTAAACAGCAGTGATTTTCTTGCCCAATTAACTGAGGATACAAAAGAATATTATGGAACCCAGTTAGAATCAATGGGTGTAGAAAATTATGAGGAAGTAATCGAAAGCATTCTTGCACTGAAAGAAGCCAAAGAAGCTTTGATTGATGTGGATCTGTCAGAAACTACATCGGAAGAAATACAGAATCTTATTGATGAAAATGGATATTTGGGAGAAACAGCAGACGCAATATGGTCACTGTATAATGCGAAGATTGCAGAAGAGGCGACAACAATCAATACATCTGCCGATTGCCAAAACCTTATTGATTTATGTGGTGATACTGATAAAACAAGCCGCGCTGTCGAACTGCTTATAGAACTAATGGACCTCTACAATATGATGGAGGGGGATACATATAAAACGAATGGAACCGTACAGGATTTTGTTGCACAGAGGGTAGATGAAATAAAGAGGGAATTGGAAGGGCTTGCTAATAGAGAAGAAGCTGTTCCAAAGCCTCAGATAAAGATACGAGGAGGCAGTGGTAAAAAATCCGGCGGCAGTTCCGGAAGTTCCGAAGCCAAACACAAAGAGGCATATGAAAAAGAACTCAAAGAACTGGAAAGAATGCACAAACTCGGCCTTATCTCCGATGAAGATTACTGGAAAGCACGGATGGATCTTAACGAGAAATATTTCGGAGAGTCATCCGGAGTGCACGAAAAATATCTAGAGGAATATCAGAAAAATGAAGAAGATATTCTGGAAGGCATCAAGAAACTATGGGAAGATTATTATGACGAGAGAAAAAACAATCTCAAAGACCTGATCTCCTATGCGGAAAAGCTCTATGATGAAGAGATCGATTCTCTGGAAGCAAGCATTAAAGTTCTGGAAGAAAAACGTGACGCTGAGAAAAAGCAATGGCAGGAAAAGATCGATGCCATCGGCA
>RAZE01000030.1 GCA_003611955.1 bacterium 1XD8-76
CAGAGGCCTGAAACTCACCGAAGTCTGATACTGGGCATTCTGGGCAAACCGGACCGCAAATTTCCGGTACAGCCTCTGTTCATCGGCGGGGCGCACGGCAAGCTCGATATCCGCCCTTCTCCCCCGGATGCCCTCCAGGCTGATCGCATCCCTCACCAGGACTTCCCTGTATTCCACTCTGTCTCTTCTTCTCTCCTCCAGCTCTCTGATGGGGTTCTGGTACAGTCTGCCGTCCCTTACGGACAGCTCTCTGGGCAGACTCATCTGACCGAACCATTTATCCTCCGGGGTACGCACTGCACAGGTCTCCCAGTTCTGCATCCATCCGATCAGCACCCTCCGCCCGTCCGGCGTCAGAACCGTCTGGGGCGCATAGAAATCGATCCCGTAATCTACGGCCTGGTCATACTGCTCCGTGAAGGTATCTGTCTCCTCGTCGTACTCCCCGATCAGGCATACCGTCCCATTTCCATTGTGATACTCCAGTTCCCGCGGCAACATATCCTGGGGTGAAACGATCAGAACGCCCTTTCCGTCCAACTCAAAAAAGTCGGGACATTCCCACATTTTCCCAAATCGGTCGTTGTTCGCCGCAAGCACCTTTCGATACTGCCAGCGAAGCCCATCCTCGCTGGCATAGAGCAGAACCTGACCGCTGCCGTCCGCCGGACGGCTTCCGATCAGCGCACGGTATGTACCATCTTTCTTTCGCCACACCTTCGGATCCCGAAAATCAAATCTGCTGCTGCCCTCCGGAATATCCCTCTCATCCAACACCGGATTGTTCTCATATTTCTCATAGTCTGTTCCGTCCCCCACCGCAAGGCACTGTGTCTGTACCTCACAGATACCGCCGTTCTCCTGCTTTTCCCTGACAACACCGGTGTACATCAAAAGATGCCTTCCATCCGGCAGTTCTATCGCGCTGCCGGAAAAGCATCCGTCTTTATCGTAAAGCTCATCCGGCGCAAGCGCCGCCGGGAGATATTCCCAGTGAAGCATATCCCTGCTCACCGCATGTCCCCAGTGCATCGCCCCCCAGCACGTGTCATAGGGATTGTACTGGTAAAACAGATGATACTGCCCTTTATAACAGGAAAATCCGTTGGGATCATTCATCCACCCGGTCCGCGCCGTCAGATGAAATGACGGCCGCTCCGTCTCCTGTATCTGTTTTTCCGATTCTTCCTCGAATTCTCTCGCCTCTCTCAACGCCTGACTTATCATAATGTCTCCATCCTATCAGCCTGTCGCCGATCTTCCTCTGACCTGTAATAAGAATCTATCTGATTCTTATTCTCATAGAAAATCCCTTTAAAATCCTTCCTGCTTCTGTATCTCCTTCAACACCTTAGCGGAATTCCAGAGGCGCTTCTGCTCCTCCTCATCCAGCGAAACCGGGACCACGTGCTCCACGCCGTCTTCGCCGACGATAGCCGGCATACTCAGCACCACATCCGTCAGCCCGTACTCCCCATGCATCATACTGGAGATCGGCAGCACCGATTTCTCATCCCGCACGATCGCTTCACAGATCCGCTTCACCGCCATGGCGATGCCGTAATAAGTCGCCTGTTTGCGCTCAATGATCTCATAAGCACTGTTCTTTACACGCTCCGCTATTTCCTCCATGGCTTCTTTCATTTCTTTGTTGCTGTCAATATCATTTCTGATCTTACAGAACTCTTTCAGAGGCACTCCGGAAACATTGGCGCTGCTCCAGGCAGCGATCTCACTGTCGCCGTGTTCTCCCACAATAAAGGCATGAACGCCTCTGCTGTCCACCTCCAGAAATTCACCTATTTCGTACTTTAATCTCGCCGTATCCAACACAGTCCCCGAACCAATCACCCGATTCTCCGGCAATCCGCTGATCTTTAACGCCGCATAGGTCAATATATCCACCGGATTGGATACGATCATAATAATTCCGGTCTTATTATATTTTGTCACTTCCGGCATAATACTTCTCAAGATACCTATATTCTTGTGCACCAGATCCAGCCTCGTCTCCCCGGGTTTCTGATTGGCACCGGCCGTGACAATGACAATAGCCGCATCCGCAATGTCTTCATAGACGCCTGCCCATATTTTCATCGGACGGGCAAAGGAAATGCCATGGCCGATATCCATTGCCTCCCCCTCCGCTTTTTTCATGTCCACATCGATCAACACCATCTCCGAGAACAGACCGCTCTGCATCAGCGCGAACGCTATCGTTGAACCCACAAATCCGCAGCCGATCACTGCCACTTTTCGGCTGTCCACATAATGAACTTTATTCTTCATAAACTTCTCCTTCCAGTAATCTTATATCCAGTATGGCACATTTTCCAAAAAGTCATACCGTCTATTTCAGATATTTCTGAACCAGAAGCGCATGGATCGCCGGATTTCCACAGACCACGCTGCTCTTCATCGCGCATCCCAGCTCTTCGCCTTCAAAATCGGTCGCCTTTCCGCCGGCTTCCGACACCAGGAGTCTTCCCGCCGCGTAATCCCAGATGCTGAGCTTCCTCTCAAAAAAACCGTCGATCCTGCCCGCCGCGGTCTCCGCCATGTCGATCGCCGCGGAACCGCTCCTGCGAATGTCCTGGGAATCCATGAATACTCTGTATATCTTCCGAAAACTCTCCTCCCCGAACTTTTCCTTGTCATAGGGGGCCGTCCCGAAAGCAAACATGCATTCTTCCATCGTCTCCGCTCTGCTGACATGGATCCTTCTCCCGTTCAGACAGGCTCCTTTTCCCTTTTCCGCCCAGAACATCTCATCTGTGTAGGGCTGATAGACCACACCGAGCAGGGTCTGTCCGTTTTCCATCAGTGCCAGCGAGATGCTGCTCCTCCTGTAATCGTGGATCAGGTTCGTCGTACCATCCACCGGATCCAGCACCCATACCAGACCGGAAAGATCTACCTCTTCGTTGCTCTTCTCCTCCCCCAAAAACTGTATTTCGGGATATTTTTCTCCCAGCTCCTTCTGGATAAAATCCTGTACCTTCCTATCCACTTCCGTCACATAGTCCGAAGCGCCTTTCACCGTAATATGTCCGGCCGCCTCCCGGTTCTTTAAAAAGGTTCCGGCCTCCAATACAATACTTCTGGCCTGCTCAAGCTCTTCCATTTCTTTCCTCCTGTTCTGATCAATCCTGATCATAATATGCCCACATCCCTATATAAAAAATTCCGCCGCATATACTACCAGACACGCCCCGATCGCCACCCGGAACAGATTGCCGTCCACATAGGCGATCAAAAGTGCCGCCGCAAAGCCTGCCCACGCCGAGATCCTGCTGCCCGTGGCGCTCAAAATGGCGGGAAAGGTCATGACCGCCAGCGTCACATAGGGCACATAATATAAAAAAGATCGGATGAACGGACTTTTGATATCCTTCCGTATGAGCGTCATAGGCAGAGCCCTTATCGCATACAGGGTAACCGCCGCCACAATCAAATACAGATATACATTCTGTGTCATTGCTCTCCTCCTTCCGCCTCTGTCTTCGCCTCTTCGTGCACCGGGAACTTCCACGCAGCAAAACCGGCGATCACGACCGTCAGGATAATGATCTTAAAGCCCTCCGAGATCTCCTTTGCTACCGGCAGAACCGAAAACAGATAGCTGACCAGCATGGAGGCCGCCACGATGCCGCAGATGATCCTGCTCTTTTTCGCCGGGGGAATGATGATCGCCATAAACATCCCGTACAGTGCCACCCCAAACGCCCTCCCTATCCTGTCCGGCAAGGCCGTCCCCAGCAGGGCTCCCAGAAAAGTCCCTGCGGTCCATCCGGGCCCCGCCACAGACGCGGCGCCATAATTATAAAAGGGGTTCAGCTTCCCCTCCACCGCCGAAGCGATGCCGAATATCTCGTCCGTAATATAGTGGGAGACTGCCATCCGATGTCCCATCCGCATCTCCGATCCGGCTTTTTGGGACAGTGCGCAGGACATCAGCAGATACCGCAGATTGACGATCAGCGTCGTCATGACCATCTCCAGATAACCCGTCCCGGATGCAATCACCGTCATCGCCGCGTACTGCCCCGCCGAAGCGTGCAGTAGCATGGACGAGACCGCCGCCTGCACCGGCGTCATCCCGATATTTTTCGCCGTGATCCCCAGAGTAAACGCCACCGCAAAATATCCCATGGCGATCGGGATCCCGTCCCGCAGTCCTTTCCTATACCAGAATCCGTTTCCTCTTTGTTCTTCTGCTCTCATTGTCTCACCCATTTCCCCGTGCGGTATTCCGCGAAAGAAATCAGATAATTCGCGATCCATCCGATGGGCACCACGATCCAGACAACCTCCACACCGAATCTCGGCGCGAAAAGCATGGACGCAAACACCCGGATCCCCAGATTCACCATATTGGCCACCGTGAACATCACCATATCACCGGCGCCGCGCAGCAAGCCGTCCGTGATCATCTTCATCCCGATAAACACAAAGAACCAGCCGATAAACTGCAGATAACCCGCCCCGGTCTGATATGCCGCCGCTGAAGCCTCCTCCCCCAGAAACAGCAGCACTAACGGCCGGTAGGTCAATTCCACGATCAGACACAGGATCACCGCGAAACCTGCCACGATCCCGTAACCTGTGCGGTATCCCTGTCTCACCCGATCCAGTTTTCCCGCCCCGATATTCTGCGCCGTATAAGAACTCATCACATTTCCCATCGCCGACATCGGCACGATGCAGATACTCTCCACCCGCATCGTGGCGGAAAATCCCGCCAGTACCTGCGCGCCGAAGCTGTTGACCACCGACTGCACCAACATCATCCCGATGGAGATCGTGGACTGCTGTAAAATGGACGGGAGCGCCACCCGGGCCATGCTGATGCACTCCGTCTTGTCAAACAACGGCAGCCTCTCCTCCACCCTGTAGCCTCTCAGCTCCTTAAGCAGTATCATAAAGGAAAACACCGCTGAGATGCCCTGCGCGATCAGCGTCGCCCACGCCACGCCGGCAACCCCCATCGTCAATTCTTTCACAAAGAAGATATCCAGCGCAATGTTGAATAACGAGGAGAAGATCAACAGATATAACGGTATCTGGGACTTCCCCAGCGCGTTGAACATGGCGGATAAAATATTATACATAAACAGAAACGGAAGTCCCAGAAAATAGATATTCAGATAGACCGTGGCGTCCCCCAACACATCGGAAGGCGTATTGAGTGCCATCATGATCTGCTTTCCGAGCAAAAGTCCTATACCGCCCAGCACAAGGCTGGTCACAAGAAAAACTGTCAGCGCCGTCCGTATAGACAGTTTCATTTTCCGATAATTCCGGGCGCCAAAATAGCGGCTCGTGATCACCGATGCTCCCACGCCGCCGCCGATGGCTATCGAGATAAACACTGTCGTCAGGGCGTAGGACGCGCCCACCGCCGCCAGCGCATTCTCGCTGACAAACCGCCCCACCACGATAGAGTCCACCATGGTATAAAACTGCTGAAACAAATTTCCGATAATCATCGGCACAGCAAACAGAAGAAGCGCTTTCCAGGGCTTTTCTGTGATCAGATATTCCTTTTTCAAAGCACATAGCTCCTTTCTCTGCCGTATTCACATCTATTTTATACTCACAGGCAGAAAAAGGCAATGCCGATTTTATTTCAGACTACGATCACTTCCCCTTTAACCTCTTGTGCAAAAGCGGTTTACAGTTCTCCTATTTCTGCTATACTGAAATAGTAAGCTGACAGAAACCAGAAAAAACAACTGAACGGAGGCACACAAACATGAAAAGAAAACAGTTTAAAAAAATATTCTGGGGCGTTTTGTTCCTGCTCGGGGCGGCGGCCCTGCTTCTTGGCAGACTGGGATATCTGGAGGGCGTTAACTTCTGGTCCATCCTCTTTTCCATCGTCCTCATCGGCCTTTTCGTGGACGGCGTCCTGAACAGATCTTTCGGAGAGATCCTGTTTTCACTGGCAGGCCTCGTCATCCTCAACGATGAGATACTTCATCTGGAGGCGATCACCCCCTGGCCTGTTCTGGGCGCAGCCCTGCTCGGCACCATCGGCCTGAATATCATCTTTCCCAAACATTCAAAATACAAAAACCATCCGGCTCCTCCCTATCCTTCAAAAGCCGGCCACTTCAGTCAAAACACACAGGAATTTGTGAGCGGCGAAGAGATCCGCTGCAGCGCCTCCTTCGGCCATTCCGTAAAATATATCACCGGCCGCGATATCAGCCGGATCATTCTGGAGAGCTCCTTCGGAAACCTGGAGGTATATTTCAAGGACGCCGCGCTGAAGAACAACAGATCAAACGTCCTTGTGGAATGCTCCTTCGGCAATATGGAACTTTTCGTTCCCGCTGACTGGAATGTGACAATCAATGTCCGGCGCTCCTTCGGCAGCGTGGAAGAGTCCGGCGTCGGGAATCTAAGCGGAGGAAACACCCTGTTTCTGGAGGGGTCAGTCTCCTTCGGGCATTTGGTGATTCATCATATTTAAGACTTCCCTGGCTATATCCACCGACGCCTTCGCATCCTTCGCGTAATAGTCCGCACCGATCTCCATCGCGTAGCTCTCCGTCAGCACGGCTCCGCCCACGAAAATTTTGCAGGGATGGCCGCTCTCGCGCAGGGCAGCGATGGTCTTCCGCATGGAGGAAACGGTCGTCGTCATCAACGCGGAAAGCCCCACCAGGGAGACATTCTCCCGGAGAACCGCCGCAACCACAGCCTCCACCGGGACATCGCGCCCCAGATCGATCACCTGATAGCCATAGTTTTCCAACACCACGCGGACAATATTTTTACCGATATCATGGATATCCCCCTCCACTGTCGCCATGACGATCTTTCCCTTCGACAGATTTTCTCCGCCTCTGCCGGCGATCCTTGTCTTGATCAGATCAAAGCCCGCGCAGGCGGCGTTCGCCGCATTGATCAGCTGCGGCAGGAAAATCTGCTGTTTTTCGTATTTTTCTCCCACGATATCCAGGGCCGGTATCAGTTTCTGATTGATCACGTCCAACTCAGACATGGACTCCAGATACTTTTCCGTCAAATTTGCCACTTCCTGTTTCAGACCTTTTAAAACCGCCGTCTCAATACTCATCTCCGCTGACACTGCAGGAGCCGTCGCCGCCTTCTCCGAAGCTTCCCCCGCAAACCGCTCGATATACGCCGCACAGTCCGCATCCTCGCCGGACAGGGCACGGTGGGAAAAGATCATATCCATGATCTCCTTCTGGTTCGGGTTGACGATCGGAAAATCCAGCCCGCAGCACATCGCCTGCGTCAGAAAACCTGCCGTGATATGGATCCGCTCCGGCAGTCCGAACGAGATATTGCTGACGCCCAGCACACAGTGCAGCCCCATATGCCCGCGAACATAGCGAACCGCTCTCAGCGTCTCCGCTGCCTGCCTTTGCTGGGCGGATATGGTCAGAGTCAGGGCATCGATCAGCACATCCTCCCTGGGGATCCCGAAATCCTCCGCCGCTTTCACGATCCGCTCCGCGATCTCGATCCTCGCCTCCGCCGTCTCCGGGATGCCGCTCTTGTCCATCGTCAGCCCTACCACCGCTGCGCCGTACTTTTTCACGATCGGCAGCACTTTCTCAAGCACCTCCGGCTCCCCGTTCACGGAGTTGACGATAGATCTTCCGCTGCAGGCGCGGAGTCCCGCCTCGATCGCCTCCGGGTCGGAGGAATCGATCTGCAGCGGCAGGGACACCACACTCTGCACAGCCTTGACCACTCTGGTCATCATCTCCGCCTCCTCGATTCCCGGAAGCCCCACGTTGATATCCAGAATATCGGCCCCGGCGTCCGCCTGCTCGATGGCGCGTTCCATGATATAGTTCATATCGTTATCCCGCAGCGCCTGCTGGAATCTTTTCTTCCCCGTCGGATTGATCCGCTCCCCGATCACAAGGATCCGTCCCGAATCCTCAAATCCGCCGAACTCCGCCACCTGTCCCGCGGAGCAGACACCGCGGCGAAGCCGGTCGGCTGCCGTGCGTCCGGTCCGCTCTCCTTCCATCGTCCCGCCGGCTGCCAGGTTGTCAGCCAACGCCCGGATAAAATCGGGGTTCGTCCCGCAGCAGCCGCCGAAAATGGAAGCGCCGGCCTGCGGAAACTCCGCCATGCACGCCCCAAACTCCTCCGCTCCCATGCTGTACTCTCCCGTGGCGGGATCCGGCAGCCCCGCGTTGGGTTTTACGATGATCGGCAGATCGGTCCACTGCCGCAGTTCCTCCACCAGGGGCATCAGCTCCTTTGGGCCCAGGGAACAGTTGATCCCCAGCGCATCCACGGAAAGCCCGGATAAAGTCAGCGCCATCGCCGCCACCGTAGTCCCGGTAAAGGTACGCCCCGAGGCCTCAAAACTCATGGTTGTCCAGACCGGCAGATCGGTATTTTCCTTCGCTGCCAGCACTGCAGCTTTCACCTCGTACAGATCTGTCATCGTCTCAAATATAATCAAATCTACGCCGCAGGCCGCTCCCGCTTTCACAACCTGCGCATATATTTTATACGCTTCCTCAAAGGAGAGCATGCCGAGAGGCTCTAACAGCTCCCCGATCGGTCCCACGTCCAGGGCCACCTTAGCCTTCCCTCCCGCTGCCCTCCTCGCCGTGGCGACATTCACAGAGACTGCCTCCTCCACCGTATAACCGGTTCCCTCCAGCTTGTGGGCGTTTGCTCCGAATGTGTTGGCATAAATCACCTGGGAGCCTGCATCCACATAACTGCGCTGAATGCGCTCCACCACATCCGGATGTTCTATTCCAAATATTTCAGGCCTCTCCCCCAGCCCCAGGCCTGCCGCCTGCAGCATGGTGCCCATTCCACCGTCCAGAATCACTCTATTTCTCATGACAACTTCTCCCTTCTTTCCGATACATACAGTTCCGAAACAAACTGCAGCTCTCGCACCCTCTCTTCCGCAGCGCCTTCGGCTCATCGGAGATACCCAGAATGGCAGTCACTGACTTTCCCGGTATCATCAGCAGAGACGGGCTCAGCGAAAGTCCTATCTTCCGCCCTGTATCCAGCGCCGCGCACAGCTGTCTCTGGGAAGAGAGCGGCAGATCCCCGTAACCCGGACTGAACCGATCTGTCAGATACAGTTTCTCCGCCTCTATCTCTCCGCGCAGGTCAAACTCAAAATTGTCCGCCACATTCTCGATCGCCGTGCTGGCACAGGCATCCATGATCACTGCGTCCGCCATATTGCTCACGCTGCTCTTTGCCAGCAGCCGGTCTATCCCCTGCCCCAGCGTCACCGCCATCAGCACCGCCTCCCGGCATCCCTCAAGAAGTTCCCGGATATCCTTCCCCTCCAGCTGCAGCGCAGAAAAAAGCGCTCCGTCCAAAGGCAGACGTCTCCAGACAAGCCGCGGCTGCGAAGCCGCGACCACCTCCCTCCGGCATCGCTCTATCTGCTCCCGGATCTCCGCCGGATACTCCTGCCCTCTATAACCCAGATAGAGCAATATTTCATTCTCGTTTAATTCCGTCAGTCTCGCCTGCATACCGTTTCCCGCCTTACCCTATCGCCATCCCAGTGGTTTCCGCCCTTCTGTCTCCCGGATACATCTATGTTATTCTAGCACAAACCCTCTTTCCCGCGCAACTCTCCCCCGCCCGGCTTTGTACGCAAAAACAGACAGACCCTGTTAAGAGTCTGTCTGCCCGCCAGTTTCCCGGCATTTGTATAAGGATAAAAGTTATAAAGTGGATAACCTCTTTAAATGGATCTGTACGGAGACATCATCGCCCTTGATCTCGGGGAGCAGAATGCCTCCCGTCATAAGTGCCGTTCCCGAGTATATCTGTTCTTCCCCTTCCACCCGGTATTTTTCATTCTCCAAAAGGCCGGTAAGCCGGATCCTTTTTCGCAACGCATTGGGCTCCGCCCGATAGACCACACCCTGTACCAGTGCTTCTGATCCGTCTTCCGCCACAAACTCCCACGCCGACAAACCGTCCCGCCCAGGCTCGCACAGCCTGTAATAAAGACTGTTATAGATCAGCTTCTGATACTTCTTATAGGTTTTCACCTGTTCGGTAACTTCTTTCTTCTCTTCTTCATTCAGCTTATTTAAATCCAGTTCATAGCCAAAGCTGCCCGCCATCGCCACCGTACCTCTCGTACGGATGGAAGTCACCCTGCCTGTCTGATGGTTCGGCACTGCCGAGACATGGGAGCCTACCGTAGAGATCGGATAGAAGAAGCTTGTGCCATACTGAATCACAGTCCTCTCATGGGCGTCCGTATCGTCGCTGCACCATATCTGCGGACAGTAATAGAGCATCCCCGCATCGAACCTTCCGCCTCCTCCGCAGCAGCCCTCAAACAGGACATCCGGAAACTCTCCGGTCAGCCGCTCCAGCAACGCATAAAGCCCCAGTATGTACCGGTGAGGCAGCTCCAGCTGACGTTTTTCAGGGAGCGTGGGAGTATACCAGTCACAGATACTCCTGTTGACATCCCACTTGACATACTCAATATTATTCTCCCGCAGGATCTTGCTGATTACCTGATAAATATACTCGATCACCTGGGGATTTGCCATATCCAGAGCAAGCTGGTATCTGCTCCGCATGGGGTTTCTGCCCGGTATGCGGATCGCCCACTCGGGATGAGTGCGGAACAGTTCACTGTCCTCGGAGACCATCTCCGGTTCCATCCAGATGCCGAACTTCATTCCGAGGCCGTTGATTCTCTCGATCAGCTTGTTGAGACCGCCCTGCAGCTTTTTCTCATTGACAACCCAGTCGCCCAGTCCCGATATATCCGAATCCCGCTTTCCAAACCATCCGTCATCCAGCACCATCATATCGATGCCGAGCTCCGACGCCTGTTTTGCTATCTCTTCTATCTTTGTGTCATTAAAGTCAAAATAGGTCGCTTCCCAGTTGTTGATCAGCACAGGCCTCTCGGAAAGCTTATATTTGCCCCTGCATACATTGTTGCGGATCACATGATGGAAGCGGTGGGACAATTCTGCAAACCCTTTTTCTGAGCACGACAGGATCACCTCCGGCGCGTAAAAACTGTCTCCCCCCTCGAGATGCCACGCAAAAGTATCCGGTTGGATCCCCATCACAAGTCTCACCTGATCGAGCTGATCTCTCTCTATCTGCGTCTGGAAGCCACCGCTGTACATCAGCGCCGCCCCCACACAAAATCCGAATTTTTCCGATGCGCCCTTTTCACACAGGAGTACCGTCGGATTCTGCTGGTGACTGGACATGCCCCTTCCGCTGCTGCTCTCCTGGATGCCGTGGACAAGCACTGCCCGCTCCGTCTGTCTCTCCTTTGTGTGTCTTCCGTGAAAATGGATCCACTCCCACTCTCCGTAGGGAATATCCATGCACAGGCTGTGCACCCTGTTCAAGATCACAGGAGTCTTTCCCTGATTTTGTACGACAACGCTTCTCGTGATGACATCTTCCTCCTCCAGCACGCCGTACTTTAAGATCACCTTCACATCCGTCGCCGTGTCTTTCAAGACAATTTCCAGCGTCTCCGCCTTATCATCCGCCGCATACACCGCAGGCAGCCCGGGAATCCGGTATTTCCCTTTTAAAATGTGATATTCCTGAAACCGCAGATCCAGCGCGCAGCTCCCGTTTTCGTGAGTGACAGAGATCGCCGGAACGCGGAAATCTCCTACACCGCCGGAAGCGTACTCTAACGGGAGCGTATCCAGAGAATAAGTTCTCCGGTTTTCCGCCTCGTAGATGTTGCCTGAAAATCCCACGTCCGGATAATCCAGAAGATAATCCATCACGCAATCCGTTTTCCCCCCATACCATAGATGATTCAATACACCGAAATCGTCTACCTTCATCTGGTAAAGGGTATTCGCTGTCTCAATATGAAATACACCATGTTTCGCCGTTATTGCCATATTAAAACTTCCCTCCACTGTCTGTTTCTATTTCTATTGGCGTTCATCCCCCGCTGTCACAACGAGGGATAAACTTATCATGTCTTAAATTATAGCATACTTTTCCCAATTTTTAACCCGCAGATAGCAGAAAGATTCTATAATTATCCTTTTACCGCACCGTTTGCCACACCGTTTAAGATCTGCTTCTGGCAAACGATATAGAACAGAAGGATCGGAATCAACGCCAGAATATAGGATGCAAATGCCAGGTTGTAGTTTGTACCGAACTGCGTCTGGAAATTGAGCTGTGCCAGAGGCAGTGTGTTGATGCCTGTACCGGACATGATAACAAGGGGTGTCATCACATCGTTCCATGTACCCAGAGCCGTCAGGATCGCAACCGTCGCATGCATCGGCGACATCATCGGGAAGATGACCTTCCAGTAGGTAGTCCATGTGGTAGCTCCGTCTATGTACGCCGCTTCTTCCAGCGCCAACGGTATATTTTTTAAATATCCCGTGTAGAGCATCACGTTCATCGGCATATAGAACACCACATACAGCAGGATTACGCCGAGCCTGTTGCCGAGTCCCATCTGCGCCGTCTGCTTTACCAGGGGCATCATCAGGATGGCGAAAGGTACAAACATACCGCTCACGATGTAAAAATAGATCAGCTTAAAGCTTTTTCTCTCCGCCATGCCTCTTCCGATCGCGTAACCCGCAACGGAATGGATGACGATCGCAATGACGATAGTGGCAATCGTGATCAGAAGGCTGTTGCCCAGGGAGCGCCAGAAGTCTGTCACTTCCATCGCCTGCCTGAAATTGTCAAAACTCCATGTCGACGGGAACGCAAGCGCCCCTGCCACATCGTTTGTCATTTCGCTGGGCTGCTTGAAAGCTATGATAAATGCCATATATAAGGGAAAGAATACGGTTATGGTGCCTAAGATCAGAACGAACGTCAGCACCCAGTTTGTTCTTTTTTCTTCCTTCATTATAACTGTTCCTCCTTCTTATTCATTATCGTCAACTGAGCCACGGTGATGCCTACTATCACAAAGAAGAATATCACTGCGTTCGCGCTCTGGAAACCGAACTGTCCGCCGTCCATACCGTTTCTGTAGATCAGGTAGGAGATAGACTCCGTGCTCTGCGCAGGACCGCCCTTTGTCAGGGACATGATCTGGTCAAATACCATCAACAGGTTCTTTGTGCTGAGCACGAGGTTGATGGTCAGGAAAGGAACCACAAGCGGCAGCGTCACCTTCCAGAATTCCTGCCATTTCGTCGCGCCGTCCAGATTACTTGCCTCGTATACATCCTCAGGCACCGTCTGAAGGCCGGATATGTAGATGATCGTGTTCGTCGCCACCGCCTGCCATACGCCGACGATCAGAACACCGATCCATGCGTATTTCTCGCTCGCCAGAATACTGTTCTGGATCCAGCTGATATTCAGCGCGTTGCCCACAGCCGGAACGATGTAGGTGAAGAAGAAGCTGAAGATATAACCGATAACGAGCCCCCCCAGAATGTTCGGCACAAAGTAGATACCTCTGAGCGCACTCTTAAAGCGGATGCGGTTATTTAAACCCAGCGCCATGATCAGGCTCAGTATGTTGACAAGCACCGTACCCACCAGCGCGTATTTGAAAGTAAACAGATAACTCTTGCCTACCCTGAGATCCGTAAACAGATCCTTATAGTTTCTGAATCCAACATAATCATAATCACCGTAACCGCGGTAATTGGTAAAGCTATACATAAAACCCTTCAACATGGGCAGTGTATTAAAGGTGAAGAACAATAAAACTACTGGTATCGTAATTGCCCAGAATGTTTTTTCCCGGGTGGTCATTTTACTTTTCATGGCAAAACCCCTTTCCTTTCTTTTTTAGTGTTCTTTCTGATACTGCTGCACTTTCCAGATCAGATCCCTGTTATATCTGATCCAGTCAGAGTCAAACCGTGCCAGAAAAGTATCGATCGCCTCGTCGCTTTCATCCAACAGGAACGTCTGGATCATAGCGTCCACGCTCATCTCGCTTGGATAGTGGTGATCCTGATAATCTGTCATCCTGCCTGCTTCTATGTATGCTCTCATGCCTTCGAGCTCGGCGGGAAGTTCAAAATCGCCTTCCTTGCAGGCGATACCGCCCTGGTCTTCCAGATAAATATTGATCGTCTCATCCTCGTAGAGGAACCGAAGCACCTCATACACAGCTTCTTTATTTTTGGTCTCTTTCATCACACAGAAGTGAAGGTCAACACCAGAGTTCAGCACATTGTCCGCCTCCGATTCATTGGCCGGAAATGTGAAAGAATCGATATTGATATCGGGGTTTACCGATTTGATCTGAGGGATCGCGTAGTTACCGATCGTGTACATTGCGGATTCTCCTCTCGCAAAAGCGGTACAGGCGTCGTTGTAACCGTAAGCATAGGGATTCGGCTCCGCGTATTCAAGGAGCGCTTCCGTCTTTTCGGCCACTTCACGGTAATTGTCTGTAAAGGTCGTGTTTCCCTGATTCACCTGCGCACAGGTATCGGACGGTGTAAGTCCCACTGCCAGAGCGTTCCAGGGCGCCAGACAGGTCCAGGTATCCTTGTAGCCCAGATACAGAGGCTGAATGCCCTCCGATTCGATCTGCTCGCAAAGCGCCGTAAATTCCGACCATGTCTCCGGAACTTCCCAGCCGTGCTCCTCAAACATATCCTTGTTGTAGAGAACGCCCGCCGCATTCGCCACATAGGGAAGCGCGTAAATACCGTCTTTTGGAATAAATTCCAATTCTTTTTCCATCTCTGCATATGCCGGTTTCACTTCCGCCGTCACATCCAGATCGGAGATGTCCATAAACAATTCCGCATCCAGGAAATTGGAATAGTTGATATCGCCGCCGATTCCCACGATATCGGGATAGTTCTCCCTGATAAATCTTGTTTTCAAAATCGTCATTGCTTCGTTGGGCGAGTCGATCGTCAAATGGATGTCATCGTGAGTCTCATTGAAACGAGCCTCGATCTTCTCCATCGCCGCCACCGCCTCCGGTTTGTAAGATACCAGTTCCACCTCGATCTTACCGTCCGATGCTGTCTGTCCGCAGCCTGTCAGACCTGCCACACAGAGCACAAGCCCAAACGCTGCTGCTGTTTTTTTGGCAATCTTTCTTTTTGACATATTTCCCTCTTCCTTCCTGTATTATTTTCGGTACTTTTATTGATATTTTCATTTTAACATGCCATAATGCTATCAAAAATAGCTTGATTTTTCATTTTTTATATCAATATGCGATATTTTATGCTATAATAGCAGGCGATGACGCATTTGGGTATATGCGATGGTAATGAGCAGTGTCCCGGAAGACAAATATGAATTTTCGTCATGCTTGCATGTAAGAAAATTTATATTGGGCTTTCGGGATAGGGCGAACGCCCGACATGAGGAAAATCGCAGATTTTCCGAATGGCACTGCGGACTGATGGCGCAGCTGCGGACTGGCGGCACAGCTGTGGACCGCGGGCTAAAGGAGGCTTTCATGGGCAACACTTTCTTCAACATCTTTCCCAACGAGAACTTTATCGATCTCGACATGTACCAGCACGGCTATGAACAGTGCACCCCCGGACATTCCTTCGGCCCCATGGCGAGAAACCACTATCTGTTCCACTATGTTCTCTCCGGCACCGGAACACTGATGTCTGATAACTCCAAAGGGGAAACCAAAACCTTCTCCATCAGGAGCGAACAGGGATTTTTAATTTTTCCCGGACAGATCAACACCTATTTTGCCGACGAGAATCTCCCCTGGGAATATATGTGGATTGAATTTGACGGTCTTCGGGTAAAAGAGGCTCTGGATCTGACGGATCTTTCACTCGATACCCCCGTCTATCATCCCCGTTCCAAGGAACTGCGGGAGCTGATGAAACAGGAGATGGACTACATCGTCCATCATCCCAAGGAATCCCCCATGCACCTGATCGGACATCTCCATCTGTTTTTGGACTATCTCACCCGCTCCGCCACGCGAGCGACACCGGTGCACAGCAGCAGGATGAGTGATTACTATATTAAGGAAGCGATCAATTTTATCGAGCAGAATTTTCAAAACAATATCTCGATCGAGGAGATTGCCGGCGTATGCGGTATCAACCGTAGCTATTTCGGAAAGATCTTTCGCAACTCCGTGGGGCGATCCCCGCAGGAGTTTCTGATGAATTACCGCATGGTAAAGGCGAGGGAGCTTTTGAAACTTACTTCGCTCTCCATCGCGGATATCGGATCCGCCGTGGGATATGAGAACCAGCTGCACTTTTCGCGGGCATTCAAGGGGATATACGGAGTTTCGCCAAGAGAGTGGCGGAATCGGAATAAATAGAATGCGGATACCTTAAAAAAATCTTAAATACTTCCTAAAAGACTATTCATAGTATAACTGATATAATAGGGAAAACGAAATGGGAGGCTTTTATGAGTGTTTTTGCGTTGAAATGTATTGCATTGTATCTGATGGTTCTGGATCATATCGGGTTTTATTTTGCAGACTACATCCCCTACGGGCTCTATATGTTCCTTCGGATTTTAGGGCGGGGGAGTTATCCGTTGTTTCTGTTTTGTATGACGCAGGGGTACCGGCATACGCGCAGCAGGAAAAAGTATCTGCTGCGGCTCTATCTCGGGAGCCTGTTTATGACCGCGTTTGCTCTTTTTGTGGATGCTGTTTTTCCTGTGGAAGGTTTCGGATACGGTTTTCACAATATCTTTTTATCGCTGTTTCTTGTGGGGATTCTGATCAGTACGATAGAAACTTATCAGAGGGATAAGAAGGCCGGGCTTATTATGGCGGGCTGTATTTTCGCTTCACAGCTTCTGTATGTTATTGCGCCCTGGTTTCTGCCTGCTCTCCATTATTACAGCGGAGATGTACGTACCGGCATCACGCCTAATCTGGCACTGAATGAGTACGGATTTTTGTTTATCGTTCTGGGTGTTTCCATGTATTTCCTGCACGACCAAAAAAGAACTTTTTCCATCATCTATCTGCTCTTTTGCATCGCACAGCTCAGCGACGAGGCATTAAATGGAGAATATCCCGGCTTTCCCATCCAGTGGTTTATGGTGCTTGTGCTGCCGTTGATGCTGCGCTATAATGGGGAACGCGGACGGAGTTTCAAGTATTTCTTTTATATATTCTACCCCGCCCATACATTTTTACTGTTTTACCTGGCGAACTTTGTGTGGGGATGAACATCCTCATCGCATTATTTTCTTCTCCGCCCCTCTCGGAAAGCTGACAAGCAACGTCCCTTTCTCCACAGCAATACTACACGCCTGTCCGATAAACTCATTGCTCACGCCCAGCGGAAAACTGTTTGTCAGCACTGCGTCGTTCAGCTCATATTTCATATTTCTCAGATACACCCCTGTAGATCTCTCCGACCAGGAAAATACGGATATATATCCTGTATCGATCCTGTCAAAAGAGAGTTCTCCGTCCTTGACCGTTGTAAACACGCTGTCCTTATCAAACAGGAATCCCTGCATCTCCCGCTCCGCCAGATATGCCAGCATCTGCAGATTCGCGATCGTATGATCGATGCGGCCGCCTGTCCCACAGTAGATATGAAACACGCTGAAGCCGGCCCCGATCCCCTCCTTTATCGCTATGGACATATCCGTGTCATCTTTTTCCGCGGGCAGCTTCAGTACATTTTCTCCCTGAGGAACATATTGCAGGGTGTCAAAATCTCCCACGATCAGATCCGGAACGACCTTCCTCTCCTCCAGACAGCACAGCCCCGCATCCGCCGCGATCACAAAATCTTCCTTCTCCGCCTTGAAATCCAGCCCGTAATTTTCGCCCGCTCCTACGATATAACAAATGCCCTTTTTCATTCTTCTTTTATATACCCTCCTGTCTTTTTCGACAGCCTAATATTCTTTTTTCACATCTTCCCGCACGATACCATATCTCTCCAGAAATTCTGCCAGATCCCTGTCATTTCTGATCAACATGACTTCCGAAAATTTTCCGGTGCGGATATCCTTAAAACCCGCCACCTGTTCACCGTTGCAGATGCTCGCACGGATGACCGGCCTCTGGTTTTCTCTGTCATAATCGACTTTCACTGTTTTTCTTATGAGATACTTTTCACCACAGGAATCCACACCTCGTACTTCGCATCCGCCGGATCTGAATTTATGTAAACTTCTATATCCGGTGCGTTGGCGTATTCATAGCCGGAATCCGGAAGCCATTCTGTCACAATGCGCCGTTCCAGCTCCTGTACAGACTGATTCATACCCTCCCCCGGGAAAACCGCCCAGGTGGAGGCCGGCACAATATACTCCTCGAACTCACCGTGTTCTTTCGCGCTGGAGACAGCGATAAAATATTTCCACTCCTCCGCTTCACTGCAGGCGCTCACGCCCAAGAGTCCCATGGGAGGCGTATCCATCATCCCCGCCAGCTTCCCGATCGTCCCATCCGCAGCCGCTTTCTGCCACATATTCGGCACGATCATAAAATTATTTTCTATCTCCTGAAACAGGGGCTCCGAAATCCCGACGATCCGGAACGCCTCCTTCGTCTCGATCCGATAATTCAGCTCGCCCGCACCTTTCACGGAAATGCTGAATGTGATCGGCGGAAAGGATTTCACGGCCACACCCTCTCCCCTGAGCGCGGAGGGCGCTATCCCGTGTACCCCCTGAAACGCCCTGTTGAATGCCGTGGGCGAACTGTAACCGTATTTTTCCGCAATATCGATCACCTTACTGTCGCCGCCCTGCAAATCCACCGCCGCCAGCGACACCTTTCTCTTTCGTATATACTCCGCCAGCGTCATCCCCGCCATATAGGTAAACATTCTCTGAAAATGATAGGCTGAACAGCAGGCGATCCGCCCGAGCTGCTCCATATCTATCTCGTCCGTCAGATGTTCCTCGATATACCGCATGCTTTGATTCAATCTTTCAATCCACTCCATCTTTTCCTCGATTCCGGATCGTCACATGATCTGCTCTGTCCTCTTCTGCCATCCGTTATATTGATGCCTGATAACAGTGTACCACACCACCCCAAAAAATCCTCTCCGTTACTGCCCCAAAAAGGAGAGCATCGGACCTTGCCGCATCCTCAAACGCCCTCCCCGTCAAACGTTGGGATAAAACTCTCCTTCGCCGTCTCTCCCTCCTGGATAAAACCGCACTCCACCCCGAGTGAGACCGCGTAATCCACCGCCTCCTCGTACTCCGCCTCCGTGACCCTGCGGTTTATCTCAGGGTACCCCGAGAGACCAGGCATCGGTGTAAACTGATTCATGATACTGATATAAACGGTATTTCCATAGGTCTCATATAAATACCTTATCACTGCTTTGGAATCCTCCACACAGCCCGGCAGCACCAGATGCCGCACAATGGTTCCTCTCCTCATAAGCCCGTTCTCGTCCCCGCTTTCAAACACCGCCCTCCCGGTCTGGCGCACCATCTCCGCTATCGCCGCCTTCGCCACATCGCTGTAATCCGCCGCATGAGAGTAACGCTTCGCAAGTCCGGCATCCATATACTTAAAATCCGGCAGGTAGATATCCACCAGCCCTTCCATCTGCCGAAGCGTGCAAGCGTATTCATAACTGCCCGTGTTGTACACCACCGGAAGAAAGAGCCCCAGCCTCTTCGCCTGTCTGAGCGCCTCCGCGATCTGCGGCACAAAATGCCCCGGCGTCACAAGATTGATATTGTTCGCCCCCTTCGCCTGCAGCTCCAGAAATATCTCCGCCAACCGTTCCTCTGTGATATACTTTCCCGCCGTCCCGTCCGCTATCTTTTTATTCTGGCAGAACACGCAGTGCAGGGCGCAGCCCGAGAAAAATACCGTTCCGGACCCGGCGGTTCCCGAAATACAGGGCTCCTCCCAGTAGTGTAGCGCAGCCCGCGCCGCTTTTACCATGTTGGTCTGCCCGCAGACTCCGACCTCCCCCGCTCCCCTATTCGCTCCGCAGTCTCTCGGGCACAGCCTGCACCCGTCCTTATCCGCAATCCTGTCCACTTTTGATCTCCCGCCTGCCTTCACTTTATCAAACGCTCATACCATTCGCAGCGATTTTATCATCACAATACCGTGATAGTTTTCCCCGTAGCAGTCCGGTATAAAGCCCGTCGGGGAGAACCCGTACTGCACAAAATAGTCAAAATGCCTCCTGCCGTACGATTTCAGTTCCCTCAGTTCAGCCGCATAATCCCGAAGCGGCCTGCCGTGGCATGACATTTCGGTGGAACCGATAATGTATTTCAGATTGCGGTATCCCTTTTTTCTCGCGTGCTCCTCAGCCTGCCTGAGCAATGGCTCCAGCTTTTCCTCCATCACAAACGTCCCGTCGTCGTCATACCCCAGACACTCAATACTCAAATAAGAATATCCTTCATATTCCGCGCACAGGATCCACCCCTGCGGCTCTGCGACATCTCCCATATACCAGCCGACCAGATCCGCAAGCAAAGATACATCCTGCAGCTGTCCCCTCGCCCCCTCAAAGTCCCACCAGTCGGGTTTTATCCTTGCCATCAGTTTTGCCACACTGTCCACATTGGATTTATCAATTCTGTATATATCCACAGCTCTCTCTCCTGTTCCCAATTTATATTTCTGATTATAAAATAGTCGCCTGCCATTTACAATGTATATTTTTGAAATACTTTCTTCGCTCCGACGGCGATAAACAGAGATACCGCTCCCCCGAACAAAACCACCGCAAATTCATAGCCGCGGCAGATCCCAAACAAAATGCCGTACATCGCGTTGCCAAGCGGCTGTGCACACATGGAGACGGTCAACATGACCGCGATCACCTTTCCGATCAGATTCCCCGGGGTCTTCGCCTGAACGAAGGACATTATCATCACTGTAAAAATGGTAGAACACGCTATAATAAAAAAGCAGCATGCCAGCATTACCATATAGTTTATCATGCCGGAAGAAAACAACGCCATCGTTATTCCCATCGGAAATACCCACACTGCACAGGCCACGATCAGGTTCCCCGCTTTTTTCATCGTAAGTTTTCCGGAAAACACGCCGGCGCCGATACCGCCCGCAAGCCCTCCCGCCGCAAGTGCCCCCTCCGCATAACCGCACAGTCTCTTCGCTGCATCAGGTTCAAACGGCAGCACCTCCGTCACGATATACGGTATCCCCACCACCAGCATAGCGGACAGAAACATGTTTATCCCGCAGACCGCAAACAGAGCTTTCCCTATAACAGGTTCTTCCCTCCGGATAAACCGGATGCTTTCCGCAAAATCCTCCCTCACCGTTTTCCACATACTGCCTGCCGTCTTCTGTCCGGCAAAAGGTATCCTGATAAAAAGCTCCATCACGGCAGATAAGAAAAAACAGCCCGCGCACATGTACAGCACAGGCTTCAGTCCCCACAAGCTGTACAGGATCCCGCCGAGAACCGGTCCCAGTAGAGCGGAGAACGAGTTGACGATATTGACTACAGAGTTTGCCGCCAGAATATTCTCCTGGCTTACAAGAGCCGGAATGCTCGCCTGCACGGAGGGCTGGTAGGCTCCCGCTATCCCGTACAGCAACATCAACGTGACCGTTATCATCACGACGAGATTCCCGCTTCCCTCCGACAGAGAAAACGCCGCGATAAGCCCCGCCGTGGAAAAATCCAGTATAACCATTATGTTGCGCTTATTCACCCTGTCCGCTACGATGCCGCCCACAGGCGACAGCACGATCGCAGGCACAAACGCGCACGCCGTGACCGTTCCGTAGAGCGCGGAAGATCCCGTCTGATTGAGCAGATAGAGCGGCAGCACAAATCGGATCGCCGCATTGCCGAACAGGGATATGATCTGTCCGATCACCACCAGTGTAAAATCTTTTGTCCATAATCTTTTTTCCATCTTGTCATACTCCTCCTATAGCCAGTTTTTCATACCGACCGACGGTATGTTTATTGATCAAAATATATCTGCCCCGTATTTCAGGGCAGATCTTTATCTTCCTTTTGCCAATATCACTTGTTTTTCTGGTAGAGCCGCGCCAGTTCCTCCATCCTGTCCGTCAGCTCATCGTCCACGATGTCCAGCCCGAATCCCTCCATCATCTGCTTAAACACCATGAGTTTCCGGTAATATTCCTCCATCGTATTGTTAAATATCATCGGATTGGTCCACATATTCGCCACAAGTACAATCAGCTCCGCCAACTCCGCCGGATAGTCCGTCTGAATAGAGCCGTCTGAAATTCCCTGCTCGATGATCGGCAGAATATATTCCGGGGCAACATTGTCCACCGTATCCCGAAACGTGCTGAACAGCAGTTTTGAATTATTGCTCATATCCGGCGCAACCGTAAAAAGATCATCCATATCCGACCTGTTCACAGACTCTTTAAAGAGCGTTTTCAGTTTTTCCTTCCCTGTGAGATCCCTTCGATCCCGGATACCCTCCAGCATTTTATTGGACTCTTCGTTCATCCTGTTCGTTACAGCTTCCAGAATATCCTCCTTCGACTTAAAATGATGGTAGATCGCTCCCTTGCTGAGCCCCCCCAGATTGTTGATGATATCCTGGATGGACGTGTGCTCGTAACCCTTCTCCATAAACAGGCGCGTCGCCGCTTCCAATATCAGATTGACCGTCTCCTCCGGGTGTTTGTTCCTCGCCATATCCGTATCCCCTTTTTACATACCGATGGTATGTTTACATTATCATACCATTGGTATGTATGTCAAGTGCAAAATCTTCATCTGCTTAAACTGGACTAATGTACACCCTCTGTGTTAGAATAAAATCAGTTTATTTTACAAAAGAGGCCGGAGCGTATCGGCCTGCCCGCATATCGGAGAAAACCGCTCAAATGAATAATCAAAAAAGTGAAACTTATCAAAATTTACTGAAAGCCTTTTCAGATCCGAACTTTCAATCGGAGATCAATCAATACCGCTATGCCATTGAACAGGAACTGGGCAAATTTATAGAATGGCTTTTAACAGAACTGGATCCCCGCCAAATGATATTTCGCAGCCCGGAATCCCGCATTAAATCCAGACCCGGCTTTGCTGAGAAAATCAGCCGTAAAGATTATATCCATAAGTGGGAAATACACGGCGATCTGCGCAGCATTCAGAATGAAATTCTGGCAAGGCTGCCCGATCTGATCGGTTTCCGCATCACCTGCTTTTTCATGGAAGAAGAAAAAATTATTTACCAGAAATTAAAGACCTATTACGAGACCGGCAGATTTTCGGAGATCGACCTTGACTTTACCGAGGGCACCACACAAAAAAACGGACATAAAATTTACAAAGTGTCCGGCGTTTATCAGAAAAAAGTCTGTTTTGAGTTGCAGATAAAATCCGCTGTACATAATATCTGGGGAGAAGTGGAACACAAAACCATCTACAAAGGCAGTCAGTATGCCGTGGATTTAAAGCAACGCCAGACAATCACCGGAGAAATATTCAATATACTGAAAGCCTCCGATCAACAGCTTCTGTCTCTGTTTACCCACCAGTACACTGAGCAGGATCTGGTCTGCGGACTTTTTGCAGAAAAAACAAGACAGAACGTTTTGCAGGCCTGCGGTACGGAGTATCTGGCGGGACATTATAAAAGTTTCTTCGATCTCTTTTTATCCACCAGCCAGGAAGATATTTTGAACTATGTGTCCGCCTCTCTCTCAAAAGCACCCTATCGGAAGCGACCTGTCAAAATACAGGAGAATGTTCCGCAGCTAACAGAACTTGCCTTTCATATAAAGGAAACATTTTTGGAATACTATCTGCAGGTACAGTATAATATTGCACAGGAGCTTTATCTCTTTGAGGATTATGACCAGTTTATCCTGTATCTGGCATCGACCATTATAAGTTTTTATCTGGTAAAGGATGAAGATGACCCGGAATGGATCGAAGAAGACGCTTTTTCTGAACCGGATGACATGGATACTGACGGCGGATCTGACCAGGAAAAAATGGAAATGCTTTTAAATCTGCTGAAAGATAAACTTCCGGACGCCTTAAAAGAAGGGAAATAACTATGGACAGGATTAATCAGGGAACATCAAATATTATACAGACCAGAAAAACCGTCGACTGGCTTGTGAACCACACCAGGGTCAATGTGTTCAACCCGATGACTTTCGAGGGATATCAGCGCTCCATCGATAAAAAGCACTGCGCAAAAATTGTAGACTATCTTTCCAGAGAATTTTTCCTCCCGACGTCTATTATCTGTGCCAGCCGAAAGGAATATACCGAGAATGCTCAGCTCTATATCGTGGACGGTCAGCACAGGGTGGAAGCTCTCAGGCTGCTCCGCCAGGAATATCCGGCTCGCTATAAACAGGTCAAAGATTACGAATTATCTGTCATTGTACTGGAAAAGGCGGAAGAGGAAGTGGAGATCGATACATTTATCACAATCAATAAGACCTCCAAAAAGGTAGATACTTCTCTTGCCTATGTCTTAAAAAATCGGATCAACTATGACCGCGCCAGCAAAGATATCAGCATTTCAAAAAGAGAATATCTGTCAGTAGAACTTGCCACAGCGCTAAATGCTTCCGAGCCGAAAAAAAGTGAACTCTGGGCGAACAAGATTTTGTTTGAGGGTGCAGCAAGGCAAACCCCACAGTTGATCAGTCTGAACGCCTTTGTTATGTCCATGCGGTCACTCCTGTTTTATCTGCAGCAGCGCCGGGTCATACCACAGGATTGGAACAACCGTGAGGAACTCTCCGATTGTATTGACACTCTGTATTTTATTACCGATGCAGTCTGGAGTGAAATACGGAATAAATGGCCGGATCTGTTTGACTCTGATCTGGAAAAACGCCGGATCATCCAAGGCAGTATCGGATTTTCTTCCCTAAATAAATATCTGATCCAAAATCTGAAGCGAGAGGGCGGATCTATGACCGCCAATGAATTTATTGAGCGAGCCGGCGCATGGATCCATGCCATCCAGTTCCCGGGGAATGTCTGGCTTCCCGGCGGACGCTTCTCAAAGTATTCTTCGGCGTCAGGTTTTTCGATCATCGCCCAGGAACTTATGGCAAACGCAGGGCATCCACTGGATTGATGCCCTGCACAGAATCTCCTGCTCCTTTGGAGAGCATTGCCATATTCTTTTATATCCTGTCGCCGAACGGCTGGTATTTCATCATACACTCTTTCCTGGTGACTGTCGCAATAAACAGTTTGTATGCTCAACTGATAGTCCAGGAACCTCTCCATCATTCCCTCCGGACAAATTTCTCCCCCTCATAAATCCGCACAGGATTCCCTCTGACAATGCGGTTATGTTTTCTCCAGGCGATGTTCGACTGCTTTTCCTCCTGCTCCGCTCTCAGCTCCTTAAGCCTCCTGCCAAGCTTCTCCATCGCCTTGCGTCTGTTCTGGAACTGGCTCCGCTCCTCGGTTGACTGCGCCGTGATCCCTGTCGGAATATGGGTAATCCGCACCCCGGTTTCCACCTTATTCACATGCTGTCCGCCCTTTCCGCCGCAATGAAATTTCTCTATGCGGTATTCCTGTTCCGATGCGATCTCCTCCTGTTCGGGAATGACGCTCACATCCACATACCAGTTCTTTCTCCGGCAGTTTTTCCGGTAAGGGCTCTTGCAGATCCATAATACCGTTCCCTCCAGTTCACTCAGATCCTGTTTTGTCTGAAACCGGACGGAATCGAGGCAGCCTTTCTCGCTGCCCGCAGTATCCGACAAAACTCTCATATCTCCGCATTCCCTTTTCAATGATTCCAACAGCCTGGCGACCGCCAGCTGACATTCCGCAGGCCCCTGGCCTGCACTGATCTGTATTATCATACCAAATAAATCTCCTATCTTCTGCTGCCCGCCTTAAAATTGTAGACGGGCACTAACCGTTCCGTTATCTCCACAGTATCTTCGATCTGCCCTCCAATCTCCGCCATAGTGCGGTAGGCAAACGGCGCCTCATCCAGCGTTTCCGCCCCGACACAGCTACTGAATATGCCCCTCATCTCCTTTTTAAACTCCGATACCGTATAATGATTTTTTACTTCCTCCCGTTTAAATTTCCTGCCCGAACCGTGGGGCGCCGAACAGTTCCACTCCTCGTTGCCCTTTCCGACACCGAGCAGTATCCCCTCCTTCATATTGACAGGAATGATGACACGCTCTCCCCGCCCGGCAGAAATGCAGCCCTTTCGAAGCATTCCCGCCTCGTCCAGATAATTGTGCGCCGCAGAAAACTGTTCCACGGCTTTCCACTTCATCCCCTTCAAAATTTCTCTGACGATGATCTGTCTGTTCCACTCCGCATAGCGCTGCAATATCTGCACATCCGCAATGTAAGCTTTCCTGTTGTCGTGCTCCAGATAGCTCATATAGTAGGGAACATCCTGCCCCTGATCCTTCAGACACTCATGGGCCAGCTTTGTGTAATATCCCGCCGTCTCCTCGCCGAGATGCCTGCTGCCCGCATGCACCACAAGATACAAAGCACCGTCCTCCCCCCTGTCGAGCTCGATAAAATGATTGCCTCCCCCCAGCGTTCCGAGACTTCTGTCTGCCCTCTTCCTGTCAATATGCCTGACGCAGGAAAGTTCCTCATAGGGAAATTCTTCCGCCGTGCAGAGTGCTTCCTTCCGCACCGCAAACCCCGCCGGCACTCTCTCCCGTATCACTCTGTCCAGCTTCTGAAATTCCACACGGCCTGCACGCAGCTTTACGCAGGTCATCCCGCACCCTATATCCACTCCCAGAAGCTGAGGGATCACCCTGTCCGTCACCGTCATCGAAAGTCCGATGGGGCCGACCTTCCCCGGGTGGATATCCGGCATCAGACGGATCCTGCTCCCTCTTGCCGCCTCGTTGTCACATATCATCTTCACCTGCGCCTTTGCATAAGCCTCCACGTCGTCCGTCATTATTTTTGCCTCGGCATAGATACCTTTTACTGTATTCATATTCTTTTCGTCTCCTCAAAATAAGGCACAAAAAAAGCACCTCAAAGGTGCCCGGTCCGCAATTTCGTTATTTATCCGCAGGAGCCGCCGTGCCTTTGATTCTTTGCCTCATGATTCTGTTTTCCATTTCTCTGCTCCGCCGCATGGCAACCCCTCCTTTCCTGAATAAAATATCTCTGTCAACAGCTACATGATATCACAGGAATCCTGAGTTGGCAAGTATTCTCTCGCGCATCAACTGCACACCCTTCCTTCTATTCCCTGAGCCGCGCCGCCTTACCCTTCAGATGCTCCCTGCCGCAGATGCTTCCGGACATCGCATCCCTTATCAGCTCAACCAATCTCACGTCCGCCGGCAGCCACTCTACAGAGTCAAGCTCCTCCTTTGTCAGCCACCTCGCCGCTTCATGCTCATTCAAGATCAGTTTTCCGGACACGATCCTGGCCCAAAAGCAGTCCATGGAAAGATGAAACGCCGGATAATCATGTTCTACCGTATCGATCAACTCTCCCACCGATATCTCCGTTCCCAGTTCCTCCATGATCTCCCGCTTTAACGCCGCCTGCGGTGATTCTCCTGCCTCTATTTTCCCGCCGGGAAATTCCCAGCCGTCTTTGAACTCCCCATATCCTCTCTGTGTCGCAAAAATAACCGGCTCGCCTTTTTCATTGAATGCTTTTATAACGGCCGCCACTACCCGTATTGTCTTCATCTGGCACCTCTACTCATTTACAATATATTCATAGATATCCTGTCTGACTGGCACATCCAACAGCCACTCAATTTCCACAGCCATCTTGTCTGTGTTCTCCATAACAAATTCTCTTGTTTTTCCACTCGCCTGCATATGCCCCAAATAGTAAAACTCTTTTGATATCTTATCATTTTTATTCTTTCGTACAAATAGATGTACCTCTATTCCACGCTCCTTTGCATGTAAAAAATTTTGTACATCTTCGGATAACACTGTTCTTCCAGACTTTGATACGGCAATCAGGCTGCTGTTGCTGGTAAAATGATCCTCATATTTCGTGGTGTCGCTTATTTCCTCCGATTTGTCATAATTGATAAATACCGGAAATGTCCTTGTTTTCTGATCGTATTTATAGCCGCCGATATTCAGAGGTACTTCATTTGTCTCCCAGTTCAACAGCCTGCAGACATCTTCATAAGTATACTTTTGATACAGAACAAAGTCAGTATTTTTATATGTATCAGAAAAATCTCTTTCAAACCGTCTAATGCCGAATTCAACCAGTTCCTTCAAAATATCAAAAAAATTATTATTTTTCAGCATTTTTTGAAAGGACTCTGCAACACAATAATCTTTTTCAGACGTATGATCTCTCTCGATAAAAACACATCCCGCATATGTGTTCTTTCCGGCTCCTGTGGGAAACTCATTTGTCATAACATTTATGATATTTTCCTTTTGATTCTCGCTCATCTGAATCCCGTAATCATCTTTAAGTTCCTCTTCCAGTCCCTCAAACAGTAATCCCTGCATATAAGCCAGCATTCTGTTTAAAAGTCTCAGTTCATGAATTCGTTTCCCGTTCGCCAGCTTTTTCGACACGAACTCAACAATTTTTTCTTCCTCAGGCGTCAGCCTTACTTTATACTCCTTCTCATACTTTACAAGAAATTTATAATAAGAACCCAGACTGCTGTTATCAAAAATGCGGAGAACATCCATCTCGCCGTGCTCGTCAAAGTCGCTTAATCCCGGAATCCTGCCCAATTTATTTTTTAAATTCAGATAATTTCCTTTGATCAGCTTAATATCACTGAAATTGGCGTTGTCCACTGCTTCAAAAATACGCTTCCTGCTGATTTCATCAAAGTGAATAGTGCTCGCACCCGGAATCACTCTACTGCCTTCCAGAAGATATCTTCTGATATTGTCCTTGTTATAGCTGCGGTCCCCCGACAAAGCAATCGGAATCATAAAATTGTTTTTATAATTTCCAATAAAATCGAGAACTACCACATATTCTTTTTCTTCTGTTTTTCTTAAACCACGGCCTAACTGCTGAATAAATACGATGGGCGACTGTGTTGGACGAAGCATTATAACCTGGTTGACCTCTACGATATCTGTCCCCTCCGAAAAAATGTCCACCGTGATAATATAATCCAGATAATCATCTTCCGGGGAGGACACGCCCATGGCAAGTCTTTCTATCGCCTCTGCTCTTACACTCTCAGAATCGGCACCACTTAAAGCAATCGTTTTCCATCCCCGTTCATTAAATCTTTTGGAAAGTTCTCTTGCCTCTTCTATTCTGCTGCAAAACATAAGTCCTTTCACGCGTGGCCCGCAATGCCCAAAATATGCCGCCTGTTCCATAATATAGTCGACACGTTCCTCACTCGTGAGATATCTGAAATTCTCTAATTGTTCTTTTCTGGCATTTCCCTCATCCGAAACCATTGAAAGATCTGTAATTCCAAAATAATGGAACGGACATAACAAGTCCTCCTCCATCGCCTGCTGCAGACGTATTTCACAGGCTATATTGTGGTCAAAAATTTCATAGATATTCCGCCCCTCCAAATTGTCATCACGCCTGTCCGGTGTCGCCGTCATACCTAATATAAACTGAGGCCTAAAATAATCCATTACCTTTTTATAACTGTTGGCACTGGCATGGTGCGCTTCATCATAAATACACGCATCAAAATAATCCCTGGGAAATCTTTCAAGATTTTCTTGTCTGCTCAATGTCTGAACAGTCGCAAACACAAAATCCGCGTCAAAATTCTGCCCGGCTCCCGACATCAGTCCCGTTTTCATCCGGCTTCCAAACACCCGTTCAAAAGACTCCTTCGCCTGCTTAGCTATCAGATTTCTATGTACCAGAAATAAGACCCTCTTAAATCCCAGCTCTCTCATGGCAAAAGCAGATGCATATGTTTTTCCTGTACCTGTGGCAGAAATGAGCAAGGCTTTATCGATCCCTCTTAGCCTAAATTGGTGCAAGTTATATATAAAGCCTCTCTGCATCGAATTGGGCTGCAATCTATATGCTTCCACAGATGGAACCGTCTCACTTTTTGCGATCCTTTTCTGGTCGGCAATCAGTTTCTTTAGCAACTGATTTTCTTCGTATTTTCTACAATACTCTTCAATAAATTCTATATATTTTACAGTATATTCTTCCGCGTTCCAAAGTCTGTCAAACTCACTTAACACATAACTGGCCATTTCCCCATTCCCTGTAGATACCAATTTTGTATTCCACTCCATATTTCGAGTCAATGCATCCTGTGTCAAATTAGAACTTCCAATAATAAAACGATATTCTTTCCCTTTCTGAAAAATATACCCTTTCGTATGAAATCCGTTTCCTGCTCTTTCTGTCTGATACATTCGAAGTTCAATATTGGAAAGCCCCGCTATTGTACTCAATGCATCCGGATCGCTAAAGTAAAGGTAATCCGTTGTCAGTATCCTTCCGGGTATCCCTCTCCGTTCCAGTTCCTGCAACGTTTGCAATAAAGGTGTGATTCCGCTCTTTGTTATAAATGCAACGCTGATCGCAAACCTATCGCATCTGAGCAACTCTTCCTCTATCGCCACAAATACCTTCTGTCCGTTTTTATTGTCATTATAGACAAACTGCGGTTTATACGCCAGGTTGGAGCGTAATGCACCATCAATAAACGCTGTATGCAAACCCTTTTGCATCTCTGTGATTTTTTCGTTTGTCATTCCGTTTGCCCCGTTTTAAATTTTTGTTCCCGCTGCACAACCTTGGAGTAATCCGAAAATATATGGCGTAACTCCACTTGATCCCAAAAACGGTAAATAAAATTTTTACAGTTATTCATGATAAAAGCATAAAAACAGTCTCAGCCTGTCACACATTTCCCGCGCAGCCCTGCTTATCTTCCCCGCAGTGATGCTCCCCGCAGGCGTGCTTCTCCCCGTGGTGAGAACAGTGCACGTCCGGATCGTAGTCCAGTTCTCCCGCCAAATAAACGCGTACCGCCTCGTCAGCTTCCCCGGAAACGCCGCCGAACAGCCGGATTCCGGCCACAGAAAGCGCTGCCTGCGCACCGCCGCCGATCCCTCCACAGATGAGCACGTCGATCCCTTCCTGTGTCAGAAAACCGGCCAACGCTCCATGCCCGCGGCCGTTCGTATCGACGATCTGTGTCTTTATGACCTGCCCGTTCTCAATATCGTAGAACTTAAATTGCTCCGTGTGTCCAAAATGCTGAAAAATCATCCCGTTCTCATAAGTTACCGCAATTCTCATTTGATCCGCTTCCTTTCCTTAAATAATTGAAGCCCGTTTATCTCTGTCACATGTTGATAATTATCATAATACAGGCGGCAGAAGAAAGTCAACCTTCTTCCACACCGCTCTTTCGCCGCATCCATGCTTCTTCGTTCTCCTCACCTCATCGTACTCTCGCTCTGCATTCCGTTTTTCTGCTTGTATTCTGTCCCCCACGCCACCATCGCGTCCAAAATGGGTTTCAGGCTATAGCCTGTTTCCGTCAGAGTATACTCCACCCGCGGCGGCACTTCCGCATACACTTTCCGGGTGAGCAGACCGCTGTCCTCCATGGAACGCAGATTCGCGGTCAGGACCTTTTGAGAGATATTTCCGACGGATTTCCTTAATTCCCCAAAGCGTTTTGTCCCCTCCAGCAGGTCGCGTATAATCAACACTTTCCAACGGTCACTGATAAGCATTAAAGTTGTCTCCACCGGACAGGCAGGTAAATTTTTTTCCATGAAAATTTCCTCACTTTCTCACAATAGTTTCCTTTTGGTAACTATGGCACAATAATTTGCTTACTTTACATCTTCTCCCTACAGATATATTATAATCTTGCAGGCGGGAAATAACAAGCCGCCAACAAAATTCAGACTAAAATACAGGAGGACGACATGACCCAACAGGAAAGACTTCTTTTTCTGATCCATTATCTGAAGGATGAAAACAGTCCACTAAAGTCCATGGACATTCCCGCGGAGAGCACAGCCAGAAAACGTCTGCTGCGTTCTCTCGCAAATATACGTCCGCCGAGAGCTGTTTCCAGAGAATTCCTGGAAATACAGAACGCTTATCTGCAGGAGGAACGTGACAGGAACGGTGTTGTCTCCCTGTCGGATCTTTCCCCTGTACAGCCGGGGATCTACCTGTGGCAGGGCGATATCACCCGACTGTCCGCAGACGCCATCGTAAACGCGGCAAACAGTGCCATGCTCGGCTGTTTTGTCCCCTGTCACAGGTGCATCGACAATGCGATCCATTCCGCCGCCGGCGTGGAACTGCGACTGGAATGTTCCCGCATCATGGAAAAGCAGAAAACGGAGGAACCTGCAGGAAAAGCCAAAATCACAAAAGCCTACAATCTCCCGTGCCGGTATGTTCTTCACACAGTCGGCCCAATCATCCGTGGGGAAGTCACAAAAAATGATTGCGGCCTGTTATCCGACTGTTACCGCTCCTGTCTGGAACTTGCATCGGCATATCACCTGAAAAGTGTTGCATTTTGCTGTATTTCTACGGGGGAATTTCATTTTCCAAATGACAGAGCCGCAGAAATCGCAATACGGACAGTGCAGGAATTTCAAAGAAAACATTCAAATGGCCCGGAGGTGATTTTTAATGTCTTCAAAGACTTCGACTACCAAATTTACAGAAATTTGCTGGGATAAAGAGATGGTAAAGCGCTCGATGGAAAGTGCTGACGCCATTGTGATCGGCGCCGGGGCAGGACAAAGACTATTTTGTGTTGACCACAAATGTGGATCACTGCTTCCAGAAGGCGGGCTTCGATAAACGCAGACTGTTTTACACACAGGGTGATTACGGGCTGTGGCAATGTTCAAAACCCTGCCATGATAAGACTTATGACAACGAGATCGTTATCAAAAAGATGGTTGCCGAACAGGAGAATATGCGTGTTCCGTCCCGCTTAGTTCCCCACTGTCCCGTCTGCAGTGCCCCTATGTCTATGAATCTGCGGGCGGACAATACCTTTGTACAAGATGACGGCTGGCATACGGCGGCTGGCAGATACCAGGCCTTTTTGCGCCGCTTTGAAAAATCCAAACTTTTATATCTGGAACTGGGCGTCGGCAGCAACACGCCGGGGATCATCAAATATCCGTTCTGGCAGATGACCTACAGCAATCCGAACGCTTTTTATATCTGTATCAATCTGTCAGATATCTTTATTCCTACAGAAATCAGGGAACGGTCTGCCGGGATCGCCGGAGATATTGGAGAAATGTTGAAATACCTGGAATAGATACTGAACGGCATAATGCCATTCCGGAAACGCTCATTGTCGGCGTTTCCGGAATTTTGTCAGTTATTCAAATTCAATCGTAGCCGGCGGTTTCGGGCTCATATCGTAGCAAACCCGGTTCACATTTTCAACTTCCGCCAGGATCCGATTAGTAATCCGCTCCAATACCTCCCAATCCACCTTCTCGATAGAAGCCGTCATAGCATCAATGGTATTGATCGCACGGATGATCACCATATACTCAAATACCCTGGCATTATTCTTCATCCCCACCGATTTGAAATCCGGAACGACAGTGAAATACTGCCACACCTTCCTATCCAGTCCCGCCTTTGCAAACTCTTCCCTCAGGATCGCATCCGACTCACGGACCGCCTCCAGCCTGTCTCTGGTGATCGCTCCCAAGCATCTCACGCCGAGTCCCGGTCCCGGGAACGGCTGTCTGTATACCATGTCATGGGGCAATCCCAGCTCTGTGCCGCAGGCGCGCACCTCGTCCTTGAAAAGTTGTTTTAAAGGCTCCACCAGTTCAAACTTTAAGTCCTCCGGCAGACCGCCCACATTGTGATGGGATTTCACCATCTTCGCAGTCTTTGTACCACTCTCAATGATGTCCGGATAGATGGTGCCCTGCCCCAGAAAATCAATACCTTCCAGTTTTCTTGCTTCTTCCTCGAAAACGCGAATAAACTCACCGCCGATAATCTTCCGCTTCTGCTCCGGATCTGCCACATTCTCAAGCTTACCTAAAAAGCGCTCGGAGGCATCGACATAAATCAAGTTTGCATGGAGCTCATCGCGGAACACCTTCACGACGCTCTCCGACTCATTTTTGCGCATCAGGCCGTGATTCACATGCACGCACACGAGCTGCTGTCCGATCGCTCTGATCAACAGCGCCGCCACCACGGACGAATCCACGCCGCCGGAAAGTGCCAGAAGTACCTTCCGATCGCCCACCTGCTGTCTGATCAGTTCCACCTGGTCATCAATGAAATTCTTCATATTCCAGTTTGCCTCTGCTCCGCACTCCTCAAAAACAAACTTTTTAAACGTATCCTGATCCGGAAGACCGGCGAGCTGCATCTTACATTTTGACTGGGGATAATCTATGGAGATCATCGGAATACCCATATCATACAGCTCCGGTCTAACTTCCACTTCCTTCCCGTCAACCACACGATTTTCTCCGCCGTTTAAGACGATTCCCTTTACATTCTTCAAAGCCTTCAGTTCATCCACGGTAATATCATGCGGATGTATCTCACTGTATACGCCGAGTTCACGGATTTCACGGGCAATCACGGTATTGCTCGTGCTTCCCAAATCCAAAATTACGATCAGATCCTGTCTCATAGGGTAAAGCCTCCTTGTCCTTTGTTTTGCCATTCGGTCATCTTTTACTGCTATTTCATTATATAGTAACTTTCTTCACTTTCCAACTAAAATTTCAGGCGCCGGTCCGACTTTTCCTTCAATAATTTTCATCTGTACATTCTCTGACAAAATGATATTGTCACCATCACTATTTGTTACCTTTTTCTATTTTGAAAAGCATATTCAGATGCTATTTTATTATATGCGGGAGTTTGACAGTTAAATATTAAAAAAATATTTGCAGGTCGCATAAAACCTGCTTTTTTTGTGTCAAAT
>RAZE01000031.1 GCA_003611955.1 bacterium 1XD8-76
GAGATTTTCCTAAAAATCAAGGTTTTTATTAAATTTAGAAGTGAAAAAAATGGGTAGTTTTTGACACTACCGTTTTATGAGTAGAGGAAAAGAAAATGAATACTTTTGACTATATCACATTGAGAAAAAGAGCAGATTTAAAAAATATTGCAGCAGAATGGTTCCATTGTAAATGGGGCGTTCCAACGGAAGCCTATCTGGAATGTATGGAGGCTTATCTGAAAAAAGAAACGGAGTACGGTTGGTATTTCTGCATGAACGGTGACAAAATTGTCGGCGGTATGGGCGTAATCGAAAATGACTTCCATGACAGGAAAGACCTTACTCCGAATGTCTGCGCAGTCTATACAGAAAAAGACTACCGCTGCAAAGGAATCGCAGGTCATCTGCTGAATATGGTCGTAGATGATATGAAATCCAAAGGCATTACTCCTATTTATTTGGCCACGGATCATACCGACTTCTATGAACGATATGGCTGGGAGTTTTTGTGCATGGTACAGGGCGATGGCGACCCCAATATGACCAGAATGTATATCCACCGATAACTTAGAATTTAGTGAGGTAAAAAAGTGATAGAAATTAGACATGTTCAATCAAAAGATAAAGAGTTTTGGTATAGTCTTGATAGGCATTTGCCAAAACAAGAATTTGACAATAAGGTCAAGAATAAAAGAGGATATATTTTATTGGACGACAAAAACCCAATAGGATTGTTAAGATATAATCTTTTTTGGGATAATACCCCTTTTTGTACAATGTTATTTGTCGAATGGAATTATCAAGGAAAAGGTTATGGGAAAAAACTTATGGAGCACTGGGAAGCTGATATGAAATCTCAAGGATATGGTTTGCTTTTGACATCTACACAGGTTAATGAAGAAGCACAGCATTTTTATAGAAAATTAGGATATAAAGATTGTGGTGGTTTTGTTATAGACATTCCAGGATATGAGCAACCAATGGAAATGTTTCTTATTAAGAGAATTTAGTAAATCGGAATTTGCGGGAGGGAAAGATAATGAGGTTTGCATTTATCTAAGGTGCGTGTATAGTTGCTAAAAAATGGAAGGAGGAAGGAATTGATTGTATGGAATTATGCGGTGCTTTTGGTGAATTCGGGGCAAAAGCGATTATTGAGGCAACAGGAAATACATTACCGATAGGTTATGTTACACAGAAATTGAACTGTTAGGAAAGGAGACTAAAAAACTATGAAAATAGGGATTATATGTGCAAGCGATGATGAGCTTGCTCCATTTTTGCCAATAATTGAGGATTGCGAAATTATCGAAAAGGCTATGCTTAAATTCTACAAAGGAACAATTTACGGCGTAGAAGTTGTTGCTTTATTTTCGGGCGTATGTAAGGTAAATGCTGCTATAGCTTCTCAAATGTTAGTAGATGGTTTTGGTGTTGACGCAATCATAAATTCTGGAGTTGCGGGAGGAATGAATCCAGAACTTCAAATATTTGATACAGTTATTTCGACGGAAGTTTGTTATCATGATGTAGCAGAAGATATTTTAACGGAATTTCATCCGTGGATGAATTCGGTATTTTTCAAAGCAGATAGTGAGTTGATAAAAATATCAAAAGTGGCGGCAAACAATATAAAGGCAGAGGGAACGATATATTGGGGACGGATGGTTACAGGAGAAGCATTCATAAAAGATGAAGGGCGGCAAGAGATAAATGATAAATTCTTGCCGTTATCTGTAGATATGGAAACAGCAGGCATCGCCCATGTATGCTATGTAAACAATATACCGTTCCTTGCAGTTCGATGTATAACAGATACAGCTTCTCATAGCGGAAATGAACATTTTGAAGAAAATATTATAAAAGCTTCTGAAATAGCGGCAAAGATTACGAAATCAATAATTTGTAATCTTATTTGAAAAAGGGACTCGAGAAGGTGACTTTTTAAAATACATCCCTTTTCTATCGTTAAAAGGTTCAAAAATCCCGGTAGTCTGCACCCTCTAAACTGACTACCAATTGACTGCTGCACTTGGTCTCGAACTGCCGTATTTTGCCGCTTTTGCTACATTTTCTGGAAAACTGTAACGCTTGAAGAAATCCAAAAGAGTCCTGAAGAAGCCAATAAAATTCAAAAAAACAATCGTAAAAAAATACGATTGTTTTTTCGCGTGTTTCTGAATATAATATAAGCAGTAAAATAAAGCCATATTTATATAAATCGAAAGCATATAAGCGAAATGATACTGCAACAATAGAGGCTGACACACTGGAGCTGTCAAGACTGATTTTAGAAGGAAAAAATATCAGGTTTGAAGAATTGCCGTGTAAAGATCAAGAGCTGACTTTTGATGCGCTATGTCAAAAATTAAAAGAATGTATTCAAATTGAAACTTTTAATCAGGATACCTTGAAAACGCTGAGCTTATATAACAGCGCCACCGGATATAATAATGCGGCTGGTATTTTGGCAGATAAAAATTATTTTCCGGGAATTGATATAGTGAGGTTCGGTGAGAATATCAGTGTGATTCATAAGAGAGCAACATTTGATAATTTATCCATTTTGGCAGGCTACGAAAAAGTATCAGAGGTATTCAAAGATTATTATCAATATGAGGAAGTACAAGGCGCCGAAAGGAAAAAGGCAGAAAAAATACCGGAGACCGCATTTAGAGAAGCAATCGCAAACGCACTGATTCATAGGGCGTGGGATGTGGAGTCACAGATAAAAGTTTCGATGTTTGACGACAGAATAGAAATTATTTCTCCGGGAGGGCTGCCTTCCGGAATAACAGAAGATGAGTATTTATCGGGGAAACTTTCAGTCTTAAGAAATAGAAATCTTGCAAATGTATTTTACAGGCTGGGGTTTGTCGAAATATTCGGTACAGGAATTATACGGATAAAGCAGCTCTATAAAGAAGGATTGAAACAGCCGGATTTTGAAGTGTCGGAAAATGCAATTAAGATTGTACTTCCGGTTTTTGAGAAAAACCTGAATTTAACGGAAGACGAAAGAAAAGTATATAAAATTTTAAGTAAAACAATGCTGAAATCAATTAGCGAAATTGCTCCTTGCGCCCCGTTTGGCAAATCAAAGACAACACAATTACTGAAAGAGATGGGTAAAAAAGGTGTTGTGAAAATTGAAGGCAGAGGAAGGGGTACTAAGTATGTGATAAAGTAATCAAGCCATGTGAACTTTGAGCATTTACCAATTTTACAGGGACAAATATGAGAAAGTATGAAACGATTTGAGAAAATACTTTGGAAACACAGAACTTAGGAACAGTCGAAAAAACCTGTAAAATCAAGCATTTGAGAAAAAATACAGAACATATAAGGAGTTATGAAAAAATGATAAAAGTATTATTTATCTGTCATGGAAATATTTGTCGCAGTCCAATGGCTGAGTACATCTGTAAAAAAATGGCGGCAGACCGAGGCGTTTTAGAAGAACTGGAGATATCTTCCGCGGCTACGAGCAGGGAGGAGATTGGCAACGGCGTCTACCCTCCGGCGAGAAGAAAACTGAACAGCGTGGGAATTTCCTGCGATGGACATCGGGCGAGGCAGGTGACGAAGGCGGACTACGACCACTACGATTATCTGATCGTCATGGAGCAGTACAATATCCGCAATCTGATGCGCATTATCGGGAGCGATCCGGATAAGAAGGTGTACAAGCTTCTGGATTTCGCGGGGAGCGGCGGCGATATCGACGATCCGTGGTACACGGGGGATTTCGACACGACCTACCGCGAGATCGTGGAAGGGCTGGAAGGATTTTTTGAGAAAGCAGTCAATTAAAATGCAACGGAAATCTAAGGAATGAACAGGGGGAGTTCTATGGAAACATGGAATCCCCCCTTGTTTTCCGCATGGAACTCCCCGCCGTGGGCGCGGATGATCCGGTATGCCATCGGCAGACCGAAACCGTGGGCGGTGCAGGGCAGAGTCTCCAGATTTTCCAGCACATTGTCGGGAACTCCCTGCCCGTCGTCCGCTATGGTGATGAGAACATATTTTGCCTGCAGGCTGCCGGATACTTTGATCCGGCAGCCGTTTTCGTTGTGGTTTATACTGTTTTGCAGCAGGTTGTAGAAAGCTCTCGAGAGAAGCGATTCATCGCCCAGGATCATCGCCTGTCCGCAGCGGAGAGCTAAAGAGAGCACATATTTCTCCGGGGAATTCTGACCGGATGGTGAAGCCGGATCCGGCGCCCCGCAAAGGTCTTCCGAAAAACGGATCGCCGACAGATCGGAATTGAGTATCTCGCTGACGACGCTGCGCAGCAGGACAGCGATCTGCAGCGGTTTTTTATTGTGTGGCTGCATTTCGTATTCCAGGGAGGAGGTCAGGTTCAGATCCTCGATCAGCTTTTTGATCTTCATCCCCTGGGCGGTGATGACGGCGGCATATTTTCTGTTCTCCTCGGAGAGCGACTCATCTTCCGCGAGCTGTTCCCCGTAGCCGACAACCATGGAGAGCGGAGTGCGGATATCGTGGGAGATACCCGAGATCCAGTTGGAGCGCGCTTTATCCCGGCTGGCGAGCAGCGCGTTCTTCCGTACAAGCGCCTGGGACGTCTTTGTGATGTTGGAAAAGGGATCTTTGAAAATGCCTTTGGCCGGCAGGGAGACAGGCTCTTCTCTGCGCAGTTTTACCAGTCCGTCCGTCAAAAGCTTTATCCGTTTATACAGGAAGGAGCCGAAAACGGAAGAGAGCAACGCCGCGAAAAGAAAGTTCAGGACAAACACGCGGAATATACGCTGCGGCAGGGTGTCAAACCATTCCATAGTGTATTCTATGGAATACTTTCCCACGGCGTCTTTGGGAATGCCAAGGATGAAAAGACCATAATCCTCAGCTCTGATATACACAGGATAATCGTTTAAAAACCACCTTGTAAGCCTGGCAATATCCTTCAGGGAATAGTGACTGGGAATATCGTCAGGTTTGTGCAGAGACCAGAGGATATCCCCGTTGTCATCCAGAAGAATGCACCAGTAATCTCCGGGGAGAATGGACTCATCCGTGAGACTGAAAGATACCGCATTTCCATCCTCATCCGTGGCGACGGAAAAATGCTCACTGATCTTTGTCAGAATGCCTCTGGGATTATGGGGGTAAATATCACCGCCGTTACTCATGATGAATCCCACTCCCAGAAAATTGACGAAAAAGAGCAGCATCGCCACAAAGGTGGAGATCAGGATGATCGATATAAAGATATTAAAGATCGTTAAATTGATCGGAAGAGAGGAGAGTTTTTTTTTCATGGGTTTCCCTTTCAGCTTGTGACCACCAGCTTGTATCCGAGTCCCTTCACGGTCAGCAGGTGTTTCGGGGTGGAGGGGGTTTCTTCAATCTTTTGGCGCAGCCTTCGGATGTGCACCATCAGTGTGTTCTCATAGCCGTAGCTGGTATCGCCCCAGGCGGCCATTGTCAGGGCATCGATTGTGACAATGCGGTTTTTCTGCCCGTAGAGTACCTTCAGCAGGATCAGTTCCTTCGGTGTCAGCGGAATCTCTTCATCGCCCTGTCTCACGATGGCGGTATCAAAACGGATCTCCCGCTGTCCGCAGAGCGAATCCGGCAGGAAAAAGCTGCTTTCCGGAAGGATATTGCCGTAGGTCCGCCGCAGCAGAGCAGTGACACGCAACAGGAATTCTTTGGGCAGAAAAGGTTTGACAATATAGTCGTCCGCGCCCAGGGAAAGCCCCTGAATCTTATCGTCGGCTTCCCCTCTGGCAGTCAGAAAAATAACCGGAACCTGAGAAAACTTCCGGATCTCCCGGAACAGGAAAAAACCGTCCCCGTCCGGCAGGTTGACATCCAGAATACAGAGGGAGACAGACTGTTTTTCCATAATATTCAGCGCCTGCCCGCAGGATTTTGCGGTATAGATCTGAAAGAAGCCGTTGGAATAGAGGATCTGCTCCAACATCGATAGAAGCTGGGGTTCGTCGTCAACCAGCAGGATTTTCTTGTTTTTTAATTCCGGGATGTCCGTCTGTTTTTCCGTCATATCGATCTCCTCCGTTACTCAGTAGAGTATAACACAATAAAACCGCAGATTTAAGCCTTTTTGGACAGGTATTCTCAAAATTAAGGTTGCCGTAAGGAGGATTTAAGTCTGGAGTAAGGAGAAGGTGGTAAAGTGACAACAGAAAGTTCCCCGTGCGGAAGAAAAAAATTGACAGATGGAGGTAACAATGAAAGAACTGGTAAGAACAGAAAATCTCTCCAAAAGATACGGAGATGTATTGACGGTGAAAAGTATGAATCTGTCCGTGATGGAAGGAAGCATCTACGGATTCTGCGGGCCGAATGGCGCCGGAAAGTCTACGACGCTGAAGATGCTGCTGGGGCTGACAAAGCCCACGGAGGGAAGGATATGCTTATTCGGGAGAGAGATGACGGCAAAAAACAGAATGGAGATTCTGAGACAGACCGGCTCCCTGATAGAAAGTCCGTCCTACTACGGACATTTGAGCGGCAGGGAAAACATGGAGATCCTGCAGGGGCTGTTGGGAGTGCCCAAGGAGAATGTGGACGAGGTATTGAAAATCGTGCGGCTTCACAACCAGGGGAAGAAAAAGGTTTCCGCGTATTCTCTGGGGATGAAGCAGAGACTGGGGCTGGCGGCGGCGCTCCTCCATTTCCCGAAACTCCTGATTCTGGATGAGCCCACCAACGGGTTGGATCCCGCGGGCATTCAGGAGATGCGGGAACTGATCCGTTCTCTGCCGGAAAAGTACGGGATGACAGTGATAATATCGAGCCATCTGCTGTCGGAGATCGATCAGATTGTGGACGACATTGGCATTATCGCGAACGGAAAGCTGAAATACCAGGGGTCGTTAAGCAGACTCCACGAGCAGGACGAGACAAAGACGCTGGAAGAAATTTTCCTCGAGATGACAATGGAGGAGGTGAGTTTATGATGGCATTGTGGAAGGCGGAATATCAAAAAACAAGAGGGAGGCACCTGATGATGCTTGTGTTCGCCATGTCGGCGGCAGGTCTCATATGGGCATTGAGCGGAAAACTGAGTGAGGACGCCATCGCAAAGGGATGGTATATGCTGCTGTATCAGATGCCCCTCATCAACGAACTGATTCTTCCGATGACGGCGATGCTTATCGCCTCCCGCCTGGGCGACCTGGAGCATAAAAACGGTATGATGAAGCAGCTCTGCTGCGTGGCGGAGCGGGGAAAGCTGTACGATGTAAAATTGCTCTACGGGCTCACGCTGGTGCTTGCAGGTGCTCTGATACAGTGGTTCGGGATTATTGCCGACGGACTGTTCCGGCATCATTTCGAGGGGCCGTTTCTCCTGAGAGAATATTTGCTGCTCCTGCTGTTTACGATGGCGCCGACCTCCGCGGTCTATACACTGCTGCACGCGGCGGCGATGTGCTGCGTCAGGCCTGCCGTGCCCTATATCGTGGGGATTATCGGGGAGTTTGTCGGCCTGCTGTCCATGTTTCTGCCGTACACCTGGCTGATAAAGGGGACACCCTGGGGGTATTACGGCGCGTTGATGCTGCTCCGGTTGGAGTACGACAGGGCGACCCGAATTTCCACTTATTTTTACAGGGAGATCGACTGGGCGGGATTCGTGGGAATTGTAGTGATAACAATTGTTATTTATATAGTCGGAAGGATTGTCTTCTGCAGGATTGAAAGTTAAAGGAGGAATAAAAAAATGCTGCTCAAATTATATAAGGCGGAGAGAGTGAAACTGAGACGTTCCCCGATATGGCTGATCTTTATTGTAGTGCCGGCAGTGCCGGCCTTTCTGGGAACGGTGAATTATCTGAATAATGTGGCGATACTGACCTCGCAGTGGTACAGTCTCTGGACCCAGCACACGCTGTTTACAAGTTATTTTTTTATGCCGGTTCTGCTGGGACTCTACTGCAGTTATCTGATGCGTCTGGAAAAGAATAATCATAATTTAACAAAACTTCTGACGCTGCCGATATCCCGAAAAGAATTGTTTCTGGTGAAGGTGTTGTCGGCGGGAAAGATTATTTTTCTGACGGAACTGTGGATAGGAGTGCTGTTTCTGATCTCCGGAAAACTGATCGGCATGTCAGCAGAGCCTCCTGTGGCGGAATTGTTTGTCTGGTGCCTGTTCGGAGCTCTCGGAGGGCTTGTCATGGCGGCGATCCAGCTGATCCTTTCCCTGCTGTGCGACAGCTTTGCACTGCCGGTCGGCATATCCTTCGTGGGCGGCCTCACCGGACTTATCGCCATGGCGAAAGCCGGATACGGACATATCTATCCCTACTCCCTGTTGGCTTACGGCATGGTCGCCAACAACAACACACAGCAGCTCACCGCGGAGGGATATCCGCAGTTCATAGTGGTCTGTATATGGTATATAGCGGTTTTCACGGTGATCGGCGCCGTGATAATGGAGAAGAAGGAGGTCTGACCGATCAGACCTCCTTCTAAAAATAAAAGGCGTTCGCCTTCACAACGGTTCACTCCAGATTTTTGTACGCCGTGGACAGCATCAGCTTGATCCGGTTCAGCTGGTTTACCTCGCTGGCTCCCGGATCGTAGTCGATCGCCACGATATTGGATTGCGGATAGCGTTTCCGGATCTCCTTGATCACACCCTTGCCGACCACATGGTTCGGCAGGCATCCGAAGGGCTGACAGCAGACGATATTGGCCACACCGCACTGGATCAGTTCGATCATCTCCCCGGTCAGGAACCACCCTTCGCCGGTCTGGTTGCCGATATTTACGATGGGTTCGGCGTACTCTACCAGCTTGTAGATGCTGACAGGGGGGTGGAAATGACTGCTCTGCGCCAGAGCTTTGGCAGCGCTGGCCCGCAGAAATTCCAGGGCGCGGATGCCGAGGCGGCACAGGCGGGCCGCTTTTTTGCTGGTACCCAGATAATCCGCCTTGTAGATCTGGTTGTAGAAGCAGTAGAGCATGAAGTCCAGCAGGTCCGGACAGACCGCTTCGGCGCCCTCCGCCTCCAGGAGTTCCACCAGATGATTGTTGGCCACCGGGGCGAACTTCACAAGAATCTCGCCCACGATCCCGACTTTCGGTTTTTTTGCGTCCACCAGAGGGAGTGAGTCAAACTCTTCGACGATCTGACGGCACATCCTGCGGAATTTAAAGAAATTCAGATGTTTTCCAGTCAGGAAGGAGACGCAGCGCGCCTTCCATTTTTCGTGCAGAGCGTCGGCCGAGCCGGGATCTTTTTCGTAGGGCCTCGTGGCGTAGAGACAGCGCATGAAAATATCGCCGAACACTGCGCCGAAGGCGACGTGGATCAGAAGATCCGCGTTGATGTGGAACCCCGGGTTTGTCTCAATACCGCCCAGATTCAGGGAGATAACCGGAATCTGGGACATTCCCGCTTTCTCCAGAGCCCGACGGATGAAACCGATATAGTTGGTGGCACGGCAGCCGCCGCCGGTCTGCGACATGATGACTGCCGTGCGATTTAAGTCGTATTTGCCCGAATGCAGGGCGTCCATGATCTGGCCCACCACGATCAGGGAAGGATAACAGGCGTCATTATTTACATATTTCAGTCCCATGTCCACCGCGTGCCGGTTGTCGTTGCCGAGCACTTCAAAGTTGTAGCCGCAGGCATTGAAAGCGGGCTGCAGCAGATCAAAGTGGATCGGCGACATCTGGGGACAGAGGATCGTATAATTTTTCCGCATCTCTTCCGTGAAAGAAATCTTTTCGATGGAGGAGGGGCGGATGGTCCGCTTCATATTCCGCATCTCGCGCACCCGGAGGGCGGAGAGGAGAGAGCGTATACGGATCCTCGCGGCGCCCAGGTTGTTGACCTCATCGATTTTCAGGCAGGTGTAGATCTTGTCGGAGCCGGAGAGGATATCGTTCACCTGATCCGTGGTGACAGCGTCCAGTCCGCAGCCGAATGAATTTAGCTGAATCAGATCAAGGTCCTCCCTTGTCTTCACAAAACTTGCCGCCGCGTACAGTCTGGAATGGTACATCCACTGGTCGGAGACGATCAGCGGGCGTTCCGGTTTTGCCAGATGGCAGATCGAATCCTCGGTGAGTACGGCGATATTGTAACTGTTGATCAGCTCCGGAATACCGTGGTTGATCTCCGGGTCAATGTGATAGGGCCGTCCCGCGAGAACGATTCCCCGCGTCTGATGTTCTTCTATCCATCCAAGGACTTCCTCCCCTTTCTTTCGGATATCCTCCCTGGCGGCATCCTGTTCGGCCCACGCCAGATCCACCGCCGCCTGGATCTCTTCCTCGGGAAGGTCGGAGAACTCCCGGACAAGCGCCTGTTTCACGGTTTCCGCCGATTCAAAGTTCATGAAAGGATTGCGGAATGTGATTTTTTCTCTGGCGATCTCCTCCACATTGTTCTTGATATTTTCCGAGTAGGAGGTGACGATCGGGCAGTTGTAGTGGTTGTTGGCGTCCTCAAACTCCCTGCGCTCATAAAACAGAGCGGGATAGAAAATAAAGCGGATCCCCTGTCGGATCAGCCAGGAGACATGCCCGTGGGCAAGTTTGGCCGGGTAACATTCCGACTCACTGGGGATGGATTCAATGCCCAGCTCATAGATCTTATGGGTGGAGCTGGGGGAGAGAACGACCGAGTAGCCCAGCTCCGTAAAGAAAGTGAACCAGAAAGGGTAGTTCTCGTACATATTTAACACCCGGGGAATACCCACCTTGCCCCGTTTTGCCTCGTCTGCCGGCAGCGGCTCATAGTGATGGAAAAGCCGCTCGAGCTTGTATTCGTAGAGGTTTGGAATATTGTTCTCATTTTTCTGCTTTCCGAGTCCGCGCTCACATCGGTTGCCGGAGATATACTGGCGGCCCCCGGAAAAACGGTTGATAGTCAGACGGCAGTTGTTGGTACACCCCTTGCACTTGGCCATGGTGGTCGTAAACTGCAGTTCGTTGATCTTTTCGATGGTGAGCATGGTGGTCTGATAATCTTTTTCCATGCCGTAGCGTTCCCTGGCGATCAGGGCGCTGCCGAAGGCGCCCATGATACCGGCGATGTCCGGGCGGATGGCATTGCAGTCCGCGATTTTCTCAAAACTGCGCAGCACGGCATCGTTGTAGAAAGTACCTCCCTGTACGACGATATTTCGCCCGAGTTCTTCCGCGGAAGATACCTTGATCACTTTGAACAGGGCATTTTTGATGACCGAGTAGGCCAGTCCCGCGGAGATATCGTTGACGGAAGCCCCCTCCTTCTGGGCCTGTTTCACCTTGGAATTCATAAACACGGTACAGCGTGTGCCGAGGTCGATGGGATGCTTTGCAAACAGCGCCGCCTGGGCGAAGTCCTCCACACTGTAGTTCAGGGATTTAGCGAAAGTCTCGATAAAGGAGCCGCAGCCGGAGGAGCAGGCCTCGTTGAGCTGCACGGAGTCCACCGTCTGATTCCTGATCTTGATGCACTTCATGTCCTGTCCGCCGATATCCAGGATGCAGTCCACGGAAGGATCAAAGAAGGCGGCGGCGTAGTAGTGCGCCACGGTCTCCACCTCGCCGTCGTCCAGAAGGAAAGCGGCCTTCAACAGCGCTTCCCCATAGCCGGTGGAACAGGAGCGGACGATCTTTGCCCCTTCCGGCAGCAGACCGTAAATCTCCTGAATGGAACGGATCGCTGTCTTCAGAGGGCTGCCGTTGTTGTTGCTGTAAAAAGAGTACAGAAGCTGACCGTCCTCCCCTACGAGAGCGGTCTTTGTGGTGGTGGAGCCGGCGTCGATGCCGAGGTAACAGTTCCCCTGATAGGTGGCGAGCTCCCCCTTTCTCACGGTAGTATTTTCGTGGCGGGATCGGAACGCGTCGTACTCTTCTTCGGAGGCGAACAGAGGGTCCATCCTTGCCACTTCAAATTCCATCCGGATACCGCAGGACAGCTTCTCTATCATGGCCGAGAGAGTAACGGAGATTTCCTCTCTGGCGTTCAGGGCGGAGCCCATGGCCGCGAAGAGATGGGAGTGTTCCAGTGCTATGGTGTGTTCCTCGTCCAGTTTTAGGGTGCGGACGAAGGCGGCTTTCAGCTCGGACAGAAAGTGGAGCGGCCCGCCTAAAAATGCCACATGCCCGCGGATAGGTTTTCCGCAGGCAAGGCCGGAGATCGTCTGGTTTACCACCGCCTGAAAGATGGAGGCGGACAGATCTTCCTGTGTAGCGCCCTCATTGATCAGAGGCTGGATATCGGATTTAGCGAACACGCCGCAGCGGGCGGCGATGGTGTAGAGGGACTGATAATGTTTGGCGTACTCGTTCAGTCCGGAGGCGTCCGTCTGCAGAAGGGAAGCCATCTGGTCGATAAAGGAACCGGTGCCGCCGGCGCAGATGCCGTTCATGCGCTGTTCCACGTTGCCGCCCTCGAAATAGATGATCTTCGCGTCCTCTCCGCCGAGTTCGATCGCCACGTCGGTTTTGGGGGCGAAAGTCTGCAGAGAAGTGGATACCGCTATCACTTCCTGCACAAAGGGGACGCCCAGATGATTGGCTAACGTCAGTCCGCCGGAGCCGGTGATCATCGGATGAATCGTCAGATCCCCCAGGGAGGACGACGCTTTCTTCAAAAGGTCCGCCAGAGTTTCCTGAATATTGGCAAAATGCCGCTTATAGTCGGCAAATAAAAGAGTATGTTTATCGTCCAGCACAGCGATCTTGACCGTGGTGGAGCCGATATCGATACCCAGTGTATATGTTGAATTGTTCATAAAATTTCTCACTCCTGTCATGCAAAAAAGAGTTTTTGACATTCCCAGACATTATACGACATTCTTTTGGACATTTCAACGTACTAAAAATGAGAAATAATTAAAAATTAATAACAGTTATGGAAATTATATTAAATTGCGGAAGAAGCGATGCTTCACGGTTTACTTTTTTTCTCTGAAATGGTATTATGGTTGCGAAATGTTTTTTGCAGATAACGGAAAGAGTATTTCGCAATTGTGTGAGGAGAAAAAGAGGAAAATAAACATGCAGAATTTTGTCAAAAATATGGAAAAGAAGTTTGGCAGATACGCGATACCGGATCTGATCAATTACTTTATCATCTTCTATGTGGCGTCCACGATCATCAGCCTGTTTATGCCGGAGCTTTATTACTACTTTCTGGCGCTTGATTTTGAGAGGATCATGCACGGCCAGGTCTGGAGGCTTTTTACTTTCATACTGGCTCCCGCTTCGCTGGACGGCTTTTTCGGTATTTTATTTTTTATTATCACGGTTCATATCTACTATCTGTTCGGGCACTCGCTGGAGAATCTTTGGGGCGCTTTCCGGTTTAACCTGTACTTTATCGGCGGGATCGTTCTGACGGTTCTGGCGGAACTGATTCTGTTTATCACCGTGGGGCAGAGCGCCTATTACGGCGGTATGAGTTATCTTTACCAGTCGATGTTTTTTGCCTTCTGTGTGCTGTTTCCGGAGGAACAGTTTTTGATCTATTTTGTATTTCCGCTCAAGGCGAAAGTGCTGGCAGTCCTGGATGCCATACTGCTGGCAGTGAACATGATACAGTATCTGGTGGAGGGAGAGTATCCCTACTGTGTGGCGATCGTGGTGGCCATGCTGAATTTCCTGATATTCTTCTACGCCTACAAAGGGTTGGACAGATTCAGCCCGAGGCAGGTGAAGAGGCGGAAAGATTTTAAGAGGCAGACGATGCGGCCCCAGGGAGTGACAAAGCATCAGTGTGCGATCTGCGGCAGAAACGAGGCCACAAATCCGGAACTGTCGTTCCGCTTCTGTTCCAAGTGCAACGGAAATTATGAGTACTGTGAGGAACATCTCTTCACCCACCAACATGTGAAGTGAAGACAGGGAGGGGGAGAGTATGGACAGAGAGATTCAGTTTGCGAAGGCGCTGGAGAAAGTAAAGAAGCTGGGACGTCTGCAGGGGAACAGTATCCGTAAGGAGCAGGTGCGGGAAGCTTTCGCGGAGCTTTCCCTGGATGAGGCGCAGCTGGCGCTGGTGTATGATTATCTGGAGAAACATCAGATTGGCGTGGACAAAAAGGCCGAAGCGCAGACGATGCTGTCGGAGGAGGAGACAGATTATCTGCAGGAATATCTTGAGACCCTGAAAGAACTGTCGGATATTCCGGACGGCGAGAGGGAGGCGGTAGTCCTCTCCTCCATGGCGGGAGATCTCTCCGCGCAGAGGAGACTGGTGGAGATCTTTTTGCCGAAGGTGCCGGAGATGGCAAGGATCTATGTCGGTCAGGGCGTGTATCTGGAGGATCTGATCGGTCAGGGGAACGTGGCGCTCAGCGCCGGCGTCTCGATGCTGGGGGCGTCGGAGAACGCGGAGGACGCCGAGGGGATGCTGGCGTGGCTTATCATGGATGCGATGGAGAAGCTGATCGAGGAGAGCGCGGAGAGCCGCAGCGCTGACAGGAAGCTGGAGGACAGAGTCAACCACATCGCGGAGAAGGCGAGGGAACTGGCGGAAGATATGCGGCGGAAGGTGACGATAAAGGAGCTGGCGGAGGAGACCGGGATTCCGGAGGAGGAGATACGGGATGTGTATCGGGTCAGCGGGTATGTGATCGAGGAACTGGAAGACAAATAAAAGGAAAAAGCCCGCACAAATTTGGCGGAAAAGGATAACATATGGCATTTGAGTCATTGAGAAAAAAAATAGCCGATGGCAGAAAAAACAGAGGAAACAGAAAAGGCGGTCCGGCGGTCTATGAAGATTTCAAATATATGCTGCAGGATGTCAGCCGCATTTATATTGGGGCGAAATATACCTACAGGGAGCTGATGGAGAATCCCGAGATGGCTTTCAAGTTTAAGTCGGTGATAGAGCATTATCTGCTGAAGGAGACGGATCCCGACACATCCATCGAGAGCGATTTTTATTATATGAAGCCGGAGAGCTTCTCCTGCAGGACGTATGAACAGCTGAAGGTGAAGCTGAAGATCAGTATTCTGACGGACCGACAGGGAAGAGGCGGCAGGATGGAGCGGGTCTACCGGGAGAAGGTCGTGGAGCTGGAGGAGCTTACGGCAATGCCTCTCGAACAGAAAAAAAGGGACGGAATTGTCGTACAAGAGCTGATTTTGTCGAAACTTGCGCTCGTTTCTTTTGTGGTTTAGGAGAAAAAAGCTTGAAAAATGTCGAGAAATCTGGTATTGTATAGAAAGCGGGAAGATAAAGTCAAAAAAACGAGACTCCTGCGAATAAAATTTGGTAAAATTCCCCTTTTACACTGAACAGGTTAGGGTTTGCGCCCTGCCTGTTCTTTTATTTTTTGAAAAACGAAATTTGAAATTGAAGCTTTAAAAACATGAAAAGTGTGGTAAGATAGTAAAAGACAAATCGGAATGATATCAGACGGAGGTTTTGCATGAAAAATTACAGTGGGTACGAGACGATAGAGGAGAGGAATATCGCAGAGTTAAATTCCATGGGGACGGTGTTAAAACATAAGAAGACAGGGGCCAGGGTGATCCTGATGGAGAATGATGAGGAGAACAAAGTGTTCTATATCGGGTTTCGGACGCCGTCGGTGGATTCCACGGGGGCTGCGCATATCGTGGAACACACGGTGCTTTGCGGATCGGAGAATTTTCCGGTGAAGGATCCGTTTATCGAACTGGCGAAGGGGAGCCTGAATACGTTTTTGAACGCGATGACGTATCCCGACAAGACAGTCTATCCGGTGGCGAGCTGTAACGACAAGGATTTTCAGAATCTGATGCATGTCTATCTGGATGCCGTGTTTTATCCGAATATATATAAGGAAGAAAAAATATTTCAGCAGGAGGGCTGGCACTACGAGATGGAGTCGCCGGAGGATGAGCTGACCTTAAACGGCGTGGTCTACAACGAGATGAAGGGGGCGTTTTCCTCCCCGGACGATGTGCTGGAGCGGGAGATCTTAAACTCCCTGTTCCCGGAGGTTTCCTACAGTTTTGAGTCCGGCGGAGATCCGGAGGTGATTCCGGAGCTGACCTACGGGAAGTTTCTGGATTTCCACAGGAGATACTACCATCCGTCCAACAGCTATATCTATCTGTACGGCAATATGGATATGGCGGAGAAACTGGCGTTTATGGACCGGGAATATCTCTCGAAATTTGAGGTTCTGCCTGTGGATTCGGAGGTTAGGCTGCAGCGTCCTTTTGCTGAGATGAAGGAGATATGCAGGAGCTATCCGATCTCCGAGGGAGAGTCGGAGGAGGACAACACGTATCTCTCCCTGAGCAGGGTGGTGGGAAGCTGTCTGGACAGAGAGCTTTATATCGCCTTTCAGATCCTGGACTATGCCCTCTGTTCCGCGCCGGGAGCGCCGCTTAAGCAGGCACTGATCGAGGAGGGGATCGGGACGGAAGTCTACAGTATTTTTGACGAGGGGATTCGACAGCCTTATTTTTCCGTGATAGCAAAAAACGCGAACTTGCAACAAAAGGAGGCTTTTCTTGCCACTTATAGGCGAGTGCTGACAAAACTGGCAAAGGAGGGTATAGATAAGAAATCTCTGTATGCGGGGCTGAACTATTTTGAGTTCAAGCACAGGGAGGCGGACTTTGGTTCTTATCCGAAGGGGCTGATGTACGGGCTTCAGATGTTGGATTCCTGGCTGTACGATGAGTCGAAGCCTTTTATCCATGTGGAGGCGAACGAGACCTTCGCTGCATTGAAGGAGAAGATCGGAGAGGGATATTTTGAGAAGCTGATCGAGGAGCATCTTCTCGACAATGAGCACGGCAGCGTCGTTGTGCTGGTACCTGAGAAAGGTCTGACGGCGAAGAGGGATCAGGCTCTCGCGGAGAAGCTGCAGGCTTACCGGAAAACGCTTTCCGCCGAGGAAGTACAGGGGATCGTGCGGGAGACGAAGGAGCTTAAGGCCTATCAGGAGGAGGACGATACGCCTGAGGCGCTCGCCTGCATTCCCCATCTGACGAGAGAGAATATCCGGAGAGAGGCAAATAAATATGTGAATGAGCTGCGTGAGGCGGCGGGCATACCCGTACTGTACCATGAACTGTTTACCAACGGGATCGGATATCTGAGGCTCAGCTTTGACTGTTCCCGTGTGCCGGGGGAGCTGTTCCCCTATCTGGGGCTGTTAAAAAATATGATGGGGCTCATCGACACGGACAGCTACAGCTACGGAGAACTGTTCCACGAGATACACATCGAGACGGGCGGAATGGCGAGTGTGACCAACACTTACACGAAGGCGGATCTGTCGGATTACAGAGTGAGATTCGATATCAGGGCGAAGGTGTTGTTCGACAAGCTGCCGGAGGCGTTCCGACTGGCCCTGATCATGATGAAGGAGACGAAATGGTCAGATTACAAACGCCTGAAGGAGCTGCTCGAGGAGATCAAGTCGAAGATGCAGTCGGCGATGCTCTCCGGCGGGCATACGGTATCGGCGATGCGCGCTCTGTCCTACATTTCCGAGGCGGCATCGTGCAACGAGCAGATCGGCGGCGTGACGCAGTACAGACTTGTGGCGGATCTGGCAGAGCATTTTGAGGAGAGAAAGAAAGAGCTGGCGGTCAATATGAACCGGCTTATCAGGATCCTGTTCCGGGCTGAAAATCTTCTGGTGGATTATACCGCCTCAAAGGAAGGGTATGAGAAATTGCCGGAGCTTGTGGCACAGCTGAAGGAAAATCTGTTCACAGAAAATGGCGATGGGACGAAAAAGAAATATCGCCCGGCGACGGAGAAAAAGAATGAAGGCTTTCTGACGGCCTCCCAGGTGCAGTATGTGTGCCGGGCCGGCAACTTTATCACAAAGGGACTGCCCTATACCGGGGCTCTCCGGGTGCTGCGGGTGATGATGGGATATGATTACCTCTGGAACAATGTCCGGGTGAAGGGCGGCGCTTACGGCTGTATGTGCAGCTTCGGAAAGACCGGCGAGAGCTATTTCGTATCTTACAGAGATCCGAACCTGGAGAATACGGTGGCCGTCTATGAGGCGGCGGCTGACTATGTGGAGAACTGGCAGGGCGACGAGGAGGAACTCACCCAGTACCTGATCGGCGCGATCAGCGAGCTGGATGCCCCGAAGACTCCGCAGGATACAGGAAGCTTTTCCCTGGGCGGCTACCTGACTGGCCAGACGGAGGAAGAATTGCAGCGGGAGCGGGATGAGATCTTATCCGTGGACACGGCGGCGATACGGTCCTTAGCGAAGCATATCAGAGCCTTTTTGTCAGACGATTGTCTCTGCGTAGTGGGCAGAGAGGAAAAAATAAAGGAAGCGGATGGATTCGGGAGAAAGGAGCAGCTTTTCTCCTGAGTGCGGAACTGGAATGGGGAGGACTGTGTTATGAAAAAGAAAAGATTAAATTTGGTGATGGCCGCTGCGCTTGCGGTATCTGTTCTTGCAGGCTGCGGGAGCAGCAAATATGAGGATACCGCCGCAACGGCTGCCGCGGATGCGCCTGCGGCTGTGGATATGGCCGCGGGGGGAGAATACCTCTACGACGCCGGTTACGGGGAAAACAGCTATGCGCAGGAGGCGGAGATCGCCGAGGAAGATGCGGCGTATGAAGAGGGAGGCACTGAGACGAAAGCTGAGGAAGTGAGTGAGAATCCTCAGGCGGGAAGGAAGCTGATCACGACGATGACTCTCTCCGCGGAGACGGAGTATTTCGACGACCTGATGGGCAATCTGGAGAGGCAGGTCGAGGAGCTTGGCGGTTATATCGAGAACAGCAACCAGTGGAACGGCAGTGTGGACTACTACGGAAACAGAAGGAGCAACCGGAGCGCATCCCTGACGATCCGCATTCCGGCGGAAAAGCTGGACGGCTTTGTCGCTCTGATGGAGGAGAGCAGCAATATCACGAACAAATCCAGGGAGGTGGAGGATGTGACGCTCGCCTACGTGGATCTGGAGAGCCACAAAAAGGCGCTTGTGACGGAGGAAGAAAGGCTTCTGGAGCTTCTGGAGATGGCGGAGACGGTGGAGGATCTGATCTCCATAGAGGATAAGCTGGCGAACGTCAGGTATCAGCTGGAGAGCATGGAGTCCCAGCTTCGTACATACGACAATAAGATCAACTACAGCACCGTGCATCTGGATATCCAGGAGGTGGAGAGACTGACGCCGCCGGAAGATATCACGACATGGGGAAGGATAAAGAACGGATTCTCCGAGAATCTGTATGGCCTCGGAGTAGATATAGAAAATATATTTATAGGACTTATCATAAATATCCCCTACATTCTGGCGTGGCTTGTGGTGCTGGGGGTTGTATTGTTGATCGTCGTTTGTCTGTTGAGACGCGAGAAAAAGAAAAAGGCGGAGAGACTGGCAAAAAGGCAGCAGATGGCGGGAGATACGTCCGCGGTGCAGAGAGGCGGACAGACAGAGCCTCTGCGCGGGGGAATGCCGCAGGAGGCACAGAGGCTTCCGGAGGATGTACAGCAGACGGAGGAAGAACAATGACAACAGCAGTGAAGAGAGCCGGGTTTGCCACTCTGATCGGCAGGCCCAATGTGGGAAAGTCCACGCTGATGAACACGCTGATCGGGATGAAGATCGCGATCACATCGAAGAAACCGCAGACCACGAGGAATCGCATCCAGACAGTCTACACAGACGAGAGAGGGCAGATCGTATTTCTGGATACGCCGGGTATCCACAAGGCGAAGAACAAACTGGGCGACTACATGGTGTCGGCGGCTGAGCGCACGCTGCAGGATGTGGATGTAGTGCTCTGGCTGGTGGAGCCTTCCACGTTCATCGGGGCGGGGGAACAGCATATCATCGAACAGCTGAAAAAGGCGAATACCCCGGTCATCATCGTCATCAATAAGATCGACACGGTGAAAAAGGAAGAGTTGCTGGCGGTGATGGATGCGTACCATAAAGAGCTGACGGAGGCGGAGATCGTACCGGTTTCCGCCCTGAAGGCTGAGAACACGGAGGATCTTTTGGAGACGATCTACAAGTATCTGCCCTACGGAGAGCCGTTTTACGACGAGGATACCGTGACGGATCAGCCGGAGCGCCAGATCGTGGCGGAACTGATACGGGAGAAAGGACTGCGCCTGCTGGAGGAGGAGATTCCCCACGGCATTGCTGTGACGATCGAGAGCATGAAATACCGGAGGAAGATCTGCGATATCGAGGCGACGATCATCTGCGAGAAGGATTCCCACAAGGGGATCATTATCGGAAAACAGGGGAGTATGCTGAAAAGGATCGGCGCGTCGGCGCGGGCGGACATCGAAAAAATGCTGGACTGCAAGGTGAATCTGCAGCTCTGGGTGAAGGTGAAAAAGGACTGGCGCGACAGCGATATCCTGCTGAAAAATTTTGGATATCGGGAGGACGAAGGATAAAAACAGGAAAAATGCAGACCCTAATACTCAGAAACGGAAAGAAATCCGGACAGCTTTTCGGGTGATTTCGACAGATGAGGAGGGCTTGCGGTATGTCAATCGAGCGGGACGAGGAAGAGACCAAAGACTGGGACAGATTCTGGAGCAGCGGCAGGGTGGATGATTATCTCCGCTACCGGGGCTGCTTTCGGGATGAGGAGGGAAGCGGAGTATACCGCGGGAAGGAAGATGCAGGATTTTTTACAGGTGACGGGAATTGTACTTAAATCCATTCCTGTAGGCGAATATGACAGGGCGGTGACGATCCTGACCACAGGAAAGGGAAAGATATCCGCTTTTGCCAGAAACGCGAGAAAACAGAATAACCGTTTTATGGCGTCAGTCAGTCCCTTTTGTTTCGGAAAGTTCAAGCTCTATGCCGGCAGAAACTCCTATACGATAGCGGAGGCGGAGATCTCCAACTATTTTGAAAAGCTGCGGGAGGATCTGGAGGGCGCCTGCTACGGCATGTATTTTCTGGAGGTGGCGGACTACTACACAAGGGAGAACAACGACGAGGCGGAGATGTTGAAGCTGTTGTATCAGTCCCTGCGGGCGCTTTCACATGAGAATCTGGACGACAGGCTGGTGCGGGTGATCTACGAGTGCAAGGCGATGGCGGTGAACGGTGAGTTCCCAGGCGTGCCGAATAAACAGGAGCTGTCAGATTCCGCGGTCTATGCGCTGGATTTCATTACATACACCGCCGTGGAAAAAATATATACGTTCACGGTCAAGGAGAGCGTGCTGGCGGAATTGCAGGAGGTGTCGGCGGACTACAGGGAGAGGATATGGGGACATCATTTTAAGTCCTTGGAGATGTTGGATTTACTGCTTGAAAAATAATGTTTTTATTGATTTACTACCTGAAAAATGATATTTTTTAGGTAGTAAATTTGCGTTTGGAGGATCAAATGAGATGAAAATTATGGATATGAAGGTGGAGACAGTGAAAATTCCGCTGAAGAAGCCGTTTCGCATCGCTTTTGCGGTGCAGGACCATTCGGTGAATGTGCTGGTGAAGATCACGACGGACGAGGGGATCTGGGGCATCGGCGAGGCGGCTCCGTTTGAGCCGGTGACAGGGGAGAACACGGCAACTGTGCTGGAAGTGTTAAAGCTTTTCCGGCAGGGGCTGATCGGCATGGATGCCATGAATATCGAGGGGATCCACCGGATGATGGACCGGCTCATAAGCGGCAATACCTCGGCAAAGGCGGCGGTGGATATCGCCCTGTATGACATCCGGGGGAAGGCGATGAACCAGCCGCTGTATAAGGTTTTGGGCGGCGCGGACAACACGATCATCACGGATATGACCATAGGGATCGATGCGCCGGAGAGGATGGCAGAGGAGGCGAAGGACCGTGTGGAGCGGGACGGCTTCACCGTGTTGAAGGTCAAGGCCGGGATCTGTCCGGCGGACGACATCCGGGCGCTCACGCTGATCCGGGAGGCGGTGGGCCCGTCCGTTAGACTGCGGGTGGACGCGAACCAGGGCTATACGGTGAACGATGCGGTGAGAACTCTGAAAGCTTTTGAGAAGATCGGCGTGGAGGCTGTGGAACAGTGCCTTCCCTGGTGGGATATGGAGGGGGCGGCGTTTGTGCGCTCTAAGGTGAATTTGAAGATCATGCTGGATGAGTCCATCCACTCTCCCATGGATGCCGCGAGGGCCTGCAGAATGGGGGCGGCAGATCTCTTGAATATCAAGCTGATGAAGTGCGGCGGCCTGTATCCCGCCGAGAAGATCAACGCGGTGGCGGAGGCGAACCATGTGCAGTGCATGGTGGGCTGTATGCTGGAGTCGAAGGTTTCGATCGCAGCGGGCGCCAGCTTTGTGGCGGCGAAGAGCAATGTGACGGAGGCGGATTGCGACAGCTTTATGTACGCGGTGGATCCCGAGATGGGTATGCCGGGTGGCTTTACGGTGGACGGCGGAGTCTATACGCTGTCGGAGGAGCCGGGGCTGGGGCTTTCCTTTGATTTTTAGGAGTTTATGCGGGATGAATCGGGAAATCAGGATTTTTTCTATCTATGTTTCGGGGATCCTCTACGGAAAACTGAAAATCGGGGATGGGGAGCCATCCCTCCGCAGTCTGGATGTCTTTTCGGGGACGATTCGGGACTGGAAACCTCTGACCGGGGAAGAGAACGCCTTCTATCAGTCTTTTCTGAAGATGGATCTCGCGGAGACGACGGAAAAGATCGGCTGTTATGAGAGCCGGCTGAAAGGGGTGGGGGAATTTGTCTTTGACGGGGAGCGCTATACGAGCGAGGACGGTGTCCACTATCTGCAGCGGGACGTGAAGTTTCCGAACAACAGGCTGATGGAAGAGGGGCGGCTGATCGCGGTGTACTGTCCGGTCAGGGAACTGGCGGCGGTGCTGGTGGAGGAAGGCTATGAGGACAGGACGATCATAAAACTGTGGCGGGAGGCATGGCCCGACGAGAAACTCTATCCGGTGGAGTATCTTGGAAAATTTGATGTGCCGATGCGGGATGGGGTGAAACTCTCCACGGATGTCTATCTGCCCGGGGGAATAGGGGAGACGGTCCCGGCTGTCCTTGTGCGGACGCCCTACGGCAAGGAGGATGGATGTGAGGTCTATTACCGCTATGTGCAGCGGGGCTACGCGGTGGTCATTCAGGATGTGCGGGGGCGCAATCTGAGTGAAGGGGAGTGGATGCCCAACTGTCACGAGGTGGAGGACGGGGACGATACCTTGAACTGGATCGCGTCGAGAGACTGGTCCGCCCGGAAAGTCGGGATGGTCGGCGGTTCCTATCTGGGGTTTGTGCAGTGGGCGGCTGCCGCCAGTGGAAATCCGTATCTGAAGGCGTTGATCAGTGTTGTCTGCGCGGGCAGCGCCTTTGTGGATCTGCCGAGAAGAGGCGGCTCCTTTACGTCCGGTATGCTGGCCTGGGCATTTTCTGTCTCTCAGAAAAAATTCTGTCCGGAGCTGATGGAGCGGGACGACTGGGAGGAGGTGCTGAAGATCCGGCCTTTGACCGACATACCAAAGAGAGCTCTCGGGTATGAAGTGCCCTTTTTGACAAAATGGCTGGAAAAGAGCGACTACAATGAATTCTGGCGGCGCACCAACTGGCGGGAGCGCTCGGTGGGGGCGAGGATCCCGGCGCTGATTCAGTCCGGATGGTTTGACGACAACGGAATGGGGACCACGGAGGCGTTGGAGATCGTCCATGATTTTCCGGCGGGGATGCGGAAAGTGATCCTGGGACCGTGGCAGCACAGCGGAAACAGCAGATACGATATGCACGGGGTGTCCTTCGGCGCCGACGCGCTCCGGTTTGACCTGGATCTTCTGTATTTCAGGTGGTTTGAATACCATTTGAAGGGTATAGAGAACGGGATAGAGAAAAGCGCGCCGGTGGAGTACTACACGGTCGGCGAGGAGAGGTGGAAGAGCGCCGGGAACTGGCCGGTGCCCGGGACGAAGGCCGCAGCTCTGTATCTGGATGGCGGAGGATACGCGAATGGTTCCGGCGGGGACGGGCGGCTTGTATTTGAGAGACCAAAGAAGGAAGGTTCGGACGGATATTTCTATGATCCGAAAGATCCGGCGGTACATATTGTGGATATGTCCGAGAACGAACTGGAGGTGCCGGAGGATTATACGGAGGAGGAAAAGCGGCGGGATGTACTCTGCTATACCTCGGAGGTGCTGGACCGGGACATGACGATCACGGGGGACATGACGGCGGAACTGTACATTTCTTCCGACGCTCCGGATACGGATTTTATCGTGCGGGTGACGGATGTGGATGAGGCAGGACGTTCCGTGAAGCTCGCGGACGGTATTCTGAGCGCCCGTTACAGGGGCGGTTTTGAGAGGGCGGAGTTTCTCAGGGACGGAGAGATCGCCTGCCTGAAAATACGGACGACGAAAATATCAAACTGTTTTAAGAAAGGCCATCGCATCCGGGTGACGATAACATCCGGGGCGGAGAATTTTATATTCCCCAACAGCAATACGGTGGACGGTTACAACAGCGAGACGGTCGTGACGGCGCACAACAGAGTGCACCACGGCGGAGAGCACGCTTCCAGACTGTTAGTTCCGGTGGAGGAGAAGTAGATGGTTTTCGGCGTGCCGCGGAAAGCGGAAGAAGATTTATAATAAGATGATACGGGAAACATCAGGAGGGAAAATCAGATGAGCGCAAAAACGCAGAAAGCGGAGTACAGAAAACGTTTTGAGGAGAAGATGGATGAGCTGAAATGGCTGTACTGTGAGATCTATCACAATGACATGCAGGGGTTTGAGTGGCTGTGCGATTCCATGTATGACTATTATGAGAAGCGGGACGTGAGTTTAAAAAAACTGGACCGCGAGCGGGTGAAGGACAGGGATTGGTACAGGAGCAATAAACTGCTCGGCATGATGCTCTACACGGGTGCGTTCGCAAAAACTCTGAAGGGTGTGAAGGAAAAGCTGGACTATATCGAGTCCTGCGGCGTGAACTATGTGCATCTGATGCCCCTTTTGGAGAGCCCTAAGGGCAGGGATGACGGCGGCTATGCCGTGGCCGATTTCCGGAAGGTGCAGCCGGAGCTCGGAACCGTGGAGGATCTGGAGGATCTGACAAAGGAGATGCATAAAAGAGGCATCAGCTGCTGTATGGATTTTGTGATGAACCATACCAGCGAGGACCACGCCTGGGCAAAAGCCGCGAGGGCGGGGGATCCGGAGGCGAGGAAGCGCTACTATTTTTACGACAACTGGGATATTCCGGGACAGTTTGAGCGGACCATGCCGCAGGTATTTCCAACTACGGCGCCGGGGAACTTCACCTGGCTGGAGGACTGCCATCAGGTGGTGATGACGACGTTCTATCCGTACCAGTGGGATCTGAATTATGAAAACTGTGTGGTCTTCAACGATATGGTGGGTAATATGCTGTTTCTGGCGAACTGCGGTATCGATGTGATAAGACTGGACGCGGTGCCCTACATCTGGAAGACGCTGGGGACAAACTGCAGAAACCTCCCCCAGGTACATACTCTTGTCAGGATGATGCGGCTGATCGGGGAGATCGTCTGCCCGGGCGTGCTGCTGCTCGGCGAGGTGGTGATGGAGCCTGCGAAGGTGGTTCCCTACTTCGGCAGCGTGGAGAAGCCGGAATGCCATATGCTGTACAATGTGACGACCATGGCGAGCACCTGGCACACCGTGGCGACCAGAGATACAGCGCTTCTCAAGAGGCAGCTGGATCAGGTGTTTGTCCTGCCGAAGGACTATGTATTTCTCAATTATCTGCGCTGCCACGATGATATCGGCTGGGGGCTGGACTACGACTGGATGAAAAATTTCGGAACGGATGAGGTGGCCCACAAAAAATATCTGAACGACTATCTGACCGGCAAGTGGGAGGGCAGCGATGCCAGAGGAGAACTCTACAACGACGATCCGAGACTGGGGGACGCAAGGCTCTGCGGAACGACGGCCTCCCTGAGCGGCCTGGAGGCGGCGCTTTACGAGAAAGACGAGGCGAAGGCGGAGAGGGCGATCAAGTGTATCGTGATGCTCCACGCCTATCTGCTGTCCCAGAGCGGCATTCCGGTGCTCTACAGCGGGGATGAGATCGGACAGTTGAACGATTATACTTACAAGGAAGATCCCGACAGGCGGGCGGACAGCCGGTATCTCCATCGGGGCAGTTTCCCCTGGGATGCCGTGGAGGAGAAAGTGCCGCAGAAGATCTTTCAGGCTCTGCGGGCGCTGGAGAAGATCCGGGCGGCCCACGAGATATTCAGCATGAAGGCGCAGGCCTCTACTTTCGAGACAGGGAACGGGCATGTGCTGGGCATCTGCAGAGTGCTCGACGGGAAGAAGTTTGTGTCGTACTATAATTTCAGCGATGCGCCGGAGAGGGTGGATGAGAGTGCACTCGGGGATAAAAAAGAATTCACGGATCTGGTGACGGGAAAGAAGTTTTCCGGGGATGTCAGAGAGATTGGGGGATACGGTTATCTGTGGCTGTACAGCGAGAAGGACGAAGCGCGATGATGGATACGGTTATCCAGGGCAATATTTTTGAACAAATGTTAAGGAAAGGGGGGGCATGGAGACGTGCCTGCCCTTTTCTTTTTCTGTTCTGCGCGGTGTGCCTGGCGGGCTGCGGCAGTGCGGCGGTAAGGAATGTGGGAGATGAGGAGGATACAAAGAAAAGTTATTGAAAAATGAAGTGCGGTCGATTATAATAAATATGTTATGCCCTAAAAAGCAGAAAGAAGGGAAAAATTATGGAAAAATGGAAAAAAGTACTGCCATTGGCGGTGATGGGTTTTCTGCTCACAGGCTGTGGAACGACGACGGCGGAGGTGACTACGATCGCGATACTAAAAGACGGTACGATCGAGCATACGCTGGTGGAAGACTTCGGAGAGGAATCTGTGGACGCGCTGCAGAGTATGATGCTGGAAAAGACGGCGGCATACAACAAAAATAACGCCGACGGTGAAATAGCGGTAAAAACGGTGGAAGAGGAGGACGGTATCGTCAAAGTAGTGATGAGCTACCCTGACGCTGCCGCTTTTGACGGATTTATGAATATGGATGTGGTGGAGGTAGATCCCGCATTGCGGGCGCCTTTTTTCTATGGGACTGTGGAAGAGGCGTTTATGGAGGGATATGATCTGGAAATTACATTGCAGGGAGTGGAGAGTGAGGAAGTGCTGCAGGGGAAAAATGACCTACTGGCAAAGGGGGAAAAGAAGATCATCATCTACGATAATGAAATGAATCTGGGCGCCCCGGTACAGATTTCCCTGCAGGAGAAACCGGCGTATGTTTCCGACAATGTGACGATGACGGGAAAGAAGTTGGTGGAAATTTCCGGTGAAGATGAGATGGCATATATTTTGATGGAATAATAAGCGAAAGGAAGAAGAGAGGAGATCGTTATGGAAAAAACAATGGAGAAGATCGTAGCGCTGGCGAAAGCGAGGGGATTTGTGTATCCCGGTTCCGAGATTTACGGCGGGCTCGCCAACACATGGGACTACGGCAATCTGGGCGTGGAACTGAAAAATAATGTGAAGAAAGCATGGTGGCAGAAGTTTATCACGGAGAATCCTTACAATGTGGGCGTGGACTGCGCGATTCTGATGAATCCCCAGACCTGGATCGCCTCCGGGCATCTGGGCGGCTTTTCCGATCCGCTGATGGACTGTAAGGAGTGTAAGGAGCGTTTTCGCGCGGATAAGATCATTGAGGATTTTGCGCAGGAGAACGGCATCGATCTGGGCAGACCTATCGATGCGTACTCTCAGGAGGAGATGAAGAATTTTATCGAGGAGCACAACGTGCCCTGTCCCACCTGCGGCAAGCATAATTTCACGGATATCCGTCAGTTCAACCTGATGTTCAAGACTTTTCAGGGTGTGACTGAGGACGCGAAAAATACGGTGTATCTGAGACCGGAGACAGCGCAGGGTATCTTTGTCAACTTTAAAAATGTGCAGCGGACATCCAGAAAGAAACTGCCCTTCGGTATCGGGCAGATCGGTAAGTCCTTCCGGAATGAGATCACGCCGGGCAACTTTACCTTCCGCACCAGAGAGTTTGAGCAGATGGAGCTGGAGTTTTTCTGCGAGCCGGGAACGGATATGGACTGGTTCCACTATTGGAGAGGGTTCTGCAGAGACTGGCTGTTGTCTCTCGGCATGAAGGAGGAGGAGATGCGCCTCAGAGACCATGCGCAGGAAGAGCTCAGCTTCTATTCCAAGGGAACCACGGATATCGAGTTCTTATTCCCCTTCGGCTGGGGTGAGCTTTGGGGTATCGCCGACAGAACGGACTACGACCTGACAAGGCATCAGGAGGTGTCCGGCGAAGATATGAGTTACTTTGACGACAGCAAGGGGGAGAAATATGTGCCCTATGTTGTGGAGCCCTCTCTGGGCGCGGACCGCGTGGTGCTGGCATTCCTCTGCGCGGCTTACGACGAGGAGGAGCTGGAAGGCGGCGATATGCGGACCGTCCTTCGTTTCCATCCGGCGTTAGCGCCTGTGAAGATCGGTGTGCTGCCTCTGTCCAAGAAGTTGAATGAGGGAGCAGAAAAGATCTATACACAACTGTGTAAAAAATATAATTGTGAGTTTGATGACAGAGGAAATATCGGCAAGAGATACCGCAGGCAGGATGAGATCGGTACGCCGTTCTGCGTGACCTATGATTTCGATTCCGAGACGGACGGCAAAGTGACGGTGCGTTTCCGGGATTCCATGGAGCAGGAGAGGGTCGCGATCGACGAACTGGATGCTTACTTTGCGGATAAGTTTTCTTTCTAGGAGGTTGACATGAAAGCATATGGCGTAAATGAATTGAGGAAAATGTTTTTGGAGTTTTTTGAGAGCAAGGGGCATCTGAAAATGAAGAGTTTTTCTCTGGTCCCCCACAATGATAACAGCTTGCTGCTGATCAATTCCGGCATGGCGCCCTTAAAGCCCTACTTTACCGGGCAGGAGATCCCGCCCAGGAGAAGAGTGACGACCTGCCAGAAATGTATCCGCACGGGCGATCTGGAGAACGTGGGCAAGACGGCGCGTCACGGCACCTTTTTTGAGATGTTGGGAAATTTTTCCTTCGGAGACTATTTCAAGAGGGAAGCCATCACATGGACCTGGGAGTTTTTGACGGAGGTCGTGGGACTTCCGGCTGACAGGCTCTACCCGTCCATCTACGAGGAGGATGAGGAAGCCTTCGAGATCTGGAACAAGGAGATCGGCATCGCGCCCGAGAGGATCTTCCGGTTCGGCAAGGAAGACAATTTCTGGGAGCACGGTTCCGGCCCCTGCGGTCCCTGCTCCGAAGTGTACTATGACAGAGGCGAAAAATATGGCTGCGGAAAGCCCGGCTGTACGGTGGGCTGCGACTGCGACCGCTATATGGAAGTCTGGAATGATGTGTTCACCCAATTTGACAACGACGGCAAGGGAAATTATTCCGAGCTGGAACAGAAGAATATCGATACCGGCATGGGCCTGGAGCGTCTGGCGGTGGTGGTGCAGGATGTGGACTCTATTTTTGATGTGGACACGGTGCAGGCGCTGCGGAATAAAGTCTGTGAGATCGCTAAAGTTGCTTATCACGAAAACGAAGATACGGATGTCTCCATCCGGATTATTACGGATCATATTCGCTCCGCTACCTTTATGATCTCCGATGGCATTATGCCTTCCAATGAAGGAAGGGGCTATGTGCTGCGCCGGATCATCAGGCGCGCGGCGCGCCAGGGCAGGAAGCTGGGCGTTCAGGGAACCTTCCTGGCGGGGCTTTCCGAGGCGGTGATAGAAGGTTCTAAGGATGGCTATCCGGAACTGGAGGAGAAGAAAGCGTTTATCTTAAATGTGCTGACACAGGAGGAGAACAAGTTTAACAGCACGATAGATCAGGGGCTCAGTATTTTAAGTGAGATGATGGAAACCCTGGAGAAGGAAAATAAAAAGGAGCTGTCGGGGGCGGATGCTTTCCGGCTGTACGATACTTTCGGCTTTCCGCTGGATCTGACAAAGGAGATCCTGGAGGAGAAGGGATTTTCCGTGGAGGAAGAGGGTTTTGTGTCCTGTATGAAGGAGCAGAAGGAGAAGGCGAGAAAGGCCCGCAAGGTGACAAACTACATGGGCGCAGACGCCACGGTGTACGAATCCATAGACCCTTCCGTCACCACAGAGTTTGTGGGCTACGATAATGTGGTATACGATTCCGAGATCACGGTGATGACGACGGAGAGCGAGATCGTGGATGCTCTCACGGACGGCGAAGTGGGGACGATCTTTGTGAAGGAGACGCCCTTCTATGCTACCATGGGCGGACAGGCGGGGGATCACGGCGTGATCACCACCGCGGAAGGTGAATTTAGAGTGGAAGATACCGTGAAACTGCTCGGCGGAAAAGTCGGCCATATCGGCAGGGTCACAAAGGGGATGTTGAAAACCGGCGACAAAGCGACGCTTCATGTGGAGGAAGCACGCAGGATGGATACCTGTAAGAACCACAGTGCAACCCATCTTCTGCAAAAGGCGCTGAGGGAAGTGCTGGGCGATCATGTGGAGCAGGCAGGTTCTTACAACGATCCCGACAGGCTGCGTTTCGACTTCAGTCATTTCTCCGCGATGACTGCGGAGGAGATCGGGGCGGTGGAAGCCCTTGTGAATGAGAGGATCGGAGCAAACCTTCCGGTTGTGACAAAGATCATGACGGTGGAAGAGGCAAAACAGACCGGCGCGATGGCGTTGTTCGGGGAAAAGTACGGCGAGACCGTGCGCGTGGTGGAGATGGGCGAGTCCAAAGAGTTCTGCGGCGGTACCCACGTGAGAGATACCGGTGTGATCTCCGCCTTCAAGATCGTCTCCGAGAGCGGCGTGGCGGCGGGTGTCCGCAGGATCGAGGCGCTGACCGGCAGCAATGTGCTGGCGTATTACGCGGAAATCGAGGAGCGCTTAAATCAGGCGGCAAAGGTGTTAAAGACGACGCCCGCGGGCATCGTGGAGAAATGTCAGCACGTGATGGCGGATATGAAGGCATTGCAGAGCGAGAATGAGTCCTTAAAGAGTAAGGCGGCGAAAGAAGCTCTCGGCGATGTGATGGACAACGTGACGGAGGTGAAAGGCGTAAAACTGCTGGCTGTCTCCGTGGCGGATGTGGATATGAACGGATTGCGCGATCTGGGCGATTCCCTGAAGGAAAAGCTGGGAGAAGGCGTGGTGGTGCTGGCGTCAGACAAGGACGGCAAGGTGAACCTTGTGGCGATGGCCACCGATGAGGCGCTGAAGAAGGGCGCCCATGCCGGCAATCTGATCAAGGGTATCGCGGGCCTTGTGGGCGGAGGAGGCGGCGGACGCCCGAACATGGCGCAGGCCGGAGGCAAGAATCCGGCGGGCATCTCCGCGGCGATCGCGGAGGCCGCGAAGGTGCTGGAAGGACAGATAAAGTGATGACTGCAAAGAAGAGAGGCGGAGACCGGGATGAGCTTTAATTTGCTGGATAATCCGATCATGCACTGCATCGGCAGAATAGCAGATTTCATCGTATTAAATTTGCTGTGGGTGGTGTGTTCCATACCGATCATAACGATAGGCGCATCCACCACAGCGCTCTATACGGTGATGCTGAAAGTGGTGAAAAATGAGGAAGGTTACATCGCAAGAGGATTTCTGAAGGCGTTTAAGGAAAACTTTAAACAGAGCACGCTGCTCTGGTTTGTCTTTCTGTCCCTCGGCGTCATATGCATTCTGGATATTTTTGCTCTCAGAGTGATGCCGCATAAGGCGGCCGGTATGCTGCAGATTGTTTTTTTGATCGTGGAAGCCCTGCTGGTCTGCGGGGCTGTCTACGCTTTCGCGCTGCAGGCGAGGTTTGTCAATACGGTGAAAAATACGCTGAAGAACGCGCTGATACTGATATTTGCCAGGCTGCCTTACACGGTGCTGATCATGGTCATCACCATCGGCCCGGTGATCGCTACCTTTTTGACGATCCGGACCATTTTGATCGGGTTTACGCTCTGGTTCTTCATCGGTGTGTCGCTGACAGCATGGCTGAATTCTATTCTTTTGAGGCACATATTCCAGAAGCTGGAGGAGGGACAGACCCAGGAGGAATGAGAGAAGAGAGGACTGCTGCATCAGTTACATCAAAAAAACTGCCGGAATATGTTGTCCATATTGCGGCAGTTCAGATTTCAAATCAGCTGTTAGTTGTATTTCCGTTTTCTTGCTGCTTCGGATTTTTTCTTACGCCTTACGCTGGGTTTCTCGTAATGCTCTCTTTTACGGATCTCCTGCTGGATACCGGCCTTAGCGCAGCTTCTTTTGAAACGGCGTAATGCACTATCCAAAGATTCATTTTCTTTTACGATAACGTTAGACATTAAATCACCCTGACCTCCCTTCAGTCCCTTCGGTACTAACGACTGAATGGGTTATTCTCATGTATGAACCGACTTCAAATAATCTTCTGATCACATACACTTTAAATATTATAGCATAAATTCTGCGTTAGTCAACTGCATTTTGGCATTTTTTTCATGTGGTCACGAAATTTTATCTTTTCACTACTTGTTCAAAAGAATACTTGTAGTTTTGACAAAAGTGCAATAAGATAGAAACAGGACGTTTTTGGGGAGGATATTTTGCGATGATCTATACAGTCACATTGAATCCGGCGTTCGATAAGACGGTGGAAATTCCCTCTCTGACAGTGGGGGCGGTCAACCGCATCACCGGTATGCGGACGGACCCGGGCGGCAAGGGAATCAACGTCTCCAAGGTGATCAGAGAGCTGGGAGGAGAGAGTACGGCGGTCGGGATACTTGGCGGGAGAACCGGGCGGATGATACAGGATGCCCTGGAGGCGATGGAGATCAAAACAGGATTTCGCTTTTCGGAGGGGGAGACCCGCACGAATCTGAAGGTGATCGATCCGGTCAACCACACGAACACCGACATCAATGAGCCGGGATGCTCTGTGCCGGAGGAAGTTTTAAACGGTCTGCTGGGGGATCTGCGGGGAGAGTTGAAAAAGGGGGATATTGTCGTTCTCTCGGGAAGTCTGCCGAAGGGAGCCCCGAAGGATACCTACGGCATCTGGGTGAGAACCTGCAAGGAATGCGGTGCCAGGGTGTTTCTCGATGTGGATGGGGAACTGCTGGCGGCAGGCATCCGGGAGAAACCCTATCTGATCAAACCGAACGACAACGAGCTGTCCGTGCTGACAGGAAAGAAACTGTACACACTTGAAGAACTGAACAGGGAAGCCCGCGCCCTGATGGAAAGCCATGGCATCGCGAAGGCGGTCGTGTCGATGGGGGAGAGGGGAGCTCTGTATCTGACGGAAAGGGAAACCATCTGTGCGGAGGGGCTTAGAGTTCCGGTGAAGAGTACGGTAGGAGCCGGGGACAGCATGGTGGCAGCCCTGGCGGTGTCAGAAGAATCCGGCAGAAGTTTGGAGGAGACGGTAAGACTCTGTACTGCATGTGGGGCGGCGAATGTGATGTGCAGCGGGACGCAGGCGGCAAAGTACGATGTGATCAGTGGACTGATGCATGAGGTGGTATTTCATAGACTGTGACCGGATGCGGCGGGATCGCAGGGCGGCAAAAGAGGAGGAAGACGGATGGAGATCCTGAAGGAGAGAATACGAAAAGAGGGGAAGATAAAAGAGGGGAATGTGCTGAAGGTGGACAGTTTTTTGAATCATCAGATGGATATTGAACTGTTCTCCGAGATAGGAAAAGAGTTTAAACGTCGGTTCGAGGGAGCAGAGATCAATAAGATCCTGACGATAGAAGCCTCCGGCATCGGAATCGCCTGTGTGGCGGCGCAGAGTTTTCATGTGCCGGTGGTGTTCGCCAAAAAGACGCAGACGAAAAATATCGCCGGGGATGTCCATACTACAAAGGTGCAGTCTTATACGCATGGACGGATCTATGACATTATCGTGGCGAAGGAATTTCTTGGAGAAGGAGATAAGGTGCTGCTGATAGACGATTTTCTCGCCAACGGGAAAGCGCTGGAAGGACTGATCGACCTGGTGGAGAAGTCGGGAGCGGAACTTGTGGGAGCGGGAATTGTGATAGAAAAAGGATTCCAGGCGGGCGGCGACGCTCTCCGCGGGAGGGGGATCCGTCTGGAATCTCTTGCCATTGTGGAGAGCATGGATGAAAAGACAGGGCGCATCGTATTTCGGGGGGATGCGGCAAATAAATAAAATTTTCCTTGCAATAGTCACTTCTTTGTGATAAAATCTCTTTTTTGACACTTTAAGAGTCAAGTAAGTGCCACAATCCCTCATAAATACTGGGACGGTGGCACTTT
>RAZE01000032.1 GCA_003611955.1 bacterium 1XD8-76
CGATAATGGAACGGGTTGCCGCATTCATGACAAGCCAGACGTATGCTTTGAGGCGGCGGATTTTTATGTAGAGGCCATGCGTCTGTTTTCGCTGGAAGCAGATTCGGGGAATGCGCCTGCCATGTATGACCTGGGACGGATGTGGGCAGACGGTCTTGGGGTAGAGGCGGATCCGGATACGGCACAGGAATGGTACCGGAAAGCGCTGGCTTCCTTTTTATCTGCAGAAAAGAAACTGCCGGAGAGAAAAAAGACGTATCTGCAGTACCGGATCGGAAAAATGTATCTTGCCGGTCTTGGCTGTACGCAGGATCACAAAACAGCTGCGGACTGGCTGGAGAGGGCTGCAGGGAAGCAGCATAAGTACGCTCAATATAGTCTTCCACTGGAACGGGAAAAGCAGTGAGGTCTATGTGTTTGAGGCTCCCAGGCGCTGTTTCAGACGCTGAAAGACTATCCGGCCTTAACAAAGATCTGCCTATGCCTGGATCACGATGAAGCGGGGATGGAAGCGGCGGCACGGATGCGATGATATTTGCTTCTTGTGGTCTGGCATTGGAAACTGGGATACCGCTTCTGATTGTACAGAGAGATAAGCACGATGATATCTTGAATACATTGCAGCAGATTGCAAATGATACAGGAGTACGTTTAATCAATAATTGCCTAAGGCAAATAAAACCGGCACCGGTGGGTGGAATAACACTATCAGGTGATAATACTGACTTGTATTGGGGATTGGGATTGTATTTTTCGGAGTAGAATAATGATATATGGCAAACCGAAGCATAATACTCTGCCTTCCGGTTTTTCCGGTAGTTATAATAAGCAACTTTAAAGTCAACAGCACAGACTGTCCCACTCACAGCCCCCGCAGATCTCACGCCGCTTTCCCGGCGAGAGGATATGGGTCTGTACCGCGTTGACGAAATCGTTCCATCGGATTTGGGTGCCCGCGGCCAGACCGCAGAGTGCGAGCACCTGCCGATCATATTCCTTCGCCTTGCCGGAGGGTGTCCCGGAAGCTCCGTTCGTGCACTTCCCGGAACGGTTGCCCGGACAGTGGGAGCATACGTCATCGGTCTCATCAAGCAGGACAACTATGGGATTCCTGTCCAGTTTTTCTTTCATTGCCCACATGTTTTCGGTAAATTCACCACTGTAACCTTTCCCCTGAAAATAGGAAAAACACATGCCGTGATGTGCTCTGATCCTGTATGTCATATTTTGAGGCTCCTTTCTCATGCCGGTAGTGTCAAAAACTACCCATTTTTTTCACTTCTAAATCTAATAAAAACCTTGATTTTTAGGGAAATCTCCAATAAAAGAGTATTGACCTCCCTTTTCGTGTATAATGTCAATCGCCAAACCAACACTCACATAAGGAGCCAATGCTCATGGACATTATACAATACTTACTCTCAATTATTCAATATCTTTTCCAGCAAAACTGCTGGCTGATTAACTTTATCTGCAGATACATCCCTCTTAAGCAGTGGGCTTTTGATGATTCCCACTCTCCCCAATATCACAAATTCAAGATGAATGAACTTCCTCTGGTCACCGACTTCCGGCAGGACTGGACTTATAAGGACCTCATCTCTTACTACGTAAAACGGTATGATAAGAAGATACGCCCTGTCAGCCGACGCTCAGAATGCGATATCCTGCATGGTAGCCGCCATCTTCTCCGCTGTGCCGTCACAGTTGTTGATGGCGCTGTTTAATTTCTCAATGTCCCCCGGTGCGGCATTCATCACCGCAAGGAAGCCGGACATGGCCTTCTTGCCCACCAGAGCCTCCGCATTGGCGGCAGTCTGCCAGGATGTCCCCGAGGCTCCTCATGCTGCCGTCTGTATTTGTGGTCTGGATGGTCAGCTCCCCGAAGGCATCCCCGACAAACTTTACTTCCCCGGTGAGGTTGGTCATCATGGAGCGCATGGCCGTGCCTGCCTGGGAGGACTTGATGCCCGCGTTCGCCATCAGGCCGATGGCCTCTGCGGTATCTTCCGCCGTAAATCCCAATGCCTCGGCAACAGGGGCGCAGTATTTGAATTGGTCTTGGAGCCCATCTCACGGGCCTTATCCCGCAGAGCTTCCAGGTCTTTCCCCGTCGCCCCGGAAACCGCCGCCACCTGGCTCATGGCGGAATCGAAGTCGGACGCCACCTTCACGGCAGCCACGCCAAGCCCGCCCACCGCTGCAGTGACCGGCATCAGCTTCTGCCCCACGCCCTCAATGGCTGAGCCGACCGTCTTTAGCTTCTCCCCCGTGGCGGCGATCTTCTGCAATGCCACGGCGGACTGCCCCGCCTGCCTCTCCAGGTCGCGCAGGTTGTTCTCCGTCTCGATGATCTCACGCTGGAGTGCATCGTACTGGCTCTGTGAGATTTCCCCATTGGCAAGGGCCGTGTTTGCCTGCTCCGCCGCCGTTTTCAGCGTTTCCAGTTTTTCTTTTGTTTCCGAAACTGCCTGGCCGAGTAACCGGTGCTTCTGTGCCATCAATTCTGTATTGCCGGGGTCCAGCTTCAGCAGCTTCTCCACGTCCTTAAGCTGCGACTGCGTGTTCCGGATCTCCGTATTTACGCCTTTTAAGGCCGTCTGGAGCTTCGTGGTGTCGCCGCCGATCTCTACAGTAATGCCTTTTATCCTGTTTGCCGCCACACCAACACCCCTTAACGGCACAAAAAAAGCCCGGCTGCCCAAGCGTTATCGGTAAATAAAAATCAATTTGTGGTCAGAATGAATCGAAATCGTCCTGCCCCGCGATGACGGAATAATCCGCCCCGTCATTGCTGCTCTCCGCATACATGTCGTTGACCATGCCAATGGTCAGCAGATCTAAATCACGGATGGAGATTTTTTCATGGCTGTGAACCTCCTTTCGTGGGTGGATTTTTTCAAGCGGCGCAAGCCGCAAAAGGCGGGCTTGGGGTGGCAACCCCAACAAGATTCCCATAGGACAAAATGAGCGATTAGCGAAATTTGGTACTATGGTAGAATCTTGCTCTAAGAAAACAGCGTAAATTTCCCCCTCTATTCCTTACTACGCAGAGAAATGCAAGTATGGCAAATTTTTGGGAAACTTTTTGATAAAACTTTTCGACAAAGCTGAAAAATCAGCGCGATCTTTGGCGCAAAAAAACAGGAAACCTATTCTGATTTCCTGTCATGGTATGCCGCTGTGACGGGCGGCGGTTATTCGGTTATTATTCCCCGGAAGCAAACTTGTAGCCTATGCCTAAAACGGTCTTTAATTTTGTCAATCGCCTTTTCTTCCTGTTCGTTAAGCGTCAGCAGTAATAATTTTCCCTTGCTCCCGCCTTTCTTTATAAATATTACTAGATACTTTATCCCTGTAAAATAGAATATGTAATCTATTGTTTTGTTTTGGCTAATTCTATTGCTTCTTTCCCGGATAAATGTTCAATGTCTAATTCTATCATGCACAAAGGTTTCCATTCCCTGTTAATTGCAGTATTTCGATTTGTTTCTGTATCAGTTGGATAGTATTTTACTGCCAATCGTTCTATTGCGTTTTTCATTTCTGTTTCATCTTCCATAACATGAATTTTGCCAAAAGCAATTACGCTTCTGAAATAAGTTGTGTATTCCTCCGGCACGATATGGTCTTGGTCGATTACGCAAAAAGACGCTTTACTGCATTTCTTGATTGCGTCTATTTTATGCCCGCTTTTTGCACCATGAAAAAACAGTTTAGAATTGTAATATACATAACTGATTGGAACTGCATACGGATAATCGTTATCTCCTAATAAAGCTAATACACCGGCTGTTCCTTTTTCTAAGATTTCAACACATTCCTTTTCGGATAATATTTGTTTTTTCCTACGCATTTCTCTAAACATTTTTCTTACCTCTTTCTGATTTAATATATAATGCAATGCCCGCTAAAGCGACAAAACACTCTGTAACTGGAAAAGAAAGCCATACGCCTGTCGTTTTTAATATAAAAGACAGGAAAAATGCCATAGGAATTATCATTAAAAATCCTCTTGACAATGAAATGATTTGTGCAGGCAAGGCTTTTTCTGTTGACGTAAAATATGCAGATATAATGATGTTAAACCCAACAGATGGAATAGCAGTAAAATATAATTTCAACCCTGTTGTTGCGATTTCCTGTAACTGTATATTTTGCTCACTGTTAAATATGCTTACTATTGGATTGGCTGTAAGTAAAAAAAACAGGTAAATACCAAATGATATAACTAACATGGTTTTTAAGGCATATTTCAAAATCTGTTTCTGACTTTCATGCTCTCCGTATCCGTATACCCTGCTTAATATGGGCTGTGTTCCCTGTGCTATCCCGGTATAAATTGAAATAACCACAAGTGATAAATTTGCAACTACACCATAAGCCGCTACACCGATATTCCCTTGCAAGTGCAGGATAATCGTATTAAAAACTATCATTACAATTCCCGAAGCCATTTCAGTGATAAAGGACGGAACACCTAATGAAATGATATTTCCTATCAATCGAAAGGAAGGCTTTATCTGCACGAAATGAAACTGGTTTTGTTTTGTAAGCCAATGCTTAGATAAAACAATGAGACTAATAACAGGTGCTAATCCGGTTGCCAATACTGCACCGAATATCCCCATATTAAGAGGAAAAATAAATATATAATCTAAAATAATATTTGAGAAACTTCCCGCCAGCATACCAATCATAGACAATTTAGGATTTCCGTCATTTCTTACAAAGCAGATCAGTGTATCATTTGCCATAAATGCCGGAGCAAAAAGTAAAATAACCTGTAAATATGTTTTTGTCATATAATAGACACTTTTATCAGCGCCTAATAATCTTGTCAGTTGTCCGGAAAAGAGAATACCTGTCAGCATAAAAATGACAGCCAATGCAGACATAATATATATTGTATTTGAAAAAGATTTATCTGCATTTTTATATTCTTTTTGCCCTCTGTAAATGGAATATTTTGTTGCACCCCCCATTCCAAACATCAGCCCGCTTCCATGAACAAAGCTATATATCGGAATAGCTAAATTAAGTGCGGTCAGACCATTTGCACCTAAACCGTTTGAAACGAAAAAGGTATCAGCAAGTATATAACATGATAATCCAATCATGCCGCATATATTTAATATTACATATTGAGAAAATTCTTTCAGTAGCGTTTTGGTTTCCATAGACATCTCCTTAAAATACAAAAGCGTCAGAACTTTCTATCTTCTCTGACCTAACGATAGAAAGTCTGACGCATAATCTCTTTACCCGGTGGCAAAAAGCAACGTTGTTTCCAGTACGGTATTATATACCAAAACAAATTGAAAAGCAATACCTAAAATTTGACTTTGAGTTTTCTTTCTGTAAAATTCATTTTACAGAGTTATACCCGCCTTTTTTGCAAAGTAGTCTTTTCTCCCGATAAGTTCCGACTGTTTTTCCTTCGGCAGATTATTAAATAAATCATCATAAAGAACATCAGCTAACTGCATTTCTCTCGCAAGCAAAAATACATTTAGATTAAGCCATTCCTCCCAAAGCCCCTCAAATAAGCTGTTACTGTCTGTATATGTGTCAAGCTCCTCAAAGCCATATGACACTGTATAACATTGCAGTTTAACAAAACCATACCTACCAGCATCAACCAATAAAATATCTGAACCGTGATAAGTTTACCAAGGAAATTGATAGCATTTAAGAAAGAGCCAATGGATGAGGTACCCCCTGCCATTGGCTCTTTCATTATCATACACCCACTTTTTCACTTTGCCGTAGCCTCTCCAGCACCACCGCTGCTCCCTTTCGAGTATCCTCAATGATCTCCCTGGGAGTCATCTGGACATGGCGCAGAGAATTATATTCACGGATCTTCCGGATGTCCTCCAGATTAAAATCCTTACTCACTATCGGTTTCGTCATCGTCCTCATCATCTCCTTCCAGAAGTACGGAGGGCGGATAAATCAGCAGATCCTTGTAACCCTCCAGGGTTGTGATGGTCTTTACCCCTCGCACTGTTTTTACATTTACGATATGTTTAAAATTCCAGGATGTAATAATATCACATCCCGCCAGGATCGCCGCCGCGATATGCTGGCAGTCATCAAAACTCTTTTTCTTCAGGATACCAAAATCAATGAATTTCTCTGCCAGTTCCACTGTATCTTCATCCGTGTTGACCAGCTGGTATTGGATCTGTTTCAGATAGCCCAGAAGGATATCCAGCTTTTCCTGGCTGCAGCCACTGATCTCATTGAACACGATATCAGAAATATACACTTCATAGCGCCCCTGCCTAAACAGTTCCCACAGTTCCAGCGTATCTTTCATTTTTTCCGGTGTATCCTGTTGATATAGATAACTGACCACTGAGGTGTCCAGATAAACCTTCAACTTACGCATCCCATACCTCCTGCCTTTTATTTTATTCTATCATGAAACACCAGAAAAGTCATTCCCTGTATTTTCAATTTTACCATCATCGTAAGACTTAACCGTGCATTTTCCCAAAGATTCTACCCATTCCCGAACCTCTTCATCTGAAACATTAGACTGGAACCTCATACCTTCTTTCCATTCTCCACTTCCTCCCAACTCCTCCAGCAGTTCTCCGCTCTCTCCCAATCCAGATGATGCAGATATACAGAAAGGAATCACCGTTTTTCCTACCTCATTGCTTTCTGTTTCTTCTATACCAGTATCTTCCGCATCTCCATTTTCCAATGTATCTAACTCTTCTTCCAGCTTCTGTTCATCTGCAGCCTGTTCTGCCTGAACTGTATGATCATTTTTTGTGTCCTCAAAATTCGTGCCACATCCCACTAATAGGCCTACTGCCACCTCCGCCATAATCAATGAAAAAATACTCCGTTCTCCCTGTTTATTTATCTCAACACCATACACAATTTTCTTTTTATTTGTGTATATAGTTCCTATTCCCCTCTATTTTTAAACGTTATGCACACAATACACTCTCAAAACCTTGCTCCATATTAGGAAATCCGAGATAAATCACATCATACTGTGCCATTGTTTCAATATCAATATGTTCAGACAGCTCTGGACGTATTTCGTTATCCAATTCGTCTTTCGCACGATCAGCACAGGAATCAAAATCTTCGCCGTAGCTTTCGGACGGGACAATGCGGAACAGCTCACCGCCTGTTTCTTCAGAAATCCATTTTGCCATCTGCTGCCCATTGCCAGACCATGAGAAATAAGCTACCAGCACATTGCTGTCCCCTTTTACTTCCAACTCAGGGTTATTATCAATTCCTACGCCGGAACCGCCCATCATTTTCATAAAAACCGTAATAACAATAGCTGCCACTGCTATTACTCCTGCAATCACAATTACTTTTCTTTTCATTTTGTTTTTTCTCCTCTACATTTGCTTTCCCAAAATGCTGCTGCCTCATTTATCCATCCTTCTGCAGCCGTTCCGGTTCCTATTCCAAAACTGTGGCCGAACCCTGGATATTTGTGGAACTCTGTGGGGATTCCCAACGCATCCAGATAGTGCAGGCGGTTTTCCATTGTCCGCCAGCTTGCAATTCCAACATTTTCTCCGACACACGCAAAGGTTGCGGATCCCCAAACCCCTGAGATCATCACCTGCTGCGATGACTGCGCGTTCCGTTGGAACACTGAAAAATTGAAACCTAATATCTTTACAAAATAGAACTCCATTTCTTATAAAACCAAAAAAGACGCCCGAATCGTAAACAATACTTTCCGTGCGTCCTCCATCCATCTTCCTTTGGAGAAAAACTTATTTTCACATTTTATCAGACTCCATCGCCGCGTAAAATTCCTCCAACGTCCATCCCTTTTCCGTCAGATAAGCCGCCGCCTCTCTGCCCACATACCGGAAATGCCATGGCTCGTACCGAATCCCTGTGATCTCCTCCTTAATCTCCGGGTAGCGCAGGATAAAGCCGTACTCATGGCAGTGTTCCACAAGCCATCGGTTGCCCGGCTCCCCCTTCTGGCTCTCATCCATGATCGTGTTGGTGGAGCAGAGGATGTCAAGCGCAAGGCCCGTCTCATGCTCGGACTGTCCCGCCGGCATCGTATACTCCAAAGTCTTTTGAAGCGCTGTCTCATAAGAGTACCCCTTCGACATATACTTCTCCACGTCCTCATCCACCAGCCCCTGCTGGTAGGATCTGTCGCGGTAGGCTGAGGCGATCCAGTACTCATGCCCCGCGTCGCCGCCCGCCTTTAACATCGCGCAGAGATCTTCGTAAAGCGCATCCGCCGCCTGCAGCCTTCCCTTACAGATGCTGCGCAGCATCGGCTGATAGGAGACGGAAAGTTCATGCTCCTTATTCACCAGAGTGAGGAGAGACTCGTTCCCGGCATACAGTTCCTGACACTCCTGTCGTATTTCCGGTGTGATCTCCAGGTGAACGTTCGCCTCCGGTTCCTTCCACTCTCCCGACGATGCTTCCGCCGAAATGGCTTCCCCCGTCCCCCGCACCTGTCCCTGAATGTGCCAGGCATCCGCTTTTTCCCCGCCGCCGAAGAGGAAGCTGAAGATCCCCCAGGCAGTCGCAGCGATCCCTGCCAGACAGAAATAGAACACCAGTCCTCTGACAATACTGCGCCACATTTTTTTCTTTTTTCGCCTTGCGGTGTTTCCCCTCCGCCTCCGCACTGCTTCCTGCTGTTGTCTGCTCCTTCTGACAGCTCTGTCTGCTCTATTGTGTACCGGTTTCCTGTACTCCTCCGGTATTATCTGCCTCGCGGAACTTCCCTCGTACATCATATCCATCCTGAGTGCTCTTGCCATATCCCCGTCCTCCTCTTCCGTAAAATCCCGTTCCCGCACATTTTATAAGAAAAGAATACGCACTCCATGTATCAGATTTTCTGCAAATCTGCATCAAAACTGCATCATTTCAAAAAATTCCCTGCAACCCGCCCTCTGTATCCACAACTCATTGTCCTCGCCATCCCACTGTCCGGTACATCCCACCGCCAGAAGCATCCCGTCTCCTCCGCTCCAGTCCGCATATTCGATCACGCTGCTCGTGTCCACATATTTATTCTCCCCGTCGCCCTCATAGGAGACACCCGCATCATCTACCTCCCCCTCCTCATTCGGAAAGATCATATAGCCCATGATCTCCCCCTGGGCAGCCGCGCCGTAGACGACATCATCCTCCGTATCCACCCCCCAGTATGCAGACCAGTCCGCCACAAAATGGTCGGTGAGCATCATCTGGGTATTGTTGATATCATCCGATATTATCTTCGAATATTCCACTCCGGCCGTCGTCGGAAAAACCATACCGAATATATCCGGAAACTCCCAGCCGTACATCTCATACTGTATCCAGATCTTATCCTGCTCCCCCTCAATCCCGAAAGCGTATATCTTATAAAAATCCGCATCCAGACAGACGATCAGCTTCCTGGACACAAACGCAAAGGGCGGCCAGGAATCCACACCCTTCATCCCCTCCATCATTCTCTGATACTCCTCCTCCTGTATCACCTTCTGATTCTCATTGATCTCAAAAGTCAGTGTCCAGAACTGCACCGGCGCCATCTCCGAGCCAGACGTGCCCTCCTGTTCCCCCGGCTGCGCATAGAGCGTATTTTTCTCTCTCGAGACAAGGTTTTTTTCCGACAGTCCGCTCCACCACTCCTCCCAGAACGGCATCACAAAACTGTCTTTCAGTTCCTCCATCTCTCCGTTTGTGATCTCCACCAGCTCCTCGTCACTCAACTTTTCGTCCGTCTCCTCAGAGGAGAGAACCGAAAGCTTCTCTCCCACCGCCTCCGCCCTTGCTATCGCCTCGATCTTCTCCGGGAAACTTGTGTACGCCACCGCGTAGGTGCTCAGATCCAGATCCATATAGGTGATCTGCATCAGCGTCCCCGCGTCATACAGATTGTTGATCATTTTCGGCGCAAGAAAAGCTCCCACTGTCAGGATCACGACCAGCAGAATACAGAGAGCTTTGCCCATCATATTATCCAGAGATATCCACTTTTTTTCTTTTCTGCTTCTCTTCTTTCTGTCAGTCATCCTCTTCCTCCTCTTCCGGGAAGAAAATATACACCTTTGTCCCTTCTCCTTCGGCGCTGTCTATTTTCCACCGCGCGTGGTGCAGCTTGATGATCCTGTTGCAAAGCGTCATCCCGATGCCGGCGCCGCCTTCCTTTCTCGCCCTGGATTTATCCACCATATAGAAGGCCTCCGTGATCTTTCCCACCTCGTCCGCCGGAATGCCGCACCCGTTATCCTCCACGCTGAAACTGTAACCGTTCTTCTCCTGCCTGCCGGTAAACAGGATCCTCCCCTGTCCCCCCGCCTCCCCATAGTTCTTTCTCCCACAGGCCTTCGCCCCGTTGTCGATCAGATTCCCGAACAGGGAGCAGAGCAGATCCAGATCTCCAAACACAATACCCGGCGCAATGTTTTTCTCCCACGCCACATTCTTCTCCCACAGAAGCCTTTTGGTAAAACGCTCGATCTCATAGGCGAGTTCCCTCGTCTTCAAAGCTTTCAGCGTGATCCCCTGCTTATCCACCCGCACCAGTTCCATCATCTTTAAGGAAAGCCTCTCCAGGCGCTTTCCCTGCTGATAGATATAGTCGGAGGAACTGCGCTTCTCATCCTCCGTCAGATCCATGCTGCGCAGCATATCGCCGTAACCGATGATGGAAGTGAGCGGCGTTTTCAGTTCGTGGGCAAAGGATCCCGTGAACTCCTCCTGTCTTCTCGCTGCGTCCTCCAGCTGCCAGATACTCCGCTCGAGCCGCCTCGCCATCCTGTTGAATTCCAGCATCAGCCCCGCCAGTTCATCCTCCCCCTTCACCTCCACCCGGCTCTGATAATTTCCCCGGGCGAGGTCTCTCGTCGCCTTCACCAGCTGTCTGATCGGCTTTGTGAAATGATAGGCCATAAACCAGGAGACAGGAACGGACAGCACGATCACAAGCAGCACCGTATTGCGGTACTGCTCATAAAGTCTGTCCCTCGCGTCATACACATATTGAATATTCCTGCCGAAAGCGAGATAGTATGTCCCGCTGCTGCTCGTGATTCTTGAGAGCGCCTCCAGGTAATGTCCCTCCTCGGTATCGGTCAGCCGCCACATCGCCTTTTCCGTCCCGATATTCTCCGCCATCAGCGCGCCGTAATACATGCCGTTCTTGTAGATCAGCTGTCTCTCCTCATTGTAGAGAGCAATGCCGTTCTCCGGATTCCCTATACTGTCCTCGATCGTTTCTGACATCTCTGTCATAACATCATTCTCGATAGGATATCCCTCCGGCAGGCCCTCCATAGACGCCAAAAGCGCGAACTGAAACATCTTCCACTCTTCCAGTCCCCGCTCTTTCTCTCTCTCCAGCATGATCTGGAAAGACGTCTGTAAAAAGATACAGCCGAATACCGCAAACAGTATGACAAGCAGACATACGATCGCGGTAAACTGTTTCCAGAATAATTTCATGACACACTGCTCCTGAACCGATAGCCCACCTTGTACACCGATTCGATCCGCTGCTCTAACCCGGCCTTTCTGCGCAGCCTCTGCACATGCAGATCCACCGTCCTGGAATCTCCCATGTAGGGACTGTCCCAGACCTGCTCATAGATCATCTCCCGGTACAGCGCTCTGTCCGGGTTTCTCATAAACAGAAGCAGAAGGTCAAACTCCTTGATCGTCAGGTTGATATCCCTGCCGCCTTTTTTCACGGTTCTCGCCGTCACGTTGATCTCCAGATCTCCGATGTTTATATCCTGCTCCATTTTGTGAAACCGCCGCAGCACATTCTCCACCCGCGCAAGCAACTCGATGATCTCAAAAGGCTTTGTGATGTAATCGTCGGCTCCCATCTTGAGTCCCTTTACCTTGTCCAGGGTCTCTCCCTTCGCCGACAGAAAGATCACCGGCATATTCAGGCTCTTCGCATACTCCAGCAGTTCGTAGCCATTGATGCCGGGCAGCATAATATCAAACAGACACAGATCATAACTGTTCTTTTCCAGCATATCCGCCCCTGTTGTCCCGTCGTTTGCAACCTCACAACTGTAACCCGCGTGCTGCAGGTTGATCCGGATCAAATTTGCAATCGCTTCCTCATCTTCCACAATCAGTATCTTATTCAAACTTTTATCCCTGCCGTCCCGATGCCATACCCCCGCCCGTCCCGCGGCCCAAAAATACGACATTCTAATCTTCCCGCTATTTTACATCGCACTTGCATCAAAGTTGTGTCATTTTTTTAACAAATTGTTGCAGATATTCTTATTTTTGATCATCATTTTCATGATAAGCCAGCCGTATATCCTCCCTTGTCAGATGTCGGAACCTCTTCAGTCCCGCGCCCAGGATCCGCACGCTGTTCACGACCGTATCAAAAACTCCCGCCTGGTACATATTGATAAAGATAATACCGATCGGCACCGCCACGATCATTCCGAAAATTCCCGATACCTTATAGCCGATATAGAGCAAAAATACGGTAGGCAGCGTATGCATCCCCATGGAATCCCCCATGATCTTCGGCTGAATCATCTGCCGCACGATCTGGGATACGCCCCAGATAACCGCTAATCCCACTGCCAGCTTGTAATTTCTGCTGAATATTTCGAACACGATCCAGGGCCAGAGAATCGTCCCTGTCCCGAAAACAGGCAGAAAATCCAGTATGGCGATAAAGATTGCCAACACCGGAGCATAATCGATCTTCAGGATAAACAGCCCCGCCGTCAGGATCAGATATACCCAAAATTCTATTTTTAACTGCGCTTTCAGGTAGCCGCCCACCGCGCTGGACAGGCTCACCTGGATCATATCCCAATACTTTTTTATCGTCTCCGGCATGTAATCCTGCATAAAATTTCGCATATTGGCGCGCTCCGCCGTAAAGGCAAAGGCCGCCACAAGGCACATGATGATCGCCACGAACAGATTCGGAAGCTGCCTCGCCACATTGCCCAGCCAGGACATGGACGGGCTCCCGAGACCTGCCACCCATTCTCCCAGAAAGGCCTCCACATTCGCAAAAAAGTACGCCCAGCTCTCCTGCACATCCTTCGGCAGGGACACAAAAAGCCTGGACAGACTGCGGCTGACCTCATCGATCTGAACCTGCAGATTCTCCCATATACCCGGCAGATCATGCATAAGCCCCTGGATCTGATCGATCAGAAACGCCGCAACACCGTACCCGATCAGAACGATCAGAGCGATAACCGCTATGATCACACAGGCTGTTCCCGCCTTTCTCCTGATCTTTAATTTTTCCTCCAGAAATTTCACCATGGGGCTCGCCAACAGCGCAATGATCCACGCCACCACAAACGGCATAAAGAATGACAATAGTTTCGGCACTACCGTCACAAGCAAAATCAATCCTATCAGCGCCAGCAAAATATTTGTGAGCGCCTTACAATAAGCTCTGGTCTCCTGTTTCATCTTACTTTCTCCTGCTCAATCTTCAAATGACGCCAGCATATCGTCCAACAGCGCATATATTTCATCCCTCCCCTGTTTTGTCACAGAGGAGAAGGGGATCACTATCGTCTCCCCGGGAGCATTCAGCCCCTCCCGGATCATTTTTATGTGCTTCTGCAGCTGACTCCTATTGATCTTATCCATCTTTGTCGCGATGATGATCGGGAAATATCCCTGTGACGTCATCCACTCATACATCTGTCTGTCGTTCTTGCCCGGCTCGTGCCGGATGTCGATCAACAGAAATACCGCGTACAGCATCTCTGACGTATGAAGATATCTCTCTATCATCTTACCCCATTTTTCCTTCACTGAAACACTGGCATTGGCATAACCATACCCCGGCAGGTCCACCAGGTAAAACTTGTCATTTATATTGTAATAGTTGATGGTCTGAGTCTTTCCCGGCTGGGAACTTGTGCGCGCAAGCGACTTCCGGTTCATGATCGCGTTGATCAAAGAAGATTTTCCCACATTGCTTTTTCCGGCGAAAGCCACTTCCATCCTGGTGTTTTTCGGAAACGTACTGGTGATACCGCAAACGGTCTCCAGCTCTACCTTTTTAATAACCATAACTCTCCTCTTAATTTTGAATCCATCAAAAAGAGGGCGCACCAACTCCTGACCGCCCCCTGTTTTTTCTTCTATTTTGCCTCTCTTAACCTTTCTCCTCTGTGGATCACCAAAGGCCCGCTCTTCCCCTCCACGGCGCTCTTCGTGATTATGCACTTCTCGATGGTCTCATCCGACGGGATCCGGTACATCACATCCATCATGGCTTTCTCCATAATGGAGCGCAGCCCTCTCGCGCCGGTCTTTCTCTCCATCGCCATCTTCGCGATGGTCTCCACAGCTTCCTCCTCAAAGCTCAGCTCCACATTGTCCAGATCGAACAGTCTCTGATACTGCTTGATCAGTGCGTTCTTCGGCTCTTTGAGGATCCGCACCAGCGCCTCCTCATCCAGGCCCTCCAATGCCACATTGATCGGCATACGCCCGATAAACTCCGGAATCAGCCCGAATTTCACCAGATCCTGGGGGGATGCCTCCTTCAGCAGAGAATCCTTCCCGTATATATTTTTCTTGCCGGATACCTCCGCCCCGAAACCGATGGACTTCCTGTCCAGCCTCGTCTCGATGATCTTCTCCAGTCCGTCGAAAGCGCCGCCGCAGATAAATAAAATATTCGTGGTGTCGATCTGTATCAGCTCCTGGTGGGGATGCTTTCTGCCGCCCTGGGGCGGTACGCTGGCCTCCGTTCCCTCGATGATCTTTAAGAGCGCCTGCTGCACGCCCTCCCCGGACACATCCCTCGTGATGGAGACATTCTCACCCTTCTTCGTGATCTTGTCGATCTCGTCGATATAAATGATGCCGTACTGTGCCCGCTCCACATCGTAGTCCGCCGCCTGGATCAGCTTCAGAAGGATATTCTCCACATCCTCACCCACATACCCGGCCTCCGTCAGAGTCGTCGCGTCCGCGATCGCAAAGGGCACGTTGATGATCTTTGCCAGCGTCTGCGCCAGATAGGTCTTACCGGAACCGGTGGGCCCCACGATGATGATATTGCTCTTCTGCAGTTCCACATCATCCGGCCCCTGCTCCGCCAGCACACGCTTGTAGTGATTATACACGGAGACGGCCAGAACCTTTTTCGCCTCCTCCTGTCCGATCACATAGTCGTCCAGAAACTCCTTGATCTCCACCGGCTTTAAGAGATTGATCTCCATCTCCTCCTGCGCCGGTTCCTCCTCATACTCTTCCTCAATAATGTCCGCACAGATATCCACGCATTCATCGCAGATATATATGCCGCCAGGACCGGCGATGAGTTTTCTCACCTGGTCCTGCGTCTTGCCACAGAAGGAACATCTCACTTTATTCTCGTTCATCTTTCCTGCCATTTACTTCCAGTCCCTTTCCCGCCTGTCCGGCTCCTCCGATCAATCTTTCTCGGAATCCTTCTCGCGGTCTGTCATCACTTTATCAATGATACCAAATTCCAACGCCTCCTGTGCGCTCATCCAGTTGTCACGCTCTGTCGCCGCACAGATCACTTCGTAATCCCTGCCGGTGTTTTCCGCCAGCATTCTGTTTAATTTCTCTTTCGTCCGAAGCAGATGCTTTGTGGTGATCTCCACATCTGTCGCCTGCCCCTGTGCTCCGCCTAACACCTGATGGATCATAACTTCCGCGTTCGGCAATGCAAATCGTTTTCCCTTCGTACCGCCTGCCAGAAGAAAGGACCCCATGCTCGCCGCAAGGCCGATACAGTTCGTGGACACATCGCACTTGATATACTGCATCGTGTCATAGATCGCGAGACCTGCAGACACGGAGCCGCCCGGGCTGTTGATGTAGATCTGAATGTCCTTCTCCGTATCCATCGCTTCCAGATATAAAAGCTGCGCCGTAATGGAAGCGGCCATGGAGTCATCCACTTCACCTACCAGAAAGATAATCCGTTCTGCCAGAAGTCGGGAATAAATATCATAGGAACGCTCTCCCTGATTCGTCTGCTCGATAACGTACGGTGTCAAATAATTTTTTATCATTATCTTTTCCTTTCTTTTTTATTTTTTATAGATTTTTAAAAACCAATGCTATAAAATCCGGTCAATCAAATTTTATAGCATTGTGTTATCATTTATTCTATTTACTCTTCTGTTTTCTCTTCTTTTTCCTTTACGACAGCGTTCTGTGCCACAAACTCAACGGCTTTTCTCACTGCGATATCCGCCATGATGGATTTCTTTTCTTTCTCACCCATCATCTCTTTGACCTTGTCCACCTCGATCTGGTAAGCATCGGCCATAACCTTCATCTCTTCCTCGTACTCCTCTTCCGTAACGGTTATGTTTTCCGCCTTCGCAACGGCTTCCATACAGAGTCTGGATTTGATCTTTCTCTCCGCCTGAGGCTTTAACTGTTCCAGCATGGTCTCTCGGTTCGCGCCGGTCATCTGCATATACTGTTCCATCTGGAGTCCCTGCATGGAAATGCGCTGCGCAAACTGATCGAGCATCTGGCGCTGTTCCGTGGCAAGCATCGGCTCGGGAATTTCCATCTCGGCCTTCTCCACAACCGCCGCTATCGCCGCGTCTTCCTTCTCGTCTTTCGCCTGCTTCGCCTTCTTCTCCTCCAGTCCCTTTCTGACATTCGCCTTATATTCTTCCAGCGTATCATACTCGGAAACCTCGGATGCAAACTCGTCATCCAGCTCCGGAAGTTCCTTTACCTTGATCTCCTTCACCGTACATTTAAATACCGCATCCTTGCCCGCCAGGTGTTCCGCATTATAGTCCTCCGGGAACGTAACTTTCACTTCCACTTCCTTATTTAATTCCGCACCGATCAGCTGCTCCTCAAAACCCGGAATGAAGGCGCCGGAACCGATGGTCAGCGGGTAATTTTCACCCTTGCCGCCCTCAAAGGCCTCTCCGTCCACAAAACCTTCAAAATCCAGTTCCGTCATATCGCCGTCCTGCACGGCCCTGTCTTCCACGGATACCATTCTCGCGCTGTTATCTCTCTCCCTGTCGATTTCCGCGTTCACTTCCTCCTCCGTCACTTCCGCAGAAAACTCCTCGATGGCAACACCTTTGTACTCACCGAGGTTTACTTCCGGCTTCAAAGCTACGACCGCCGTAAAAATAAACGGCTTTCCGCTCTCCACCTGTACCACATCGATCTCCGGACTGGAGGTGATCTCCTCCTCACACTCCTCGTAAGCTTTCTCATAGGCGTCAGGAATGATCTCATTCGCCGCATCTTCGTAAAAAATTCCCTGTCCGTACATATTTTCAATCATCTTCCGGGGCGCTTTTCCCTTTCGGAATCCCGGGATCTGAATTCTGCTTCTCTGTTTCCGATAGACTGACTCCACAGCCTTTTCAAACTCTTCCGCCGACACTTCGATCGTCAGCTTTGCCATACTTTTTTCCAGCTTCTCTACCTGTAAACTCATCCTCTATTATCCTCCTTCATGGCGTTTTATCCCATGTTCACAGTCATTTTGCAATTATAGCATAGTTTTTTCCAAAATACCAGTGTTTTTTCGCAGTGTTTATCGCGCGTTTAATGACCGCAAAAATCCCGGTAAATGCATCGCTGCCTGTACCGGGAACTTTTATAATATTTCCTATTCACTCTCTGTTTTATTATCTGCATTTACCCGCTCAAAGACCGGATCCGGATCATACTCCGGCGCAAACTCTTCCGCCGCCTGATAGATCGGTTCAATAACAGAGATATCTTCCTCCAGATCCTCTGCGATCTCCTCCACAGATTTCTGCTTTTTTCTTTTCTTGCAGACGAGAGCGACTAACCGGTACAGTTCTCCGGCGGTGCGTCCGGCCTTCATCCCGGCTTCCATTCCGGCTTTCATACCAGCTTCCATTCCGGTTTTCATTCCGGTCTCCATTCCGGCTTTCATTCCGTCCTCCATCGCCTTCGCAGTGGCCTTATTCAGTCTCTCCATCTCCCTCAAATATGCGATCATATACCTTACCGTCACCTCCGGATCTTTTTTTACCTTCACCACCATCTTATGCAGCTTCCGCAGATCCTCATTTACTGCATTCTTATAAGTCGTCTCTTCCATGTAGCGCAATAGCTGCCCAAGTGCCTCGTCCTCTACTCCCTTTGTCCCCTTCGTGTACAAAAACAGTGTCCCCGCCCCATCTTCATAGGGCATATCCGGCTCTTCCACACAGTGATTCTTTATCGTATATACCATGCGGTCCAGGCCAAAGGGATCATAGGGTACGATCATAATGATCACCACATTTTTCAGTCTGTCATAGTCCAGACCTGATTCCAGACTTCTGGCGGCGAGCTTCCCGTGGTAAAAGCGCATCCTGCGGGGCAGCGCTTTTCTGTCCGCATCGTCCTCCGTCTGGTCCGGTTCGATGTCGTAGACCGTGACATCCTCCCCGTCGCCTTCCTCCACCTCCGGTTCCAGACATACATCCAGTCTGGCTCCGTGCTGATCCGTGTCCGCTCCGTAGATCACTTTCTGAGCAGTGATGGAAAGATGCTTAAACTCCCTGCCAAATATGATCCGCAGCAGTTCCTTCACAAACTGCTCTCCAACCTCCGGGTAACTCACCATCGTGCCAAACAGAAAATCATCGAGCAGGTTCATCTCAGCCAGCCGCTTCCTGACAGCTTTCCTCTTTTCTTCTGTCTCTTTTTCTTTCATACAGTTCTCCTTTCGTATGGGGCGGAAAGAAGAGCCTGCACTCTATTCACCATTCTCCGCGATCCGCCATATTAAATTGGAAGTTTCTGCTTCCATGGAAGATTTACCTTCCATTTTCATAAACAGGGATCGTCAACCGAAATGGTTTAGATGTTCTATCAGATGTTCCCCAGATATGTGTTACTATTGTAACAGGTAATGATAAGCGGCGTCAATCAAAAATTTCTTAAGTTTCCGCAGTTTATCTACCAAAAATGAACCTTCTAAAAAGATCAATATCGTTGACCGTCTCTCCAGGCACCTGGAACTCCAAAAGATGCTCTTAAGGCTTATCTGACCCAAGTCAAAAAATGGTTTTCCCAGCCATCCAGTTGTTCATATTGATGGCAGGGAATCGCATTCTCACCAATCATAAACTTAATTAAAGTTTTTTATCACCATTGCCGAATAGTTTTCGTACTGTTTACCATGTTGAAAGTAAATTAACGTTATTGGTGTTTTGTGCAATACAACACCAAAAGGTGCCTCAGCTATTCAACTGAAGCACCTCAACCCGGTTTTGTCTTTTCACTCCGCCCCGTCCGCCGGCGTCAGAAGTCCGTACAGCACATAGCGGGCATCCTGGTAGTCGTATTCGCAGGTGGAGAGGATTACATAGTGCCCATCCCCGGGCAACTCCACATCCGACTGAATATCGGAAACCGCGACAACCTGCGACAGATAAACGTCAAAATATTTTCCGGGATCCCTAAAAATAAGGTAGGTATCGGATGTCGCCGGAGTAAGATAGCCTGCAAACAGATCCACTCTGTAATTCTGCTCCGGCGTCAAAAGCCACATCACCGGATGGGCCTCATAAAATTCCTGATCCCCCCACTTTTTTAACTTTGCGAACATACCGCCGTTTTTCATGTGATGCCCATAGATAATCGTGTTGCAGTCCGCAAATCCCGGGCTGTTCTCCGCATCCACAAAAATGGCTCCCGCTTTGCTCTCCTCTCCGGTGTAGGAATGATTCAGATAATAATCGTTGTCCTTTCCCTGCACCACAGGATAGTTGATATTGCTGTCCTCACAGTAGATCCAGCCCACAACCTCACTGTTTTCCGCAAGCAATTTATCAAAATTCACCTCGATGGGACAGCTGATCTTTTCTTCCTCCGGCACTTCCTCCTCCACGATCTCTTCCGGTATTTCCTCCGGTTCCTCCACCGGCTCCTGCACATAAAATGCCACCGCATCCTTATTGATCTTCTCCTGCTTTCGGTACTCTATGTAAAAAATCAGAAGCTGGCTGCAAGAATATACAAAAACAGTAGAAAGAATTATCATCAATGTAGTTTTTATACTTTTTCTCATATTCTCCCTCTCTTTCTGCATCTGATCACGCAAATCATTTTATTTTCATCGTCAGTGCAATTCTCTTTTTCGGCACATCCACCGAAATGACCTGCACATCCACAATGTCCCCCACACTGACCGCCTCTAACGGATGTTTGATATAGCGCTCCGTCATCTGGGAGACATGCACCAGTCCGTCCTGATGCACGCCGATATCCACAAAGGCTCCGAAATCCACAATATTGCGGACGGTCCCCTTTAAGATCATGCCTGGCTTCAAATCCTCCATATCCATCACATCGCTTCTCAGGATCGGAGTCGGCATATCCTCTCTGGGATCCCTCGCAGGCTTCTCCAGCTCCTTCACAATATCCTCCAGCGTCAGTTCCCCTATGCCGAGCTCCTCCGCCAGTTTCTTTTTATCTTTGATCCTGGAAGAAAGGCTTCCGGCTTTCTTTCCGCCTGTCTTTGCCTCCCCCTGAAGCCTGCGCACATCCTCCATGGAAAGCCCCAGCTTTTCCATCAGTTTCTGAGCGGCCTCATAGGATTCCGGGTGCACGCTGGTGGCATCCAGAGGATTCTCCCCATCTGTGATCCGCATAAATCCGGCGCACTGTTCAAAAGCTTTCGGTCCCAGTTTCGTCACTTTGAGCAGCTGCTTTCTGGAGAGGAATCTGCCGTTTTCCTCCCGATACGCCACAATATTCTTCGCCAGTGTCTTCGAGATACCGGAAATATACTCGAGCAACGGCGCGGACGCCGTATTCAGGTCAACACCTACTTTATTTACCGTGGATTCCACCACTCCGGTGAGAGCCTCCCCCAGCTTTTTCTGATTCATATCATGCTGGTACTGCCCCACACCGATAGCCCTCGGCTCAATTTTTACAAGTTCCGCCAGCGGATCCTGCAGACGCCTGGCGATGGACGCCGCGCTTCTCTGTCCCACATCAAACTCCGGAAATTCCTCGGTGGCAAGTTTGCTCGCCGAGTAGACGGAAGCTCCGGCCTCGTTGACGATCACATACTGTAACGGCACATCCAGTTCTTTTAACAGTTCCACGATGATCTGCTCTGACTCCCTGGAGGCTGTGCCGTTTCCCACGGAGATCAGATCGATATGATATTTTTTGATCAGTTTCTTTAATTCTATTTTGGACTGCTCCACTTTATTCTGCGGCGCGGTGGGATAGATCACTTTCGTGTCCAGCACTTTTCCGGTCCCATCTACTACCGCCAGTTTGCAACCGGTTCGGAAAGCCGGATCCCAGCCGAGAACCACCTTGCCCGCGATCGGAGGCTGCATCAAAAGCTGTTCCAGATTTTTGCCGAACACGCTGATCGCGCCGTTCTCCGCCCTCTCCGTCAGCTCATTCCTGATCTCGCGCTCGATAGCCGGCCCGATCAGACGGCGATAGCTGTCCTCGGCAGCCTCCTTCAGGATCGGTGTGGTATACTCATTATTGACCAATATAGTCATTTTCTCCAGATAGCGGATGATCTCCTCCTCCGGCGCCTTCACTTTCACGGTCAGTATCTTTTCCTTCTCCCCTCTGTTCAGCGCCAGTATCCTGTGGCCCGCCACTTTCTTCAGAGACTCCTCATAGGCGTAGTACATCTCATACACGCTCTCCGCCTTTTCGTCCTTCGCCTCGCTGGCAAGACTGCCTTCCCTCATCGTCAGATCCCGGATAAAAGTCCGATAGTCCGCCTCATCGGAAATGGCCTCCGCCAGAATATCCTTCGCGCCCTGCAGGGCTTCCTCCGCTGTCCCCACTCCCTTTTCTTCGTCGATATACTTCTCCGCTTCCTGCTCCACCGGCTTCTTTGTATTTTGCAGTTTTATAAACAGAGCCAGAGGTTCCAGCCCCTTTTCCTTCGCCACGCTGGCCCTGGTTTTCCGCTTAGGACGGTACGGGCGATACAGATCGTCCACCGCCACCTGGGTTTCCGCCGCCAAAATCTTTTCCCGCAGCTCATCCGTCAGCATACCCTGTTCCTCAATGCTGCCCAGCACCTGCTGCTTCTTCTCCTCCAACGCCCGCAGATAGTTTAAACGTTCATACAGGTTTCGCAGCACTTCGTCGTTCAGGGAACCCGTGACTTCCTTTCTGTAACGGGAAATAAACGGGATCGTATTGCCCTCGTCGATCAGATTTACCGCCGCTTCCACCTGCCATTTCTGAACCTGCAGCTCTTTTGCGATTTTTACATTAATATCCATATACAACCATATCCTTTTCCAACTCTGTAAATTTTCTTATGCTGTCGATACTACATGGGCCTGTCTGCTGCCTATCGGATATCATATCATGAAATCGACGGTATTTCCATATCAAAAAGTGCTTTCTTTCTGCATTGTTACCCGCCTGCAAGATACCGTCACCTGATTTTCCGGAACACTTCCCTTACCTCCGTATACTCCTCTCCATTCCACAATTCCACTGTCTTTCCGTCTTCCTTCCCCGGGAAATTCTTTTTCTCATCGATCTCTGTCAGTGTTCCGTCCCAGAGATAAGTAACCTCCCAGGCGCTCCCATCCTCCTCAGTCAGGTAAAAGCTCACCTGTCTCTCCGCCTTCCCGTCCTGGCAGAGCAGATAGCTGACATACATCTCATCACACGTTTCCCGCATCTCCTCTCTCATAAACTTCTCCGCCCTCTCCGACAGCACGGGAATCTGTTCCTCAACCCTCCCAGGTTCCGCAAGAGGTGCATCGGACAACTCTACGCCGGAGTATGACGCCCACGACATATGCCCGTCTTTCGCATCGATATAGAAATAGTAGTACTGGTGTGTGATGATATCGGACCAGTTGACACAGTACGACGCCCCCCTGTCATAAATATCTTCACTGTAGTAAGAATTTTTCTCAAATCCTTCTCCGTCCACCCCGTAAATGGCGGACAGTTTCTGCGCTGCGATCTCCTCAGCCTTCCCCCTTGTGATACCGCCGCCCGCTGTGTTCACCACGATTTTTTCCTGCTCCTGCGCTTTTTTCTCAGCGATCTCAGCGGCATGTTCCCTCTCGTAACTCTCGGTATAGGCGTACTCCCGCTTTACCATAAAGTCAATGATCTGGAGAAGCTCCTCGTCCGTGAGCTCCCTCTCCGGCAGACAGAATGTGTCGGTGGATGTCAGATAACAGAATTCATAGGCTTCCGCCGCCTCCTCCGTATCTGCCTTCATCACTTCCCGCTCAGGGAAAATCCCCGCCCGATATTTTTCTCCCATTTCCCTGTAGCGTTTTTCCTCCTCCGGCGTGTAGGCTCTGGAAAATCCGCTCACCGCCGCCCTCTGTTGTGTCAGCATATCCACATAGGCATCCTTCTCCTCCTGCGGCATCTCCTCCATCCGTTCCCGCACTATGGAGTGGACAAGCGCACTCACCGGAATCACAGCCGTCCCCGCTAACACCGCAATAAATACCGCCGCCACGTTTCTCCTCCAGCCCGTGCCCGCGATACGCCGCCCCTTTGTCCTTTCTTTCACATTCTCTATAACCACTTTTCTCATCTCTTCCTTCATATGAATTCCGCTCACACAGTCTCTCAGTTCTGTTCCCATACTATTCCGCTCCTTTCTCCGACAATCTACTCCTATCCTCAAAGTTCTCCGTCTCTCTGCCGCCATACAGAGAATACCTCAGGCTTTCCCTTCCCCTCTGCATCCTTTTCCTGACCGCATTCGGCGTAATCCCCAACATCCGCGAAATCTCCGTCGTTTTATACCCCTCGATATAATGCAGATACACGACTTCCTTCAACTTCTCAGGCAGATTCATCAATTCCGTCAGCACTTCGCTCTGTTCCCGGAATTCACAGTATTCCTCCACATCCGTAAGCTGTACTTCCGGGTGCCTGCTCCTGTTTCTGTGCATGTCCCTGCATCGGTTCGCCGCCACTTTGATCAGCCACGCCTTCTCGTGTTCCCGATCCCGAAATCCCGCGGTATGTTCCATATACCTGCAGAAAGTGTCCTGCACCGCGTCCTGAGCATCCTGCTCGCTGCACAGCATGACAAGGCAGATCCTGAACAGCATATCTCCATATTTTATAACAGCTTCCTCCACCGTCACTTGTCCTCACCTCTTTTCCTTTTCACTTATAACACGCAAATGGCACGCAAAAAGTGCCATACCTTCCTGAAAATAGTTATAGCATTATCTCTGCAAAAGTGATAGAGTAGAAAACAAAAGAAAAGAGCAAAGGAGCATATCGATATGCCTTATATGACATACTCCCAATTGAAAGATTCCGCCAGATTCCGGCTTGAGCCCATCATGGGAAAACTGGTCGGCGTGACAGTCATTTTCTATGCCCTCAGGTTCGTAGCCGGACGGTTCTCTTCCGTCTTTGGCCTTTTAACGGATTCCTTTGCCCTGCAGGTGACCCTGTCCTCTATTTTTATGATTCTCGCCGGTATTATTTCTTCCTTGCTGGAGATCGGTTTTCGCTGTCTGATGTTAAAACTTTACTGCGGACGCCCGGTTTCCACCGGCGACCTGCTCTACGCTTTCACCGCTCAGATCAAAACGGCGTTGGGGCTCTCCACTGTCATGTCCCTCCTGTCTACACTGCCCCTGATACCCTCCCATGTTCTCTTTAAACGGGTGGAACTTGCCATGGAAAGTATTGCTTTGTCTTCCGATTTCAATGCCCCCGCCGCCTCCCTTCCCCCGGAACTCATGGATCTGATGTCCATCGCGTTGTTTTGCTATACGCCCGCCCTGGTTCTGGTCACCATGCTCCATCTGGTCTATTCCCAGATCTATTACCTGATGCTGGACTTCCCGTCCTTCAGCATAAAGAAGCTGTTTCGGAGCAGCCGTCTTTTGATGCGCGGTCACAAAGGTCGTTTCTTTTATATCCATGTATGCATCCTGCCCGTCTTCCTGATCGGAGGGCTTCTTACCTGCGGGATCGGCCTGCTCTGGATCACACCCTTTCTCTATGCGGTAGAGACGGAATTTTATCTTGATCTCGTGACAAAACGAAGCATGTGATTCCGCCGCATTTCCTGTGTACTGTGAGATAAAGCAGCCACCATACAGGGGGGAAGTACTATCGTGCCTTGCGGGCTTTTCAGCTGTCGTCGTCACAGCTGCGACGAGCCATTTTTCAAAGACTCTGACGATAGCGGCACAGCAGCCTGTTGGCACCGCACTCTCCTTCCCCCTGCTGCCGGGCGATGAAAAGAGCCCTTCCAGTATTACGATTACGAACACATTTCAGACAAGGAAATGTTCGATGAATACTGTCAGGGCATCAAAAACTATTCTCTCTATGATACGGGTCTGACCGCCGAGTACGGAGAGGAACTGGTCACATTGTGCACCTGTTCTTACAGCGGAAAAGATCAGCGTCTGCTCGTTGTGGGCAGACGCCTGTATTAGATCTTCACCAAAGAGGCCGTATATCCTCCCCCTCCTGTGTCCCTGTATAGGCCCAGTTCTTTCCCATATCTTCCGACTCGTAGAGTCCGTACACCCAGACGCCATCCTCGTAATAATCTCCTTCCGGCCCCTGGCTCACCAGCATATACAGTTTTCCATTCTCCTCCCAAACTTCCTCCGGCATAATAAACGGATTGTACAGAGTGCCGTCCGGCAATTCTTTCTTTCCCGAGGGCCATGTGACCTCCTCAAAACTCACTCCGCCGTCCTCCGTCCGGTACAAACACCCCTTGCTTCCGCCGCTGTAGGCGAGGCAGGAGAAACCGGTCTTCTCATCCTCCAGAAAGTCGAGCCACTTCGCGCCGCCCCCGGCCCCCAGATAGGGATCCCCATTCACGATCGCAGTATTTTTACCATTTTCCGCCTGCAGCAGAGCATAATAGCAGCTTCCCGCCGCCCGGTCAACTCCCACCATGCGCAGTTCCGTACCGTCTTTTTTCCTGTAAACACAGTCCGCCTCGTAATCAGCCCATATGGAAAGCAGCTCTTCCTGCTGCGCCTTCGCAATATCTCCGGTTTCGCCTTCCAGGCTATCCCCGTTCGCGCTGTGTGCCTGTTTCTCCCACAGTTCCAACGAATCCCGCTCTATGGCCTGATACATCGCATTATACAGTTCCGTTCTGTCATAATTTTCCAGATAGGGGGTCAGGTCAAAGTAGCATCTGTCCTCCGGTCCAAAATATCCGATCTTATCAAAACCCACGATCTTCTGCAGATCCTCCACCAGGTCACAGCAGGCTTCGCTGAAAAATTCCGACTCCCACGTCTGCCTGCCATAAAAATCCAGGACAGGGATATAACTCCCTCCCGGCTCCTTTTCCATTTCCAGGAACCTGTTGTGGGCGAAGGAAAACTGCTGAGCCAGGTAATCGAAATATGATTCCTCGTAATTGTCCGTCATCTCAGGGTCATTGTTCACAAAAAACTCAAAACCGTCCGCCTGAAAATAATACCTGCCGCCCTCTTTCCTCAGATAAGATATATCGTCATACCGGGCGGTAATCTCCGAAACGATCTCCTCCTCACTGTAGCCTTTAAACACTTCCGGCTCATCCGAAAATTCCACCGTTCCGGTACCGCCGTCCTTCCACTCCGTCTCATAGTAATACCAGCCGTAAAAGCTGAAAAGCACCATCAATGCAATGCCCGCAGCCGTAAAAGCTGTTCTGATATAATTTTTCATGGGTATATCCTTTCCTGCATCCACTTCCCCGCATCTTTCCACTCATTATACCCGATGAAAATTTAAATAACAATGGCTTTAATCGTAGAGCGACTTGCCATACTTCACTTTCCCGTATATTTTCTGTCCCAAAACGACAAACAGCGAAACAAAGAGGTACAGGGTAGACAACGCTCCCGATACCACGTCCAAAATGAAAATAAGTATATATCCTATACTCATAATACGATTCTCCTTTATATTCAACTATTCAGTTATTATATACTGGAATATAAAGAAGTTACGCTTTCTCTCCATCCTGAACATGTATGTAGCGTAAGATAACGGTATTGCTGACCACTTCGCACAATCCGTCAAAGAAAAAAACCACCTGTCTGAAAAAGAAAAGCGGCAGAAAAATTCCTGCCGACAGAATACAGGAAACAGCGGCAAAGTTCCCGCGCACGCCGGTGCGCCGAGCCGTTCTTCGGGGTGCCAGAGCATGGCTGTTCTGGACAGTGTTCTCGGGCACATAGGCCTGCTGCGCAGGCATACCCTTCTTCGCCGCATGGAGAGCAGAGGCGCCCGTTTCCCCTCCGCTCTCACAGGTTTTATCCGATAAATTCAGGTACGCAAAGGAGGAATCTGCCTGCACATTCTCAAAGCAGATTCCCAGAAAAAGGGCGCATATTGTACATAAGATCCACCACCTTCCGGCAGATCTACCATTCCTCTCAAAGCGCACGAAAATTCTCCTCCATACGGACAGATACTCCCTCTGCAGCAAGTTGTCTATGTCTCCTGCGGCGGCCTGTGGATCCATTTCAGGTACGCGTTGATAAAGGGATCCAATGCCCCGTCCATCACGGCGTCCACATTGCCCGTCTCCTCCTCCGTCCGCAGGTCCTTGACCAGCTTATAGGGCTGCATCACGTAGGAGCGGATCTGATTGCCCCAGCTGATCTCCTTGACATCACCTCGGATATCCGAGAGCTTATCCGCATTCTCCTCCTGCTTCAGCATATAGAGCTTCGCTTTCAGCATCTGCATCGCCTTATCCTTATTCTGGAACTGGCTTCGTTCGTTCTGGCAGGTCACAACAATGCCGGTGGGAAAATGCGTGATACGGATCGCCGAGGACGTCTTGTTGATGTGCTGTCCGCCTGCGCCGCTGCTGCGGTAGGTATCGATCCGGATATCCTCGTCCTTCACCTCGATATCCAGATCCTCCTCGATATCCGGCATCACATCCAGAGAGACAAAAGAGGTCTGCCTCTTGCCCTGGGCATTAAAGGGCGATATCCGCACCAGGCGGTGCACGCCTTTTTCAGATTTCAAATACCCGTAGGCATTCTCGCCGTTGATCTGGAACGTCACGGATTTGATTCCCGCCTCATCGCCGTCCAGCATATCCAACGTATCGATCTGATAGCCCTTTTTCTCCGCCCATCTCGTGTACATGCGGTAGAGCATACTGCACCAGTCACAGCTCTCCGTGCCGCCCGCTCCCGCATTTAACTTCAGTATCGCATTGTTTTTATCGTACTCGCCGTCCAACAGCGTACCGATCCGCACGCTCTCAAAAGTGCGCACAAAATCTTCCAGCTCCTGTTTGATCTCCGGCACCAGTTCTGCGTCCTCTTCCTCGTATCCCATCTCGATCAGAGTCAGAATATCCTCATACTGTCCCGACAATCCGTTCATCGTATCCACGATGTCCTTCAACCGCCTGGATTCGATCACTTTTTTATTGGAGACCTCAGGATCATCCCAAAATCCGGGCGCCTGCATTTCCATCTCCAGTTCTTCGATTCTCTTCTCCCTGTCAGCGAGGTTAAAGTGAATCCCTCACTTCCGCTAAGGGTGTCTCATAAGCAAGGAGTTCCTGCTTCATATTGTCCAGTTCTACCATTATCAGAATCACCACCTTATATTTATTTTTATTTCACTTCTATCTTCTTCCACAACAATTTTTGTACTTCTTCCCTGATCCGCAGGGGCACGGATCGTTCGGATAGATCTTCGCGGCCGCCCGCTTCACCGGAGTTTTTGCCATCGTATCGTCCTTGTTCGTTCCGGTCACCTTCGCCACCTGCTCGCGCTCCACCTTCTCTTCCACTTTCACATGCATCAGAAGGCGCACCGTATCCTCCCTGATATTCTGGGTCATCTCATCGAACATGGAGTAGCCCGCCATCTTGTATTCCACCAGCGGATCTCTCTGCGCGTAAGCCTGCAGGCCTGCGCCCTGTCGAAGCTGATCCATATCGTCGATATGCCCCATCCACTTTCTGTCGATGACCTTCAGAAGAATCACACGCTCCAGCTCTCTGATCTGTTCCGGATTCGGGAACTCCGCCTCCTTGGCCTCGTAGAGCTTCACCGCCTCGCCCTTCAGCTGTTGTTTCAGGCTGTCCCTGCCGCTTCCGTTCAGGCGGTCCACCGTCACCGGCTCCAGGGGGATGATCGGGAGCAACAGGGAATTAAGTTCGTTAAAGTTCCAGTTGTCCACATTGTTGTCATCACCGATCGCCATATCCACACAGTTTTCCGCAATATCGGTGATCATCTTGTAGATCACATCCCGCATGCTCTCACCGTTCAGGACGCGCAGCCTCTCCTCATAGATGATCTCGCGCTGCTCGTTCATCACCTGATCGTACTCCAGCAGGTTTTTCCGGATCCCGAAGTTGTTTCCCTCGATCTTCTTCTGGGCCGATTCGATGGCCTTCGTCAGGGAGCTGTGCTCGATCTCCTGACCTTCCGGAATTCCCAGCGCGTTGAACATGGATATCATTCTCTCGGAACCGAACAGACGCATCAGGTCATCCTCCAGAGAGATATAGAATCTGGACGCGCCCGGATCGCCCTGACGGCCGCTTCGTCCGCGCAGCTGATTGTCGATACGCCTCGACTCATGCCTCTCCGTGCCGATGATCATCAGGCCGCCCGCCGCCCGCGCCTCCTCGTCCAGCTTGATATCCGTACCACGTCCCGCCATGTTGGTAGCGATGGTCACCGCTCCGTGAATACCGGCATCCGCCACGATCTCCGCCTCCTGCTCATGGAACTTCGCGTTCAGCACATTGTGGGGGATACCGCGTTTGCGCAGCATGCCGCTGAGCTCCTCCGACGCCTCGATCGTGATCGTGCCCACAAGCACAGGCTGCCGTCTCTCATAGCACTCCGCCACCCCGTCACAGATCGCCCTCAGCTTTTCTTTTCTCGTCTTATAGACACTGTCCTGATAATCTTTTCGGATCACCGGCTTGTTGGTCGGGATCTCGATAACGTCCATGCCGTAGATATCCCGGAATTCCTTCTCCTCGGTCAGCGCCGTACCGGTCATACCGGATTTTTTCTCAAATTTATTGAAAAAGTTCTGGAATGTGATCGTGGCGAGGGTCTTGCTCTCCCTCTTTACCTTCACATGCTCCTTCGCCTCGATGGCCTGATGCAGGCCGTCCGAGTACCTTCTGCCCGGCATGATACGCCCGGTAAACTCGTCCACGATCAACACCTGGTCGTCTTTCACCACGTAGTCCTTATCCCGGAACATCAGATTGTTGGCGCGCAGCGCCAGATCCATGTTGTGCTGGATCTCCAGATTCTCCGGATCCGCCAGGTTCTCCAGGTTGAAGAACTGCTCCACCCTTTTCACACCGGCTTCCGTCAGCACTACCACCTTATCCTTCTCGTTGACAATAAAGTCGCCGCTCTCCTCCCGCTGGACGCCCATGATGAAATCCATCTTGGACATCTCCTCCATATCGGCTCCCCGCTGCATCTGGCGCGCCAGAATATCGCAGGCCTCGTAGAGTTTCGTGGACTTTCCGCTCTGGCCTGAAATGATCAGAGGAGTTCTCGCCTCATCCACCAGCACGGAGTCCACCTCGTCGATGATCGCGTAGTGGAGGCTTCTCTGCACAAGCTGTTCCTTGTAGATCACCATATTATCGCGCAGATAGTCAAAGCCGAGCTCGTTGTTTGTCACATAGGTGATATCGCAGTTATAGGCTTCCCGTCTCTCCTCGTTTTTCATCTGGTTCAGTACAACGCCCACCGTCAGTCCCAGAAATTCGTGGACCTGTCCCATCCATTCCCGGTCACGGTTTGCCAGATAATCGTTGACCGTAACAATGTGCACGCCCTTTCCCTCCAGTGCGTTCAGATAGGCGGGCAACGTGGAGACAAGGGTCTTTCCCTCACCGGTGCGCATCTCCGCGATACGTCCCTGGTGCAGGATAATTCCGCCGATCAGCTGTACGCGGTAGGGCTCCATATTCAGGACGCGCCTCGCCGCCTCTCTCACCACCGCAAAAGCCTCCGGCAGAATATCATCCAGCGTTTCACCCTCGCCCAGTCTCCTCTTAAACTCTTTTGTCTTCTCCTTTAGCTGTTCATCCTCCATGTCCATCATGTCGTTGCGCATAGATTCGATCTTATCCACGATGGGCATAATCCGTTTCAGCTCTCTCTGGCTGTGGGTGCCAAAGACTTTATTGATCACATTCATGATTTGCCTCCGTCTAAAACCTCAATTAAAATATTATAGCAGAAAACCTCCGTGTATTCAACTAAAAAGATACTCTCCCCCCGTTTCCCCGGAAAATTTGATTGCTCTCACCCGGTTCCTGATGTAATATGTATATATGCTTTTATCACATTGTCTGCAGAAAGGAACCTGATTCTATGTGGATCGCCGAAAACTGGAAAGATTACGAAGTCATTGACACCTCTTCGGGGGAAAAACTGGAACGCTGGGGAAAGTACCTGCTTGTGCGGCCGGACCCCCAGGTGATCTGGAATACACCGAGAAACCACAGCGGCTGGAAAAAGAGAAACGGTCATTATCACAGAAGCAATAAGGGAGGCGGTGAGTGGGAATTTTTTCATCTGCCCGAGGAATGGACCATCCGCTATCGCGAACTGGTCTTTCATTTAAAACCTTTCAGCTTTAAGCATACCGGTCTGTTTCCGGAGCAGGCAGTAAACTGGGACTGGTTTTCAGCCCTCATAAAAAATGCCGGCCGGCCTGTAAAGATCCTGAACCTCTTTGCCTACACCGGCGGCGCCACCGTATCCGCCGCAAAGGCCGGGGCGTCCGTGACCCATGTGGACGCCTCAAAGGGAATGGTAAACTGGGCAAAAGAAAACGCAGCCTCCTCCGGTCTGGCCGATGCGCCGATACGCTGGCTCGTGGATGACTGCGTAAAATTTGTCCAACGGGAGATCCGCCGCGGCAACCACTATGATGCCATTATCATGGATCCGCCTTCCTACGGAAGAGGCCCCGGCGGTGAAATCTGGAAAATGGAAGAAAGCATCTTCCCTTTTCTGACACGCGTGTCAGAGCTCTTGTCAGACAAGCCTCTTTTTGTACTGTTGAACTCCTATACGACAGGACTGCAGCCCGCCGTACTTTCCTATATGATGAATACTGTTTTTACCGCCCGGTTCGGCGGTCACGTGGAAGCTCAGGAAATCGGCCTTCCCGTGACAGAGAGCTCTCTGTTTCTCCCCTGCGGGGCATCCGGGCGCTGGATATCCTGAAACCGTTTTAAAACTCGCCGATAAGGCTCGCCAGAGACGCACCCCATATAATAAAAAGAAGGGCGGATACCGCTAACTTGATCAGCCAGACGATCAAGAATGCCTTACAGAAATTTGATTTGCTCTTCTTTTCCGTATTGCCGAAAGCCCAGACGATCATCAGGATCACCCCGATACAGGGGACAAAATTCGCCAGCACCAGAAGGCCGACCCATTCTCCCATGCCCACCGGCTCCTCCTTCTCTGTCGGAGTATAGCCCGGTCCCCGATAAGGCTGCTGATTATAGTTTGCATACGGCTGCCCGTAGCCGCCCGTATAATTATTCTGCGGCTGACCGTACATATTCTGGCCATACGTGCTCTGACTCGCATACGGATTTCCATTGCTGTTATTCCGGTACGGATTCCCGCCGTTATTGTTCTGGCTCTGGTACGGATTCCCGCTGTTACTGCTCTGATCCTGATACAGATTCCCGCTACTATTGCTCTGATCCTGATACAGATTCCCGCCACTATTGCTCTGATCCTGATACGGATTCCCACCATTGCTCTGATCCTGATATCCGTCGGCACCACTGAACTGTCCGCCTGTAGAAACATCGGGTTCCTGATTATTATTCCAATTATCCATTTTCTGTCTCCTTTGATTTTTACTGTACCAATAACAGTATAACTTAGATATATCCGCCCGTCAATTCCTCCCGGCAATCAGATGTCTTACCATCTCCTCATAAAAC
>RAZE01000033.1 GCA_003611955.1 bacterium 1XD8-76
AATCATTCCGCTGTCTTTCGACAGCTTCGGAATTTTTCAGGGCTGCATTACTGTTTATTTGTCAAGGTTCTGTGCTGCTTTCTCATCAGCAGCGAATATAATCATACAGCTTACTTTCCACTTTGTCAACAACTTTTTTTAATTTTCTACAATTTTTTTATTTTTTTCATTTTGCCCTTTCTCTCACTGCAAATTTACGATCATATTCTCATCTCCCTTTTTCATATGAAGAGAGAGGGTCTGCGTCTCCGTAATACTTTCATCGATCTGCGTGATCAAAACATACTGTCTGCTTCCTCCGGCTTCTATCTCATCCTGCGCGAAGGCAAAGTCGTTTAAGAGCATCGTCACAAATGCCATCCCGCCCATACCGTTATCTCCCTGAATGGAAAACATCATATCCTTTGAAAGCACATCAGCCACTGCCGGCACTCCTCCGACATTCGTTATCTTTAACTTGACGATCAGCAGATTCTGCCCAACCGTCGCGTCAAAAGTCGGCTCCCACTCATCCGTTTCATCCGCGGCATAGCTGTTTTTTATCTCATATCCGTCATAGCTCACCTGAAACCCGTCCAGTCCAATAAAATCCGCTATGTTTTCCGCTCTATACTCTGTCTGCGCTACAGCGCCGTCATTCACATACTGTCCTGCTTCCGTTTCCTCTTCCGCCGCCTGTTTTTCACTCAAATCCGCTATTTTTGCAGAAAGCTCATCCCGCCTCGCTCTCTCCTTCTCCGTATCGATCAGTCTGGACTCACTCTCCTTATTATGTCCAAGCGTCACGTCCGACGCATATGTCGCAATCAGGGAAGCCTCCTCCTCCGTCAACTCCGGAATACAGTTTCCGCATCCCGTCAGCAGACAGGACACCACTCCCAGAACGATAATCTTTTCCGCATTTTTCATTTTCATTATGATTTCCTACCTTTTGCAAGATTACAATGTCTAAAACCTTTTATACACTCTATGATACCACTTTTTCTGATTCTTGACTACTCTCTTTCGCTTTTTCGAGCTCTATCCAGAATTCTACACCATTGTCGTAATTGATCACGCCGTAGCGTTGATGAAAAGAATCCATAATTGCTTTGACGATGGAAAGTCCTATTCCGCTCCCCCCGTAAGTCCTGGTCCTCGCCTTATCCACTTTGTAAAACTTTTCCCACAGATGGGGCAGACTCTCCTCCGGTATCGGTTCCCCCGCGTTAAAGACAGATAATCGCACGGTCTCCTCCTGCTGCAATATCTTTATTTCGATCCTTCTGTCCCCGGAAAGATGATTCAGCGCATTGGTAAAATAATTCATGAATACTTCTTCCACCTTAAATTCATCCGCCCAGACGTACACCTTAGATGCCGCGCCAATGCACACTTTCGCATCGCTTTGCCTGATCAGGATATCTGCGGACTGCAAATAATTCTTCACCAGCATCACAAGATCAAAGCGCTCCATCGTCACCGCATCATCGCCGCTCTCCAGATGATTCAGCGTGAGCAGTTTCTTCACCATCGTATTCATTTTAGAAGCCTCATCCATAATGACATCACAGTAAAACTCTCTGCTCTCCGCATCTTCATTGACCCCTTCCTTCAGCCCTTCCGCATATCCCTGTATCAGGGCAATCGGCGTCTTCAATTCATGGGAGACATTGGAGAGAAATTCCCGCCGCTGCCCGTCCAGCTTCTCAATATTCTCAATATCCCTCTGCAGTTTATTATTCGCTGTCTTCAATTCCGAGATAGTGCGCTCCAGCGTCTCGGAAAGCTCATTGATATTCTTTCCCAGCACCTCTATTTCCGCCGCGCCGTCCCCCTCATATTTCGCGTCAAAGTCCAGATGGATCATTCTCTCCGAGATATTAGCCAGACGAAGGATCGGCCTCGATATTCGTTTCGCGATAATGCCCAAAACAAAGGACCCCAGTATGATAACCCCTATACCGGAATACAGCAAAAACTGATGGGATATCCTCACACTCTCCCGAATACTTTCGATCGGACTCCGTATCAGGAACAGATTCCCGTTATTCAGCACCCCCCACATCTCCACATAGTCCGTCTCCGTCCTGGAGTCTTTCACGATATGCATAGTATAATTATTTTCTTCCTTTATAATTCTGGGGTACTGGTTTTCTTCGATGCTCTTCATGTTGAAAAAACAGTCCATAAGCTGCCGCACCAAAAACTTCCAGTCGTTGCTCGAACATTTTACCGCCCTGGAATCTGCATCCAAAATAATCACATCGATATTATATTTGCTGCAGATCTTCTGCCAGGTAATATCAAATTCCTCCGTGTTCAACACATTATCTTCGGATGCCATATTAAATTGCAGATAAGCATCATAAATAGCGCTCTCCTTTTTCCACAGATAATAGCGTTCAAGATATACCGTGCTTGCCAGCCAGTAAAGAAAAAGAATAAACACCATCGTGACGATAAAGACAAATGAAAACTGATTGCCGATCGTAAATTTTTTTTGCTTCATGCCTGTGCCTCTGCTTTTTTTAATCTGTTTTTATTAGTATGACACGAAAAACAGCCGCTTGCAAGCGGCTGTTTTCCGAAAAAGGGTTGCTTAAGTTTTAATTAAACAGTTTTATTTACACAGTTTCTTAAACTCATCAGCTACAAACTGTACTTTTGTACCAATGATTACCTGAACAGCGGTCTTGCTGGGTCTGATAACACCCGCAACACCTGCAGATTTGATCTTCTTCTCATCCACAGCAGTATAATCCTTGATTTCAAGACGAAGCCTTGTAATACAGTTATCAATAGAAGCAACGTTTGCCTTGCCGCCCACGCCTTCCAGGATCAGAGAAGCAACCTGTGTATAGTCGTTATTTGCAAGAATTGCACTCTTCTCCGCTTCATTATCATCGTCATCCTCACGCCCCGGAGTCTTCAGGTCGAACTTCGTGATCGCAAAGCGGAATACCACATAGAACACGATAAATGCCGCGATACCCAGAGGGATAATCAGCCATGTCTTAGCAGCAGCCGGCAGGGATGCGGAGAACAGAAGGTCTGTTGCACCAGCAGAGAAACTGAAACCTGCGCGAAAACCGAGCATTACGGTGATCGTTGTAAAAATACCATATAACAGTGCGTATACTACGTACAATACAGGAGCCAGGAACATGAAGCCAAACTCGAACGGCTCCGTTACACCGCAGACAAATGCACAGACAGCTGCGGACGCTACCAGACCGATAGCAACTTTTCTCTTGTTTTCCTTTGCGCTCTGGATCATTGCTACAGCCGCGCCCGGAATACCAAACATCATGCAGGGGAAGAAACCGGACATGTACATACCAAGCGACCATGTTACGTCTGCAGATGTCTCACCTGCCCAGAAGTGGGACAGATCGCCGAGTCCGATGGTATCAAACCAGAATACGTTGTTCAATGCGTGATGTAAGCCTACAGGAATAAGTAAACGGTTTAAGAAGGCGTAGATACCTGCGCCGATAGCGCCCATTCCTACGATTCCTTCGCCGATTGCGATCAGTACGCTGAAGATGATCGGCCATACAAACAGAAGTACGGCGGATGCCAAAATGGAAACAACACCTGCGATAATCGCCACACAGCGCTTGCCGGAGAAAAATGACAGCCAATCCGGAAGCTTTGTGCTCTTAAATTTGTTATAGCAGATAGAACCAATCACACCTGCCAGGATACCGATAAATGGATTTGCAACCTTGTCAAACGCAAGCGTGTAGTTTACGTTGTCAGCTACGGACGGTCTGATCGTTGTGACAAAGCCTGTATTTAACAGAGTTGTCATCATCAACCAGGATGCCAGTGCAGCAAGGCCTGCCGTCCCGTCATTGTCTTCAGCCATACCTACGCCCACGCCAATGACAAACAGAACAGCCATGTTGTCAATAAGTGCCCCCCCGGCTTTCACGAGGAACAGGCCAAGCAGATTTGCAAAACCTGTGATATCACCACCCTGCATGGTTGCAGGACAGAGAAGATAGCCGATACCCATCAAAATACCACAGATAGGCAGGCACGCTACGGGAAGCATTAACGCTTTCCCCAACTTTTGAAGATACTTCATAACATTCCCTCCTTAATTTTAAAACCCCTTTTTTATTTTAAGACGACAGACGCCGTCAAAAAACCTATTTCAGCGAGATCTTTAACACATCATCCCCCGCGTTTACCGCTTTTCCCGCCAAAGCTTCCACCGCCCCGTACTCCTCCGTATTGCAGACGATCACAGGGATGATCGTGTCAAGCCCTTCGCCCTTTATCACATCAAAGTCCGCGGTGAGGATCAGATCTCCCTTCTCCACCTTGTCACCGGCCTTCGCATGAGCCGTAAACCCTTTCCCTTTCAGAGCGACGGTCTCCAGCCCCACATGGACCAGTATCTCTGCTCCTTCTTTCGTCGTCATGGAAAACGCGTGGAGCGTGTCAAACACCATACTGAGTTCGCCCGCCGCCGGTGCGCAGATCTTTCCGTCCTCCGGCATGATCGCCACACCTTTCCCGAGGATCTCCTCCGCAAACGTAGGATCGTTCACCTCCGAAATCGGCACTGCTTTCCCCTTTACCGGAGAACCAATCATTATCTCTTTACTCTTACCTTTTAAAAATCCAAACATATTCTCCCCCTTTTATCCCCTCTATGCAATCTGCATATTTAATTGAATTCATTCTACCATTTTATACATATTTTAGTCAATATAAACTGCCATTCTTTTCCTCTTTGTGCAAATTAAAGGACTTTTTGTGCAAATATTTCCACTTTTTTTGTGCAACCCAACAGTGCAGAACAAACAAGCCATGCTACGCGTCAAATCGCATAACATGGCTTAAATCTAACCGTCTATTTCCAGCTTGTAGCCCAGACCCCAGATCGTCTTTATGAGTTCTCCTCTTCTGCCCAGTTTACTTCGCAGTTTCTTTACATGGGTATCGATGGTTCTCGCATCTCCGAAATAGTCATAATTCCACACGCTGTTCAAAATCTTTTCCCTTGAAAGCGCGATCCCTTTATTCTCTATAAAGTAGACAAGCAATTCAAATTCTTTGAAGCTGAGATCCACTTCTCTGCCGTCTATGGTGACGATATGAGCCGATTTATCCACAACAATCCCGCCTGCCTCCAGCTTTGCCTCCGCCGACGCCTGGACGGTTCTCCTCAAAATAGCACCCACCCTCGCCACCAGAATCTTCGGACTGAAAGGCTTGGATATATACTCATCCACCCCCAGCTCAAATCCCTGCAGTTCGTCCCGCTCGTCATTTTTCGCGGTCAGCATGATGATCGGCACTTTCGATTCGGTCCGGATCGCTTTGCAGACCTGCCATCCGTCCATCCTGGGCATCATAACGTCCAAAATGACAAGGGCGATGTCATTCTCCCGAAAGAAAACATCCAGCGCCTCCTCTCCGTCCGCCGCCTCCAGCACCTGATACTGATTCTTCACAAGGAAATCGCTCACCAGCTTTCTCATGCGGCTCTCATCATCCACCACCAATATCTTATATTTCTCCATCCTGCAGCCCTTTACTCGATCCCGAGTTCCTGTTCTCTCTCTCTCACCACATTCTCCCTGTCCGTAAGTTCCTGTTCCCAGGCAGCATATTCATTTAGAATAGCATTCCTGTAATTCAGAATATTCGGATTATTTCCTGTCAACGCCACAAAAAACATGCCTGCCACCAAAAGCACCAGAATCACATTCACTATCACGGAAACGCGCAGTTTCGTCATCTCTTTTTTCGTGTTCTCCGGCTTTTTTTCCGGCTCGAACCCGCTTCGCATTTTATTCTGAACCACGTCATAATATACGGGGATCGGCTCAATCTCAAACTCTTCCACGCCCTCTTCAATCAGACGCTCCCGCAACTCATTGACAAAGGCAAGCCCAACCGGCGTCTGGAAGGATCTCTCCTCCAGCGCCTTCCGATACAACTGAAGAATCATATCCGCCCCCTGATAATCCAGATGGCGCTTCAGATATCTGGCCTTCTTGAGCTCTTCCCTGGCTGCTGCCGCGTCCTCCTCGGAGAGGAAGGAAAAGCCATCCACAATATATTCCCTTTTATCCGTCGTCTTCTGCTCTGTTTCTGCCATCTATGCTACCTTACAATATTTTCTGAAACTCTCTGATATTTGCCGCAATATCCCCCTCAAAAACAGCGGAACCCGCCACCAGTATATTGGCTCCGGCCTCCAGCACCCGCCCAGTGTTGGAAACCTTGATACCGCCGTCCACTTCGATATCTGTCTTCAGACTCTCCCTCTCTATCCGCCCTCTGAGTTCCCGAATCTTTTCGTACATTGCCGGAATAAAGGACTGACCGCCAAAGCCGGGATTTACCGTCATGAGAAGAACCATATCCAAATCTTTCAGCACATAATCAAGCGCAGACAGAGGCGTGGCAGGGTTTAACGCTACACCGCATTTCTTGCCGGTCTGCCGAATCTGCTGGATCGTCCTGTGCAGATGCGTACACGCCTCGGCGTGCACCGTGATGATATCCGCTCCGCTCTGCGCAAATCTCTCTATATAGCGCTCCGGCTCCCTTATCATCAGATGTACGTCAAAAACCATCCCGCTTTTTTTGCGGATCGACTCGATCACCGGAAACCCCAGCGAAATGCTGGGGACAAACATACCGTCCATCACGTCGATATGTAATATGGCAACTCCGTTTTCCTCCGCCACCGACACATCCTCACCCAGTCTGGAAAAATCTGCCGACAGTATGGAAGGTGCTAAATAATTCATATTGATTCTCCTGTCAAAAAAGCGTTTTCTCGATCCGCTTCATAATATACTTGATCTTACTTTCCATCTCTTCCCCGAGATCGGAGATCGCCTTTTCAGCCGCCTCTACCTGCCATTCATTGACACAGAAAATGCAGCTGTCCTTTTTTTCAGGAGAAAAAAAGCCCGGTTTTTCCCACTTGATAAAATAGGAAATCCGTTCTCCCAGAAGCGCTCTTTCGATCGCCGTCTTCGCCGCCTTATCGTTCACTTTACACAGCTCGATCTCGTTGTTGACTTTCCCTTTGGAAAATTTTGATTCCACTACCGTTTTTGCCATGATATGCTACCCCTTTATCCTTACTGAAAAAATGGATTCGGCGGGAGTCGATACTATACTCAATTTCGTTAACCCCCCATATTTCCTACCTTTTAAGCACCTTTTATATTTTCTGACCACATTTTGACTACATACATTAACATATATTAACCACGTTCATCTTGACACGGATTCTGTTGTACAATTCCTTCCTTCTATAGCCATTCTATAACAAGGTGACAATAGATGCAATATCTTTTTTAGTCCTGCCCCTGCTATTGGTTTTAAATAGAGCTCTTCACCAATCTGATGTTAATATCATATTCATATTTTTTTATTCCCAATTCTTTAAGTTTTCTGTTTATCTTTGTATCAATAAGTTTCAAAATATTTTTATAGTTTCCATATTCTTTATCATAATATGGTGGATATAGTTCTTTTGTACCTGCCTTATAGATATTTAAATTAACTACACCAGTTACTGCTGAAACAGATATCTCACATTCTATTACAGGTATTTTTATACTGTAGATAAGCGGGAATTTATATGTATAAACATCGTCTCCATATTCACTCAGATAACTACTATATTTAAATTTATGTTTTAGTAAAAAATCTTTTGAATAATCCTTTATTTTATATATCACTTGTCCCATAAAATCTAATTTTTGTCCTTGTCAGCATTCATAGTTTTGATTACTTTTTTCTCACTCAGTTGGTTTCCCATTTTTGTCTTTCTCATCAAACTCGCCCGCTTTAACAAATGGTCGTTTTTCGTCCTTCTTGGGAAACATTACTGTTCCTGTAAAATTAAATCTTGTTTGTGCCATTAAACAGCATTCCTCCTTATGATTGAAAAAATTATATAACTTCAACAGCCTTTTCAGACTGGAACAAAAAATTAACTCTATGTAAATTCTATGTTTATCAGTGGTTCATGGCCTATTTCAGCGTAATTTAAGCCAAGGGTATGCTGTGCCACCCAGAAACGGATATAACTGTTCAGTTGTAATTATTGGAATTGTCTACGGATAACCGTGCGAAATATTTAATTGTTACTACCAGATCTCTCGGCACATTCTCTGATATACTCGATCACCTTATCTTCTTCCGGGAAGAATAAATCTACTTTCTTTTCCAACATGAGCCATCCGAAAAAATTACTACAAAACTGACCAAATATTTTCTAACTTTCTTGTAATACTTCTCATCTTACCTGCTGGCTTAGCCGTTAATCCCATATGTAAAAATCCTTTCACAAAATTTTGCTTTTCACCATGTTCATATTTCTTTGGATATCGACACCCTCCCTCTGAAGAAAAAGTAAATCTCTCATCCGACTCAGGACATTTACTATCAATCTCAATGTATACAGCCAAATCTCCTGGCTTAAATTCTTTTTTTTGCGATACAAATCCATCCAAGGACTCCAATAAGTTCAATATTATCTGCGCCTTCAATGGGTCTTACCCACTCAATTTTCTCAATATGCTCTCTTCTTATGTTTTCTGCAATATTGTTCAAAACTTTCTTTCATACGCAAATAATTCTGCTTCTGATCAATGCAATATCTATCGGTATTTTTTGCGTACTCAGCAAACCATTTATCTAAGTCAACATCTTCAATAAATGAATAAACTACCATTGACAATAAAGATTTTCTATTTTCTTTATCCAGTAATTTCGAGCCAACCTTTAAAGTTTTTTCTTCCAATTTATCCAGTGTTTCATTATAGAAATCCATATCATCATGCAAAGACCCAACATCCATATTGAGAACCTCAGCAATAAAAACTTCATCATCTTCTTGATTCAATTCTGTATCAATCTGCAAAAAATCAATCATTAATTTTTCGAGCATATTCAATTTGTCAGTGATAACCTGCTTTCCTTTGGTGCTTGTATCTTTGTCAATGTCATCATAGAATAATTTTCTTTCATTTCTTTTTGTATTTCTAAATTCCATTTCAAATTTTCGTAAGAACTCTGCAAATTTTATATCTTCATAGCCTAACTTAGAAAATCTGTCAAACAAAGTCAGAAAAATGAATGAATCCTTTTTATTAAATACCCCTTTAATATCTTTTGTTATAATATTCTCTAATCTATGTAAGTTATCAACAAATGCATTAAACTCATCATCCGTAGCATTATCATTCAGATATTTACAAGCTGCTTTAGGCTGTGGTTTCCAGTTATCAAAATGATTCATGCACATCATTGACTCCACTATAACTCTCTCAAGAGCTCCTTTTGTCTTATCTTTTTCTGAATAATTGCATACCACAAAAAATTTGCTATCCAAAATCTTACGGATACGACTCGCAAATCTATCAATATAAGTGAAGGCTTTCTGATCCGTATTCATTGCCACGTGATTATTATAGCGTTTAATATACTTCGAGATTTTATGGCTATCACAAGATTCATGAATAACCGTTTCTATCTGGTATTCATCAAACTTTTCTTTTAATTCTTCCGGAAGCTTCTCATATGTTTTGTTTCGTATATCAAATATTGCATCTTCATATAAAATAATTCCATTTTCATCTGTCACCTTCTTTTTGTATGGAATCAAAGAATTTTCTATAGATGACGTAATTTTATAATTCATCTCTCTAAATTTTCTTAAAGCTGCTGTTCTGCAGCCACCATCTACTATATGTAACTTTGAATTTTCTTCTTCTCCAAGAATGATAGGAGGAATGTAGTCATCCGTAAGTACAGTTACGACCAGTTCATTGATTTGTTCATTATTCCATACAAAATTTCTCTGAACATCTGCATTATTATCAATGTCACCTTTTCTGTTCTTTCTTAAATACATATCTAATGTATATGTTTGTTTTCTAGGTCTCGCCATTCTCAAATTCCTCCTAATAATTAATCATCTACTGAATCAGTAAGGAAATATTTCTATATGAATGAATAGCAGCATAACATTCTACATATTCTTTTTCATTTATATATAATTCTTCTCTGATCTCATTTGGAAGAAACCCAGCTATATTAAGCCTTAATACTTCTTTTTGCAAATCCGAAAGCCTGTTAAGATACAAAAGCATTCTATTACTATAGCTGTCTTCATTTTTTTCAAACAATATTTTTTCAATAGTAACTGTATCCGCAATCATATCACCAATAGTGGTATTCTCATCATCTCCAATCAACGTATCAATGGAAATAGACATTCTATCTGCTTTACGTTTTTCACGGTTTCTTCTTGTCATTTCTGTTTTGATTTTATTCAATAAACAAGAATACAAAAATGTTTCAAATGTCTGAGAACTATCATATCTCTTCATTACATCCACAAATACTTCATTTGCCAATGAATAAAAATCATCCCGATCCTTTTCTGCCAATCCACCAAATTTCAATAAAATCTTATCCACTATCCTGTGAAGTTTTTTGGCATTATCATCATAATATGCAATTAATATCTGTTCCATTGATACACCCCTCTTATAATCTATATATTATCTTTTTTCTCAGTTTCCTTAGCTAAAGTTTCTTGAAAATTAGGCAGGTTATTAAAAACTTTATCATGACATTTAGGACATTCATCATACCTCCTGTAGCCTTTTTTATTATCATTCTTCTGTTCGTATAAAGTTCCGGATTTCATTACTGCCATACATCTCTTACACAACATCTTCTGTCTCATCCTCCTCTGCCATTCGATATGTAAATTTTCTTTTTTTGCTCTTCAAACAGTGTTTTTTCATGTTCAGCACATGTCACGGCCGCACCATTTTTATTAAGCCGTATGTACACATTCTTATGATTTTTAATTACATAATTCATTTCCATGCTCCTCTTATAAATTTCCTAAAAACAGGTATAAAAAATACAGTGTAACTAAAACACCGAATTAACTGGGCATACTGGATTCGAACCAGTGTATACAACATTCAAAGTGTCGTGCCTTGCCGCTTGGCGAATGCCCAATATTTTCTTTATTCAGTTATTCTTCATTTACTTTGAAAAACTTTTGCAGAACCGCCTGAATTTACCACTTGACCAAAATATGTATATTATGTAAAATACAAGTGAGCGTTCTGCTCTTATGTAGAAGGCCTGTCCGATGGTGTTGCAGCACCGTTTGAGGAGAGGTCTTTTTTATATTTTGTTTTTCCTGACAAGAACAAGTATAGAACATATGTTTGGTTTTGTCAAGGAAAGATCACATCACTTTTGTCCCATTTATCGGACTCATTATTAAAATCCTTCTGTTATTAACCTATTCACCACCAGCTTTAAAATTATATACTGGTTTTATGGTATCCACAATGTCAATCGTAGCTTTACATAAAATATTCGCACTTCTCTAAATAAAACCGTTGCTCTTTTTCAAAAAGATTAATCAACTTATACAGAGATTTTTCTTCTCTATACTCTTTTAAAGCCTCCAGATATTCATTTCTATTCGCATCTTCAATCACAACCGGCACAATTCCATTCTTCAGACACTCTCTGAAAAGGATCAATCTGCCTGTCCTACCGTTTCCATCTTGAAAAGGATGTATGCTCTCATATCTGGCATGGAACTCAGCTAACACAGAAATATTCACGTCCTGATTACAATACCAATCCATTAATAAATACATTTCTTGAGCTACATTCTCTGGCCTCACAGTCTGATACATTCCAATCATATTAGGACGCTTCTTATAATCTCCAATAGCATATCCGTTAGCACGATCCTCAAATACCCCTGACTTCAACTCATAATGGAATTGCTTTATCCGTTCCTGTGACAGCTGCTCATCTAACGTGTCTAACATTTTATTGAACATGAGAAAATGCCCATTCATTTCCTCAACATCTTTTGCTCTATAATAATCATCTGATTTTGGCAGAGTTCCATTATCAAACAATGAAGCTGTCTGTTCCTCAGTGAGTGTACTCCCCTCAATCTTATTTGAATTATAGGCAAGTAAACGCTGCGTATATGCATATATGCCAGATCGGTCAAACTTCTCTTTTTCTATTTTAAATCGATCCAAAAGGAAATTTAAAAATTCCCTGTCTTTGCAATGACTCATATTGTTTACCTCTCTTAGCCGAAACCATCAAACTTTAAATATCATCCCTTTGTTCTACTCTAAATAAATAAAAACAGCATTTTAATTTGAAAAAGCACAATAATTTTAAAGCATCTGGATAACTATTCTCCAAATGCCTTATGCCTCATTTTCATATTTTACTGTTAAAATACTTTTAAAACTTTTGTTAGTTTAATATTTCCCTCATCATCTATTTTGCGATAAAAATAATGATCAGTATCCTTATATAACTCCCATCCATCTCTATCGCAAAATTTCTTTAGTTCTTTCCATCTTGGCATTGTAACATATCTCCTATCTTTTCAGGATCATCCATAATCAATGCTTTAAAAATATAAGGGATATGTTTCTTTCTATTTGGACTACGCGAATACATTTCGTACTCATTATAATAATCCAAAGCATACTCTAATATTGCTTTTCCCATATTCAGACGAACTTCCTGTTCATTTTTGCCATTTTCCACAAGATCAATTTCATTAAGAGAAAATGTTATGGAACCATCGTCTTCTATATATTTCAATACAGTAAACTGATATACCTGTAAAATATCAGATATCGTTTCCAAGTTAGAAAACCACATTCTGTCTCGTGTGCGTTTGATGAATTTAGGTTTTTCGTGAATAACACTATCGCAAACAGCACTCCATTGTTTTCTTACTGTTGTAGCCTGTTCCATCAACATATCTATCATCTCCTTTGATACCTCCATCATAGCAAAAAGTGTACATAGTGTCAACAGTGTACATATCAGTATATGATGTTAGACCAGTCTTTATGTTTTAAAACAGAAGAAGAAATAAAAAATGTAGAAATAATTATTATCACCACTACCGCTCTTTCATCCAAAAAAGGAGAAATAAAACTATGGAAATTAAAACAGCAATCAAATTTAAACAGGAAAGGAGAAATTACAGTAACTAATGACAGAAAAAACTAACAAATATGGATTTTACGAAGTAGATCACACTAAATTTGGGGGAATTATATATCCATCAGATTTCAATACAGAGAATCGAGGCAAAAATAATACATACGGCTCACCAATCGCCAAACGAATTATTTCTGATCAAAGACTGGAGGAACAATGGAAAAAGAAACAGGATGTAAATATTGGGTAAGGAATAATGAAAGGAGGCTGATAGGTTGCTTGATAAACAATACAATATGTATTCTGTAGATACCGGACATTTTTATAGTAATCACGAAAAATATTTGCATGACATGAATTGCAAATATCGCAGAGAACGTAATTATGTCCAAAATAAACTGCCAGAACTTGAAAAAAAACTAAAACAGTGTGGATATACGGAAGATGATATTAAGAATCTAAAAAATGACAAGACGGAAGAAATGGATGTCATCGAATCTTCTTATGACATTGTTTCTGAATATTTACACTGGGCAAAACTAATTAAGTATAAACGAGAAAAGGCGAAGGAATCAAAAAATAAATTACTTACGCTTCTATCCAACAAGGTGAATCAGAACGAGTTGACAGACGGTAAAGATCATATTCGTACAATTAAAGAAGATAGTTTAAATGATACAAATATCATATCTGTTTTTGATTCTGCTCTCAGTAGAACTATTGGTATCAAACAGGATGAATTAACAAATGCTTTGATTGTAGTACAGGTTTACTATTTTGATGTTTTTAAAGATATATCTTTTTATGGATTTACATATAAAGGCGAGAAATACAAGTATTTTACATCTTCTGCTGGACAGATCCGTAAGAAAAAAGCTATTTTCATTAAGGAGTCTGTATGGAACAAAATAGAAATGACTGTTATGTGTGGTCTTACAATAGATAAAATAAATTCAAAAGGCGGAAATAATGTCAACAAACATTTAGCTTATATGGCGTTAACTAATTCTGCCACTGATGAATGGAAAGAATTTGATATTGATAAATCTATTGTCATTGATGATTTTGAGACTAATGTATATGGTACTTTCGACTTTGTAGACGAAACGGATTATTCCATTACAAGGAAAACCGATTATATACCGGTTCCACATACAGATGGGGCAGGTATGATCTTACCATCGGTTTCTACTAAGAACTTTATGTTTCGCGCCCCATGGATTAAGGGATTATTAGGTGTGTTCAATTTCAGGAAGTTTATAGAAGTTAATGACTACTCTCCTATTATCAAAGATATTTATGGCCAGGAACATGATGTTATTAAAGAGGATATACAAATTATTTTTACAAAGTCTCAATTTAAGATGTATAAGTATTATGACTCATGGTATGAGTATAAAGACAATTTCAAAAAGTATCATTGCAGTGCCGGTAAATGTAATGTTGAAGAAGACAGGATTAAAAATGCAAAGATAAACTATCAAATGCTTCAGACACTTACAAATATTACTGATGATGAAATTGATTTACTGACACAAAAATCGGCAGAACGGATCAGCAATGTGTGCAATTCTATAGATACTATGATGGATATTTTGGGGATTACACCATATAACACAAACATGACAGCTTTTCAAAAAGCAGTTAAAATGTATCCCGCTCTACTTAATGATTCATATGCTAAAGATGTAATCCGCGAAGTAAAGAATAGTCTTTTGAAAAAATATCGAAGCGGAAAACTTGAAGTCAATGGTAAATACACATTTTTACTTCCTGACTTTTATGCCGCTTGTGAATATTGGTTTGGACATATTGATACGCCTACTGGTTTATTAAGTGACAAAGAAGTATTTTGTTGGTTATTTAAGCGATATGAGAAGGTGGATTGTCTGAGAAGTCCTCATCTGTATAAAGAACATGCCATTCGTTTCAATGTTGCTGATGAAGTTTATGGTGACAGGACAAAATATATCAGAGAGTGGTTTACGACTAATGCTGTTTATACCAGTACGCACGATTTAATAAGCAAAATTCTCCAATTTGACGTTGATGGTGATCGTTCGCTTGTTGTTGCCCAACCAGATTTTGTTAAAATTGCAGAAAGAAATATGGATGGTATTGTTCCGCTTTACTATAATATGAGAAAAGCAGAACCAACAGAACTAAATAATAAAACAATATTTGCCGGATTAAACAAAGCATTTACAAGTGGAAATATTGGTTTGTACAGTAATGACATTTCTAAAATATGGAACCATGATGTTTTTCTTATTGGTACTGATCAAGAAAAACAAGAGGCTATTGATGTTGTGAAATTGTTATGTATGGAGAATAACTTCTGTATAGACTCTGCTAAAACATTATATATGCCTGAACGAGCAAAATGGTTTGATCCTGTTGTGTCTAAATATGCAAATTGCAAATTACCGGCTTTCTTTGAATATGCAAAAGAAAAAGAAAAGTCACAAGTTAAAAATCGTAATGGCAGTTTTGTAAATAAGATATATGATAGAATTCCGAATAAACCGATTAACACTCGTGGTTTGAAGTTAGATAAAATCAATTATAAATATATGATGTCTAATCCTCAAATCATCTGTAGTAAAGAAGTGTCCGATCTGTATGACGAATTGAATAGGCAGTATCGTTACATGATTAATATGAAAGATGAATACATAGATAATCTTAAATATATTGCCTGTAAAATACGTGAAGAATTTTTCAAGTTTGGATATTCAGAGGAAACTATCACAGATATGTTGGTAGAATATCTGTACGGAAAAGGAAAACGCTATAAACAATTACTTTGGTTCTGTTATGGGCAATATGTTGTTAATAATCTGGAGGATAATATTGAAGTAAGAAAAACAAAATTTATTCCATGTAGTGATTGTGGGGAATGGATTGAGGTTGATATAAAAGATAATATAACAAATCGATGTCCAAATTGTTATGATCTATATAGGAAGAAATATAAAGCAGAAAAAGAAAGAGAACGAAGGCGAAAAAACAAAACCGTGGACAATACAAATTAATATTTTCAACTCGTTATTTACGGTTGAAAAAATACACCAAAAAATATTTAAGCCGTAAATAACGATAGAAGTTTTGTGCGTATATGAGGAAGGATAATCATATCACACATGCAGCACAATACGGAGGTGGAAAATCATTTGAATGTTACACAAGATATCTTAATAAATCAAATAGCAGCTAAAGAAGACATTGATGTCGCGACAGTCCGTCAAATATTAAAATCGGCAGAAAATATTGTTTTTGGCTACCTGGCATCTATTGCTCCATCTGAAGAGATAAATATCAAAGTATTTAACGGTATAAATATAAAAAGAAAATACATAAAAAAGAAAAAATATTCTAAAGGGATGTTTCAAAATATAGATTGTCCAGAACATGTAAATGTAAAAGCATGTTTGTCAAAATATTATAATGGACAGGTCAATCAATGTTTGTTTAACAGGAAATGAAACTTTTATCAGATGAGAAATTCAAGTCAACGGAGGTGATGCAAAATAGAAAATAAGGAGGATTATTATGGTTGATAAAAATATCCCTGATCAGCTTATCTTATATCGTGGACACTCTCATAAAGTCAACGATTATATATCTATTCACGTTCCAACTCTGGAAGATATATGTTTATATGGTGAATTAAAGTATTATTCGATGATATATACATTATGTTCTGTAGGCATTGACCTGTGCTGGCAACTTGAAGAAGCAGGTATCCCGTTTGACGAAATTTCTGATTATAAATTATTTTACTCTCTTTTGCGAAAATATTATGATACAGAACAGACAAAAATTATTTTTGGTGATATTCTAAATTTAAAAGAAATGAATCTTTTACAAAACGAAAAAGGTGAAGTGTATTTAGGACAAGAAATAATCACCCAAAATGGTGAAACAAAAACAATTACTCTCAATGAATCAGATTATTATGAGATAGTTAAATATTTAAGAGCATTACATAATTTAAAACGTAACGATGCTGTTGCCGGTTCAAAAAGCTGTCGCACGGCTTTTATAGAAGATGCAAAAATGGAGTATGAAGCACAATTACTGGAACCTAAAAAATCTCATCTGTTGCCACTAATATCAACGATGGTAAATTCTGATGGTTTTAAGAGAGATGATCAAACGGTATGGGATATGAATATATTCGCTTTTACAGACAGTGTAAAACGAATTGATAAAATCAGAAATTCAAATCTTCTATTACAAAGTGGATATTCTGGTTTTGGTGTAGATTTAAAGAAAATCAAAAAAGAGGAACTCAATTATATGGGAGAGCTGAGTTGATCGGCACTCCCCTTTTTATTATAAGGAGGAAATATATATGACAACTAAATTTAATCCTAATGAGGTAGTATTTGAGAAGGTCCGCTATGTCGAAGAGTTCGATCCTTCTACTATGCAGCTGCTAAGCCGGCAAACTAACGTCAAAGAACCCACTTTGAATTTTAGTTCAGAGGGCACAGCTGTAACCGACGCCCAGGGGGCAGAAATTGTTACATTTTATAATGCTGCAACCGGTACATTTGGTTATACCAATGCAATCCACTCTTTCGATCTGCTTTCAGAACAGTTCTGCTCCGAAAAGAAAGTGGCAGACGCAGCAAACAAGATTGTGGCTCCTGTATCTGAAGTACTTGAAATTGTAGGCAATAAAGTGACTTTGAAATATGTTCCTGTTGGTACAACCGGTGCTGAAATTAAGTATGTGCAGCTTATCAACAATGAAAATGAGTTTGGCGAGACTCTTGAAGTATCCGCTGCTCTTGCTGATGGTAAATTTACTATTGACGCAGCATCTAAAACACTTACATTCAATGCTGGTACTGCCGGAAGGGTAATTGTCGATTATGATGCCGAAATGGAAGAGGCAATCAGCATGTCCAAGACTACAGATGCAATGCCTCCTGTCAGGACGCTTCGTTTGCATTGCTACTTTAGAAATAAGTGTGATGCAAACATCAAGTACATTGGTGTTATTCAGTTCCCTCGTGCCCAGATTGATATTTCCAGTGTCGATGTAGGTCTTACACCAGATGGTGGACATGCGGTATCTTATAAACTTCAGAAACCATATTGTGATGAAACCGCACGTCTATGCGATGTGTATGTTTATAAGGATTAATCCAATACAGTATTTTGTGTGCAATGTCTGGTATATCTGCATTGCACACAAATGAAATAATCTACAGAAAGGAATCGGGATATGGCACAAAAAATGAATGCAAAATGCAGCATCTGTGGAACAGCGTATCATGTATGTTCTACATGTAAGAGTACAAAAACCCTTACTCCCTGGAGAACAATCGCAGACACCATAGATTGTTATAAAATTTTTACTGTAGTGAAACAGTATACAAATAAAGAAATTACAAAAGATAAAGCAAAAGAAATGCTTGAAAAAGCAGTTATGCCTAAAGAGTTGGAACCTCATATTAAGGCAGTCGTTGATGAAATTATGTCTAATAAAACAAAATCAGAAAAACTTGCTGAAAAAGCAGAGGCAAAAACAAAAAATAATAGTGAACAGTGATTATATAGTTGGGGAATATACTCATTCGTTCACCGTTTGATATATTCCCTATTTTTTACGAAAATAAAGCAAGGAAAAATAAATGAGAGAATACAGTGAAGTTTTTAAACATTATTATGATATGGAAGATTCTCTGGTCATAGTAAATATGAAACAAAATCATTTCTATTTATCTTCTCCTCTTTCACAAGGTAAACTAATGGATGTATCACCCGGGAGAGATGACAGAGTTGTGTTTATTTGGAAAAAGTCAAAGGAAATGAATGAATTATATCATCAATGGTGTCAGCGAAAACCTGTTGAAATAAAATAAGGAGTATAAATGAAATATGGCCGTGTATTTGGACAACAGCGCAACTACGCCATTATCAGATTCCGTAAAAGAATATTTAATATCTATATTAGACGAATGGGGAAATCCGTCAAGTTTACACTCAAAAGGGGCTAAGCCAAAACAGATTATATCAGAATCACGACAATCAGTTGCAGAATTTATTAATGCAGATGAGAAAGAAATTTATTTCGTTCCATCTGGATCAGCCGGTAATACTTTAGCAGTAAAAGGTTTAGTATCCGATAATTCACAGGAAAATCAGTATGAAGTATTCTACTCTCCTACCGCACACAAATCTATGTTAAAAGTATGCGAATCGTGCAGATATTCTATACCTCTAAAAGTAAATGCTGACGGAGAAATAGACATAGTTTATTTAGAAGATATCCTGACAAAACATAATCATTGGAAACCGCTTGTTTGTTTAGAGGCATCTAATTCGGAAATCGGAACAATAAATGATGTAACTGCAATTGGCAATATTGTACATAGGCATGATGGGATTTTAGTTGTTGATTCCACTGGTTATATTCCATCATATCAGGTAAATATGAAACTATGGAGAAAATATATTGACATTTTGACATTTAGTGGACATAAACTTCATGCATTAAAAGGGATTGGTATTTTATGGAAGAAGAATGGTGTCAATTTGAAGCCACTAATATATGGAAGTCAGCAAAATGGAATTGCAGCAGGAACAGAACCCGTCTTAAATATTGCTTCATTAGGCAAAGCTCTTGAAGAATATGACTACTCTTCTATTTCTTCAGCCAACAGGGATTATGTATACAATTACATAGTAAAAAACATCCCAAATAGTTATTTAGTTGGTGCTCCAATAGAATCAGGAAACAGATTACCTCACAATTTATTCATTTGTTTTAAAGGCGTTGAAGGGGAATCCCTTATGATTCTGCTGGATATGAACGGCATACAAGTCAGCACAGGATCAGCATGTACTTCCGGCAATTTAACTCCGTCCACCACCCTATCTGCTATCGGTATAGACGAGCATGATATTCATTCTTGTATCAGGATGACGTTCTCTGGAAAAGAAACCATGGAAGAATTAAATTTTGTATGCGGGATATTGAAACAGAGTGTCGAAAATTTAAGAAGTTTCCGCCAGAAATCCCATTAGCTTTAGCCTGCTTCTCCTGATTATGTGGGCAAAACCCTAACGATAATTCTATCGAGTAACTAAATGACATTGGAAATATGTCCGACTCTTTTTTATTTGGAGGTGATTTATGGGATTTATAGAACAAATTGCACCACTTATACAAAAATATGCTCCTAAGTATGGAATTAATGTATGTTCGCCAATCATAGCACAAGCCATACTTGAATCAGCATCCGGTACATCAGAACTGGCAAAAAATGCACATAATTATTTTGGCTTGAAATACAGGGCAGGCAGATGCCCTTCAGCATGTGGAATTTACAATAAAATTGGATCTGAACAAAATAGCAATGGGTCATATATATCTTCTAATATGCAGTGGGTTAAATTTGCCACAATGGAAGCAGGAGTGCAAGGTTATTTTGATTTTATAAATATCTCGAATTATTCAAATTTAAAGTATGTTACTGCCCCAAAAACATACCTTGAAAATATAAAAAAAGATGGATATGCAACTTCTATAAATTATGTTCAGAATCTAATGAATGTAATTAATAAATATAATCTTACTAAATATGATACTATTTCTGATTCTAACTCAGCAATGAAAGGATCTGGTAAAATGAAAATCAATATACATGCAGGACATAACCCTGATGGGAAAGCAGCATGTGGCGCAATCGGATTCATTAAGGAATCTACAGAGGCAAGAATTGTCAAAGATAAAGTAATTTCGATGCTTAAATCACAAGGACATACCGTGTATGATTGTACAGTTGACAATGGAATTTCGCAGAATGATGTTTTAAAAAAGATTGTTTCCAAATGCAATGCTCACTCTGTAGACCTTGATATAAGCATCCATTTTAACAGTGGAGCAAGCGATAGAAAAGGAAACGGAAAGACTACTGGCACAGAAGTTTTTGTTTACTCCTCTGCTTCCAAAGCTAAGAAGTATGCACAAAATATTGTAAACACAATATCCCATTTAGGATTTAAAAATAGAGGAGTGAAATATTCTACATCTTTATATATTCTCAAAAATACAAAATCCCCTTCATTACTTATTGAATGCTGCTTTGTTGATGATATAGATGATATTAAGATTTATAATGCTGATAAAGTAGCCCAGGCTATTGTAAAAGGGATTACAGGTATTACTTCTGTTCAAACGGCAGCTCCGAATTATTCTACTCCGCCTGTCACAAATCAGGGCAAATTTTTCTTTGAAAATATAGATTATTCTCTGGTCTTTGATTCTGCTTATTATGCAAATAAATATACGGATCTTAAAAAAGCATTTGGGACAAACTCTACTGCCCTGTTCAATCATTTTTGCTCTAATGGAATGAAAGAAGGACGTGTGGCAAGTGCTAATTTTGATGTGAATGTCTACAAAAATAATTATGCCGATCTGAGGAATGCATTTGGAAATAATCTTCCTCCATACTACAGGCACTATATTACAAATGGACATGCCGAAAAAAGGAAGTGTGTCTGATGATCGATGATAATAAAATACTAATTTTGAAAGTGAGGATTATTAAAATGAATGATCAAATGTTTAATATTATACTCTTACTTATTCCTGTGATTGGTGCTGTTATTACTGGTGTTTTAGTTCCATATGTTAAAACTAAAATCTCAGCAGCACAAATGGACGAAATTACAGAATGGGTAACTAAGGCAGTCCAGGCCGCAGAGGTATTGTTCGATGCACCAAAATCAGGAGACAAAAAAAGAGAATATGTAATCAATTTTATTGATAAAATGTTCAATTCCAGGAAAAAAATTATCACTAAAGATCAGATTCGTATTCTTTTAGAAGCTGCCCGGAAGCAAATGAACAATGAATAAAAGGATGGAGTTATGAATGAGCGAGAATTATACGGATCTGGCTGTTCATCTTCAAGAAGTGGATAGCCGTTGTAAATCTAATGAGCATCGCCTTAATGATCATGACACAGAACTCAGGGAATTACGTGAAAAACAGGATACTATTTATGATTTGACATCTTCTGTCAAATCGATTGCTACAGACATGACATATATTAAAGAAGATGTTAAAGAAGTTAAATCAGGACAAGACAAATTAAATGAAAAAGTAACTATTTTAGAAAATCGTCCTGCAAATGAGACAAAGAAAAAGGTGGATGGAATTACAGAAAAGCTATTGTGGTTAGTTATTGGCGGTGTAGCAGTCGGATTGTTATCAACGATTTTACCAAATATTCCATGGTAGTTTTTACTTAGAAGAGCGATTTTTCGTGATGCTGTTATTAAAATGTTTAGAGTTATGGACAAATGATGGTTGGTGTTGATGTTTCACAGTAAAGTTGAGAGGAGCATAAAAAATATGATTAAAAATTACTTCACTATGAAAAAAAATGAATGGAAACTTAAAGGAATGGTTTATGGCATTATCGCCACTTTTATTGATAATCAATTGGCAGAAATTATTCATGAAAGTGAAAGTTTTGGTTCCGGAACACAGTGATAGGAGGAACCAATACGAGAACCTATAGATAACGGAGGTAATTAAAATTTGAAGAATAACGATTTTATACTGAAAATAGTTGCAAAACTAGAAGAAAAAGGTATAAAAACTTGTTTTGATAAATTAAAAAAGAAACTTGAAAAAGATCCTGCAAAAATTAATACTATTTTAGATACTTCCGGCACTGCTCCCAAAGAAGTCAGTGCCGCTAATGAAGCACATATAAATTCCATGCGTGCTCTCAGCAGATTAGGTGCATCCCTTAAGGATCAGATGTCACAAGCCGCTCAAAGTTTTAAGCAATGGTTATCTGTAAGTTCAGGTGTAATGCTATTAATTTCCAAAGCTAAAAATGCTGTTACTGAATTGAAAGATATAAACAGTATTTTAACAGAAATCGGCAAAACCGCCAATCAATTAAGTAAGTCTGATTTAGAGAAGCTTGGAATGTCTGCTTTTAGTACTGCCAGTAAATACGGCAGAAAAGCACCTGATTATCTTACCGGCATTCAGGAGATGTATCGTGCAGGTTATGAAAATGCGGAAGATTTAGCTGAATTAAGTACACTTGCGCAATCAGCCGGTGATATGGAAGCTGATTTAGCAAATGACTATCTCATTGCTACTGATGCTGCTTATAAGTTAAAAGGAAACACAAAAGCATTAAATGAAGTTTTAGATGGTCAAAACCATATCTCCATCAGAAACTCTTTATCTATGAAAGATTTGGCAGAAGCAACTAAGATTGCCGCTTCTCAATCAGCAAGTTCTGGTATAGCTGTTGATAAGGCAACTGCTGCTATGGGCACAATGATCGCTGCCACAGGGCAGGGTGGTGATGTTGCTGCCAGAGCCTGGAAAGGTATTCTTATGAATATCCGGCAAGTAGAAGGAGAAGTTGAAGATGGGGAAATTATTGATGCTGAATCATTAAGTAAATATGAAAAAGCATGTGAAGAATTGGGTGTATCTTTAAAAGAAGTGAAAAATGGTGTGCATTCTCTTCGTGATCCTATGCAGATCCTAAAAGAATTATCAGAAGCATACACTGCTTTAGATGAATCTGATGCTCGTAGAGCAAACCTCATAAGTGCAGTTGGCGAAAAATATCGCGGCAATCAGTTGAACGCGCTATTGGAAAACTGGTCACTTTATGAGAAAATGTTAAAAGATTATGCTGAAGGCGATGGATCCGCAATGGAAGAAGCCATGAATTCTGCAAATAACTGGGAAGGTTCTATGAATCGACTTGGCAACACGTTTACTAAAGTTGTAAATAATATTGTCAAATCTGATTCGGTTATTGCGGGGGCAAATGGATTAAATGGTTTGCTTTCTGTTGTAGATAAATTGACATCTAAACTTGGTTCATTTGGAACTATTAGTACGATCGGCAGTGGATATGCCGGTGCAAAAGGATTAGGGTTAACGAATTATGTTACAATTACGTCATAGTTTACAAGCTCGTTACTATAAGATCATATAATAATGCCATATGATTAACTTAGTGATATCCTGCGATTTGGTCATTCATCGAGCGGGATTAGTCCTTGGATTATAAAATCCTAAACAAATGTCGAATATCGGTTAAAGCCGTAAGACCAGAAATGGGGACTGTCAACACTGCAAAAAAGCTTTATTAAATATTGGATTTTAATAAGGTGTGTTGCTGATAAATATAGAAATATATGACAATGGTAAGACCGACACGGTATAAATGCTAAATGAAAGTGTGATTTCATGATGTTATATCGTGCGAGAGGCCGACAAGACACGGAGGTGTACAGGCGTAATTGTACATCGTTGCCGCAATATACGTGATCCGTAACCTGGGCGAAATGCCCTGAGAAACGAACAGGGGAATGAACTGTAGTTATTACTACTGCCCTGCTTAGCACATATCACACGATCCACCTGTTACTTGGAATAATATGGCGACTGCCTCGCGGAAATAAAACAATTATGCAAGCTGGTCGATAACCCGGTGGGTATCAGGATCGACAAAAAGGTATCTATAGAGTACTTTCATTATTATCTTGATATTTTTGAAATATTTTAATAATCTCTTTTGGAAACATATTGACAAACTCCTTTACCATGTATATTTGCAATTTATACACTCAAAACTTTTGTTTATCTTTTTGCTAAAAATACCCCACATAGCAATAGATGCTCCCCTATTTAATCCTGATATGGGTTTAATATTAGTTGAATTACAGTGTGGGCATTTAGGAGTATTGTTTTCTTGTTTACTACTGGAATTTATTTTAAATTGTGACATTTTAAGCTGATATTCAATTGGGTTTCTTTCGGATAACTCTATCATAGATTCAATAAATCTTAGATCATTAGATATATTGGTAAGTATATCATAATCTAATGATAGCATAGATAAATCTATTAATTCTTCACCGCATATTTCACAAATATATTTATCCTCTGGTAAGTATATAGAATATCCTTTTCCTCTTAACGATGATTCATTATTACTATTTTCATTACAATTTCTACAAAATCTTACAAATTTAGACATTTCGCCTCCATTATGGTATAAATTTTCAAGATTTATATCGTGATTATAACAAATATTATAAACGTTGTAAACTATGACTCTAATGGAAGCAAAACCACTATTTGGGATGAGATTAAACGAATAAAAAATATGTCTTCTGACATATCTGCGTTCTCAAATAGTTTTAAAGAATTATATGCATCAGGAAAAAACATTGATAAATTAGTAAATAAATTTCCTGATCTCAGCGATAATATTAAAAATGTTGCTAAAGATGTTGCAAACGGTAAAAAAACAATGTCAGATTTTGATGCCATTTGTAATCAAGCCTCCTCTTCTGCTTCCAAATTCACAGCATCTCTAAAATCCGTAGCCGCAAACATGGCAATCATGCTTGCTGTAAATGTCGCAATCAAAGCAGCATCAAAACTATGGGATACTCTCAACATCACAGTTGAAGAACAGGAAAAGAAAATATCAGAACTAAGTTCATCTATAGAAACGCTGCAATCCGAATATAATGAACTCTCCCAGAAACAGGATGTCACTGATGCGGAGAAACGCCGGTTAGAATACCTTGAGCGCAGACTGGAACTTGATGAGAGGATCCTGAAAGCAGAACAGGCACAGCTATTTGATGAGAAAACTGGCAATAAATTTACTGATCTGTTTGATAAAGATAACCTGCATACACAATATCTCGGCGAAATGAATTATCAGAACAAAGATAGTTATGCCGGTCTAAAATTCAAATATGATAACAGAACCGAAGATATAACTAAAGTTCAAGATCAGATATCTGAGTGGAAAAAGCTACAGGCTACTGTAGAAGAAGGCTCTAAAGCATGGGATGAATATCAGAAAAGAATTGATAATGCCCAAAACAAAGAAACAAAATATATTGATCAACTTTCTAATCAGGAAAATCAGCTTACCATCAATCTTGGTAAATATGCTGACAACATAGAATATCTCCAGAGCCAGTTAGATAGCGGAAATCTGACGGAAGATCAGACTGCTACTGCTAAAGAACAGCTTTCTCAATGGCAACAGATGTACGACACAGTTGAATTGATGATCACTGATATTCAGAAACTGAATGGAACGTATGATGATAGCGCAGAACAGATCGCTAAAAAATATATCGGAGACCTCAATAGGGCAAAGACATATTTAGGCGGATATAATTACAGTAATACCGGAGTAGAAGCCACAAATGAAACTGGTAAATTAATTCAGGATTTCTGGAATGAAAATATTTTATCTGGTACAGAAGCAGAAATTGCCCAGAATATTGAATTATGGCAGAAGGTAACGGAAGGCATCACTGATGCCGCTTTGGCAATGAATGTCTATACAGAAGCTAAAAAGAATGCTAATAATGTAGAACTTATTGATGATTCTTTTATTCCGACTATCTCCTCTTCTATCCAACAATTAGCAACGCAATTAGAGCCACAGTTTGCAAAACTTGGAGAAGCATATAAAGAGATCTTCACAACAGAGGGCTTTTCTCTTAATAATGTAGACAACTCCATGCTTGATGGACTACGTGAAGTATTTGCGGAGATTGAAAAAGAAGTTGGTGTGGTATTTGATGAATCTACACTGGATCCATTTTTTGATACGCTTACAAATTCTGCTTCTACTGCTGACCAGGTTCAACAAGCATTTAATGACCTTGCTACAGCATATCTCTATAGCACAGAAACTTTAGAATATCTGAATGAAGAAACTGCTGAATCTATCGTAAAACAACTTGAAGAGATGGGTGTCGCTAATGCTCAGGAAGTTGTATACGATGCATTGAATGAAAAAACACAGGAACTTGCGTTAGAAAAACAATTTCTCGCAGAGACGGGCAAAGATGTTGCCGATGCGACACAGCAGGATATCAATGAGTATCTGGAGGAAGCTGCCACATCTGATGTTTGTGCTCAGGAATTAATGGTCCTGGCTCTAAAAAAAGCCGCTGTAAATGGTGTCTTCTTAGATACTTCGGCAGATATAACTAATCTGTTATCTCTCGCCCACGCCACAGGTATTGCTACAGAAAATCTATCTTTGCTTGCCAGAGCAAAAAGTGGACTTGCCCTCGCTGAATCACAAGGCAATGAATCAATGGTATCTTATTATAACAGTAAAATTGAAGAACTTGGTAAAAAAGCTCAGGAAGATATCTTTCATTTTGATAAAGTTAATGTTGATTTTAAAGGTGCAGGCGGCAGCAAAAAATCCGGTGACAGTTCCGGCAGCTCAAAAGACTTACACAAAGAAGCATACGAAAAAGAATTAAAAGAACTGGAGCGTATGCACAAGCTGGGTCTCATCTCCGATGAAGATTACTGGAAAACAAGGATGGACCTCAACGAACGCTATTTTGGCGAATCCTCCGTAATGCACGAAAAATATCTCGAGGAATATCAGAAAAATGAAGAAGATATTCTGGAAGGCATCAAGAAACTGTGGGAAGATTATTATGACGAGAGAAAGAACAATCTCAAAGACCTGATCTCCTATGCGGAAAAGCTCTATGATGAAGAGATCGATTCTCTGGAAGCAAACATTAAAGTTCTGGAAGAAAAACGTGACGCTGAGAAAAAGCAATGGCAGGAAAAGATCGATGCCATCGGCA
>RAZE01000034.1 GCA_003611955.1 bacterium 1XD8-76
TCTGGTCACCGACTTCCGGCAGGACTGGACTTATAAGGACCTCATCCCTTACTACGTAAAACGGTATGATATGAATGGCTCCTATTAGGAACACTGTAATATCAAGGCTTTTCGGAGCCTGCAACCACAAAAAAATTTAATTAGAGCTATCACATTACGCAAAAAGCCGTCCGGCAAGAAAAAACGGACGGCTTTTTTGCGTGGATAGCCGGGAGGGAGGCGAAAAAATAGTAACAAAGTTTTAGCGCAAGATTTGTGCAACATTCACGAAAATCAAAAAGGAGGTAACGAATGGCAGACGAAAAACTGAACACCAGCCCGGCGGAAAATCCCCAGCCCAGCCTGTTTGATACGGGCCCGGCGGACAATCCCGCCCCGGAAACACCCACGCCGGAGCCCCCGGCCCCGGAGGGCAAGGACGCGCCCGAGCAGGCCGCCGCTGAACCGCCCGCGCCGGAGCCCCCGGCCCCGGAGGTCAACACTCCCGAGCAGGCCGCTGGGGAGCCCCCGGAGCAGGATGCCCCCGCTGGGGCCCCCGGCGAGGTGAATGTCTCCGCTGACCAGATTGAAAAGCTGATGGCGGAGAAACGGGCGGCGGAACGTGCGGAGGTGGAAAAGAACGAGCCGCCCGAGCCGGAACAGCCGCCCGCCCCCGGCCCGGAGGAAAAACCCGGCAAGGCTGAAAAGCCCGGCAAGGAGGCGAAAGCCCCCAAGGGTAAGGCCGCCAAAGAAAAAGCGCCCGCCCCGGAGGAAAAGCCCAAGGGCAGACGGGGCCGCAAGCCCAAGGAAGAAAAAGCGGAGCCCGGCTCACCGGGAGGGACGGGGGCCCGCAGGGGCCGCCCACCCAAGGCTGACAAGGCGGCCCCCGACAAGCCCCCGTCCCCACCTCGAGACAAAATGTCCCAAAGCAAGGGCCAGACCGCCCCGGCAAAAGAAGAGGCCCCCGCCGCTCCCCCGCCCGCGCCGGAACAGCCCGCCGAGCCCCGGGACGCCACCCGCCCCGAAAAGGAAGAGATCGTTTATCTCGAGCTCTCGGAGCTGTTCCCGTTCAAAGGCCATCCCTTTGGAGTCCGTGACGATGCGGAAATGAAAGGGCTTGTGGAGTCCGTCAAGGACAACGGCGTACACCAGCCCGCGCTGGTGCGCCCCCGTGAGGGCGGCGGCTATGAAATCATCGCGGGCCACCGCCGCCAGCGGGCCAGTGAGCTGGCCGGGTTTGTAAATATGCCGTGTATCGTCCGCAACATGACGGACGATGAGGCCGTCCTTGCGATGACGGATGACAACCTGCGCCACCGGGAAAAGATTTTGCCGATGGAAAAGGCCCAGTCGCTGAAAATGCAGGTGGAGGCCATCAGCCACCAGGGGACGCGGCTGGAGGGCGTGGCCGCCGGGGACGTAGGGAAACGCTCCACGGAAATCGTGGGGGAACGCAACGGCATGAACTACAAGCAGGTACAGCGGTATATCCGTCTGACCGAGCTTGTGCCGGAGCTCCAGTCTATGGTGAACGAGAAAAAGCTGTCCTTTACCCCCGCCGTGGAAATCTCGTTCATCAAACCGAAAAACCAGAGGTTTATCGCTGTTTCCATTGAGGGCGAGCAGTCCTCCCCCTCACTGTCCCAGGCCCAGGAGCTCCGCAAGCTGGACAAGGACGGGAAACTGAACGGCGATGTGATTGACGGCATTTTGAGCCGCGAGAAAAAGGAGGTAGACAAAGTGATTATTTCCGCCGCTGAACTGGGCAAGTATTTTGGCAAGGATGCCACGCCCCGGGAAATGAAAGACCAGATTATGTCCCTGCTGGACGCATGGAAAGAGAAACAGCCCCCGGAGCGCAACGCCCCGGAGAAAAAGACCGACCGGGAAAAGTAAGCCTTGAGACATTTTGTCCCGAGGCTTTTCTTCTGCCCGCGCCCCATCCCCGCGCCTTGCATGGCGTTCTTTTAGAGAGGGGCTCTGGTGGTATATCCCCCGTCGCCGCCTACTACTGAGCACAGCCGGGAGTGGGCAGTCAAGGGGCGGAACGCCCGCCGCCTGCGGCGGCTTGCCCTTGACGGCCCGCCCCGGCTGTGCCACCCCTCCCGGCGCGGCGGGGGATATATCCTCCAGAGCCGCCCCCTTTCCCATGAATGGGAAAGGGCGGGGGGATTGGGTTGAACGACAACTATTAAAATATCGGAGGTAAACGACTATGAAACGACCCCTTGCTTACATTACCGCCGCTTGGTATGGCGGCGACACGGAAAACGCGGAGCTGGCCGCGCAGTACTGCCGCTCCGTCTATGAGGCGGGCTTTGCCCCTATCTGCCCCGCGCTGTTCCTGCCTTTGTTCCTCAATGACGCGGTTCCCGAGGAGCACAAGAGCAGCATCGACATTGGCCGCGACCTGCTCCGGCGCTCCCGGGTGCTGGTGGTGTGCGGGCATACCGTCACCGAGTCCATGAAAAACGACATCGCGGTGGCCCAGCGGCTGGGCATCACCGCTACCACGCTGGAGGGCATCCTGACCGTCAAGGGCCAGGGCCGCCGCTGACGTGGCCGGGCTGTTCGAGGCGCACGTCACCAACCTGGGGAAATACAACGAGGGAGTGCTGGCCGGGGAGCCGCTGACGTTCCCCGCCAGCCCCCAGGCGGTGCAGGCGCTCTTAAAGGAAATCGGCGTGGACGGCATACGGTATGAGGAAATCTTCATCGCCTGCTATGACTTCGGCGGGAAACTGCCGGAGCTCCAGCGGTGCCTTGGTGAGTATGAAAGTCTGGACGAGCTGAACCATTTGGCCTGCCTGCTCTCGGAGCTCTCCCCGGACGACCTTGAAAAATTTGAGGCGGCCCTCGATATGGGGACGCATACCTCCGACTTGGCGGACGTTATCAACCTTGCGGAAAATTTGGACAGCTTTGAATTTTACCCGGATATTGAAAGCGAGGAAGATTTGGGCCGCTACTTCACGGAGGATTTGGCAATACCCGCCGAGCTGAAAGACTATTTCGACTATGAGGCATACGGGCGGGATTTATCCACCAACGAGGGCGGCCACTTTGCCCCCGGCGGCTATATCGTCCAGACTGACGGTGTTAAGGAAATTTATCACGGGATAGAGGACATCCCCAAAGAGCACAAGGTTTTTGCCCTCCCCCAGCTCTCTATCCGGGAGCAGATGGCCGCCTATAAGGAGGTGATAGACCGCATCCCCCCGGCGGCTGACCGGGCCCGCCCGGAGACGGCCCGGGAGGGGCGGTGACTTCGAGACAAATTGTCCCAAAGGCCGGAGGGCCTATCCCCCGCGAAAGGAGGCGGTTTTGATTGATTGACGAAGATGTTTCCCGGCGCACTATCGCGTTATCCCTGCGGACGGGAAAGCTCACGGCCCGGGCTCTTGCCTATGCGCTCCAGGCGGCTGGCCGGAAGATACAAAAGGAACGCCGGGCCCACCAGACGCCCCACGGCAGGCAGAGCGTGAAAAAGCTGATGGCCCACGGCGCGGCGACCAACAGCATCGAGCTTACCGGGGCCCCGAAAGAGTTTGACCGGGTGGCCCGGAAGTGGAATGTTGACTACGCTTTTTACAAGACCGGGCCGGACAAATATCTGCTGTTCTTCAAGTCCGGGCAGGCGGACGCTGTTACCGCTTGTTTTTCGGAATACTCCCGCCGGGTGCTGAACAAGGCCAAAAGCGACCGCGTTCCTATCCGGGAACAGCTCAAACGGGCCGCCGCCGAGATACTGCGCCAGCCCGCGCCCCAAAAGAAAGACCGCGTAAAGGAGGCCGCCCATGAGGACAGATAAGCTGAAAAAGTACCTTTTGCCGAACCTCCCCTATCTGTTCATCGCGTGGGCCTGCCTAAAGGTGGGGACGGCCTACCGTCTGGCGGCGGGGGCGGATTTGGCCCACAAGCTGGTGGGGATGGTGGCGGCCCTCGGCCCGGCCTTTGCCGACTTCGCGCCGGGACTCCACCCCTTTGACTGGCTCGTTGGCATTGTGGGGGCCGTTGCCATCCGGCTGATTATCTATCAGAAAAGCAAGAAAGCCGCAAAATATCGCCGGGATGAGGAATACGGCAGTGCCCGTTGGGGCGGGCCCAAAGACATCCAGCCTTTCACCGACCCCAAGTTTGAAAACAACATCATTCTGACCGGGACGGAGTTTCTCACCACCAACACTCGGCCCGCTGTCCCCGCCAACGCCCGCAATCTGAATTGCTGTGTGGTGGGCTCCAGCGGTTCCGGCAAGACCCGGTTCTGGCTCACCCCGCAACTGCTCCAGGCCCATTCTTCCTATGTGGTGGTAGACCCCAAGGGCGGGGTGCTGGAGCAGGCAGGCTATTTCCTGCAAAAGAAAAAAGGATATAAAATCAAGGTTTTTAACAGCATTGATTTTTCAAAATCCATGCACTATAACCCGCTGGCCTATATCCGCAACGAGGCCGACATTCTGAAATTCGTCAATACCTTGATAGCCAACACCAAAGGCGAGGGCAAGGAGGGCGACCCGTTCTGGACAAAATCAGAAACGCTTTTATACTGCGCCCTTATCGCCTATATCATTTTCGAGGGCCCCGCTGAGGATAAAAACATGAACACGCTGGTTGACATGATTTCCGGCATGGAGGTCAAAGAGGACGATGACGATTTTATGAACGCGGTGGACTATATGTTTGCCGGGCTGGAAAAGCGCAAGCCGGACTGTTTCGCGGTCAAGCAGTACAAAAAGTACAAGCTGGCCAGCGGCAAGACGGCCCGCAGCATCCTTATTAGCTGTGGCGCGAGGCTGGCCCCCTTTGACATCCCCCAGCTCCGTGAGATTATGAGCTATGACGAAATGGAGCTTGACAAGCTGGGGGACAGGCGGACGGCGGCGTTCTTCATTATCAGCGATACCGACACGACCTATAACTTCATCGTGGCCCTTGCCTTTTCGCAGATGTTCAATCTCCTTTGTGAACGGGCGGACAACGTACACGGGGGCCGCCTGCCCCATCATGTGCGGGTGCTGTGGGACGAGGCCGCCAACACGGGCCAAGTCCCCAACCTTGAAAAGCTGGTGGCTGTCATCCGCTCCCGGGAGGTCAGTCTGACGCTGTTCTACCAGCAGTTGGCCCAATGTAAAGCAATCTATGACAAGAACGCCGAGACGATACTCGGAAACATGGACAGCGTGGTATTCCTCGGGGGCCGGGAGGCCAGCACCATCAAGGAGATTTCTGAGAACTGGCTGGGTAAAGCTACTATCAGTATGCAGACCGAGGGCCGCTCCCGCGGGCAGTCGGAAAGCTACAGCCAGAACACCCAGCGGCTGGGCCGGGAGCTTATGACCCCCGCCGAGCTTGCCACCATGCCCGGCGACAGGTGCATCCTGCAACTGCGGGGCCTGCCGCCGTTCTATTCTAAAAAGTACGATTTGAAACAGCATCCCAACTACCGATTTACGGCGGAGGCGGACAAAAAGAAAAACGCCTTTTCGCTGGAGCGGCTGATAAACCGCCGCATGAAAACGCTCAATCCCAACGAGCAGTACACTGTGTACGAGGCGGACGTGCCGGACGGAACGGGCATAGACGAGGACGAGGACATCCTCAACTATGACGATTTGGACGACCCGGACGCTTTTGTATAAACTTTGGGACAAAACGTCCCAAAGCGTCACCTGCCGCAATCCTGCGGCTTTTTTTGTTGCCGGGGGCAATCCCCGGAGAAATGGAGGATTTATGGCTTTCTTCGCATCCGCTATCACTACCTTGCAGACCCTCGTTATCGCGCTGGGCGCGGGCCTCGGCGTTTGGGGCGTTGTCAACCTGCTGGAGGGCTACGGCTCGGACAACCCGGGCTCCAAAAGCCAGGGCATGAAACAGCTTATGGCCGGCGGCGGCATCATCGTCATCGGCACGACCCTCATCCCCCTGCTGTCGGGGCTGTTTTAAGGGCGGCGGCCTATGGACTTTCTCACCGACTGGCTCACAGACTGGCTGAAAGAGCTGCTGATTGGCGGCATCATGGGGAACCTTGAGGGGCTCTTTGATACCGTTAATGCCCAGGTCGGAGAGATCGCGGTGCAGGTAGGGACGACCCCGGCGGCATGGAACGCCGGGGTTTTCTCCCTTATCCGCCAGCTTTCCGAGACGGTGATTTTACCCATCGCCGGGCTGGTGCTGACCTTTGTTGCCACCTATGAGCTGATACAGATGCTCCTTGAAAAAAACAATATGCACGAAGTAGACGTGGCGAACCTCTACAAATGGATGTTCAAGACCGCGTGTGCGGTGCTGATACTCTCAAACACTTTCAATATCGTCATGGCCGTTTTTGACGTGTCGCAGAACGTGATTTCCCGTTCCGCCGGGCTGATACAAGGCTCCACGGCGGTTTCCGGGGATATGTTGAACAACCTCCAGACCACGCTGGAGGGGATGGATTTGGGCCCGCTTTTAGGGCTGTGGCTCCAGTCCTCCGTCATCGGCCTTACCATGCAGGCGCTTGGCATCATCATTTTTGTGCTGGTCTACGGAAGAATGATAGAAATTTATCTGCTGACCAGTTTAGCGCCCATCCCCGTGGCGACCCTCTCCAACCGTGAGGTGGGCGGCATGGGGCAGAACTACCTAAAATCCCTGTTCGCCGTGGGCTTTCAAGGGATGTTAATTCTGGTATGCGTGGGCATCTATGCGGTGCTGGTGCAGGGCATCGCCGCCGGGGGCGACCCCATCGGCGCGATATGGGGAACCGTGGGCTATACGGTGCTCCTTTGTTTCATGCTCTTTAAGACCGGGACGATTGCCCGCAGCATCTTCGGGGCCCACTGATTAGCGGCACTTTGAGACAAAATGTCCCAAAGCCGGGAAAGGAGGCCGGATATGCCGAGGCGGTATAAGCTGGGCCCGGAGGGGGAAATGCGCCGGACGTGGGGCGGCAAGCTCCCGGAGGAATTTGGCCAGCGGGATATGCTGGCGTTCATGGCTGATACAGACCTGCGCTTGAGCGGGAAAGTATCAAAAGAAACACTCACCGCGATAAACGCGGCGGGCTATGACTATGAGGGCGGGGCCGTCATGCCCCGGCCCGGAAAGGAGGATTTACCTATGGCGAACACGCAGACGGCGGTGCAGACCGCTGAAATGATGGAGGCGGCCCAGGAGGAAATGCGCCGCTTGATTTTCGAGGCCCCCATCGCGGAGCTGGCGGAACACCAGGGCATCAGCATTGATGAGGCCGTGGCCCTCCGGGTGGAGCAGAACCTTGCCGCCGCTACCATTCCCATCGAGGTATCGGTGCGGCCCATTGAGCCCCAGGGCAAGCTGATTGGCTTTGCCAGCGTGAACTTCGGCGGCGTGGTGGTGGACGACTTCAAGGTGGTGAACGGGCAGAACGGCGTTTTCCTTGGCGCTCCCAGCAAGCCCGACCCCACCAGCAGATCCGGCTACCGCTCCACGGTGCGTATCACAGACCGGGCCACCCAGGAACGGCTGAACGCGGCGGGAGTAGACGCTTACAATATGGCGGTGGAAAAACTGCTGGCCCGGGCCGAGGCGGTGCGCCCCGCGCCCATCCGGGAGCAGATGGACAAGGCGGGAAAGGAGGCCGCGCAGAAAAATGCCGCCCGCTCCGCCCCCGCAAAGGGAAAGGAGGGACGGGATGACCGATAGCACCACTTCGGGACATTTTGTCCCAAAGGAACCAGGCGGCGGCGTGAGGCCCTCGGGCTTATACCTTATGGACGGCATCGCGGGCCTGCGCTCCCTCCCGGAGCACTCCGTTGATATGCTCTTGACCGACCCGCCCTACGGCACGACCCGCAACTACTGGGACGTGCCTTTGCCGCTCCCGGAGCTGTGGGAGGCGGTGCGCTGGGCGGTCAAGCCCTCCGGGGCGGTGCTGTTCTTCGCACAGTGTCCCTACGACAAGATTTTGGGCGCGTCCAACCTCCCCATGCTCCGCTATGAATGGGTGTGGTACAAGAGCCGCTGTACCGGGTTTCTCAACGCCCGCCGCGCCCCGCTGAAAAAGACGGAGAACATACTGGTATTTTACCAGCGGCTCCCCCTCTACAATCCGCAGTTTGAGCAGGGCAGGCCCTATAAGAAAATCGCGTCCCAGCGCGACCAGAGCCCCAACTACGGAAAATTCGTCCGCTCCGGGAGCGGCTCGGAGGACGGACGGCGGTTTCCGGGGAACCTGCTTTCATTCCAGACCGTGGCCCGTACCGTCCACCCCACCCAAAAGCCCGTGGAGCTGTGCGAGTATTTCATCAAGACCTACACCGACCCCGGCCAGGTGGTGGCGGACATCTGCGCGGGCTCCGGCACGACTGCCGTGGCCGCCGTCAACACGGGCCGGGAATTTATCTGCTTTGAGACGGCCCCGGCCTTTTTCGGCCCGGCCACGGAGCGCATTGAAAAGGCGCGGGCGGCGGTGGCCGCTGGCGGAAAGGGGGAATGACTATCGGAAACTATTCTGTGATATACGCCGACCCGCCCTGGCGGTACGCCCAAAAGGGCCTGCAAGGGGCGGCGGAGCGGCATTACCCGACCATGAGCATTGAGGAATTGTGCGCGCTGCCCGTGGCTGACCTGGCGGCCCCGGACAGCGTTCTTTTTATGTGGGCCACGTTCCCCCAGCTCCCGGAGGCCCTGCGGCTTATCAAGGCGTGGGGCTTTCAGTATAAGTCCGTGGGCTTTGTCTGGCTGAAAAAGAACAAAAAGGCGGACAGTTGGTTTTACGGGCTGGGATTTTGGACGCGGGCCAACGCGGAGGTGTGCCTGCTGGCGACCCGGGGCCATCCCCGGCGCAAGGCCCCCAACGTCCACCAGTTCATTATCTCCCCTATCGAGGGCCACAGCAAAAAGCCGGACGAGGCCCGGGAGAAAATCGTGGCCCTTATGGGGGATGTACCCCGCGTGGAGCTGTTCGCCCGGCAGACCGTCCCCGGCTGGGATGTGTGGGGAAACGAGGTGGAGCCCACGGCGGGACTTCGGGACATTTTGTCCCAAAGGGAATTGAGAAATTGAGAAAGGAGGCTACAAATGCCCTATGTAAACGTACCTAACGACTTATCCAAAATCAAGACAAAAGTTGCCTTTAACCTCACGAAACGCCAGCTTGTGTGTTTCGGCGGCGCGGCCCTTGTGGGAGTCCCCTCCTACCTGCTGGCCCGGAGTGCCCTTGGGAATACGGCGGCTTTGTTCCTGATGCTGGGCATCATGCTCCCGGCGTTCCTGCTGGCGATGTATGAGAAAGACGGCCTGCCGCTGGAAAAGGTGGTGAAGAACATCATCCGGGCCCGGTATCTGCGGCCCGGCGTGAGGCCCTACCAGACCGGGAATATCTACGCGCCCTTTACCGGGCAGGCGGGAAAGGAGGCAGTGAATGGAAAACCGAAAAAGCAGGCGAAAGAATAAGGCGGCACTGTCCGCCCAGCAGTCCATCCCCTATGTGGCGATGCACCCGGACGGCGTGTGCCAGCTCTCCGGCGGGCTCTATACGAAAACCGTGGAATATGAGGACATCAATTATTCCGTGGCATCCACCGAGGATCAGTCCGCGATTTTCAGCGGGTGGAGCTCGTTCCTCAACTACTTCGACAGCGCACTCCCCGTCCAGCTCTCCTTTATCAACCGCCGCTCCCACTCCACCAGCCGCTACCATGTGAACATCCCCGCCCAGGCGGACGATTTTGACAGCATCCGGGGCGAGTTCGTGGGGATGCTCAAACGGCAGATTGAACGCTCCAACAACGGGATTGAACGCTCCAAATATATCACCTTTGGCGTGCCCGCCGAGGGCATCGCCGCCGCCCGGCCCCGGCTTGACCGGGTGGAGGCGGACGTGATGGGCAACCTCCACCGGCTGGGCGTTCCCTCGGCCCCGCTGGACGGACGGGAGCGGCTGGCCCTCCTGCATGGGCAGATGCACCCGGGGCGGCGGGAGCCGTTCCGCTTTTCGTGGGGCGATATTTCCAAAACGGGCATGGGAACAAAGGACTTCATCACCCCCAGCGGCGGCTTTGACTTCCGGGGCTCCCGGTTCTTCCGGGTGGGCGGCTTTTGGGGCGCGGCGTCCTATCTTCAGATTTTGGCGTCCGAGCTCTCCGACCGCCTTTTGCGGGAAATTTTAGAGCTTGACGCGGAGCTCACCGTCACCATGCACATACAGACCGTTGACCAGTTAAAGGCGATAAAGACCATCAAGGGGAAAATCTCTGACATTGACAAGATGAAAGTGGAGGAGCAGAAAAAGGCAGTCCGCGCCGGGTATGACATGGATATTCTTCCCCCCGACCTTATCACCTTTTCCAAGGACGCGGCGGAGCTCTTGGGGGATTTGCAGTCCCGGAATGAGCGGATGTTCCTTTTGACGTTCACCGTCATCAACCTCGCCCCCACCCGCCAGCGGCTGGAGAATGACGTGTTCACCGTCTCCGGCATCGCGCAGAAATACAACTGCGCCTTAAAGCGGCTGGACTGGCAGCAGGAACAGGGCTTTATGTCCTCGCTGGCCCTCGGTTATAACGAGGTGCAGATACAGCGGGGCATGACCACAAGCTCCACCGCGATTTTCATTCCCTTTATGACCCGGGAGCTCCGCATGGGCGGGCAGGCCCTTTACTACGGCATGAACGCACTTTCCCACAACGTCATCATGGCAGACCGCAAAAAGCTAAAATCCGCAAACGGGATGTATCTCGGCTCCACGGGTTCCGGCAAGAGCTTTGCCGCCAAGCGGGAATTGATAAACGTGTTTCTTGCTACGGGGGACAGAATTGTTATCATTGACCCGATGGGGGAATATTCCCCGCTGGTGCGGCGGCTTGGCGGGCAGGTCATCGAGATCGCCCCGGACAGCCCCCACCACATCAATCCGATGGATATTGAAATGGGATTGAATGACGAGGACAGCCCCCTTTCCATGAAAGCGGATTTTCTTCTTTCCCTCTGTGAGCTGGTGGTGGGCGGCAAGGACGGCCTGCAACCTATCGAGAAAACCGTGATTGACCGCTGTGTGCGGCTGGTGTACCGGGAGCTTGCGCTGGGGCTGGAGGGCGCGAAAATGCCCCTGCTCCAGGACTTGTACGAGGAATTGCTCAAACAGCCGGAGCCGGAGGCAAAGCGTGTGGCAACGGCCCTTGAGCTCTACTGTACGGGCTCCCTTAACCTGTTCAACCACCCGACCAACGTGGACTTGAGCTCCCGCGTGGTGTGCATCGTTCTGAAAGGGCTGGGGGAGAACCTCCGCAAGATTGCGATGCACGTCACCAACGAGTTTGTCACTTCGGCGGTGAACACCAACTACAAAAACGGCGCGGCGACCTGGTGCTACTTTGACGAGTTCCACATCCTCCTGCGCGACCCGCTGACCGCCAGCTACTTTGTGGCGGTGTGGAAGATGCTCCGAAAAAAGGGCTGTGTCCCCAGCGCATTGACGCAAAACGTGAAAGACCTTTTGGCCAGCCGGGAAATCGAGAACATACTGGACAACACCGATTTTCTCGTTTTGCTCTCCCAGGCCCAGAGCGACCGGGCCATCATCGCAAAACAGCTCGGCATTTCCGAGCACCAGCTTTCCTACATTACCCACAGCAATTCCGGCGAGGGCCTGCTGTTTTACGGGAATGTGACGATACCATTTGTTGACCGTTTCCCCAAGGGGGAGATTTACAACCTGCTCACCACCCGCCCGGAGGATATTGCCAATGACCAGAGGAACGAATAGCGCCGGGCCCCCCGGGGACAAAACCACTTCGGGACAAAATGTCCCAAAGTCCCCCAAAGGGCTCAAAAACAAAAAATCCAAGTTCCGCATGGAAAGCGAACAGGAAAAAATCAGCAAATCCAAGCTCCGCATGGAGACGCGGGAGGATAAGCTGAACCGGGCCCGGAAAAAGCTGGACGGCAAAAAGCCGCCCAAACCCAAAGGCCCGGTGCGCCGGGTGCTGGGGGCCGCCGGGTGGAGCGCCCACGGCTTTGTGCATGGGAAAATCTACGAGGTGGAGCATGAAAATGTGGGAACCGAGGGGGCCCACCGCTCGGAGGTTTTGGGCGAGGCCGCTCTCCGGCAGGGGACGCGGTATGTGAAAAAGCGCGCCCGGGAGCACCCGGCCCGGGCCGTCCACAAGGCCGAGGCGCAGTACGTCAAGGCCCGGGCGGACTACCAGTTCCGGGTGGCCGCCCAGGAGAACCCGGAGCTCTCAAAAAATGCCGTCACCCGCTACTGGCACAAGCAAAAGCTGAAAAAGCAGTATGCCAAACAAGCGCGGCAGGCGGCGAAACAGACCGCCAAACACGGCGCAAAGGCCGCCGAGAAAACCGCCGTCACCACGGAAAAGCTGGCGGAGCGGGCCGTGGGCTTTGTGAAACGCCATCCCGTGGGGGTGCTGATTGCCCTTGCCTGCATGGTGCTGATATTCTCCCTCCAGTCCTGCGCGTCCTCCCTCGTCTCTTTGGGGAACGCCGCCGCCGGAGCTGTGGGGGCCACCACCTACCCGGCCCAGGACGGGGATATGCTGGGGGCCGAGGCGGACTACTGCGCGTTGGAGGCAGAGCTCCAACATTATCTTGATACTTACGAAAGCACCCACGATTATGACGAGTACCATTTTGATTTAGATACCATCGAACACGACCCCTATGTGCTGATTTCCCTTTTAAGCGCATGGCATGAGGGGGAGTGGACGCTGGCGGATGTACAGCCCACCTTGCAGATGCTCTTTGACCGCCAGTACACACTGACCGAAAACGTGGTAAAGGAGCGGCGGTACTACATCGAGACGGACACATGGACGGACGAGGAGGGCAACACCCATACAGACAGCTACCGGGTGTATTACGATTATTATATCTGCTATGTGACGCTGGGTAACTTCAACCTTTCCCATCTCCCGGTCTACATCATGGGGGAGGACAAGGTTTCCCGGTATTCCCTCTATATGGCTACGCTGGGGAACCGCCCCGACCTGTTCCCCGGCTCGTCCTATGTGGGGAAATACACCGCCCCGCCAAACAGCTATGAGGTGCCGGGGGAATATCTGGACGATGCCACCTTTGCGGCGATGCTCTCCGAGGCCGAGAAATATCTCGGCTATCCCTACGTTTGGGGCGGGAGCTCCCCGGCCACGTCCTTTGACTGCTCCGGCTTTGTGTCGTGGGTAATCAATCATTCCGGCTGGAACGTGGGGCGGCTGGGGGCCCAGGGGCTTTACAACATCTGCACCAGAACCAGCTCCCCCCGCCCCGGCGACCTTGTTTTCTTCAAGGGAACCTATGACACGCCGGGAGTCTCCCACTGTGGCATCTATGTGGGGGACGGGATGATGATACACTGTGGCGACCCCATCAGCTACGCCAACCTAAACAGCAGCTACTGGCAGTCCCACTTCTACGCCTACGGGCGTTTACCATGAAAAGGAGGTTTTCAATGGCAATCAGCAAAAGCGCAAAAATCATGGCCGAGATTGATAAGGTCAAGGCCAAAATCAGCGACCAGCAGGCCCGGCTGAAAGAGCTGGAGCAGAAGCACAAGGAGGCCGAGAACGAGGAAATCGTGGACATCGTGCGGGGCATGAGCATTTCCCTTGAGGAGCTCCCGCTGGTGCTCCAGCGCATGAAAGCCGGGGAGACTTTGGGACAAAATGTCCCGAAGTCCGCCGGGACGGAAAAGGAGGACGCGGAATGAAAAAGAAATATCGTGTGATTGCGGCGGCGTTGTGCGCCGCTTTTTTGATGTGCGGCATCACCACCACGGCCTACGCCGGGGGCGGCGAGGAATGGGAGGACGGTACGGGCGGGCCGGAGTGGGAGGGGCTTGACCCCGTGGAGCCCACCGAACCCGCCGAGCCCCCGGAGGCGGAGCCCAACCCGTTCACCCCGGACGGCCAGGGGACGATGGTGGATAACGCCACGGACGGGGACGGCAAGGAGTTTTTCACCATCATGGCGGCGGACGAGTCCGTGTTCTATCTGGTGATTGACCGCCAGCGGGAGACGGAAAACGTGTACTTTCTGAACGCTGTCACAGTGGCCGATTTGATGGCCCTTGCGGAACCCTCCCCGGAGATCGTCCCCGAACCCCTCCCCACCACGGAGCCCGACACGGAAACCGACCCGGAGCCGGAGGTGGAGCCCGAGCCGGAAAAATCCGGCGGCGCGGGGACGCTCCTGCTGGTGCTGGCGGTACTGGGCATCGGCGGCGGGGCCGGGTGGTACTTCAAGATTTACCGCCCCAAACAGCAACAGTCCGCCGGGCCCGGCGAGGACTTTGACGAGGCGGAGGAATACGGCGGGGACTATGACGGCGGCGAATATGACGACCTCCCCCCGTGGGATGAGGAAGAAGAAACGGAGGGCGGCGCATGAATTTTACATCGAACCCTTTAGAGCGGGAAATGAAACGCCGCCCCCGGCCCCGGGCTCCCCGCCCGGAACAGCCGCCCCGGGGCTCCCGGTGCTGTGGCTGTCCCTACTGGCGGGGCATCCCCTGCGGCTCCTGCTTTCAGAGCCTTTTGAAAAAACCGGGCGGGAGGTGATAGTTTGCGTGAGCTGACCCGTGAGGAAAAGGCGGCCATCCGCTCCCTTGTGGTGAAATGGTGCGCCAACTATGACCGGGAATACGGCTGTCTGCCGCTGGACTGCGAGTGCTATATGCTGGGGAAGTGCTGGACGGGGGCCTACTGCCGCTACTTCCGGGAGGCGGTGCTCCCCTTAAATCCTGCGCTGGAGGCCGCGCTGACCGCTGGCCCGGCCCCCGACCTGCGGCCCTGTGCCGTCTGCGGGCGGGCCTTTGTGCCGGAGGGCAAAAAAGCGTACTGTTCGGCGGCCTGCGCCGGGATTGCGCGGAAAAAACGCCAGCGCGGATATATGCGGAAACGGCGGCAGGAGTGTTAGCTTTTGCCGCTGAAAAACCCGCTTGTATCAAGGCTTTCCGGGCGCGGTTCATAGGGGGCCGGTATGTTTCTATGTCCGGCCCCCATTTCCCGGCCCAAAAGCTAACATTCGAGAGGAGGTTATCATGGACAAAAATCAAGGCTATGCAATCTTAAAGGCTGTCATGCTGGAAAATGGCCGGGGCTTTGCGCTGGGGGAGCATCCCACCGCCCCGTCCCCCTTTGTGACCTGGGCCTGCTATGATGATGAACACGGCAAACGGCAGTATGAGTGGGGGCATTACGGCAGTGACCGGGCCGCGCTGGAGCAGGACTTTCTGAAACGGGTGGAGGACTACCAGGAGCAGTTTTCCGTCAAGGTGGTGCAGGTGGAGGCCCCCGGCCTTTACAAGTATTATTCCACCCAGCGGCCCGTGGCTCCCGGCACGTTCCCCAAGCCTGCGGGCAACGCCCCGGACGAGATTGAAAACTACGATAAGCGCGTACCCGTGGAGGGCGGCGCGTTCCTGGCGTGGGGGCATCTGACCTACACAAAACCGCTGACCGAAAAAGAGGCGGCGGACTATGAGCTCCGGCCCGCCCCGGAGGTGGCCAGCATACTGCGGGAGGGCAGGCCCCGCCCGATTGCCGAGCAGATGAAAGAGGCCGCAAAACTGGCCGGGGAACGGCAGGCCCCCGCCGCGCCCAAACGGGACGCACCCGACCGGGGCGGCAGGTAGCCGTGGCCGGGAAAAAGCGCCGCCGCCCCATCCATCTCCATGTGATGGTGTCCGAGGAAGAGCAGGCGCTTATCCGGGAACGCATGGCCCAGGCGGGCATCCGCAACATGGGGGCCTATATGCGCCGGATGGCTCTGTGCGGCTATGTGCTCCAGGTTGACCTTGCCCCCGTCCGGGAGCTGGTGTCCCTCCAGCGGCGGTGCTCAAACAACCTCAATCAAGTGGCTGTCCATGCCAACACCTACGGGGGCATCTACCCCGAGGAAATCAAGGCTCTACAACGGGACTACTCCGATTTGTGGGGGCCACTGTCCGATTTGCTGAAACAGCTTGCCGCGCTGGTGGAGCTGTGACTTGCTGGGGAGCGGTGTCGTGCCGCTCCCCGGCTTCTTGTACTTCGGGACATTTTGTCCCAAAGGCGGCGGGCGTTCTACCTGCCGTCACTGTTTTTATACGGAGAGGGGGAATATCTATGGCAGTAACCCGGCTTATTACCCACCACATCAGCAAAGGGGAAACAGTTGCTCAATCGCTGAAAGACAGGTTTGACTATGGGCAGAACCCGGACAAGACCCAGGGCGGGGAGCTTATTTCTTCCTACGAGTGCGACCACCAGACCGCCGATGCGGAGTTCCTGCTCTCCAAGGCAAAGTATAAGGCCGTCACGGGCCGGGAACAGAAACGGGAGGCGGACGTGCTCTGCTATCAAATCCGCCAGTCCTTTGCTCCCGGCGAGATTACCCCGGAGGAGGCGAACCGGGTAGGCTATGAAACGGCTATGCGCTGGACAAAGGGGAAACACGCCTTTTTCGTTGCCACCCATACAGACAAAAAGCACATCCACAATCACATTTATTACAATCCCATCACTTTAGACTACACCCGGAAATTCCGGGACTTCTGGAGATCGGCGCGGGCCCTGCGGCGGCTGTCTGACCGGGTATGTCTGGAAAATCATTTATCGGTTATCCAGCATCCCAAACTGCACAGCCAGGGCCGTTTCCTCCACTATGGCCAGTGGATAGGCGAAAAGCCGCCCTCCGCCAGGCAGCGGGTGCGGCTGGCAATCATCGCGGCCCTTGAAAAAAAGCCCGCCGACTTCACCGCGTTCCTCCGGCTGATGGAGGAGTCCGGCTTTGCCGTCAAGCGCGGGCGGGGCGGCGTGGTGTCTTTTCTCGCTCCGGGGAATGACAAGTACACCCGGCTCCGGGCATCCACGCTGGGCGCGGGCTTTGACCCCGAGGACATCCGGGCGGTGATTGCCGGGGAGCGGCCCCTCCCCGAGCTCCCCAAGGACGCGCCGCCCCCGCCCCGGCAGGTGGGCCTTATCATTGACATTCAACAGCGCATGGCCGAGGGCAAGGGCCCGGCTTATGAACGGTGGGCGAAAGTCTACAATCTGAAGCAGATGGCCGCCGCCCTCCAGTTCCTGCAAGAAAACAATCTGACCGACTATGACGCGCTGGCGGCAAAGACCACGGCGGCGGTTGACCGGGCCCACACGCTGGCCGGGGAGCTCCAGACCACGGAGGCCGCCCTCTCCAAAGTCTCCGGGCTGATGGGGGCCGTGGTAGACTATGCCAAGGCCCGGCCCGTGTTCGATGGCTACAAGGCGGCCCGGTACTCGAAAAAATACCTTGCCGAGCACGAGGCGGAGCTTGCCACCTACCGGGCGGCCCGGGCCGCTATGAATGAATTGTTAGGCGGAGAAAAGCTCCCCAAAATGGACGCGCTGAAAAAACAGCGGCGGGAGCTGGCGGACAAGAAAAAAGCCCTCTATGCCGAGTACCGGCAGGCCCAGCGGGATATGCGGGAGGCCGTGGCGGTCAAGGCCAACATCGACCATCTGCTCGGACTGACGGACAGGCGGGACGATAAGGAACAGACGCGATAGCGGCGGTGTACTTCGGGACATTTTGTCCCAAAGGGAGGAAAGGGATATAAAAACGCCACGCTCGGCCTCTGTCGGTTTTGACAGGAGCGAGGTTGATAATTTGAGTCGTTTGCTGGGTAGTGATTGAAAAATGGAGGTTGATGTAGTAAAGTAAATATATCCAGTGTCGGAGGTGCATTGTATGGGAAATATACGGCAACTTTTAGAAAGAGGCTTAATGGGCGGCGTTGTATTTGCTGCTGTATGCGCTGGTTTTACAGGATTTTTCTATCTGTTGTATCGGCTCATAAAACTCATGCGGCCGAAAGAAGTGCGGCAAGAGGAACAGCGAATTATATCCCATCGGCTTTATAGAGTTTCCGGGCGTGGCCGGATTGCTTACCTCATTCTTTGCTTGGAAGAAACTCTGCGATATTATGGGCAGGATTTCAGCGCATGGGAGTGGATTTTGCGAAAACTGTGGTCAATCACGGACTGCTCTGAAAATAACTGGATTGGCATTTCATTGGACACTATTGGGGAACTGCTGCCGAGTATGGTTTTGACAAACAGTACTACTGAAACCACTTCTACGGAAATAAGCAAGGCTCGAAATCTTTATACACAGGCCGGAACTGCGATGATTGTTATAAATACAATCATCGAGAGTGCTTATACGATAGTTTGTGAGTGGTCGCCTGATACAACTGCACATGACCCAGACGCACTTCGCATTATTGAAAAAGTGGAAGAAACAATGGACGCATTTGGGGTATCGTTTCCCTTAGACGAAATTATTCAACCACTTTTTGAGCAAAGAAATTCTTCTTTAGGAGAACCTTTTAACGGCTTGCAATTCTCTTATTTATCAAGACAAGCATAAGGAACCGACGCGATAGCGGCGGTGACGCAGCCAATCTCTTTGGGACATTTTGTCCCAAAGAGCCGGGTTTGGGGAGGCTCCCCAACAAGCATTTTTGATGGCCCCCGGCCAGTCAAAAATGGCAGGTGTGGCCACACCTGCCCTGCTTGCCGTTTGTGCGCTCCCTATAAATTCGTCAAAATCAGACAGTTTCTCCCCCTTGCGTATCAGACAAATTTCTGCTATAATTGCGTTGATATATTTTTTCGATTTTTTTAGAAAGAGAGCTTGACAAACATGATTGATTGTGCCATCCTAAAGCAAGCAAGCAAGCAAGCAAGCAAGCAAGCAAGCAGAGCGGTGCTATAACTATTTAGCCCCGCAGTTTCGTCATGCTCAATTTTATACTGTCAAAACTGGCGCTCTTATGCCCGCAGGAACCTGCGCGGCGGGGAGTGCCTTTTTGTTTTGAGTGTTGATTGAAAAACATAGATAGTGAGAAGGGATGCTATCATTATGACAAATTGCAATACAGAACCCAATGAAACTAACCTTGAATTGCAGGGAAGTGTTTTACGGGGCATTTTAGGAAGTATAATTGGAATGTTTATCTGTATTTTGGCGATGTTGTTATGTTCGCTGTTCCAGATAGTAAAATACGGTATGATGTTTCAACTTTTTGTGGGACTGGTTATTGGACGGTTTTATCGCTTGTTTCACGGGCGGCGTTCTAAAATAGTTGCCTATGTTATTGTGGGGACTTGCACCGTACTGGCTTGTACCCTTTGGGAAGTATTTTGGGTTCTGTTACTCGCTATCGTTTCTTCTGTTCAATTAACAGTGGCGGATTTGAGCAGACTGTGGAGCATAAGTTGGGAGCTGTTACTTTTATGTGTTGGCTTGGGGCTTATTGGCTTTTTCCTTACCCGAAAAAGTCTGCTGGCTTATGCGGACTGGAAAAGAGGCCCTTGGATTGTCGCATACGCAGGGGGCAACGGAGCATTATACAATCTACTCCCGGAAAAACTTCCTGCTGTAAATCCGCCAACATCTTTTGCTGTGCATGGCCGCTCTACACCGGGAACCCGCATTGTTGTGGAGGGCAACAATCTTCGGCAGATAAACCGCCTTAGAAAAGACAGTGTATTCTCTGTCCATGATATTGCTGGTGTTGTTCTGGGGCCATCCAATGGCTGTAATGTACTCTATGACAAAAATTATCAAGTGTTGGCTAAATTTGCAGGTAGCATGGAACACGCAGATTTGCTGTTCCTTTCGTTGCTCCAATGGAACATCCCCATTGACAAGGCACCTGCTACATGGTGTTCTCCGGCTGAAGTTAAACCCGACTCTAAACCTGCGGAGTCCTCTATTCCTCAACAGCAGTTTACTCTCCGTCTGAAACGCTTGTCCCGGATCGAATTTGCAGTGATTGGGTGGGTTGTCCTACTGATAGGATTAGGTCTTTTCTTTGCAATCAGCTTTTTTGATGTGACCGTTGTGAAGCGCAGGGCGTTAGTGGTTATGGCACTGGCTACAATGGGAATGGGCATCGTCTGTTTGCGTATTGGAGATGTCTGCATGGTGAAAGTAGATGGGGAACAGATGCGTGTAGTTTCTCGGTTTGGGCGGACTAAGGAATTTTCAGTAAAGGATGTGTCCTCTGTTTCCAGAAGTGCGGGATGGATTGTAGTGTATGATAAGGAGTTCAAAACGCTGGCTAAACTGGATGTTTATATGGAAAACCTTGATATGTTGAAAGATTACTTGGCAATTTACGGAGTAAAGATGTGATTGAGTTATACAACAAAAATCAACCTGTCCCTTTGGGACAAAATGTCCCAAAGCAGGCGGCTGATACTTCCCGGAGGTGCGTATGCCGAAACTAAAATCAATCGTCTTTGTGGCGGGCTTGATGCTCCTGCTCCTTGCGGCGGCGATGGGCTATCTCTCCATCAAGTATCTGTCCGCAATCGCCCCCGCTGACAGCTACGAGGACAAAGGCGTTTATATCTTTTCGCCCTATCAAGTCCTGCCCGTCCAGGTGCAGAACACGGGCGCAAGCGGACGCGACCGCCGCATGAACCCCACCAAAACCGTCTACATGGTCTACTACCGGGCCACGGACGGCAGCGGCTACCAGTGGACTGACCGGGCCATCACCCGTGAGTTGGGCCAGGAGATCGTGGACGCGGGGGCCGCTGTGGAGCGGCGGGTGCTGTCCATCCCCGCTGACCGCTCCTATATCACCGTGGAGCCGGAGCAGACCGCCGGGAGCTACACCGCCGGACTGCGGCAGAAATACATAACGGCCCTTGCCCTGTCGGGGGCTTATCTCCTGCTCTATGTGGTGGTGTGGTGTATTGTAATATTCAAGAAGAAAGCAAGCGGAGGATTGAATGGATGAACCAGCAAAAAATATCCCTAAAACGAATTGCCGCGCTAACCTTATCTTGCGTTTTCCTGCTCGGCTCACTGGCGGGCTGTGCGGGAAAACCAACGGAGGAGGCATCCAGCGAGAACGGCCCAACAAATACATACACGCCCCCGGTGAATGAGGACGGGTATATCGTTGTAAAAATACCTGTCACGCTTATGGGCGGTAACAGCGCAGAAGAAATAATTGCAGAGTTCCATAATAGTGAGCAATACAATCACGAAGGCGAATTGACCCCAATGGAGCGTATTACGGATATTACAACAAACGAGGACGGCTCCGTGAATTATGTTTTTTTGCCGGAGCAATTTGAAGAATACAAAACACAAACATTTGAGACTGGTTGCTTTCAATATGGCTTTGGAAATTTTCCGTCTATTGAACGGGCAGAATACGCAACGATTGACGATGATGGAATACCGTGGGCAGTAGTCACTTTTGTGGATAAAGAAGAATATGAGGCAAGCCTGCCGATTAGTTCTCTCTATGCGACAGTATGGCCCGCAACCTATTTGGGCCAGTATCAAATTTTCTGCGGCATCCCCGGCGATGAATGGGCCATCCATGTGACGGTGAAAGACGCTGAAACGGGTGAGGTCATTTCAGAAACCGACTTCCCCACCAGGGACGAGTGAGCAGAAACACGGATTTCATCGGCGCAAGCGGCGGCGGCTGGCTGTGGTTGAGAGGTCTGGCCTTTGGGACAAAATGTCCCGAAGTGAGGAAATAGAGGAATATGATAAATCGAGCCTTACGAGGATGAATAAGTGGGAAAACAAACAAATTATTGGTTGAGTTACCAGCATTTCTTAAAAATTGCACAAGTTGCTTTAGATTGTAATTGTGTAATAATCAAAAGTGTGCGGGGAAAAACCGAATTAGGTAACAATATTGAAATTGTGTCGGAAAACACAAATCTCTATTATTTTTTACCATTTGAAACATATACAAGTGAACAAGAAAATCTGGATTTGCAAAAATTGTGTTTGCAGTGTCAAATTATCGAGGCGGGGTTTTCCACTATATATGAACCAACAAAAGAAATTTTGCGGAGCAGAATTTATGTAGGAACAGGTTATTACAATGAACTCGGACAATACATTTCAAGAAGCGATGTTTTAACTCTGATATACAACAAATTGGTTCGTACAGCAAAAAAGCTCGCACCATTAGTTGAATTGGTGGATATGCTGATTAGTACGAGAGATACAACATATTTGCAAGAAATAGAATATAGGCATAAAGAATATGTCTCACCAGAATTTCTCAGCTTACGAGAGTTTCAATGTTATAAATTGAAAGCATAATCAATTAAGCACCCAGCCGCCAACGGAAACGGCATATAAAAAAACCGTTGGATGGGCGGCTGACTATTAACGCGCTCCAATCTCAAACAAACACCAAACGGCGGTTTTGAAACAACGGATTTCAAAACCGCCGTTTTCTATTGCTGACACGGCGGAAAAAGGAGGTAACGCCGTGTCTTTCTATATTCTTCATCCCCCCAATTTGTCAAAAAAAGCCCGAGCCCCGGAGGGGGATATTCCGGCATAGGGTGCGAAATATGTCGGTTTTTAGGTAACATCCTTTCTTTGTGCGCTTGCGTGGTATTGTGCCGCGCAAGCGCATTTTCTTTGCTCTGCTTTGGGACAAACAGTCCCAAGGTGCGGGGCGGCTCCCCCGGGTGCCGTTCCCCGCCGCCCTCCATATCGTTTCCCGTCAACCCGACCACAAAAAACGATATGGAGGTACATATAATGACTATTATCAATTTGCGCGACTTTTACTACTGGTACACCCAGGACGAATATATGGAAGTTTCTGACGATGTGGCCGAGGCGCTCCGGGCCAGCGTCCGCTACGAGGCGGCCTACCAGCGGCGGCTCTCCCGCCACAAGGCGCAGTATTCGCTGGACTGCGAGGACGGCATCGAGTATTCTGCCTGCCTGCACGAGCCCACCCCGGACGAGGTTCTGGAGCTCAAAGAGCGGTTTATCCGTCTGTGGAACGCACTGAACAGCCTGCCGGAAAGCCAGGGCCGGAGGATTGACGCTCACATCATCCTTGGCAAGAGCATCAAAGAGATTGCCCAGGCCGAGGGCGTTCACGAGGAGTCCGTCCGCCAGTCCATCAAGCGCGGGCTGGAGCGCATGAAAAAAACTTTTTAATTTTTTTTAGATTTCCCACTTGGAAACGATGAAAAAATGTCTCGGTATATGAGAGGAAGTTTTTTTCTTCTCCACAACTTCATAGCGGGCGGCCCCGAGTGAACGCGGGGAGCCGGGCGGCGGGTGCGCGGTGACTTCTCCTACGGGAGGACGAGCGACCAACACCACCGCCGCGCCCGGGGAGCTTGCCAGCCCCGGGGCCACGATCCGCGAGGGACAAGCTGGCCGCTTGCCGCTCCGGGCCGCCGCACAAAACAAGGGAACGCCGGGCCGCTACTCGCTGTCTTTGGACGGGCCAAACATACGGGCTCCGGCGTTCCCATTTCAAACAAGTTCGAGACAAATTGTCCCAAGGTGAGGACAGGCCAAAGGGCGGCACTTTTCGCAGTGCCGCCTTTTCGCGTTTCCCCACCAACCCAACAACGCAAAAGGAGGTTTTGCCGTGAGACTGACCGCAAAAGAGCTTGAAGAAATGCAGAGCGTCAACATTGGCGCGGTGAGCGCGGATGCGCTGGCTGACGTGAGCGGTATGGCCTTTGACCGCACCCTCCCCCGGGAGGAGCGGCTGGCCCGGTTTGTGAAACGGGCCGTCAATCCGTACTGCTTTAGCGTGGGCGGCGTGGGCGTGAAAATCGAATTTGCCGAGGGCGGCCCCTCCCTCCAGGAGACGCTGACCGCCTTTCTTATCCGGCAAAAGAGCGGGCTGTAACTGCTGTTGCGGCCCGTTCCCACTTCGAGACAAAATGTCCCGAGGCATCGGCATCCTTGCTGATAGCCCCGGGCAGAGTTATAATATAAGTGTAATGTGATAGGGAAGGAGGAACAATGGCACGAGCGAAAAACAGAGGGTATCAGCAGACTTTTACCCCTACTTACACAATCCGGCGCTGGCGTTTGGGCGAGTACATCCGCCTTTCCAAAGAGGATTTGAAAAAGGGCAAGGACGACAGCAACAGCGTGAAAAACCAGCGCGACCTGCTGGGGGACTTCTACCAGCGGCACATGGACGAATTTGAAAGCGCCGTTGAGTATGTGGACGATGGACACACCGGGACGGACGCCAACCGCGAAAACTTCCAGCGGCTCCTGGCCGATGTGATGAGCGGGAAAATCAACTGCGTGATTGTGAAAGACCTTTCCCGGTTCGCCCGGAATTACAGTGACGCGGGAAGTCTGATTGACAACCTGTTTGTGCAGATGGGTGTCCGCTTTATCAGTCTTGCTGAAAATGTGGACAGCTACCTAAACCCCGACAGCGTTTCAAATATTATCGTTCCGATAACTAACGTGATGAACGATAACTATTGCTACCAGACCTCAAAGAAAATCCGGCAGGTATTTGACTATAAGCGGCGCAACGGCCAGTACATCGGCTCCTTTGCCCCCTACGGCTACATAAAAGACCCGGCAAACAAACATCAACTTCTGGTGGATGCCGAGGCCGCTGAAACCGTCAAGCGCGTTTACTCCATGCTCCTGCAAGGCTCGTCAAAGAGGGCCATCGCGCTCTATCTCAACGAACACGGCATACCCAGCCCCACGGCCTACCGCCGGAAAAAGGGCCTGCCCGTTTCCTCGGCTGTGGCGGACGACCCCATGTGGGGAGCCCGGATGATACATGAAATCCTCACCAACCCCATTTATACCGGGGATTTGGTACAGGGCCGCCGCCGGGTGAAAAGCTACAAGGTACACCAGATCGAGGCTGTGCCGGAGGAGGAATGGGTACGGGTTCCCGATACCCACGAGGCGATTATCCCCCGCGAAACCTTTGAAAAGGTGCAGGCCCTGCTGGTACGCGATACCCGGACTTCACCCAAAGGGCGGGAGGTTCATCTGTTCAGCGGTTTTCTGAAATGCGCGGATTGCGGAAAGTCAATCACCCGCAGCGTGAGCGGGAAAAATGTATATTACGCCTGCTCCACTTACAAAAACCGCTCCCGGACGGCCTGCACCATGCACTCTATCAAGCACAACCGTTTAGAGGCCGCCGTTCTGTTCGCTATCCAGTATCAAGTGAACACCGCCGTTTCCTACTCGGAATTGATAGCCCG